>CAWEXU010000001.1:0-10160 GCA_963813075.1 Methanotrichaceae archaeon
GCAGATTCACTCCGCGGGAGGAGTCCACAATGAGCATCTTTTCATTCACCTCGAGCACCTTTTCCATCCAGAACTCCAGGCCTGCTCCGTTCATGATGTATACGTCCGCATTGGCGACTTCCATCATCTGGGAGGGGGTGGGTTCATAGTATGGGGCTCGGCCCCGGGAGGGATCATAACCGCTATTTCGACCCGGTCGCCTCCCACGGCAGAGATAAGGCCGGCCAGGGGTGCGACGGTTGTGGCGACAGATATTGCATCGGAATCGTTCTCGGAAGCAATCAATGAGCCGTTCCGGGTATGGGTATCAACTTCAGCCTCGTTTACCGGGATTTTGTCTACTGGGGCTTCATCATCCGAGATGCAGCCGGAGAGGATGGCAGCAGCCAGGAGAATGACAAATAATGAAAAATTTTTAAAACCGCTTATCATATTACTCCTTTTTTAAGTCTCTGTGGATTCGGATTCCTGCCGATGTTCGTTGAGCGGATTTCCCGCTCTGCTGCCTGCAGATCTTGCCGCAGGAGACGCGCTCAGATCGAAAGGTCATTGGTCAGTTGGGCCTCCTGTAAATAAAGATATTGGCTAATTACATTAAGAGGTGAATATAAATGAGGGTAACAAGTTCTCAAAATTATCAATTTTTTTGTTATCAATGGCAGGGATCACCAATGAGAAGGTAGATATTCTAGGAGGTGAAGGAGTGCGGCTATGAGTGAAGCTCGAGACAAGAAAATGAAGCGCAAACGCAAGCTGGACGAGTTAAAGGCCGAAAAAATATTGCGAGCATGCAGGAGCAGACGGTTTATCGAAGTTGCTGACAAATAGATATTTTATTTATTTTTATTGACCTAAATGCAATTCTATATTTTACTTATTTGGGGAAACGAGTCTTTCCTAGCACAGGATTGAATCCGCCAGAGACGCAAAAAAAGTGAATGGACCAAAATTGCGGCCTAGACATAGACTGCTGTTCCCGGCTCCACATTGATCGTCTTTGTGCCTCCCGGCTCGAAGAACATAATCTTGGGATAGTCGAACTGACCGTCATTGACCCTTACCGAATGATTCCGGTTTCCGACAGCCTTGAAGCTGAACTTTCCGTCCAGCGGATCTCCCCCTGTTCCCTCAGTTCCAATATAGACTCCATCCAGAAACACCTGATAGCCGCGCATTCCTTCAGAGACTATTATGGCAGTGGAATCGCCAGTGGTTGGTGCGGGGGTAGCAGTGGCGGCGGAGGATGCTGAGGCGGTGGCAGGGGGTGTTTTGGGAGCCGCGCCCACATATTCAGGGGAGTAGTATGCAGTTGATGCAGCTGGTGTTGCAATCTTGTTGGACGGGGCGGCGGTCTGCATCGCGGTTGGTGGCGCGGACGCCGTGGCAGAAGCAGCCGGCTGGGCGGGGAGATATGCGACCGTCTGTCTTGGATAGACCCTTATTGACGATCTGGTCTGGGCATACTCCAGCGTCTTGGCCCAGTCTCTCTGGTATACCTGCCATCCGAGACCGTAAAGCGGCGTCCAGCCAGGGCTGGGATAATAGGCGGCGGGATAAGGCGAGTATACTCCATAGGGAAGGTAATAGGCGGACCCATTCACGCCATACCAGGTGAAGGTGGGGTTGGGATAATCAAGCCACCGTTTCAACCCAGCTATCGAAGGGTCATCATGCGGGCCAAAGGAGCTGACATAGCCTCCCACCAGCCAGTCCTGCCCACCTGCCAGGCCGATAATTAAGCATGAGCCCAGGGCTATTAGATACAACCAGTTTTTTCTATGCATCATATGATCACATGATGTTGTTGGCTCTACTGAAATTTAATCCTATCTATAACTTTGTTAATTCTTTATTTAATGTTTTTGATAAAATTATTCAAAGAAAATGCGTTGCAGATTGCATCCTGAACGAGCAGCTGGATCGAGAATAATGCGGAAGAAATGGATCCGGATAAAAAAAGTGATTAACGGCGCGGCACCAGCAATAGGGCCCGCGATTGCAGTCACCTAATTTTTGGCTGCTGCTGGCTGATGCAGTGAACGGTTCCCAGCCCTTCCACCATCTCCCGGCAGTCGATTCCCACCACCTTCCGATCCGGGAAAGCCTCCTGGATTATCTTCAGCGCCTTCTGGTCGTTCTCATCCCGGAAGAGGGGAACCAGGACGGTATCGTTTCCGATATAGAAGTTGGCATAGCTGGCGGGCAGCCGTCCGCCTTCATTTTCCACAGAGCCCGGCATGGGAAGCTTGATGACTTTGAGGGGATTTCCATCCTGATCGGTCTCCTGACAGAGTTGCTGGTAGTTCGCTTTGAGGGGAAAATGGTTATCATCTTCAAAGTCCTCTTCATAGGCGCAGAGCACGGTTGTCGGATTGACGAACCTGGCGATGTCGTCCACGTGACCGTCTGTGTCGTCTCCCGCTATCCCCTCCTTCAGCCAGATGACTTTTCTCGCTCCCAGATACTCCTTGAGATACTGCTCGATCTCCTCTTTCTTCAGGCCAGGATTTCTGTTGCGATTGAGCAGGCACTGCTCGGTGGTCAGGACCATCCCCAGACCGTTGACGTCTATTGAGCCTCCTTCAAGCACGATTCCCGGGATGAAGCACTCCATCTTGAGGTCATCGTTGATCAGGCAGGGGATCCTGGTGTCCCTCATCAATCCGGGATACTTCTCTCCCCAGGCGTTGAATGTCCAGGCGACCATGGCAATACTGTCTCTAGCCGCGCCATCCTCGCGAGCCACCACGAATGTGGGACCGTAGTCCCTGAACCAAACATCGGCATAATCGATCTCATGGAACCTGATCTTTCGCAAGTCCACCTTCTCTTCTCTCAGTCTCTCGACCACGGCACTGAGCATCATCTCGTCTCTGACCAGCAGGTTGACGATCTCGCTTTTGTGGATGGCTTTGATGATGGAGACATATGCGTCCTCCACCTTTTCCATATCAAAGAAGGTCTCCTGATCATAGGGCCAGGAGAGCCAGATCGCTTCGTGCTCCTCCCATTCTGCCGGCATATGAAAGCCCAGCTGCAAAGGCGTATCCACCAGACAGAGGTCCTCCGGCTTTATCCCGGTCTTCATCCCCGCCTTTGTATCCGCCTTCGTTTTCCCTTTTCCCGCCTCGCCCGGAGCGGATTCTTTTACCATCTCGATAATAGGCCAGTAGGTTTCTGGCCTGCGGTTACGGAAAAAGCCCCAGCCCTCCCGGATGGCCCGGTTTTTGGCCAGGTCTAAGTCAGCCAATAAGACCTCTTCTCTGTCCTGGCTTGCTTTTGCCACCATATTTCCAAATGAGTCCGCCACAAATGAGCTGCCCCAAAAACAGAGGCCTTCCTCCCTTCCCACCCGGTTTACAGCGGCTACGCACACGCTGTTGGAGATGGCGTGGCCCCTCTGGACCGTCTCCCAGGCATCATGCCAGTCGTCTTCTGCCGGTTCCTCCTGGGCTATGATATTGCCGATGGCGGTGGGATAGAAGATGATCTGCGCTCCGCCAAGAGCTGCCACTCTGGCCGGCTCAGGGAACCACTGATCAAAGCAGATGAGCACCGCGAATTTCGCATAGCGGGTATCATAGATCCGGATCTCGTCGCCAGGAGAGAAGTAGCTCTGCTCGTAAAAGAGGGGATCATGGGGGATGTGGATCTTCCTGTAGGTCTCCAGAAGGCTGCCGTCAATGTCGATCACTGCGGCAGAGTTATAGTAGTCGCCCTCAGTCTTCTCATAAACCGGGACGACTATCACTATCTCATGCTCCCGGGCGAGGATGGAGAAGGCCTCGGTGGATTCACCCGGAATCGTCTCCGCCAAATAGGATGCGTCCATTTGATCCCATTGGGGGAAGTAACGGGTCCGGTAGAGCTCAGGCAGGCAGACGATCTTTGCTCCTTTCTTTGCTGCCTCTTTTATCATTCCGATGGCTTTTTTCAGGTTCAGATCTCTGTCCTCTGAGGCTGTGGTCTGAATCAGTCCTATGGTGACCCTCTCTCTCTCCCTTTCAAGCGCCATTTCACTCTCTCCCTTTAAGGTTGGTCGGCATATCTGTTAGAATGCAGAATTAATGCGGAATTTTCTGGGGATGGATGAATATCAAAGTATATCAAAGAAAATCAATGTATATCAATGTATTTAGGAGAAAATGAGAGGATATCAGATGGGCTTTCTCCCGGCCATCAGGGCTATGCATAGATGCTGCCAGATCACGGTAACGCTATTAAATCCTGCCTTTTGCCACCATATCTTTTTCTCTTCTTTGCTGGCAAAATAGTGATTTTCCATCTCGTCTCTCAGCCGGGAGACAGAATCGGAAATTGCAGGATCAATCCTCATTCTGCGGCCTTCCATTTCTTGATTGAACCACTCTTGCATGTCGATTCCCTCATTGATGTAGCCCTCTGCCGCAATGAGCCATCCTCCTGGTGCCAGCAGGCGGAAGCATTTTTCGACCGTCCGTTTATAGCGATCAAATGGCAAGTGCTCCAGGACCAGTGTGGATACTACCGCTTCGTATGCCCCTTCTCCCAGACCCCGGTCCCAATCATCTCCAGAGAGGTCTGCCACCTTAGCTCCCATGATAGCGTCCGGATTGGCCCTGGTGATCTTCTCCGCGGCGATCCCGGTCATTCTCTCAGATCCGTCGATGAGATAGATCCTGGCGGGAATCCTCTTCAGGATGGCCAGGGATGCATTTCCTGTTCCGCAGCCCAGGTCGATTATCCTTGGCTCAGGCGGCAGAAATCTCTGGCAGGCTTTGGCCACAAGGTCAAGCAATTCCGGGTAGCCAGGGACAACCGTGGACTGGTAGAGGTCATAGGCCTGAGCATGCCGATCATAGCAGGTGACGGTGGGATCTCCGGTCAATTCAGCCATAGAATTCATCCATTTCCCTCTCTGAATATCCAGTTTTTCATGAGTGACATATCAAAGGAAGAGTGACATCAAAGGAATATCCAGTAGACAAAGACGTTCAATGCCGTCAGGGGCACACCCACCCTGGCGAAGTCCAGGAACGTGAGCGTCTCCCCGCTCTTCTCGGCATTCTGGATTATTATGACGTTGCTTGCCGCCCCCAGGATGAAGAGGTTTCCGGCGATGGTGCTGCCTGCGGCCAGGGCCATTAGAGCCTGGGCGGAGGGATTAATCAGGAGCGGCTGGAATAGGGCGACGAATGGCACATTGGAGATGATCTGGCTTAAAAAGACGCTCAGAGCCAGAATGACCGGGATGGATTCAAAGCCGGATCCGATGCCCGCCGAACTTCCCGCCATCATGCTCTGGAAGACTCCAGACCTCCAGACGCTTTCCATCAGGACGAACATGGCGGCGAAGAAGACCAGTGTGCACCAGTCGATATGTTTCACGATCTCCCACCTTCGACTGCTGAAGAGGATGATGGGCAGAGCAGAGAGGATGGCGATGTAGGTCAGCGAAAATTGCTGGCTGCTCTGCAGGGTGACGGCAGAGATCTTGGCCAGGATCAGCATGAGCAAGAGGATGATGGAGATGCGGGAGATATTGGCCAGGGCGGGGTCGCTGATCTTCTCCGGCGGGATCATAATCGCCGTCTGCTGGAACTGGTTCTTGTAGAAAAGTCTTAAGAGAATGTAGGCCAGGACGAGGTTTGCCACCGTTGGAAGGAAGAGGTACTGCAAGAAGACCAGGAAGGGATTTGCCAGGCTGCCGTTGATGGCGATCAGCAGGTTCTGGGGATTGCCGATAGGGCTCATGGCGCTGCCGGTGGTCACGGCAAAGGCCAGGGTAAGAAGGAGAAGCTTGGGGGAGATTTTCAGGGCCTGGGCCAGGTAGAGCATGAGTGGGGTGCCGATTATAGCTAAGGTGTCATTCATCAGCAGGGCGGAGAGAAAGCCCATGGCGAAGAGGATGAGAAGCAGTAGCTGGTCTAAATTCTTTGCCCGGCAGAGGATGCGGTTGAAGAGATGAAACAGGTAGCCGCTCTCTCTCATCGCCTCGCCGACGATGAACATCCCGGCCAGGAATATCATCACATCCGGATTAATAGCCCGAGCGGCATCCGCGGGAGCGATATCTCCCGAGAGCAGGACCGCTAAAGCGCCAAAGAGCATTATCTGCCAGATCTGGAGCTTGAAGTCGCCCAGCTGCCTGATGGCGATGAGGAGAAGGACCAGAGCTAGAGCTACAGTGGAAATGTTTATGGTATCGAGCATTCAGGATCCCGGGCCCCTCCGGGCAGCAGATACAGCGGACAAGTTTTATTGACCTTTTTCTTCCCACTCGATTGGAACTGCGTCAGCAATTTTATGCCCGGATAATATAGTTTTCGGCCCAACGAATAATTAACAGTTCAAAGTCTCTTCTTAAAGGAGGAGACGGCAGCGGAGCGATCACGCCTCCGCACTCTTTTCCGAACTAAGAGACTACATCCTGCCATCTTCTCTTGTCTCACTCCCTCTTGTCTCACTCCCTCTTGTCTCACTCCCTCTTGTCTCACACTCTCCCCAGCGCCGATATCCCCCTGAACCTCTCCACCGCCTCAACAATGCTCTCTGCCACATACTCCACCTCCTCTGTGGTGTTGGACATCCCCAGGGTGATCCGCAGAGAGCCGTGGCACTCCTCCGGTTTCAGGCCCAGGGACATGAGGACATGACTTGGCTCCAGCTTGTGAGACGAGCAGGCGGAGCCGGTGGAAACGCATATCCCTTTGGAGTCTAAGAAGAGCAACAACGACTCGCCCTCCACATACTTGAATCCGAAGTTCAGGTTGCCGGGAAGCCTCTTTTTCATAGTTCCATTTATCCAGGCCTCCTTGACTTTTCCCAGGACAAGCTCAGCCAGGCGGTCGCGCATTGCAGTCAGCCTTTCCGCCTCCTGAGGCATGTTCTTTTCCGCCAGCTCTGCCGCCCGAGCCAGGCCCACAATGCCGGATATGTTCTCCGTTCCCGATCTCAGGCCGCGTTCGTGGCCCCCTCCCTGGATGATGCTCTCAAGGCTTGTGCCTTTGCGGATGTATAGAGCCCCCACTCCCTTCGGCCCGTAGAGCTTATGGGCGGAAAGGGATAGCAGATCGAGACCGAGGTCGTCTACATTGACCGGGATCTTGCCCACGCTCTGCACGGCGTCAGTATGCAGATAGATGTCCTTCTCCGCAGCCAGGTGGCCGATCTCCTCCAGGGGCTGGATGGTTCCCACCTCGTTGTTGGCGTGCATCACCGAGATCAGAATGGTGTCCGGGCGGATGGCTGCTTCCAGGGTGGAGAGCTCGACCAGGCCCTCCTGGTTCACAGGCAGGTAGGTCACCAGAAATCCCTCCTTCTCCAGGGCCCGGCAGGTCTCCAGAATCGCCGGATGCTCGATTTGGGTGGTGATGATATGCTTTCCATGCTTTTGATTTTTGCGGGCGATGCCCTTCAGTGCCAGGTTGTCTGACTCCGTCCCCCCGGAGGTGAAGATGATCTCCTCCGCTTTCGCCCCCAGCAGGGCTGCCACCTTCATTCTGGAGTCCTCCAGAGCCTCTCTGGCCTCCCGGCCTGATCGGTGCAGGCTGGAGGCATTGCCGAACTTCTCGCCGAAATAGGGCAGCATGGCTGCCAGCACCTCGGGCGCCACTGGGGTGGTGGCGGAATGGTCCATGTAAATGCGCTTCATCCATTTTTCTTATGAGAGCTGAGGGTAAATAGATGGCGAACTCGAAATAGGGAAACTCAAAAGAGAAACTATAAGTACGCAGCCGGGGGACTGCAGAATATGGACATAGCCATTCCACTATTTTCTACTCCGCTCTTGATAGCTGCCGCTCTGATCGGTCTGGGATTTCTGATCTATCCCTTCTCGGCGAGGCTGGGGGTAGTGAGCATCGGAGTAGGGACGGCGATCATGGGGATAGTGGTCCTCTTTGACCTGCCCAATGGATTTGCAATCGAGAGCCTGGTGCTGTTCGGCTTCACAGTGGTGGTCGGGGTGTGGATGGTTTATGTGGGCGTGAAGAACGGCTGACATATATTTTCTGAAGAATTCCCCCGGCGGGGGAGGGCGGAGACTCTGGGCCACAACGGCGAAGCTTTCTCGCAGTCCGGGCCGAAGACGAGATGCAGCTGATATTTCTTGAGGGCGGGAATGGATCTCATTCAGTGGGAAATGCTTATATGCCACTTGTACATCCTATGGAGCGCTGTGCGGGGCCATAGGGTAGCCTGGTATCCTACAGGACTGGGGGTCCTGTGACCGGCGTTCAAATCGCCGTGGCCCCATTGAGGCATTTTCGTGGTATTTTCTAAAGCAGTTACCTCCACTTTAATTTTTCCGGTAAAGCCGAAGAGAAGATATCACATGCGACCGGTTCAGGAGAAGAGGTGACAGTTCTATGGAGAAGAAGATTGTTATTTTGATGAGGGAGGGCCGGAAAAGAACCCTGGAGACATTCCGGCTGGCGCGGGAATGGTCAAGCAGCCTGAACATCAAGAAGATTGTGCTGGCTTCCACCACCGGAGCCACCGCGGCTAAAGCGAGTGACTTTTTCCGCCAGGATGGGATCAAGCTGATCGTAGTGCCTCATCAGTGGGATTTTCACCGGGAGCGTAACGCCTTTCCTGAGCCGTTGACCAGAGAGCTGCAAAGAGAGGGGCATGCGGTTCATTTTGGCACCATGCTCTTTCATACCGACGGCCTCTACGGCTCAAACAGCGCTACCACCATGGCGAATCTCCTGCGTTGCTTCTGCCAGGGGGTAAAGGTCTGCTTCGAGATAGTGCTCATGGCTGCAGATGCCGGCCTCCTGGCCTCGGGCGAGAAGGTAATAGCAATAGCAGGGACCGCCTCCGGATCGGATACCGCTCTGGTGATGCAGGCCGCCTCCAGCCAGCATCTGAAGAGGCTGAGGGTCAATGAGATCATCTGCAAGCCTCTCAATCCCCTGAATATCGATGAGCTGAAAAGAGGCTGAGAAGAAAAAAGATGGGGGATGAGATTGAAGGGGAGAAAAAGGGGCTCTTCGCTATTTCCTGTGGCTAACCAGAAGTTTCTATGATTTCCCAGTTCTTGGTTAGGCGCTCTGTGCGTACTCTGTGAACTTTGTGTCTCTTCCATGAAAACACACCAAAAAACCGGGGGATATCAGCCACCACTCCCCGGTTTACCTTCTCCAATGCGAACCACATTATTGACCACCAGATCCAGCCAGGTAAGCTGCGAGGAAGAGGATTTTCCATCGAAATCGAAGTCCAATCTCTTCTTCTTGAATCCTTCTTCTTCCCACATCTCGCGATTGACAAGAAGATGGTGTATTATGCTGAGAATTTTCCTGGAGAGCGCAGTAATGGCCTTCGGCTTGCCTTTCCTGCGCAGCAATCGGAGATATACCTTTCTAAGTCGCGAATTTTTTGTCTTTGATGCTCCATGAGCTACCTGATTTAAGATCCATCTAAGGCTTTTTGGACCATGTTTTGTAATCTTTCCAATAATATTCCTCTCAGCAGAATTTTTAACATCCGGTGTAAGACCAGCATAACATGCCAGTTGATCTCCATCTCCAAAATCTTTATAGTTCCCGACTTCTGCTAAGATGGTTATGGCAGCAATGAATTTGATGCCTGGAACTGACATCAGGATCTTTAAATCATCGATGTAGGCATCTGGCTCTCTCGTATAATAACGCATCAATCTCATCAATGGTTTTCTGGATATCATCCATTGTATGAAGAGCTTTTCCGATAAGAAAGGCCTGTGTATCATCAAGCTGAACTGTAATATGCTCAGGCAATTCTTGAGCCCTTTTTCGAATCCTGTTGGTAGGGATTCCAGGGATCAGTTCCTTCAGCTCTTTCGTGCTACAAGACAATTCAAAATGTATCTGCCGGATACGCCGAATATATCCGATACGAATATAGAAAGAGTGATTCCTGCAGCATCAAGAACCTTATGAATCTGGTTCTTTAGCTTCGATCTAGTCTGGACGTACTGCTGGCGAGATCTTGTCTAGCCTCTTAAGACTCAACTGCTCGCTTGTGAATTTCCTGGAAGGATGAATCTCGTAATTGCTGAGACATCTAGAAGCCAACTTGCGAGCATCAATCTTATCCGTCTTCTTGGATGATGGAGATTTTATATCTCGAAGGATTGACAACAATGACCGTGATCTCATAACAATACGTAACTGAACGGGTGCCTGCAGTAAACA
>CAWEXU010000002.1:0-13653 GCA_963813075.1 Methanotrichaceae archaeon
AGACGCAGTGGTTCACGTCGGGACTCACGGCCTGGCCGAGTTTACAAAGGGAAAGGAGGTCGGCCTATCCAACGAGTGCTTTCCCGATCTGCTCATAGGCAGCCTTCCCCATCTCTACTTCTACCAAGTGGTGAACACCTCGGAGGTTGTGATCGCTAAACGCAGGCTGTATGGGACGACCATAGGCTACAACTCTCCACCCTACACGACCTCGGACCTCTACAGGGATTATGCCGAGCTGGAGGATCTGATAGACGAGCACGGCCAGGCCCGGCTGCATGATCCATTGAGGATGAAGAGGGTGGAGGAGAAGATTTTACAGAAGGCCTCCGAGCTTCACCTGAGGTCAGAGGATCTCGATTCTATCCATGCGGAGCTTTACGAGATGAAGCGCAGGATCATACCAAAAGGCTTGCACATCATCGGACAGAGGTACCAGGCCTCTGAACTGAAGAGCTTCATCGAGTTCATCCTGAGATACGACAGGGAAGGGGATGGATGCAGGTCCTTGAACCGAATACTGGCTGAGGCACGCGGGCTCGATTACGATGAAGTCTTGAAAGACAAGAGATGCTTTGTGAGCGATCTGGAGGAGATAGACCGAAAGGCATCGCATCTGGCCGGAATCAGCCTGGATGACTCTGCTGAGGCGGCGGTGCAGGCAAGCGGCCTTGCTCGCGCCCAAGCGGAGCAGCTCAAGAAGACCCTGGACTTTGGGCTGCAGTTCCTGGAGATGTACTCGGCAAACGAAGGCGAGATAGAGAGCTTCCTGCAGGGCCTGAAGATGTCGTTCATCCCGGCAGCATCCGGGGGCGACGTCATCAGAACGCCGCAGATCCTGCCGACAGGGCGCAACCTGACCCAGTTCGATCCAACCCGCCTGCCCACTCAGACGGCTGTGGAGCGCGGCTCTGAGATCGCCGAGAATACGATCTCAGCATACCTGAAGAAGGAAGGGAGGTTTCCGGAGAGCACGGGTGTGATACTCTGGGGCTTCGAGACCACCAAGACCGGGGGAGAGACCGTCGGCCAGATCCTCAGCTATCTGGGTGTCCGCCTTGTAAAGGATGCCGGTGCCTGGTCTCCTAGGCTTGATCTCGTGCCCCTGGAGGAGCTGGGAAGGCCGAGGATCGATGCTCTGGTGAACATCTGCGGCTTCTTCAGGGATATGTTCCCCAACGTAGTCCTCTTGCTGGATCAGGCCTTCAACCTCGCAGCCGGCCAGGATGACGAGCCCCTGGAGATGAACTTCGTGCGCAAGCATTCGCTGCAAAACCAAGAGAGACTGAACTGCATGGGCCTGGATGAGAGGACAGTGTGCAAGATGGCAAACGGCCGGATTTTTGGTCCCAAAGCAGGCGAGTACGGGACGAGGATGTTGCCACTGGTGGAGGACTCAGTCTGGAGGACTGAGGAGGAGCTATCCGAGGTTTTCATCCAGTCGATGGATCACCTCTATGCCGAGAATCTGCATGCCGTAAAAAGCGATGACATTTACCGCAGCAACCTGGCCAGGATCGATCTGGTCTCCCAGGTGAGGGATTCTCACGACCGGGAGATCATCGACCTTGATCACTACTATGAGTTCTTTGGCGGGCTATCCAGAGCAGTTCAAAAGGAGCGGGGAAGGGCTCCTGAGATGCTCATCTCCGACACGACTGGAGAGGCAGTCCAGACCGAGGACGTGCAGGATGTGGTGGCACGGGGAGCCAGGACAAGGCTTCTCAATCCCAAATGGGCCGATGCGATGCTCGAGCATGACTTTCATGGGGCTCAGCAGGTGGCTGACAGGGTTGAGAACATGCTAGGGCTTGCGGCCACAACTCATGCTGTGGAGAACTGGATCTGGTCTGAGATAGCCGGCCTGTACATCTTTGACAGAGAGATGCAAGAGAAGCTATCCCGAAACAACTGTTATGCTGCGGCGGAGGTGGCCAAAAGGCTGCTGGAGGCGCAAAGGCGGGGTTACTGGCAGGCGACAGATGAGGAGATGCAGCAGTTGCGAGAAGCATCGATGGAGATGGAGGGAAGAATCGAGGAGATGACGGATGGGCGATGATTGATGAAACGATTCTGTGAAGAACGGGAAAAAAGAGAAAAATCAGCAGGCTAAGCAGTTCCTGTCTGCCATGTACTGCAACTCTTGCCGTTCATATCTGCCATCTAAAGGTCAGATGCCTGGATCGGCATAGCCATAAGTGATGCACTTAGGAGCAACATGGCAATCATGCTGCAACAGCGGATCATGTTTTGTATACCTCCAATGTTTTAAGCAGCCGTATGGGCGATAAATTTATATGCTTAACGCTCCTTTTTTGCTAATGATTCGCAAATCAGTAATACTAATTGCTAAACATTTTTAAAATGAGGAATATGACAGAACAAGAAATGGTCCGATGGTGAACTCTCATGGCAGGGTTGACAAAAAGGATGCGAATTGCAGAGCGTATAGGCCTTAATCAGGAATACGGTTTTTCAGAAATTCACAAGATGCTGATCCTCCTCGCCCTGTTTGCGTTGCTTGTTATCGCCGTGGGCGTGGCCATAACCTTTGGAGCTTACAACATCTCAGTCTCTGATGTCTACAGAATAGTGATGGCTCACATGATGCCATTCGGGGACATCTCTTCCGTCACCAAGCTGCATAACACCATCGTCTGGGAGCTGAGAATCCCCCGAGTCCTCCTGGCTGTGACCGTGGGCACTGCCCTGGCCACTGCAGGCGCAGTCTTTCAAGGATGCTTCCGAAATCCATTGGTAGAGCCGTATCTCCTCGGCATCTCCTCGGGAGCAGCCTTTGGTGCAGCCATGGGCATTGTCTTTTCCGACTTTCTCCTGTCCATCCAGCTCTCTGCCTTTATCTTTGGGTCCCTGGCGGTTGCCATGGCCTACTTCCTGGCCAGGGTTCGTAAGGAGACGCCCATAGTGACTCTGATCCTGGCCGGTGTGATCATCGGCTCTATCTTCTCTGCAATGGTCTCGATCCTCAAGTACGTAGCCACAGATGCAGCCTTGAGGGAGATCGTCTTCTGGCTTATGGGCGGCTTCTACTATGCCACATGGAATGACGTCCATCTGCTCGTGCCCATAATAATCCCCAGTTTTCTGATCATGTGGGCTTTGGGCTGGAAGCTGAACATTCTATCCATGGGCGACGACGAGGCCAGAGCCCTGGGAGTCAACCCGGAGAAGTATAAGTTTGTCCTGATCACCCTGGCCACG
This sequence comes from Methanotrichaceae archaeon, assembly GCA_963813075.1. Taxonomy (GTDB): domain Archaea; phylum Halobacteriota; class Methanosarcinia; order Methanotrichales; family Methanotrichaceae; genus Methanothrix. The sequence continues at coordinate 3,223 of CAWEXU010000002.1, forward strand.
CTTGTAACCTCCCTGGCAGTATCTACCGTGGGAATAATCGCCTGGGTGGGCCTGATGATGCCTCATGCCACGCGCATGATGCTTGGCCCCGATCACCGCTATGTGATTCCGGCATCGGCCATGCTGGGGGGAGCTTATCTCCTGGTCTGTGATACCATGGCACGGACGCTTACGACTGCTGAGATCCCTGTGGGAATCATCACATCCATCCTTGGAGCGCCATACCTGTTCTATCTTCTCAGGACCAGAGGGAAGGCGATGCTGGGATGACGCCAATGCTCGAGGTCAAAGACCTTCACTTCAACTATGGAACTGCCCCAATACTCAAGGGCGTGTCTTTTGAGGTGAACGAGGGTGGACTTTGCGGCCTATTTGGCCCCAACGGCTGCGGGAAGACGACGCTCTTTAAGTGCTGCCTGAACTTCCTTAAATCACATCGTGGGTCGATAAGCATGGACGGAAAAGATGTCAAAAACCTCAGGGTTGAGGACATGGCAAAAATTGTGGCCTATGTGCCCCAGGAGCACAAGCCTCCGTTCCCTTATCTGGCCCGGGAGGTGGTTTTGATGGGCAGAACGCCACGGCTGAATGGATTCTTCGGTATCATCCGGGAGGATAAGATGAAGGCGGCCGAAGCCCTGGATCTCCTGGGGCTCACAGAGCTGGCTGACTATCCCTATAATCAGCTCTCAGGAGGCCAGCGTCAGATGATATTGATGGCGAGGGCCATTGCCCAGGAGACCCCTCTTATGTTCCTGGATGAGCCGACGTCTGCGTTGGACTTCAGCAACCAGATACGCATCTGGAGGATAATGCGCCTGGTTGCGGAGAGGGGAGTGACTATTCTCGCATGCAGCCATGATCCAAACCACGTTAGCTGGTTTTGCGATAAGGTGGTGGTGATGAAAGACAATCGCATTCTCAGGGAGGGTTCACCTCACAACGTGATCACCGAGGATACGATGGATGAGATCTACCAGGACATGTGCTCTGTGAGGAACATCGGCGGCACAAAGATGGTGCTGCCCAGGGATGGGACGCTCAGAGATGGGACTAGGTGTCCTCCATATGGAATGGCTTGAGTACGCTGAATTCGAAGGCAGGATGATGGAATAATCGCAACAATCGGTTGAATTGGATGTTTAGGAATGATGAGATGATGTCTGGCAAGAAGATGTTTCTTTGTATCTCTATGGTTCTTTCCTTGATTGGCATTTGTGCGGCGGGTTATGAGCCTTTAGTGTATGGTGATGCCAACCAGGACGGCCAAATAGATGGGAATGATGTTGACTATGTTGCAGGCATAATTGGCAGCACAAAGGAGCGAACCAATCTGTCTGATGCCAATTACGACGGGAAAGTCGATGAGTCAGATATCCTCCAGATAGAAAGAATCATTGGAGGTAATCAAACGAATCTAACCCTGCTTGATATGGATGGCAGGTCGGTGACGATTCCACAGCCCGCAAACCGAGTCCTAGCTATCGGCTTCGGTTTCATCGAAAATACGATGTTCGCCTTAGGAGCAGAGGATAAAATAGTTGGCAGTGGTGGAGCAGTCCGTTCGAATTTGACTGCTGGCGTATTAAATCCAAAGCTGAATTCACTTCCCAGCGCGGGCTCCGCTGTTGAGGGAATAAACTATGAAACAATAGCGTCAGCGAATCCCGACATTGTGATCGTCAGAAGAAATATCTATTTCCCGGAGCAGTGCGACAAAGCCGTGGAAATGATAGAAAAGCTGGACATACCTGTAATAGTATTAAAAGATCCAAATCATTTCCATACATCAGATATCTCCACAATCTATCAAGAGATAGGACTTCTCGGACGGATATTCAATAAGGATGAGCCTGCACATAAATTGATAGATGCAATGGATAAAAGCGTCTCATCTATTACAGAAAGAACGGAGAATATAGGAGAAAAGGATAAACCAAAGGTGCTGTTTTGCGGTCTGGGAAGCAATAGCTCCAGGGACAAAGGCGGAATTCTTGTTGTATGGGCAAAGGAATGCGCATCAACATTTGCAGATTTGCTCAATATCAAGAGCGCATATGATGGATCAGGAAGAAATTATTTATCCGCAGAACATATATTGAATTTAGATCCTGATGTGATCATTCTTGAAACATCTGGTGGCGGATGGAATACAAGCCAGCTGTATGAAGAAGAATATTATAAAAATCTGCAGGAATTGAAGGCCATAAAAGATCAGCGCGTATATTCTATTGGAAGATTAACATACTGTGGGGATATCCAGCTAGAGCTTCCGATAATGCTGATGATCGAGGCAAAGGGTGCCTATCCTGAGAACTTTAAAGATATAAATATATCTGAATGGATTGAAAAGTATCTTATGGAAATATATACAGTTGATAAAGATACTGCAAAGTCTCTGAAAAATGCACAAGGATTGGCCTGGATTGACAGATCTGGCTTCTAGCTGTAGCCATCTTCGGGAGGGAGAAGGACTCGATAGCGAGAACCTATTCCCTTCCAGAGTTATGGCTTGTATGAAATAAAAAATCTCGATAATGAAACATTTGGAGGGAGACGACGTTGAACTTAATAAAATCGTGGATGATTGTTGCTACATGTTTATGCCTGATTTCAGTAGCATCAAGCTCTTTTGAAAACAGAACTATAACAGATATGCGTGGCAAAGTGATCCAGTTGCCGGCTCATATTGAGAGAGTAGTCACCATAGATAATGGTCTTGTCGAAGGTGTTATGACAATACTGGGCGAATCCGATAAAATAGTGGGTTTGGGCTCAAAGTTTGGAGTAAGCTCTCAGACTTTCACCAGTGTCACATCTGGGAACTACTCATACGAGAACGGCATGAATCCCGTAAGATACCTCAATCCCAAGCTTGCGGATCTGCCTCTGGTCGCGGCTGAATCAACTGGAATCAACTATGAGACACTGGCAGGTCTTAAGCCGGATGTTATAATTATCAGAAGCGGATCTTGTGCTGCTTCTTGGGGAATAAATGAGGACGATCTGAAGAAGAATCTCGGACCGATCGAGAAGATGGGGATCCCGACTGTAGTCGTCAATGCACCCCCATGCTATGACCATCCCAATCTCAGCACTATATCTGAGGAGATCAGAGTCATTGGGCAAGTATTCGGCAAGGAGGAACGAGCGGAGAAGCTCGCCGGCTATCTCGACGACTGCGTCAAGACGATAAAGGACAGAACAGCAGGAGTTCAGGAGAAAGACAAGCCCAAGGTGCTGGCGTTGGGACTTGCTCCCCAGTCAAGGAGTGCAGGCGGAGCAGGCAATGTGCGAGGAGCAATCATCGCTTATTACATTGAGAATATTGCCAATGCCAACAATGCATATACTGCGATGAGATATGTCTCTGATTCAGTCATCTTAAGCGGTGAGCAGGTCTTTGCGCTGGACCCAGATATTATCATACTGCCGACATCATCAGGCTACCATCCGCCAAGCGAACTGTACAACGCTCCATACTATCAAAACCTCCAAGAGCTTAGGGCAGTCAAGAACAGATCTGTCTACGCGCTTGCTCTTACAGGCTCTAATTGCGATGCTTCACGATTAGAATACCCGATTGATCTGATGATCATTGCCAAGGCCTGCTACCCGAATCGCTTCAATGACATCAAGGTAAATGAATGGGTGCTTGATTTTTACTCGGGACTTTATGGTGTGGATAAAGAGACGGCCAAGAAGCTGCGCTCAGCCCAGTGGCTCAATTGGACAGTTGAGGAGAACTTCTAAAATGATTTGGGCGGCGAAATCATGTCTAAATGCCTTAATCTCTGTATCCTTGCCATAGTCGGCATCTTTCTTTTGATTGCCACTTGTTGGGCAGCCGAGGAAACAAGAACCGTTGTAGACGGTCGCGGCGTGGCTGTGACCATCCCGGCACAGGTCGATCGTGTGGTTACAGTCTCTGCCGGAATCATTGAGGGCACGATGTATGTGTTGGGCGAGGCAGATAAAATCGTAGCAGTCGGGTCGGTCTGCTCCCAGAAGGTCTCCAATTACACAATCACGACAGAGAATGGGACCCTCGATGGCGAGGGTGGCATGAATCCGGTGGCCTACCTCAGTCCTCGGCTGCAAAATCTCCCGGTGCTCGGGAGCGGTACGGATATGAACTTCGAGAAGCTTGCCGGGCTTGATCCTGACTTGGTTATCATCCGTGCCTGCGGCTGCAATGTCGCTTCGATGGAAGATGAGAGCACGCAGAAGACGATAAGGACTATCGAAGCCCTCGGAATTCCTGTCGTTGTGCTCCAGGGTCCCACGTGCTTCGATAAGCCTAATCTCTCAACGATGTCCGATGAAATAAGGATTCTGGGGAGAGTCTTCGGAAAGGAGGAAAGGGCAGAAAAGCTGGCCGATTACCTCGAATCCCAGACAGAGGTGGTCTTTGAGAGGACGAAAGATATCCCCGACTCAGAGAAGCAGTCCGTTCTGATATTTGGAGCCTCTCCTAACTCCAGGAAGGCTGGCGGAGCGGGCATGGTGAGGGGAACCGATACAATTGAGTCTTACTTTATCGAGGAGATCGTCCATGCGAAGAACGCCTTCCGGGAAACAGGCAGACCTACTATCTCTGCGGAACAGCTCCTCTCTCTCAATCCTGATGCGATAGTGCTCGATACCGCCAACGGCTATCATCCGCCGGAAGAGCTCTACTCAGCTCCCTACTACCAGAATGTCGGCGAGCTCTCGGCTGTTAAGAACCGCCGTGTTTATGCTCTACCCTGGACGTGCTGCAGCACCAAACGTCTCGAATATCCTATTGAGGCAATGGTGATCGCCAAGGCAGCTTATCCCGATCGTTTTGACGATATCGATCTTGAGGAGTGGCTTGTTGACTTCTTCAAGAACGTATATGATGTTGATAATGAGACGGCGAGAGCGTTAATATCGACTCAGTGGATGGACTGGTGCGTTAAAGAATGAATTGAGCTTCGAATGAGGTATGTTGATGCAATCGAATATGGATATTGACTGGAATTCTGCCTGGAAGGACCTCTACGAAAAGAACGCAGAGTGTCGAGGCAAAGGAGAATGCGCTTCGATCTGGGCCTCTCGAGATAGTGCCCGTGCGTTTTTGGCACAGTCACGGGAGAGGCCTGAGCGCATTCTTCAAGACATCGAGGGCCTGCCCATCAAGGCCGACTCTAAGGTGCTGGACATTGGCGCAGGTCCCGGCACTCTTGCCGTTCCCCTGGCCGCCCGTGTCGCCTCCGTGACTGCCGTCGAGCCTGCGGCGGGAATGGCGGAGGTGATGAGCGAGCATGCCCTGGAAAAGGGTGTAACAAACCTTTCAATTGTTCGCAAACGCTGGGAGAATGTCGATTCTAAAAAAGACCTCGATGGTCCCTATGATCTCGTCATCGCCCGGCATTCGCTCGGAATGCCGAATATCAGGGATGCGATAAAAGCGATGTGCGAAGCATCGTCAGAATGGGTCTATCTCTTCTGGTTTGCAGGGAGCACTGGATGGGAGAGGGCAATGATTGATCTCTGGCCTAAACTGCATGGCAGAGAATATCGTTCTGGTCCAAAGGCAGACATACTCTACAACGTCCTCTACTCGATGGGAATCTATCCCAATGTTGAGACGGTGCAGATGGAGTACGCACGCAAGTTCCCTGATCTCAATGCCGCTTTAAAAGAGTTCAGGGAGCAGTACATGATATCATCCCCTGCCCAAGAGGAGATCCTGCGAGGGCATCTCCAAGAGAGCCTCTCGAAAACCAGCGAGGGCCTGGTGAATTCGATGATGACGAATCAGGTAAGGCTCTGGTGGAGTGTAGACCGTTGTCGATGAGAGATTTCGCGTTGTCCACAAGCCATCCTCGGGCTCTTTTATTGCGCCTGTGCCATCCTGTGAGATGATGCCTGCGGTCATTGAGTTACTATCTCTCTCATATTTTTTAACATATATTATTACTTGTTGAGCAAGATTTATAACCAGGTCTACACGTCATTTCCTCCATGTCAAGAAATAATCGGATCAAATCCAATAGAACGAAGACGGCAATTGGCATGGCGAGTTTTTATTTATTCTCCTTGGCTTTGGTTCTTGTGTTCGCAGGAGTTGCAGCATCTGAAGAGCATGGCAATGATCAGGCCAAAAAGAATATAACAGCAAACTTTTCGATGTGTGATGGCGATCTAAAGACTGTCAAAGACGGCTTTGGAGAGAACGTTTCCCTATGCATGCCAATAGAGCGTATTGTGAGCCCTTGGTGCACCAATAATGAGCTATTGAAAGTAATTGGGGCATCCGATAAAATAGTGGCCGTGGATTCCGGCATGACTGGTGTAAGTACTGCTTTGTTTCCGGAATTCAAGGATCTCCCAGATTGCGGTTCATGGGTAGAACCAGATTTTGAGACGATCTTGAGTCTTAAACCTGATCTATATATCCCCTGGACTCAGATACCGTCCCGACTATCTGTTAATACGACGGGTGCATCACTGTATGGAATCCAGAGAAAGAGATTTCTCGAAGAACAGCTTCCCGGAGTATCCATTCTATGCATAGATAACAACGAGTACCTCGGATGGAAAAATTTCCTGAATGAAACAAGGATGTTGGGGGAGGTATTAGACCGACAGGAGAAAGCCAATGAGTTCATTGATTTCTATACGGATTGCATGGCTCCCATCATAGAGGGCACAAAAAGCCTTTCAGAAAATGAAAAGCCACGAGTATGGATTACGTCTCTATTCTCCACAGGTGGCAAGGTTACGACACAGCCTCGTGCCTATCCATTGTTTGAACCTGTAGATTTGGCCGGGGGAGATAACATTGCGTCTGAATTGCCTGGCGACGGCAGACAGGTGGATATAGAATGGATAATCAAGCAAAATCCGGAGTATATCTTTATACAAATATGGGCGGCTGGCAATAAGAAATCGCCCTATGATTCTGATTATCCCTTATCGATCGCAAAAGAACAGGTTGAAGAGATCCTGAAGATGCCGCAGCTCGCTCAGGTAGATGCCGTAAAGAACAAGAGGGTCTATGTCATACAGTATTCACACTTCACAAAAGGACCTTCCAGAGCTATTGCTACAGCTTACCTGGCAAAACTGCTTCATCCTGATTTATTCGTGAGCTTGGATCCGATAAAGATGCATCAGGAGTACGTAGACCGCTTCTTGAAGATCAACTTCAATATAACTGAGAATAGGGCCAATTTCATTTACCCCTATTTGGAGGATCTATGAATTGGAGATCTGTTGTTAGAGGATGTCTGATGTTGTTTTCCATTGCGTGCATGATTGGATGCAGCAGTGCTGCGGCGGCTGCTCAATCTGGAGACGGCACCAGCAAGATAATCACTGATATGCGTGGGGCAGAGGTCTCAGTCCCTCAGGACCCTCAGAGGATTGTTGTGATGGATGATGGAACGGTCGAAAGCATGATGGTGATCTTCGGCGTGTCAGATAGGATTGTCGGCCTTCCCAGAACGCCGAAGAACTATACCTACAACTTTACCAGCGTGATAACGAACGAGACCTATTGGTATAGAGGGGGTAGAGGCGTTTCTCTCGTGCTTTGCCCCGATCTTGCCAAGGCGACCGTTGTAGGGCGAAATGCACCAAACTACGAGACTCTTGCCTCACTATCTCCTGATCTTGTTATTCTCAACTCGGGATCATGCAGCTTCCCAGATTGGAAAAAAGACGAGAAATCGGAAAAGGTCATCGAGATGATCGAGAAGATGGGAATTCCAGTCGTTGTGATAGAAGCGCCTGAGTGCAGCGCCAACCCTGACCTGGAAAACCTCTACAAAGAGATATCTATTCTTGGAGAGATATTCGGAAAGGAGGACAAGGCAAATCAGGTCGTCTCCTTCTTGCGAGAGCAGGTCGCCTTCATTGAGGATAGAACCAATGGCGTACCTGCTAAGGATCAGCCTTCCGTTCTATTCTTCGGACTCTCTTCGACTGATATTAAAAAGGGCGGTGTCGGGAATGTGAAGGGTAAGGATACTCCAGAGGACTTCTTCCTTCATGAGATTATCCACGCAAACAATGCGTACTCTGATTCGGGAAGTCCAACGGTCTCCGCAGAGCAGGTCCTGGCTCTGGATCCTGATGTGATCCTGCTTCCCACTTCTAATGGATATCATCCACCGAAGGAGCTCTATGAGTGTGCGCCATTCCAGAGTCTCTCAGAGCTGTCTGCAGTTAAGAGCCATCGGGTGTACTCATTGCCCTGGACTCCGAGCAGATGTGCAACCCGTCCCGAGTTTCCAATCGATCTGATGATTGCAGCAAAGGCTGCTTATCCGGATAAGTTCTCAGACATTATGGTTAACGATTGGGTACTTGACTTTTATGCCGGCCTTTATGGCGTGGACAAGGAGACCGCTCAGACACTCAGGACAGCTCAGTGGCTCGATTGGACTGTCGAGGATGATTTCTGAAAACGAATGATTTCAAGTGAATGAGGAATATTACACATGCTGGAAAACATTAAGCAGGACTTCGAGCAGGTTCTGGAATCGGATAAGGACTCCAGCGATCTCCGCAGTCTGTCTATATCTCTGGATACCTTTTATGCCCTTTCCTCAGCCCTTGAGGTGGGAATATTTCAGGGTTTGGAGGAGCCCAAAAGCTCCTCAGAGCTAGCCGAGACTCTGGGCCTTCATGCAGGAATCGCTGAGAAGCTCTGCAAGGCCCTCGCATCGAGAGGATATCTGTCCAGAGAGGGCGGCAATTATGCCCTCTCCGATCAGGCCAGAACCTTTCTCACAGAATCCTCTCCATTCTATCAAGGTAGTCTCATAAAATTAATGAAGAGAACGCGGGAGCAGCGGTGGAGCAGCCTGGCCAGAGCTCTCAAAGAAGGCCCGATCGCCGCTCCCTCAGGATCTCAGGTCTTCGATGAGTTCTTCGCTCTGGCTATGGCCGAGGGTGCAGTTGGCGGATCGCTGCAAAGGACGATAAAAGCATTGAAGAGAATGCCAGAGTTTCATAAAGCCAGAAGATGCCTCGACCTGGGAGGCAGTCATGGGCTCTACTCACTGGCATTTTCCAGGTCGAATCCGGAACTTGAGGTAGTCCTCTTCGATCTTCCAAAAGTAATAGAGGGCGCTGCTAAAAAAGTAGTGTCTGACTCGGAGCGAATTGTCACAACGGCAGGAGATTTTAAGAGAGATGATCTGGGCAAGGATTACGATTTTGTCTTTGCCTCAGATGTGCTCTACAGGGAGGGGAAATTGCTCCGTCCTTTGCTGACCAGGATCAGGGACAGCCTGAAACACGACGGGCTGCTGATATGCAAGCACTTTCATATCGACGACCTCGAGATTGACTCATCGGCTGTTCTCTTTGATCTGATGTTCTCCATATCCGGGACAGGTAGTGTCGTTTATTCGTCGGCTGATTTCTGCCGCCTCCTGGAGTCGGCAGGATTCTCAATAGTTCAGGTGGAAGATATCAGCAGCCCTGTAAGTCCCAGCAAGATCATAACGGCAAGAAAGCTCGGGGATTGAAGCTTTGCAGCAGATATATCCGGCTGCAAAATTCAATCATTTTATCTATTTTTTAAATATGGCTTATTTTGCAATCAGTAGCAATTGATGCTAATATAATAGAAAGATTTAATACCAATAACAATGTTCAGGTGTGTTGTGTAATTCATGCGGATGGCAATATGCATGCATTCGAAGTCTTCACAGCAAGAACGACGAAAATGCGGTATGGTGTTGGGAAATAAAATGGGGAGTTGCGTCAAATGAAAAGTACTATTTTAATATCAGTGATCTTATTGGCTCTGATTCCCGTTTCTAATGCATCCGGCTGGACCCTGGGGATCTTTGGAAACGCCAATTTGGACGATACCATTGATGAGGCTGATATTGGCTATGTTGAAGGAATACTGGCCGGAAAAAATAATTCGACCGATTTCGCCGATGCAAATCACGACGGTCTGGTGGACGAAAAGGACATTGAGCAGATAAGATCTATCATAAAGGGCGAAGAGAAGGAGCTTACCTTGGTGGATACGGCAGACCGAGTGGTCACCGTTAAGAAGCCTCTGAAGACCCTGGTGGGCTCAAATATTGCCGTTATGAAATCACTGGGGATGGATATTAAGGATATGGTTATCGGAAGATACAACCAGGTCGATGTGGAGGCCTTCCCTGAGCTTTCCGATGATCTTCTCGATGTAGGATCTGGATGGTCCCCGGACATTGAAAAGATCCTCACGCTAAATCCAGATGCTGTGTTCCTTTATCCACCCGGATTTACCTACGATACAAAGCCAACATTGCAGTCTCTTGAGTCATCGGGAATGATCGTTCTCTGCTTCAAGCTGCAGACTCCGAAAATTCACCAGGAAGAGGTAACCAAGCTGGGATACATATTCAACAAGAGAAAAGAGGCAGAGAAATATCTCGACTGGTATGAGAA
>CAWEXU010000003.1:0-6602 GCA_963813075.1 Methanotrichaceae archaeon
TTATAATATTGCACATATCTCTAAATTGCAACTGCTACTTTCCTTCTGTTCCGGATTTGCCTTTTCCCAGTCCCAAAAAGAGAGTCTTACCGGTTGATAAGATCGTCTTCGATATGCAAATCATCGTTAATGGCAATCTCTTTTAAGGTGAATGAGAATAAACAAAAAGGTGGTACTAATATGCTCAAGGCCAATTGTAAGACCTCATGGAATCGCACTGAGATCATGCCCCAGATACATTCCTCGTCCTATGTTGACGAATCGGCGACGATCATAGGCGATGTGCGTATCGGCAAAGATGTTTATATCGCTCCCTCCGTATCCCTGCGGGCGGATGAAGCCAGCCCCATAATCATTGGCGATGAATGCAACATCCAGGATAGCGCCGTATTTCACGGCCTGAAGGGAAGCTCCATCGAGCTGGGAGAAAATGTCTCCGTCGCCCATGGAGCGGTCATTCACGGGCCCATAAGGATGGGAGACGAGTGTTTTGTGGGCTTTAACTCCGTGGTACATGCCTCGACCCTGGGAAAGAAGTGCTTCGTCGGCCATCTGGCGGCAGTCATAGGTGTCACTCTGAAGGATGGAAGCTATGTGCCCCATGGCACAGTGGTTGATACTCAGGAGAAAGCGGATGCACTGGGCAGCGTTCCGGAGAGCCTCAAGGACTTCAATGAGGAAGTGGTGGAGGTCAACTGCGAGTTTGCCAAAAGCTATGGCATTCGGAGGAAGTCCTGCGTAGGGCAATGACCTCTCTTGCGGAGTCCCTCATTTTTTGGGCTCTTTTCAGCTTTTTTTATGAGTCCTGATATCTGTTCAGTCATAATTCATCGGTTTGAGAAAGATCGGGTGAGGTGAATCCGCCGGACAAGAAATATATACATCCCCCGCTTTTGCTCCCCCATTAAAAATTTGGGTGATTTATAATGGCCAAGATCAAAGCAGGCGTCTTAGGTGCCACCGGTGCCGTCGGACAGCGTTTCATAGAAGGACTGAAGAGCCATCCCTGGTTTGAGCTCACCAGCCTTGCCGCATCGGAGAGGAGCGCGGGCAAGAAGTACCGCGAGGCGGCAAAATGGCGTCTGGAGAGCGAGCTTCCCGATGACATTGCAGAGATGACGGTGGTCAATGTCGATCCGAGAGAGGTGGATGCCGATATAGTCTTCTCCGCTCTTCCCGCCGCCGATGCCATGTCCGTAGAGCCTGCCTTCGCTGCAGCCGGCTGTGCCGTGGCCAGCAATACCAGCTCTTACCGCATGGTGGAGGATGTCCCCCTGCTCATACCGGAGTGCAATCATGAGCACCTGGACATAATAAAGGTGCAGAGGGAGAAGAGGGGTTGGGAGGGATTTCTCACCACCAATCCCAACTGCACCACCATCATGTTCACCCTGCCTCTCAAGCCCCTGATGAAGTTCGGCATAGAGATGGTGCATGTGGCCACCATGCAGGCGGTGAGCGGAGCGGGCTATGAGGGCGTCCCCTCCATGGCGATTTTAGGCAACGTCATTCCCTATATCGGCGGGGAGGAGGAGAAGGTGGAGACGGAGCCGCAGAAGATCCTGGGCCATTTTGACGGGGAGAGGATCATCAATGCCGACTTCGACATAAGCGCAAGCTGTCACCGGGTCCCGGTGATGGACGGCCACACTGAGGCCATTTGGGTGAAGATGAGAGACAACCCCACTCCAGAAGAGGTGAGACAGGCTATGCTGAACTTCGATCCGGGCCTGGGAGATCTGCCCACCTCGCCCAAGAAGGCGCTTATCATCAAGGACGAGCCAGACCGGCCCCAGCCCAGGCTGGACCGCAGCCGAGGCAACGGGATGTCCGTATCCGTGGGAAGGATCCGGTCGGGAATCAGGTTCGTCTGCATGGGCCACAATACCGTGCGCGGCGCAGCAGGGGCGAGCATCCTCAATGCCGAGCTGCTGGTCAAGAAGGGCCTGCTTTAGATTGGCGGCAAATACACCGCAGTATGGCTGATCGCGATATGTTGATCATAGCCTGGGAGTTGACGGCCGCCTGCAACCTGTCCTGTCAGTACTGCCGCGCTTCTGCCTCCCTTGAATCGGACCAGGGCGAGCTGGACACAGATGAGGCCATAAGGTTCGTGGAGAGCATTGCACCGCTTCATCCGATGCTCATCCTCAGCGGGGGAGAGCCCCTCTTGCGGCCTGACCTCTTTTCTATCATCAGGCGCGCTGTCTCACTGGGCATTCGGGTCTCATTGGCCAGCAACGGGACCCTGATAACCCCGGAGCTGGCGGAAAAGATTGCCGATTCCGGGGTCAGCCGGGTGAGCATCAGCCTGGATGGGGCGGACGCGGCAATGCACGACCTTGCCCGGGGTCAGGGGAGCTTTGAGCGCTCAATGAAGGGGATCGAGAATCTGCGCGGCCTGGTGGACTTTCAGATCAACTTCACCGTCAGCCAAAAAAGCCATTCTGAGCTAACTCGTATTTTCGATCTGGCGGAGAGGCTGGGGGCAGCAGCCCTTCACTTCTTCTTTCTGGTGCCGACAGGCCGGGGAAGGGAGGAGGATGTCATCACTCCCGAGCGGCAGGAGGAATTGCTCCTTCAAATCAACGGAGAGATGGACCGAAGGAATTTGGAGGTGCAGGTTACCTGTGCTCCCCAGTACGCCCGCCTGAAAAAGCCGGGCCAGGGCCGGGGAAGCGGCGGCTGTCTGGCCGGGAGGAGGTTTGTGTTCGTCTCCCGCAAGGGTGAGGTCTATCCCTGCGGCTACCTCCCTCTCCGGGTTGGAAGCGTCAGGGAAAAGAATTTTATAGAGATATGGGAGAACTCTCCCCAGCTTCAAGCCCTGCGTGAGGGAAGGCTGAAAGGAAAATGCGGCCGGTGCGACTTCTCTCGAAGCTGCGGCGGCTGCCGGGCGCGGGCCTATGCCCTGACCGGGGATTATCTGCAGTCCGATCCCTCCTGCCGCCTGGAGGCATAAGATGGAGAAAGAGGAGATAGATCTTCGGCTGCTCTCCCTGGTCCAGGAGAAATTCCCCCTGACCCCCAGACCCTTCCAGGAGCTGGGTCGGCTCTTGGGATTGGAGGAGAGGGAGGTCATAGAAAGGCTGAATTGTCTGCAAAAGGAGGGTCTGGTGAGGAGGATCGGCCCCATCCTCGACCTGCGCAGGCTGGGACGGAGCGGAATTCTGGCCGCTCTTCTGGTCTCCCTGGATGAGGCAGATGAGATGGCTGAGTTTGTTAATCAGTATCCTGAGGTCTCTCATAACTACCTGCGACCAAACCCGAGCGGCTATAATATGTGGTTTACCGTCTCGGCAACGGAAGAGCGCATTCAAGAGGTGCTGGCGGAGATCCGGAAAAGCACCGGGCGAAAGATGCTCGTTCTCCCCACGGGCAGGATATTTAAGATCGGAGTCAAATTCGATATAATGTGTGAGGAGGAAGAATAATGGCAAAACCAATACTGATGGACTTTTATGCCGACTGGTGCGGGCCGTGCAAGCAGCAGGGGCCTATCTTTGAGGCAATAGCTGAGAAGATGAAGGATGTTGCTGATTTCAAGAAGATCAATGTCGACCGGGAAGGAGACCTGGCGGTGGAGAAGGGCATATTTGTGGTGCCCACATTGATACTGGAAAAGGACGGCGTAGAGATCAAGAGATGGATGGGGCTCGCCTCTGAGAAGGAATTGGCCGATGCCATCAATGAGTCCCTAAAGTAATATAAAAATCCACAAGTAAGATAAAAAGCTGGATTTGATGGAGGGACGGAGGGGGATGCAGGAGGGCGCGAGATCGGAGGGCGGAATTGAGCCGGTGAGAAGGATCAACAGCCGTGGTGGCTGTGCCCCCCATCTTGCCATCCGTTTCGATTCCAGTCTATTCTCCATAGATACCAGCCGCTCTCCCAAGGCCTGCACCCAGCCGGATGCCTATCTCATCACCCATGCCCATAGCGATCACTTTGGCAAGTCGGCCATGAACTCGCCAAGAGCGGTGGCTTCCGTCCAGACCGCCCGCGCTCTGGAGATTCGTTATGACCGGGAGTACATGGGCCGCACCTTCCAGGTGGGGGAGAGCATAATGGTGGGTGAGGTCAGAGTGGACACCCATCCCACCGGCCACACCATAGGCTCATCTGCCTTCTCCTGGCAGACGGAGTGCGGGGAGAGGGTGCTGGTCACCGGGGATGTGAAGGACTACCATCAGTTGCCACGCTGCGACTATCTGGTCACCGAGGCCAACTATGGAGATCCCTATGATCCCTCCTGCATCTTCGAGGATGACCTGGCCGGCTTTTATGAGGCTTTGGAGGAGGGGGCGAGCTTCGGGGCCTATGCCTTCGGCAAAGCCCAGAGGGCAGTGGCTCTGATGAGGGCCATGGGCTACAAGGATGAGATCGGCATGGACGAGAAGTGCCTGGCCCTGACCCAAGAGCTGATGAAAGAGGTGGCAGGACCTCTGACTCCGGTTAACGGAAGCGGCTTTAATGTGGTCACTCCCTGGAGCCTTTATCAGGTGCCGGGAAGAAAGAAGTACTTTTTGACCGGGCGAAGGGACAGTCATTACCCCACCATCCAGCTCAGCGACCACCTGGACTTTCGGGGGCTGATGAGGATGATCGAGCATATATCGCCCCAAGAGATCCTGGTCTACCATCCGGCCAGCGAGAGGGCGGGCCTTTTAGCCCACCACCTGCAGCAGTGCGGCATGGAGACGAGCTGCCTGGATCTGATCGAGAGGTTTGTCAGGTAAAAAGCTGTCCAGAAGGCCTGCCCGGGAGCCTAAATGAGATCACGGAGGCGTCCTTAATTACATTTATATCTTCAGAAATGTATTACCAAGTGAGGAGCTAATGAGCGACACCATCGAAGTCTCCAGGGATGTCTTCGAGCCCTTGACCGATCTGGTCAAGATCGGCCTCTTTAAAGATGAAAAGGAGGCTCTGAAGAATCTAGTCCTGGATCAGGCAAGAGCAAAGATACATCACCTTGATTCCGAGATCCTGGAGATGAGGTCAAAATATAATATGAGCTTTGAGGATTTCAAACGCCGCATAGAAACGCGGAAGGAAGACGAGGTCTTTGAAGAGTGGGACGACTTCATCATCTGGGATGCCTACGAGTCAGCTAAAAGTTACTGGCTGAAGGTGGTTGGCAAATTATCGAGAAATCAGGGATGAAGACTCCGGATATACTGGACGCCTTATCCAGCAGCGATATCATCCTGAAATGCTTCGTTGGTTGGCTTTCCTAAAGTAATTAACTCTCCTGGTCTGTGCATCTTGTTTGCAGTGGTCTCCGTAGGCTACTAAATGCAGCGACGCCGATCAGTATGCTAAAAGGGAGACTGAGAAAGCGGTGCCGGAGGACTGTCCAGCCTTCGGCTATGACAGGACGGAAATGTGTTCAAGATATTTCGAAGGGAGATAACATTCATTTTATATTTTCAATGATCTCTTTTAGATGTAGCTTGATTAGCGACGAAAGTTCTGGTCCTTTTGCTACCTTATCAGTTGCTCCTAATGATATGTAATCAGAATTAGCAAGTTTAAAAACATCTTTAAAAATATCTAACTCTAACTCAGTTTCAGAAAGCATTGCTATTTCTCGTGGTTGAGGATTCACCTTTGATAATGCAAGAATCGAAGCCGCCATAGCTATATAAAATTTTAAGTCCGTTTTTGCTGAGGTTGTTAGATCTTCTGAGCATGAATTAAGGAAGTCCTCAGCTTGCTTTATAATTCGAGCACATGCACGATAAATCTCGATTGGATATTCGCGATTGAACAATTTCCTATATTCTTCATCTTTCTTCATTAATGAAGACGGCCTTGCGCGTGCTGTATCCGGCTTTTGGAGAACAATTGCCATAACCGCCTGTGCCATTTGAGGAATACCTATAATCTTATTTATTGGCTTACCTTCATTTTTATAATAATTCTTTCTTCGATCGTAATAGAGACCAAACGGTTTTAAATATTCTTCAATATCTCTATGAATACTGTCTGTTGCCCTCAAGGATGCCGGAGGAATAGCGGTTTGACTATTGGTCGCCTTTATAATGTGGTCTCTGCTTTCTAATGCATTTGGGACTATTATTCGAATGAGGATATTTCTCGCCTCGCCTTGAGTATTGCAATTTGAAAAATAGTTGTATATTTCTGTTGAAGTTTGAAGGCCATTCACCACTTCAGGATTTTCAATTGCTATTTTTTTTCCGCTTTGATTTGCTTTCGATGCAAGCACTGTAACTCCGTTGTTTAACCACCAGAAGTCTTCGCTTAATGGATTTTTTTGAAGAGACGTCTGAATCTCTTCGTTTACTTGTGTCTTGCCTTGATAGTCTCTGACATTGGCTTCAAAAATTTGGCGTATTAGATGGCCTTCTGAATCAGTTATGAAGCTGTAAAAGTCTCTTAAAGACACTAAGCAAACAAAAGCTACCGCACCGGTAGAAGATATCGGATTCTCAGAGAGCTTGAGTTCGTAGGTTGTTATGGGTGAACGACGTGCCAGAGTCTAATAGATTCCTCGCGCCCAAAAATTTAATACTAAACTCAGAAGATGAAAATAAATGCTTCACAGTTTCTCTGAGGCGGTCTCCCTTTCGCTCTACATT
>CAWEXU010000004.1:0-421655 GCA_963813075.1 Methanotrichaceae archaeon
AGCGATCCATCTGGCGAACCGATGCTGCTTTGAGCACCAGAATAGCGATATCGTCATCCTTGATTTCGATGCCGGAAAGGTTGAACTGAATTACAGGAACCCCAGGATAGCTGTTCAAAGCGGTATCGTTTGCATCCGGCACAATAGTGGCACATAGCAGTGTATCACTCTGGCGGTACACCGTCTCATTTCCCGTCCCCATGCTGATGTAGACATCCTGGGAGGCGGGAATTTCCGTCGCCAGGCATTGCCCCAAGCAGGCGAGGACCGCTGCCAGGAGCATGAGTATTATCCCCCTTCTATTCACAAGTCATCTCTCCTCAATTCGTATTCAGATGATATTACATAAAATCGATTCATATTTAAAATTATAGTTTGGAAATCTTTTTTGTGAAAATGGTCAGGGAATCGTCAAAAGGGATAAAGATCTGGGGAGGTGATGAAAAGGGCAGCCCAGAAGGCTGATCCTGACCGCCCGGCAAAAGGAATCGATTCATTGGACCTAATTCTAGGGATTTGATTCGGGGCTAATGCTAGAGAGAGCAGAAATGGCCATACTGATTTAAAAAAATTGGCTACGCTGGGTATTCCCCGTGTTAAGCTTCATTATTTCGAAAAAATATTTTAAATCATTCTTGCACGGGGTTTTGCACCACATCACCTTCAAGAGAACGAATTCTCTCAATTTGATCGCGTATTCGCGCAGCATCAGCTTGAACGGCATTTTCGTCGGGTGAGACCCCAAATATAACTACCGAGGTTTGCAGCTGCGCTATCCGGGTGCAAACCACAGTAATTATTACTTCCGGATTGTTGCGGCGTGCTAGCACATGGACATTCTGATCAGCCGCCGGATCGATAATCGTATAGCCATTCTGCTTCAAAACGTTTTCTGCAGTATTAAGACACCATCTCTGGCTGCCGTATTTATTTAATGTCCAGATGGCGTAAAAGGGGGAAAAGGGACATTCATCGCATTTTGGGGGACAATCTTTGCATCTTGCCAATTCTGCGATTCCAGTGGCCTGGGATTCCAGCACAGAGCCACCGATGGGAGTGAAGATGGAATCCTGCAGGCTTCTGTCGTCCGTCTGTCCGCAGGAGATGCCAATCAATAAGCACGAGCAGAACGCTGCCACAATTAGGAGAATTTTATGGTATATCATCTAGTATCACTAATATTAATTGCGCTTATTTATATTTAAAGTATGGCTCTTCGATGAGATGGCAAATTAGGCTCCTCCGATCGGATGAAAGCGATCGTCCGGATCTCTGGACAAGGTCGATCCAGTCCTCCAGAGCGCTCACGAGTTCATCCCTGCAGCCCTCCAGTCCGCTACTCTCGAAGCCCAAGCCTCTCCAGCCCAAATCCATTCTAGCAGTCCTAATCATTGCTTTCGTGAAAACTGCTCCCAATAATTCATTTCCTCGATTGTTGCTGCGGGTTGCGAGGGCGAGCCTGAATAAACTTATATTTGGCTTAGTATTCACCAGGCGGGCGGAGAACGCATTGTCTTGCCCTGCTCGCAAGGACAAAAGGGCCCACTTGTTGTGTAATTTATTTTCAGCTCTAATTTACCCAATGAGCGAACCCGATTGCACAGCTGCTTTACAGCGGGAGCTGCGCGCGAAAACGCGATCGGGATCGAGGGGCCAAGCACCATAAAATGCAGGTTGGCCGTCAATTGTTCTTGATATATCGATGTTAATATGCTCCGGGCGGGCCCAGGTGAAAGTTGAACAGCTTTTAAGAGGCTCGAAGGATCTCAAATGTCAGCATAGTCGATCTCTTGAAAAGGCTAAAATTGATCTACACAGACTGTTTTTTTTGTGCACGCCGCGAGTCGGCCTGCTGGCCTCCCGCGCTATGCCCTAGTCCCCTCAACGCCGGGGGGGCTCGGATACAACGATTCGAGATGGTTAAGACAGATTCTACATAATTATGGAGCTTTCTTTTAAGGAGCTAATCGCTGCTGATGCAATTTTGAAGTGGATCACACCCTGCCCTTCGATATCTGAGGGTGCGAGTGAAGGGGCGCAGGCAGGCAATTGCAGCTGGCTCTACATGCAGCAATTGACTCAGCCCTCATAGCCAAGCTCCCTGGCTTTAGCCAATGCTGCATCCGCTTCTGTTGTGCGGCCAAGCGTTTTTAAGACTGAGGCTTTGTTTATCCAGGCGTCAATTAAATGCGGATCAAGCTCGATGGATCTGTCCAAAGCCTGCAGCGCCTCATCATATCTGCCAAGCTCATAGAGTGTCTGGCCCCTGTTGTCCCAGGCGCCCGCAAATTGGGGGTCTATTTCAATAGCCATGTCGCAGTCAAGAATGGCCTCATCGTATCTGCCCAGTAAAAAGAGAGCAGCTCCTTTGTTACTCCATGCATCCGCAAATTGGGGGTCTATTTCAATAACCTTGTTGCAGGCAGCAATAGCTTCATCATATCTGCCCAGGAAACAGAGAGCAGCTCCTTTGTTGCTCCATGCATCCGCGGATTGTGGATCTATTTCGATAGCCTTGTCACAGGCAACAATCGCCTCATCATATTTGCCCAGGGAACAGAGGGCAGCTCCTTTGTTGCTCCAGGCCCCGGCAAATTGGGGATCTATTTCGATAGCCTTGTCAAAGGCAACAATAGCCTCATCATATTTGCCCAGGGACCAGAGGGCAGCTCCTTTGTTGCTCCAGGCTCCGGCAAATTGGGGATCTATTTCGATAGCCTTGTCACAGGAAACAATGGCCTCATCATATTTGCCCAGGGAACCTAGAGGCAGCTCCTTTGTTGCTCCAGGCTTCTGCTAATTGGGGATCTATTTCGATAGCCCTGTCACAGGCAACAATGGACTCATTATATTTGCGAAAGGAACTGAGAGCGGCTCCTTTGTTGCTCCATGCATCCGCGAATTGTGGATCTATTTCGATAGCCTTGTCGCAGGCAAGAATGGCTTCATCATATTTCTCCAGAGACCGGAGGAGCAGATCCTTTGTTGCTCCAGGCCCCTGCAAATTGGGGATCTAATGTCAATCGCTCTATCAAAAATCTTGATAGCCTCACCATATTTTCCCTGACCAGCGAGAGCAATGCCTTTGTTGTTCCAGGCTGCCGCAATTTGCGGATTTATTTCTATAGCCGTATCACAGGCAACTTCAGCCTCATCGTATCTGCCCTGATCATCGAGAGCGAGGCATTTGTTGACTCCAGGCTCCGGAGATTTGCGGATCTATTTCAATTGCCCTGTCACAGGCAACGACAGCCTCGTGGTATCTGTCCATGTAGTCAAGAGCGAGGCATTTGTTGCTCCATGCTTCTGCTTGTTTTGGATCCAGCTCAATCGCCCTGTCATAGGCTTTGATAGCCTCATCGTATTTGCCCTGGGCTGCGAGTTGAATGCCTCTGTAGTTCCAGGCTTCCGCATTCTTTGTATTGTAGTCGCTCTCTTCCAGGAAGTTGTTGTACTTCTCGAAAAAGTGATGTGTCTCCTGCCCTAATGCTGGAGCCCATAACAAGGACAGGATCAGCAAGATAAGAACGGATTTTCCTCTGATAAGCACTCCCCCTTCGTATTTTAATATTGGTATTACCTGGAAAAATAGTTTGCGCAAGAAGGCCACGACGCTTTAATGTGGCGGCTGGCATCCCCCCTCCTTCAGGCCCTCCCATGCCTGCGGGCGCAAGCGTGCGCGTGCGAGGAGCGAGCATATGAGGACGTAATCGGTAGGGCAAGAGAGTGCAAGCACCACACTATGCGCTTATGAACCGAGTCATTGCAGCCTAATTCTCTGGCTCTGGAAAGCGAAATCGGATTCTGTGGCGCAACCCTGTAAATTAAGGGCTGAATCATTGCTGATTCAAGCCTCTGCAAGTTGCGGATTCAGCTCAATTGCTCTATTATATGCATTTAAAGCCTCATTATGGTTGCCTAGCTCATCGACGACACCAGCTTTATTATACCAGGCTTCCGCAAATTCTGGATCGATCTGTATTGCCCGATCATATGCTTTGATGGCCTCTTTGTTCTCTTCCAATTCATCCAGAGCATTCCCCTTGTTATTCCAGGCTTTCGCATCATCCGGATTAAGCCCAATAACCATATCATAGGCTTTTATAGCCTCATCGTATTTTCCCAGGTTGTAAAGAGCAATGCCCTTATTCCCCCAGGCTTCCACCAATTTCGGATCGATCTCAATCGCTTTATTTAATGCTTTTAATGAATCTTCGAACCTGCCCTGTTGACCGAAAGCTGTACCTTTGCCTGCCCAGGCTTTTGCGTGTTGGGGGTGAATCTCAATTGCCTGGTCATATGATATTATCGCCTCATTGTAGTTGCCTTGATTAAAGAGAGTCAGCCCTTTGTTGTACCATACTTCCGCAAATTGCGGATCGATCTGTATTGCCTGATCATACACTTTGATGGCTTCATCGTTCAATCCCATTGCAGCCAGAGCATTGCCCTTGTTATTCCAGGCTTTTACATCTCTCGGATTTAACTCAATAACCCTATCATATGCCTTTATTGCCCCTTCGTAGTCTCCCTGGTCAAAGAGGATGACGCCTTTATTGCCCCATGCATCTGGATAATTGGGATTCAATTCAATCGCTCTATCAAACGCTTTTATTGCCTCGTCATATTTGCCCTGATTGTAGAGAGCATACCCTTTGCTGTCCCAGGCTTTTGCAAATTGTGGATCGATCTGGGTGGCTCTATCGAATGCTTCTATGGCCTCATCGTTCAACCCCATTTCAGTCTGAACAACGCCTTTGCTGTGCCAGGCTTTCGCAAATTCTGGATCGATCTCTACAGCTTCATCAAATGCTTCGACTGCCTCACTATACTTGCCCTGTTGGTAGAGTGCAATGCCCTTGTCAAGCCATGTTTCTGTCAATTTAGGATCTAAATTAATCGCGACATCTAATGCTTGCACTGCCTCGTCGTACTCTCCTAACATGCTGAAAGCCAAGCCTTTGTTATGCCAGACTCTCGACAATTTTGGATCAATATCGATTGCTCTATCAAATGCTTCTATAGCCTCATTGTACTTGCCCTTTTCACTGAGTATCAAGCCCTTGTTATACCATGCCTCTTTTAATTCGGGATCTATACTTATGGCGGCATCTAATGCTTGCAGCGCCTCGTCGTACTCTCCCAGTATGCCAAAAGCAATGCCTTTATTGGTCCATGCTTTTGCATAATGCGGATCAATTCTGATGGCCTCATCATAAGCGTCGATTGATTCATTAAACCTGCTTTCATTGAGCAGCACATTCCCTTTATCGTACCAATCCTTTGATGTCGTCTGCCCAAATGCAAGGGTACATAGCACGGCTAATGCTATCAAAAAAAGTACAAATTTCGTTTTAATGATCCTCCCTCCATTTTGATTATCTCTTCCATCCAGCAAATAGTTTGCGCAGGCTGGTCCCCGACGCCGGATGCAAAGGCGATCATCCCAATCACATGGCACCCCCGATGCCTGCATGCAAGAGCGCATGCATGCGCTGCTCATGGACGGATTGGGTGCTAAAAATTTAGAAATTTCCCCTGCCTGCAGCCTCGTCTTCTGATTTTTCTTCAATCGATATAACTCACTTTAGTCGTGGTTTGCATGCTGGTTACAGGAATACCGCTTTCTTAGCGAGTCCTTTGTGAGCTTTGTGCTCTTTGCGGTTAAATTAATGAATAAGTATTAATTAAAGGTGATTTATCAACTATGATGCCACCAGCTGCAATTCTGCACCCATTCCCCAATCTCCATCCCGCAGTCCAGCTCGTCCTCATCCACTGCCGGGCTCTTCTTCTTGCTCGCAAACCGCCATCTCGCCTCCCCCTCCAGAGTGTAGTTGCCCACCAATCGCTGGTCGATATACCCTCCCTCCCAGGCCGCCATGCGGTCAGCAGTGCCATTCACCTGGGCAGCTGTCTCCAGATATGATAGCGCCTTTCCCAGATTGGTCTTATAGCTCAGGTTGATGTAGCTCGCCTCATGGTATCTGTCCCTCCAGCCCAGATCCCGGTAGCTGTTCTCCGCCCGCACCCCTGCAGACCAGCTCTCCTCCAGGGCAATTGATCGGTTGTGGGAGAGGTTGAGGATGCAGGGCGATTCAGAGCCCGAAACACTCCGGTCGGCGGAAATGCTCGATGATCTGTAAGTCCAGCTCCTCCTCAGCCCGATAGCTGCCCGAGCCGTGCTCGCCGTAAGCCAGGGTCGAGCCGACCACCGGCTTTATGGCTGTATTTACCGAGGCCAAAAAGCTGCGGTTGCCCGCCTGGATCTGGACGCGGTTGGTGATGATGTAGCTATCAAAGTCTGTGGAGAGCATGCCCCGGGTGGAGGAAAAACCAGTTCCGGAGACTGTGCCATCGATGTCCGCCTTCGCTGCCGGCTTTACCGTCTTCATCACGACCTTGATCTGGCCGTGCTCTCCTGGGGCGAGGGCGGGGATGGTCCAGCGGTTGTTGCTGCCGGGATCGGGCGCGGGATTGGATTCGATGAAGACCGTTCGGGGATCATAATTTTCCTGGACGATGAGGTTGATGGGCTGAAAATCATTGTTGCCGTAGGTGATGGTGTAGGTGATCTTGCCTCCGGCGGTGGCGCTTTTGGGGCCGGCCTTGACGTCCGATTCTTCCAGGGGCTCGAAGCTGATGATCTGATCAGCTATTCTAATATAATCAAAAAGCGCAGATGTCTCCGGCACTTTTGAATCCTTGGAGAGGGTGATATAGATCCGGACTACCTCTTTCTTATCCATCCAGCTCTTGAAATCCTCCAGACCGCCTTTGGGATATTTCTTGTCGCCGTACTTTTCAAATTCGAGGGCAAAACCGTCCAGCTCGTTCCACTGGCCGTGGGAGAACCCCAAATCCGACCAGGATTGGCTCAGGGAGCGAATCCTGGCATCCTGAGGATCTTTGCTCTTGTAGCTCCCGCTTCCATCGCCGTCAAGGAAGAGTTCGATCTGAATCTTTCCGTCACCCAATTCTGGATTCACCCACATGCTCATCCTCTCAATCTCCTCTAAAGCCATCGGCTCATCCAGATCGATGTACATGCGCACTGTCGTCCCCTTCTTATCCACCGCCAGATCCGCGCAGTTCGCTCCATGAAAGGCAGTCTCATTGCTCACCAGCCCCTCGGCGTACTTCGAGCTGCCCAGCCGCCAGTCCAGCTCGGTGAGGCCCAGGGCGGGAGGAGCATAATCTGCAGAAGGATGAGGATCACCAGGAGCTGGAATTAGGAAGCGGTCGCTGCATAATTGGCCTGCATAGCTTGCCCATACATCTCAATAATATTTTTTCTGTAGAAAAAGGATTCGGTCCGAAATTCTGCACCGTTCTCTCCCGCCCGTTGAAGGTTCGTTTCGGGAATCGATCACCATGCAAAATCAAATGGTGCTATTGATCAGCCAGAATATCCCCTTTTCTTCATCATAAATGACCTATATCAGACCTACATAAGCTCTACATGAAAAAAACAATTATTAACTTCGGAGAGAATCAACTATTGAGCGGTAGGAGAGTGGGGACTTGTCCTTGCCGCCCTGGCAGGAGAAAAAATATGGCAGAACGCCTCCTGCCAGCATATCGCCATCAAGCCATCAAAGCTGATATCGCCAATATACAGCTGATATATTCACTGGATCGCAGGCTGCTATTCGCTGCCGGAAGCCAATCCCTCCTCAACCTTGCGCGCTGCCCGGGCTGCCATTCGGGCCAATCTAACCGGCTCCGGCACCCTGCCATCCAGAGTGAACTTATTTAAGAGAACTCTCGCCTCCTCAAGTGTTGCCCCGTGCACGCGCACAAACAGCTCGTAGCCCGTCCTGAGCCTGATCTTCTCCCGCCCGCCGAGGGTTCGATAGCGCTCGATCTTTTCTTCCGATTCCGGGAAATATTCGCGCAGATATTTTTCCAGACCCGCTGATTCCTCGTAGGTCAGAGAGATGAGAGGCCGGCAGACCTCTTCGAACACCGCCACGAGGTCGATGATATTAAACCAGCTTATCGCCGCCCCGCCCAGGATCAGGGCATTGATATCCCTGCGGGCAAGCCTGCGGTATATCTCCAGCACCGCTTCTGTGGCATCGTCTCCCCCCACAGTGGCATGAGCATAGGCCAGGCCGTCCACCCTCCTGTCCGCGCGCATGACCACCCCCGCCAGCATGGACCTGGAACTTGTCAAGGCATGATGGGATCTGTGGCTGAGGGGACTGAAGGAGAAGCGACCAGTTGATGAGGCACCGGGACGCTCGAAGCTCTCCGCAATCCCCAGGACCCGCAGGCCAGGCTTGTTGAGATGAAGTGGCATACAAAGAGACCTCCATATCCTATTCTCCACTTCATGATGATAAAATAGCGATTAGCCCAGATCTTCCACCGGATCACACGCCGGTCATATAGAAGGCCGCCCAGTAGAATGAGTTAAGACCTCATCCTGGCCTTGATCTCCGTCACATCGCTCTCGATCCTCTGCAGCCTCTCATCCGTTCGGCCCTTCAGGTCTGAGCGCATGCCCTGAACCTCGGAGACGATATCCTCACGAGCGTCGTCTATCTTATCGATGATTTGATCCTGTTTCCCAGAGATCTCTTTTAAGCAGGAGCTCATGCCATCCGAGCTTGGAATCCACGCTATCCAGCTTGGAGCCTATGCCATCAGCTTGGAATCCACGCTATCGAGCTTGATCCATGCCATCGAGCTTGGAATCCACGCTATCCAGCTTGGAGCTTATGCCATCGAGCTTTGAACCATTATCCCTGAATCCTTCTCTCACGGCAGATATCAGCTCTTTGAGATACTCTGCCGCCTGGTCCAGGCGGGCGTCAGTCTCCCCTTCTCCTGCAATTTTAAAAAATTCTTCGTAAGATCCATTTGCCTCAGAAAATTCCGTTTTGATCTCCGCCACGTCGATCAGGGTGTTTTTGATCCTGATGGCTTCAAGGAATCTCTCCAAATCAGCTTTATGGCCCACTGCAATGATCTTCACCCTGCTGTCAGGCAGGTTCATCACATATCCCTTGAGGCCAAAGACGCGGGCTATGGTTACTACCTTCGACCTGTATCCAGCCATCTGCACCTTTCCAGAGACATAGGCGGTGAGCTTGAGCATTCTTTTAACTGTTATCCCTTTTCGTATTTGGACTTTATCGTCGACCTGCTGAAAGGCCGCTCTCTCATCGTGCGCCTTGCCACGTGAGTGCGACTCCTGAGCGTATGGTCCTGCGCGTCTCGTTCTCCCCTCGATCAAACACCGGTCATATAGAACGCCGCCCAGTAGAATGGATGCCTGAACTTCTCCTGCTCTCGCAGCTCCCTTTGGGCCTGGCCAGGGCCTGCACAGGCGGCTTGCCTTCCGTCCGCCAGAGCTGATAAAAGCGGGCCATAAGCATGGCTGTGCTCTTGTCCGATACCGTCCAGAGTGAGCCGATCGCACCAGCAAAGCCCGCCCGGATGAAGGCGGAGGGAAGGGACACCACCTCGTCCGGCAGCCGGGCATCCCGTCTCGCAGGCGGAGAGGGTGGCCAGCCGCGCCCCCGCCAGGTGCAGCTCGAAGAGATCCTTTATCGTCAGTATCTCATCATTGGCTAAAAAAAGTCCGCAAAATGGGCCAGTATATCCGGCCATGAGAAAAAAGAATATGCTGCGGCATCTTAGCCGCATCATGCTCTAGTACTGAATCTGATCCTTCCAGGGAGCGACATACCCGGTTGCTATCTCTGCGGGAGCAGTGGTGACATCATAGCTGGTTATGACATTTCCTGCAGCATCCTTTAAAGTTACAATGTTATCGATCCACAGGGGCTCAGTGCTGTTGGTGAAAATATCGGTGGCAGTGCTGGTGCCCATTCCCTCATGGACGTTGACCGACTTGCCATCCTCCAGGACCAGTGCCGGGAAGACAAAGGTGGCAGTTCCTGCAGACTCCAGCATCCAGCCAGTCAAGATCCCACTCGCCCACGGCCTCATTGGTAACCTGGACATACTTGTCCTCAGGGGTGTCAACTATCCTGGTGATGGTGACCTTCACCGAGGGTGCGGGCACACCAGAATCGCGGCTGAATACGCTAGCCCGATCTGCGGATGTGGTCACATCAGAAAAGCCTCCGGGGAGCGCCTTCCCCAGGACCGCAGAGGTGCCGGCAGTGAAGTTGGAGAGCTGCTTGAACCTCGACGCGGGCTCCGCTGCAGACAGTGGTCTCTTCCACAGGGGGCTCTATTACAGCCGCTTCCTGCAGCAACCACAACAGGAACCTCTGTGACATTGATCGTCGCTACTGTGGTTACATTGGTGACGTTTGTCATATTTGTGACATTGGTGGCATTCGTGAGATTGGTGATGTTAGTTACATTCATATCGGAGAGGGCAACGGTCTCTGCTGCATCCTGGGCAATAACCAGCCCGGCAGAGAGTGCTACCATCATAGATAGTATCAACATTCCTGTACACTTCATATTCATACCTCAATCAAAACGTATTCGCAGAAAAATATAAGCCTTTCTTAAAGCTTCTTTCGATTCATCCATCGCGGTAATTTAATTTAATGCTGCTTATGGCCTTGGGGCAAAAATGAATGGCAGGCGAAAAATGGCTCTCTTCCGCCCATTATGGCGATTTGCCGAGCCACAAGCTCCTGCCGGATGATTTGATTTACTCCTTAACGGACTCAGTAACAGTGACGGTTTCGGGTTCGATGATCACAATGGTTCCGTTTGTCATGTTGGTCATGTTGTTGGTCATGTTGGTCATATTTGTCATGTTGGTGATGTTGGTCATGTTCACAGATGCGTTGTCGCTGGCATTCAGGGTTACATTCACTACTTCCTCGCTCAGGGCAGCTCCAATAGACAGAGCCATCAAGAGAGAGAAGAGTACTAGTCCGCTTGATATTTTGCTCATAGTTTACACTCCATTTGCTTATGAGGCGTGTGAAATTCTTTATCGAATATAAACTTTTCCGTGACAAAAATTTATGTATAATTCAGGATAAGAGGTGGATTGATCAGCAAAAACAAGCATTCCCCCAGCCAAAATAGGCTCAGCGGAAAAAGGCTCCAAGAGCCGTCTTTAAAGATATATTGCAGATATCAAGCCTCAAGTTCTCCTGTAAGCCCGGCAGCTTTCAATGAATTTATCTACAGAGACCGAATAAAAGTGAGCATGCAGATATCCAGCCACAGTGTTGTTCTCCACCAGACCGTCTTTGCCCTCGCCAATTCCTTTTCCCCGGGAGAGCTTCAGGCAATAGCGAGCATCCCGATCGCATTCGCAGCGCGAATAATGAAACTCATGCCCGCGAAGGCTCTGGCCCACATCAGCCAGCGGATTGCCGGCCTGAACCTCCGCCTTCACATATCCAAGAGCCATGAGCCTCTTCTCCATAAACGTGGTGCAGGGAAGGGCTCCTGCCATCTTAAAGGATCCGGCCTCCGACTCCAGGCCCGCTCCCAGATACATCAGGCCGCCGCACTCTCCTAAGATTGGCATCCCATCCTCGGAAGCCTTTTTGATCTGCCTCCTGGCACAGGCGACCTCTCGAGCTCTCTGGCATACAGCTCTGGATAGCCTCCGCCGATATACAGGCCCTCCACCTCGGGCAGCTCGTCCTCCAGCGGGCTGAAATAGACCAGATCCGCCCCATGCCTCTCCAGCTCTAAGAGGTTCTCATGATAATAAAAGCAGAAGGCCCGATCCCTGGCCACCCCAATTCGCACCAACCCATTTTCATCTCCCTTTTCTCCTGCCCGCTCATCTGAGGCGGCAACCGCCGGAGGACGGGCCTGGCCCGGAAGCTCCAGAATCCGGTCGATATCGGCATTCTCCTCCAGGAAGTCCGCTAAAAGTCCTGGATCATGATCCCTCTCAAAGCCCATAACCAGCCCCAGGTGGCGGCTTTTCACCTCCATCTCTTTGTCCCTGGGAAGAGCCCCGAATACCGGCTTTTTAAGGCAGCTTTTTAGCATATCCAGATGCCTTCGGCTTCCCACCCGGTTGAGTATCGTCCCCGCCAGCCGCACCCCTGGGTCATAGCCGGCAAACCCCAGCTCCATGGCGGCAGCACTTCGCGACATGCCATGCACATTGATCACCAGGAGAACGGGGATATCCAGGATCTTGGCCACCTGGGCGGTGCTGCCAACCTCGGTGCCATCCATGCCGTCGAATAGACCCATCACCCCTTCCACCACCGCCACATCCGCTCCTCTGAGGCCGGAGAAAAAGGATCGACGGACCCCATCCTCGCCCATCATAAAGGGGTCCAAATTGAAGGAAGGCCGGCCACAGATAGCAGTATGATGAGAGGGATCGATGAAGTCCGGGCCCACCTTATAGGGCTGAACCACCAGACCGCGGGCGCGCAGGGCGGCCATCAGACCCAATGTGATCGTCGTCTTGCCTACTCCGCTATGGGTGCCGGCGATGAGCACCGCGAGAACCGATCCATTCTCCAACGACATCTCCGATGATCCTCCATGGCACATAGATCTGTACGACCACCTCTCGGGGCTTGCCGGGCGCATGAGGCCCCTCTTCTCCGGCAAGGATATTAATACGCTGGCCGATCCCTTCTGCATGCTGGTTGGGGTAATCAAGAGAGGAAAATACGGCGAACGCCTGCTAGAGACCATAAAGGAGCATACCGACTTTGAGGTGGTATCGGTTGACGTCCCGGAGATCCTGCCCGGATTCATCGAGGACCCGGAGGAGTTCGTCCGTGAACTGAATTTTGACCCGCATATCTTCAAGGCGGACCTGCTCATTCTCTACACGTTTCATCCGGACCTCACTCCGGAGATCGTCCGCCTGGCAGGAAAAGAAGGGGTTAAGGCGGTCATCATTCCCGGAGGCATAGGCAGGGCGGGCTCCATCACTGAACTGGAGAATATCGCTGAGGAGTATAATATCCACATCGAGGTTGATGAGATCTGCTGCACCCTGGAGGAATGCGGCGTCCCGGTGATCGACCAGTTCGCGAAAAAGCTGGGAAAACCGGAACTGGAGGTAGAGACCAAGGACGGCAAGATCAGCGGCGTGCGAGTCTTGCGCGGCTCCCCCTGCGGAGCGACATGGCATGCTGCTACCGGCATCGTGGGTAAGACTGTGTCTGAGGCCCCCTCCCTCACCGGCCTGTTCTGCCAGCAGTATCCCTGTCGCGCAGTGCGGGGAGGTCCAGGGGGCATTCACACCTCAGGCGACCTGCATAAGGACGCCATGGAGAGGGCTTTAGGCCAGCTCACCCAGCTCAGGTTGCCCGAGCAGTCCAAACCCATCAAGATCGAGCCGGGAAAGAAAGGCAAAAAGGTGGAAGGTTAAAGGAGATGGGTGAGACGCAGATGATCACAGGCACCCAGGTGACAGATGCCACCGTTCGCGCTCTATATCGGGCGGAGACCTCTCTTCCTCCCTGGGTTCTGGAGAGAATAAAAGAAGGGCTGGAAAAGGAGACCAATCCCCTGGCCCGCTCTCAGCTCCAGTTCATGCTGGACAATGTAATCCTCGCCGGCTCAGGTGGCCTGCCTATCTGCCAGGATACCGGACTTGCCATATTTCATGTTCAGATGGGCGGAGATCTGTACCTGGACTTCGATCTTCAGGAGGCCATAGCGGAGGGAGTGAGAAAGGCGACATCCAGTATACCTCTCCGGCCCAATGCCGTCGATCCCCTGACACGGGAAAACAGCCTGAACAATACCGGCCAAGGGATGCCGGACATCATCCTGGACCGGATCCCGGGACGGAAGCTGAGCATCACCGCTTTTCCCAAGGGAGCGGGATCAGAGAACATGAGCCTGGTCATGATGCTCAATCCGGCGGACGACCCAATTGAGTTCATCATCGATGCAGTCAGGGAGAGGGCGGCCAACGCCTGTCCACCCCTGTTCCTGGGAATAGGGATCGGCGGCAGCTTCGATCTGGCCGCCCGAATGGCCAAGCACGCCCTCCTCAATATGCACTGCCTCCAGCGATGCTCTGGGGAATCCTCCAAGAGAAGCGACTGCTTCATCAGCTCAGCCACTTCGGCGGAAGAGATGAAGAGGCAGAGGCTTGAAGAGAGCCTTATGGAGAGGCTGAACAACCTGGGCATCGGCCCCATGGGCCTGGGCGGGGACACCACTGTCCTCGGCCTGAGAATCGAGAAGGCCCTCTGCCATACTGCCTCCCTGCCGGTGGCGATAAACTTCCAGTGCTGGGCAAACAGAAGCGCCACCGAGGTGATTGTATGACCGTATTTCATCTCCAGACCCCTCTTAGCCAGGAGGATGTGAAAAAGCTGAATGCCGGGGATATTGTATTTCTGACGGGCAGGGTGTTCACAGCCCGGGACAAAGCCCATGCCAGGATTCGCCGCCAGGGAAGTCCGGTCTCTTTAGAGGGAGCGGCGCTCTATCACTGCGGCCCCATCATCCAGGCAGATTCGGTCATCTCTGCCGGACCCACCACCAGCGGCAGGATGGCACGCTATACCGATGAGATTCTGGCTTTGGGGGTGAGGGCCATCATCGGCAAAGGAGGCCTGCCGGGTGAGCCGTTCCTGAATCGAGCGGTATATCTGGCCTATCCAGGGGGTTGCGGAGCAGCGGCGGCATCACAGCTCCGGATTCGAGCTGTCCACCTGCCGGAGCTGGGGATGGCGGAGTCGGTCTGGGAGCTTGATGCCCAGGACCTCGGTCCGATGGTGGTGGCAGTGGACGCGCATGGTCGGGATCTGTACCAGGATGTGAGACTGTCGGCAAAGGCGGCAAGAGAGAAGCAATAAACGGCAAAATGGAAAAAAAAGCAGAAAAAGCAAAAATAGCAATAACAGCAAAATCTCTGGAGGAGGCAAGGTATCTGGTGGACCGGGGCTACCCCAAGGACTCTGCAGTCCGGTTTGTCTCCAATCACCATCGATTGGCGATTGAAGAAAGGTTCATCCTGATGAGGGTGATAGTGAGATCGGATGTTGCTCAGGCCAGGAGATCCAGGATGCTGGAGCTTGAGGACCTGAAAGACCAGACGATCTTCATTGATGGCTATAATGTCCTCATCACCACCGAGAGCGTCCTTGAAGGCTATCCCGTCTATTCATGCGATGACGGTTTGCTGCGAGACAGCAGAGGGATCTTCAGAAGCTACAAAACCTCTTCTATCACCGCCCTTGCCCTTAAGCGAATCCTCGATCTTCTGGTTTTGGCCGGCCCCGCCAAAACGGAGGTGCTGCTGGACCAGCAGATGAGCCGCAGTGGAGAGCTGGCGGATTTGATAAGAGGAATGATGGCACAGCGGCATCTTTGCGGCACGGCCAGAACCGCCAGGGATGTCGACCGCCTTTTAAAGGCAACCAGGGGGATCGTCCTGACCAGCGACGGCAATGTGATCGATAGCCTGGATCATTTCATGGACCTTCCCCGGGAGATCGCCAGAAGATCAGGCATAAAGCCTCTGATCCTCTGATATTTTCCAGATATTCATCTTTTATCCAACCATCTTTTGTCTAACCATCTTTAGTCTCCACCATCCCGTTTCCCGCTCGATCTATCCGCGGCCATTTGCCCCTTATCCTATCCCCAGCCCAATCGTCATCTTTTTATGCTACATTTGATTAATATACTATTGGGGTTTCAAAAGCTTTCAAAGTTATGGTGAGTGGCAATGAGAACGAGAGTATTAGCTTTAGTGGCACTGGCATTACTGCTCTTGGGCGGTGGGGCTCTGGCATCTCATCCCATGTTCTTTCCCCTGAGCGAGCATACCATAGCCAAGGATATTACCGATAGCGGCATGCCGCTTTACAGGACGACCACATTTACCACTGATGATGAGCAGGCCGTCTCCTGGCTGCTGATCTGGCGGGACGCTAAACCGCATACCGTAGAGTGGAGATGGTACTGGCCTGAGGGCAGGACCTATGCCCGGTCGTTCAGCACCATTCCGCCCATCGATGGATTCACGGGAATGTGGGCTGCGCCCGTCTGGAGCTGCCTGAAGATCAAAGGAACTGATGTTGCTCATCTTCCAGGAAACTGGAGGGTGGATGTGATAGTGGACTACAGGAAGGTGCTCACAGAGTACTTCACCATCAACAATCCCTATGCCTGCTGAGACTCGTCCTGGCATATTCGCATATCGAGATTAGCTGCGGTTTATGAATGAAAAGACCGGCAAACTGAAGGGCTAGCTGTGCTTTTGGTCTTTTCAATTGCATCCTTTAGCATGCCAGTGGAAGACCATATAAATCCCGGATGTCTAGAGGTAGAGCGGTGGCATAGAAGATGGATCTGGAATTCGGTGGCAAGACCAGAGAGCCTGATATTCGCAGGCTCTTTGACATGAAAGACGTCATATTCGATCAGAATTGGCTGGCGGGGGCTGAGAACTTCGAGCTGTACTATATGTTCCGCGACCTATTCTTAAGCCGGGCGGACGGGGATAAGCTTCGAGATCAAAACCTGAGATACGATATCACCATAATCCCCCCAGGGATGATAGGCTGCGAGTACATGAAGACCGCAGGCCACTACCATCCCCAGGCACCGGGATCTTCCGTCACCTATCCTGAGCTCTATGAGGTGCTGGAGGGCGAGGCGCTCTATCTCCTGCAGAGCGATGACCTATCCGATGTGGTGGCCATAAATGCCGCTGCCGGGGATAAGGTCCTGGTCCCACCCAATTACGGGCATATCACCATCAATCGATCCAATAAGACCCTCAAGATGTCCAACTTCGTGGCCAGGGACTTCTCATCCCTCTATGGTCCCATAAAGGAGAAGGCTGGAGGGGCATACTTTTTCACCCAGAGAGGGGTGGGTCAAGAACCCGCGCTGCCCGGAGGCGGCTGAGCTGCGGCGGGCGGATGCGCCCGGCGGCCGGACCCTTTCCCGGCTGGGGCTGGCCAAAGGCAAGGAGATGTACCCTCTGCTCAAAGAGCATGGCCGGCTGGATTACCTGACCCGGCCCGGCGATCACCTGGACCTCTTTTCCGGGGTAATCTGAGATAACGATATTCGAAGAACGAAGTTGGCAGAACGAAGAATGATCCAAGGAAGATTTGAATAAAATGACAATCCAGGGACTCACCAGATTCAGAGCATATATTGAGCTGCTCAGGCCGCCGCTCGCGCCCATGGATATCGCCATGCCTGCGGCCTCGGCTCTCCTGGCGGTCTATGCGGTGGAGGGAACTCTTCCTCCTCTGATTCCTTTTGTCATAGCGGTGCTGGGAGCCTACTGTGCCATCACCAGCTCTTATGTCTATAACGACTGCTGCGACATCGAGGTGGATAAGGTCGGCATGCCCTCCCGGCCGCTGCCTTCGGCAAAGCTGAACAAGAGGCAGGCCCAGTCCTGGTCTATATTTCTCTTTCTCGTCGCTCTGTCCGCCGCCCTCTACCTGAACCCGGAGAGCTTTGTCGCCCTCATCCTTGCCACCATCCTGGCCAGCATCTACTCCGCCTGGGCCAAGAGGAATACCCCCTTCTCCTGGATCTTCGTGGGCTTATCCTATGGATTGGTGCCCCTCGGCGTCTGGCTGGCCATGGAGCCGGCAGGGATTCTCAAGGCCGGTGCGGGCATCCACCCCGCTTCTGTGATCCTGGCGGCGATGATCTGCATCACCGATTGGGGATTCACCAACTGCGATGCCTCTCGTGATGTCGAAGGCGACAGAAAGGAGGGGATTCCTACCACTCCCGCCACCTTCGGCATTCCGGTCACGGCAAAGCTGGTGGCCCTCTTCTGGCTGGTGGGAATCGCCCTTTCCATTGCCCTGGGATTGGCCTCTGATCTAGGATGGTTCTATCTCATCGCTGCTATTGTATCAGGCGGCTGGCTGCTGGGGCAGAACGGGGATTTCGTGCGCCATCCGACGGCAAAAAGAGGGGAAGAGTTCTTCTATCAGTCTGCCAACTACCGCGCCTGGCTTTTTGCGGCCTTGATCATCGATGTGCTCTTCAGAGCGACCCTGCTCGATGTCTTGCCCCAGTTAGGTTGGCTGTGAGGGCAAATTGATTGATGGAAAAGGCAAGACCTCTCTCCCAGCTCTTCGATATTCATGCCGATCTCAGTCGTCCAGGATGATGGATGCCGTGGCAAAGCCTGAGCCCAGGCGGACCAGTCCCCCAATGGCTGCGGCTTCCAGCATCTCCTCTCGGGTCACTCCTGCCATTTTGGCCACCTTCTTATGGAACTCAACACAGGTGTCGCATCGAATGGCTACGGCGCACGCCAGGCCGACGATGGCCTTATCTTTGGACGATAGCGCACCGTCTTTCATGATCTCATTTCTCAAGGATGCAAAAGCGGAATTGACGCCGTCACCTGCGGCTTCTGCAAATATGATCGGTTTGGGCTTCTCCTCAGTCATCTTCTTTACCTCCTAATCCTTAATCAAGATTCTTTCCTCTGCTTATTTGCGATCCTTCCAGCTATGTAGAGCTATTAATATTGTATATAGTAAGGGCGAATCGATATAATATATACATAACACAACTGCATCTAAAATAGAATTCAAGGACTGCTGCCATTCCCAGGCCACTGTACAATTTGGCCGCTTGTCTGTCCTTGGATTTCAATCTGATAAGACCCAAATCAGATAGAACATAGTCTAAACATGAGTGTGTAGGCATTATCAGGTGATCGAATGAATTATAGCAAAATTTATAGCAAAACCCTGCCATGCATGGCGATCCTCGCCGCTTTTCTGCTTTTGGGCGTCGCCTCTGGCCAGAATACCCAGGACCCCTTAGAGGGTGGATATGTCGGCTACAGCCGGACAGACGATCCGGGACTCGCCGGAATGCTGCGCTGGCTGGATCAGCCGGTCTCCAATTATCCCTGGTACTCTTCCGCAGGCGGCTCGTTCTACAGCCAGCCGTACAGCGAAACCACATTCACCCCTTATAGGGAGTACTATACCACTGCAGGCACAACTGCAGGCACAAAGCCCTCGGGCGGTATAGTGAGCAATCCGGCCAAGTACGATATCAGCGGAAAGACTCCCTCTGTGGTCTACTATGGGGCAGGGGTGGGACTGCCATACTCTCAGTACGCTTCCCTGGCCCCGTCAAGGACCGGCGACCTGTGGATTCAGGGAGCCAATAACTGGACCCAATATGTGGTATGCCCGGTTGGCACCTGGCTGCAGCTGGTGGCCAATGCGCCTGCAGGAGGCTCAGCGGGCTTCTATGAGGTGGTTCAGACCGACGCGGCCTCGACAAAATACATGATCTATCAGTTCAACTCAGGCTACAACAGCATGAACTACCTGGCGGATCAGGTGGGAAGGCATATGCTCTACTTTGTGCTGAACAACCAGCCGAGCAACGTGGTGGTAGTGGATGTGTTCTCCCAGGCCCAGGGAGTCTCAGGAAGCACAGGAGTGACCGCCAATCCACGGAGCACAGTTCCAGTCAACGTTCTGGGCAAGGGCGAAACAGGGAGCTTCAAGACGGGCAAGAGTTCGTCCCTGAACTCTGAGGGCGTTGGCACCACGACTACCACTACAACCACGCCTGACGGCCGAACCGTTACCACCACCAATGGAGTGACCACCATCACCCCT
Organism: Methanotrichaceae archaeon; assembly: GCA_963813075.1. Classification (GTDB taxonomy): domain Archaea; phylum Halobacteriota; class Methanosarcinia; order Methanotrichales; family Methanotrichaceae; genus Methanothrix. The sequence goes on from CAWEXU010000004.1 coordinate 19,536, forward strand.
GCTGGCCAGCCGGTGACGACCTCCGACGGAACCTACCAGACAACCACCAGCCCCGATGGCACTCAGACCACCACCAGTTCCCCCCAGGGGACCACAGTCACCACTGGCGACGGGGTGACGACAACGACCGGGTCAGGATGGCTTTAGGCCGATCTCTTATCCATGATCTCATCTTTAATTTTCATCCGCAATCCTGGTTAAATCCAGTGATTGCGGATTGAAGTGGACACAGGGATTGGAAGTGGATCCAGGATCGGATCCACTGCAATAATTTTTTTCCTGTGGAAAACCGAAAATACGGCGATCTGAATATCGAATAGCGCGTCTCTTATCAGGCAATCAAGATTCGATTCTTTATAGCGTCCTCGAATATCTCCAGCTCTGTGGCCTCTTGAACATCTCATCTTCTCTGGCAGAGAATTGGCCAGGGATAGAGGGAAAATGTCAGAGGGTAGGGGGTATGAAAAGATTGGGGAGCAGCAAATCCTGCCAGGATTATGCATGATTATATATCTCATAAGAATATACCTTAAGATACCGATTCATCTAATAGTCTGATGAATCCCAAAGCTAGGTGATTTTATGAAGTGCAACAAAATTCTGCTCTTTGCGGCAATCCTCGCAGCATGCCTGCTGATTGGCAGCTCCTCCGGTCAGGACGATTCGGCCTTAAGAGCTGTCACCTCCAGTCGAAACGACGATCCAGGTCTCGCCGGAATGTTGCGCTGGCTGGACCAACCTGTCCCCAGCCTTCCCCTGGTACACCACAGGTGGCTCCTTCTACAGCCAGCCATATAGCGAGACCACATTCACCCCTTACAAAGAGTATTATGCACCGGCAAAAACGACATCAACCAGTGGGATAATCAGCAATCCTGCAAAGTTCGACATCACTGGTAGAGCGCCCTATGTGGTGTACTATGGTGGAGGCTCCGGCCTGCCCTACTCTCAGTATGCATCCCTATACTCCAAGACCAACGACCTCTGGATCCAGGGGAGGAATAACTGGACCCAATATGCCGTGGTTCCCGTGGGCACCTGGCTGCAGTTGGTAGCCCATGTGCCGGTCGGTGGGGCATCGGGCTTTTATGAAACCGTCCAGACCGACACGGCTGCGACGAAGTACATGACCTATCAGTTCAGCTCCGGCTATAACAGTATGAGTTATTATGCGGGAAGTGTGGGAAGACATATGCTGTACTTCGTGGTCAACAGTCAGCCCAGCAATGTGGTGATTGTGGATGTATTCGCTCAGGCCAAAGCGAGTCCTGGTGTGAGCACTTACCAGCCTCCGACCCAGAGTTCGGTCAACGTCATTGGCAGCGGAACGAGCGCCGGGAGCTTTGCCACATATCCCAGATCATACCCATCTTTTTACAGCTATCCATATAGCGATTATCCGTACAGCTATTACCCGTATAGCTATTACCCATACAGCTATTATCCATACCGCAATCCAGATGGCTATACCACCGCCACTACATCCGATGGAAAGATAATCACCACCTCCGACGGCAAGACCACTGTCACCCCCCTTGGCAAGACGACGACGGTCTTTGGCGGACCCTACACCACAACCATAAGCCCCGATGGCACTCAGACCACCACCACCTCCCCCCAGGGGACCACAATCACCACTGACGACGGGGTGACGACAACGACCGGGTCCGGATGGACCTAGGAGGTCATGGAATCAAAAATTCTAAAAGGATTTCGAAAAGATCCAAGAAATCAATACAGGTTTGGTAAAGACTTTCTGGCAAGAGGGAAAGTTGCAAGAATGAGGTGATCAATTTGAAGAAAGAAGAATTTATGCGGCAGATAGAGGGTTGCAAGTTTCCGGAGGCATTTGATCAACGCCTTCTGGACAATGCTTCTGAGATGTTCAGCAAATGGGGCAAGACCACACACATGGATGAGAAAGAGCACCTTTTTGAGAGCTCTGGACTGACGTCTAAGACTGGAGATAGCGATGCCCTGAAAAAAGAAAAGGAGGCGCTCCGATGTGTTTGCGGGAAGATGATGGATGCCAAGCTGAACAGGAACGACGCCGCAGCTCTCATCAAGAATTTTAATAAGATCAAAGATCCGGGATTTGAGTGGGTCGAAAGATAGACCAACTCAAATTATTTTATACTTTTTTAGTTCTACATGCCCATAAGCATTCACATTGCGGCTGATTCTGCTCTAAAGGTTGCTTTTGAAAATTAAAAGTCAGGATAAGCTCAATGGAGATGGATTCTCACCATCTGCCCGGAGCTTACCCCTGCAGTTCACTTTTCTGCCATTACAGGCCCAGGGCCTCGGAGATGGTCGCCGCCAGCCCCTCATCGATCTGGGCAATGATATTGTCTATGGCCCGCCTCTGAATCTCCGGCTTGGTCACACCCTTGAGGTCGGCCACGAAGTTTCCGGCCAGATGCTCCTTCTCAGTCTCATTCATGGCCAAATATCGCTCCCTTGCCTGGGAGAAGTCATCGGTCTTGTAGATCCTCTCCCGGGTGATATTACCCTCGACATAGGGCTCATAGGGAACGCCTTCCTCAGTTGCAGAAACCAGACCGCCCTGGCTGCTGGGGGCGAAGTTGACCGTTCCATTGAATATATTGGTCTGCATGGCCCCATCCCGCTGATTGTTGGCAACTGTAGCCAGCGGCCTGTTTGTGGGCAGATCTTTGAAGTTGGCTCCCAGACGGTAGCGCTGGGTGTCTGAATATGAGAACGACCTTCCCTGCAGCATCTTGTCCGCTGAGAGCTCAATTCCTGGAACCAGGTTTGCCGGACAGAATGCCGCCTGCTCCACCTGAGTGAAGTAGTTATCCGGATTTCTGTCCAGCACCATCTTGCCCACGGGCATTAGCGGGAACTGGTCCTCAGGCCAGGTCTTGGTGTCATCCAGGGGATCGAAGGTCTGATTCAGCTCCTCGGAGATGTTCATCATCTGCACATAAAGCTCGTACTCGACAAACTCCCCCCGCTCTATGGCATCATAGAGATCTCGTGTCAGGTAATCAGGATCCTCGCCTGCGATTCTGTAGGCATTCTGGTGGTCGAAGTTCTGCACCCCCAGTTTTGGCTTCCAGTGGTATTTGACATAGATCGCCTGGCCGTCCGCGTTCACCCAAACGTAGGTGTTCACTCCGAAGCCCTCCATCATCCTGAAGCTGGCCGGGGTTCCCCGATCGGAGAACACCCAGGTGAGCATGTGGGTTGACTCCGGGGTTTGAGAGATGAAATCCCAGAAGTTGTTGTGGCCGGTAGAGGAGGATGGTATGTTGTTATGCGGCTCGGCTTTCACCGCATGGACAAGATCCGGAAACTTGATGGCATCCCGGATGAAGAAGACGGGCAGGTCGTTGCCCACTATATCGTAGTTGCCCTCCTCGGTATAGAACTTGGTGGCAAAGCCGCGCACATCCCTCACCGTGTCCGCAGATCCTCTACCACCGGCAACAGTGGAGAAGCGGACGAATACCGGTGTCTTTTTGTCCGGGTCCTGAAGGAAATTGGCCTTGGTGTAGTTGGTCATGGGCTCATAGACCTGGAAGTAGCCGAATGCACCCGCCCCCTTGGCATGGACCACCCTCTCCGGAATCCGCTCCCGATCGAAGTTGGCCATCTTATCGATGAATTCGATGTCCTGCAAAAGAGTCGGACCGCGCTCCCCGACGGTCAGGGAGTTGTCGTTATCGAAAACGGGATGACCCAGGCTGGTGGTCAAAACGGACGAAGATGCATTGGATACGCCATCATCGTCTGCGCCTGGTGCCAGCGGGATCATCGCGACTATTAGCATAAACAATAATATAGTTTTCATATTTTAACCTCTTTTTTTTACCTGAAGTATCAACAAACTATTTCTGTTGCACCGGTTAATTATCCAGAGCATGTACAGGTTATCCACATGCTCAACTGTATGCAAATTGTTGCCTGATTTAATTAGCTAACCACCTACATCCATCACCCCTTGAGACCCTTTAATTCCGATATGCTCTTGCTTTTATTTGGTTATGCGATCCTCCTTTTTGGATGATGAAAAGGACGAATTTTCATCTATCAATCTATTTCTAATAGGATATTATAGTATAAAAAGATATTTGCACTTATAATTAAAATTATTTAAGATTTGCAGCTGCCGGTAAAGGAGGCTGTCGCTATGCCTGTCGCTATATATCACCGGGATCGTCGTCCTCTGTGCGCTCTCTGACTCTGTGGTTTTATTGCCGTATACCACGCATCCAGCGATCCGATCAGTCTTCTCAAATTTCGATAAGACGGAACTGAGGAGTTTGATGGATCGAAGGATAGATCCACTCCATTATTTGTATGCATCTGCATATCCTTATGCATCCAGAGGGAGGGCATAGTCGGCACAGATATTTATCGTGTAAAGAACATATTGTACCTGGCATTTGGGAGCGTGGTATATTATGGTGGCTGATCCGGGCAAGTGGCTTTTGAAATTTTCTGATAAGGGAGGTGGCCGCCCCTGGGGAGACGAGACCTGCATGGCCAGGCGGCAGGGCGAGAGAGAGCCCTGGGATGAAAACTGCCGTGTAACTCCATTGATTGGCGGATACGAGGGGATGTCATCAATAAGAGAATCCCTGGAGGCAGCAATTGACCAGGCCAAGCAAGGCAAGAAAGGGCACGTCTATATCGCAAACTGGCGGCTTAATCCCTTGAGAGACCTATCGGAAGACAATCCCTGGATTGTCCAGAACCGTCCCTGGAATGAGAGCGATTCTGCATTGAAGGATCAGACCATAATCGGATTGATCCTCCGTCTCATGCAGTCGGGAATCATTGTCAGGATACTATTGTGGATGCCGATGAAGGCCTCGATAATTACAGGGCTCGGCCCGCATATGAGCGATCACAATTACATAGCCGATACCGTCAGCAAAGAAAGCGAAAGGCTGAGCCGGGAGGATCCCAGTGCAATAGATCGTGGCATTGTGGCTCTGGATATGAGGGTGGCACCACCAGTAACCTCTACTCATCACCAGAAGATGATGGTGATTCGGGTGGGCAACATAAACGTGGCTTATTGCGGGAGCATGGATCTGGCATTCACCAGGATGGACGCTCCAGACCCTCTGCATCAGTACAAATTCGATTCAAAGGCTTCGCTGGATGATCTGGTCGATCTTGCAGGATCAAATCCGCCTCAGTTCCTGGGAGGAGACTGGCAATCAGGAGAAATGCTCTCAGAGGCAATTGCGGTCGGAAACGGCACATATCACTGGCCGAGGGGACCGGAGGCTATCTATGATGCGCTGAAAGATGTAACGGGACTCTCTGTTCCGGAACCGGATCTGCCGGGTGAGGTCTACGGAAGTGAATATCAAATCTGGCATGATCAGCAACTGAAGCTTGAGGGGCCGATCGTCAAGACTTTAGAAGAGCAGTTTGCGGAGAGATGGCAGGATGGAGGGAGAGTCTATGAGAAAGGGTTTTGGGGCAGTTTGCATCTGCAAAACAGTCAGGTCATCTTCAGCTCAAACACTGCCATCAAAGACGGTATGGTATTGCCTCTGCCCCTCCCCGCGGAGTCTGATCAAAAGCAGCAATATGCGGGCTCGTCTATAGTGCAGATGTGGCGTACCATTCCCCTCCGCCCGGAGCGCAACAAGCCTCCTTTTTTGAGAGGGGAGTTTACCATCATGGCAGGAATATCCAATGCCTGCCAGGCGGCAGAGGAATTGATCTGGATCTTTGATCAATACTTCTTCAGCAGACCGCTGGCCAGATTGCTCAACCACAGGATCAAGAGCGATAAAGAAAAAAAACTCTGTGTAATTCTGATTCTTCCGCCCTATGCCGATGAGCACGACCTTGAGGAGCACCATGCAAGAAAGATGGCCCTCGACGACCTGACTGAGGGCCTCTCGGAAGATGAGCATAAGGGCAGATTCGAGCGGGTGGCTGTTTACGACCTGTGGCACCCCTCGCGAGTTCCGGGAGGCATCTACTGTCACGCCAAGGTTCAGATGTATGATCATAGCCTGCTGGTCTGTGGTTCTGCTAATCTGAACCGCCGATCCTTTACCTGCGACACTGAGCTTGATTGCGCAGTCCTTGATGACGACCTGGTTGTAAAGCACTACCGCAGGCTGTGGAGGGTCCTCTTTCCGGATGTCGCCTGGCCGGAGCATATCGACTTTTCTGACGGGAAAGGCGGTTGGGGAAAGCAGTTCTTTGATGCCTTCAAGAATGCCGCCAGCTCTGAAAGTTCATTCCTGATACCGGATCCCTGGTGGAATTCCACGGTTCAGATAAATCCAGTCAATACCAATGGCAAGACTACTGCGGAGATAGAGATAAAGCCGCCGAGGCTCCCTGCAAACCCCGCCGAGGCAAGGAAAGGACCGGAGAGCTGGACGGGAGTCAAAAGAGAGCAGGACTTCAAAGATGATTATCTGGAGGGTGCAAGGACTGCTCTGAACAACCCAGATCTGCAGCTGGGGGATATCCAGTGGTCGCTTGGGAGTGACGTTCTGGCAAAGATCAAGGATGATCTAATGGATCCAAGCTCTATCAATGTGAAATTGGAGTCTGAGATCTGCCCTGATTCAATCAATGCCGATGGAGACCCAGGGGCTCCAGGGAGGCTGGACCAGATAGTGTTTCTCATTGAGAACTGCGGCCAGGGAGACAATTGGCCTTATAGGGTGGCATGAGAGACTTGAAAAGGGATAAAGAAAGGAATCTTTGAAGACCGTATGCAATGGAGAAAAGATGGGGCACTAAAAGATAGATCAATTTCTCTTCAATCCGAAAGCCAGAACTCTTGAGGCCACTGGCCATGTTCTTCAGAATCGATAGACCCAGTATCCTCAGCTTCGAAGCGGCACCGGATCATCTCATCGACCTCCGAGAGCCTGATCCCGAAGACCTCGGCCAGGATCTCTTTGGCGGCTACAAGCTCGATAGCCTTCAGATCATGGTGCACGGCATTTTTTTGTGGCCTGATTAGCTCACCCAACACTATTGCCATGATATGCATATACTACGTGCAAGCTTAAGTACTTTTACCAGAAATCAATATCAATAAACCATTTTTACATAATAGAAAGTATGAATAAGATACAAATGATAAGATGATGATAGTTCAACAATTTCTCATGCATTCGATCAGCCTCATCTTGCGAGATGGATAAAAGATAAAAGAAAATTGTGGGCCACTATCCACCAGGGATACCGGCCACTTTTGCCTGTTCAGGAATCTCAAACCCGCGGCATTACAGAACTTATGCAATCAGAGCTATTGTTAGCGATATCAATCCTCAATATCACAATATCTCAGTTTCAGCCTCTCAGGCCCCGCCCAGGAAATCCTTGCTCATTTCCTTACCCTTCTCGGTTTGGGCATACTCTTCTCGGACGGAGTCCGGCAGGGAGTTAATATCATTAGTAACATATTTTTTCGTGGCGTCAATCTCATGCACTATGCCCTTGCTTGAGGTATTATTTTCCACATAATAAGGTGTCAGCGTCTCTACACTAACTACGATCTTTTCCCGGAGCAGAGCAGTCTCATTCCTGAAGTTGGTCATAACCCAGGCATTCCACTGGTCAACCAGAGAATTGTAGGCGGTGACATTCTCCCCGCGAACTGCTTTCTCATAGGCTGTGCCAAGTTCAAATGACAGCTGAAGGCCATTCACTGTGGCCTGTTCTTCAGGAGTTAATGCTGCGGCCAAAGATACTGCCGCCAGGAGGCTTACTAGTAGCATTACAGTCTTCATAAAAGCAGTAACTATTCGGGGGATTATAAATAATCCATGCTCTCGAACTGAATCCTTATCCTACCCATTCATTCCTTCCTGTTGGCCGGCAAAGGTTTTATAGGGCAGAGAACATTGAATAAAGTATGACACATGAAAGCTCTGTGGGGAATCGTCTTCTACGACGTTCATTCGCTTGTTAACGAAAAAGTGCACATTTTTGACACCACCCTTCGCGATGGAGAACAGACTCCAGGCGTCTCTCTCACCACGGATGAGAAGATCCAGATCGCCCGTCAGCTTGACAAACTCGGTGTGAATGTTATCGAGGCCGGTTTTCCCGTATCCTCAAAGGGCGAGTTTGACAGCGTCCGCCAGATCGCCCGATCCGGTCTGGAGGCTCAGGTCTGCGGCCTCTCCCGCATAGTGAAAAAGGACGCTCAGGCCTGCCTTGACGCTGAAGTGGACCTGGTCCATGTCTTTAGTCCCACCTCCGATATTCAGATCGCTCATACCATCAAGATGAGCCACGACGAGATCGTGGAGGAGGCGATGAGGACAGTGGAGCTTGTGAAGGATAACGGACGGACCTGCCTCTTCTCGGCCATGGATGCCACCCGCACCTCGCCGGAGTTCCTGCACCGCATATTCAAAGCGGTGGAGGAAGCACACTGCGACATCATAAATATACCTGATACGGTGGGCGTGGCCGTCCCCTCCTCATTCTACCGGCTGGTTAGGGACATCTGCGATGATGTCCATATGGTAGTGGATGTCCACTGCCATAACGACTTCGGCCTGGCGGTGGCCAACAGCCTGGCAGCGGTGGAAGCGGGGGCAAGGGAGGTCCAGGTCTGCGTTAACGGCCTGGGAGAGAGGGCGGGCAACGCCAACCTGGCGGAGGTGGCGATGAGCCTGCACTCCATCTACAATGCTAAGACCAGCATTAAGACCGAGTACCTGGTGGAGACCGCCAGGATGGTCGAGCGGCTCACCAAGGTAAAGATACCCATAACCGCCCCGATTGTGGGAGAGAACGCCTTCTCCCACGAGTCCGGGATTCACAGCCACGGGGTCATCGAGGACAGCAAGACATTCGAGCCCGGCATAATGACCCCGGAGATGGTGGGCCACAAGAGGAGGATAGTCCTGGGCAAGCATACCGGGAAGCATGCTGTGGCCAAAGTCCTGGAGGATGCGGGCTACCGGCCATCGAATGAGCAGCTCCAGGAGATCCTGGAGAGGGTCAAGGAGCTGGGCGACAAGGGCAAGCAGGTCGGGAACATCGATCTTCAGACCATAGCCGATGTCGTGATCGGAGATGTGGCCAAAGACAGCCAGGCAGTGGTGCTCATGGAGGTCTCGGTGATGACCGGGAACATCATCACTCCTACCGCTACGGTTAAAGCCATGGTCCGGGGAAAGGAGAAGGTCCTGGCCAATACCGGGGTGGGCCCGGTGGACGCAGCGGTCAATGCCGTGCAGGGACTCCTGGATAGCGATACATCTATCCACCTGTGCGACTTCCGGATCGAGGCCATATCCGGCGGTGCCGATGCCCTGGCTGAGGTGGTGATCGGGGTGGAGGATGACCGGGGCAGGAAAGTTAGCGCCCGCTCGGCGCGAGAGGATATCGTCATGGCCTCGGTGGAGGCATTAGTTAGCGCTATCAACAGATTGATGCTCCTGGAGGATAACGCTCTTCGTTGAATCAATGAAAGGGATGTGCAGAGAAGTATGCCGGGAACTATGCAAGGAAACGTACAGGGGAACGTACATGGAAACGTACAGAAGCCAATAGTCGAGGTAATCGACTCGCATTGTCACCTGGATTTCAAGCATTTCAATAAAGATCGGGATGCTGTGATCGAGAACGCCCGGAAGGCGGGAGTGGTCCGGATGATAAACTCCGGCGTGGACTACTCCACCAACAGCAAGTCCCTGGAGCTGGCGAGGAATTTCGACTTCATCTCTGCTACCCTGGGCCTCAGCCCGAACTCAATTGACGGGAAGAACGATCCAGAGATCAAGATGCTCTTAGACCAGATCGAGGAGAATGCCAGCCAGGCGGTGGGGATAGGCGAAGCGGGCCTGGATTACTACCACTGCAGGGATACTCACGTCAGAGAAAAGCAGGCGGAGATCTTCAAAAAGGTCATCGCCATAGCCGAGTCTCTGAACCTGCCTTTGGTCATCCATTCTCGGGATGCAGAACAGCCTGCCCTGGACATGGTCAAGCACCTGGATAAAGTCGTTTTCCACTGCTACAGCGGGACTCTTCCCACTATGAAAGAGGCCCAGGATAGGGGATACTACATCTCTTTGGCCACTAACGTCTGCCGATCTGCACATCATCAGATCCTGGCCCGGAACGTCTCCCTCGATCACCTGCTGGTGGAGACGGACAGCCCATTCCTCTCCCCTCGCAAGGGAAGAAATGAGCCGGCAAACGTTCTGGATTCCGTCCGGCTGATCGCCAGGATAAAGGGACTGGAGCCGCAGGAGGTAGCAAAGCAGACGGCCGCGAATACCAAACGAATTTATAACATCCGTTGAAATGACCTTTAGTGTGGAGACGTCCTGAATTCAAGACGTCCTAAAGCATAGAATGAACTCGGGTTTCAAACCAATTCAGCAAGAAAAGGGTCAACATGGATCGGATGACTGTGCCTTTCGAGCATATAATGAAGTATCTGGGCTCGAGAAAGGAAAAGGGAAGAAAGCGGATAGGCCTCCTGGTGGATGGGCCCAATATGCTCAGAAAGGAGTTCCAGATGGACCTGGAGGAGATCAGGGACATCCTGAAGGACTACGGCGACATCAAGATGGGCAAGGTGTTCTTGAATCAGTATGCATCTGAGAAGCTGGTCGAGGCGGTGGAGAATCAGGGGTTCGAGCCGGTGATCTGCACCAGCGACGTGGATGTGAGGATGGCGGTGGAGGGCGTGGATATGATCTACAATCCGGTCATCGACACCCTGGCCCTGGTCACCCGCGATGCTGACCTGAAGCCGGTTCTAATGAAGGCCATGGAGCATGGCAAGGAGACCATCATCTTCGGGGCGGAGCCCGGATTTTCTGTGGCCCTGAGAAATTCGGCCGATTATGTGATAGTGCTGCGCGATGGCCAGTATGTTACCGAGTGAAATATGATCCTGTGGAGAACGATCCTTGTTTCGCAGTGTTAGCATGATCCAGTCAAAGAGATATCCTGAGAGGTAGAAAGTGCATCTGCAATCGATTTTATATCCAGCCAAAGAGTCCGGCAGGAAGAGCTATCCCTGGCAGAAGGTGAACCGGCCCGGACTTTTCCTGGCACGGGCAGGCAGAAGAGAGGACTACAGAAATAGGGACGAATGGGGAGATCCGAATACGCCTGGCGCCAGCTGGCTGGATCGCATCGGAGGCCTGATGCCCGTATCCTATTCGGGCATTATATTGTTGATCTGCATACTGGTGTTCTTCTTAAGGAGATCAGTATCGCCGCTGGATTTGTGGACAACTACCTGGTCCTCAATTCCAATTATTGTGGTCGAAAGGCCCTGGACGATTCTCACCCATATGTTCGTCCACTCCGATTTCAACCACCTATTCTTCAATATGCTCTTTCTCTTCTTCTTTGGCATGGAGCTGGAGAGGAGGGTAGGAGGGAGTAAGTTCCTGCAGATCTACATACTGTCCGGGATTGTGGCTGCCCTGGCCCAGATGGCGGTCACCAGCGGTTCATTGGTAGGGGCGAGCGGCGCTTATTCGGCGCTCTGGGATGTCTGGCCATAATCGCCCCAGAGATTCGGGTGCTCCTCTTCTTCGTGATACCGATGAGCATCCGCTGGGCAGTGGTGGTCTTTGCCCTGATCGACTTTACCTTCATGGACTCAGCGGACAACATTGCCCATATGGCCCATATCGCCGGGGTTTTTGTGGGGCTGGCCTTCGGGCTGATGATGAAAAATCAGCCCCAGTTTTATTATAGGTAGAGAGGCTGGGTAGGCAAACGCAGAAGAACCGGACTGGGTAAAGGGTATATAGCGACTAATGCGGTCTGAGGGCTGCGATCGGGCGCAGCCCGAGCATGCATCTGCGGCTCGGCGAGGCGGGCAGACATGATGCCCAGCCTCGATTTTATTCATCTTGCAAAATCATGATGTCTGCTGTTGCTGGCTTTGTTGATTTGAATCCTCATCAGTCTCCTCTACCAGCTCGATCTCAAAGAGCCTGGGCCAGAGCTTTCCCGTCACGAAGAGCCGGTCATCTGACGGATCATAGGCAATGCCATTCAATACATCCACCCTGCCGGCCGGGGATGCCACCTTCTTCCAGGATCCCGGACAGATTTATCCTCCCGGTCACCTCGCCGGTATCCGGGGATATGATCGCGATCCAGCTGCTGGGCCAGAGGTTGGCATAGATCATGCCTTGATGTACTCCAGCTCGTTTATTCCCCTGACCGGCTCTCCACTGGCGGTGACCTTCAGGGTTCCCTGCAGGGAGTAGTTCTCTGGATCAAGAAAATAAAGGGTATCAGACCCGTCGCTCATGATCAGCCTGGTTTCATTGGATGTCAATCCCCAGCCCTCAGTCCGGTAGGTGAAGTCTCCTATTTGGCTCAGGTTATCCCTGTCCCAGACAAAGCCCTGGCGAGACTTCCAGGTGAGCTGGATGATCCTGTCCTCCCAGATGGCTATCCCCTCGGCAAAGAACTCATCCTCCAGATTGACAATCTCCAGAACCTCTCCCGTCTCGATCTTGACCCGGCGGAGGCTGGACTGGCCATACAGCCCTGTCCCCTCGTAGAATTCGCCCTGATAATAGACCAGACCCTGAGTGAAGGCAGAGGGGTCATGAGGATAGGAACCGACTATTCTGTAGCTGAAGGCCTCAATGGAACTGGAGCTGCTGCTGAACGAATCGAGATCGATCTGATCGGCACAGCTTAAGCATACGGTCATGGCCAAAGCCAGGAGAGCAAGAGGCCCAATAAAAGAGGCCTTTTTTAATAGCGATACTGCGGCCATGATACGGGAGGCATTTGGGAATGTTAGCTTATAGATCTTGCTCTGAGAAACTATTTAATGCCGGGCAGTCATCTGTAAGATCAAAGAGAAAGGTGAAGATGATGAAGCATCCCGACCGCGTGTTCTCATTCAAGGAGCTTGAAGCTGAGGACGATCTGATAGAGGCCATGACAAACCACCATTGGCCTGTTTGCTACGGCTTTTATTACGGAAATCATCTCTATCTGGGCGATGGAGACACTGAGAACGATCCCGAATATGCAGTCACCACCGTGGACAAGACGGAGGGCCATCATGGGGTCCATGGCCGCGAAGTGGGCAGGATCCAGCCGAAGGGGATGTCCCAGGATCAGGTGCGCAAGTTCATCCAGGAGATTACGGAAGGCAACTACACTAGCGAGAATCCGGTTCAGATTCAGGTCGAGCCGATCTGGCATCACAGCTGCACCTTCTGCCGACTGGAAGAGGAATAAAATCCCTCCGCTATAACCTCTTTATGCCGGGAAATATACTGCCAGCACCTCCCAAAAAGGAGATCACCATAATCAAGGCTGGCAGCCACTGGCTTTTCAAACACTTCTTCGAGGACAAACAGATCTTTCAGGAGCTTGCGGACTACTATGATCAGGATGGATATCGCTTCGTCCTCAAAACACCAGGGGAGAGAAACCTGGTAGGAAAGCTCCTGGCAAGGAGGGGATTTGCGGTTACAGTTCTAGAGAACTCGCGCGGTTATGTGGTAAAATTGAGCCACAAGAGCAGATACTCCTGGCTGCTCAAAAACTCCCTCGCTCAGATCGAGACCCCGGAGTGGCGCATATTCCTGATGAAGGACAGGGAAGCGGTCCAGGAAGCCATCCGGCAGGGGGCGAAGCTGGTAGAAGTGGATGTGCAATTCTGATATCAAAGCCGCTCTGGCGGCACCACCTGCCGGATGGAGAAGGCGGCAAGCAAGCTGAAGACCCCCAGATAGAGAAAGACGGGAACGAAGTTGCCTCCGTTCAGATCGAGCAGATATCCGGAAAGGGTGGGCCCCAGTGGACCGGCGACAAATCCGTAGGCTGCAAAGGTGAGGCCGAATATGGCTCCGAAATGCTCCAGGCCAAAGCAGTCCGCCACCAATGGAGCAGAGACGGAAAATAAGGTGCCAAAGGACAGTCCAACCACCGCCGCCAGGATTGCGGACGAAATCAGATCTCCTGCCAGGGGAAATAGAAAGTATGCCAGGCCCGCAGCCAGGAAGGCCAGGCTCATGACCCTCCTTTGCCCCAACCGGTCGGAGAGGTATCCGCTCGCCAGCCTGCCGGTGCCATTGGTCAGATTGAAGGCGGTGAGAATGAGAACCGCACCCTCCAGAGGGAGACCCAATGATAATCCATAGCCGGTGGAGAGGACAGTCATGGAGACTCCCGCCGCCCCGGCCAGGGTCCAGGTCAGCCAGAGAAACCAAAAGCTCCGGGTGTGGAGAGTCTCAGATACAGTGAGAGATCGCTTTACATAATCCCCTTTTTCGCTTTGCCTCGCAATCAGGTCATCCCGCTCCCGAGCGAAGTATGCGCCCAAGAGGCCTGCGGCCAGGGTGAGGACAGCCAGTACAAGGCTCATGTTCCTGTAGCCGAATGCATTCAGCATCAGGCCGAAGATGGGGGACATGATGGCGGCGGCAAGACCAAAGACCATGCTCACCGTTCCCGAGACCAGCCCCTTTCTGTGGGGGTACCACTGCTGCACCAGGGTGAGAGCGGGGATGTAGACGAAGCATGAGGCTGCGCCGTTGAGAAAAGCCCAGGCGTAGACCATGACAATAGATCTTGCATAGGCGGCGAGGATAGAGCCGCAGGCAGTGAGGAGGATTCCCAGGATGATCATCCTCCTGATGCCGTACCGCTCCTGCCAGCGGCCCACCAGAAACATGTTGATGCCGACAGCTGCCAGCATGAAGAAGATGGCCGCTCCCGTGGCACCGCTGCCAACATGAAACATATCCTGCCAAAGGGAGGCCATCACTCCCGGAAAGCCGAAGGTGAGGGCTCCCGGCCAGAAGATAGCGATGCAGCAGCCGATTATGGCCAGGGCACCATTCCTTTTTCCATTTCCATTAAATTGATCCATATCGATTCAAGCTCTCTTGCAGGTTCACGCTCTCTAGCGGGTCCATTCTTCCTTGCTGATTTTAAAAATTATCCTGCTACGCAGAACATGACCGGAATGACCCGCTACTACACTCATCCTTCTATGAACACCACGGGTACGGTGAAGATCGACGGTCGCCAGATCATGGTTAAAGGAGAGAGCTGGTTTGACCATCAGTGAGGGAGAATCAAAGTACTGGGAAGAGATAATACGCATCAGGGAGGGGGATCTTTCCGGAAAGCAGATTGGAGTAGGCTATAATGAGCTGGCAGGATATGCTCCCATCTCCATTGGGGTTATCTGATCGAGCTTGAGATGCAATAGAGGACGTTAATGAATAAATTGAGACTGGCGGCCCTCATCACCAACTGAGCCGCTGGTGATTTTTTTATACAAATCGAAATGAGATCCCACGGGCATAGAGAGCTTCCACCCTCCAACAGGCAAAGGATTGATCACTTATGATAGCATGATTATCAATGGAGGAGCGGCATTATGGTCGAAGGAACGGAGATTGGATGCATCTTCTGCGATATTATAGCTGGAAAAGCACCCTGCCACAAGATCTTTGAGGATGAACTCTCTGTAGCCATCCTTGATATCAATCCCTTCTCAAAAGGGCATTGCCTGGTCATTCCCAAAAGGCACGTGCCATGGTGGCATGAGCTTTCGGTACAGGAAAATGCCAGTCTATTCAATGTGGCAAAGATCGTAGCTGAGAGGATGATGAAGGCCCTAAATCCTGATTTTGTCTGCATGTACGCCCGTGGAAGGAGAATACCGCATACCCATATCTTCCTCGTTCCTACCTGCAGCGGGGACTTGCTGGACAGATTCTTCAATGCCCTGGAGCTTTTCCAGGAATCGCCCCCGAAGCTTGTTGCTCTGCGGGACGAACAATCCCAGGAGGAAATAGCAGAGCTTCTTCGGACTATCGGTTGAAGGAGATCAGAACGTCGAATTATTTTCTACATTCCACTCCTGGTGGAGTTATCTTCTTCTAGTAAGGATGACCTGTGTACGATGATGATCAGATGATCTCTCGAGTCTACATATCTCACGACCCGGATGATGAGGATCTGGCCCTGAGGCTCTCTCTGGCACTGGAAAGGGTGGGCCTGGAGAGCTATGCCGCCCTGTACAATCAATCGGCTGTGATCTCACTTGCTGAAAGGGTATCCTTTGCCATAAGGAACTCCGAATGCCTGGTGGCCCTGGTGACCCAGAGGGGAGGCGAGTCTGCAGCCCTCTGCCAGGAGATAGGTCTGGCCAGGGGAATTGACCAGCTCATCATCCCCATGCAGGAAGAGGGGGTGCGCCTTCCATTTCTCATCGATCAGCTGCGACCGCTATCCTTCAGAAGGGAGAACTTTGCCGATGCCGTTGGCACATTGATCAAGACCATACGGGAGCTGAGCCGCCTGGAGTGGCTGAAGGTGGTCTGCCCCAAATGCGGAGAGGAGATGACCCAGTATCTGACCGACCAGGATGAGGTGGACTCTGCTCTGGAAAAGGGTGCCTTTCTGGAGACGATCTGCAGCTACTGCCAGAATGCCATCCAGCTCGACCCGCGAACATTCGAGCCGCTTCAAAGGGAATGAAAAGATGATGAATCCCCAGATCTAGATGAAAAATTTTGACAGAATTGTTTTTGATAATTTATCGAGATCTTAAGCATTCTATCCGGAGACCAGATTCCTCCGGCTCTTCCGATCATAAAAGCGATTTTTATTTCCTTTCGCTTGGGCAGAAATCTATCTTGTGAGGCCAATGTTCTTCAGAGAGGAAGATATAAGACCCAAGAGATGTCATATAATCTAGATGGAATAGCATTAACAGAGGTATAACGTCCAAAGAAAGGTTATGGTTAGAAAGTAAAAATGGCAATCTAGTCACGAAAAAATCAAGAACGGATGAAATGGATATGCATAAAATTACTATTGCTATTGTGTTTTTTATCATGATTGGCATGTGCCAAGCAGATGAAGGTCTAAAAGCTGATTTTTCCAACGTCATCATATCCGAGCCCGCGAGCTGCTCGAATGGCACTGATCCATTGGGAGTCTGTGCTATGCATGCTCAGAACTATACTGGCAGAAACATCTCGATCGCCGTCATCGACTTCGAGTTCTACATGAACCGGCTCTCAGAGAGAGAACTGCCGATAGATAGAATCGATCTTTTCAATGGCACATTCGATGAGGACGAGTGTCATGGTATCGCCTGCGCTGAGATCATAGGCGACACGGCACCCAATGTGACCCTCTATATGGTGGGCCTGGAAGAGCAGTCCCAGGCGGGATTCATAGAGGCAGCAGAGAAGCTCAACCGCCTGGATGAAAGGATCGATATCGTAAGCTCCTCCATAGACTTCTCCTTCGGCCTGTTCGATGAGGGAGATGACATCTGCAAAGCTGTCAACAACCTCACCAGAAATGGGACCATCTGGATCACCGCGGCAGGAGATTCTGCCAAGAAGCATTGGCTTGGCTCTTTCCAGGATGAGAATGAGAATGGATTCCATGAATTTGGCCCTGGTGACGAATCGCTGAATCTGACCGCAGAGAGAAGAGAGCTAATTGGGGTATGGCTGAGCTGGAATGATAGCTGGAGCCAGGCCGATCAGGATTTTGATCTTTATCTTTACTCCCCCGATGGCACCTATGCCATATCCAGGAACACTCAAGAGGGATACGACAGCCAAGAACCAGCAGAATTGGTGACAATGATAGCTCCCGTCAGCGGAGATTATAGTATACAGATAAGACGATACAGCGCACCAGAGGAAAACATATCATTCCAGTTATTCAGCACCCATAACCTCACAAATTACATCGTATCGGCTTCGAGCATAGGTGCCCTTGCCAGCTGTTCAGAGGTCATCACCGTAGGTGCAGTTGACGCTCAAAGCCTGCAGCTGGAGAACTACAGCTCATTGGGTCCGACCCAGGATGGCAGAATGAAGCCTGAGCTGGTGGCACCGGATAATATCACGGTCTCGTCTTACATGCCGGAGATGTTCCGGGGAAGCTCAGCCTCTGCACCTTATGCTGCCGGAATCTTCGCCCTCGCTCTGGAGAAGGGCAGAAAGATGGGCATGAAAGACGAGGAGATAGTGCAGCTCCTATTCGATAGTGCGATCGATCTGGGTCCAACAGGTCCGGAAAATGAGTATGGATATGGTCTGGCCAACCTTAAAAGATTTGCAGAATTGTAATTGCAATTGAGGTCAGACATTGAGGTCAGACATTGAGGTCAAGACAATTGAGGTCAAGAGGATGGTAAATATGAAAATCTTCATGAAGCATTGCTGTATAGAAAAATGGGGCGCAATTAAATGGATGTGCTCGGCACTGATGCTCCTTATGATTCTGCTTTTGCCCTGCCAGGCAGCGGATGAGACATTCAGGAGCCTCGAATATGGATTTGCCTTCGACTACCCAAAAGAGGCAGAAATCGATATAGATCCTGGAACGATCATTGGGATAGAGGAATCGATTGTCGAGATCTGGATTTCCGGCTCGATGGATGTAATCATCGGCGTCTCTGAGAACAATCGAAGGTCTGCGGACGACCTGGCCTTGCTGGCCCAATCCCGATATGAGGACGAATCTAACCTCACCGTTCTGGACCAGGGAGAAATCGAGGTTAATGGATCCCGGGCTTCTTTCATGGAATCGCTGATGGAGTTGGAGGATGAGGAAGGAGCATTAAAGATCAAGGACGTCTTCTTGGTCAGCGGAGACAAAGCCTATCAGATCTCCTGCCGGGCGGTTGATAACAGATATAAGCAGGCCAATCAGACCTATTTCGGCAGAATTATCTCCTCATTTAAGACTTTTCCCATCGATGAAGAGATAGAGGCCAATCTTCCTGGCTTCCCGGTGATCACGGGAGATGATATCTGGTCCTCACCGGCGATGGCGGACCTGGACGGCGACGGCAGCAAAGAGATCGTCTTTGGGACGAACAAAGGGAACCTTCATGCCATAGGCATTGATGGCGAGGATATAGCCGGCTTTCCCCTGGTCTTAAGAGACGTCATCAGATCCTCTCCAGCCATTGGCGACATCGATGGAGACGGATCTATTGATATCGCCGTGGGTTGTGATGATGGAATGCTTTATGCTTTCAGCAAAGACGGCAGCATGCTCCCCGGATTCCCAGTCGAAACTGCCGATTTCATTGCCTCATCACCGTCCATTGGGGATATTGATGGAGATGGAATGGCCGAGGTCGTGGTGGGATCAAGAGACGGAGGCATATACGCCTGGAATGAGAATGGCACGAATGTCTGCGGCTTTCCGCTGATAACCAGCGGAGCTGTCTGGTCTTCTCCTGCCCTGGGCGATATAGATGGCGATGGCATTCTGGATATTGTGGTTGGGTCTATGTATCTGTGCAGGGGACTGGATGAGTGCATGATGGAGTATATTTTTGGCAGCTACAATGGAGAGCTCCATGCCCTCGGCTCTCGAGGAGAGTCTCTTGGCGGATTTCCCAAGTATCTATCCCAATCGGATAATGTTGGATACTCATCACCCATCCTCTGTGATATCAACAAGGACGGCAAGCCGGAGATTGTGATTGCGGGATCTTATAACCTGTACGTGAAGACCTCCGATGAAAAGAGGGATGACTATCTGGGATTTCCGAGAAAGGTCGCCGGCAGCATCCAGGATAGCCAGATTGCCATGGGTGATTTGAATGGCGATGGCATGCCTGAGATAGTGGCTGGAGCAACCGACGGGAGGTTGTACGTTTGGCGCTCCGATGGACGGTATCTGCAGGGATTCCCCATCCAGACCGGGGGTTATGTTCGACCATGTCACAATCGGTGATATCGATGGAGACGGGATGCAGGAGATCCTGGGTGGATCGAACGACAACAGAGTCTATGCCTGGCGGCTGAATGGTACGGAGGTGGAGGGCTTCCCCAAGGTGACCTCGGACGACATAGAGACTGCCCCCACCCTGGCCGACCTGGAAGGTGATGGCACTCTTGAACTGGTGGTCGGATCGAATGACGGCCAGCTGTACGCCTGGAGGATCTCGGATAATTATGGAGAGCTGGACTGGCCGATGATAAGGCAGAATCTGGAGCATACCGGCGTGGCTGTGATATAGAGAACAGCAAAACGAGCAAAAAAGGACCATTTGGGCATCGGCAGATGATGCCCGTTCCATTTTTTTGAAATTGAATCGCCATTCTTCTTAGCTTTGCATAGGTTTAAGTGACTTGGAGCAATCATACTACCTGAAGTCCATGCCCATAGGTGTTTATGTATGTCACTGCGGCCTGAATATCGCCGGCGTCCTGGATGTGGAGGAGCTGAAGAGCTTTGCCGAGAAGCTGCCCGATGTGGCCGTGGCCAGAGATCTGCAGTTCTCCTGCTCCGATATTGGCCAGGAGCAGATTCAGAAGGATATTGCTGAACTTAAGCTCGACCGGATCGTGGTGGCCGCCTGCTCGCCCCGGCTGCATGAGCCCACATTTCGCCGCGCCATTGCCAAAGCCGGGCTGAACCCCTATATGCTGGAGATGGCCAATATCCGGGAGCATTGCTCCTGGGTGCATATGGACCTGCCGGCCATGGCCACAGAGAAGGCCAAGGACCTGATATCAATGGCTGTGGCCAAGGCCGCCCTCCTGCAGCCTTTGGAGCAGGAGAGTATCCCGGTCAACAAGGATGTGCTGGTGGTGGGGGGAGGAGTGGCAGGGATCGCTGCCGCCCTGGACCTCGCGGATTCGGGCTTTCACGTATTTCTGGTAGAGCGCCGGCCGACCATCGGCGGGTACATGGCCCTGCTCACGGACGTCTTTCCCACCAACGATTGCTCCATCTGCGTTCTGGGCCCCAAGATGTCCGAGGTCTTCAACCATCCAAATATCACTCTTTTCACCTATTCCGAGGTGCTGGCGGTGGAGGGAAGCGTGGGCAACTTCACTGTATCTGGCGTTCACCGGGCACGCTATGTGGACCCGGTTCTCTGCAAGGGCTGCATAAATGAGTGTGCAGACGTCTGTCCGGTGGAGGTACCCAATGATTACGACTTCGGCATCGGCAAGAGGAAGGCCATCTATGTGCCCTATCCTCAGGCTGTCCCCCTGTCGGCATGCGTGGACCCCAAAGCCTGCATCGGCTGCGCCCGGTGCGTCGAGTCCTGCCCCACCCAGGCGGTCAAGCTGGATCAGGTGGCAGAGCACTTCAAGATCAATGTGGGAGCGATAATCGTGGCCACTGGATGGCAGCCCTTTGATGCCGCCCGGAAGGAGGAGTACGGCTTTGGAAGGTACAGAGATGTCGTCACCACTCTGCAGATAGAGAGGATGCTCAATGCCTCCGGGCCGACCAAAGGCGAGATCGTCCGGCCGAGCACGGGCCAGGTCGCCCAGTCCATAGCCTTTCTGCAGTGCGTCGGCTCAAGGGACGCCACAGTTGGCAACATCTATTGCTCTCGAATCTGCTGCATGGCCTCGCTGAAAAATGCCCAGCTGGTGGCGGAGAAGTATCCCGGCTCGGAGATCACCATCTACTATATCGATATCAGGGCATGCGGAGAAGGGTATGAGGAGTTCTATATACGGGCGCAGAGGCTGGGAATAAACTTCGTTCGCGCCCGAATCTCCCGCATCGAAGAGGTGGATGGCGATATCTATCTCATCTTTGAGGATACCCAGACTGGAGAGATAAAAAGGGTCCGGCACGATATCGCCGTCCTCTCCGTGGGCCTGGAGCCGGATAAGAGCGCGGACGTTCTGGGCAACCTCCTCGGCCTCTCCCGCCGGCCGGACAGGTTCTTTGAGATCGCTCACCCCAAGATGAGGCCGGTGGAGGCTCATGTTGATGGGGTGTTCATCGCCGGCTGCGCCTCCGGGCCCAAGGAGATTCCCATATCCATCGCTCAGGGCAGTGCTGCTGCTGCCAAGGCCATAAGGCTATTGCAGAAGGGATTCCTGGATCTGGAGCCCACATCTGCTTACGTGGATCCTGATCTATGCATCAAGTGCAAGCTGTGCGTCGATGTCTGCCCGCAAAAGGCCATAGCGATGAAGAGCCCGGCTTCTGTGGATGAGGCAGCCTGCAAGGGCTGCGGGTCATGTGCTGCCGCCTGTCCGGTGGATGCCATCAAGATGCGCCTCTTCTCAGACGAGCAGATCATGGCTCAGGTCAGAGCGGCGACTGCGGTCAAGAGGGAGTTTCCCCTCATCGTCGCATTTCTGTGCAACTGGTGCAGCTACGGTGCCGCAGATCTCGCCGGGACCTCTCGCATCCAGTATCCCACCAATGCCCGCAACATCAGGGTGATGTGTTCGGCGCGGGTGGATCCCAGCTTTGTCCTGGAGGCTCTGCGGCGGGGGGCGGACGGGGTGCTCATCGCCGGCTGCCGAATAGGCGAATGCCACTACCATGATGGGAACTACCAGGCTCTGCAGAGGGTGAATGTCCTGAAGGGAGTGCTGGAGAAGATAGGCATAGATCCGGGAAGGGTCAAGATCGTCTGGTGTGCAGCCAGCGAGGGGGAGATCTATGCAAAGGATTTGAGAGAGTTCATCGGAGAGCTGAAGGCCATCGGCCCCATAGGAACGGAGTTGAAAAAGAGAAGAAAAGGGCCGGGAGAGGGAAAGAGCGGTCAAGACGGGGGAAGGGCGAAAAAGACCGGCATGAACGAGGAAAAAGCGGATGCGTCTGAAGAGGCAGAGCCGGATACAGATAAGTCAGATACAGAGACACCATTGAAGAGCGTGACGGCTACGGGAGGTGAAGGGCAGCATGATGGAGATTGAGAAGGATATGGAGGTGGAGGGATGCTCATATCCTGGCCAGGCAGAAGACAAAAGAGAGCGAGAAGACACTGGATTACGATTACAAGAAATGCGCCGGATGCTCCATATGCGTTGACATCTGCCCCAAGAAGGCCTTGCAGGAGGGGCCATTGATGGAGATCGCCAAAGGGCTGGATGCGCCGCCTGTGTTGATAGACCTCGATCAATGCGTTTTTTGCGGGATGTGCGTGAACTTCTGTCCAATGAAGGCCTTCAGCATGAGCGTGAAAGAAAGGACTCCAGAGCCGGAGGCGGCAGAGGCAGCCGAAGCAAATGCATGACTGAAAACGGCTGCGAGACGGAAGGCAAGGCAGTGCATAAGTCGGTCGACTTCAGAAAGAGGGATGAGTATCCAAAGCTATTGGCCGGGGCGAAGCCCAATGAAAAATGCCTGCCCTGCCTGCTCTGCGAGCCTGTCTGCCCGACAGAAGCGATTAAGGTGACCTTTGACCGGACCCGAGAGGATTTTGGACCTCTTAGGGAGGAGGTCAAGGGGAAGATCTCCATCGATCAGGAGAAGTGCAACCTCTGCGGACGGTGTGCCAAATTCTGCAAGGCCTTCCTATTAGTCGATAAAGTTGAGAAGGATCGGGATCCCCGCAATCTGGTGCCTTATGAGCAGTTGCTGATAGACGAGGATCTGTGCGACTACTGCGGTCTGTGTGTCCCCCTCTGTCCGGAGGAGGCGATAGCGTTGAGGGCGAGCCTCTGAAGCAGGATGAGGAGCCGAAGATCGAGGGCAAGATAGAGGTCGACGAGAGCCTGTGTATCGGCTGCGGCCGGTGTGCTCAGGTCTGTCCCTATGAGGGCATGGATGTGTCCAGGCCCTTCCAGGGGGAGATCAAGATGGTGGAGAAGAACCTGGGTCGATGCGATCCCCTGGGATGCCTGGCCTGCTTCAATGTCTGTCCTGCCAAGTGCTGGTATGTGGACGAGCGGGGCAAAGCCGCTCCGGTGGAGGATCAGTGCATTCTCTGCGGGGCCTGCGAGAAGGCCTGTCCAGTCTCGGCGATTGATGTGCAGCGGTCAAATGTCAGCCATACGGAGGTAAAGGAGACTCCCTGGGCAGAGGAATGGAAGGAGGCGATCAGCACCATATTGACCGGCGAGCGGAAGGTGCCGGACGTGAGCGGTGCTGTGGTCCCGCCGGAGATCGAGCGGACGCCTCTCCCCCCTCCGGAGATGCCCAGAATGGACCCCGAGCTCCTCAGGATGGTGGATGAGGCCTTAAAGCCGCTGGTGCCGCTGCTGTCCAAGCCAAAGGTTCGTCAGATCATGGAGAATGAGCCGCCGGATAAGGCGAGCCAGAAGATCGTAGAAAGGCTTCAGGAGACAGAGGCAAAGAGGAAGAAGGCAATGGCGCAGGATGCGGGGGCGGAGTAATGGGCACAGTAATGGCCACAGCAATGGCCACGGCAAAAGACGAGGATTTCAGGAACGAGGTCTTGCGCCTGGCAGGGGACGAGGTCAGGACCTGCATTCAGTGCGGCACCTGCTCCGGCCAGCTGTCCCACCGCCCATCTTATGAATCCCAGCATAAGAAAGCTGGTCAAGCTCTGTCTGGAGGGAAGACGGGAGGAGGCACTGCATAATGAGACTCTGTGGCTGTGCACCTCGTGTCTATTGTGCACAGTGCGCTGTCCGCGGGGGATAAGGCCGAAGATGGTGGTATCGGCGCTCAAGGAGCTGGCGGACAGGGAGAAGATAGTGAGCCCTGGCCAAAGCTACGACCACCTCTTCAATAAGCAGATCGAGGAATTCGGCCGGATCAGCGAGCTTCCTCTCATCATTGAGTTCTTGCTCTCCTATCCCCAGGGGACGGTTCAGTCCATGAAGGTGGGCCTGGAGCTTCTCCCCAAGGGAAAGATAACCCTGGATAGAGAGCAGGTTAAGAGAAAGGATGAGGTCAAGAGGATTATGGAGGAGCTGGGCAAATGAAGCTGGCCTACTATCCGGGATGCGTATCTTTGTCCACAGGAAAGGAGATGGACCGATCCACCAGAGCGGTCTTTTCCAAACTAGGAATCGAGCTGGAGGAGCTGGAGGACTGGAACTGCTGCGGGGCAACGCACGTCTCCAATGAGATGGTGGCAACGGGCCTTGCTGCCCGGAACATGGTCCAGACGGAACTGGATATAGTGACCTCCTGCTCCATCTGCTACAGCAACCTCAGGGCGGCGGCCATCAAGCTGGAGGATGTGGAGCTCAGAGCTAAAGTGAATGCCGTCCTGGAAAAGGAGTACAAAGGAGCAAAGATTCGCCATGCTCTGGATGTGATCCTGGAGGTCCTGGAGAAAGATGACCAGGGGATTGTGCTGCCTTTAAAGGAGCTGAAGGTGGCCCCCTATTATGGCTGCCTGCTCTCCCGCCCTGTGGGGGTGTACAGCCCGGAGTTTCCCGTGGTCTTAGAGAAGTTGATCCGAATTTTGCAGGCGGATGCGGTTGACTTCCGGCTGAAGACCTTCTGCTGTGGCGGGCCGATATTCATGCCCAAGGAGGAGGCGGCTGATGAGACTGCCTATCGAATTTTAAGAGATGCCAGGAAGGCGGGGGCGGAGGTCATAGTGACGGTCTGCCCTCTGTGCCAGCTAATGCTTGACACCAAGCAGAGGTCGCTGGAGCAGCAGCATGGCGAGGAGATAGGAATTCCGGTCCTCTATGTGACCCAGCTGGTGGGCATTGCCCTGGGTCTCGGGCCGGATGAGCTGGGGCTGGATATGAATTCAGTATCGCCCATGCCGATGATGGAGCGGATATACGAGAAGATGGCAGAAGGGTGAAAAAGAGGGGTGAAAAGAGCCCCTCGCCCCAGGTCCTGCAATAGCCACCTCTTCATAGCAGATCACCGACATGGCTGGAGGCATTCCGCCGGCCACGATATATGTTCCTTAATGCTATGGCTTTTGTGTTTTAATAAATGTACCGTTATTGTACTCCTCGAAGGCAACACGCAACTCGTCTTTGCTGTTCATCACAATTGGACCGTACCATTCAACCGGCTCGCCGATCGGCCTTCCAGAAAGCAGCAAGAACCTGACGGGATCCGTTTCGGTGAAGGCCAGAACCTGATCGCCATCTCCGAAGAGGACAAGGTCTCCATTGCCAAGGGAAGCTTCTCGATTCATATCGAAGTAGTTCGCGCCCTCCATCTCATAAGAGAACGGTTTCTTCTCCCGGCAAAAGTACCCCCTTCCGTCGATGACATAAGCAAATACGGTATGTCCTCGCTTGGTAGGATGCACATATTCCCTTCCGGCAGGAACAGTTATGTCCAGGTATTCTGGGTCGATGATAATATCTCGCACCGGTCCCTCTTTATCTGCAATTTTTCCGCAAATGACCTTGATCTTCGTGCCGTTTGGAAGCACTGCTTCAGGGATCTGGTCATTCTTGATATCTCTGTAGCGGGGATCCATCATTTTGTGGGACCTGGGCAGATTGGCCCACAATTGAAAGCCATGCATCTTGCCGTCCGGATCTCCTTTGGGCATCTCCTGGTGGATGATCCCGCTTCCCGCCGTCATCCACTGCACATCGCCTGATGAAATATCGCCCTTGTTTCCCATGCTGTCCGCATGTTCGATATCCCCGCGAAGAACATAGGTGATCGTTTCTATGCCTCTATGAGGATGCCAGGGGAAACCCTTGATATAATCTTCCGGATTGTCAGAACGAAAATCGTCCAGCATCAGAAATGGATCGAACAATGGAACCTGGCTGTACCCAAATGCTCTTCGCAGGTGCACTCCTGCTCCTTCAATCGTTGGTCTACTTCTGAAGACCCTGGCTATTTTTCGGGTTTCATTCATCATCAAACACCCTTCCAAACATTTAGACGAACAAAATTTGTTGCCTTCTACTTTACTTCTTATGAGATGAAGCTTTTTGCCCTGCGAATAGTGGGCAGGCAAAAAAGAATGCAGATCTCCCCCGCGCTCACTGCAGGGGCTGATGGAGCTTCTTTCAGCTCCTCTGCCCTGCCATGAGCGGCCTCGGCCTCCCCGGTCCTTCCCAGGGCGAAAAGGGCATCGCCCAAGCCCAGCCAGGCCTCGGGATAATCGGGGTCGATCTCGATGGCCCGATCGAAGGCATCGATGGCATCCTCAAGTGCTTCCCTGGGTGTGCAGAAGACTGCCTTTCCCCTGCCATGGCCTCCGCATCATCCGGATCGATCTCTATCGCCGGTCGTAGGCCTTTATCGCTTCATCCTCCCGGCCAGCGTGCCAGGAGAGGGCATCTGCTTTGCCCATCCAGGCCTCTTTATTCTGTGGATCGATCTCGATCGCTTTGTCAAATGATGCCACTGCCTCATCAATCCTGCTCAGATTTATCAGAGTAAGTGCCCTGCCCATCCAGGAATCTATATCCCGTGTATCGATCTCAATAGCCAAGTCAAAAGCTTTCAGGGCATCATCGAATCTGCCCTGATCGCTGAGAGTTTTGGCCTTGCCGCTCCAGGCAAATGCGTTGTGTGGATCAATCTCAATGGCCCGGTCAAACGCCTTCAAAGCCTCATCGTACCTTTCCTGGGCCTTGAGGGCAAAGCCTTTGCTAATCCATGCCTCTGAATTCCCTGGATCGATCTGGATGGCCATATCGAAAGCTTCTACTGCCTGGTCGTATTTGAAAAGAGATATTGTGGCATTGCCCAAGCCCTGTCGCATTAGCGCATTGCCCTTGCCAATCCAGGCCCAGGAATTCTGTGAATCAATGTCCGTCGCATTATGAAAAGCCTCCAACGCCTCATCATATCTGCCCAGATTGTATTGTGAAAAGCCCATATCAATCCAGGCTTCTGCATCATGTGGATTGATCTCTATTGCCCGGTCAAAAGCTTTTATTGCTTCATCATTCTCCCCTTGGTTGACGAGATTACGACCCTTGCTGATCCATCCTGCTGCATCTTCTGGATCGATCTTGATTGCCTCTTCGTTTGCATCTATCGCCTCGCTATTGCACTGTGTGAAGGCCAGAACTTGCAGATTCTGATCATTGGATGATATCTGTCCAGATGCAATCATGCATAGAGCCGCTAAGATAATTGAATAGAAGATAAATTGCCCTCTCATTTTTACCCCTATATCCAATAGATCTGCGTGATGAAATATTTTGTGTGCTATTAAGGATTGGATCTCAACTGGGAACTGTAAATTCCAGAAAGTTCCGTTAATAGAGCACCTGACAGTATGATCAATGATAAGAGGCCCCTCGAAAGCTTGCTAGGATAGCGCTAAATTTCCGATCTCACCACCTCAATTCCCGCCTGCTCCAGAAAATCCAGGGCCGTCTGGTCGGGGTAGCAGTGCAGATAGACCACCTTGGCCACACGCGCGTTGATCATCATCTTGGCGCAGAGGATGCAGGGCTGGTGGGTGCAGTAGAGCGTCGCTCCCTCGATGGATATGCCGTGCATCGCCGCCTGGATGATGGCGTTCTGCTCGGCATGCACCGCCCGGCATAATTCGTGACGGGTGCCCGAGCCACGCCCTCCCGCGCGCAGCCCATCACATCGCAGTGCTCGATACCCGCAGGCGCGCCGTTGTACCCCGTGGTCAGGATCCTCTTGTTCTTCACAAAGAGGGCTCCCACCTGGTTGCGCAGACAGGTGGAGCGCTTGGCCACCACCGTGGCGATCTCCATAAAGTACTCATCCAGGCCGGGACGTTCGATAGGGTGCATCAGCCTGGATAGCTGCCCTCTTGATTAATAAGCTCTCTTGGAGACTTGTGGCTGTGCTCGGAGCACAACGGAAAGTTAATATCCCCTCCTTGCATCGATTGCGGAACATGTCTATTCACTGGGCGGATGTCATAGCCGAGAAGCTGGAAGGCTCTGGCCCCCATACCATCGCCACCGGAATTACCCCCTCCGGACCGGTCCACATCGGCAACATGCGCGAGGTCATGACCGCAGAGGCGGTCTATCGCGCTCTCCTGGACAGAGGAGTAAAAGCGCGTCTGATCTACATCGCCGACACCTTCGACCGATTGAGGAGGCTCTACCCCTTCCTGCCGGAGAGCTTCAATGAGCATATCGGCAAGCCCCTCTCGGAGATACCCTGCCCGAAAGGCTGCTGCGCCAGCTATGCGGACCACTTTCTCAGTCCATTCTTAAAGAGCATGGAGCGGCTCGGCATAAAACCGGAGGTCTTCCGGGCGGACGTCCTCTACAAGGAGGGCAAATACAACGATGCCATCAAGACCGCCTTCTCCCGGAAGGACGACATCGCCCGCATATTAAAAGAGGTCTCGGGCCGTGACGTTCCCGAGGGCTGGAGCCCGTTTGACGCCATCTGCTCAGTCTGCGGCCGGACGAACACCACCCGCGTTACGGGATTCGACCTGGATGCGGAAACGGTGGACTATGTCATGCTCTTGCGGCAGCCAGGGCACGGTCCCCATGGCAGGCGGAGGAAAGCTGGTCTGGCGGGTGGACTGGCCGGCCCGCTGGCCCATATTCCATGTCACTGTGGAGCCCTTCGGCAAGGACCATGCCACCGCCGGCGGCTCATACGATACCGGTAAGCGAATCAGCGAGGAGATCTACAATTATCCCGCTCCTTTCCCCATGGTCTACGAATGGATCCACCTCAAGGGAGTGGGAGCCATGCACAGCTCCACCGGGATTGTGGTCACCATCCAGGAGATGCTGGACGTCGTTCCCGCCCGAGGTCCTGCGTTACCTGATCATCCGGAACAAGCCGGAAAAGCACATCGAGTTCGACCCCGGCCTGCCGCTGCTGAGCCTGGTGGACGAGTACGACCAGCGAAAAGGGGACGAGAGGGCCATAGAGCTATCCAATGTGAGCAAGAGCGGCCCCTTTGAGATACCATTCAGACATATGGTCACCGCCGTCCAGATCGCTCGGGGAGATGAGGAACAGCTCTTCGTCGCCCTGAAGAGATCCGGCTATGATGTCATATCCAGAAGAGAGGAAATCCTGGGCAGAGCCCGGAATGTGCTGGTCTGGCTGGAGAAGTATGCTCCCCCTTATGTCAAATTCCAGGTGCAAGAAGAGCTACCGGCAGCGGTAAACAACCTCACTCCCTCCGAGCGTCAGGGCCTGGGGCTGCTTGCCCAGAAGATGGAGGATAAGACCGCCGCCGAGATTCATGATCTGGTCTATGCCGTGGCCAAGGAGATGAACCTGGACTCCAAGAAGTTCTTCCAGGCGATATACCTGGCCTTCCTGGGAGACAGGCAGGGCCCAAAGGTGGGCTGGTTTTTGGCGAGCCTGGACCGGGATTTTGTCAGGACCAGGCTGGCTGCGGCATCTGCGTCTTCAGCTTGATGGAGAGGATGGTGAAGGGTGGAAGGGTGAAGGATGGAGGAGATGGCAGATATGGGCCTGGGGCATAGCCAGAGGCATAGTATCTACCTTTCAGGCCCTCTCTTCTCCGCGGGCGATATCGCCTGGGGAAGAGAGCTCTCTTCCTTTCTGCGCGAGCGGCTGGCAAATGCCGGCGTTCAAGTATTCTGGCCCTATGAGCTATCCATAAATCAGCTGGATCCGGAGGAGATATTCCAGGAGAACCTGAGAGCTCTGGACCGCTGCGAGCTGATGGTGGCCATGCTGGACGGACCCCAGGTGGATGACGGCACCGCCTGGGAGATCGGCCGATTCTTCCATCAGGGCAAAAAGGTCCTGGGGATAAGAACGGATATCAGGAAAGGAGGCGAGTCCGATAGCCTCCATGTCAACCTGATGATAGAATGCTCATGTATCTACATAGCCTCAAACATTGCGGAGCTTTATTCAGAGCTGGAGAGGCTGCTGGAGTGACAACTTCGGAATCCATTGACTCTGCTGAGCCTTTTTCTTCGCCCTCCCATTCCATCACACCAGTCTTCGATGCCCCTCTCCTCCTGGCAGAGGGCAAAGAAAGCGTCCTCATCGCCTCCGACCTCCACCTGGGCCTGGAGCACGAGCTATGGCTGGGAGGGGTATCCATACCCAGTCAGACCAAAAAGATCCTCGACCTCCTGAAAGGACACCTGGAAGTGATCAGGCCGGATAGGCTGATGATCTTAGGAGACCTCAAGCATAATGTCCCCAAGATCAGCTGGCAGGAGAGACGAGAGGTCCCGGACTTCCTCCGCCAGCTATCAGGCCAGTTGAAGGTGGAGATCATCCTGGGAAACCATGACAGCAACCTGGCGGATATGGCCCCCCTGGGGGTGAGAGTGCATCCTTCCACTGGTATCCTGCGAGAGGGCAGGGGCTACTTTCATGGCCATACCTGGCCAGACGAGAGGGTTATGGGTGCCGGCATTCTGGTGGCAGCGCACCTGCACCCAGCGGTAAGGCTAAAGGATCCGCTGGGCAACTTCCAGACCCATTCGGTATGGGTCAGAGCGCCCGTCCGTTCCGAGGTGATAAGAGAGCATTACGGCTTTGACTATCAGGGGGAGATCATCATTATGCCCGCCTTCAATCCCCTTTGCGGCGGCCTGGCACTCAATGAGCCGGCAGAGGATATGCGCGGCCCTCTGCTGGCGATGGCTGACATGGAACGCGCTCGCCTCTATCTGCTGGATGGAACCGATCTGGGTCAGCTCGCCAGGATCAGGGCGGCCCAGTAGTGGCCACGATGAACAGCAAGGATTATCAGCTCTTCCTCCGCTTTGCATTCAGGATAAGAGGGATTGAAATTGAATGATAGAGATCGACTCCTGGAGCTGCTGATTGAGAGATCGCTGGAGATAAGGCCGGTCACCCTGTCCTCAGGCAGGAAGAGCGACTATTATATAGACTGCAAAAAGGTTACATTGAGCCCGGAAGGGGCCTATCTTACTGCCAAGCTGATGCTGGAGATCATCCGACCTGAGGTATCAGCCGTGGGTGGTCTGACCTTGGGAGCGGACCCCATAGTATCATCCATATCCGTCCTGAGCCATCTGCAGGGCAGAGGGCTGGCTGCGCTGATAGTGCGAAAAGAGCCCAAGAAGCACGGCACCATGAGCTATGTGGAGGGGCCGGTGCTGGAGAGCGGAACAAAGGTGGCGGTAGTGGAAGATGTTGTCACCTCTGGAGCCTCGCTCTTAAAAGCAATTGATCGAATTGCCGCTGCTGGCTACGAGCCGGTGCAGGCCCTGGCCATCCTCGACCGCCAGGAAGGCGGACGGGAGGCTATAGAGGAGCGCGGATTCCGTTTGCAGGCGCTCTATAATCGTGGCGATCTGGGTGTGGATAAGCAGAAGGGCGAAAAACTCTAAAATTTTAGGTGCTCTTCAGCGGCTTCGCTCCTTGTCGTGCTCAGCATAGCGCTCCGATATCTGGTCTGGAGTCTGATCCTCATTCAGGTGAGGAGCATCTTCCGGGCAGTCAGCGCTATAATAGCCGTCCGGGCTCATGGGAAGGGGACTGTTTGGCATCCAGCCGCTCTGGTTCATCTCAACCCCCCCAGGAGGATAGAATTGAGATGAATTCCCAGGAGCACTGCCGTTTAGTTGAGGCCCGACGCCAGGGGGCAACATCTGGCCTGGCTGCTGCTGCATAGGCTGGCCAATAGCGGTGACGGGCGACTCCAGGGTCACCTTTCTCCAGTTTCCATCCTCAGAATACGATACTTGAGAGGCTACAATATAAGTGCCGCTCTGCACTGCTCGTATCGGATAGCTGATAGGAGCGGTTATGCCAGGATATAGCTGCGCGGTCTGGCCTTCCGGATTGCTGGTCTCAATGCCAGGAGGAAGCCCGGGAGTTATAATCGCCTGAGTGGCATCGCTGCCGTAATAGGTCAGGGTAACTGTAACCATTGCATTCTCGCCGACGTTTACCGACGGAGGAACACTCTGTCCGGCCGTCAGCTGTGCCGTGGCCGGTCCCATGAATGCCCCGATCGCCAGGAACAAAAGAACCCACACCAAACCCAAGTTTTTCATCGACCCTCTATTTTTTCCGGCGAGATTTAAAGATAGCTGTCATACGAGATTTATATGAGAGCCATCCCGTGCATTGATCACGATTTCTCTACCTGGAGAGGAGAAATTCTCTTTCGCCATACATAAAATACTTATTTGGATTGAAGATATGCATATCTGATGGACGTCTCTTTCTCTGCCTGGCGGCATTCGCGCGAAGAAAGCTTGCAGCTCAAAGGAGATAGTTTCTCCTTCCTCTTCGATAGGCGTTACACCAATAGGCTCAATAGAATGAGCCGGGTTTTCTTCGAGGCTTATGTCGTCGCCACCAAAGAGCTGGCCGCGCAGGAGGACCGCTTCCCCAGCCTCAGCGAGATCGACGCAAAGATGGAGAGCGGCGCTGTATATGCATTCAAGGACCGGCTGATGAAGAACACCGAGTTCTTCGAAGAGGTCAAGATATCCGGCGTCTCCTATCTGGTTCCGCGCGCCCTCAAATTTGTGGATTCCACAGGCACATATACCGATCTGATCCTGAACTTCGATGAGGGGGCGGTGGTCCTGCCCACGCGCAGGAAAACGCCCTCCCTTGCCGAGCCGGCGACATCCTCAGATGAAGAGGAAGCGGTCTCCAACGAGCTGGAGGAGGAAACCGAATTAGAAACGGAACCGGAAGAAGAGGCCGCCCCTGAGCCCAGACAGGAATCCTATTCCGGTCTATTCGAGAAGACGTGGATAGCCATCGCGACGGAGAATGGTGCCGCGGATGTTGCCGAGGCTCCTGTCGCGAAGGCGGAGGAGAAAGCTCCTCCCAAGGTCGCCGAGCCGGTCCCAGCCACTCCTTTAACGGCAAAGGAAACGCCTATGCCCCCCGCAAAAGCAAGAATGAGCAAAGAGATGTTGATCGCCATAGTGGCAGGTTTAATCATACTGATAGCGGTGGGGGCGTATCTATTCTCCGGCGGTTTTCCAATAAACGGCCAGGTCTCCAACGGCTCTGGGAAGCCTTTGATCTTTGTCGATTACTCTGCTTATCTGGTCAATTCCAGCAATGAAAGCTATCTTGGCTTTGACATGAGCAATCCCCAGGGAATGCCCAATGAGATTGAGATGAAGCTGCCACCAAATATCGATGAAAGCATTAGCGCCCGGGGAGGAATAGTGACCATAGCTCATGGAGCGGACACCCTGGTGAGGATGAACTCCAGTACCGATGCCAGCGTGAAGATATATCTGCTGAACAACTGGACCCAGGTCCCTCTGACCCTCAGCTTTTCGGGCGCTGAGGACTATGATACCAACCTGCAGGTTTATGGCCAGGATTACCTTGTCACGCGCAAGAACGATACCCTGATCTTAAACTTGAATTTGACCGGGGATGGCTTGAAGTTTGAGCAAAGCTACGCCAAAAAGAGCTAGCCTCCTTCTCGCGGTGAGGGCAAAGAAGGAGGATGTAGCTGCCACTCTGAAGATCATCATTGAACAGGGATTGCTGGATCGCAGCCGAAAGGTGGTGGAGAAGAGCAGCTATGTGGAGATACCGGTCACAGATTTTGTGCCCGGCTTTCAGGTCATATCTCAGAACAGTCCAGTATTCTACCGGAAGACGCCGGATCTGACAGAAGCCCTGAAGAGTGAGCTTTTGCCAGAGGAGATAGAGCTTCTTCCTCGAGGATGGCAGATCCTGGGAGAGGTCATCGTGGTCAAGATCCATCCCCGCCTTAACCTTTACCAGGGCCGCATAGCACAGGCTCTATTGGATTTTTACCCCCGCTGCAAGACCGTCCTGCGTGACTATGGCATAGAGGGCCCCTTCAGAGAGCCGATGCGGGAGACGATCGCCGGCACGAAGACAGAGACTGTACATCGAGAGAATGGAGTCACTTTTAACCTCGATGCCAGAAAGGTGATGTTCTCGGCAGGCAACCTGAGTGAGCGCATGCGCATGAGCAATCTTGGCCGGGGAGAGTATGTGGTGGACATGTTCGCCGGAATTGGCTATTTCTCCATTCCCATGGCCGTTCACTCCCGGCCCAGCAAGATCCTGGCCATCGAATTGAACCCCAATGCTTACCACTATCTCTGCCAGAACATCAGAATGAATCGGGTAGAGGAGATAGTAGAGCCCGTTCTGGGTGATTGCGCGAAGGTGACTCCAGAGGGGGTGGCGGATAGGGTGGTGATGGGCATGGTCCAGGTAACCGATCGATATCTTCTAAAGGGGATCGGCGCTCTGCGGCCGGGCGGGGTGCTGCACTATCATCAGACTATACCATCAAGTATGCACCCCAAAAAGGCTATATGCGACATCGAGGAGGCGGCGAGGGCTATTGGAAGGCGATTCCAGATTCTGAGATGTATTCGGGTGAAGAAGTACTCTCCAGGAGTGGTCCATTCGGTAGTGGATGCCAGGATAGAATAGCCGTAATGGCGAAATTGCATCGGGATAGAAAGGTCATGACCGCTGCCCGAATGTGCTCAAGAAAACGGATAGGAGAAGGAAGTCTGTGATAAGGCAGCAGGTATCGAGGAAATGGATCGATAGATTAATAACCACCTGTTGCAAGGTTAGAGGCGAAGCCCGGTAGTGTAGCGGTCAATCACAGGAGGCTCTGGACCTCCTTACCTAGGTTCGAATCCTGGCCGGGCTACTTTTCCGTATTCGAATTATGCTGTGAAATTCCTTTCACGGATCAATGCGATCTCTCTTCAACTCATCCATGGCCTCTGGGGTGAGCCTGATCTCTGCCAGCTGGATTGCACCCATCGAGGAGATCATCCTGGTCATCATCTCTGATATCCTCCTCCCCAGGTCTTCCTCTTTGCTGAATAGGGCCATGGATAAAGCATAGCCAAGGTTGTATGCCGTCCAGCTGGCATAGGTGAAGTGGACCATCAGATCCTCCACCCTCCCTTCAACCCAGGGGCCATCCGATTCCTCGCAGATCACTCTGGATCGAATCTGATTCAAGCTCTGGATTTCCGCCTCAAACTGAACTAAACCCTGTCTCATAAGATATCACATCCTTTGTGCTTGGTTTGCTTTCGGCCGTTTTTTCTGTTCCATGCAGCTGTCCAGTTACTGTTTGCCAAATAGCTATTGTTTATTAGGCACTCATTCCTAGTCAACTACCGCGTCCTGAAGGGCGCGGCTTGCGACTACGCAAAAAGTCGTGTCGCGTCTGGCGGGCTGACATTACCGCCCTGAGACTCCAGGATATACCTCAAGTCTCGTGTTCGGTGCTCTATGTTCATAGCACCAGCTCTGTCGGCATGGGTTTCGTAACCGCATTTTTCGCATCGGAAGGCTACACCGCAGCGGTTAATTCGGCTGATGTGGTTACATCTGGGGCAAGTTTGGGAAGTATATTCAGGATTTACATAGATTACCGCTATCCCGGCTTCTTTAGCTTTGTATTCCACGAAAGCCTGTAGTTGCCTGAATGCCCAACTGCTATGCTCGTACCTGAATTCTGTAGAGACTTTGTTTCCCGCTCTCTTCCTGATGCCCGTCAAATCTTCCATGCCTATTACCGAAACGTCATTATCTATAGCAAATTCTATGAGATCCCTGGATACCTTATGGTTGACGGCAGTCATGAACCGTGTCTCTCGACCTGCTATTTTTCTAAGAGTTGTCATAGAAGATCGAGTGCCCAAATATCGACCGCCTGCTTTCTGCAATCTCCGGCGTTCCTTGGATCGGATGTTTCGGTGATTCTTGATTTCACCACCTGCGAAGAATTTGCATTGCTTGTCCGTGGTAGATGCAACCGCGAGACAGTTAATACCGACATCAACACCCATGAAAGTGGATGCATCAACTATATTCTTATCTGGAATATCCTTTGCACAGGCCAAATGGAAAAAGTAAGCTCCGTTCTTATGTAAACAAAGCTTGGATGCCAGATATTTCCAGGACCCGTCTAAATATCTCTGAGCATACTGGTAATTCCA
The DNA here is from genome assembly GCA_963813075.1 of Methanotrichaceae archaeon. Classification (GTDB taxonomy): domain Archaea; phylum Halobacteriota; class Methanosarcinia; order Methanotrichales; family Methanotrichaceae; genus Methanothrix. Next base: position 56,063 of record CAWEXU010000004.1, read on the forward strand.
GAGCTTATATCTCCTTCGACCCGCTAATGTGGTTATGCTCAAGGTATCTTTGGATAAGCCAAAATCGCGTTCAAAGGAGAATGTAGCCGAGGTTGGATCGAAATCGAGTAATTGCCATTCTGATTCTCTTTTGTCGATCTGACTCTGAAGTGTTTTGTAAGCTCCTGAAACCTGGCGAGCTACATTGCAAGCCATCTGAGATTTCAGGTTAAGATTGTTCCGCAGATGCTTGTAAGTGGCTTTTTGGATAAGTCCACTTCCAACAGGCTTGCCAATTTCAAACACGATTTGCGAGGCATAATTCATGCCTTGAGAGAACGCTTTTAGCAACTCTGCTAGATCATTATCCGATGCATCTAATTTCAGGATAATGGTCTTTGTGAGCTGCATGGCTTGTTATATTCACTTAATGCTATATATTTTTATCTCAGGTGAAGATATTTATACGCGCTCCTCCCCACCGCAAACGATGGAGACTCCGCGCTGCTGCGAGTTGAAGGTTGTTGTCTTAATCGCGAGGCTGCAAGCTGGGAGGAGACCGTTCGGGATATCGCACTAACTATATTTAAAAATATCATCAGAAGAATAAATTAACCATAAGGTTGCGCCATTTTAATAGTTGCCCTCTGTCCCGAAAACTAGATATATCTATAACGAATAAAAAAGTATTTTGCCGCGTGATACCCTCGAATAGATGCGGACTGATAAGCCGATTAAGCCTTTGCCGGCCAATCATCCTGGCAATGGGTGATTGATCTCATCCTCCATCAAAGAGCCAGATCAATCAAGCTGGGCCGGATGGCGCCGCACGAATAAAGGTGCAGGTCTTCGGCAGTCTGGCGAAAACGCCATTGAGCGCAATATAAGATCCTGTCGCCAAGTCTGCATGATGATGATCGCGGAGCGGGTAGTGCGAAGGAATGAGCCATGAAAGATCCCTCACCACCGGTGATCGGGTCCCCGTAAAAAGGGCGCTGTGCAAGAATCCAGTGCTGTCTGGCTTCTTCCTCGCATTGGCTGAGGGCGGGATGAGACAGCCACATAATATGCGGATCTGTTTCCTCTTGAGGGGAGCGCTGTGGCCTGGCGTTTGTCCTGCCTCTATCTCACCTGCTAATCCAATTTTCCTGAAATTCCCTTTTCAAGCAAAAAATTTATATCATACCACTATCATAAGGTTAGTATGCTAAAGTAATTGTGAGGTGAAATAGATATGTGGGACAAGAAGTATCCATCAATATTCGATATATTTGAGAGTTTCACAAAAGGCTTCCCCTTTGAGAGGAAGGAGAGGTTCGAGGATGATTGGTTCAAAGAGCCCTTTGAGAGCATGATCCAGAGGTTCGAGGAATCCATGCCCAGCGAGTTCAATGAACTGATTCGCGAGGAGGAGACACCCTCTGGCGTATCTCGCCGCTATGGGCCCTTCGTCTATGGCTTCAGCTACACCGCAGAGCCGGGAAAGGAGCCCGTATTCCAGGAGTTTGGCAACATCAAGCCCTCCTACCGGGGAATTGAGCCCAGCCAGGGCAGAGAGCCACTGGTCGATGTCATGAGCGAGAAGGACAAGTTCAAGATATTCGTCGAGCTTCCAGGCGTCGAAAAGGAAAAGGTGAAGCTGGATGTGGCAGAGGACAGCGTGGAGATCAAAACCGATGACGAGAAGAAGTTCTACAAGATGATATATCTGGACTCCACCGTAGATCCGGACAGCGCCAAGGCCTCCTACAAGAACGGCATATTAACCCTGGAGCTGGATAAGAAAGAGACGAGAAAAGGAAAAGAGGTGAAGATCGACTAGGAGGATCCAATAGGTGAACAAATGGGCGGATCGAAGAAGGGATTGAAAGCTAGAATATCCTTTCGGGCATCCGTTCTGACATCCATTCTGGATGCATCCGGAATAGTGGGATGGACGGGGCGGTGAGACCAGGTGGCAGGGCGCTCCTGTCTTGCCCCTGGGATGGATAGGTCGGTGATCTGCCTGGGTTTGACCTGATGTGATGTGTTCTGCTCAACCTTTTATTAATCAGTATGAAGCAATAACTTGAGCAATTGGCTCCCTATACAGAACAGAGTATATCACCAATTCTATGCAAAATTGCAGGATTTCTTTTACATATTATACCTAGATAAAGGCTACATGAAATTCATATGATTCAAAATATGAGTATAATAATCTAATAAAAAGCCAATGTGAAAAACAACTACTTAAATCATTCCGTACCATGTAGATTACATGCAGCAGATGAGTGAGATATGGGGGCAGGGAATTGAGGTGGGTGATGATGGCCAAAACGGCATATTTCGGGTTCTCGGCCGGGTTATGCAGGGCAAATACGGAGATGTAATCCTGCTATGCACGGTCATGGCCGCCTTCGTTATGCTCCTGGCGTTCTCTGCCTCCTGCTGAGATAAGCCAGCAGGTGGGCAAGAGATCTGCCCTCCGGAGATCTGCGTAATCCCCTCTTTTTCCATAACAAAGATTAAATTACCTCCGATACTCTGGTGCCATACCGAGGATTGGGAAATGGACAGGAATGAGTTGGTAAATGAACTTGCCCGCAGGCGGGGCTTTCTCTGGCCCGCTTTCGAGCTCTACGGCGGAGCGGCGGGATTTTACGATTACGGCCCTCTGGGAGCACCACTCAAGAGGCGCATTGAAGACATCTGGCGGCAGTATTTCGTCATTGCCGAGGGTTTCGCAGAGATCGAGGCCCCAACCATCGGGGTGGAGGGGATCTATCAGGCTTCAGGCCATTTGAGCGGATTTTCCGATCCCCTCACCGGCTGCAAAGAGTGCAAGGAGGTCTACCGGGCAGATCACCTGATAAAGCATATCATAGAGGTTCCCGATGCCCTGAAAAATGATGAGATCTACCGCTGCATGCAGGAGAATGAGATCACCTGCCCGGAATGCGGCGGCGAGCTCTCAGAGGTCTATGAGTTCAATCTCATGTTCAAGACCATGATCGGCCCGGGAAATAAGATGACCGGCTACATGAGGCCGGAGACTGCCCAGGGGATGTTCATCAACTTCCCCCGGCTCCTGCGTTACTTCCGGGGGGCTCTGCCTTTTGCGGCAGTGCAGATCGGCAAGTCCTATCGAAATGAGATCTCCCCCCGTCAGGGAGTGATCAGGTTGAGGGAGTTCACCCAGGCTGAGGCCGAGATCTTCATCGACCCGCGGGACAAAACACACCCCAGATTCGATGAGGTAAAGGATATCCGGATGAAGTTCTACTCCCAGGAGGCGCAGGAGAGGGGAGAAGAGGATGAGATGAGCTTTGGCGAAGCGGTGGAAAAGGGAGTTGTCGCTCACCAGACTCTGGCCTATTATGTGGCCCGGACATACCAGTACCTCCTGGCGGTGGGCATAGACCCGCAAAAGCTTCGCTTCCGCCAGCATAAGTCCGACGAGATGGCCCATTATGCTGCCGACTGCTGGGATGCGGAGGTCCTTTTGGACCGGCTGGGCTGGATAGAGCTGGTGGGGGTGGCGGACAGGACCGACTACGACCTTAAAGCCCATACTGCAGTCAGCAAGGTGAACCTTTCCGTCTTCGTCAATTACGACCAACCCGTAAAGCGGCAGAAGCTGGTGGTCAAACCCGATTTCAAGGCCCTGGGGCCGATGTTCAAGGGGAAGGCCAAAGCGGTAGCTGAGGCCTTGCGCGCCCTCACTCCCCAGGAGCTGAGCGGGGATAAGATTCAGTTGTCTGTGGATGGAGAGATTATCGATATTGACCGGGCTTTAGTCTCCTTTGAGGAGGTTGAGGAGGAGGTGCGGGGAGAGGAAGTGGTGCCTCATGTGATTGAGCCCTCCTTTGGCATTGACCGGATACTCTATTCCATTCTCGACCATTCCTACTACGAGGATGAGATCGATGGCGAGAAGAGAGCAGTCCTCAGGTTCAAGTCGCGAGTAGCGCCAATTGAGGTGGCTGTGCTGCCTTTAATGGATAGAAGCGAGCTGACAGGGCCGGCGAAGAGGATACTGGAGGAATTGCGTTCCCGGGGCATGAGGACGGACTACGACACCTCCGGGTCCATCGGCAGGCGTTACCGGCGCAACGATGAGGTCGGGACACCTTATGAGGTCACTGTTGACTATGAGACCATTGAAGAGAGCACTGTCACCATCAGGGATAGGGATAGCATGAGCCAGGTCAGGGTTCCTCGCTGGCAGGTGGTGGATAAATTGCAGGCCCTCCTCAATGGGGACCTCTCCTTCCAGGATGCTGGCGATCCCGTCCGTTCAGCAAAGAGCGATTGAGTGGGAAAGGGCGAGGAAATGGATATCTCGGAAAAGGAGTGTGCAAGAGGAGTCTCATCCCTGCCTGATATCGCCCCTGACTGGCGAAGAAGGCTGATTGTGGAGATAAGGAGAAAGGCCATTCACCTCTCCGGCCTCTCCGTCCCCCTATCTCTTCTGCTCTTTGGCAGGGATTTTACCATCGGCTTTGTGGCCCTTGCTCTGGCTATCTCGCTGATCCTGGAGTGGCAAAGGCTGAAGGGACGGATTCGCCTTCCCGAGGTGCGGGCCCAGGAGGAGCATAAGGTGGCCAGCTTCGTTTATTACATCACCGGCTGCCTCTTATGCGTCATTTTCCTTCCGAAGATGATCGCGGTGAACGCCGTCCTGCTGCTCTCTTTGGGCGACACTATCAGCGGTCTCGCGGGATCGGTTCTAGCCAACGCTGATGTGCGCGGCAGGAAAGAGATGTGGGGATGCAAGCCCTTGCCTATTATGGCCGCCATGTTCTCCGGCTGCCTTCTGATCGGATATCTGGCCTCGGGTGTAACCCAACTATCTTTTCCGGTCTATCTGGCGGGAGCAGTTGCGGCGACTATCGCTGATGGCGTATGCATAATCGTCAATGGCATGGGGCTTGACGACAACTTCTCCATACCGGTCTTCTCCGGCCTGGTGATGACCGGGGCGGCAGCAATATTTTAGATCGTCACCTCCCAAGAGCGGGGAATGGAAAAGGTTTTTTAGTCTGGGGATTGTACTCTTTCAGCGCTTGAAAGCGGCAAATGGCTGCAAGGCTATGGGAATTAGGAGGATTGGATAAATGAATATTATATTGCTCGGCCCGCCGGGATCCGGCAAGGGCACACAGGCTAAGATGATCGCCGACAAGTACAAGGTAACTCACGTATCCACCGGTGACATTTTAAGAGAGAACGTTCGCAGCGGCACCCCCCTGGGGGTTGAGGCCAAGAAGTTCATGGATGCAGGAAAGCTGGTTCCAGATGCCCTGCTCATCGATATCATCAAGGACCGCCTGGCAAAAGACGATGTCAAGGGCGGATGGATGCTGGACGGATTCCCCAGGACCATGCCCCAGGCAGAGGCACTGGACAAGATCCTGCCCACTCTGGGCCAGAAGATCGATGTGGTCCTGAATATCGATGTTCCGGATGAGGAGCTGGTAAAGAGGGTCACAGGAAGGAGAATGTGCAAGTGCGGCACCACCTATCACGTTCAGTTCAACCCGCCAAAGGTGGCCGGAAAGTGCGATGCCTGCGGCGCAGACCTCTACCAGAGGGCGGATGACAACGAGGAGACGGTCAAGCAGAGGCTGTCTGCCTATCATGCCCAGACCCAGCCTTTGATCGACTACTACAACAAGCGCGGCATTGTGGCCACGGTGCTTGGCGTGGGCGACATCAAGGCCATCTTCGGCGAGGTCGTCAAGGCTCTGGATAAGAGGGCATAGAGCCTTCGAAATCCTTTTTTCAAAATTTTTTGGCTGGCTACCGGCAAAAGAGAAAATAGAGTACTGTTTTTGATCCGCGGTCGTGTCTATCGCTTTGGAATCCAGACCAGCTTTCTTTCTATTGTCGCCTCGGCGTTCTCCGTCAGGATGAGCCGCTGAGCCTTGTGCCTTCCCGTTTTCGCTATGAATTTTGGATCACTGACCTTTCTGGCTTCTGCTCTGATTCTATAGCCATAGATGGAGTCTCCAACTTCATAGCATTCCATCAAAGCACCTCCAGCCTCCCTTCTCATTTCAGCTCCTCCACGATCTGGCAGACCAGCTTAAAGTCAATCTCCAGGTCTTCTTCGATCTCGGATGGATATGCCTCTCTTCTTTCCTGGAAATATCCCATGACTTCCTTTTTAGCGGTATCGTAATCAACTCACGAACCCCAGTAATGGCGGGGAGCTTGCTCAAGGGATCTCAAGGCCAGGGGTTAAGGTAACTGGATGGATGCGACCAACTTGCATGACCGTCTTCGGACAAATCTACAGCCGAGACCCTTGAGACCGGCATGCTGTGGAGTGAGGATTTGCTCACTTTACTGAAATGATCTCATGAGCTTTGAAGAAGTGAAATGATGATCAACTGACGCTAAAAAGTGAATCATTAAATTAAAATAATAGTTCAAAAAATTGATGGTGAGTTAAGAACTCGCCCAATTTTTAATTGCATCATCTACGTATGCTTTAGTAACTTCACCTCGGGAATACATATTGATGGCTTCGACCGTTTCAGATAATGTAACAGTCCCGTCGATATTCAGATCGCCTGCATTGCTCGTAAGATTATAGCTGTCGCCGCTTCCATCTTGGGCGGAGAACTTCCACGTGACGGGATTAGCTGTGTAGTATACTGACATGGCATATTGATTGCTGAGCTGGTTCCAGGATTTGCTTGCTTCGTTCAATCTCCAGATCTTTGTATCAACGCCTTTGGCATTTACCTTCACATCTGCGTTGGATTTGAAGTTCAAGCTGCCCCTAACTTCCGATCTTACCGAAGGATTGAAGTTAATGACATCGCCCGCAGTTGTTCGCTCAATGGCGGAAGTCTAGAGTCCAGATTTCCAATGGTTGCGTGTTTCTGTGGTGACCACATAGCCCGCAACGGTTCTCGTCTAGGCTGTGGCATTATCGCTGTTAGTGCTCATAATGGCACTAGATTGGGCATTGGCATAGGTAGTGCTCTTTACATTTCTAGTTGTAGCTGAGGCGGTTATGCTTCCTGATCCAAGCAATTGCCAATCCGCATGGGACACTGCCTTGTAGTAATTGGTTTTTGCAGTGCTTAGTCTGTAATAGGCTTCACTATCTGCAGAGGCGGAATTTGCTGATCCGCTGATCGTAGCCTTGGCATCCATTCTATGGGTGCCACCAAGAGTCCACTCCTGAGCCGTCGCTTCTGTCACCTTCGTAGAAGTACTCTCTGTAATCGCATTGGCGACTTTTAATGCTGGTGCTAACTGATGCTCTATCATAATTTTGAGCTGCAGTGTAACTGGGAGCACTTCTGGTGTATGCAGTCATGTCCAGAGCTCCATTTGCATTCGAGACATCCTGTGTCATATATATGCTCGATATCGCTGGAGAATACCCTGTATCAAGCCAGGCTTTGGCAGAGTTCTTGAATGTTGCTTTCCCGTTTTCTTGTGTGAGCTTTGTTGAGCTATAGCCGTTCAGCTTTTCGCCAGGGGTTCGATAGCCTTCAGCACGAGCTTCCTGGTAAGCGTACAGGTAACCCTTCTTTGTCGTCCCTGCTCCGGTTATATAGCCTCGATTGCTTACCTCGATTGAGTTTGTATCTTTGTATGCATTTCCTGAGAACTCAATGGGGTAGCCGTATCCTGTTGCATAATTATGAATGCAATATTTGCCGCTTGAACTGCAATACCATTTATCTATTGTGGGCAAATCACCTCTTGTACTTGAAGATCCTTTATAGTAGTACCATGAATCCGCTAAGGTTGCGGCTCCTAAAGTTACACTTTCACGTATACTATCTGATTTTCCTGCTAAAAAATTGCTTGTAGTTGAATCTTCTCCATTGCTAAAGCTTGCGGAAATCGCAAAAGCTGGCAGTGCAATGGCGTGTATTGAAAGAAGCAATACTCCCAGCACTAGAACTGAAGATCTCGACAAATCTATTCCCTCCTCGCTTAATCTATTTTAGGTACTTGCCATTCGAATATTTTCCCTTATTTAACTGATAATGGCAGCATATTGTTATCATTATTTCATATTAAAACTTACGAATTTTGTATACTGATGTTTGGCTCTTAATGGTGCATCAATGGAATTGATAAAGCAATAAAGCTGCTATCCATCAAGAACGAGACACAATTCAAGCTAAGAAGATCTCGACAAGTGCATGTATGTAGATATATATTCCTGCTGTCAATGTGGATTGTCACTCCAACGCCATCAATTGCCATGTGATGCCAGATGGATTCTATAGGGGTATTTCCTGATTGGTTCTATATGTCCAAAACATCCTTACTAAACAAGCTGATCAATCATCAGTCGTTCAGGTTTCAGTATGCATGCCTGTTCTATCAGGTATGCACAATCTATATGAAATAGTAGACCATCTAATTCAATAAGGTGCCCAAATGAGGCAATGCTTGTTAGTAGGCTTTATTGTATTAATTCTGGCATGTGATGCTTGTGCCAACACATGGTCGAGCAACATAGTTACCAATTCATCATCGTGGTCTATCTATCGCCACGGTAAAATATTAGCCTGAATATGACAAGTTTTGTGGAAGGCCGCGTCTCTCCTTTGGAGCTTAATGGCCGATCTGTAAGTCCTCATCTCTCAACATTAGTGGAAATTGAAGAAAACGGTGTAATGCTCAAAGAAAGAACTAGTGCACAGGAAGGCATTTACAGTTCAAGAGAGATGACAGATCTTTCGTCCATCGTAGATCGCGATGTTAACGCTTATATGGATAAACCGATAGGAACTACGGTATATAATGTGAATTATTATGAGCAATGGCCTGTTTCGCTGACTTCAATCAAAGAAATAACATATTATGGAAAGGAAATAAATGACAGGGATTTTGAGGGCAACAACCACGATTTTGTGGGCACTAACATTCTTTATAATAGAGTACTATCCAAAACACGCCGATCAGTCATGAAAATTGATCGAATGAATGCCACAGTACATGCTACAGACGATGAAATACTCTCTGTTGAATTTCAACCTACTAAGTATTTGGGATATCTAACAGATATTCACAGCACAGGGATAGTGGATTTAAGCTATAAACAAACTGGATCATCATATGACACGAAAAGACAGACGTACTCTGTTATTAGCAATGGAAATGAACGGTATTATGGTACATTTAATATAACCAGGCTTCTGGAGATGAGATCGATTTTCAATAGCAGTATTGAGACGGAATTGGAGCCAGAGTATCTCAACCGTTCGCTGATACTAGATATCCTGATTAAAATTATTAAATTTATATTAAATAATTCAATTAAATGATTGCGCCATTCCTTCAAAACGCCTTTCTTCCAAGTGCTCAGCCAAATCAAGTGAGCGCATTTGGGCTCCGGCAACCTTTTTATCCCTCCCCCTCGCTAGCCCCTCCCATGATACTTGTCTATTCCCTGGGAGGCTCCATCCTCGCCGGCCGCGATGCGAAAAGCCTGCATGAGTACGCCGATGCCCTCCGCCAGCTGGCGGCAGAGCACCAGATCTATGTCGTCGTCGGTGGTGGCAGGATCGCCCGCGAGTACATCGAGAAGGCCCGCGCCCTGGGCGCTCCGGAGATGTTCTGCGACCTCATCGGCATCGGGGCGACAAAGCTCAACTCCGCTCTGCTCGTCGCCGCTCTTGGCTCCGCCGCCCCGCAGGAGATCCCGGAGACCTATGCCCAGGCTGCCCGCCTGGCCTGTCCAGGAAGGGTGGTGGTCATGGGCGGAGTGGCCCCCGGCCAGACCACAGACGCCGTCGCCGCCCTGCTGGCGGAGTATGTGCACGCAGACAAACTGATCGTCGCCACCTCCGTGGACGGGGTCTACACCGCCGATCCGGAAAAAGATCCCCAAGCGGAGAAGATCACCAGCATGACCCACAGCGAGCTATCAAGAATGGCTGCCCAGACGGAGATGAAAGCCGGCTCCCGCTCACCTGTCGATCCCCTGGCGGCCAAGATCATTGAGCGAAGCACAATTCCCACCTCGATCGTCCTGGGAAGCAATATTGAAAACCTGAAAAAAGGTGCCCTGGGAGGGCACAGCAGGAACTGAGATCAGACAGGAGTGAGGGTCTTTATCAGGTCTGCGGGGGAGACGAAGCCCCAGAGGGTGCCCTCCTCCGAGACCACCAGCTGGGCGGTGCCGGTCTTGCCCAGCATCTTGATCGCCTCGTATATGGTCTCCTCGGAGTCGATGGTTAAAAATCCCCGGCTCATGAACTCCCTCGCCTCCTGGTCACCCTTTCCTTCTGCTATCGCCCGGACGATGTCCGTCTGGTTGACCATCCCCGGGGAGCTGTCCTCGACCAGCGCCTCCTGGACGCCGTTGTGCACCAGAATGCGTGCTGCCTCCTGCATGGAAGCGCCGGGGGGAATGCGCACTGCGCGACGGGCGATCTTCTTGATGGCCATCTTGGGCACGGATATCATCGCATCAACGTGGATGATCAGCCGGCTCATGGTGTCATCTCTGCCCCGAACGGTGCCCCGAAGGTAGAGCTTGTTCACGGGAGTGGGTCCCACCTCCACCTCATCGCCCACATTGAAGTCTCTGATGTTGCCGATGATGCGGATGACGCCATCGCATAGCTGGGTGTGCATCACCTTGTTGAATATGAGCTCGCTGGCGGTGGTCCCCTCCATGAGCACCCCATTCCTGAGGACGGGTACAGTCACCACGTCCCCGGTGGCCTCGACATTGAGCGCCTCATAGGCAGATCCTGTGGCCCGGTAGCCTCCCTTGGGGCCCGGCACCCCCTCCACCAGATTGAGGGCTTTCAGGGATTGCATCTGATTTCGGATGGTTCCCGGATTGCGGTCAATCAGCTCGGCGATCTCCTCGCCCTTTACTGCTCTTCCTTCAACACGATAGATGTTGATCAGCGCGGTTAATATATCTCTTTGAACAGGTGTCAAATCCATGGTTAGATCAGATTGTTCATGATTAATGTCCTATATAGATCTATTGATTGTAGGGGCCCTATAAAAATTCCTTTTAATTTAAATCCTGTTCATATCCCTCCTTGGGCGGATAAAATCTTTCTCGATGGCAGAAAAATTACCCTATTTTCTCATAGGGCATATTTTATCCCCTTTATGTGGAAATCGTCCCATTCGCTGCCAGATTTTCTTCACTGGCTCTTTCATAATGTTGCCCCAGGACTCCGGGTAGCAGGAGCAGGGATAGACCTCTCCAGAGGGGGTGACATGCATCCAGCTCCTGGCAGCAAAGCAGCCAAACCGACGGTAAGCGTCGGGAACAGAGAAGATCCTGGGCGCTCCCCTGGAGGAGACGAATTCCGCCAGATGGGCGTGCTCCGCAGCGGTCAGGGCCAGGCCCTCGCGACCGGACCAGCGGCCAGTGGATACCACCTCAAAGAAAGTCAGCTCGTGCGCCCCAAGGCTTCTAGCCAGCTGGTGAAATTTCTCCAGGTGGCAGAGGTTCTCCCGGCGAATGACAACATAAAGATCGACCAACAGGCCCGCCTGAAGGGCATTTTTGACCGCCTGCGTCGCCTCGGAGAAGACGCCCTCCCTCCCTCGCATGGCATCGTGCTCCTCAGCCAGGGGGCTGTCCAGGCTGACGTTTACCGCGTACAGACCGGCCTCCTTGAGCTGCTCGGCCAGGGAGAGGGTGAATCCCGCTCCGGAGGTGAAGAGGGTGGATATAGCCCTGTCGTCCACATATCTCACCAGCTCCGGCAGCTCTCGATAGAGGGTCGGCTCTCCCCCATCGAATATCACCAGGGTGGTCCCCATATCCAGGACCTGGCCGATGAGGTCCTGGACCGTTTTCGGATCGAGGCGCAACCGGTTTCCGGAGTTGGGCAGGGCGCAGTGCGCGCAGCGGTTGGGGCACTCCTCAGTGATGGAGATCGTCACCTGGTCCGGGGTACGCAGACCCAAAAGAGAGCGGATGCGACTATTTGCCAGCCGGTCGAAGGCTTTGCCTGGCAGGGGAGGAATCCAGGTGGAGAGAGAGAGCTGCTCAGCTCCTGCCCTCACTGCCAGCTGGCCATCGAATAGCTCCAAGCTGGACCTGATCACGGGAAGAAAGGCAAGAGGTCCCTTAACCCTGATCTTCACCCGCTCGCCTTCCAGACTGGCCTCCGCCTGGACCAGAGGGCTGCGATAGAGGGGATAGGACCGTCCTATGAAGGTATCAGAACTGGATTCTTTGTCAACCCGGTCGGGATTCATCCTTGCTTCCCTCACCTTTCCCCTCAATAGACATCCTGGGGGTCGAAGACCTTCTCCCCCACCACCCGGCCATCAATGGTCCGATAAAAGCAGGATCTATAACCGGTATGACAGGCACCGCCCTCCTGCTCGATCAGGAGCAGTATGGCGTCCTCATCACAGTCCACCCTGATCTCCCGGACAAGCTGAAAGTGCCCGGAGGACTCCCCCTTCAGCCAGAGCTTATTTCGCGATCGGGACCAGTAATGAGCCCTGCCGGTCTCCCGGGTCTTGGCCAGGGCCTCGTCGTTCATATAGGCCAGCATCAGCACCTCTCCTGTCCTCCAGTCCTGGGCGATGGCCGGAATCAACCTCTCTTTCATCGAAAAAATGGTAGTGGATATATCCTATAAGGGCCTTGCCCAGATGGAAGGAAGAGGGCATCTTTCAGATTAGTGATAAAGGAGAACTATGAGCTGCATCACCTGCAAGGGCCGGGGAGAGTGTGGCCAGCCAGTCTGTCCAATAGTCCGCCGACTGGAGGAGCTGGTATCCATCCCCAGGATCGGCAGTCATATGGAGGGATTCACCCCACCGGAGGTCTTCGTAGGCAGGTCCGGCTATCCCCTGGTCAGAGCGGGCCCCGTCATCCCCTCTACCCAGGCCGAAGAGCTGCCTCATCTGGGGATGAACATGGACCAGATCATCTCCGCCCGCCTGGGGATGGTCCGCTCCGAGACCAAAATTAGGGTATTGGAGGCAGGTGAGCCTGGAAGGCTTCTGGAGGCCTGCCAGCAGATCGCCATGTCCTCCGCCCCGGTGGGAACGGAGGTCTCCTTCATCAAACCGCCCCGGAGAAGGTTGCAATTCGATGGCGTCCTCTCCCCTACCGGTCCATCCGGGGAGCTGGATAAGATGGAGATCACCACCAATCCCCTCATCCCTCGCAAGGTGGACCAGATCGTCCTGGACCGGGGTGCGCCGACGGATGTGGCAATAGCCGAGCTTTACTCTGCAGGTATCGGTATTGATCACCTCTCCCGACTGCTCTCCATTGGCCTGTTGGGCAAGAAGAGGAGGCTTGTGCCAACCCGCTGGTCCATAACGGCATCCGACGACATGATCGGCAAGAGGCTGAAGGATGAAGTTCTTGATTTTCCTCTGGTCAAAGGCTACTATTTATTCTCCGGGGAGGAGCTGGGAAACCACTTTGAGGTCCTCCTTTCTCCCCGGCCCTTCAGCTTCGAGCTGATTGAGATCTGGCGGCCTCATTCCCTCTGGGCGGAGGAGGGATTTATTGGTCGGGATGAGGAGGACGCCCGCCCCAAAAAGGGCTACAGCCCTCTGGCCGGCGGATACTATGCTGCCCGTCTCGCCGTGACTGAGCATCTCATGCGTTGGGGTCGGCAGGCCGGGGTCCTGGCGGTAAGAGAGATCTCTGAGGAGTACAGGATTCCTCTGGGGGTCTGGGTGGTGCGGGAGGTGGCGCGAAAGGCGATGTGCTCAGAGCCCATGCGCTTTGACTCCCTCTCCTCCGCCCGAGAGGTGATGGCCAGCCGGTTGCATACCCCGGCCGGCTTATGGCTCAAGAAGGCGGCCCTCTTTACCGGATCGACACAGAGGAGTCTGAACGAGTTCTAGCTCAGATGATGAAGAGGCTCTTCGCTGTATCGAGTGGCTAGCGGGATAATTAATCCTGGTGGTTTACGGAATACGGAATAAAACCTCAGAGTCACAGAGCGCACAAAGGATCATGAAAAAATGTCGAATTCCTGTGACGGGCGCACGAACCCACACCAAACAGCGAGGAGCCGATGAAGATATGGTGAAGAAGGGAAATTATATTTGAAGCGGTAAATAGGAGGGGGGCAAAAGTCAGCCGTTCAGGTGGGAAAGAAATGGAGATTCGACCTTTGCCATTAGTTACATACGGCAATTGCCGAGAATATAAGGATTTCGGTACAGGTTTTTTAGGACGAACTCAGGGCTAATCCCCGCTTTTCAAAGGCGGGATACAGCCCGTGCCTATCGATAGGTATATATACATATGGTAACCATATGTGTAATTCAGAATGACTAAGCAAGAGCATTGGATAAGCGCAAGAGGATGCGTCTATAACGTGTATTACCACTTTGTATGGTCAACAAAGTATCGAAGGAAGGTTCTTATTGGTTCAATCGCCGAAGACCTTCATTGGTTGCATGAATTGATAGCAAAGCAGAAGGGAATTACATTGATCAATCAGGAGATCCTGCCGGATCATGTTCACCTCTTCATGACAGCTCATCCTATATTTGCTCCTGCTAACATTGCCAAGATCTTCAAAGGCATTACGGCAAAGAAGCTCTTTGAAACGCATCCTGAACTAAGAGATCAGCTTTGGGATGGCCATCTTTGGAATCCATCTTACTATGTTGGCACTTGTGGAGATGCTACCAAGGATGTAATAGAACGATATGTAGAGATGCAAAAGGTGAAGTGATTTGCTGAAAGTGCTTCGCTATAGGATCTATCCTACAAAATCTCAGAGAACCAAGATGGCTGACACCTTGGAGCTTTGCAGATGGACCTATAACGAAGTACTAGCCATCAGGAAGAACGCTTACGAACAAGAAGGCAAATCTCTCTCCTATTACGATACCAAGAAGCTTTTGCCAGGATGGAAAGAAGAAAAGCTCGAATTGAAAGAAGTCCATTCTCAGGTTCTACAGGAAGTCGTCAAAAGAGTTGATTTGGCCTATCAAGCCTTCTTCCGAAGAGTCGAGGCAGGAGAAAACCCGGGATATCCCAGGTTCAAGGGCTATGGCAGGTACGATAGCTTCACCTATACTCAATCAGGCTTTTCCCTGAAACCTGGCAAACTATGGTTATCCAAGATCGGAGATATCAAGATCAAGCTTCATAGAGCTGTAGATGGAGAAATCCAGAGGCTTAATATCAGAATAATGCCTACCGGAAAATGGTTTATATCCTTCCTGGTTGAAGTTGAACCAGATGAACCTCTTCCGAATACCGGATTATCAATAGGCGTTGATGTGGGTTTGAAAAGCTTCATCACCCTATCAGATGGCGAGCAGGTAGATAATCCAAGATTTTTTGTTCATGAAGAAAATGCTCTGGCAAAGGCTCAAAGAAAGCTATCAAATGCAGAAAAAGGAACACCGGAAAGGGCTAGAGCCTTAAAAGTGGTTCATAGGGTTCATGAAAGAATTACCAACAAGAGGGATGATTTTGTTCAAAAACTCTCCATATCCCTGGTTAAATCCTATGACTTTATAGCCTTCGAAGACTTGAATATCAATGGCATGGTCAAGAATCGTTGTCTTGCAAAGCATATATCGGATGCTGCTTGGAGCAAACTAATAACTACCACATCTTACAAGGCAGAATGGGCCGGTAAACGTGTCGAACTAGTGAATCCCAAAAACACATCTCAAATATGCTCTGGTTGCGGTAAAGTGGTTCAAAAAGATCTATCAGAAAGAGTCCATAGTTGTCCTTTCTGTGGTCTGACTCTGGATAGGGACCATAACGCCGCTATAAACATTCTCAGACTGGGGCTACAGTCTGTGGCGAAAGCCTAGATGCCTGCCAATTTATTGGTGGGAGTGGTCACTTCAAGATGATTGAGAGAATGATGCCCCATCCCGGGCATTCATCTCAATCCAGAGAGGATCTTTTTCATCACCTCTGCCGCCACTATCACCAGCAATCCCGTTGTCAGGATGAGAATCCAGCTCTCAGATGTAAGCGGCCGGGTCTCGAATATGAACTGCATGAAAGGAATGTAGACCACCGCCAGTATGGACAGAATTGAGGCCGCGATTCCCATGAGCAGGGTCTTGTTCCCCAGAGGATTCATCCTGAAGACGGACTCCTGCAAAGAGCGGCTGCTGTAGGCATTGTAAACCGTGAAAAAGCCCAGGCCCACGAAGGCCACCGTCCGGGCATAGCTCACATCGGGATTCGATTGCAGAGTTAGTATGTACATCCCCAGTGTCCCGGCCACAATGGCGGCGGCGATTCCCAGGGTATAGATCATCAGAGAGCGGGAGGGCATCGATTCCTTGGGATCACGTGGCTTTCTTTTCATGATATCGGAGTGAGAGGGTTCTAATGCCAGGCCGATGGCGGGAAACTCCTCTGCCACCACATTGATCCACAGGATCTGGGCGGCGAGGAGAGGGAGAGGAAATCCCAGGGCAACGGCGAAGAAGATGGTGGCCAGCTCGGCAAAACTGACCGAGAGGAGATAGGAGGTGCCTTTTCGGATATTGTCGAAGATCCGCCTCCCCTCCTCGATGGCGCTGACGATGGTGGCGAAGTTGTCGTCAGCGATCACCATATCGGAGGCCTCTTTGGTGACCTCGGTCCCCGTCCGGCCCATAGCCACGCCGATATCGGCAGCAGTCAGAGCAGGGGCGTCGTTTACCCCGTCCCCGGTCATGGCCACGATATGGCCTCTTGCTTTCAGGGCCTCCACTATGCGCACCTTGTGCTCTGCGGTGACCCGGGCGAATACGGATACCTCATCTATGTGCTCACGCAGATCCTCGGCGCTCATCCGGTCCAGCTGGACCCCCTCGATCACCTCTCCGTTGCCTATACCCAGCTCTTTGCCGATGGCCCTGGCGGTCAGGCGGTGGTCTCCGGTGATCATAACCGTCCTGATGCCCGCCATCTTGCTGATTCTTATCGCCTCAGGGACCTCCTTTCTCGGCGGGTCCATCATGCCGGTCAGGCCGGCGAAGATCAGCCCGGACTCTATTAAATCGATGCTGTCAGCTTCTGCAGGATCGTTGATAGATATGGGCTTCCAGGCGAGAGCTAAAACCCGCAGAGCGTTCTCTGCCATATCGTCCGCCTCTGCCAGGATCCTTCTTTTATCCTCGTCCGTCAGGGTCTTGGTCCCATTGGGGCTGATGGTTTCTGTGCAGTGGCTCAGCACCACCTCTGGAGCACCTTTCATGGAGACGACATGGCCCTCTCGCTTCACCTCGTCGACGGTGGTCATCCTCATGCGCTCGGAGTCAAAGGGGTACTCAATGAACCTGATGCTGCCGTCTTTTATCTTATCGAGAATCGCTGCCTTCCTGGCGGCCACGATCAGCGCTCCCTCTGTGGGATCGCCCACCACACGCCAGCCGCCATTGGCCTTCTCTATGGCAGAGTTGTTGGCATGCACTCCAATCTTGAGAATTCTCGCCAGGTCCTCTTCTGTGGGGTCAAGCTTTGCTCCATTGGAGGTGAACTGGCCGACTGGATCGTATCCAGCTCCTGTGACCTCGATCTTTCTGTAGGTGCGAATCTCCCGGAGGGTCATCTCTCCTGTGGTCAGGGTGCCGGTCTTATCGGTGCAGATCACCGTGGTCGAGCCCAGAGTCTCCACCTCAGGGAGCCTTCTGATGATGGCGTTCTTCTTTGCCATGGCCTGGGTTCCAAAGGCCAGGGCCAGTGTGACTATGAAAGGAAGGGCTTCAGGGATGCCGGCTACCGCCAGGGCGATGGAGGCGATGAGGGCATCTATGACCGGCAACCCCCGGCTTAACATGAGGATGAAGACGATCGCCGATATCACCATCACTAAAAAGGCCTGCCTCTTCGCCAGCTGCTGGAGCTTGATCTTGAGAGGAGGCTCCGACTGCTCCTGCTTCATCAGGCCGGAGATCAATCCCAGCTCTGTGCTGCGACCGGTGGCGGTGACTATTGCCCGGCAGTTGCCCTGAGAAACTATGGTCCCCATGAAGACCATATTCTTCCGGTCTGCCAGCGCTATATCCTCGGGCAGGGGCAGGGCCAATTTCTCCACCGGCATGGACTCTCCGGTTAAAGAGGACTCGATGACCTGAAGGGAGGTCACCTCCAGGATGCGGCCATCGGCTGGTACCTTATCCCCTGCCTCCAGGAAGACCACGTCTCCTGGAACAAGGTCTGCAGCTGGGATGGCGCTCATCCTGCCGTCTCTGATCACATCCGCCTCCGGGGCCACCATCTCCCTCAGCGCCTCCATGGCCTTCTCCGCCTTGTACTCCTGGACGAAGCCGATGATGGCAACCAAAACGACGATCCCTAAAATGACATAGGCATTGGTGGTCTCTCCGGCGATAAAAGATATGATAGCGGCAAATACCAGCACCAGGACCATATAATCTTTGAACTTGCCGATGAAGATTTTCAATGGGGAGGGTTTGGTGGGGCTCTCAAGCTGATTGGGGCCGTGCTGGGAGAGCCTCTCTTTTGCCTGCTCTGAGCTTATGCCTTTCAGGTCAGAATCCAGCTTGGATAAGACCTCTTCCGTTGTCATTGTGTGCCAGTTCACAGTTTTTCAGACCCCTATCGCATTGGGATAAAGGAGAGTCCGTCAATTGTAGAAATACTTAACGCTGATTATTCTGGAATCCTGAGACTATTCAATTTTTCCTTTATCAGGGCGGCCCTTCGACAGGTTTATGTATCATCAGTCTAACCGAAAAAAACGTGCCTCTGAATACATCAAAGATCCCAATTATCAATTACAGAACCATGCTCTCAAAGCAGCAGAGGCTGGCATTGGGAGTCTGGAGCCACACAGTCTTTTCTTTCTTTTGAGGGCAACTGGCAGTTGCCCGGAAAATCAATCAGAGCAGGGACGATACTATGCCATCAGATTTATCGGATAACGAGTTTCTGGTGCTGAAAGCGATATCAGAAGGACTTTCAGATCCAGGGAGCATTGCCCAAAAGCGGCAGATGAAGATCGAGACGGCCCGAGCGGCAGCAGACCTGCTGGCAGAACAGGGCCTGATCCAGGTGGATAAGTCGGTGAATGAGACCTTCTCCCTCACCGATGAGGGGACAGCTTATGCCCGGGAGGGGCTGCCGGAAAGAAGGCTCCTTCAGTCTTTGGGAGGAGGTATGTCCATGTCCGAGCTGAAGGACCCTGCCCTCAAGATCGGCCTGGGCTGGCTGCGCAAGAAAGGCTGGGCGGTGATCGAGGGGGGGATGATCAAACCCCTGAAAGATGCCGCCAGGGGCGAGGACGAAGAGATACTGGAGGCTCTAAGAGATGGGGCCGTCTCCAATCCCAATTGGGGCGAGAAGGTTTTGGCCGCATTGAAGAGCCGGGGGCTTGTCACCTCCAGCAAGAGCAAGGAGTGGCGCTATATCATCACCGATGCCGGCGACCTGGCGATAAAGGAGTTCGAGCCGAAATATTCCGGCATAAAGAAAGCGGTACTGGATATGCCGGCTCTCACCTCTGAAATGATAAAGTCAGGGGAGTGGCGGGATGACATGGACGGTTTATCCCTGTGCTACCAGGGCTCAGTTTATCGCCCTCGCCCCTATGACGTCACTCTCCCAGCCGACCGGATCTTTCCCGGAAAGAGGCATCCCTACCAGCGGCTGATCGATAACATGCGGGAGATCATGCTGGAGATGGGATTTGTGGAGATCAAGGGGCCGATCGTCCAGACCAGCTTCTGGAACTTCGATGCGCTATTCCAACCGCAGGACCACCCGGCCAGGGAGATGCAGGACACCTTCTATCTGAATAGCCTTGGGGATATCCCCGATTATGCCCTCGTCAAAGAGATGCATGAATGCGGCGGCAGCGTCGGGTCGACCGGATGGGGAGGCTGCTGGAGCCCGGAGGTGGCCCGGCAGGAGGTATTGCGCACCCATACCACCGGGGTGACGATCAAGTACCTGGCCGAGCATCCTCAGCCGCCGGTCAAGGCCTTCGGAATCGATCGGGTCTACCGGCGGGAGGCGATAGACTCCACCCATACCCCGGAGTTCGAGCAGCTGGAGGGAATAGTGATGGACGAGAGCGTGACCTTCTGCCACCTCCTGGGCATCTTGAAGGAGTTTTATGGAAAGATGGGATTTGAGGAGGTGCGCTTCCGTCCCGGCTACTTCCCCTACACCGAGCCCTCAGTCGAGCCCGAGGTCTATATCGACGGCCTGGGATGGGTGGAGCTGGGAGGAGCAGGGGTGTTCAGAAAGGAGGTTACCGCCCCATTCGGCATCGATCATCCCGTTTTGGCCTGGGGCCTGGGGGTCTCCAGGGTGGCCATGCTCAGGCTGGGGCTGAAGGACCTGAGGCTGCTCTATCAATCGGATATCGAATGGCTGCGCCAGACGCCTGTTTCCATCAAGCTGTGAGGAGTATACCATGCCCGTTGTCAGACTTTATTATCAGGATATGGAGAGGCTGATTGGCGCCTCTCAAGAGACGATCATGAATAGGCTTGCCATGATGGGTGCAGACATAGGAAAAAGGGCGGAGGAGGAGCATGTGGATGTGGAGTTCTTCCCCGACCGGCCCGACCTCTACAGCTCGGAGGGGGTGGCCAGAGCGATGCAGGGTTTCCTGGGGATCAAGACCGGTCTGGTCGAGTATGCCGTTGAAAAGGGCCCGGTGGTCCTGCAGGTGGAGGAGTCGGTAAAATCGGTTCGCCCTCTGATCGGCTGCGCCGTTGTTCGTGGTCTGGAGTTTACCAGTGAGGCCATCGAGTCCCTGATGGGGCTGCAGGAGGACCTGCACTGGGGGCTGGGCCGGAACCGGCGGAAGGTGGCCATCGGCGTGCACGACATATCTAGGGTCAGGCCCCCATTCCGCTACTTCGGCGAGAGCCCTCTGCGCCGGTTCGTCCCCCTGGACTATAGCGAGGAGATGACCATGGAGGAGATCCTGCAGAATCACCCCAAAGGAAAGGATTACGGCCATATCCTGAAGGGCTGCCCGGTCTATCCCCTGATTGTGGATGCAGATGATCAGGTTCTGTCCTTCCCGCCGATCATCAATGGCGAATTGACCAGCGTCACCGAGGAGACAAGGGATCTCTTCATCGATGTCACCGGGACTGACCCTGTGGTCCACAAGGCCCTGAACATCGTGGTCACCTCTCTCGCCGAGAGGGGTGGAAAGATAGAGAGCGTTCTGGTGAAGAGGAGCGATGGCGACCTTATCAGCCCGGACCTCAGCCCCGCCAGCTGGAGGGTAAATGCTGCGGAGGCCAACCGGCTGATAGGATTCGATCTGACGGGAGCTGAGCTGGCCGAATGCCTGCAGAGGATGCGCTTTGGGGCAAAGGCCGCCGGCGAAGAGGGGATGGAGGATATGGTAGAGGTTCAGGTTCCGGCCTACCGGGCAGACATTATGCACTCCTGGGACATCTTCGAGGACGCGGCCAAGGCATACGGCTATGACCATCTGGAGGCCCGGCTTCCTCAGACGGTGACCGTGGGCCGGGCTCATCCTTCTGAAATGCGCAAAGGGGAGATCAGAGAGATCATGGCGGGCCTCGGGTACCTGGAGACCATGCCCTTCACTCTGACCAATGAGTTGGTGCACTTCCAGTGGATGCGCCGATCCAACGCTCCGGAGGTGGCGGGCGCGACAAGAGTGCTTCACCCCATAAGCGAGCTGCATACCATCCTTCGCACCTCGCTTCTCAGCTCCCTTCTGGAGATCTTCGCCCTCAATCAGCATCATCCTCTCCCGCAGAGGATATTCGCCGCCGGGGATGTGGTGAAAGACAAGAAGACCAGGATGAATCTGGCTGCGGCATCCATTCACAGCGGGGCGAATTATTCGGAGATCAGGTCGGTGGTGGATGCAGTCTTGAGGGAGATGGACATCGAGGCGGATATCGCTCCCACCAAAGACGGGGCTTTTATGCCGGGAAGGGGGGCGGACCTCCTCGCCAAAGGCAAAAGGATCGGCTGCTTTGGTGAGCTGCACCCCATGCTTTTGCGCAGCTTCGGCCTGGAGCAGCCGGCAGTGGGCCTGGAGCTGGAGTGGGGAACGCTGGAGCGATAGAAGGCTCCCTCTTTTTCCCCGTCGGGAGTCGCCGGCTCAGATATAACAGGTAAGATATCATTGAATTAACATATCCTGAGCGTCTGATTTATCTTGGTAGAGCGGCAATAGATGGATTGGAAATGCAAGACGGCGGCAATTATTCTATCTGTCCGCAAAAGGAATGGTTGTGTCATGAAGGTCAGAGATTTGATGAGCTACCCCATAGTCACCGTGCGCCCGGAGGCCATGGTGCTGGATGCCATAAAGGTGATGGCCGCTCAGGAGAAAGGCAGCGTTCTGGTGGCGAAAGAGTGCCTCCTCAAGGAGTGTCTGGGCATCGTCACCACCAGCCAGGTCTTCTTGAAGGTGTTTGCCCGGGGGCTGGACCCGGCAAAGGTGAGGGTCTCGGATATCATGACTCCCGGGCCTCTGATCACCATTGATCTCGATGAATCCACCCAGAAGGCGGCGGAGCTGATGCAAAAGCACAGGATCAGAAGGCTGCCGGTGATGAAGGAGGGGACGCTGGTGGGCATCATCACCAGCAAGGATCTTTTGGCCTGCGTGAGATGAGGGCAGGGCTTTTTGATCTCTTATCGGTTTTGAGGGGCGAGAACGCAGATTTTAAATAGTCATAGGTTAAGTCCCCAGGGTCAGAGTCGAGGTCGCCTAGCCTGGTATGGCGCAGGTTTGCTAAACCTGTTCCGCTCCGCGGATCGTGGGTTCGAATCCCACCCTCGGCGCTCAATTTCTAAAGGCCACAGATTTGCCCACTTTGCAGTAATTTAAATTATTATGAAAATTTTTGCATTAGAACAGTTTTTCTGAGCCCACCATTGGTCATCAGCGTGCAGCTCATTCTGCAGATCCATGGATTCATAAGGTTTGCTCGATCACCTGAATGGAACCATTTCTGCCCTCTTATGCCTGAACTGAACGGTCTTCAGGGAATTTCCAGCCTGAATGGCATAAGATGATGCCGTTCGTTCGCCTCAGTTTTTAAATATCGTTCGTTCTTCGGAGGCACAAGCGGATAATCAGCAGAAGAGCTGATCTATGGGGAGTCTGATGTTGAGAGCGATCAGAGAATACTTAAAGCATAAACCATGTCTGAGGGGCCAGATCCTCGATCGGGGCGAGCTGAAGCGCGTGGCCCAGGCCTGCGGATTGAGCCCCCAGGAGGCTAGAGGTGAGCTGAGACGGCTGGGGTTCATCCTGACAAGAAACAATCACGGCCTGCCCGTCTGGACGATGCCCAGGGCTGATCGGCCGGAGGGCGGGGCCAGCACGGAAAAGCTCAACCGACCTCAGAGAAGAGGCAGCCTGACCGGTTAAAGAGAAATAGATGATTGATAGATGATTGATAACTGAATATAAAAAAGATATAAGAGAGCTGAGTGCAATTACCGTACTGATAGAGCTGAAGGACATCAAGAAGACCTACCTCATCGGCAGGAGCGAGTATCCTGTTTTGAAGGGCATAGACCTGGAGATAGAGGAGGGGGAGTTTGTGGCCCTGATGGGGCCATCGGGCAGCGGCAAGTCCACCCTGCTGAACATCATCGGCTGCCTGGACCGGCCCACCAGCGGGCGCTTTCTCTTGCAGGGCACGGATATCAGCCGGACGGCGAACGAGGAGCTGGCCAGGATCCGGAGAGAGGAGATGGGATTCATCTTTCAGACCTTCAACCTCATCGCCCGGATATCGGTCCTGCAGAATGTGGAGATCCCCATGATGCTGCGCGGCGTCCCCCGCGGGGTGAGACGGGAGAGGGCGATGAAGCTATTGGAGAGCATGGATATCGCCCACCGGGCGGACTTCGGCCCCCAGAACATCTCCGGCGGAGAGCGGCAGAGGGTGGCGATAGCCCGCGCCCTGGCCAACGATCCTAAGATCATAATTGCCGATGAGCCCACCGGCAACCTGGACCTTAAAAACAGCAATGAGGTCATGAAGATCTTAAACCAGCTTCACCAGGAGGGCCGAACCATCATCATGGTCACCCACAATCCGGAGATAACCGAGAACTGCAGCCGGGTCATCCGGCTCAGAGACGGACGAATCATGGAGAATTCTTAAATGAAGAGAATTTTTATATTAATTTTAATGCTGCTATTTGCCGGCCTGGCAGGAGGATACGAGTATCGTATGCCCGTGAACATCCAGAGCAGCACCAATCCTGCGGTGCTCATGCCCGGAGACGAGGCGATCCTGACCATCCAGATGCAGAACGGGGCAGCAGCCTACGGCGTGGGAAAGGATGCAGGAGTCTCCTCTTCCTCAAATGCCATTTTGTCCACTCCCATAAACCACACCACTCTGCATGGTACAACTGAGCTGGAGGTCATCGATCCAGATAGCTATGATCTGGGGATGATCGGGCCCAATGATTCATTTCCCATCTACTACAAGATCATGGCAGGGAATAATGTGAGCAGCGGCACCTATCTGCTCGACTTTGAGGTTCAGGGAGGCTATGATATGATCACCATCAAAAGGGAGATTCCAATCAAGGTGGATTCCTCGACGGTGAGTATGGCGATCATAGATTCTACCTCCTCTACTACTCCCTCTGCCACCCCTGCCGCGGCAACCCTGAACCTGAATGTGGCCAACCCCCGTGAGAACACCCTGAATGCCGTGACCATAGTGCCCTCTGCCCAGGGGCTGAGGTTCTCTCCGGAGAGGTACTATATCGGCACTATGGATGCGGATGAGGTCTTCACCATCAGCTTTGGAGTGCAGTCCGTGGATCCCGTCCAGAAATCCGGCCAGGGAGGCGAGCAATATCAGCTTTGTGGCTGAGTTCAAGAACGGTGACACCTGGCACAGGTCAGAGCCTTACATCACCACCTACAGTCCGCCTGTGCAGGATGCCCGGCCGAATAACAATCTTCTGCCCCTGGCCATTGGCGCTCTGGCCCTGCTGGCTGTTGCCGCCTACCTCTACCGCAAAAAGAGGAAAGAATGAAATTATCGGATATGCTGGAGTTCATCTCCCTGGGATTCAGAAGCGATCGCTTCAAGACGCTCATGTCCTCCCTGGGGATCATCATCGGCGTCCTGGCGATAGTGGTGATGCTCTCCGTGGGGGAAGGGCTGTACTCCGGCGTCTCCAGCCAGTTCTCCACCCTGGACCTGGATGTGATCCATGTGATTCCGGGCAGCGCTCGTTTTGGCGGGCCGGACGGGGGGCCGGGAAGCAGAAATGCTGCCGAGCCCGCCAAGTTCACCGATAAGGACACCAAGGTGCTGGAGAATGTGGTGGGAGTAAAGAACGTCGCACCACAGACCTCGACCGGTGTGGTGATCTCCTTTCGAAACACCAACAGCTCAGGCAGCCTAACCGGGGTGGACCCGGACAAGGAAGAGGACCTGAAGGATGAGGTGGCACAGGGTCGGTGGCTCACCGGCTCGGACTACAAGTCGATAGTGATCAGCAATGGCATATCCCAGGAGATGTTTCGCATGAAGGTCACCCCGGGGAACAAGATCCGGCTGTACTATCGGGACCGGCCCATGGACTTCACCGTGGTGGGGGTGCTGGGAGAAGAGGAGGATACGGGCTTTGGCGGCGGAGCAGGGTGGGGGGCGGACAATGCCATGTACATCACCCATAAGGCAATGGACGAGCTCCTGGCGGAGGAGAACTACTACTATGACACCTTTCAGGTCACCGTCTATGATCCCGATCAGGCGGACTTTATAATCGATCGAATCATGAACGACCTCAAGAGATATCATAAAGACGAGGCCTATGATGCCACCACCGCCCGGGATATGCTCAGCACCCTGATGACCACCCTCTCCATGATCAAGTACGCCCTGGCCGGAATTGGGGCCATATCCCTGCTGGTGGGAGGGATTGGCATCGCCAATGTGATGATGCTCACCGTAAAGGAGAGGATCAGGGAGATCGGGACTCTGCTCGCCCTGGGGGCAACGGTAGAGGACATCCGCAGGCAGTATCTGCTGGAGGCCGGAGTCCTGGGGGTGGTCTCAAGCCTGATAGGGATAATCTTAGGGGTGGGAGCCTCCTATCTCATTGGCTCGCTGGCCGGTCTGCCCTCGTCCGTAACCCCGGAGTCGATAATACTGGGCATTCTGTTCGGGGTTCTCACCACCACCATCGCCGGCTTTTATCCGGCGAACAAAGCGGCAAAGCTCGATCCAATAGAGGCATTGCGGGCGGAATGATCTACCCTTCTGGAAAATCGGTTATCGGTATGAAAAATTCAGCTCATAGCAGGATCGACCGCAAGAGTCGCTATCAGAGTCTTAAATACTATGAAGATATAGCACTTTCAAGGGGAAGTCCATGGATTCCAGCAAGCAAAAAGCCATTGATGAGTTCATTAAGAGGGCGACTCAGTCTTACGGAGACCAAATCCGGAGCATCACTCTCTTTGGCTCTGTTGCTAGGGGCACAGATCGGCCTGACTCGGATATCGATCTTTTGGTGGTGGTGGACAGAGAGGACTTCCGGCTGCGTCGAGAGCTGATCGGCCTGACATTCGATATTCTGCTGGAAACAGGAGAAGATATCTCGGTGAGGGTTCTCTCCCAGAATGACTTTGAAGCCAAAAGGTCTTTCTCCTTCTTGAGTAACGTCCTATCCGAGGGTATCAAGATTGCCTGAAGATTGAAAAAAGCCACTTAGCAATCACGGAAGCGGAAGAGTCGTCAACTACCGCGTCCTGAAGGGCGCGGCTTGCGACTACGCAAAAAGTCGTGTCGCGTTTGGCCGGTTGACACAAGACTAGCGAAGTCCTGAGGGATCATAGATTTCTCTCTACCCTGGCGACCTGCTTTGCATGGAGATCTTAACGCCGTTGTTGCCGAATCTTTCCATTCGGCTCAGATCATCCCCTTACAGGAATCATGCCGCGCAAAGCGATTTGTCTTTCATTCACCGTCTTACTCCGGTAGATCCGGAGTGCCCTACCTCATAGAGGCGAAAGACTGTTGCCCGAGTGCATCGGGGAACTAAGCTTATATAGTATGTGATACTATTTAAGACTTATGTTCACTAACATACAGTTGATGAGGCTGAGAACGGGTTCGTCTGCAGAATGGAAAAAGCTATGAGCAATCAAGGAATGGAAGAGTCATAAATGAATACAATCAACGTTATTTGCTGCTTTGCTGCCATCCTTCTTCTGGCCGCCGGCACCCTGGCTGAGCCCTCGATGAAGCTCGACGGAAGCGCAGGCAAATTGATTCTCGCTCAGCTAGCGGATCAGGGCCAGAATCAGAGCGAAATGAGCAATCAAACGAATGAGACGGAAAACCAGAGCAAAAATCAGACATTAGAGGGACTCTGGAGCTGGGGCGGCGTGCCTTCCGGCTTTACTCTGAACCAATCATCGGGAAAGCTGGAGGCGGTTCCCACCGGCGAGGCGGATTGGCTGGCTAATATCTAAAGGACAGCAGGCATGGGATTCTGAGGGAATGAGCGGGAGAGCGGAAGTCTCCCCTGAAAATCCCCCAAGATGCATGATCTGTGGCCTGGGGCCTGAGACCTCAGTCCAGCCTCCTGCTCTTTTTCAGCCCGCCCTCCACTGCCTCTCTGATGATATAGCCGCCCACATGCAGCACGGTGTCTCCTAGTTCATTGTCTCTTTCCATGGAGCCGGTGCAGGGATAGGAATGATGGGCCTCGGATATCCTCTCTCTGATGTCCGGCTGATCGGGCTCCAGGCCCAGCATCTTCTTGGCCACAAACCAGGTCGAGCCGCAGGGAGCGCTTCGCACGACATTGGCCCCCATGATCACATCCTTTCCCTCTCTGCTGCCCTGGACGGTGAACTCTATCAACGGATCGCCAATTCTTGCTTCCTTCAGGAACTGAGCGATGATGGGCTTGGAGGGATCCGGCCGCAGGGCGCAGAAGGGCTTGGCAAAGGCCGCCTCCATCCCCAGCTCTGCTGCCTTATCCTCCACCTGCTTTCTCTGCCCCAGCGGCATCTCCTTGGGCGACTCCGATCCGCCTATAATCGCTTTGACCCCCGCTTCTTTGAACTTGGGCAGCAGGCCGTAGAGAATATCGGGATGGACATTGATCACGATGATGATATCCGCCTTCGGTATATCCTGCGGAAGCAAGGGCTCCACATCATCTATGAAATCCCCGTACGTCGAAGGATCGGGCATCTCCACCAGGGCCACAATATCCTTGGCCAGGTCCGGGGCAACATTCCGGCATTCGGTGCAGGCATCTGCGCAGGAGATGCAGAACCCGGAGAAGTTTACCAGGTTGCCCACCACTCTAGCGCCGAATTCGCCGCTATAATATACCGCCAGCTTCATCTTCTCACCATTTCTTTATCCTTGACTACCTTCCCGTCGATCATGCATATGAACTGATCGAGGGGGATATTCTTTCCCGATCTTTTCAAAGCCTCTTCGACCAGATTCATAAGATGAGAGCAGCAGGGAACCTCCATCCTGAGGACGGTTATGTCCCGGATCTCATTTGACTTGAGAATCTCCGCCAATTTAGAGACGAAGGACTCGCCTGGGTCAAGCTTGGGGCAGCCGATGAGAACCACCCTCTTCCGGATGAACTCGGAGATGACCGGGCAGGCAAATGCCGAGCAGTCGGCAGCTATCAGCAGACTGGCGTCCTTGAAGTATGGTGCATCGGTGTGGGCCAGCCGCATCTGCACCGGCCAGCTGGAGAGCTGGGAGGAGGGGCCGAGCTTCTTCAGGTGCTGTCCCGGTCCCTCGCCTCTTCCCATCTGCGAAGCCTGTGGTCGGTGAATTGGGAGGGTCGCAGGGGGCTACTGGCCCCGATTCGCTCCCTCCTCTTCCGCCTTCTTCCCGGCGGGGCTGCTTCTCTCTGCTTTTGATTGCTGCTGCTCGGCTGCTGCCTTCTCATCGAAGGCTTCCGCCTCTCTTCGCTCTATGGTCAAAGCCCCGGTGGGACACTCGCCAATGCAGGCCCCCAGGCCGTCGCAAAACGATTCCCTAACCACCCGCGCTTTGCCGTCCTTCATTTCTATCGCGCCCTCTGAGCAGGCGATAACGCAGCTGCCGCAGCCATTGCAGAGGGACTCATCGATCTTGATGATATTTCTCTTTACCATTCCAACTCCCGATCAACAAATCCGAGATCTACTCAGCCATCATCCTCTTGATATCCTCATCCGGGGTGCTGATCAGCCGGATGTCGTACTGGTCCACCAGGATCTTGAGCATATCATCATTGATCCATCCGGGGACGATGGGGCCCAACCAGATCCCTTTGATTCCCAATGCCAATAAGGACCAGAGAATGGCCACTGCCTTCTGCTCCATCCAGCTTACCACCAGGGTCAGGGGCAGGTCATTAACTCCCACTCCGAACAGGTCAGCCAGAGCTCCGGCCACCTCCAGGGCGACGATGGCATCGTTGCACTGGCCCAGGTCGATCAGGCGGGGAATGCCCTCGATATCCCCCAGATCCAGGTCATTGAAGCGGAACTTGCCGCAGGCTAAGGTGAGGACCACTACGTCTTTGGGCAGCTTTTGCACGAACTCCCGGTAGTAGTCGGACTTCTTCAGGGGGGCATCGCAGCCTCCTACCAGGAAGAACCTCTTGATCTTGCCCTTCTCCACCAGCTCCTTGATCTTGGCGGCGTGCGAGAGCAGGACGGAGGTGGAAAAGCCGGTGGTCAGCTCATACTCTCCCGGAGCGTCTGGGAGCTCGGGCAGCTCTCGCGCTTTGGCTATCACCTCGGAGTAGTCGTATCCATCGATGTGCTTTACCCCTGGCAGGTAGACCGGCCCGGTGGAGAACATGCGGTCGATGTACTCCTCACGCGGAGGAAGGAAGCAGTTGGAGGTGCCGAATAGGGCCATGGGATACTGGGCGAAGAGCTTCTTTTGGTCAAACCAGGCTTTGCCCAGGTTGCCGGCCAGGTTCTTGTATTTCCGCAAGCCCGGATAGCCGTGGGCGGGGAGCATCTCCGAATGGGTGTAGACGAAGACATTCGTTCCCTCCACCTGCTGCAAGAGCTTATCCAGGGCGTTCATATCGTGGCCGGTGACCAGGATGCCGTGGCCCTTGACCGTTCCCGTCCTCACCTTGGTGGGCGTGGGCTCGCCGAACTTCTCGATGTGCGCCTTCTTGAGAAGCTTCATGGTCCGGATATTCATCTCCCCTGCTTTCACCGCTAAATTGAGGAACTCCGCGGGGTCGAAGTTCACATTGGTCAGGGTGGAGAAGAAACCCTTCTCTATGAATGCGTCCACCTCTGGATCAGTATAGCCCAGCTCCCGGGCATGATAGAGATAGGCGCTGATGCCCTTGATGGCGAAGAGCAGGTTATCCTGCAGCCGGGCGACGATCGGTTCCTTTCCACATACTCCCTTCATTGTGCAGCCGGTGCCCCGAGCGGTCTGGGAGCACTGGTAGCAGAACATGTCCAGTTTCTCAGTAGCTGCCATTTTTTATTTCCTCACAACCAGTATACTAATGATACCAAAGTATATAACCTCGAACGTTTCCCTGAGTATACCATGCAGGAAGGATGCACAGTAAACCAGACTGTGAAGTATATTGCCAGGAAATGGACCATGCTCATACTGCTGGAGCTGTACAAGGGAGAGGGGCACACCAGGCGGTTCTCTGAATTGAAGGCCTGCCTGGCAGGGATCACCCAGAAGATCCTATCCGTTCGGCTCAAGGAGCTGGAGCGAGAGGGGCTGGTGGAGAAGAAGATGGACAGCGCGGCCTTTCCCCTGAAGAGCGAGTACACCCTCACCGAGAGCGGCCTGGAGATGATCGAGGTCATCAAGAGCATAAAGCTGTGGGCCCTGCGCTGGAAGATAAAGAACATCGAGTGCGGCAGCCAGGATTGCGGGCAGTGCGTTCTGTGAGCTGCT
Organism: Methanotrichaceae archaeon; assembly: GCA_963813075.1. Classification (GTDB taxonomy): domain Archaea; phylum Halobacteriota; class Methanosarcinia; order Methanotrichales; family Methanotrichaceae; genus Methanothrix. The sequence continues at coordinate 86,882 of CAWEXU010000004.1, forward strand.
GGGCTGTCCTGGGCGGGCTCAGTCGATCTTGACGGCAGCGAGTCTCTCTGGGATGAGACCTGAACTGCTCAATTTTAGTGATTGGGCTGGCACTAATTGGCAGATCATATTCGTCCTAATAAATTCTCAGTACGGTTATTCCTGGGCAAGGACAAGGCTTTCATATGGACTCTCGTGCCGCGGGTCAAGTTCCTGGCAGCAAAAAAAATCTATTACCCTATTCTACAGATAGTGATATTGAGAATGACGACAAAGGATTTCTTAAGGAAAAAGCAGCAAAGAAAGGAATGGAGACGGCATTGCTGAGCGAATCTGTTTTGGCACGGGAATGGCTAGCCCAGAGGAGGACGAAGCTTGGAAGGATTTGTGAGAGGAGATGTGGTTGTCCTGCCTACTGCTAATTTTGCCATAGAAAGCTGCATCCAGACCTGAGTCCATCAAAGGTCAGGATCCGAGCATTCTCCCCCTCGTCCGCGCATGCCTTCGTACTCTCGCCCGTCCCCCCCTTTGCATTCGCTCAGGCGCACTGCATGCAGAAAAGCAATCCTTGAGAGATCAGCCAGAATGCGGTCAGAAGGCTTATATTGCTGTCCCACAATAATTTTGCGAGGCTTTTGATGGACCTATCAGTAATTGCAGCGATGGCTTCCTCAGTGGTGGCTCCATACCTGGCTAAAGGAGGCGAAGCTTTTGCCAGCGAATTTGGCAAGAGCGCAGGCCAAAAGATTGTCGAGCTTGCAGATCTTGTCAAGAGCAGATTTAAGGGGGATAAAGATGCGGAGGCCATTTTCAGTCTGGCGGAAAAGGATCCTCAATCCAGGGCACGCGTGGCCTCGCTGGAGGAGGAGATAGGCAAGAAGATGAAGGAGGATCCCGATTTCGCCCGGAAGCTCGGCGCATTGATGGAGGAGGTACAAGAGACGAATCGGGAAAGGTCGTCATAAATGCGTTTTATCGAAGTGTAGCAGCGCAAAATATCACCGGAAGCACAATTTCCACCGGAGACTCCAATCCCTCCAGAGAAGATTAGCTGGCCGAGAACAGACAGTGACCTTCAGCCAAATAGAGCCTAAACGGAGCAGTGTGAACGAAAAGATAGAGGCCTCAGATCGCAGCGTAGCCGCATCTGAGATCATCAAGAGCATTATTACCACAGGCAATAACAGCCCTGTCTTCCTGGGCTACGAGCGGCTGCGAGACGCAGTTATCCAGCCCAGATGAGGTCTTCAGGCGGGTTCACATCGAGTCTTTTGTGGGCCGCAGGTGGCTGATAGATCAGGTCGATTCCATTCTAAATGATGAGAATAACAGTTGCGGCTATCTGGTGCTGGAGGCCCATGCCGGTCTTGGCAAGACTGCTTTTTTGGCCTGGCTGGTAAAAGAGCGAAACTATATTCACCACTTCGTCGAGCTGGCCCCGGGACAGGAGGGAATTGAAAAGGGCCTGAAGAACCTGGCCGCCCAGATCATCCTGGCGTATAAGCTCAGTGCAGATGAGGCGATACCAGATGCTGCTGGCAGACCTGATTATCTATACCGGCTGCTCTCCCAGGCAGCTGAGAAGCGAGGTCCAGGCGAGAGGATAGTGGTTGTGGTGGATGCCCTGGACGAGGCTGGCACCCCGCCCAACCAGAACGTTCTAGGCCTGCCAAAAGTCCTGCCGGAGGGCGTGTTCTTCATCGTCTCCATGCGGCCGGTGCAGGTCACACTGCAGTCTGACAGATCCATAACTCCCCGCTGGCCTCTGAAGATCCTCGCTGAAAGCCGTGAGAACCTGGATGACATGAAGAGCTTTCTGCAGGCCTCCGCCGCCTGGCCAAAGGTGAAGCAGGCACTGGATGAGAGCAGATACACTGCAGATGATTTCATCGATGCTTTAATGAAGAAGTCTGGAGGACTGTGGATCTATCTGCATTTTGTGATTCCAGAGATAGAGCGGGGGGAGAGATCGCCACTGGATCTGGATAAGCTTCCAGAAGGGCTGCAGGAGTACTATGCAGGTTACTGGGATCGATGGCGCAAAGCCGATAAATGGTATGAACTTTACCTGCCGATTCTTACCACGCTGGCCGCAGCCCAGGAGCCCAGCACGCTGGAGCGCATTCTGGATTGGGCAGGGATAGTGGCTCCATGATGATGAAAAACAAAAATTGAGGAGAATTCTGAAGGAAGAGTGGCGTCCATTCCTGGCCATCTCTGGTGAGGGGAAGGAAGAGAAGTATCGTTTCTATCATGCCACAGTCAGAGAGTTCTTCGAGGGAAAGGTAAAACAGAACAGTCCTATGGCGACGGAAAATGATTTGATTATATGAGCTTTCCCAAGCTACTAAAGAACGGCACAGGATGATAGCAGAGCGCTATCTTGCTCGCTGGGGTGGTCTGGAGAAGGGGCTGCCAGATCTGGTGAATAAAAGAGATGAAGACGACGGCTATGGCCTGCGCCACCTGGCCGCCCACCTGGAAGCCTCAGGGCAGGATGATGAGCTTCATCGACTGTTGAAGCTGGAAACCAGCCAAGGAAGAAACCTCTGGTATGAGGCTAAGGAGGCTGGAGGCGATACGACTGGCTACATCAACGACGTCATGAGAGCCTGGCGGTTGGCTCGGGTGGGATATGATCGAAAAGATATAAAGAGAACTGGCAAGCTCATCGCTCTTCAAAACAGGTATGCATTGATCTTTACGTCCATCAACAGCCTCTCGGGCAACATCCCATCTGAGCTTCTGCTGGCCCTGGTGGAAAACGACATCTGGTCTAAAGAGGAAGGACTGGCTCATGCCAGACATGTTCCGGATCCGTCCAAACGGTCGCGAGTTCTTGCAGAGTTATCATCACTAATGAATGAGCCCAAATTTATGGATGAAGCCCTCTTGAGGCCCAAGAGATCCAGAATTTGGAGGATTCTGCGGAACTCTAGCCGAGATTGTTCCTAAAATTCAGGACATAAATGACGGGCTGGCGATGGCCCGAGAAATCGATGGATGATTATTGCCGGGCCATAGCTCTAGCAGAGATTTCCCTTAGACTTCCGGAAGATCAGAAGATAAAGATCCTGGATGAGGCGCTGTTGAATGCCCGAGAAAGCAAGGATTGTTTTGGGCGCGCAGAAGATTCTTATTGGCGTGCCATAGCTCTGGCTGAGATTGCCCCCAGACTTCCGGACGCTCAAAAGACAAAGATCCTGGATGAGGCGTTGTCAGCGGCCCAAGAAATCGTGGATGACTGGTCACGAGCCATAGCTCTGTTTGAGATTGCTCGCAAACTTCAGGGTATAGATAAAGCGTTGGAGATAGCCCTAGAAATCCAGGATGATTATCGGCGTGCCATAGCTCTAGCTAAGATTGCTCCCAGACTTCCGGACGCTCAAAAGACAGAGATACTGATGGAGGCGTTTTTGGCAGCACTAGAAATCAAAGCCGATCGTTCGCGAGCCATAGTCATGGCCGAGATCGTTCCCAAACTTCACGATATAAATGATGCGCTGTCGATAGCCCGAGAAATCCAAGATGGTTATGGGCGTGCTAAAGTTCTGGCCGAGATTGCTCCCAGACTTCCGGACGCACAAAAGACAGAAGTACTGATGGAGGCGTTATCAGCAACCCGAGAAATCCAGGATGATCAATCTCAAGCTATAGCTCAGGGAATGATTGGTTCCAAACTTAAGAATGCTGATGAAGCGCTGGCAATAGCCCAAATAATCCCAGGAATGATTATCGACGTGACATAGTTCTGGCTGAGATTGCTCCCAGACTTCAGGGTATAGATGAAGCGTTGGAGATAGCCCTAAAAATCCAGGATGATTATCGGCGTGCCATAGCTCTAGCTAAGATTGCTCCCAGACTTCCTGATGCTCAAAAGACAAAGATCCTGGATGAAGCGTTGTCAGCGGCCCGAAAAATCAAGGGTGATTATTGGCGTGCTGAAGCTTTGGTCGAGATCGCTTCCAGACTTCCGGACGCCCAAAAAATAAAGATCCGGGAGGAAGCTTTGTCAGCAACCAATAAGATTCGTGATCCACCTCGGTCTGCCATTGTGATACTTCCAACTGAAGAAGAAGCTGAAGAAGAGTCTATTTATTTATCCCATGGGCGCTTACTATCTGCGATCTATCAACTATGAAGCAGATCAGATTTTCTATCTGACCTGTCGTCTTTAGCCACCTCTAGTGGCCAGGCTGGGCGGCGATGAGGCATTGCTGGAGACAATACAGGCTATAAAAGACGTGGGAAGATGGTGGCCTTAATTCTTGCCCAATATCTTCCTGACGGGGCTTTCTCTCTGTAATGCCCCCTTCTCAGATCCTTCTATCCTTCGATCTATTGGCTGCAAGCAATATCCTGCGCCCTTTTTTTTGGGTATTCCCGCGAGTCGGCCTGCGGCCTCCCGCGCTAGCAGTCTGGCCCACTCCAGGCCGTGGCGGCCCCCCTGACCCCGCGTCCGCGGGGGACAAACTAAGAGACTTTGCCTTTTATTCTTATACGTATTATTGAGATCGCAAGGATGAAATATCCTGTGGGCCAAACATCTCCCTTAATCTTCTTTGAACTTCCTCTAAGAGGTCATGATCGATCTCGCCAAACTCCCCTTCTAAGAGAGACTTATCCAGAGTTGCCAGTTTGTTCAACTTTATTACCGAATCTCTCTTCAATCCCGATCTCCTGAAGGTGGGCATCTGTCTGGCCAGAGGGACATCCTCAAGGATGCACGTTGATCTTTGAAGAATGAACGAAATAACATCGTCATGCTCATAGATCAAGACAGGCCTCACGCCTGGATCGTGAATGGAAAAGGAACGGCAACGATCTTGCCTATCATTTGTATCTGACTTTCAGGTCCTTAAGCGAGTAGATATCTGGCTCGTCTTCCAAGAACTTCTTCAAAGAGATCTCTTCCAGCTTCATTATCGCTGCCATTTCTTCTTCATCCGTCATATCGCCTTCAAAGATGGTTATCCGGATCGATCCTGGAAAGCGACTGCATGGGCCTGTGGGCAACTGACGATCTGTCGGCTCGGGCGATCTCCTCTGCGCCTTCTGCTAAATGGTTTTTCGTTTTTGCTTTTGATGTCCTCTTCATCCTGGCAGCCATTGGCGTTTTCATCTTGCATCTGCTAAATACCTTTGGCAAGATCCAGCACATCATCTTCTGGATCGCCCTCCCCTCACCCCCTCAGCTCTCCTCTGGCCAATGAGAATACGGTGCCCACCAGGCACAGCCCGGCAAAGACCGCGAAGGCCATCTGGATGCTGCTCATGAGCATATCGATATTCTCGGGCGCGATCTCTACGTGGCCCATGATAATAGAGAAGATGAGCATGGCAACTCCCAGGCTGAGCGACTGGCCGATCAGCCGCATGGTGCTCACCATCCCCGATGCCACCCCGTAGTCCGCCGGGTGAACAGCGCTCATGATGGCATTGGTGTTGGGCGAGGCAAAGAGGGCAAACCCCACGCCCATCAGGACCAGCCCTGCCAGGATGATCTCCAGAGGGGTCTGGGGAAGAAGACGGGCGAAGAGAGCCAGGCCCAGGACGCACAGCCCCATGCCAAGAGAGGCCACGATCCTGGGCTCAATGCTGTCCGAGAGCCTTCCCGCCAGGGGGGAGAGGGCGGTCTGCACCGCCGGCTGGGCGATCAATATCAGGCCGGCTGCCTCCGGGCCGAAGCCCTTCAGATACTGCAGGTAAAGGCTGAGGAGAAATGCCACTGCTGCTGTGGCGCTGTAGTTGATCAGAGCGGCCAGATTCGAGAAGAGGAAGACCACATTATTGCGAAATAGGTCTCACCTTCAGCACCGGATTGGCGTTGCCGCTCTCCCAGCGGAAAAAGAGGATCATAGTCGCCCCGGAAAATAGAAGCAGTACGGCTCCCATTCTATCGGGAATGAGGGTCAGGCCATAGATGAGGGAAGAGAGCATGGCAGTATAGAGCAGCGTTCCCGCAATGTCGAAGCTTTTCCCATTCTCCCCCTTCCACTCCCCCTTGATCTTCCACCTGGCGATGACCAGGGCCAGCAGGGAATAGACGGCAACGGCAAGATAGATGAACCTCCAGCCGGCGTATGCCGTGATGACTCCGCCCAGCAATGGTCCAGTGGAGAGGCCCAGGTATGCTGCCGCCACGTTGATCCCCAGCACCCGTCCCCTTTCCCGCAGGGGGAAGACGGAGGCGAGGATGGCAATGGAGGTGCCGAAGATCATGGCGCTGCCCACTCCCTCCACCATTCGGGAGGCGATGAGCATGTGCACCCCGGTGGAGATGCTGCAGAGCAGGGAGGATACGATGACCACCACCAGGCCCGCCAGAAAGACCCTTCGCCTGCCGTAGATATCGGCTATTCTGCCGAAAGGGACAATGAAAATGGCTGCCGAGAGCAGAAATGCGGTGACGATCCAGCCCAGGAGAGACTGATCAGGAATGGAAAATTCGCTGTTGATGGCGGGAAGGGCAACGGTCACGGATGAGGTGAGAAAGGGGGTGATGAAGGAGGACATGCAGGCAGCAACCAGCACAGCCATCTTGTCGTTCATGGTAGGGCTGAGGTGGGCGGCATATGTTCATAAAGCCATCCCGATCCCTTGAATCCGATGCTCCTAATCCAGCCGATGAAAAAGAAAGCTGATCTTGATCCGGGTCATCGATCAAGCCAAAAGCTATCCTTGAGCCTCTCTCAGCCTCTTCCTTCCAGGATCTCCAGCCTCCTCTCCAAAGATCTGGTCCTCTCCATCAATTCGTTCAGCAGACCCTCAAGACGGGCGATCCTCTCCTCGTCCTGAGCAATCATTATCGGCCTGTTCAAAAGCTCCTCTTTATAATCCTCTAAAATCGGATTGTCCGAGTCTCGCAGAATTCCTCTCTTCCCTTCCTTCTCAAGCATTGCAAATGCACCTCCGGAGGGCAAATCATCAACTTGCCTTGAAGTAATCATATAGACGTTCTGCGAATATGCATCTTGCCCTCCGATCTATCCCTTCTCATAGATCTTCTCTGCCATGTCGCAGATCCTCTCCCAGTCGTAGCCCCGTGCCAAATGCCGGCAGGGCGCACGCATCCTGCTGCTCTCTTGAAGAGCCAAAAGGAGCCCTTCTGCCAGATCCTCGGGCGCAGGCGGGCAGATGATCCCGGTATTCTCTGTGACCAGATCCATCACCGCATTCATCCGGTGCTCGACCGTCACCACCGGCAGGCCGCAGGCATTGGCATCCAGGGCGGCCATGCCGAATCCCTCTCTGGTGGAGGGGGAGGCGAAGGCGCGGGAGGACTTCATCAGGGCCAGAGCATCATCATAGTTCTCCAAAAATCCGGAGAACTCGATATTTTTCTCCAGCCCCAGTTTCCCGGTAAGGGCTCTCAGCCTCTCTTTCTCCGGCCCGTCGCCGATGATCACCGCCCGCACATCCGGCAGATCTGACCTCATTATGCCCACCGCCTGGATGAGGAGGTCGATGTTCTTATGGGCGGCCAGCCTCCCGGCAAAAACGATATCATACTGCTTCGGGGAGGGCGCTATCCCCTCGATCTTCTGCCAGTCGAGGCCGTTGGGCACCACCTGCACCCCACTTGCACCCAGGCTCTCCAGGTCCCTGGCCGTCCTCCTGGATACTGCCAGGTTGCGATCGGTCAGCCGGGCAGCGACAAGTTCAGTGATCCGGCCCATCTCTCCCTTCCTTCCCAGGTACTGGTGCCAGTAGTCACCCCAGACCTCATGCCAGGTGATAAAGAGCTTCTGAGGCTCATGGTTTCTCTGCTTATTCCATCTGCTCGATAGATGTGCGGAAAAGCAGGACAGATATGGAAAGTTCTGGCAGTCGACCACCGCCTCTCTGGAAGGATGAGCGAGCAGACCGGCGGCGAAATAGACCGCCTCTCTGATCGATCTCTTCCCATTGACATAAAGGGGCCTGGGCGGGCATATGCCATGAAGGCGAACCCCCTCTCTTTCAATCTCGTCCTCTCCCGGCCACCATTTCATGCCGTAGCAGTGGACGGCGTGCCCCCGCCCCGCCAGCCTGCGGGAGAGCTCATAAATCCTCTTCTCCGCTCCCCCTTTGACCCAGGGATAGACCGCATCGTACACATAGGCGATCTCCACCTCATTCGCCGTCCTGGTGCCCATGGTAAAGCAATAGCAGGCTGATGAACATCCCCGAGAATATGGTCTGAATTCCAAGAATGATGAGGATCATGGCCACCATGGCGTTCTGGGCGGCGTCTAATGCCCCAAATCCCGCTCCCTTCCACCTTATCAGAACCCCGAGACCGATGACGATTCCCGCTGCCAGCAGAGCCAGCCCGATTAAAAGCTCCTTTTCCAGGGAATGGTAGCTGATCAGCTTTTTCATTCCGCTCGACCTGGACAGGCCCCAGGCAGCCCCAAAAGCTCTGAAATGCAGCCCGGCAAGAAGCATCTGATAGCCGATGATCAGAAGCAATCCCCCCAGGATCAGGGAATGCATCCTCGAGCCCCCCTCCAGATAAACCGCCACTGCCAGGACCAGGCCGAAGAGGAGGGCCACACCACCCGGGACGAGCAGAAAGGGCCCCGGCCGGTAGAGCATCATGAACCGCATATGCCTCCAGCCATCGGTGAACGAATTCAGCTTGGAGCTCCCCTGGCGGGGATAGTAGTTGATGGGGACCTCAGCAATCCTCAGACCGCGGGATGCAGCCTCGATCACCATCTCCGAGGCGAACTCCATCCCTCCTGACCTGAGGTTCAGCTTATTCAGAGCATCGCGGGTCATGCCGCGCAGACCGCAATGGGCATCGGAGATCCCGGCGGAGAAGAGCCGGTTTAAAATCCAGGTCAAAATGGGGTTTCCCACATAACGGTGAAGGGCGGGCATCGCCCCGGGGATTATCCTGCCCTTCAGCCTCGATCCCATGACCATGTCATACTCGCCCGTCTCCAGGCAGGGCAGCATATCCAAAATGGCCTCCGGGTCATAGGTGAGGTCCCCGTCCATGAGAAAGATATAGTCCCCCTGAGCCTCCTGGAAACCCAATAGATATGCATTGCCATACCCCAGCCTCTGGGGGAATACAACCCGAGCCCCGCAGGAGGCAGCTATATCCGCCGTCTGGTCGGTGGAGCTGTCAGCGACAATTATCTCTCCCTCCAGGCCCGCCTTCTTGAAGACCTCCTGAGCTTTATGGATGCACTGGCATATGGTTTCCGACTCGTTTCTGGTGGGGATGATCAGGCTTATCCGGGGCACAATTTCCATTACTTTGGTTTAGCTGTTAAGCCTTTCCTTGCACAGACCAGCTACTGGAGCCGGGGGGGATTGCTCAGAGCGTCTCGGGCTCGACCTCGTGCTTGAAGGAGAGGGTCACCCTTGCCCTGTACTCCATTATCCCTCCCTCTCTGAGCCTCGTGTCCATTCTTGAAACCCTGGCCACCCTCATGTTTGAAAGATTTCGGTTCGCAGTATTGATTGCAGATTGGACTGCGTCCTCCCAGCTTTCAGTTGAGGTTCCCACGAGATCGATATAATTGTACACGCTCTTGCCAATTGGCTCTTCCATAACAGATTATACGCTTTTATGATTGATATATCTTGTCAAAGAACAATCAAAGTCCAAGAGAAAAGAAATTCGCAGATCTATTCTGCGCTCTTCTCTTCGCTCTTCTCAGCCTCTTTGTCCCCTGCCTCGGGGGCATCTGCAGAAGGCTGATCCGCAGGTGGCTGATCCGCGAGAGGCTGATCCGCGGGTGGCTTAACCTCGGGCTTCTTGGGTCCCTTGCCCATGGCCACCAAAGAGGCCTTGGCCTGGATCCTGGCCAGGGGATAGTCGTCCTTAGCCACCTTCTCCAGGGCAGTTATCGCCCGGTTCTCCTTCAATTCGCCGACCACCCAGGCCGCTCCCGCACGCACATCCTTGTCCTGGTCTTCCAGGGCCTCAATCATGCGATCGGACACCTGCTTTCCATAACCAGCAATGGCCACCATGGCATTGCTCTTGACCAGATACTCCTCGTCTTTGAGAGCCTCAATCAAAGCCTCAAGGGACTCAGTCATATCCCGTTTGGAGAGGAGCATGATGGCATTGGAGCGCACAAGCATGTGCTTATCCTTGGTGGCGGCGATCAGCTTCTCCGTAGACCAGCTCATGTCTGGCAGGACGGCAGGCATGGTGGGCTCTGCTGCCCCGCAGGTTGGGCAGGCCTCATCAATCATGGAACGGGTGATTATGGGCTCTGCCTTCTCCTCTGTTTTGTTCTCTTCTGGCGTATTCTCAACCATTTTGTTCTCTTCTTCCATGCACTAGACTTTTGCCCCTATTCTACTTCAGCTTTTCCCAAAAGGAATGCCCTCTTGTTGGCCTCCAAATGCCTGGCGGGCACAACCTCGACCAGTGCCTGGATGATATGCTCCTCGGAGAGGGGAATATATTGGGAAAGGGCACCGAGCATCACCACGTTCATGGCCTGTCGGGTTCCCGCCTTCCCCGCCAGTGCGACGGCATCCAGGGCCAGCACCCTCTGGCATTGGCTGCGCAGGGGGCTGATCAGCTCATCTATAGAGGGATAGCGGGCCCTTCCGGTGGTGACTGTGACCGGCAGGACCGGCTGGGTGTTGACCAGAGCGATCCCCTCCGGGGAGAGGAAATGGCCAAACCGCAGGGCTTCAGCCGGCTCCAGAGCGATCAGGAGATCGGCGCTTCCCGGGGAGACCATGGGGCTAAAGCGGCATCCTATGCGGGTGTGATTGATCACGCTCCCACCTCTCTGGGCCATGCCGTGGGTCTCTGCACCCCGGACCGGCTTTCCCGCCAGGACTCCTGCCCTGCCGATCACGTCCGATATCAATATCACTCCCTGGCCGCCAACGCCGACGATCACCATATCGCATTCTGAGGTCCTCATCTTCTCACCTCCAATATGGCAGAGCTGGGGCAGAGCTGGGCACAGATCCCGCAGCCGGTGCATAGATCGTTAATCCTCGCCACCTCGCCCTCAAACTCAATTGCCGGGCAGCCATACTCCACACAGATCCTGCATCCCTGACACTCTTCGCTCACCTGGAAGGCCCGTAGCCTGGCCCCGCTTCGGCGGGCCTTGATCACACAGGGCTGCCTGGCGATGACCACCGACAGGCCGGGATAATCCCGCGCCCTCTGGAATCCCTCTATCGTCCCCTCAAGGTCGTTGGGGTCCACAGTCTCGACCTGCCCTGCCCCCAGAGCCCTGGCCAGGGCCTCCAGCGAGACCTGGACTGTGGGCTCGCCGGTGGCAGTTACCCCGGTTCCCGGATGGGGCTGATGGCCGGTCATGGCGGTGGTGGAGTTGTCAAGAATTGTCACTGTGATCCTGGCCTTATTGTAGGCGGCATTCAACAGGCCGGTCATGCCCCCGTGCAGGAAGGTGGAGTCTCCGAGGCTGGCGCAGATCCCCTCCGTCTCCCCGCCGAATCTTATGCCGCTGGCCAGAGTGATGCTCGCCCCCATGCATAGACAGGTGTCCACCGTCCCCATGCCCACCGCCATGGTATAGCAGCCTATGTCGCTGGGATAGATCGCCTTCTTGCCATAGACCCGTCTCATGGCATAGTAGGTGGCACGGTGGCTGCAGCCCGGACATAAAGCAGGGGGCCGGGGCGGGACTATTTCTGCAGCAGTGAAGGTTTTTTTCTCCTTCACCTCCAGGCCGTTCATCCTGGCCAGGGCATCTCTCACCAAGAGGAAGTCCAGCTCACCCTCGCGAGGGATCCATTCTTCCTTGCCCAGAATCTCGACGGATGGATTTGCATCCTTTGCCAGCATCACCACCTGCTCTTCGGTCGACCGGCTCCAGCTCCTCGATCACCAGCACCCGCGAGACATGCTCGAGCATACGAGATATCAGCTTCTTTGGGGCAGGATAAGCGCCCACCCTGAGCAAAGAGTGGTCGAGGTCCAGATCCATGAGGGCCTCTTCGGCATACAGACCGGCAATCCCCGAGGCGATCACTCCCGTCTCCCCCCGGAGGGTGAGCCTGTTCCAGGGGCACCCCTCCAGCGCCTCTTCTATTGCCGGCTGCTTTGCCAATAGCTCGCTATGAAGCGGCCGGGCATGGCTGGGCAGGGCCACCCGTCGCGCAGGATTCTTGACGAAATGGCGCTCGCCGGAAGATGGCCGGTCCCCGCTCACCTCCACGTCCGCCCGGGCGTGAGAGACGCGGGTGGTGGGCCGGAGCATGACCGGGATGTTGAACCTCTCAGACAGCTCCAGGCCATAGACTGCCATATCCCGCGCCTCCTGGGGGTCGGCGGGGTCCAGGCAGGGAATGGAGGCGAACTGGGAGTAGCGCCGGGAGTCCTGCTCATTCTGGGAGGAATGGCAGAAGGGGTCGTCGGCACAGATCAGCAGCAGTCCTGCTCCCACCCCCAGGTAGGCCAGGGTCATGAAGGGGTCGGCGGCCACGTTCAGGCCCACATGCTTCATGGTGGCCACTGAGCGGCAGCCGGTCCAGGAGGCACCTGCCGCCACCTCCAGTGCCACCTTCTCGTTCACAGACCATTCGATATGCAGGGGCAGATCGCCTTTCAGCTCCACCAGGGTCTCTATGATCTCTGAGGAGGGAGTTCCCGGGTAGCCGGCGGCAAGCCCCGTCCCCGCCTCCAGAAGGCCTTTGGCAATAGCTGCATTTCCGAGGAGATATTCTCTCACAAAGAACCATCCTTTTAATATATTTCAATTATATTCTGTCTCTGAGAGGGTCAATGCCCTTCTCTCTGATAACCGTTTTGATGCCGCTGACCGGCACACTGCCCTCCTATTCCACAAAATTGATAATCCCCCCCACCGTCCCTGCTAATTATGCTCCCCTGGCAATCCGATTCTGTGGGTTCGATCTACAACTATCTCTCTCCTGGCTGCCTGATCTGCCGGCAGGGGGCGGGCCTGGTCCTCTTCGTCACCGGCAGGTGCGAAAGGAATTGCTTTTACTGCCCCATCTCCGAGGAGCGGAGGGGTAAGGATGGAGTTTATGCCGATGAGCAGCCAGTACAAGAGCTGGCTGACATCCTGAATGAGGGCCGGGCCATCGGCGCTCTGGGCACGGGCATCACCGGTGGAGAGCCCCTCTTAAGGCTGGACTACGTCTTGAAGTGCATCCGGGCATTGAAAGAGGAGTTCGGAAGCGAGCACCACATCCACCTCTACACCGGCATTCTGCCCAATAGATCTGTCCTGGAGAGGCTGGCCGGGGCCGGCCTGGACGAGATCCGCTTCCATCCCCCGGACGAGGAATGGTCCAATCCCACCGGTCTGAAAAAAGCATTGCAGGAGGCGAAATCATTGGGATTGGAAGCGGGAGTGGAGATCCCGGCGTACAGGCCCGCGCCCCAGATCGTTCAGGCGGTCAGGGAGGCAGATGCCTTTCTGAATCTCAATGAGCTTGAGTTCTCGGAGACCAACTTCTCCCGCCTCAGGGATGAGGGCTTTGCTCCCATCGACCTTGGCTGCGGTGCAGAGGGCAGCGAAGATCTGGCGCGGGATTGCTATCTGGTGGATGACATCAAGGTGCATTACTGTCCCTCTCGCTTCAAGGACGCGGTGCAACTGAGAGAGAGGCTGCGACGCCGGGCGGAGAGAACATCCAGGCCGCTGGATCAGGTCACCGATGAGGGGACCATAATCCATGGCATAATCGAGGGGGAGAAAGATAGCCTCAAGTCCGCTCTTGGGATCATCAGAGAGCTACAGGTGCCTGATGATATGTACTCCTGCCTGACAGGAAGGATAGATATCGCCGCCTGGATCCTGGAGGAGATATGTCCGGATCTCGAGGGCAGCAAATGCATTCTTTCTATAATTGAGAAATATCCTCTGAAGGACGGTCCGGTCGTGGAGAGAATACCTTTATAATCCTTAAATTCATTCTTTCGGGGCGGTGATTTTGCCGGATGGAGAGCGCGGAAGAACGGATCCAGGAGAGACTGAGGAATTATCTTAAGCGGGATGGTGTGGGAATCCGGAAGGCAGTCTTAAAGCTTTTCCTGAGTGATGGTGCCTATACCACGGAGGACGTTTTTACCTATCTCGCGAAGGAGGGTTTCGACGTCAGCTACCGGGGGGTTTCGGCGATGGTCGGGCTCATGAACACTCGCCTGGGCATTTTGAGCATTGATGTCTCGGGGGATCACAACGTCTACTCCCTTAAGGGGGACCACAAAGGAGTGGTGAGGTCCGTTTTGGAGAATTATTGATCTTAATGTACGCTCGGCAATTCTTACATGTCAACGGCATTATATTTGTATTTGCATAAAATTGACGTTAATACTATAATGATAGTATGATGCTGGTGCCTGAACATCTCTTTCGCCCTTCTGTCCCTTTTAGCCATGAGCTTAGTTGGGCGGCTCTCCCCTTTTCATTCTTTTTAGATATTTATTAAGGGCTACATCTGCGATCAGATTCACTCCGGTCAGGGCAGCATGAACCAGCGGTCCTGCGGTCATCCTCTCCCGATAGAGGTGATGCAGTCTCTTCAAATGTTTGAGGTTGTACTCCAGGCATAACCCCACCAGATGCCAGTGCTCAGGCAATGCATCAGCCTTTGAAAATCCTCTGGTGCCGCCCAGCTTCGTCTCGGCGATGGTGGTGAAAAAGAGGGGCAGCATGAGGCCGGTGTAGTCCATAAGAGACTCCACCAACTCCGTGGTCCGGATGACATCCTCCGCCGTCTCCCCAGGCAGGCCCAAAACCAGGCTGGCCACAGGAAGCCAGGATTCCTGGTCAAAGAGTCGGTAGCAGTCCCTTACGATCTGGGGCCAGTTCTCGATCTCTCCCGGAAGCGCCTTTTGGGGCATATGCATCTTCAGGATGCGGCAGCTTCCCGTCTCTATCCCGATCCACGCGGACATATGGTTCTGATCCGAGCCTATGCCCACGATCTGGGAGATCTCTCTTAAGAGTTCCTGGTTCTGGTGGACCGAGGCCAGGCTGAGGTGGGAGAAGTCCAGTGTCTTGGGCCCCAGCTTTTTGACCTTTGTCACGAGCTCAGTCATCTTCTCTTCATTCGGCCTCATCCCTTTGGAGCCGTAGGAGAAAACGTCCTCGCTGTGAAGGATGATATCCCTCTGGCCGCAGTCCAGGTTCACCTGCACGTCTTTCAGGATATTCTCCACCGGCCGGTGGCGCACAGAACGCATGGCGGGAGAGCAGAAGGCGCATCCTCTCCAGCAGCCCCTGCCGATCTCCACAATCCCGCCGATGCTCGCCCCTCTGTTTACCGGTATCTTCTCCCCGGGCACCGCTGATCCCCGCAACACCTTAGGAACGGCCTCTCCTCTCAGTATCTGCCGGCAGATCTCAGGAAAATCGCTCTCGCCCTCTCCCAGGTAAACGTGGTCGACATCCACCTTCTCTCCCATGACCTCCCAGGAGCCGTTTCCACCCAGAACCACTCGTCGGACGGTGCTCTCTTATCAGGGGGTGGCTCAAAAGCTCGAGGAACCGGGAGCGATTGAATGGGGGGCCGCGGCGGATGATATCCTCTATCTGCCGGAAGGCGATCTTCCCCATGGGGTCGTCATGGGTTATCCCCACGATCCTGGTCTCCGGTCCTATGGCCCGGTCCAGGTGAAGGGGATGGGCCACCATCACCTCATCGCGAGAGAATCCTGACTCCAGGAGGGCTGCTTCCACCTTTCTCATGCCGCAGGGGGCAATTGCCGCCGATCCGTCCTCCAGCGACGGCACCGGCGGACAGAAGAAATTACCGAAGACCCGGTCGGGCAGGGTTGCCCGGGGCATGATGGCAGCAAAGCCGAGCATCACCCCACCGTGATAGCTGCTCATCATGGTGGTATCGCTGGTGAGGACAATTTTCTTGCCTGGAAATTGGGCCATCTATCGACCTCTGATTCTCTTTTGGCAGATAACGTTATTGGACAGTACTGGCCCCAATAAGTTTTTATCAGATCGTCGTCCCCTAATCGCTGTGCAAGAGAAGTCGTTATCGGAGATCAACGAACGCATTCGCAACGGCTCTGCCCGCGTGGTTACGGCAGAGGAGATGCCAGATCTCGTAGATGAGCTGGGCACGGCAGGAGCGGTGCGTGAGGTGGATGTAGTCACCACTGGTACCTTCGGCGCCATGTGCTCTTCTGGGGTTTTTCTCAATTTGGGCCATAGCGATCCGCCCATAAAGATCGCCCGCGCCTATCTGAACAAGGTGGAGGCCTATGGCGGAGTCGCCGCTGTCGACCTGTTCCTGGGGGCGACTCAGCCCTCCGAGGACCGGGGGATCGAGTATGGTGGGGCGCATGTTATGGAGGACCTGGTTACGGGAAAGCAGATTGAGGTTGAGGCTCAGGGCGCTCCCTCGGACTGCTACCCCCAGATGGAGCTGGAGACCAGCCTCAGGCTGGAGGACTTCAACCAGGCCACCATGGTCAATCCCCGCAATGCCTATCAGCGTTACAATGCCGCTACCAACTCCTCGGACCGGACTATGCACACCTATATGGGAACGCTCCTCCCGGGCTTCGGCAATGTCCATTACAGCGGGGCCGGGGTGCTCTCTCCTCTCTCCAACGATCCGGGCTTCGAGTACATCGGGGTAGGGACGCGCATCTTCCTGGCGGGAGCTCAGGGCTATGTCATGGGTGCGGGAACCCAGCATAATCCGGAGAATGACTTCTCCACTCTGATGGTCACCGGCGACCTGAAGAGGATGAACAACAGTTTCCTGCGGGCGGCCACATTTCATCGATATGGGCCCAGCCTCTACCTGGGGATAGGAATCCCCATACCGATGCTCAATGAGAGGCTCGCCAGGAGCACTGCGGTGCGGGACAGCGATATAACTGTCCCGGTGCAGGACTATGGCATCCAGCGCCGGGATAAGCCCTCGGTGAGGATGGTCAGCTACGAGGAGCTGAAGTCTGGTTTTATCGACCTGGGGGGAAAGGAGGTCTCCTGCTCATCTCTCTCCAGCTTCCAGATGGCAAGAGAGGTTGCCCGAACACTAAAAGAGCAGGTGGAACGGGGCGAGTTTTTGCTCAGCCAGACGGCAGAACCCTTACCCCGGGTGGGAAGCTCCCGGCCCATGAAGCAGACCAAGGAGTCGCCCAATGTGGGTGATGTCATGAGCCGGGATGTGGTCACCGTCTTTGAGGACATACCGGTGGAGAAGGCGGCTAAATTGATTGTCAGCGGCAGCTTCGACCATCTGCCGGTGGTCTCCAGGGATGGGAGGCTGATCGGCATCATCACCGCCTGGGATATATCCAAAGCGGTGGCCAGCGGAAAGCCATCCCGGATAACGGAGATCATGACCCGCCGGGTCCATTCCGTCCGGCTGGACGAGCCCATTGAGCTTGCTGCCCGCACCCTGGATACGCATAGCATCTCTGCTCTGCCGGTGGTGGACAGAAAGGATAAGGTGATAGGAATGATTACCAGCAACCATATCTCTCGCCTCTTGGCCCGGAGGCGATAGCCTTGAAGCTGATGCTTCATGTGGCTCCGGGCATTGTCCGCCATCCCATCGTCGCCTCGGTGATTCTGGAGACCAAAGCCCTGGTGAACATCGAGAGGGCGAGCATCAATGCGGTGAGCGGCGAGATCGTCCTGGAGGTCCCGCCTGAAAAGTGCCGGGAGGTAATGGAGGCCTTCGAGAGGCGAGGGGTGAGGGTCGTGCCCCTGGAGATACCGGTGATCAGGGATGAGGCCGAATGCGTGAACTGCGGGGCATGCGTCTCCATATGCCCCACCGGGACATTTCGCTTTGATGACTGGCGAGTGGTTGCCGACTCGGGAAAGTGCATTCAATGCGGAGCCTGCGTTGTGGGCTGTCCGCAGAGGGCCTTGAAGCTGGTCTTAAAGTAGCTCCCTTTGGAGGAAAGCTTCGGTCTTCTTTATTTTTTCACCTTAGATTGTATTTATTTATTCTGTTAATCTTCATATCAATATTAAGGCACGCATATTATACCATTAACATTCTAAAGAAATAGAAGAATTTATATGGCCGGACAGTTTATAGTGATGTAGTATGTTGCAGCAGAACGAACGGTTGCAAGGATGACATGATATGTTGTTTGATGCCGATCTTATGGCAGGCGAGAATATAGCATTCCTCAAAGAGATGGCATTATTCAAACATGTCACCCATCTTGAGCCCGGCATAAGATTCCTTGTTCGTTTGCATCCTGGGGGGGGAGGTCGATATGGATTCAAGCTCTGAGAGCGTCGTCTCCTCCCTTGGCTCTTTCGCTGAGATGCTCTCAGACCCGGAGGGGTACGATCCGGAGAGGCTGAAGAGCCTATCGTTTGCCGTTCCATCTCTCCTGTCCTCTTTCATCGAGGCCATGCTCTCCTCCGATGAGGATGTCATGAAAGAGCGGCTCGGAGACCTGGAGGATTATGCCACCCAGGTCAACAGCGTCCAGGCCTGGTTCAATCTGGGAAGGCTTGCTCATCGTCTATTCTTTCATCAGGCGGCCATTGAATACTATCGCAATGCTTTCGATCTGGCCGAAATCCAGGGAGATGATTCCCTGGCCAGGATCCTATTATGTCAGGGGAACCTGTACGGAGAGGAGGAGGACTGGCCACGGGCCTGCCAGTGCTATGAGTTGGCCCTGACGGCCATAGATGCGATCAAGAGGCCAGTTCTATTGCCAACAGTTCTGGATAGCCTGGGTCGAGCCTACCGGCAGCAGGGTGATTACCATCAAGCCCGGATGTGCTATGCCCGCATCCTGGAGATCCTGGACTCAAAGGACAGAGAGGGAAGGATAGAGGCCACAGGCAACCTGGCAGAGCTGTGTCAGATCCAGGGCGATATGGAACGGGCAGAGGAACTTTATCAGATATGCCTGAAGGAGAGGGAGCGGTCGCACGACCCGGCGGGAGCGGCATCCGCTCTTGCCTCCCTCGCCACCATCTACTGGCAGACCGGCAAGGGCAAGAGGGCCGAGATTTGCCTCCAATCCGCCAGCCATATGCTGATTGATCTGGGAGAGCACACCGGGGCAGCGGAGATGCAGAGCCGGCTTGCGGATATATATTTTCAGGAAGGCAGATTCAAGGACGCTCTGGAGCTCTATTCTAAGAGCATCGCCGTTTTGCGGAAAGGCAATCCTCCTCTGGCCTCTCAGGTCCTCTGCCATATGAGTCAATGCTTCCTGGAAGAAGGGGATTGGATCCAGGCCGAAGACCATCTGCAAAGGGCAATAGCTCTCATGGAGGAGCATGGCGATTCCCCCTCTCGCGGCCGGGCTCTTATCCTCCTGGCGGGCATTCACCATAAGCAGGGGCTGCTGGAAGAGGCCCTGCAGTGCTCCTGTGAGAGCCTGAAGATCAGGGAGAGAGCCAGGGATTGGAGCGGATCTGCCGAAGCCCTGAACCGCATGGCCAGGATCTGCAGCGACCGCTCAGACTGGCCGGAGGCGATCGAGTATTACCAGAGGGCAGCAGACCTTTTTATGGAAAACGGGGAGGACGCCTCCGCCGCCGAGGCCCTGTCCAATCTGGGGGGAGTGTATCAGCTGAAAGGAGATCTGGACGTGGCCCTGGAGCTGCACTGCCAGGCCATTGAGATCTTCTGCCGGCTGGGAGAGAGACAGGGGGCCTCCGTGGCCCAGTCAAACATCGGCCTGGTCTATCAGAGCAAGGGAGATCTGTGCCTTGCCCAGGAGTTCTTCGAGAAGAGCATCGCCACCAAAGAGGAGCTGGGAGACGATCTGGGCATTGCTGGCACCAGGCTGAATCTAGGCCAGGTCCTTCAGCTCCGGGGAGATTGGGACCGGGCCCAATCCTGTTTTGAGGAATCGGCCAGGGCATTTGAGAATCATGGAGACCTGCAGGGTCTGGCGGCAGCAGAGAACAACCTGGGAAACCTCTGCCTGGACCGGTCCGATCCCATGCATGCCATCTTATGGTACCGTCTGAGCCTGGAGGCCAGGGTTGCCCTGGATGACAAGCACGGCATGGCCACGACCCTGGGAAACCTGGCAGGGGTCTATCTCCAGACCAAAGACGGGGAGAGGGCGGCGGAGCTGTACCGGCAAAGCCTGGAGTCATTCAGAGAGGTGGGGGATGCTTATGGTGAGGCCAGATCGCTCTACGGCCTGGGAAGATGTCTGGCCGAAATAGGCGATCTGGAGGGGGCCGGAGAATGCTACCGGGACTGTCTGGAGCAGCAGATCGAGAGGGAGGATTCCCGTTCTATGATCGAGGTGCTCGAGTCACTGGTGCAGCTGATACTGCGAAAAGGGGGATGGCAGGAGGCCCAGGCCAGGTACACTCAGGTGCTGGAGGCATTTCGCTCCAGGGATGACCCTCAGGCCGTGGCTGCGGTCCTGTGCTCTCTGGGAAATCTTCATGCCGATCTCGGCCAGTGGGATGAGGCCACAAAGGACTACAATGAGAGCCTGGCGATCATGGAGGGGCTGGGGGACCAATACTCCGTTTCCGTAGCCAGGAACAACCTGGGCAATATCTGCTACCGTCGAGGTGACTGGGCTGCTGCCCTGGAGAATTATCGCCTGAGCCTGGAGGGCTTCGGCAGAGCAGGTGACCTGATGAGCGAGGCCTCGGTTCTGAGCAATATGGCCAGCCTCTGCTATAAGAGAGGCCAGTGGCCCGAGGCTCGGGATAGCTATAACAAGAGCCTGAGCCTCTTTGAAAAACTGGAGGACTCAGCCGGCGTGGCCCGAGTGCTGGAAAATCTGGGAAACCTCTACCACCGCCAAGGAGAGCGCGATCTTGCGGCAGAGCACTTCCAAAGGGGCCTGAAGATCTGCAGACGCCTGGGTGACCAGGAGGGAGCAGCACAGATGCAGTCCAGCTTGGATATGATCCGGGAAAGCCTGGGCATATCTCCCGATATCGAGGATTACAGGAGCCAGCTGAAAGAGCTCGAGCAGGAAGGCGATATCTCCGGCCAGGGGGAGGTCCTCTCTGCTCTCGCCGGCTGTTATGCAGATCAGGGACTGTGGAACGAGGCCATCTCCTGCTACCAGAAGAGTCTGGAGCGGTTTGATGAGTGCGGAGAGATCTATAACTCCGGCCAGGTCCTCTTCAATACCGCCCTGGTCAATAAAGATATGGGTGACCTTGGCCGGGCCAAGTCCCTGCTTGAGGGGGCCTTAAACATTTTCCAGATGCTGGGTGCCCTGCCCTGCATCGCTTCCGCCAAATTGAATATGGGAATCGTCTCTGGCCAGATGGGAAGATCTCAGGATGCAATTGAGCTATTCTCCCAGTCGATAGGAATGCTGGAGGGCCTGGGTGCACTGCCCGACCTATGCGAGGGCTATATCGCCGTCGCTTTGTTCAATATCCGGGAGGGGCAGACTATGCAGTCCCGATTCTATCTCTCCCGGGCGGAGACTCTGATCTCACGCACCGACTATCAGCCCCTGAAGATTCAGCTATACAGTGCCCAGGGCGAGCGCTTTCAGAGGGATTCGCTCTATTCCGAGGCTAAAAGCTGCTATGAGTCGGCACTGGCTCTCTCCCGCAGGCTATCTATTGCCCTACGAGGAGGCAAAGGCCATATCCAATCTCGGCCGTCTGGCCCTGGACAGGGGGGATTATGAGGATGCTCTAACCAGGATGAAGCAGGCTCTGGCGATATTCCGCCGCCTGGGGGCGTTGCTGGACATCGTTGCCGTCTACCGGGATATGACCCTCCTCTTCCTGGCCCGGGGGGACTATTCCCGGGCAGAGGAGATGGCCCTATTGAGGCAGCGGCAGGCCAGGGTCCTGGGACATGCTGATTTGAACCTCCTGGCCCTGGCTGACCTGGCAGAGTGCGAGGCCCGAACCGGCAGGAAGGAGGAGGCCAGGGCGGACTATGCCCATGCATTGCAGCAGGTCCAAAAGGAGGGAGATAGGATTCCGTCATCCACCCTCCGTCAAATCTCCGAAAAGGCTATTGTGTTCCTCCAGGCCGATGCCGGCCTGCCGGATGGCGTCGATCAGCTCCGCCTCTTGCGGGAGAGGCTGAGCGAAGGGAATTATGAGATGCTGACTGAGGAGCTTTTCCGCCGGCTGGAATGCAAGAGGATGGGCTAGAGGCCTGAGCCCATCATGGAGGGTAGAAGGCTGAGCTGGAAGTCTACCTTGGCCAGATCCTGCCTTATATTGGGGTCCTTGAGGAGCAGGTCCAGCTCAGTCAGCCTGCCGATCACTTCTCCCAGCCGGACTCCCTTGTGCTCGCTCCGGGAGCGAACAGGTGCATAATATATCTCTGCTCCCGAGCTATTCACATCCACTCCAAAGAAATCCTTGTCATAGAAGCCCTTAAACTGCTGGATTACCGGTTTGTAGACATTCTTTATAGCCGGGGCGTAGAACTCCGCCAGCATCACCTGCTGCATTCTGTTCTTGCTATCGGCGATCCGCAGGCGGACGTATCCCTGGCCATGAATATAATTCCCGTAATGGACTCCATACTTGATGCGGGAGGTCAGATCCGTCTTCAGGCCGAATACGAACTCGCAGGTATCATCCGTCTCCGCAGGGTCAAGGTTGAGAAAGTACTTGATTAGGAGATTATAGCCGTTTTCAAAGGCGATCCGGATATTGGACTCATCATTCTTTGAGCCGCTGACCAGAAAGCCGGAAACATCCCAGCCAAACATATTTCTGGCCTCTTCCTTTGTAAAAGAGTGCGATGCAAACTCTTGAACCTTTTCCAGGAGATCTTGCATGGTTTCCATTTTTATTCACTCAGTCCTTGAATCGGATAAACATTATGGTAAGAGACCTCTGAGAACCAGAGGGATGATCGCCGCCAACACAGTCAGAGCGATGGCGGATTGCATGAGCCTCACCGCCCGGAAGATATCCTGGGTCTTGGGATCGGACTTCTCTTCCAGCAATATATACTGGCCGGGCTTCTCCAGGCGGATGGCCAGGCTCCCGGCGGCTGCGGCCATAGGCCAGCCGGAGTTGGGGCTGGGGGTGGCGCGGTGATATTTTAGAGCTGCTCTTATGGCCGCGCGGGCCCCGCCCGGCCGGGCCAGGGCGATCAATATGATGCTCAGCCGGGCTGGAATCCAGTTCGTCAGGTCGTCCAGCCTCGCTCCTGCATATCCCAGTTCCCGCAATCCGGGTTTCTTGTAGCCGATCATCGAGTCCATGGTGCTGATGGCCTTGAAGGCCACGGCCGCCTCCAGGCCCAGGCCGACGGGTGTGAAGAGAATATAATAGAATATTGGAGATAAAATGGAATCCACATAGTTCTCAGAGAGCGATTCTATCACCGCTGAGCTGGCCTGGGCCGGGCTGAGGGAGGCAGTGTCCCTTCCTACCAGGGCGGGCAGCATCTTTTTTGCCTGGTCGATATCCTGCTCTATCATCCGGCCGATGCTGCTTGAGGTCTCCAATAGGCATCTGATGGCGAATGTGGACTTCAAGAGATATGCCCCCACCAGGAGGGGCAGCACGGGCAGAAGATGCGCCGCCCTGACCAGCAGATGAGCGCCCAGGACGGAGGCTGAAATCACGATCATGGCCAGCAGGATGCCCTGCAGCTTCGAGGGGCCAGCCCGGGAACGCAGAAAGGAGATCAGCCTGCCGATCCAGACCACAGGATGAATGCGAACCGGCGGCTCACCGAGCAGGATGTCATAGGCTATGGCTAATAGAAATACCGCCAGAGCCTCTTCGATAGCAGTCATAGCCGCTCCGCCAGGCTCTTCCAGACCTGGGTGATGGGCTGGCCCTGCATCAGCCCGTCGAGCACCATCTCCGCCACCTCATTTTGGTGGACGATCTGGCAATTCTCACAGCACCAGGAGCCATCTTTATCTCTGCCTCCCGTTCTCACATCCCGGCAGGGGTAAAAGGGGCAGAAGCATAAGGAGCAGTCCTGCTCGGAGTAGTGGCAGGGAAACCTCTCGCAGCTCAGTCTTTGCATTTCAATGCCTGCTCCAGAACACTGACCAGTCGCTCGTTCTCCTCGTGGCCTCTCACCGCCACCCGGATGTAGCTCTTATTCAGGCCGAAGGACTGGCAGTCCCTTATCAGCACACCTTGGGCCATGGTGCGCTCCGCCAGGAGATCAGAATCAATTCCCGAGGACTTGATGTTCACCAGGATGAAGTTCACCCGGCTGGGCAGTGGATCCAGGCCCAGCTCCTTCAGGGCGGGGATGAGATAATTCAGCTCCTCTGCGATCAACTCCCTTGATTGGTGCAGGTGGTCCTCACACCCCAGGAGATATTCTGCCGCAGCAGCAGCGATGGAGCCGATGGACCAGGGTATTCTCGCCCGGTTCATGATCTGGGCAAAGAGGGGGTTGGTCACCCCAAAGCCCAGCCGCAGCCCTGGCACTCCAAAGGACTTGGTCAGGGATCTCATCACAAAGAGGTACTCCCTGCCAGGGGCATAGCGAGCCACGCTCTCCTCCGGGCAGGAGAGCTCTATGAAGGCCTCATCCACCAGCATGAAGACCTGGGCCTCTTCGCATCTGTCCGCCAGATCCAGAACCTGATTTTGGGAGAGCAGCCATCCGGTGGGGTTATTGGGATTGCAGAGAAACAGGGCCTTGGCCCGTTCCAGGTCGGAGTGGCTAAGGCGAGGAAGGCCGTCTCCGCCGATCGCCAGCCTTTCGGTCCTCCCTCCGGCGAGTTGTGACTGATTCTCATACTCTCCAAAGGTGGGTGCGGGAATTAGAGCCCGGTCTCCATCCTCCAGCACTGCCTCCGCGAAGAGCCTGATCAGCTCGGACGAGCCGTTGCCGGGAACGATGCATTCCGGGTCGACCTGGACAAAGCGGGCCGCTGCGCGACAGAATCCCCGGTAGCTGCTGTCCGGATAATTTCCGATCTGTTTGAGCTCTCCTGCCACCAGCTCCTCCAGGGGAGGCGATCCCAGGGGATTGATATTGGCGGAGAAGTCCAGCGGCTCAGCTCCCAGTTTCAACCTCGCTTCCTGCACCTTGCCACCGTGCTTGCACTCCCCGGCAGTGGCAAAGCTCTTCCGCAATCGATTTTTCATAAGTCGTTGTGGCCTTCAATGTACTGGCATTTCAAGCTTGTGGGCAGAGCACCCTCTATTAACAATAGTGATTTGATAGGGCGCTGTTAGCCGATAATTTATATATAAAATTAATATTATGTTTAAGAATTAAAATTATTAAAATTCTATATTAATCTGTATCCGAAAGGGTTTTATCTACTCTATGCGAACTCAAGCGGCGTATATCAAAGGAAGAGGAGGCTAAGATTCCGATGGCAACAAGAGAAGGCAGCTTTTCGGTTGAGGACATGAAGAACGTCCAGATCAACATAGGAGCTGTCGTTAAAGAGGCAGAGGAATGGGACCAGGAGATGGGTCCAGTTCCTAAGCCCGGTGTGGCGACGCTGCGCAGCTGGGATCACATACTTGCTAACCGATACAGGATCATGTATGCCCCGGCGGATGATACATGCACCCTTTGTACCTACGGCCCGTGCGACCTGACCGGAAACAAGAAGGGCGCCTGCGGTATTGATCAGGCCGGCGCCTGCGGCAAGATCGTTTTAATTGCCTGTCTGATGGGCTGCTGTGCACATGCCGCTCATGGCAGGCATCTCTATCACTGGTGTGTGGACAAGTTCGGCGATATGAAGTTCGATATGGGCGACGAAATTTTGGTGGACTCTCCCATATATCAGACCATTGTGGGAACCAAGCCAAAGAGCTTCAAGGACTTCGAGGAAGGGCTCTACTATCTTGAGGAGCAGGTCGTACAGCTTCTTGCGGCTACCCATACCGGCCAGGAGGGTGCTTACATAGACTTCGAGTCCAAGGCTCTTCATGCGGGCAGACTGGACCTCCTGGGCATGGAGATCTGCGATATGCTGCAGATCGTGGCCTATGACATGCCTCGCGGGAATGCAGATGCTCCAATCATCGAGATCGGCATGGGCACCATGGATCAGAATAAGGGCGTTCTCATCGCCTACGGCCACAACCTGGCAGCCGGTGCTGAGGCCATGATCTATGCTGAGAACAACAACCTCTGGGACAAAGTGGATATCGGCGGCGTCTGCTGCACAGCGCACGACCTGAACAGGATCGGCACTGGAACGGGCGAGTTGAGGGTGCCCAAGGATATAGGAAAGAAGCCCAAGGTAGCAGGAGCGATGGGCTGGTGGAGAAAGATGATCCGCTCCGGTGTCATGGACTGCGTGATGGTGGACGAGCAGTGCGTCTTCTGCGATGTCCTCGGCGACGCCGAGAAGCGCAAGATCCCGGTCATTGCCACCACCGATAAGATCATGCTCGGCCTGCCGGACAGGACCAATGATTCCGTTGATGCCATAGTTGACGACCTGGTGAGCTTTAAGGTTCCAGGCGTTGCAGTCCTCGACCCGGTTAAGGCAGGAGAGATCGGCATCAGAGTAGCCATTGCGGTTAAACCCAAGAGGGCTGAGGCCAAGATCCAGAACCTGATCACAGAAGAGCAGTTCCAGGAAGGCCTCAAGAAATGCACCCAGTGCAATGAGTGCGCCTTCGTCTGTCCGCCACATATCAGAATCAGCAAGCTCATCGCTGAAGCGCTCAAGGGCAACAATCAGGAGTTCTCCAACTTCTATGAGATCTGCGTTGGCTGCGGAAGATGCGAACAGACTTGCCCCCAGGGCATAAACATCCTGGACCTTTTCGAGTATGCCAACCGCCAGGCAGTAAAGGATCAGAAGTTCAAGATGAGGTCCGGACGGGGACCTGCCCGCGACACTGAGATCAGGGCGGTGGGCGCTCCGCTCGTGCTGGGCACCATCCCTGGCGTTATCGCTCTGGTGGGATGCAGCAACTATCCCAACGGCACCAAGGAGTGCTACGACATTGCCAAGGAGTTCGTGGACCGGGGCTACATCGTCGTCACCTCCGGCTGTATGGCCATGGATATGTCCCTTTACACCGATGAAGACGGCAAGACCATCTGGGAGCAGTTTGGCGGGGCCTTCGACGGCAGAAACATCTGCAACACCGGCTCATGCGTATCCAATGCCAACATCGGCGACGCAGCCATCAAGGTGGCCACCATATTCGCCCACAGAAACCACAGAGGCAACTTCGACGATGTAGCTGACTACATCCTGAACAAGGTTGGTGCCTGCGGTGTGGCCTGGGGAGCATACTCTCAGAAGGCGGCATCAATCGCCACCGGTTGCAACGCACTGGGCATCCCGGTAGTCGTTCAGCCTCATTCGGTCATGTACCGCCGCTCATTCATGGGCAGGACGGACAATCCCGAGGACTGGATGGTAATCGATGCTCGTGATGGCTCCATGCAGCAGATCGAGCCAGCACCCGAGGCCTTACTTTACGTTGCCGAGACCAAGGAAGAAGCAATGATGGAGATGGCCAAGCTCTGCTTCAGACCATCGGACAACAGCATTGGCAGGGCAATCAAGCTGACCCACTACTGCGATATCTCCATGAAGTACTGCGGCAAGCTGCCCGATGACTGGCACATCTTCGTCCGCGACACCAAGGACCTTCCTCTGACCTACAAGGAACAGATGATGAAGGAGCTGGAGTCCAAGCACGGCTGGCAGGTTGACTGGAAGGCGAAGAAGTTCATCTCCGGGCCGATGAGACCTGCGGATGTTAGCTTTGATCCGACCAACCTGGCAAGGAAGATCAGGGCTAAAAAGTGAGGGAGAAGGAGGATATAAAAATGGCAGGAGAAGTTAAAAAGGGAATTGACACCACCAGAAACCCAATTCCCTTTGAGATGGCCCAGATACCAGGGCCAGAGATGGCCAAGACCTACATGCCCAAGGTCATAGGCGCTATAATCAAGAAGGCGAAGAGGCCACTCCTCGTAGTAGGAGCAGAGCTTTTCGATGACCCCATCATGTTCGATAAGATGATCGAGATCGGCAAGATGGGCATACCGATTGCCGCCACAGCGCATTCCGTTAAGGGCTTTGTGGATAGAGGCTACCTGGATAACGTCTATCAGATCGGCCTGCACCCTCTGACCGCCAACCTGCGCTTCCCAGATTGGAAGGGCCTGGATGGACAGGGGCAGTACGATGTGGTCATATTCATGGGCATCTTCTACAAGTTCGCCAATGCGATGTTCTCGACCCTGAAGAACTTCAACCGGGACATCAAGCGCGTCTCCATTGACCGCTACTATCATGTCAATGCCAATATGACCTTTGGCAACATGGCCTTCAATCCGGACGACTATCACGCCGCTGTGGACGAAATAATCGCAGCGATGAAGAAATAAAATTTATCTCATAACAATAGAAACAGAAGAGGTGTATTAATGGCAGATATAAAGTTGGACATATCCCCTATGTATGAGGGCGAGAGAATCAGAAAGGACGATCTATGGGTAGAGCTGGGCGGCCCCAAGGCAGACGGATTCGAGCTGTCCCTGGCCACTCCCATGGACCAGATTGAGGATGGAAAGGTAACAGTTATCGGCCCCGACCTCGGAGAGACCCCTGAGGGCACCACCATGCCCTTTGGCATGATCTTCAGAGTTGCCGGCGAGAAGATCGAGAAGGACCTGGAGTCCATCATCGAGAGGCGCAACCATGCCCTTCTCTCCTACATAAGTGGCCTCATGCACCTCAACCAGAGATACGATATCTGGATGAGAATAGGCAAGAGCCTCAAGAAGAAGGGAGTCACCTCCTGGAAGGAGATCTACGGCCCGGTCATTGACCTGTACAAGGCCGAGATGCCATTCATTGAGAAGATGGACATCACCATCGTCACCGATCCAGCAAAGGTCAAAGAAGAGCTGGCCAAGGCCATGGCCGTATACAAGACCCGCGATGAGCGCGCCAAGGGACTGCACGATGAGGATGTCGATGTATTCTACGGCTGCACTCTCTGCCAGGCATTCGCACCCACCAGCGCCTGCGTGGTAACCCCGGACAGGCCATCACTGTGCGGAGCTATCACCTGGTTCGACGGCAGGGCTGCCGCCAAGGTGGACCCAGAGGGCCCCCAGTTCCCCATAGAGAAGGGAAACGCAGTTGACGCAGTTGCCGGCGAGTATGCTGCCATCAATGAGATGGCCGAGAAGAGGTCCGGCGGCGAGTACAGCAGCATGAAGCTGTACACATTCTTCGATGCTCCCCACACCTCCTGCGGCTGCTTCGAGACCATTGGCTTCTACATGCCTGAGGTTGACGGCATCGGCCTTGCCGACCGTGACTTCAAGGGCGCAACCCCCAACGGACTGCCCTTCTCCACCATGGCTGGACAGACCGGCGGCGGCAAGCAGGTCGTAGGCTTCCTGGGCATGGGCATTCTCTACTACTTCTCCCCCAAGTTCCTCCAGGCCGATGGCGGCTGGAGAAGGATCGTCTGGATGTCCAAGGGCCTCAAGGAGAGGGTAAAGGAAGGCATCGATGCTGACATGATGGACAAGATCGCCACCGAGGACGATGCCAAGGACATCGCCGCCCTCAAGGCATTCCTGCTCAAGGTCAACCATCCGGTAGTCGATGGTGTCACCAGAAAGGTGGACGGCCAGAAGGTCACCGAGGGCTGGAAGCTTGAAGAGATTGATGATGACATCAAGGCGAAGGTCATGGCCTATATCGAGAAGACCGGCGGAGACATCAACATGGATACCGTCAAGTCCGAGCTTGCTCTGACCGAAGGCCAGTTCATGCAGGTCGTCGAGGCCTTGCAGGAAGACGGCGTGCTCGAGTGAGCAGATCCAAATCTATGAGAGGGTGTTAAACTATGCAGCTAAAACTTAAACCAAAGGCACCTGCAGCCGCGGCTCCAGCAGCCGCACCTGCAGCAGCAGGCGCAGCAGCACCAGCCATAAGCATGTCCGGCAGCGCCGGCGGCATAAAGCTGATCCTGAAGGATGCCAAGATAAGCATAGATAAGGTAGTACTCGCCAAGTAGAGTACCGCCTTTTTCTCCCTTTTTTGGGAGATGCGGTTTTCTGCGAGTACAGTTATCTGATCAAAAAGTGAGGGAGAGATATTATGCAGCTTAAGCTTAAGAAAAAGGAAGCGGCTCCGGCCGCAGCAGCAGCAGCACCTGCAGCAGGCGCAGCAGCTCCGGCTTTCGCTATGCCAGCAGCAGCATCGGGTGGGATGACCATTGAACTGAGGGGCGCATCCATCCACGTAGCAGAAGTCGTAATAAGACCGAAAAAATAAGGAAGGCTAGACTTTGGGGAAAGTAATAGCGATAACTGGCAAAGGCGGCACCGGCAAGACCGCAGTGACCGCGATGCTCATCAGACATATTGTGAAAAGCACCGGGAAAAAGTATCAGGTCCTTGTTATCGACGCCGATTCGGACGCCAACCTGGCGGACGCACTGGGCGTAAAGGTGGGAAAGACCATCGGCGACATGAGGGAATTCATGCAGCAATCCCGGTTCACAACCTCTCCAGACACAGATAAACAGGTTCTTTTCGAGTCAAAGCTCTTCGAGATCCTCCTTGAGGAGGAGGGCTACGATCTTCTTGTGATGGGCAAGCCGGAAGGATCCGGATGCTACTGTTTTGTCAACAATCTTCTCCGCGGCATCATGGATAAGACCACGGCAAACTACGATCTGATCATCATCGACACCCCTGCGGGTCTCGAACACTTCAGCCGGAAGACAATTCCTGATCTGAACGATCTGATTTTGGTGACAGACGAATCCCGTCGGGGTCTTACCACGGGCGAGCGGATAAGAGACACCGCCCGGGAGATAGATCTGAAGTACGAGCATCTCTATGTGATCGTGAACAAGGTCACCGCAGGAAGGAAAGAGAAGGTCCTGGAGAACGCTAAGAGTATAGGCCTGGATGTTATCGGCACTGTCCCCTATGATGAGAGCTTAGCCAAATTCGATTTAGTGGGAGATCCATTGATGGGCCTTCCCGATGATTCGCCTGCAGTGCAAGAGATGGCGAATGTCGTCGGGAAACTGGGCCTGTGAGGGTGATTCGAATGGCAGACAAGATCACTTTATCTGACCTGAATAAGACATTAACAGAGATGAATGTTCAATCCCTCGAGGGACTGAAGATCGAGGGAGATGTTGAGATAGACCTGGACGTGGGTGCAGGTGGCGTAGGTCCGCTCTTTGCTTACTACTTTGGAGAGCAGGCAGCCAAGATCGCCATGCAGCTCATGGAGTTCGCCAAGGCAGTGGGATATCCAGTACAGAACCTGATGCAGCCGGTGGCTGTCGCTCAGGCATTATCCCCGGCGCCCAAGGACATAGCAGCAGCCGCTGCCGGAGTCCCTGCCTTTAAGGTGGCAAGCGCCCTGGCCAGTGCCAAGTTTTCCGTCGGCGTTGACAAGACCTGGAAGCATCCCATCCAGGAGGTAACCCTGGGAGCTACCAAGGCAGACGGCGGAAGCCGCGGCCATGTGGTAAAGCTGGGTGGCGAGAAGGCCATGCCCTTCTTCCCGGATGCAGCAATGCCCCATGCCCCCAAGATCACCATGGATGTCTTCGACATGCCCATCGGCATGGCCAAGGCAGTCAAGATGCATTATGAGGATGTAATCAACTCCCCAGGCGAGTGGGCCAAGAAGGCAGTCAAGGAGTTCGGCGCCGATATGGTCACCGTTCACCTGATCAGCACTGATCCCCTCCTGAAGGATACTTCCGCCCAGGATGCAGTCAAGACAGTAGAAGAGGTTCTGCAGGCTGTGGACGTGCCCATCTGCATCGGCGGATCAGGCAACCCGGACAAGGATCCAATAGTGCTCTCCAAGGCAGCTGAAGTAGCCCAGGGCGAGCGCGTTCTTATCGCTTCCGCCAACCTGAACATGGACTGGGAGAAGATCGGCAAGGCCTGTGTGGACAACGGACATGTATGCCTCGCCTGGACCCAGCTGGAGATCAACTCCCAGAAGGAGCTGAACAGAAAGCTGATGAAGGTCGCCGGCGTCCCGCGCGAGTCCATCGTCATGGACCCGACAACCGCAGCTCTCGCTTACGGCCTGGACTTCGCCTACTCCAACATGGAGAGAATCAGGCTCGGCGCTCTGAAGGGCGACGATGAGCTGACATTCCCCATGTCCTCCGGCACCACCAACGCCTGGGGTGTCAGAGAGTCCTGGATGGTTCGCTCACCAAACAAGGACGACTCCGACTGGGGAGACAGAATGCTCAGAGGCCCGATCTGGGAGATTCTGACCGGCTACTCTCTGGCTATGGCCGGAGTGGACATCTTCATGATGATGCATCCAACCGCGGTTGCATATCTGCATGAGATCACCCAGTCTCTGATGGGAAGAATAGACGCCAAGACGCCTGATGCCAATGCCTGGCTCAAGATGGGGGTGTGAGGAAAATGAAGGAAACAAGCCCGCTTAACCTTTACAAGCAGCTTCCACAGACTAACTGCAAGAAGTGCGGAGAGGAGACCTGTATGGCCTTTGCCGCCGGCCTGATCGCCAGAACCCGGAAGGTAGAGGAGTGCACTCCGTTAATTGAAGAGAAGAAGTACGCCAAGAAGCTTGCTACCCTCAGAAGCACCGTCGCTCCCGAGCTGAAGATGGTCTATGTGGGTGTCGGAGACAAGCAGGCCAAGGTAGGTGGCGAGGACGTCATGTACCGCCATCAGATGACCTTCTTCAACAAGCCGCCATTTGCCTATGATGTTGCCGACAACATGGAAGAGGCAAAGCTCATCGAGCGCGTAAAGAAGATCACCACCTGGCGAAAGTTCTACATCGGCAAGTGGCAGGGCGTGGAGATGATTGCCGTCCGGTCTGTGACCGACGATCCGGCCAAGTTCGCCGCCTGCGTCAAGACCGTCATGGCCAATGGCAATGGCTTCCCCCTCATCCTCTGCTCCTTCAACCCGGCAGTTCTCAAGGCCGGCCTGGAGGTCGCAGCCAAGGAGAAGCCACTCATCTATGCCGCAACCAAGGACAACTGGAAGGAGGTCGCTCAGCTGGCCAATGACTACAAGGTCCCAGTCACATTGAGCGTTCCCTTCGACCTGGATGGACTCAAGTCCATGGCCGTCACCTTCGCCGAAATGGGACTGACCGACCTGGTCCTTGACCCCGGAACGGCACCCAACGGCAAGATGCTGCAGCAGACCCTCACCAACTTCATCAACCTGAGGAGAGCAGCGGTAGAAGAGGCCCAGAGGGATATCGCTTACCCGGTCATGGTTCTGCCCATCAACGCCTGGCTGACCACCGAAGACCCGGTTCGTGCTTCTTACTGGGAGTCTGTGCTCACCGCAGCCTTCGTCATTCGCGGCGGTGCAATCATGATCAAGCACTCCCTTGAGCCGCACAGCATGATGCCCGATATGCATCTGCGCTTCAACATCTACACCGATCCCAGGACGCCTGTGCAGGTCAAGCCCGGCATCTACAAGGTCGGCAATCCAGGACCGGAGTCGCCAGTCTTCCTGACCACCAACTTCGCCCTGACCTACTACACCGTAGAGTCGGACGTAGCCTCAAACGGCATCGATGCTTACATCATCGCCATCAACACCGATGGTATCGGAGTGCAGGCATCTGTCGCTGGTGGACAGCTGAGCCCGGTCAAGATCCAGGACTCCTTCAACGAGGCAGCCTTCGACTGGGCCGGTCAAAAGTACCCGGCCATGGTCCTGCCCGGAATGGCAGCCAAGTTCTCAGGCGAGCTGGAGGACCTCTTTGCAGGCAAGGCCAAGATCATGGTCGGCCCAGAGGACTCCGGACGCATCATCGGCTGGATGAAGGACTACTGGCCACCCAAGTAAGACGGACTGAAAAAGGGTATTGCATGTGCCCCATAGCGGGCACATACTCTAATTTTATAGCTCCTTGATCTTAGAATCGATTTCAGGAGGAAAACGATTATCTATGTTATCCCTAAAATATTCCGCTTTGGGCCTGGCCCTGATCCTCTTCATTCTGGCAGGAAGCGCCCTGGCCCAGTCGTCAGTGGAACCGGTCTATTTGGGTGAATTTGATCTGCTGGCAAATAACAGCTCCGTGAATTCCAGCTCGATAAACAACAGCTCGATAAACAGCAGCATTAACAGCACCCTGATAAATAGCACAGCGGCCACCAATTCCACATCGATCGATACCGATCTTGTCAAGCCCCAAAATCTGGCTGCCTCTTCCGGCAAGGAGGTCCTTGACCTATCCGGCTATGCAAGAGACAGAGCAAACAAGAGCCTGGCCGGTTACACAAATGTCATGTATCCCATCACCGGCTCGCGGGGGACCACCACCTCTACCTCAGGAGGAGGCGGCGGTGGAGGCGGATGCGGCTGCGGATAAAAAAAGAAATAATAAAAATTTTTTTAAACAAGGAAAGATCTATAAACGATTAACAGGATTGGTCTATTGACTGCAACATGATACTCCCCTGCAAACACGAAACCCAGGTGACCGACCAGGTACCTAGAGCGATAGATCTTTTAATAAATATGGATAAGTCTCATCCGAATCTGCTGCTTGAACATAATATCCAGCCGATCGACTACAGGCAGGGCCTTGTTTTCAGATCAGCTGTTGAAAGCATTCGCGGCACATTTATTGCCTCTTCCACTACGAGAAGAGAAGGATTAATCGGCGACGTTTTAGAGAACATGCTTCAAAAGGGCATAGTTGTAGATTACGAACAAACGGGCAACAGTCGAAGATACGACTTTGTAGTTATCGTCGAAAATGATCCAGACTACATCGCAGCTATAGAGGTAAAAGGCGGGGAAGGAAATAGCATAAACATCTCAGAGCGTCCTCTCTGGGCAAAAGAGTTTTGTGTTTGGTCCCATCTGGATGGAGCTATTGTGAATCAGCCCGGACATGGTGCACACTCCATAATAAACCGTTTAACTAATGAGCTTGTTAGACGTCATAAATTAGTTGACGCCCTATTTTTCAAAGACATCTTATGTGGGACGAGGACGAGGCCATGTCCTAAATATTCCGATAGAATGGAGACAATTGGGCTAAACGCAGCTCCTGATGTTTTTTTGTTTCCTCAGCGTGTACCAACTCTCGAAGATCCTATGCCACCGATTCATTCTCTTGAGACGCTAAAGCTGCCTGGGAAGATTCTAGATTTATTTGATGTAAATCCGAGTGCGAGAGAAGAGCATCTTTGGGAGGTGCATGTTGGAGTTGAAAGAGTCTCAAATGATCGAATTCAAAGAAGGGTGACAATTTTGCATAAAGGAGAAATAATCGATGAGAGTCGATCCCGAGCATGGCGGCCTTAGGAGGTAAACAGTGGCAAATAGTGCCGGGGACACAAGGCAGATAACACTGTTCGACGATGTGGAATCTTTCACTTGCTTGAATTCTCAACTGTGGAGAGGATCTTATCAGTCGCGAGAGAGCACCTTTCAGCAACTATCTCCCTATGTTGGCAAAATGAAATCAGGTATGGCAAAGGTTCTCGTTAATCTCTATTCAAAACGTGGGGATACTGTGCTTGATCCATTTTCTGGTTCAGGTGTTGTCCCTTTTGAGGCGGTTATATCCGATCGAGTTGCTTGGGCAAATGATCTTAGTCCTTATGCATATGCCATCACTCGTGGGAAGCTTGATGCTCCTGCAAGCGAGAAAAAAGCCCTTGAGAGAGTGGCGATACTTACGAGTGCGATTGAAAGCCAAGCTCCTTCGGTAGACCTTTCTTTAACCCCTCAATGGGTTAGAGAATTCTTTCATCCTGAAACTTTAAAAGAAATTTTATTGGCCTTTCGAATTTTAAAAGAAGAAAATGACTTTTTCTTGACTGCTTGTTTGCTAGGCATTTTGCATCACGTTAGGCCAGGTTTTCTTTCGTATCCTGCTAGCCATCTCGTTCCGTATCTTAGGAAGTCAATGTACCCTCCAGAAGATTTTCCTCATATGTATTCCTATAGAGACCTTGGTTCTCGCCTGGCTGCAAAGGTAAAACGTGCCTACAGTCGATCTTTTCTTCCACTTGATTGGGAGAATAGGAAATACAAAGTCTGGAGAGTTAACTCCATGAATCTGCCCATCGATGATGAAGTGGTCGATACAATCATATCAAGCCCTCCTTATTTCGGAGCTCTTGATTACGCTCGCGATAATCGTCTTAGATTATGGTTTTTGGGATGCGAAGACTGGAAGGAACTGGATGCCTCGATGACAGCAAAAACCCGAGTCTATTTGCCGCAAATGTCAAAATGCATTTCTGAGATGCACCGTGTTCTTAAGCCCGAGGGATATTGCGTGCTAGTTCTCGGCGATGTGGAGCGCGACGGGCAAATCAGGCGTACAGCAGAGATTTTGGCAGATTTAGCGAGACAGATTTGCGATGATGGTTTTTTTGTTGAGACAATTTACGATGATATAATTCCTGACGAAAGGAGATCACGAAGGAGAACGTGCACGACAAAGTTCGAGAGAATATTGGTGATGAAAAAAGTTGGATGATGGCATTCAGATCTTTCTGCATAAATAAAGGCCCAGAAATTCCTCTTTATGCTCCTCCCTTTCGATCACAAAGCCCGCCCTCTCGATCAGGCCGCGCATGATCCAGTCCATGGTGGAGAATTCCTTGTTGATGTGGCTGGTCATCCTCTGGACAAATCCGGGACCTGCCTTCTCCCCGGTGCTGGTGACGAACCTCTCTATCTGCCTCTCATAGTCGCGCGGATCAAAGGAGTAGACTATGTCTCTGATGCAGAGCTTTCCTCCCGGTCGCAGCATCTCGGCCATGTTCAACAGGGCGATCTGCTTCCAGAAGTCGGGCAGGTGGTGCAGGGCTATCTGGCTGACGATGGCGTCGGGCGGCTCATTCTGGTGGTGGTAGGAGAGAAAGCCGCCGGGAAGAAAGCGGATGTTTTCGATCCCTTGCTCATGCGCTTTATTTTGGGCATAATTGAGCATCCCTGGGGATATATCGATGGCAAAAACCCGCGCGCAGCGGCGGGCGGCGGCCAGGGCAAACTCGCCCGTGCCCGTGCCCATCTCCAGCAATGTCTGGTCAGGCTCAAGGCTCAGGAAGGATAAGATCTCCTCGATCTCCCCCTGAATGTCTCTGAATCTTTGCATATTGCGGTCGTAGGATGGTGCGACGGCATCGAAATCCATGCCGGGATGGTCAGGCTCGTGATACTGCCAGGCTGGTGTGAGCATTCTCTATAATCTCCTTTAATTAATAGTGCTCAGGCAATTATATATTTTGCGATCTTGATTGATATAACCTCTTGATCTTCAGGCTGAATCTCTGCTAAAAAAGGAGGAAATCTGTTATCCACCTATCTAATATCTCCTGACTTATTTGGATAGCTAAGGCCAAGTGGGACTGCTGTTGCTTGCAGGCCATATATCATTGGGGCTGTTATTGTGCACCATTTCTGTATTGCCGTTTATTGTGCCTGTATTGTATATGCCGCCTCCATTCTCATAGGCAATGTTGTGGTCTATGGAGCCGCTGATCAAATTCACAACGCCGGGATAGTGATTGTAAATGCCGCCACCTTTGCCAGAATTATCATGGATCCATCCCACGGTATTTTCTGTTATTGTGCTGTCCACTATGGTTACTGTCCCTTCATTGAATATCCCGCCCCCAAAAGTTGGGGTGTTGCCAGATTCGCCGCCAGTTATGACGCAATCATCTATCACTATTGTCCCCTGATTGAAAATGCCGCCGCCAGATGGGTAGATGTATCTATCGCCAAATATTTCGTAATAATAGCCACTCCCACCTATTATGGTCATGCCCGAAATGCTGGCATTGACATCCGGGCTTACGCGAAATGTACTTCCTTCCCAATAATCCGGATGCCAATCAATATAGCTTCCGTCAATGATAGTCGCATCTTTTCCCTCTCCTGCAAAGCTCAGATCTCTGTCCACATAGATCTGTTCATGGTATATTCCTTCACCGATGCTGATTGAATCTCCGGAATCAGCGAACTTCAGCATATCGTTGATGATGGATCTGGTGTCTCGGGATACAACTTGCCCGATTAAGGGTCCGCTCCCGGCGAGGGTGACTTTCTGACTATCTCCTGGCTTATATCTAAGATCCTCGATTTTGGTACTATCCCCCTGTGCATTATTTATATATTGCACAGTCTCGCCAAAATGACCTTCCGTTCTACCTGAGAATTGGGCGGGAGTGGATCCCTCCTGAGTCAATGTCGTGGTTAGCCGGTATAGCCTATCGTCATCACGTCCATAGCTGGAAACTACAATATTTTCACCCGTTGCCTGAAAGACCGGGTCTTCTCCTACAGGACCAAACTGGCTTGCCTGGACGGCATTTCCATCCGTATAGGCCAGACTATGATAGCCTGTCAGCGATCCGGATACGACCTCTGTGCTTCCCCCCGCAGATAGAGCGCCGAAAGAGGCCATCGCCGAGGCTTTGATATAATCTGCACTGCCGACATCCAGCCATTCCTCTGCCAGGACCCATTCAGAGAGTTTATTTGATGTTCCCTCTTTGGGATAAACCTGCGACTTATAGCTGATGTCAGTGCCATTGACCACCCTGGCATAAACCTCGG
Organism: Methanotrichaceae archaeon; assembly: GCA_963813075.1. Lineage (GTDB taxonomy): Archaea > Halobacteriota > Methanosarcinia > Methanotrichales > Methanotrichaceae > Methanothrix. The sequence continues at coordinate 125,279 of CAWEXU010000004.1, forward strand.
CATGCTTGCCGCTGTTTGTCACCTGATGGGTCTGCTCAAAGCTTTTCACAGAGCCCTTTGATTTTACATTGGGTTTTACCTTGGCACCATCTATCGCAACAGTTCCCTGCAGGGAGGTATCCTGCGCCACATTCATGTCGATATTTACAGTCTGTGCGCTGCTGCCGTCGTCGCCTGTCACGCTCACCTCAATAGAGGCAGCGGGAATGCAGGCAGCGATAAGTGCGATTATTCCCAGTATGATCACCATATCAGATGAATTCATTAAGATCCCTCCAATATGCTTACTTCAATATGCTTAAAATATTATAAGATATAATCATTATTGATATAAAAACCTTATGCTGTAAATGATTGACATCCAAAATATAGATCACAAACATCCCCTGGGAATGTATATCGCTTGTTACCGCAGTGTTACCGCAGGTTCTCTGGTTAATCCGCCAACCAGCAGATCTCAAAATGCATACAAAAATGCCGCTCAACAAAAATTAGTTATAAAATGCAGGATAGAATGTCTAAGGGGATCGAAAATGCCGAAGATAGCAGTAATCTACGCCTCAGGCTTGGGAAGGACAAAGAAGATGGCAGAGGCCATTGCCAGTGGAGCCATGACCATCGAAGGAACTGATGTATTGCTGAAGGATGCCTATGATGCATCAACAGATGATATAGCTGACGCAGATGCAATCGTTCTTGGTGGCTCGACATACAACTATAAGCTGATCAAGGCGATGGATCCATTGTTAAAAGAGATGGCAAAGCTGGATTTGAAGGAGAAGGTGGGAGTGGCTTTTGGCTCGCATGGGTGGAGCGGAGAGGGAGTTGTGACCTTGATCGCGCGCATGAAATCCTTTGGGATGAAAGTCGTGGAACCAGGAACGACCGCCATACAGGTTCCCAGCAAGGAGGACATTGAGAAGTGCTTCCACCTGGGAAGGACGATCGCGACTGGACTGGCAAGCTAGACCATTAGTGGATGGGCCTTAAAAGAAAAATGAGGATTTACTGAGGCTTGGGAAAATAATCCAAAATTCCTATACTTTTTCTTCAATCAGGCCTCAGGACATCCTCCTTCAATCCATTTTCCATAAAGGGGTTCGGGCACATTCTCTGCCGGGTCCTGGCAGCGATATACATAGCCGCACCATCGATGTACCTTCTTGTCAGACCCAGCCACGATCTGCTCCTGGCACCATAGCTTCAGGCCGCATCCTTCCGCCAGGCTGAGCTTCTTTATCATCTCTTCCTGGCTTGCTCCCTGGCCGAGCAGCTCTTTGAGCCTCTTCTCTGTCTCCTCCAGTGTCATGTCTAATAGGTATAGGTATTATTAGATTTAAGCTTTGAGCTTCGTTGAGGATCATGGCTTTTTCAAGCATCAGCATTCATCCTGGCGACATATCTCCATCATCCTCTCCAACTCCCGCGCCACCGTCGCCCCACCATCCTGCTCTGCACGGTCACCGCCAGCATCCGGCCCGCCCGCGCTCTGGAGTATTCGTCCACCTGCCAGTCCAGCCCCTGGTAGCCCACGTCCATGAGGATGAGGCCCTGGCAGGCTACCGAAATCCTAGGTTCAGATGGCAAGGCTTCCGGTGCCCGCTCCACGTTGTGTGATACAAATGGGAAATTATATCATCCATAAGCCTCAGAGATACATCTATGGAGCAGATCCGCGAACTTATGGCCAAACTTTCCTCCCAACACCAGCAAGAGGTTCTGGATTTCGCCCAATACCTCGCTGAAAAAAAGAGCAGACCCAAGCGCAAAAAACTGCGGTTTGACTGGGCGGGCGGATTGGCCGAGTTCAAAGAAAATTATACTTCTCTTGAATTGCAGAAGAAGTCCCTGGATTGGTGGGGCGATTGAGCTACCTCATCGACTCGAACGTCTGGCTGGAATTGCTTTTAAGGCAGCAGCATGCCGATGAGGTCCACCAGTTTTGCAGATGGTTCAGTTGGACGAAATATATCTAACGGAATTCACGCTCTATTCAAAGAAAAACGCCGGCAATGATCATGGCCGAAAAAGCAGATTATAATTGAACACGACACCCTGTTCTCCTAGCCTCGCTATCACGGCGGCTTCATCGCCTTCTCCATCTCCCTGGCCACGCTCGCCCCCGCCATCCTGCTCTGCACCGTCCCTGCAATCATCCGCCCCGCCCGGGCGCAAGAATACCGGTCCACCTGCCAGTCCAAGCCCTCGTAGCCCACTTCCATCAGGATCAGCCCCTCAGCCGGAGCAGTGGGAGCGCCGTGGTTCAATTCCGGCCGGAGCAGATCTCTAAACCAAAGCATATCCTTCTGGCCTGAGCCCACCTTTTCTGTGGCCCCCACGATCTTTCGCACCATATTCCACAGAAAGCCGTCTGCCCGGATGTCAAAGGTGAATAGGCCGTTCTTCTCAGCTATCTTTAGCTTTTGGACCGTCTTTACCGTCCCCACCTTGGCAGAGGAGAAGTTCCGAAAATCGTGCTCCCCTATGAGCATCTCCGCTGCTTCTTCCATCAGATCCATGTCCAGGTTCGGATGCCAGAGAAGATAGCGGTACTCCCGCCAGAGGGCATTCCAGCGGGCGGAAAAGCCTATGGGCGCAATGGACCAGGCCCAGGTCCAGATATCGCGCGGCAGCCTGCCATTCACGCACCGCGGCCTGGTCAGATCGACTTTATCCTCATCTATCCAGAAGTCAATCACCTGGCCGAGAGCAGATACCCCCCGGTCCGTCCGGCCGGCATAGCAGAAGTCGCCGTGGATGACGCCTATTTGGGTCAACGCCCGCCGGACCTGGCTGTCAACAGTCACCCGGTCGGGCTGCTTTTGAAACCCATAGTAGTTGTCTCCCAGGTAGGCGAGCTTGAGGGCAACCTTCAATCAGATCTCCCTGGGATCGGTGATATAGCCGGTGATGGCGCTCGCTCCTGCAGTGGCGGGAGAAGAGAGGTAGACGAATGCCTGGGGGCTTCCCTGCCTGCCCACGAAGTTCCGGTTGGAGGTGGCCAGACAGCGCTCTCCCGCTCCCAGGAGGCCGAAGCTCCCACCCATGCAGGGGCCGCAGCAGGGCGACTCCACCATCGCCCCCGCTTCCATAAACTTCTCCACCAGGCCGGCATCGCAGGCATTTCATGTACTCATCCCGGCTGGCGGGGACCACGATCATCCTCACCCCTTTTGCCAGGGGCTCATTCTTCATCATCTCGCAGGCAAGCTGCAGGTCCTCGAAGCGGCCGTTGGTGCAGGAGCCTAAGAATACCTGATCGATCCGGATCTCGGGCACCTGGCTGATGGGCAGGACGTTGTCCACATTATGGGGCATGGCGATCTGCGGCTCCAGATCAGATACATTCCACTCCCTCCGGGAGAACGTTGCATCCTCGTCTCCCCTGAGATTTCCGGCCTCTATTGCCTCCCGATCCGGGACCCGTCCCTGCAGGTAATTATTCGTCGTCCCGTCCGCCGGGAAGATGCCCACCTTGGCCCCCATTTCGATGGCCATGTTGGAGACCGTCATCCTCTCAGGAATGCTCATCCTCTCCGCGGCCTCACCCCGAAACTCGCAGGCCAGATAGTTGGCCCCATCGGCACCGATATCGCCGATGATGCGCAGGACTGCGTCCTTTGATGTAACTCGAGAGGGCAGCTGTCCCTCGATCATGATCTGCAGCGTCTTTGGCACCATAAACCAGAGCTTGCCGGTGGCGAAGACAGAGGCCATGTCTGTGGACCCGACGCCGGTGGCAAAGGAGCCAAGCGCTCCATAGGTGCAGGTATGCGAGTCCGTGCCCACAATCACGCTGCCAGGAAGCACATGCCCCTTCTCGGGCATCACCTGATGGCATACGCCGCAGAAGATATCGTAATTGAGAATGCCCTGCTCTTCGGCGAACTTTCGGAGTTGGATGTGATTTTCCGCGGCCTTCAGGCTGTCTGCCGGGACCTGATGGTCGAAGAGAAGAACGATCCTGGAGGGGTCCCAGACCCGGGCATCCCGGCCTGCGATCTCATAGAATCCCTTCACTGCCAGGGGGCCAGTGATATCGTGAATCATGGCACCATCTATATTCGCCATGACGAACTCGCCCGCCTTTACCTCTTTTTTTGCCGCTCTGGATAAAATCTTCTCAGACAGGGTTTGGCCGCTCATGAGATCCTGTTGCCCTCCATGATAATAAATCTTGACCTTCCTGGCTCAGCATCTTTGCTTTCCTGAGGTCGGAGACGAAATCAGCCATCAGATTTCTATTCCGCAGGACGGCTGCCGGATGATAGGTAACCAAAAAGCGATCGCTCAGAATCTGGCCGCGCAGAACCGTCACGCCCTGAACTCCCAGGACGGCTTGAATGGCAGTGTTGCCCATCAGGCAGATAATCTTAGGCCGGATGGCATTCATCTGCGCCTCCAGATAGGGCAGGCACCGCTCGATCTCATTTCGCTTCGGTTTTCTGTTCAGAGGCGGGCGGCATTTGATGACGCTGGTTATGAAGACATCCTCTCTTTTCAGGCCGGCCTCATCCAGTGCTTTGTCCAGCAGCCTTCCCGCCCGGCCCACGAATGGCAGCCCTTTGAGGTCCTCCTCCCGGCCGGGTGCCTCTCCTACCAGCATAATACCGGCTTGTGCGGGGCCAGATCCTGGCACAGTCAGGTTTCGGCTGAGTGATAGTGAACAGAGCTCGCAGGAGGCAATCTTCTCCTGCAACTGGATCAGGTCTGGCGGGCACATGCTGGCAGCCATTGATGCTCGTTATTGATAATACTTGTCTATTGATCCCTGCCCTGGGAAAAATCAATCGCAACGAAAGGTTCTTATTTATTCAAACCCTCTAGCCAGGTGAGGAGGGTACTGATGCAGTTCGCAGAGTGGACATATCCCCTGAGGAAGTTTGACGATATATATTATACTATTGAGCGGATAGTTTATGGCAAAGGGGAGCTGAAGGGCTTCACCACCGAAGATATCTACAACAACCTGCGAGATAAGCGCTTTTTCAACGATGTGCAGGATCTGAATCGCTATTTGCTGGAGAACGGGCAGAAATACAAGATAAGAAAGATTGATGAGGCCTGGGAGCGCTATTACTAGCGCTTCATCTTATCTTTTCTTTGAAGTAAATATTTCTCTCATCTATTCCCAACTCAATGAACCTGCCCGTAGCCAGGATGTTATGGCTGTGTTTGAGCAGAGCCACTCTTACCCCCGGTGCCACCACCGACTCCGATGGTAAGACCACATTCTCGCCGATCACCGGGACGCCTCCATCCCCTCCGCCGTTCAATCCCAGATCAATATGCTCCTCTAAGGTGGAGTGGCGGCCCACTATTGCCCTGCTGATACTGACGGAATGCTTGACGTGAGCGAAGCTCATAACCATGCTGTCCCTTATCTCGACGTCGCGGTCGATGAGGCTGGTATGGCCGATATGGGAGTTCTCTATGACCACGTCCTTTTCTATGCGGCAGTTCCTGCCTATGGAGACGTTTCCCTTCAGCACGATCTCCCCGGAGGCGAGCATCGGCTCTATCCTGGCCAGGGTGCTGGGATGGATCCACTGATTGGTCTTGTAGCTGTATTTGCGGTCGAAGTGCCTGACCCGGCCGGAGAGGCAATCCATGGCTGCTTGATGCAGCCTTTCCGGCGTGCCGATATCTATCCAGTATCCAGATACCGGGAAGCCGTAGACTGGATAGCCGTTCTGAGTAAGGTAAGGGATCAGGTCGCCGCCTATGTCCCTGGCCTTATCACCCATCTTCGCCAGGACATCCCGGACCTCGGGGCTGAAAAGATAAAAGGCGGTGTTGATCATCCGGCTGGGCTCGCTGCCCGGCTTTGGCTTCTCCACGAAACCGCTGATGCGCATATCCTCGTCCACCCGGGCTACGCCGTAGGACGAGATGTTCTCCTCAGGACCGATCTCCTTTAGAGCTACGGTTAAGAACCGGCTTATGCTCCTGATGGAACTGGACAATCTTCGACAGGTCGATATCGATCAGGTTGTCTCCCGAGACCACCAGGAGGTCATCGTTTATGTCATAGTAGTTCATGCAGTAGCGCAGAGAATCGGCGCTGCCCATATCATCATAGAGCGGCTGATAGCTGAAATCCTGGTGGTCGGCGATCCCCAGACGCTTGAAGAAGCCCTCACCGGCCTTGAAATAGTTGCTCAGGTCGAGGGTATTGTTCGCTCCCTTGCTGCCTAAAATGAACCGGCGACATCCCTGGGTGGCCAAAACCCGGAAGATATTGGCAATTATGGCCGTATCGCACAACTCCACCAACGGCTTGGGCTGATCCAGGGTCAAAGGATAAAGGCGCGTTCCCGAGCCGCCAACCGTTGCTAAGACCTGGGGAAACATGCTCTATAATTGAAGCAGGCAAGAATATTAAAGCTATCCCTGCAGATCATACCTATCGTCTATGTTCTATCTCTTCCATTCTATATTCAGTACCCTCTCATTATCTTCAAAATGATGCGGGCGATCATAAAGGCGAGCAGGAACAGAATAGCGTAGAAGGCAATCGTAATTATATCCATGGCAGGTATTCAGTCTTTTCTGGTTTATAGATTTGATTGCCCTGCAAATTGCCCTACAAAAAGATTGATCAGCCATAAGGGTCCCAATCCAGGGCAATCAGGTGCTATTCATGAATCATACCGGGGCCATAGAGAGGGCGAAGGAGCACTTCGCCGCACTGCTCAATGAGCAGCTCAAGCGCGTTGATCAGATGAAAGCAGGAGAGGACTGGGCGGACTACAGCCGGCTTATGCCGATAATAATCGGGGTGGTAGGAGGAGACGGTATAGGCCCATTCATCACCAAAGAGGCAGTACGGGTGCTCGAGCACATTCTGGCAGAAGAGATTCAGTCGGGAAAGGTCGAGCTGAGGTGGATCTCGGGCCTCTCCATCGAGGAGAGGGTTAAGGTGATGAAGGCCCTGCCCGAGGAGACCCTGGCGGCGCTGAAGGAGTGCCATGTGATACTTAAGGGTCCCCTCACCACCCCCAAGAAAGGGGACAAATGGCCGAACCTGGAGAGCGCCAACGTCTCCATGCGCCGGGAGCTGGACCTCTTCGCCAATGTCCGGCCGGTCAAGGTTCCGGAGAAGGGCATCGACTGGATATTCTACCGGGAGAATACCGAGGGCGAGTACGTCCTGGGCAGCTCGGGATTCAATGTCACCGAGGACCTGGCAGTGGACTTCAAGGTGATCACCACCCAGGGAGCGGAGAGAATCGTGCGCCTGGCATTCGAGTACGCCAAAAAGAATGGCATCAAAAGAGTCTCTGCGGTCACCAAGGCCAATGTGATCAAGACCACTGACGGCAAGTTCCTGGAGGTAGCCCGGCGGGTAGCGGCGGAGTACCCGGACATCCAGTTCGACGACTGGTTCGTGGACATAATGGCGGCAAAGCTGGTGGACGAGAAGCGGAGGCGCGACTTCAAGGTGATCGTTTTGCCTAACCTGTACGGGGACATCCTCACCGATGAGGCGGCGGAGTTCCAGGGCGGGGTGGGCACTGCCGGGAGCGCCAATATCGGCAAGAGGTATGCCATGTTCGAGGCCATTCACGGCTCAGCTCCGCGCATGGTCGACGAGGGCCGAGCGCAGTATGCCGATCCGGCGAGCATGATGCGGGCCTGTGTGATGATGCTGCGCCACATCGGCTTCGCCCTTCAGGCCAGCCGGATGGAGATGGCGCTGGATATCTGCGGCCAGTTCGAAAAGGGTGTATGCCTCACCGGCCGGCCGGATGGTGCCACTGGGGCTCAGTTCGCAGACTATGTGCTCGGGACTGTTCAAGATCCCAATCTACTCAGCCGCTGGCAGAAGTATCAGGCTTCTGGAGAGGTAAAGCTTTAGCTGAAATGATCCCATATATTGCTCGTGGAAAACCTTGCGGAAGCATTTCTGGGCCTGAGCCGAGAGGATCTCTCTCTGCTGGGCGCAATTGAAAGCGGGATGAAGACCCACGAGTGGGTCCCCTCTTTTTTGATAACCAAGATTGCCGGCCTCTCCGCCAGCAAATCAGAGTACCGCCTGCAGCATCTTTTTGAGAAGAAGCTGGTGGTAAGGGAGGCTCAGCACTACCTGGGCTATCAGATAAACTTCGATTCCTACGATCTTTTGGCGCTCTCGGACTTCGTCCGGCGCGATCAGGTGAGAAGCATCGGAGAAGAGATCGGGGTGGGCAAGGAGTCTATCGTCCGCGAGGCCCAGGGAGATGGCCCACTGGCCATCAAGTTCCACCGCCAGGGCCGGACCAGCTTCAAGCATGTCCGCCGCCTGCGCGACCACCTTACAGATAAACCAAAGGTTCCGTGGCTTTATGCCGCCGCCCTGGCAGCCAAACGGGAGTTTGGAGTGATGGAAAAGCTCCACCCATTGGTCTCCATTCCCCGGCCGGTAGCCATAAGCCGGCATGCTCTGGCAATGGAGCAGATCCCAGGCCCACTTCTGAACAGGATCACTCTGGAAGATCCCGAGGAGGGCCTGAGGCTGATCCTGGTTGAGGTGGGACGGGCCCTGAGCCAGGGCATCATCCATGCCGACCTGAGCGAGTTCAATATCATGATAGCTGATTCCGGGCCGGTGATCATCGACTGGCCTCAGGCGGTGGATGCCACTCACCCCAATGCGGATGAACTCCTGAAGAGGGATCTGGGCAATGTGCTGCGTTTCTTCCAGAGAAAATACCATATCGAAATGCCGCTGGAAGAGGCGCTCTCGCTGGTTGAGGAGGCAAAGAGGATTTGAGCATCTTCGGGGTGGATATCGCCAGCGGATCACCGGGCAGCCGAAGGGCCCCCAGCTATTCTATGGTCGTCCTGGAAGGAGACTCTACCACGGCTCACCATATGATCAGCAGGCATAAGCTGATCCGGATGATCAGGGAGCGGCAGCCGGAGATGGTGGCCATGGATAACGTCCATGAGCTGGCGGAAAGCCACCGGGAATTGGTCAACCTCCTGCGCCGTCTCCCCTCCTTCGACCAAACTGGTGCAGGTGACGGGCGGGGAGAGGCCGGAGTCTTTAGTCCGTCTGGCCCGCTGGAATGGCATCACCTTCGACCGCACCAAGCCCCTGGAGGAGGCGGAGGCCTCGGCCAGGCTGGCGGCCAAGGGCGTTGGCGCGATCGTCTCCGCCTTTGAGGATAAGACATTGATCAAGGTGAGCCGGAGGCGGTCCCTGGGTCGGGGCGGCTGGAGCCAGAACCGCTATACCAGAAAGATCCACGGAGCGGTGATGGCCATGGCGCGTGAGGTGGAAAAGCAACTGCGCGAAGCCGGTTTGGAGTACTCTCTGCGGACGGTGGAGGGGTTGGGCGGCTTCACCCGGGCGGAGTTCGTGGTGGAGGCCTCCCGGGATAAGGTGCACATCAACCCCGGCTATTCGGTCGATGCCCAGCTGAAGGTGCAGAGCATCGAGAGGCCTGCTCTGCAGTACAAGCCGCTGCTGCACCGCAGAGGCTACATCATCGTGGGCCTGGACCCAGGCACCACCACCGGCATTGCCGCCCTGAACCTGCGGGGTGAATTGGTCGACCTGATCAGCTCCCGCGCCATGTCCTCTTCCGACGTGATCGAGTGGATCGCCGCCCGGGGAAGGCCGCTGATTGTGGCCACGGACGTCTCGCCCACGCCGGGAGCGGTGGAGAAGACCAAGAGGGCCTTTAATGCCGTCTTATTCAGTCCGGGGGCGGATATGGCCGGGGAGGAGAAGATCGCCCTCGGACGGGAGCTGGGCTACAAGAACGACCACGAGAGGGATGCTCTGGCTGCCGCTCTGTCCGCCTTCCGGAAGTACAAGAACAAGTTCATGCAGGTGGAGAAGAAGGCGCCGGCGGAGGTTGATCCAGATGAGATCAAGGCCCTGGTGGTCAGGGGCTTCTCCATTGAGAACGCCATTGCCGAGTTCACCCAGCCAACTCCGGCGGAGGGCAGGCCGGCGGCCCCGGCCCCAGCGACCGTTGCCCCAGATCCGGATACCGCCGGCCTGCGGCAGCATATCCAGCAGCTTTCCGAGCAGGTGAAGACCCTGCGCACTTACGTGGATGAGCTGCAGGCCCAGATGGCGGTGAAGGATGCCGATCTGCAAAAGGCTATCGAGAAGCTGGACCGGCGAAGGACAAGACCTCCAGGGAGATCAAACGTGACCATGAGATCAGGATCCGGGACAAGGAGATCGGACGGCTGCGCTCCATCCTGCGCTCGGAGAGAAAGTACACCAAGAAGCTGAAGAGGACGGTGGCTGCCCGGAAGAAGGCGGAGAGGATTGAGGAGGTGAAAGGGCTGCGCCGTCTGAAGCCGGTGGCCGCATTCTCCAAAGAGGCGGTGCTGGCCGCGGCGGAGCGCTACGCTCTGGCCGAGGGGGACCTGGTCCTCTTAGAGGATGCCAGCGGCGGGGGAAAGAGCACGGCGGAGCTGTTCCGGGAGAGGGGGGTTGCCGCCATAGTGGCAGAGGGGGAGATGGCCCAGGCGATGCAGGAGTATTTCCTGGACCTGGGACTGCCCGTATTCACCTCCTCGGAGATTGCGGTGCAGAGGATCGACAGCCTGCCCTTCATCCGGCCGGAGGAGCTGGAGGCGGCGCGGGAGAGGTGGGAGGTGCAGCAGAAGGCCCGGCAGGCGAGGCTGGAGGCGGAGAAGCTGGAGAGCTTATTCCAGGATTATAAGGTGGAGAGGATGAAGGAGGAGAAGAGGAAGAAGAGGATGAAGATGGCTGAGAAGATGGGGGAGGAGGGGTATGATTGATAGGTAATTCTTCTCCAAGACGATATTGAGGAGGGCGGGGAAAGGGATATCCGCGCGTTTTTACCAGTAATATCCCTCCCACCCATCCAAAACGGTTGAGGGTGAGACTTCAGCTGGTATCCCTACGTATAAAGCTCCATGTCATCTGGCATCCTTGAACACGGAAGCAATCTCATTCCACAAACGTCCTTACGTCTGCATCCCTTTAGTCGCTCATGTATTCGCGAATACTTTTGACATCGGCTTCAAAACCACGAATCTCTCCGATACGAGCGCGCATATTCCACAACTCTCTGACCCTGGCGCTGGGCAACCAGCATGGGCTCGATCGGCTTCGCTCACTGCCACCAGGGCTACCTCGTGAGAGAAGCCTCATGCGTTCTCTGGCTCCAGGCATCTTCGCCTCCCTTGCGCAAACTGCTCACTGTAGATGTAGAACACCCGGTCGGCAAGCTCGGTCAGCTTCTGCAGGTGGTGGTCCAGCGTCGGCAGAGGAGAGCAGGACGGTCATGAGCAGGAAGACTGTGAAGGCGCGACGCACATACAGCACCGTGACGTTTCAGTTCAGTCGACTGAGGATGCGGGAGTGGTTGCCGCTGATGAATAGGATCTTGTAGTGCTGCAATTCCGGGTGGCTGTTGATGGGGCGGGCCATTACCTCCACCTGGTGCGACCATGACTTTGGAGGTTTCAGGAAGCAGGGAGACAGTCAGGAGGAGTTAGATTTCCATGATAGAAAGATCGGTCGGCTCTGGAGATATGAGGGGGAGGTCCGCTTCATCCGCTGCATCAAATGCAACAGAACCTGGCGAGAGTGCGACTAGAGCAGCCGACTTATATTAAATATTAAATTGCATCAACAAGTAGAAGCTTTACCAAGAGGTGAGGCAATCTTTAAAATGATTTCGAGTCAGTTTGGAGCGTAAATTCAATAAACAAAGAACAACCTGTGGCATATGGATTAAATTAATATATCCAGTGTGCACAATATAGGAATGATCTCCCCTTAGCTCTCGTCCAAGGGCAGAAATGAAGGGGGACGGAGATAAAATGAAAACCCAACGACCGTGCAGGTCAATTCAACGTAGCCTAGCGGCTGCAATACGTAGCTATCGCTATCAAATTGAAATTTGGGAGGTTGTCCAGACCTACCCTGAAAACCCTCAGACCAGCTCTCAATCTCTTCCTGTTCAAAAAAGAGCGTGATCCTAGATGATAAAAGACATAACAAGATATATCAACTTTGCTGGAGACAACCCAGTAGTAAAAGAGCCTAGTATCGGCCTATCGATGCCGATTATCGGCAAGCAAAACGCTGAGCATGCAAAGTGGGCGATCAATGCACTTGCCCGGACTTCGAGCCTCAGCTGTAAAGGAATACGATATACCGGCAACCGTAGGACATTTTCTGAGTCCACGATACCCTTATGATCTGATAATCAGACCTTTGCCACGGCGCGATATTCAAGCCAGCTGGGATCAGCAGTGTATTTTGGACAAACACAGCAAGCCGCAAGGATGCTCTTTACTGGAGCAGTGAGTTCAACGGATGGCGGTCATGGCCCAAGAAAAATCCCGATAGGGTTATGAGCTTAGATAAGTGGATAGATCTGCAACGCCCATGTGGACAGGCTCAGGCGTGGCTGGCTGTCACGACAAGGGCAATAAGTGAGGATGGCAGCTTATTCTGTTGCTGGGCACCCATGTCAGAAGTGATACAACTACATGCCCTGCTGCCTAAATTGCCGGCAACATATCTGGCAACGTGCCCAACAATGGCCTACGACACTAAGACTGAAAGCTTTGACATTAGCCATGAGTTGCTAGGGATGATCCTGGGGGTTAAGGGGTGGGCAGCATAGCTACCCCATTCTTTTTGGATATTTTCAAGGCTGAATCCTTCTGGGATATATTTGCATCTTTAACGTCATTATGGAATCAATCGTTGTTATCTACAAAATATTCAGCAATGCCAGCGGGAAAGTTTGGATTCAAGGATGAAAAAGGCAATCTAAGTTTCTTTATGTCTTCCACCTTTTCCAGAAAGTGGTCTAGAGAAAGATAACCAAAGACATTCCTCAAGGGCTTTGGTCTTCCTCTGGCATAACTGATATAAGCTTAGCTGAAGTTGAGTATCACGTTAGTATGCTGAGGTATAATGGAAACATTATGTATTGTTCATGTGGAAAGAGAAAGATATGGGATAAAAATCCCAATGCGGGTTTTGTAAAAGCAAAGGATGTTTACATAGGTCCTTTTTCTATAAAATGCAAAGAATATGCAGAAAAATTCTATGCAAATTCATGGTGCATTTTATCTGCAAAGTATGGATTTATATTCCCAGAAGAAAAACTTCCAGGGACTTATAATGTAAGCTTTAAAGATAGAACACATCCGATAGGCATAGACGATCTTATATTGCAGTTAGAGCAGAAAAGATTGAATAATTATGACAGGATAGTAGTTCTGGGTGGCAAATCATATGTAAAGGTAATAAATAAGGCATTCGAAGGCAAAATTATTTCTAATCCATTAGCTAATTGTGAAGGATTAGGTTATATGATGCATCATCTGAATGAGTCTATAAAAAAAGGGTTCGAACTATAATCCAGCTAATTAAATGTTTTTTAGGACAATACTCATCTAGATAACAGATGTTGCAATTAGGATCCTCCGGTCTGCACCAATTCCTGCCGATCTCCCAGGCTGAAGAGTCAAAGATTCCTGGGTATTCTGGATACCATTCTTTCGCACAATATACTAATTCATCAATATTCCTGGTATCGGATATAAATCCCAATCTCTTAAAGACTCTTCTAACATGAACATCTGGTGAAATGTCAATACGAATTTTATCTTGCATAGGGATTTTAAAATCTCTAGCTAAGATATTTGTTGTTACCATACTCGCTATTTTAACACCTACGCCCTCAAATTCAAGAAATCTCCTAACAACTGTTGCACTTCTTGGATTATTGCTCCAAATCGTTGAGGCATTATTATCATATTCCTTGTGAATACGTTGTATACCTAAATAAAAATATTTTGCTGAATCTTTATTAAATCTATGCAGTCGCTCTTCTTCGAAAATGGTATTAATATAATCTTCGCTGCAGCTTAATAATCTGCTAAATTCAAATCCACCTATTTTCTTGAGACATTATATGGAATTAGCCAAGCTCTTTCAGCTTTAATCTGTTTATTCATTATGGAAGCTAGCACGAAAGCATGAGGAAATTGATCCAAATCATTTAAGAGATGATCTGCTTCAGGATTTTGTGTGAATTTGCCTCTTTGATAAGGTTATCTGAATACTTCATTTCGTCTATTTATTAATGTACTTAATACTTGATCCTGATCCATATCTTATGGTTAACCAAGCAATCTACTTGTCAATGGTTGAGATCATAAAACAATATATTATAGGGATTATTATTCTATTATTTCTTAACATTTTCTCCCTAGATTGGCCCCACATGCAGCCCTAGCTCTGGAGATTACTCTGGTGAAGAGGTCCAGAGCATAATGGCTTAAAAGATCCATTTCCTACTTTTCTCTTTCATTATTTAACCCACAAGCTTTTTAGTTCATAATTCTATTTAGATTTATAGCAAAGGTCAAAGATTACAGGGTCTCCATAGATTCAAAGGTCCCCTGCTGGAGGTGCTGGCTGCTCAGAAGCATGCACGCATGAAAGCGGAGTGAACCCCGCGAGCACGGCATCCATTCAAGTATTCCCTGTCGGTGGCACGATGAACTAGCCTAGAATCCCGAAAGATCGAACAGCTTCAATGTCGACCGGAGCAAATTGAGGGCCAGGATTACCCTGCTTGAGAGGCTGCTTGGTCAGGGCTCATGCCAAATGGGCTTTTAAAAAAATGCGTTCGCCATGACCCAGAAGAAGGTCAACAAGACAATGCATTTGCTGAGAGCTTTATTTTTAAATGAATACCCCGCAGCATGCAGCGGGCTGCGCTGTTTGACTTAGACCCCAAAGGTCGAGGAGGTATATATTAATGAGTACGGAACATTTGAAAATGCTTATGAAACATCTAGCACTTCATTGAGGATAATTTACACCAAGAAGAGACGGCACTCGGCACTGGATTATAAATCTTCGGATCATTTCGAATTGGAGGTTGCTTTAAATATAGTTGCTTAACTACCTGTCTACTATCAGGGGTTCAGTCCAATGAATACCATTAAGAAAGGCCAAATAGACAGCGCTAAGGTGGCTATTCGCGAAGTGTTTGCGAATATTTGGTTCGCATGCCAGCATCTCAGCGACCCTACGTGTGGGGTAAGGATGAAATTACAGAACTTATCGATGATGTTAAGTATGCCAGTGAACATAATCCAGAAGGGCAATATTTCCTTGGATCAATGGTTTTGCGAAAAGCTCCGATGGAGACCGATGCAGTTAGGTTCGAGGAGTATGAAATTCTCGATGGCCAGCAACGCTTAACCACACTCTATCTATTATTAGCGAGTATCCGAGATGGGGCTAATGATGAAAAGTTAAAAGAAGCTTGTCGCAAGATGTTATACCAAGAAGAAAATACATGGGAAAATATTCCTGGTCGTACTCGTATTATATATAAAGTTCGTGATAATGTAGATAATTTTGTTAAGCGCTTTATTGAATCTGAGTGTGGAACGCAAAGCTCTGACCTAGAAGAGTTCGAGAAAAGCAAAATTTTATCACTTGCAAATATGGCCCAGGGTTTGCGCACTATTAGAGAGTGCTTTAGTGACTCAGAGCGCTTTAAAGATGAAGCATCGTTGGGCCGCTTTGTCAAATACTTGTTAAATAATGCATTATTTATCTATGTTGTTACCCAAAGACCTACGATAATACTTTCCGACTCTTTACTATCCTTAATGACGGGGTATTCCTTTGTCAAGCAGCGACATTCTTAAAGCCCGCAATTTGGGAGCACTGAATAATCCAAAAGAGAAATACAAATGGGCTGAATATTGGGAGGAGATAGGAGAATCTTGGTCGAGTTGAGATTGATAAGGCTTTTAGCTTTAGTACGTACCATTTATGTTAAAGACAAAGCCCGCGAGAGTTTGCTCAAGGAGTTCAATGAGCGAATATAGTTGGCCAAGCCGCCATTGCTATCACTTGGGGAAGAAACATTTAAGGCTGTAAAGGAGTACAAGACATCCTACGATGAGGCTATTCTGCTGAATTCAACTTTTTCAGCCTCTCTAGGCCATGAATATAATAATCGCATTAGCATTATGCGGCATGGCTTGCCTTCTACTGACTGGATTCCTCCTGTGCTAGCCTGGTATCGTAAGTTCAAGATAAATGGTTTGCTGAGACTAGTAAAGCGCCTTGATAATAAGTTTTCTGCTGATTGGATATTGCAGCTTACGCCAACACAGCGCATTCAGAATATGAACGATGTTCTGAAAATAATCGAGCAGGCGAAAATCCCGAATGATGTGCTAAATGCACCGGTTTTTTTATATGATCGTGATCAATTGATTGCTTCGCTAGATGGTGCCATTTATGGGAGGCGCTTCGCTAAGTATACGCTACTAAGGCTAGAAAATCTGAATTGGGATCAGCTACCATCAGATCTTAATCTACCAGATGAGTTAAGCGTAGAGCACATCATGCCTCAAAATCCGGCCGAAAAAAGCCAATGGGTGAATGATTTCAAAGGAGAGCAGGAGCGTTGGTTACATCGCCTGGGAAATCTCATGCTATTATCTCGTCGCAAAATCACTCGCTGAGCAATCTCGTTTCAGAAAAGAAGGATCAGCTATTTCAAGGATCATGTGGACCCTTTGCCAAATTCAGTTCGTGTAATGAACCTTCAATGTTTGATCCCATCAACGCTCAGAGCAAGACATCATGACCTTTTGGAGAGATTGCATAACTCGTATTGATTGCCTCGCAAAAATATCGGAATAATCTTTGAATACCATTTGCCTTGTAGATTGTTCCAAGCCTAGGCTAAGTTTAGGGGCCGGAGAGGCAATCACAACATAAAGCAAGCCTCTTAGGAGCCCAATGATTCAGGCAGATCCAGTGGTGTTAGCTGAAGATCCTCGTTCCTGCGACATCGTCGAACTCCTTAATCCCCTGGCCCGCAGATTTGGCAGACCTCGCAATCTAGGACATTGATCTTTACATCATTTGCGCAGCACTATTTACATAATCTGGCTCTGTATCGATCTTCCAAGGGCCACGAAGCTTTATGACGGCTCTGAGGCCCGGAGCATTGTTCTTTAAGAATCCATACGGTTATGGCTGACCTCGGCAGCAACTGGCAAAATGAAGCATCCGCAGTCTCAATATAGCGCGTGATCTCATGCAGGTAATGGCGGTGCGAATCGATTATCGCGGCCCAATTAGCGCATAGCTGATTGGAGCAACGATTGCTTCATGCTTTCTCAGTATCCATGACTGAAACAGACCATGGGCCTCAGGACAGCGGCTCATCGTGGCAGATGAATCGAAATGTATCGACGTCATCATCTCGACCCACATGCGAAAAATCGTGATCCAGTTGAGACTGAGGCTGCTGCACTTCTGGCAACCAACCGGAATTTTATCAATGACTAAAAAGTCGTGGCCCCAGCCCGCCTGGCGAATACTATAATAATTATAAATCCGTGGGCAATCTCGTTTAAAATATGAATAT
This sequence comes from Methanotrichaceae archaeon, assembly GCA_963813075.1. GTDB lineage: Archaea > Halobacteriota > Methanosarcinia > Methanotrichales > Methanotrichaceae > Methanothrix. The sequence goes on from CAWEXU010000004.1 coordinate 142,693, forward strand.
CATGCTGCCTTTTCGTTCTGCATCCGAGAAGATTCATATCATTACCACCCAGACCCTTCAACGGCTTGCCTCCAATTGTATCCAAGCCACCCCGGCGTTGAGGGGACCAGGGCATTAGCGCGGGAGGCCGCAGGCCGACTCGCGGCGTGCACAAAAAAAACAGTCTGTGTAGATCAATCCTAGCCTTGATAACAGCCCTGGATTCGAGAACTCAACTATGCAGGCAGTCGAGATCTTTCGAGCCTCATAAAGCAGTTCAAGACTTTGGCCAGGCCCACCCGGAGAATTTTCGCTTTAATATATCACAATCCAAAACCACCGACGGCTTATTCTTACCTCTCTGATTTAAGGGGCCCCCTTTGCCTGCCACCCGAAAGGCCGACTCGCGGCGTGCACACAAAAAAACAGTCTGTATAGATCAATCCTAGCCTTGATAACAGCCCTGGATTCGAGAACTCAACTATGCAGACAGTCGAGATCTTTCGAGCCTCATAAAAGCAGTTCAAACTTCTGGCCAGGCCCGCCTGGAGAATTTTTCCTTTAATATATCACAATCAAAAACCATCGACTGCTTATTCTGATCTCCCTGGCTTTGAGGGACCCTATTTGCCTGCGTCCCGGAAGGCCGGCTCGCGGCGACCCGTAAGAATTTGCAGCCGCTTTCCATGCAAGCACAGTCCAGGGCGCCGGCTATGCCCTTCAAGCCGGTTCGTTGGATGTCAATTTTTGTCCATAATTCTTTTACAGATCGCTTCACCATCCCCACAGCCTCTTGGCCTTCCCATCAGCTCCGTTCCCCCAAGCAGCGCATCCGCCCCCTCCTGCACCATCCGCTGGCATCCTCCGGGCTATGCACTCCGCTCTCCGCCACCAGGAACATCCCGCCTCTCGTGCCCGCGTCGCCAGCCGCTCGAAGGTCTCCAGGTCTACATCCAATGTCTACAGGTTGCGATTGTTGATGCCGATGATACGGGCATCTAAGCCAATGACATTCGGTCCAGTCTGATTTTGCGAAAGTTACATGTAGAAAAAGCAATATAGCTCAATTCTGAGAAGTTATGGTGGATTTGCTTTGAGCATAATGAGAGGCGTAAGCGGCAAAGATGCCATTAAAGTCTTCATTAAAGCGGGCGGAATTATGCGTCAGGGCAAAGGCGACCACGTCAACATCAAGATGCCTAACGGCCAAATCATAACTGTTCCTGTCTCCGGGGATCTCAAGATAGGTCTTCTTAAATCGGCAATAAGAAAAGCAGGCCTCGATGATGAGGATTTCCTCAAGCTCTTGAAGGGTGATTGATTATGGATTATACGATTCTGATACATCAAGCAGAGGAAGGCGGCTTTTGGTCCGAGGTTCCAGTTCTGCCAGGCTGTTACTCTCAAGGTGAGAGCATCGATGAAACCCTGAAAAATACCAAAGAGGCGATTGAAGCCCATCTGTTGGCTTTGAGGGAGGACCAGGTTGCAGCCCCGATCGAAGAGGGCCTTTTCATAGGCAGGATCCAGGTAGAGGTAGCATAGAGGATATCTTGGATGGCTAAATACACGATAATCATTGAGAAGGGCGAGGGTAATTACTCCGCATACTGCCCGGATCTCCCTGGCGTGGTTTCAGCAGGCATTACCGAGGAGGAGACGGCAGAACTGATGAAAGAGGCGATACAGGTGCATCTGGAAGGGCTGAAGGAGGATAGGATACCGATTCCAAAGCCAACGATCTCTGCAAGATACGTAGAGGTCGTGATATGAAGGGCGTCGTTGCGCCCTGTGCTTGCCAAAACAGCCAGCTCATAACCATTCCTGTCTCCGGGGACCTCAATATAGGTCTCCTCGAATCGGCAATAAGAGACTTTGAGGACGCTCTATAAGTCTGCAGCTTAACCGCCATCATTCTGCAGGCCGCGACCATAAGCCGCGCCCCCAAACATAGCGCAGGAGGTCAGCAGGACAACTCGCGGCGTGCACTTAAAAAAAGCCTGCATGGATTAGTATTTCCATTGATCTCATTCTTTCATAAGTCTTATATGTCTCCTGAGCAATCTATTATTATAATGAGCGCAAGAGCAGTTGACGATGCACAACTCATCATTAAGAGATCCCTGGAAAGAGAAATAAGCCTCCTTGATATGAAGATGAGGTTATCCGAGAATGAAATTCGAGAGTTCGAAGAGCGATATGGGATGGACTCTCATAAATTCTTGTCTAAATTCGAAAGCGGAGAGATGGGCGATTCTCAAGACTTCTTTGAGTGGTGGGGTCTATTGAGGGGCAGGGATGCAATTGCACATGAGATACAAAAGGCAAAAGCGGTGCTCTCCCTTTGATCTCTGATTATTTTAGAATAGTTGAGTTCAGATTAATAGATGCAGAAATAATTGCGGATAAAAAGGTCAGTTACAGCGAATTCAGTCCTGATCAAGGCATGCTGCGCGGAAGGTTGCTCTTTGTCGACGGATCAACTCTGGAGTTCATGGAGTATCTTCACAGAGACCAGCGGCTAAAATATAGATTTCACTTAATAGATAAGAAAGGGCAGATGGTATTTCGATATGATAATGCCCCACATCACGAGAACTCCACCTTTCCCCATCACAAGCATATTGCCAATGATATTTTGGAATCCGAAGAGAGAGGAATTTTGGATATACTCAGGGAAATAGAACATCTGATATGTAAGAGTGTTTGAGTATATGCTCCCTGCCTAAGCACATAATCATGGATTATAGGGGACATAAGGCCGTATGGATGCCAGAATGAGAATATCGACTTAGGATTAATTACACCCTAAACGGCTAGCCTCCAATTGTATCCAAGCCACCCCGGCGTTGAGGGGGCCTCGTTGGCCGCGGCCAGCAGGCCGACTCGCGGCGCCCCGTAAGAATGTGCAGCCGCGGTCCATGCAAGTACAGGCCAGGCGCTATGTTTATTTTCTTCAATTCTATATAGTTTATTATACAGCTTATATATTTTTCTTTTTAGATCCCATATGGATGTTACACGCTATGAGCGAGGTGTTCCCACTCAGGCTTGCGGCCCGCCTAAATCAGAGGACTCGGGAAAAATCTATAAAAAACTCACTCCTATAGAAGGTGACTGGCCCATCCTTTGAAGATGATAGGCCGGGAAGGTTATTATATCCTTGATGAATCGATTATCCCTAGAGACGATGATTTCAAAAGTAGTTGCTGCAAAAAATTGCCCCACTGAATCGGATGATATAGCGCATGTCAATTCATTTATAGAAAGTCTTAACGATGATGATATAAAGGAATTGATCGGGGACGGCTTAAACAGGGCACCGACCAGCCCCTTCAAGCCGATTCGCTAGACATCAAATATTATGCCATAATTCTTTTACAGGTCGCTTCACGATCCCCCAACCTCTCGGGCCTCCCATCAGCTCCGTTCCCACCAGCAGGACATCCGCCCCCCCCGCTTGCACCATCCAATAAGTATCCTGCAGGCGGTGCATGCAGCCAAAGCTTAATTAATGATCTCCACCATTCTTAAGAGAAGAGGATGAATTAAAATGGGTGCAAGAACCCTCAAGATCCCGGAAGAGATAGTAAATGCCCTCCGAATTCCTCCTGATGATGTGGAGGGGGAGCTTTACAAAGAGCTGGCTATTGCACTCTATCAGCGAGGGATGCTATCTTCTGGATATGCCTCTACCCTCTGCGGCTTGACCCGCTTTCAGTTTGAGGATCTTTTAGGCAGGCGAAAAGCGCTGCGCCACTATGGAGACGCTGAACTGGAAGAGGATCTTGAATATGGCCGGCGCAGTGAGTGACTTTTTGACTCAGATATACCCGACAATGATTGGGCTCTTTAATCCTCCTGTGAATGGAGGTCGATCCCCATGCAAATCAGATTCTTCTCCATCCTCTGCACCAAAAAATGGTGCCGTGAATCGTAATCGGTTGATCTCCCCCAGCCTCTGGGGCCCCGCCATCAGCTCCGTTCCCCCACCAGCAGTGCATCCGCCCCCGCCTGCACCATCCGCCTGGCGTCCTTCGGGCTGTGCACCCCGCACTCTGCTACCAGGAATACCCCGCCTCTGCCCTCGGCAGAGCAGTCGCCTAAGCCAGGCATGGGATTTTCCGCAGAGACAGACAATTATATACGTGTTATATTTTAGATTGATGGCCAAGTCAAAAAATAGTATGTGTTTAGCTCCTGAGAATTGGTCCATGTAAGCTGATTTATTGGTTAACAAGCATAATGAATCGATCTATCCGAGATTCAAAAAACGACATCTATCGACTAAATTACCTGAAATCAGCTCTCAGAAATCGGCTGCGCAGGAATCTAAAAAGGGGTTTATTGATATTGATTTCAATGAGGTAAACACATACAAAAAATATAATCTGGCCCAGCATTCATCCGGGGCAGCTTACATCGACTGTGACCTCGGCCTCAGATGAGCACGCATTATCCGGACCGCACAAGGAGTACACGAAGGTGCATGTGCCGCAATAATTTGGGGCGGGGGTAAAAGTGCAGATTCCTCCCAAGACCCCTGATTTCGAGACCACGCTACCGCATGATGGCTGATGAAAGGCCAAACCATAACCCAATTCGGTCTTGACCTGGTCGTTTAAAATCAAGTCAATGTCTACGGGTGTATTCATGGTTGTGGAGGCGACGTCGTCCACTGCAACGACAACTGGTGCATTTACACATTGTCCAGGTTTAGTGCTCATATCACAAGTATCAATAGTACATGGATTACTATCATCACATTGTGCATCATTTCCGCATTGGCCAAAGATTCCCGTATTTGCGGCGTGGCCTTGGCGTTCGCCAGTAGGTTTTACAGCCATTACCACAGATGCAAGCAAGAGAACTGCAGCTAATATTATTAACAATTTCTTCATGTTATTTCCTCTTGATTCGAAGATGTCACTATTAGATATTAAGGATATTGGAGCAAAATAAGATCTTTTTCTCTCTTTATCTTTTTTATCCACTTCTCAAAATGGATGTGGGATCTCTTACAGGCAATGGCAGTGTAAATTGATCACCCCGGCCCGATTGGGGCATCGTTGAGTGGAGCGACAATTGCTTCATGTTTTCTTAGTATCCAGACTTAAAAAGATCATGAGCCACAGGACAGCGGCTCATTTCTGGAAGATGAAATCGAAAAGCATCGACTTTATCATTTCAAACTGCATGGGAAAATCTTGTCTCAATTGAGATTGAAGCTGCCGCATTTCTGGTAAACGACAAGAATATTTCTCATTGGCAAAAAATTATGGCTCCTAGCCCGCCTGGCGAATACTATACTAAGTATAAATTCGGTATAATCTCGTTCTAACTCGAATCTCATGCCGCTCTTTTCATTCTACATCCGAGAATACTCATATCATTACCTCCCAGAACCTTCAACCGCCAGAGCAAGTGTATCCAAGCCACCCCGGCGTTGAGGGGGCCCAGGACATTAGCGCGGGAGGCCAGCAGGCCGACTCGCGGCGTGCACAAAAAAAACAGTCCGTGTAGATCAATCCTAGTCTTGATAACAGCCTGGATTGGAGAACTCAACTATGCTGACAGTCGAGATCTTTCGGGCCTGATAAAGCAGTTAAAACTTCTGGCCAGGCCCACCTGCCGAATTTTTCCTTTAATATATCACAATCCAAAACCATCAACGTCTTATTCTGATCTTGCTTGAGGCCCCCTTTGCCTACCGCTCGAAGGACCGACTCGCGGCACCCCGTAAGAAAACGCAGCAGCTGTCTATGCAAGCACAGCCGAGGCGCTATATACATTTTTTAATTCTATATAATTTATAACAAAAAAGTATATACCGCTTTTTCCGGATCCCGTGGGGATGTTACATGCTATGAGCGACGTGTGCCCGCTCAAGGCTTGCGGCCCACCTAAAACCGCGGACGCTGGGAATAATCATTAAAACCTTTCTCCTTATAGAAGGTGACTGGCTCAATCTTGAAGATGATCGACTTGAAAGGCTTTTATATCATTGATGCAATCACTATTCTTAGAGATAATGATTTTAAAAACAGTATATCTAAAAAATTTGCTTCACTGGATCGGATGATATAGCGCAAGCCTATTTTCATGAGCAGCGGCTCGCCCTGGCCATAAACCTTACAGTACATATCGATATCATCCACCTAATAGATCCAGATATCCTTAAAATTTTTCAGTATCATCACGAACAGATTCAGCACAATCTTATGAGAAATCATTAATAAGACATATATCCATGAAAATCCAATATTTGAGCATGAGAGCAATTTCTATAAATAGGATCGCCATTTTAGCGATATGCCTGGTTCTGCTGCCGGAATGCATATCCGCAAACGACCAATCATATTCATATCTGGCCGAAGGGGTGAGGCTGATGGATGCAGGATCGTATAGCGAGGCCGTGTCGCAATTTGATCAGGCGATCTCGCTTGATCCTGGTGATCCATATGCCCACTACAACAAAGGGTATGCTCTAATGATGCGGGAAGATTATTGGAATGCGCTTTCCTCATTTAATGCCGCCCTTGAGATCAGTCCGGATATGGGCGACGCGCTGGTGAATAAGGCCGCCTGCCTGATAAGCCTGGCAGAGGCTGGTAAGGTCGAGGATAAAGTCGCCACATATGGCAAAGCAATTGAAGCCTGTAATGAGGCAATTCAGTTGGATAACAGCAACAAACGCGCCTGGTACAATAGAGGGATGGCATACTGGGGCCTGGGCGCTTCTAACCCGGATGCCCTGGACCAGGCCTGGGTGGATCTCAATTATGCATACCAGATCGATCCCTCATACTCCGTCGCCCTAAAGGCGCGTGATCAATTAAATGATTATATGCTTTCTACGGGACATCAGCCCTCGGATGATGGAGGTTTCCAGGGAGGCAAAGGAAACTGAGCACCGCAGAATAAAGTACTGCAAAGAAAATGAACGGCAGCACCAGCGGTCTGGAGAGAGCAGTTCCGAAATGAAAGGAATGGCCGGGCTCATAAGAGCAAAAGTAAGGAAAAATGTCAAGGCATCAGAGACGGTTTATCTCCCCCAGCCTTTCCGGCCCCGCCATCAGCTCCGTTCCCACCAGCAGCGCATCCGCCCCCGCCTGCACCATCCGCCTGGCGTCCTTCGGGCTGTGCACCCCGCTCTCCGCCACCAGGAACACCCCCGCCTCTCGCGCCAGAGGCGCTAGCCGCTCGAAGGTCTCTAGATCCACTTCCAGAGTCTTCAGGTTGCGATTGTTTATGCCGATGATACGGGCATCTGTCTCCAGAGCCCTTTTCATCTCCTCCTCCGAATGGACCTCCACCAGTGGCTCCATTCCCAGATCCCTGGCCGCGGCAATGAAGCGGTCCAAATCGATATCCAGGGCGGCGATGAGCAGCACCAGATCCGCCTGGACCTCCGAGAGCTGCTCCTTACTGAATATGAAGTCCTTTCTCAGGACCGGCAGGCCCGCCCGGCGAGCGGTCCGCGCATTCTCCAGACTGCCTTTGAAGTGAGTGGGCTCGGTGAGAACGGAGATGGCGCAGGCACCGTACTCTGCATAAGCCCGAGCATAGGCCGCCACCTCCTCCTGACTGAGCGTCCTGCCCAGGGCCTTGGGCTTGATCTCGGCGATGATGGGTATCAGCCCTTTGCTCTTCGCTGCCCTGGCAGAGGAAACCAGATCCCTCCTCTCCTCCGCCGGCCAGGCAACCGCTGTCGCCGGCCCGCGGGCGCGGGAGGCCTCCAGGATGCCGTCGATTAAGGAGTGCATTCTTCCATCTCCTCCACCCAGTTCTTGATGATCCTCTTTCCCGAGGGAGTGAGCACCGACTCCGGATGGAACTGCAGCCCGCAGTGAGGCCGATTCTTGTGGCGGATGGCCATCACCACCCCCTCCGCGCTCCGGGCACAGGCCACCACCTCCGGGCTGAGCCTTTCAATGGCCAGGGAGTGGTAGCGACCGCCCTGCAAGGGATTCTCCACTCCCCGGAATATCCCCCGGCCATCATGCTCGATCTGGGAGGTCTTGCCGTGCAGAGGCCTGGTATGAGATATGGTCCCCCCATAGGCCAGGTTCATCGCCTGGTGGCCCAGACACACCCCCAGGATGGGCGTCCTGGGAAAGCCCAGGATTATCTCCAGGCAGCTGCCGATGTCCCTCGCCCTGGCCGGATGACCGGGACCCGGGGAGATCACAATCCCCCTGGGGTCCAGCCTCTCCACTTCCGCCACAGAGATGGTGTTGGGGCGGACGATGGTGTTATCGTAGTATATGGATACGTAGTCCACCAGGTTCCAGACGAAGGAGTCATGATTGTCCACAAAGAGAATCGGCCTCATGCCGCCACACCCAGGGCCCTTTTCATGGCTGCCATCTTCCTTTCCGTCTCCTGGTATTCCTTCTCCGGGTCCGAATCCGCCACGATCCCCGCCCCTGCCTGCACTGTGGCCACGCCGTCCTTGACCAGAACGCTTCTTATGGCTATGGCGAAGTCCGAACTCCCGTCTATGGAGAAGTATCCTATGCCCCCGCCATAAATTCCCCGCGGAGCCCCCTCCAGCTCATCGATGATCTCCATCGCCCGCAGCTTGGGGGCGCCGGATAGTGTGCCCGCCGGAAATACCGACCGCGCGGCATCGAACTGGTCGCACTCCTCCCGCAATTCGCCAATCACTGTGGTCTCTATGTGCTGGACATGAGAGTATTGCAGAACGGACATGAAATCCTCTACCTGAACCGTTCCTGACCGGCACACGGATCGCACGTCATTACGGCCCAGGTCCACCAGCATCACATGCTCCGCCCTCTCCTTCTCATCATTGAGCATAATCCGGGCATACCGGTCGTCCTCGGATTTTGTCCTCCCGCGTGGACAGGTCCCGGCAATGGGGTTGACCTTCAACATGCGATTGTAGGTGTTGAAGAGGGTCTCGGGCGACGCTCCCACAATGGCCAGCTCCCCGAACTCGAATAGATAGGTGTAAGGGCTGGGATTGATGCTTCTCAGCTTCAAATAGAGCTTGACCGGATCCGGACACTCAATTCTGGTCGACCGGGCTAAGACGACCTGAAATATGTCCCCGTCGATGATATGCTCCTTGGCCTGGCAGACGGCATCCTTGTACTCCTCGGGCTCCCCAGCGGAGAGCACCCTGCCGGAAATATTCGGATCCTCGTCCGGATTGTAATGGGGATCAATTCCGGCAATGGTCTCAATCAGATTGACCTTGGGGCCGGGCAGAATGGGGGCGATGGAGAAGTAGACCTTGCGGTCCAGGTGATCGAAGATGAAGGTGCTCTCCGCCAGGCCGAACTGGGCGTCCGGAGTGTCAGAGGTCGAGCTCTTCCCCAGCCTCTCATTCACCAGGTCGTAAGCCAGATAGCCTATCCCTCCCCCGGTGAACACCTGCCTGGAGAAGCTGTTGGGCGCTCCACGGCAGGAAGGTATGGCCGCCCTCAGCACATCGAAGAGGTCGTAGCCATCTTTGATCGGCCCCTGGAGAACTGAGCCCTTCTTTTCCACCTCCACGCATACGGAGAGCCTCTCGGACATCGGCTCCATTCCGCCGTTGAAAAACTCCATCTTAAGGAAGCGGTTCTTGACCGAGATCATGGCCGATGGATCGGCTCCCACAAAAGAGAACCTGGCCTTCTGCCCGGACTTCTCCACCGACTCCAGGAGATAGGGGTACCGGCGATCGCGCAGAGCCATGTATAAAGACAGGGGCGCGTCCACGCTGACCTTATTGCTCACATCTATGAACACCGGAGCTACAGCGCTTGGCATCCTCTCACCTTCTCTACAAATGCTCGGACCTTAAAGGGGTCCTTTCTGCCCCCGGTCTCTGTGCCACTGGAGACATCCACCGCATAGGGCCTCACCTTCTCTATAGCCTGAACGACATTTTCCGGGTCAAGCCCCCCGGCCAGGATCACCGGCACCTGAAGCGATCTGACGATCCCGGCGCTCTTATCCCAGTCGTGTACCCTTCCCGTCCCGCCCAGCTTTCCTTCGACCATGCTGTCTAAGAGTATTGCATCCGCCACCGATTCGTATCTTTTTGCCTGCTTGTCGCCGTCATTTGCGGCCACGGCAACCACCAGCTTCTGGCGAAGCCGGCCCTTCAACTCCATAATATCCGAAGGAGGCAGCATTGAATGCAGCTGGAGGACATCTGCCCGGGTGGTATCGGCCAGCCGCAGGGCATCATCCACATCCCTGGGGTGGATCACCGCCACGCTCTTGGTGTAAACCGGCACCCTGCGGATCAGATCCGCAGCTTTTTGGGCAGAGATGCAGTGCCTGGACTCTTCGATCTCCACCACAAATCCCACGGCATCCGCTCCTGCCTGAAGGGCAACTGGCTAGATTCGTCACTATTCATAATTCCGCAGATCTTGACCCTGGTCATAAGAAGCGCTCCAGCTTCTCTGGCTCGCCGTTTGCCTTAACCATCCTCTTCAGAGTCTTCAAGGCCTCTCCGGAATCGATGGCCTCCTCGGCCATGCTCGCCCCCTTCTTCAGAGTGGAGGCCAGGCCCGATACATAGACCGCCGCCCCGGAGTTGATGACGATGATATCCCTGGCCGGGGAGATCTCGCCTCTCAATACCTCGACCAGCTTGCGGGCGTTCTCATCGGGCATCCCGCCGGCGATATCGGCGCTTTTGGCCTGGGGGTAGCCCAGATCCTCGGGCCGGAGGGTGTAGTTCTTCACCGATCCGTCCTTCAGCTCAGAGACGCGGGTCTCGCCGGTGTTGGTGATCTCGTCCATGCCCTCGCCGTTCACCACCATCGCCCTCTTCGCCCCCAGTATTTGCAGCACCTGGCCAGCGTCTCGCACAGGGCCGGATCGTAGACTCCCATCACCTGCGCCTTCGCCCCGGCGGGATTGGTGAGGGGGCCCAGGATATTGAAGACGGTGCGAATGCCCAATTCACGTCTCACCGGGCCCACCCGCTTCATGGCGGGGTGGAATGCCGGCGCCAGCATGAATCCTATTCCCACCTCCTGAATCAGAGACTGGACCTCTGCCGGGTCGGAGCTGATCCGCACCCCCAGAGCGTCCAGGACGTTGGCGCTGCCGCACTTCGAGCTGATGGCATAGTTGCCGTGCTTGGCCACGGGCACGCCGCAGGCGGCGGTGACTATGGCCGCTGCGGTGCTCACATTGATGGTGTTCGAGCCGTCCCCTCCTGTGCCGCAGGTATCGACCAGCGTGCCACTTACAGAGGGCTCTATGCGGATGGCGGACTCTCGCATCTTCCTGGCAAATCCAGCGATCTCTGATACCGATTCGCCCTTTCTTCGCAGTGCAACCAGAACCGCTCCGATCATAGCATCGGATGCCTTATTGAAGATCTCGTCCATCAGGGCCTCAGACTCCTCCAGGGAGAGGTCCTGCCCTTCCATGATCTTTTGAAGATAACTCAAATGAATCACCAGATTAGTTGATGTACAACTTTGTACTATACTGAGTAAAAACGTACATTGTATTTATAGATTATGCATTGCTGACCAGAAGATTCCATAGTGCAGGGGAGGCTGCCATAGACCTGATCGACCTCATATCGCATCGATCTCATCCCATGCGCCCTTCTCTGTCCGATCGGCTATAGGGTCGACTACAGGGCCGGGGGCTTAGGGTCAGCGATAGTATCGGCTGTAGGGTCAGCCGACAGTATCGGCTATAGCGTCAGCTAGAGTCCTATATTTAGTCAGAAATCAGCGATCTCTGCCGCAAAGGGGATAATCCAGCAGGCCGTATTCAGGGATTCGAATGAGGGCATGTGGGTGGATCTATGGTTGAAAGAAAGAATTCAATGATATTGGCGGCGGCGATATTGGCCTTGATGGTGCTGGCCGGGATGATGGCCGCGGTTGCCGTGGATCTCGGCACTCAGACCGATCCGGATGAGGAGCTGATAGTCTTTTGCGGTGCGGGATTCACCGGGGCCATAAGCGAGATCGGCGAGATCTATGAGAACATCAGCGGCCGGCGAGTGCGATTCAATTTCGATGGCCTTCCCTCTCTGCGGGTTCAGATCGCAGAGGGTGCCTATGCCGATCTTTTGATATCGCCGGATCAGAGGTACATGGATCCACTGGTCGATGAAGGCTTTATTGAGAAGGACACAGTCGAGGTCTTTGCCGGGAATCTGGTGGCAGTGGTCGTACCGGCTAGTAACCCCGCCAATATCACCACCATCCGGGACCTGGCCGCTCCAGGGACCAAGATCGTGATGGGAATAAAGGAGCTTCCCATAGGAGACCATGCCCTGCAGGTCCTTGACCATCTGGCAGAGGATCCCGAATACGGACCGGCCTATAAAGAGGCGGTCCTCGCCAATGTGGTATCTTTAGAGACCCGGGTCACGGGCATTGTCTCCAAGGTCGCTTTGGGGGAGGCGGATGCCGGGTTTGCCTTCATGTCCGATGTCACCCCCCAGATGAAAGAGAAGATCAGAAAGATCTCCATTCCAGAGCGATACAATGTACGGGGAGACTGCAGTGCGGCTGTGTTATCACAATCCGATAATTCTGAGGCCGCAGAGGCATTCATCGATCTATTGATGTCAAATGATGCTCAGGCCATACTGGATGAATACGGATTTATTGCAGGACCCAATGGTGAAGGCTCAAAGATATTAAGAGGCCATGAGGTTATAAGGTACCACCAGCATTGAGAGGGAATTACTATGACCAGCGGAGAATTGTTAGAGGAGACAAAGAGGCGTTTTATCCAGCTATTGCAGTCCCAGGAGGGCGAGGCCTATCGCCGGGAGATGGATGGTGAGGTGGTCATCAGCCGGCCGCTCAGCGCTCTGGAGGCCATCGGAGATCCGGGAAGGGACGATTTTCCCATAATCAGAGGGAAGGAGGTTCTCATGCAGGCAACCTTCAAGGGAGTGGCCGGACAGGCGTTCACCGCTGCCAGGGGAGACTTCCGGGGAACATTAGGGGATGTCCTGGCTCTGCCTCTGAATGAGAACTTCGAGCGGGCGGTCTTTGTTGCCACCATGAATGCCGCACTCAGATATCTGGGCAAGATCGAGAATACCGTCCACTGCCGGGATGATGGCCCGAAAAAGTGCTCATCTTTGGCCGCGGACTGGCTGAGAGATCAGAAATGGGAGAAGGTGGGCCTGGTGGGCCTGCAGCCGGCCATTCTGGGAGCATTAGTTGAGGCCTTCGGCAGGGAAAGGGTGATGGTCTCGGACCTGGCAGAGGCGGGCAGCGAGCGCTGTGGGGTCCGGGTGCTGGACGGCCTGAATTCCGGTGAGATATTCGAGCAGTGTCAGATCATTTTGATCACCGGATCGACCATAGTTAACGGCACCATCGACGGCCTCCTGGAGCAGGCAGCTGAGCACGACCGAAGGGTGGTGCTCTTCGGAGTGACCATAGCCGGAGCGGCATATCTCCTGGGAGCTGGAGAGCTGGTGCGCCTGCTCGACCTGAGAGCATTTGAGGGATGATGAGCAGGATCATTGAGCATGGTCTTTAAAAACGCTGAACAAAAAAATATAAGATTAAATATATAAGCAAAAATTATTTGCATTCAGGAGAGATCAGACCTACCACTTGCCGCTCTCGATGACATTGAGCTTGTCCATTACCTGGGCTATGGCCTCTGGACTCAGATTATGCTTCCGGCAGATCTTAAGGACGCGCCCCAGCTCGGTATTCTGATCGGTTCCCGTGAGCTGGGCGGCATAGATCTCTGCTGCATCCAGGCCTTTCTCCATAACCACCCTCTTGGCCTCCTTCAGAACATCCCCGGTTATGCAACTCCTGGCAGCGCCGATCTCCTCAATTGCTTTTCCCATATCCTCCAATTCCTTTGAACTCAGCATCTCTTTCACCTCGCAGATTCTATATGAATAATGATAGGACTTAATATCATAAATATCTATTGAGAACGAATATCAATATGCAATGCACGCGATCCTGGGAAAAGATTTATGCCTGAAGATCGTCATTCAGGTCTTTTGCTCGCTCTTGTCCCCGGACATGCCCTTCGCAGGAGGGGATGATTCACGGCTCATCTTTCGGGAATCGTTCTCTTCTTCCAGGTCGGACAAATCTGCTCCGCACATCGCTGGATCTCTTCATTGCCGCTATAAATAGTCGAGCAGATGCCAGCAACTGCCTTCCAAGGGCAGCAAAGCAAGCCATCGCCTGGCTGACAATGGCATAGCTGGGCTTATCCCGCCACCGCAAGACCTATTATCCCAAGAATGGTTCTGGCAATACATGTCGAACCTGAATGTGGCGATCCTGGGCGCCTCTGACTACGGCAAGGAATTAGGAAAGAAGGGCACTGTCAGCGATCTTACCTTTTATAATCTGAAGAAAGGGGAGAATACCGTCACCCTCATCGAGCCGAGCAGATACCCGGAGAGGATAGCCCCCCTATTTTACGCCGTCTCCATGTCCCAGAAGACCCTGTTGATTGTGGATCAGATGGATCCCGCCTTTGGGGAGACGGTTCTCATGCTGGACTCTCTGGGCAAGAACGAAGGCATGGTGATCTTGAGAAACTTCATCAGCAGAGACCAGATCAGCCCTTTCATCAAAGGCACAGTGGTTGATGGATACGAATTTCTGGATGATGATAAAAACGCCCTGCGTGAGAAGCTCCTGGACTATGCCGCGAAGCTTGAGACCCGCTACGACTCTCCAACCGGAACGATGCCTGTCGACCACTTCTTCAATGTGCGGGGCATAGGAACAGTGGTCTTAGGATCGGTGGCTGAGGGGACCCTGAAAAAGCATGATGAGCTGATGGTCCTCCCCGGAGACAAGACCGCCCAGATCCGGTCAATTCAGAAGCATGATGAGGACTTCGATGTGGCCGGGGTGGGGGAAAGAACAGGGATAGCCCTCAAAGGAGTCGACGTCGAGGACCTGGATAGGGGGACAATCCTCACCAACGACAAATCGATCAAGAAGGTCTCAGAAATCTCAGTAAAAGCCCAGATCGTCAAGTACTGGCCCAGCCCCCTCAAAGAGGGAATGGTGCTTCACATCGGCCACTGGATGCAGTTCGTCCCGGCCAGGGTGCAGGAGGTATTGCCGGAGGCAGACTGGCACCGAGCAGAGCTTAAACTGAAGCTGGACAAGATGCTCATCTTCCGGCCAGGGGCAAAGGCGGTCCTGACCTATCCCGAGGGAGGAAAGCTCAGAGTGGTGGGGACAGTAGACCTTCCCTGAAGGCCGGAAGCTAGTCCTCTGAGGATGAAGAGCTGGTCTCCTGCCAGTGTTCTCCTCTGGAGGGAGCCGTCCTCAATGCCTCTTCGCGTTCGGCATTCAGCAGCCCATCCAGCCAGTCGTTGAGCTTTTTGCCGGTATTATGCTTTGCCCAGTACGACTGGAGCCTGACATGCTGGTCGCAGCGGTGGTTGAGGCTGATGCCGCGCTGGCAGATGGGCCCGCCGCACGGCCCGTGGCCCTTCAGGTCGCATTCTATTGCATTCATCTCATCCATCGGCTGCTCGAGAGTTTATCTAGATTATCCTGGATCTTTTCCGGATGAATTAATCCGGATGCTCATAAGATCTAATCCAGATGTTCCAGATGGAACGACTCCGCCAGCACCTCATGATTGGTCTTGCCACAAACGAATGTCCTTCGCGATCGGACCTCATTCATCACCACTTTGGCCGGTGCGAAGACATTATGGTCCACCTTGAAGAAATCAAAGCCTGCGGCCTTGAAGGTCTGGTAGAAAGGCGCTCCCCAGTCCCGGGAAGCAGATGAGGGCATCTCCTTCAGGTATTTTTGCAGCTCCTCGATATCCTCATAGACCAGAGTGTAGTAGGTCTCTCCGCCATAGATAATAGCGTCATTGGATGAGCCCATGCAGTTGGTGGCGTCCCCGGTGATGGGCGAGATGGGCGCTCTCCCCCAGCCGCTCTTGACAGTGTTGATGTCAAAGCCCATGGTAAAGAGCTTATGCAGGCCGGTCTCCACCACCCTTGCAGATACCTGCACCAGGCCGGCCACGGAGTCCGTGGGGGCAATGGCAATTCTCAGGTCAGCGGGATCGATTCCGCACTTCTGGGCAATCGATGCCGAGACCTTCTCATCCGGCAGCTTATTCGACTCCAGGACGATGACCCCGATATCAGAGAACTCCTCAAACCCGATCTTCTCATACAGGTCACGGGTCTTTCCCGCCAGCACCCTTGCCGGGCCGCTGCCCATGGCGAAGTACTTGTCCGCCTTGATCTGCCACATGGCGCACTGGGAGGCCATACATGATACCGCCGGATAGTCCGTGGCCACCTGCACCCCCGGCAGGAGGACTCCGCCTATATCGCATGGACAGAGCTGAATGTCAGCCAGGTCGCTCATGCACAGGCGGGAGAGGTATATGCCCGCCCCTATCCCCCCCCGGGCCTTCACTCCCGCATCTATGATCACTGTGCCGTTTTCAAGCTCAGAGACCTCTATTTGCAGCTCATCTCCATAGTCGAGCATCTCCTCGAAGACCTCAAAACCCATCTCATTGATTCCCATCAAGGCGAACACCTTTCCCCATCGAGAGGGCGATAGTCCATAAAAGTCTATCGAATGAGACCTCTTTCAAGAATTAATATTTTAAAAAAATGACGGACTGCTAGGCAGATATTCTGCCTCTCCGGACGAGATTCCGTCCCACTCAGACCGTGGACGGGGTAGCCGAGCCCACGGTATAGGTTGGCCTGGCTTTGGTGCTGCCTACCACAACCGCGTCGCTGTTGCTAAGACCGCTGCCGACGACGAAGGTCGGTTTTACTGTCATTCCGAGCATTCTTGCCTCAGCCTGTCTGGTCTCCATCTTGCCAAGGATTCCAGCTGCCGGGATTATTGTCGGTACGACCTGGGTCTCAGCCCCCACAGATGCTACAGCCGTCTCATTGACCACGGGTGCAGCTTCAACTGCCGCGGGAATGATCTCTTCCACAGCCACGGTCTCATTCTGGACGGGTGCGGTCAGGTTTTCAGTCGCATTGATGCTCGCATTTTCTGCGGCAGGCACAGTGGCATTCAATGTGGCATTGACCTGGGCAGGAGTGACATTGATGGTCTGGTTGGCGGAGAGATTTATGGTTCGTGTTATTCAATGTCGTGTTATTCAATGTCGTGTTGTTCAGAGCAGTGGCGTTCAGAGAGATATCCTGAGCGGAGACGGCCAGGACTGCGGCCATCATCAGTAGGAGAACGCCTGCGAAATATGTTAATTGTTTGCTCATATAATACCTCGGCCTCCTTTCGAGCCTTTAAGCTTATCAATCTTGCCCATCCAAAGGGCATGGATGGCCATCAGCTCTCCAGGGTGCCCATAGAATTCACTAAAACCCGTCCATCGTCCTCACCCAGCTCGCAGGATTCGCTGGCCATAAAGCCATCACCCTTCCGCCTCATCTCGCAGACTATCTTGCCATCCACGATCCTCAATATGCGGTCGGTCTTCTCCGCCAGGGTCATGTCATGGGTCACCAGGATGAATGTCTGGTTGATCTTTTGGTTCAGCTCCCGGAGCAGGTTGTATATCAGCTCAGATGATTTCGTGTCCAGGTTGCCGGTCAGCTCATCGCCTATAACGATGGAGGGACTGTTGGCCAGGGCCCTGGCCACTGCCACCCGCTGGTTCTGGCCGCCGGAGAGCTGATTGGGCCGGCTGTGCAATCGGTCCCCCAGGCCGACGGCAAAAAGAAGCTCCTCCGCCTGCTTATGGGCCTCGGCCTTGCTCTTGTTGGCGATGAGCATGGGCATCATCACATTCTCCACCGCGGTGAACTCCGGGATCAGATGGTGGTATTGAAAGACGAATCCAAGCTCCTGGTTTCGCAGGCGGGCGCGCTCATCCGCACTGGCGCGACTGACATCGATCCCCTTGAGATAGATATGGCCGGAAGTTGGGGTATCCAACAGGCCGATCATATTGAGCAGGGTGCTCTTGCCGCTGCCGCTTGGGCCGACGATGGCCACGAACTCACCGGCCTTGATCCTCACGCTGACCCCGTCCAGGGCGCGGACCTCCACCCCGTTTCCATAGATCTTGGACAGATCCTTTAGCACAATTATGTCATCATCCCTGTTATTCACTGCCAATCGCCTCCACCGGGTCCAGCCGTGCCGCTGAATATGCTGGATACAGCCCGGAGATGAAGTTTAGGGAAAGGGCAAAGAGCAGGGCAATGGCAATGTACTCCGGCCTGGCGGCAATAGAGACTCCACTTCCCGCTGCTGCGCTGGTCACATTCAGGGGTAGAATGGTTATCGCCCATGGCGGCAGCATAGCCTAAGATTGCCCCCAGGACTCCTGCCGGGATGCTGATGAGCATGTTCTCCAGCAAGAATATCATCAGTACAGAGCGCCTTTTCGCCCCCATGGCCATAAGTATCCCTATCTCCCGCCTCCGTTTGCTCACCACCATTATCGTCGTATTGGCTATGACGAAGGCTGATATTAAAAGTATGAACATGTAGAAGAGAATGTTGGTTACGCCCTGGTTTCCCACGAACCTGGCGATCTCCTGGCTGAAGTCCTGCCAGCTGGTGGCCCTGTACGGGCTGATATCATTCAGCTCCCGGGCCAATGCCGGGGCTCTGGTGTAGTCCTCAAGCTTCACCCCGATTTCAGTTACCACATCCCCCTCACCCGCCAGATCCTGGGCAGCCTTCAGGGATAGATAGACCAGGCTCTCGTCCTTGACCGTACCCTTTTCTATTATGCCGATGGCCTTCAGCCGGACGGTCTCGTTTTTCAGGTAGAGATAGAAGTCTCCGCCCTGGCGAATGCCAAGATTCCGGGCCAGCTTGATCCCAATAAATGCCCCTTTGTTATTGAATCTGAGGTCGGAGAAGTCCCCAGAGACCGCTGACTCCTGAATTTTCATTAAATTTTCCTCCCGCCCGGGAAGGACGCCCACAAACTCCACCGATTGCACATTGTCCTGGAAACGGGCCGCACCCTGCCCCACCAACCTGGGGGAGACGGCATCTACACCGGGATAGGATTCCACCTGATCGGACAGGGTGCGGTACATGTTGATGTAGCTCTCGCTCTCTTTGGGGCCGATCAAAAGATGTGGATTCTTGTTCACAGTGTTCTCGATGATCTGGCTGCTCACGCTCTCAGTCAGCCCCAGGGACATGATGATAATTGCCACCGCAATTGCAACTGAGATCAGGGTGAAGGCCGTCCCTCTTCGATTGCTCACTATATGCCGCAGGGCAACATCCAGCTCGAACATATCTTGATCAGCCCCGCACTATCCCCCTCTCAGGGCGATGACCGGATCGATTCGGGAGGCTTTTTTAGCCGGATAAAGCGCAGCCACGATGCTAAGAGCCACCACCAGGAGATTTAAAAGGAGAATATCCCCGGGGTTCAGGATGAGGGGAAGGGTGGTGATCACGCTCCCTCCGGCGGCAACTTCAAAGGGGACCCGTCCCAGATAGTAAACGCCCAAAAGGCCCACCGCAGATCCTGCAGCCGCCCCCACCAGACCCAGGAGGGCACTCTCCGCCAGAAAGATGTTGCGGATGTCCTTTCGCCTCGCTCCCATGGCCATGAGCATGCCGATCTCTTTGGTCTTCTCCACCACCATCAGGTTCATGATGCTGGCCACGCCGAAGAATGCCACCACCATGAATAGCAGTATGGAAAGCCTGGTCCAGAACCCGCCGATGTTTATCGCCCGCGTGATCTCCGGGTTTTTCTCCTCCCAGCTTCTGGCGTTGTACCCCCAGGAGGATATCACATCGGCCAGGCTCCGTGACTCGCGGATGTCATCCAGGCTTATCTCCAGGGCATTTATCACATCCCCCTCATCTTTGAAGTTGCGGGCGGTATCTAAAGAGACAAATGCCACCAGTTCGTCCAGAGGGGTGCCGGTCTGGAAGATCGCCGCCACCACCAGGTCGACGCTGCGGGACCTGGGAAATGTGGCCGAGATCCTGTCCCCGAGCTTCAGGTCCAGATCCTCAGCCAGCGTCACCCCAATCGCCGCATTTCGGTCCAGCTCTACGCTTACGAAATCACCTTCGACCAGTGAGCCCTGGATTTTGTATATCCGGTCTATATCCAGAGGGTCAGAGCCTTTCAAGAGGGCGTTTTTGGTCTTATCCTTGCGGGAGAGAGTGGCCGGGGTGGAGAGGGAGGCGGCAGCGGACCTCAGGCCCGGCTGGGAGGCGATCCGGTCGGTGAGGCTGCCATAGAGGTGGATGAAGTCTTCTCCCTCCCTGGGCTCGACCACCACATGAGGCAGTTTCTCCTCCACCAGACCGGTGAGTATCTGCTGCTGGCCGGTGATAAGTGAGGAGAAGATGACGGAGATGCTCACCGCCAGGCCCACCGCTAAAACGGAAAGGAACGTCTGCCGCCTTCTGCGCATCACATGCCGCAGAGCTATGGTCAGAGGAAGAGACTTCAGGAGGCCGAGAATATTCAGATCCATCTTTGAGATCCATGATAAGATCATTCCGATCCATTTAGACCTGACGCTAATGGATAAAATATTTAAAGAAACTTCCCAATCCTGGTTCAGAACTTGTTGAGGGGCATTATGGTCTTAGAAAGGGTCAGGTCGGCAGCAATCTTATTCATCCTGCTTGCGTTTCTCTGTGCGCAAACCTCCGGGGTTGAGAACAAGACAGCATACACCCGCGATGGGGTGCACTTTGTGAGCAAAGAGAGGATGGAGGAGAACATATTATATGAGTACGCCCAGCCGGGCGACTATCGTAGTGTCCAGGTCCCACTGGATACATTAGTCGTCGGTGCATCGGTCATACCGGAGTGGTTGGAAGAAGAAGAAGAGGAAGAAAAGGAGCAGGAGGCGAAGGAGAATGAAACGGACGAGGGCGAAGATTCTCCTGATGCCGAAGAGGATGCTTCAAAATATCCCTATGCCGCGATTGGCGTTGGACTGCTACTGATCGTGGGCCTGGTTGCACTGGTGGCCTGGACTAAAAGCCGTAAAAGCCGGCGGGGCCGCCGAAAGCTCAGGCGAAGGTAAAGATCATGGCCAATGGGCTCAGGGCGGAATTGATAATTTTTTTAGTTTTAGCACTGCAAGGCTTTGGGGATCTGATAGCAGTAGAGGACGGGCTTTCCAGCAGGGATGCAGGCGAAGTCAGCTACCAGGTCATCCCCCGCGAGGTCCTTTTCGGCACCCCGGAGAGGGTCGGGGTCCTGATCAGCCCGGATGGCAACTGGCTCAGCTATCTTTCGGCAGAGAGCGGATACTTCAACATCTGGATCGCTCCTGTGAACAGAACCCTCTCCTCTTCTGATGAGGGTCGGATATCAAAATCCAATAAATCGAATATATCTCGGGTGGAGCTATCTGGAGCAAGACCGATCACCAATGAGACCATTCGAGGGGTTGAAAGCTATTTTTGGGCCAACGACGGTCGCCATATAGTCTTTTGTCGGGACACCTTTGGCGATGAGAACTGGCATATCTACTCGTTGGACATAACAACCGGCGAGAAGCTGGACCTGACACCTTTTGATAATGTCAGCTCATATGTGCAGGCAGCGAGCAGTCAGATTCCAGGAGAGGTCCTGATTGGTCTTAACAACAGGAACCGGTCTTACCACGACCTGTACCTGATAAACATCACCACTGGAAAGAGGAACCTGATTCTGAGGAATGATCATTTTGCGGGATTCCTGGTCGACGACGACCTGGAAGTGAGGTTGGCCATAAATGTTACGATGGACGGAATGGAATACCTGGAGCCTGCCGGCAATGGCTCCTGGACGCCTTTCATGAAGATCGATTACCAGGATAGCGCCACCACCTTCCCCCTGGGATTCGACCGGACGGGAAACGTCCTTTATATGTCTGAGGGCCGGGAGAGAAATACTGCAGCACTGCTGGCCAGGGATCTCTTAACGGGAAATACAGAAATCCTGGCCCAGGACCCCAGATCCAACCCGGGCCCCACCCTGATTCACCCCAACGATCTTACCGTTCAGGCGGTGAACTTCAACTATTACCGCCATAACTGGACGGTCCTTGACGAATCCATCCGCCCTGACCTGGAATATCTGCACCAGCTTGATCCTGGTGACCTGGTGGTGCCCTCTCGCTCATTAGACGACAGCATCTGGATTGCCGGCTTCATAAGCGATATTGCTCCGGCCAGGTATTATCTGTACGACCGGAGAGCGAAATCCGCCGAGCTTCTCTTCAGCGCTAATAAAGTGCAAGAGAGGCTGGCTCTTTCGAAGATGCATTGCGCAACCATAAAGTCCCGCGACGGCCTGGACCTGGTCAGCTACTATACCCTCCCACCCTGGGCAGATGAAGACGGCGACGGAATACCAAATGAGCCACTTCCTATGGTGCTGTGCGTTCACGGCGGACCCTGGGAGAGGGACTCCTGGGGGTTTGACCAAACCCATCAGCTACTGGCCAACCGGGGTTATGTAGCCCTCAGCGTGAACTTCCGGGGCTCCTCTGGATTTGGTAAAGACTTCATCAATGCCGGGGATGGAGAATGGGGCAGAAAGATGGAAGACGACCTTTTAGATGCTGTCCGCTGGTCGACGGAGAACGGGATCGCAGATCCGGAGCGGATCGCCATACTGGGGCTCAGCTACGGCGGTTATGCTACCCTTTCCGCACTGGCCAATTCAGGTGATTTATTCGCATGCGGAGTTGATATCTGCGGCCCCTCCAATCTCACCTCGTTTCTCCTTTCCCTGCCCGACTACTGGAAGCCAAGTTTGGAGGTCAAGCTCAGGAGGATTGGCGACTACAGAACCGAGGAGGGCAGAAGGCTGCTGGATGAAATTTCCCCCCTCAACCGGGCGGATCGGATCGAAAAGCCTATATTGATAGCGCAGGGGGCAAACGATCCGCGGGTGAATAAGAATGAGTCCGAACAGATCGTCCGCGCCCTGGAAGAGAAAGGCGTCCCGGTGACTTATGCCCTCTTTCCGGACGAGGGACACGGTCTTGTCCAGCCGGGGAACGGCCTGGCCTTTTACGCCATCACCGAGGCATTCCTGGCTGAGCACCTGGGGGGAAGATACGAATCCATAGGCACGGCCCTGAACGGCTCATCCATCACCGTCCCCGTTGGAGCGGATCAGATACCGGGCCTGGCTCAGGCTTTAGCTTATAAAACCTCATAATCCCGATCTTGACGGAGGAGTCGGTGCATTTTCAGCCTTTGAGAAAGACCGCTTCCACCTGGCTTCGAAGAAGCTCGACCCCCCTCACCCTCATCTTCCAGCGGACACTTTTGATTGAGGCTGGCACCAGGGGGTAGAATAGCTCTATTGTCTCCGATTCTGTGAAGTAGTGGGTGATAACTCCCGCCCCCCGCAGAAATGTTGACTCCTCCACCTCCTGGCCGGTACCCATGCGCATATCATCCCTGGCAAACTCCCGGAAAAACAGCCTTCCACCAGGTTTGAGCACTCTTGATACCTCGCCGGCCAGTGCCCTGCGCCCGGAAAGGTAAAGGTGACCGGCCACATGATAGGCGAACACGCCTTCGAAGCTATCGCTTTTGAAAGGGCAACCTTTTTGCATCGGCCAGGACCGGATCGGAATGGGAAAGGGATCGATTGCACAATTGCAGAGCAGGGAGGGATATGTCCAGGGCAGCGACCCTCCAGCTTCCGAGGCATAGCGGAGAGGGTCTTGCCGTCTCCGCAGCCAAGCTCCAGGACCCGGGAACCCGCGGGCAGGTCGGGCAGGTTGCGAACACCGCCCCCCCACAGCCGACCGCGGCGGGAGTAGTCACTATCCCAGGCCTTTATGGTCATGTTCACCTGGCAGATCATCCCAAAAAACAGATTATATAGGCGCTATGCACCAGATTTGGCCAGCGCCTATCCACTTCAATATGTAGCCGATTATCTTGCCGCTTTGGCCACGCGCTCCACGCTGTCCTTGTGGTTTATGGCGTAGCTCTTGACATCGCGGTTGGCTGCCGCGATGATCTCATCGGCTAAAGCCGCCTTTGCCGTCTTGGTTTTCTTGAATGAGGCAGCATGAGCGCCCTTGGCGATGAACATCAGAGCGGTGTCCACCCTCCTCTGGGGCGCGGTGTCCACTGCTTTGGGCACGGTTATGCCGCCGTACTTGAGACGGACGACCTCTTCCCGCGGCCCGGCGTTGGCAATGGCCTGGCCCAGAACGGTAAGGGGGTTCTCCTTGGTCCTCTTGGCGATGATATCGAACGCCCCTTCCACTATGGCATAAGCCTTGAGCTTCTTGCCGGTGTTCTTCTCCTTGCGCATCATCTTATTGACCAGGCGCTCGACGATATGCTGCTCGGACTTCTTGAACTGCTGCTTGGCATGCTTTCCGCCGGAGTGCACGACCGCTTTTGGCGTGAGGTTCATATATCCTCTCACTCCGGGATCCAGGACCTCGGTCTCAATATTTTCCCATTTGCCGAATAACTTCATGTCGATCACCTCACCGGCTTCTCTTTTCTGCCCCGCACAAGCTCCTGCTAGGGATACGTTATTGACAGCGATGACCTTGAATCTGACTCCAGGGATATCTCCCATGGACCGGCCCTGACGCCCACCGATGCGGTCTACCAGGACCTCATCGTGCTCATCTATGAATCCGATGGCTCCATCGCCCGGGGCAAAGGCCGTAACCTGACGGCCGTTCTTGATCAGCTGAATGCGCACTGCCTTTCTTATGGCCGAGTTGGGCTGTTTGGCCTCAATTCCGACCTTCTCCAGGACAATACCCCTTCCCATGGGCGCTCCACCCAGGGGGTCAGCCTTCATCTTGCTCCCTGACATCCTGCGGATAAACTTGGGATGGCTCCACCTCATTGTCTTCCTATCACTCTCCAGTTTCCTGGCTGCATAGATTCCATTTCCCATTCATTTCACCTTGAATAAATCATGATCTGCCACTGAAATCGGGTTCCGTCATTGAATTATGATATCATCAACGCCATGGTGCCTCTGTGCAAGCATCTTGGCTTTAAGTATGTTGCGACCATCCCTGCCGATGGCAATGCCCTTGTCCTTATTTGCTACCTCTACATAAGCCAATCGCTTACTATTCTTGTTCACGACCATGACGTTCTTGATGGCCGCGGGCTGGAAGAGGTTCTCCAGGAACTCTTTGACGTCCTCGCTATACTCCACGATCTCGATCTGCTTGCCGACCGATTTCTTGACCCGGTTGATGTTCGAGCCCTTCCGGCCTATGGCCGCGCCCATATCCCCTTTTTTGATGACGAAGATGATCCGCTCGTTCTCTTCGTCTACCACACAGTCCCTTGCCATGCCTCCGGTGAGGCTTTCAAACAGGGCTATATACCTGATTCCTTCGGTGGTGAGCTTGAACTCACTCATGCCTCAACACCCCGGATCTCGCGCTGCAGTGCCATTATCTCCGAGTCGCCTGGCTCGATGATGGCCAACGCAGCCACGGAGAAAGGTTTTCCGCAGGCAGATCCGAGGTCCTTGCCCATGCCCTGATAACCGTAGACCGGCAGGTCCATGGTCTCCAGTTGCATCCGCACGTCTGCAGGGCAATCCAGGGCATAAACTATGAGTTTTGCCTGTCCGCTAACTCCTGCTTCAATGGTACTATTCGATCCTAGCATCACATTTCCGGTTCTGATGGAACTTCTTAACGCTCTATCTACATTGATCATCGTTACTACCTCTTGCTTGCTACCAGCGTCACGTCTCCGGTGCCGAGCTGTATCGGCTGGCCCACGATGACGTTTTCCGTTACACCCTTGAGATCGTCCACATCTCCTCTAATGGCGGCATCCAGGATATGGTTGACAGTGACCTCGAAGGCCGCTCTGGCCAGGACGCTCGCCTTCTCACCCGAGACGCCGTGCCGTCCGATCTGCTTGAGCTCGCCGTCCACCGTCATGATGTCCGCCACCAGCATGATATGGCGGACGTCCACCGACAGACCCTGCTCGCGCAGAGTGTCTGTGGCCTCGTTGATGATGGCGTTTCTGGCCGCTTCTATGCCCAGCACCTCTCCGATCTCGCTTATATTGTTGGTTTTGATTCGGGTGGGGTCCACTCCCTCAAACTGCATGACCTTCTTGAGGGACGAGCCTTCAGTATAAAGAATATACTCGTCTCCCTCCTTGCGGATCACCACCCTCTTGATACCTTCCACTCCCTTGAGGGAGAGTTTCTTTATCTTCTCCACCAGCTGAAGCAGCTCCCGGTAGGAGGGCTCTTTCGGTGCCATCACCAGGAGGTTCTCCTTCTGGTCCACATCCAGGCCAGTCTCCTCCTTCAGCTTTGCTGCCACCTCTTCTGCGGTGATCTTGCGCTGGTCGAGAGCTCCCGGGTTCAGCTCGATGATCACATTCATCTCGGCGAGATCGGTAGCGATCGATCCCAGGTGGAGGATGGATGAGGACTCTATAGCCCAGGCCACTTCTCTGGCCAGGTCTCGATCGTGGGCATACTCAGGAGTGAGCTTGATGGTCATGGTGGGAGTGGAGGGGATCTTTCTCGCGTCCACGATCTCAATCAGCCGGGGGAGACCCAGGGTGACGTTGATCTCAGCCACGCCGGCGTAGTGGAAGGTACGCATGGTCATCTGGGTACCGGGCTCGCCTATGGACTGGGCTGCCACCACGCCCACTGCCTCGCAGGGTTCCACCCGGGAGTGCTCGTAGTCCGCCTTCACCTGGGTTATGATCTCCACTATGCTCTCAAGGCTCGCATCTGCTCCCTTCAGCTCGCTTAAAATCGCCTCTTTGATGCTCTGGGGAAGCTCTACCCCGTCCAGCCTCTCCTGAATCTCCTTTTCTGATAGGCTCATGCCGACGACTCCTTCTTCAGCACGCTCTTGATGATGCGTTTGACGTTATCTGTGCTGGCATAATCTCTTCTGGAGGCGTCGACCCCGTCCTCGCCGTACTGGAACTGGACGATCATCCCTCGTGTCTCCTTGACTGTGCCATCGTACTTGACCTCCAGGTCCTGCAGGGCATTGACCAGCCTCCTTTGCAGGTAGCCGCTCTGTGATGTCCTGATGGCCGTATCCACCAGGCCTTCGCGACCGCCGATAGCATGGAAGAAGAACTCGGTGGGGTTCAGGCCGTCCTTGTAACTGGACTCCACAAATCCGTGCGCTTCTGCTCCCAGGTCTCCCCGCCGGAAGTGAGGCAGGGTTCTGCCCGCATAGCCGCGCATGATCCGCTCGCCTCTCACCGACTGCTGGCCCACGCAGGCCGCCATCTGGGTCAGGTTGAGCATGCTGCCTCTGGCTCCGCTCACCGCCATCACCACCCCGGAGTTGTCCAGGCCCAGGTAACGGCCGGCGATCTTGCCTGCAGTGTCTCGGGCTTTGCCCAGGGTCTGCATGATCCTCATCTCCAGGGTCTCATCCAGAGTGCGTCCGGGCAGAGGCTCCAGCTCTCCTGCGACATAAGCTTCAATGAGCTGCTGAGCCTTCTCCCGGGCGGTGCGGGTGGTCTCTTCTATCTGCTCTGCCGCCGCAGGAGGAATATCCTCGTCATCTATTCCGAAGCTGAAGCCTGCGTGCATTATGCCCCTCAAAGCCAGGCGGGTCATTCGGTCCAGGAACTGGCTCGCCACGGAGGGGCTGTACTCCTTTATTATCCTGTCTGTTATCTTGCCCTTGAAGGCCCCCACTGCTTTGGCATCTATCGTCCCCATCTTGAGCTGGCCGTCCTCGATGACCACATAGGCATCGTTCTCGCACTCCTCGTTCTTGCAGACATCGCAGTTATAGCAGAAGTCGGCTTTGAAGTTCAGGTCCAGGCCTCTTGGCAGGATAAGGCTGAAGATCTGCTTTCCCGTCCAGTAGGGCTCGCCGTTTATCTCTCCCTCGGGTGCGGGCAGCTCGGATATATCGAACTTCTTTAGGAGTTCCATCGCTCCCCGGCGGTCGATGGGCTTTCGCCCGTGCGTCAGCAAAAATGAGCCGGTCACATAATCGTGGATGCCGCCGATGATTGGGCCTCCGAACCTGGGGGAGAGGATGTTCTCCTGCACCCTCATCAAGATTTCCGCCTCTGCCCGCGCCTCCTCGGTCTGGGGAACATGCATGTTCATCTCATCCCCATCGAAGTCGGCGTTATAGGGAGGACAGACCGCCGGATTGAGCCGGAAGGTCTTGTAGGGCATGACCTTGACCCGGTGGGACATGATGGACATCCGGTGAAGGGATGGCTGGCGGTTGAACAGCACTATATCGCCGTCAGCAAGCTGGCGGTCGATCTTCCAGCCGACGTCGATCTGCTCTGCGACCTCCTCGCAGTTCTTGTCTGTGACCTTGACCCTCCTCTGGTCGGGACGGGTGACATAGTTGACTCCCGGGTGCCGGTCTGGACCGCGGCGCACAAATGTCTTCACGATCTCCATGTTCCTGGCGTTGGCGATCATGGGCACAGACAGCTCCATGGCTATGTCCAGGGGCACCCCCACCTCGCCGATGCTGAGGTTGGGGTCAGGAGATATGACCGTCCTGGCGCTGAAGTTGACTCTCTTGCCGGATAAAGATCCTCTGAATCGCCCTTCCTTTCCTTTCAATCGCTGGGAGAGGGTCTTCAAGGGCCTGCCGGAGCGGTGACGGGCAGGAGGAACGCCGGAAACGGTATTGTCCAGGAATGTGGTGACATGGTACTGCAACAGCTCCCACAGATCCTCTATGATCAGCTGGGGTGCGCCTGCCTCCCGGTTCTCCTGGAACCGCTGGTTGATTCTGATGATATCCACCAGCTTGTGAGTCAGGTCGTCCTCGCTCCTCTGGCCGGACTCCAGGGTGATGGAGGGACGCATGGTCACCGGCGGCACAGGGAGGACGGTCAGGATCATCCATTCCGGGCGGGCAGTGGCGGGGTTCATGCCCATGACCTGAATATCCTCGTCCGGGACCTTCTCAAAGCGGTCACGGATATCTGAAGCGGTGAGCTTATGGCCATCCTCTATATAGGAGAGTGGCCGCTCGAACTTGATCTCCTTCTGAGGAGCGCCGCAGTAGGGACAGGTCTTGTTCTTCCTGGCCTCGGCGAAGACCTTGTTCACGGTGTCATCGGTCATCTGGCCCAGCCGTTCCAGCTCCTGGATCTGCTCCAGATACATATTCTTCTCATTGTCCTTGAGCATCAGGCGGGAGCAGTCTCTGCATATGCCCCGCAGGACCTTTCGGATCAGTTTGGCAAAACCAACGTGGATAACCGGGGCTATGAGGTCGATGTGGCCGAAGTGGCCCGGGCACTCCCCCGGCCTTCCGCCACAGGACCGGCAACGCAGGCCGGGGTCGATGACGCCGAGCCTGGGGTCCATAAGCCCCATCTCAATGGGAAAGCCGTCATCGTCGTATGTGTCAGCGGTGATGATCTTGACCACGCTCATCTTTCTAAACTCTTGGGGCGAGATCAGGCCGAAGCGGATCTTGCCAATTCTCTTGGGTACAGTCATATTTACTCCTAAACAGCGTCTTCCAGGATCAGTCGTGGCGCTACACCAAGCGATTTGATCTCATCCAAGAGGAGCTTGAAGGCATAGCTCATCTCCACCGGATAGATCTCCGTGTCTGCTCCGCAGGTCGGGCAGAAGTCCGCATTTCTCCGCCGGTCGTGAATGGCGATCATGCCGCAATGGCTGCAGACGAGCTCTGTGACCTTGTCCGATTCGTCCACCAGACGCTCCTTGAGCGCCAGAGCGGCTCCATGGGCGATGAGAACATCCCTCTCCATCTCGCCGAACCTCAGGCCTCCTTCCCTCGCCCGGCCTTCTGTCGGCTGGCGGGTGAGTACCTGCACCGGCCCTCGGGAGCGGGCGTGCATCTTGCCTGTGACCATGTGGTAGAGCTTCTGATAGAGGATCACTCCCACGAAGAGGTCGGCCATGATCTGCTCTCCTGTAGCTCCATTGTACAGTATCTCCCTGCCGGTATGGGAGAATCCGAACTTCATAAGGGCAGAGCGGAGTTCCGGCTCGTTCTCTCCTAAGAATGCCGTGGCATCGATGAACCTCCCATCCAGGGAGCCGACCTTGCCGCCGATCATCTCCAGGACGTGGCCCACAGTCATCCGGGAGGGGATGGCATGGGGGTTTAGCAAGAGGTCCGGCACTACGCCCGATTCGGTGAAGGGCATATCCTCCTGGGGAACGATCAGGCCCACCACACCCTTCTGGCCGTGGCGGGAGGCGAACTTGTCGCCCAATTCCGGGATTCGCTGGTCGCGGCTCTTGACCTTGGCCAGGCGGTTGCCGTTGGAGGATTCGGTCAGGATGACCATATCCACCACCCCTTTCTCATTGGAGCGCATGGTCACCGAGGTCTCTCTTCTCTGCTGGGGGGTCAGGCCGAACTCCGAGGGCTCTTCCAGAAACCGGGGTGGGCTGGTCTTGCCGATCAGAACGTCGTTGGGACCCACATAGGCATTGGGGTTGACCAGGCCGTCTGAGTCAAGCTGGTCATAGGCCTCGCTACCTCTCGCTCCCCGGACCTCAACATCCGGGATCTCGAACTTGTCCTCCTGGCCGCCGGGATACTTGCGCTCCTCTGCCTCCGAGACCCGGAAGAAGTGGCTGCGAGCCAGTCCGCGCTGGATTGAGCCCCGGTTCATGACCAGAGCATCCTCAATGTTATATCCCTCGTAAGCCAGGACTGCCACCACGAAGTTCTGGCCGGCAGGCCTCTCGTCAAAGCCTATGGCCTTGGAGGTCTTCGTCCGCACTATGGCCTTCTGGGGGCTGTTGAGGTAATGGCCCCGGGTATCAGGGCCGGAGCCTCATGTTGGCGGTGGACATGCCCAGGCACTGCTTGACCATCCCTGCTCCCATGGTGTTCCTGGGGCTGGCGTTGTGCTCGGGGTAGGGAACCAGGCCGGCGGCGATTCCCAGGATCATGGATGGATCGAGCTCCAGGTGGGTGTGATCAGGGGTGATGTCCTCCTCCCAGATGGCAATGAGGCTGTTTTCCTCCTCCTCTGCGTCCAGGTATTCCACCAGGCCTCCTGAAACCAGATCGGCAAATGTCATCTCTCCTCTCAGGATCTTGTTGACATGCTCTTCGGTGACCCGAGCCCGGCCATCCTCGACCACGATCAGAGGCCTCCGAGCCCGGCCGGAGTCGGTGTTCATGAAGATCTCGCCGGTGTCCTCGAAATAGGCCACGTTTGTCTGGCTGTTGATGCTCCCCGAGCGCCGGAGGCGGCGGAGGTTCTCGATCAGAGTCTTGGGGTCATCATGATAGCCCACTATCTCGCCGTTCACATATACTCTGGCGCCGCCAGTCTGTACTTCAGCCAATGCTACCACCTACCGAAATTATCCCTAAATCCATCAGAATCTTCTTGATATCTTCTGCATCGTCTACCCCTTTGGAGAGCTCGACGCCCTGGGCGAAGTTCTTCACCAGGCCGCAGTTCGGACCCTCAGGCGTCTCTGAGGGACAGATGCGCCCCCACTGAGTGGCATGCAGATCTCTGGCCTCGAAGTGGGGCTGGGACCGGGACAGTGGCGATATCACCCGGCGCAGATGGGAGAGGGTGGCCATGTAGTCGGTCCGGTCCAGGAGCTGGGAGACGCCGGTTCTTCCACCTACCCAGTTGCCTGTGGCCAGGGGGTGAATCATCCTCTCGGTAAGGACGTCCGCCCGGACGGTGGTCACCACATTCAGGTCCCTGTTTCTCATGCTCGCCCTCTCCAGCTGGTATTTTATGTCTCGGGTCAAACGGTTGAAGGCCACCCGGAAGAGGTCTTCCATCAGGTCTCCAGAGAGCTTGAGCCTCTTGTTGGAGTAGTGGTCCTTGTCGTCCTCGCTCCTCCGGGCTAAGGCCAGTTCGAAGCAGGCCTCGGCCATGCGGGAGAGGAAGAGAGCTTTTGCATACCGGTCCTTCTCCTCGACGCCGATGTGGGGGAGGAGGTAGCGGTCCAGGACATATGTCGCCCTCTTCTTCTGGTACTCTTTGGCCTGGCCGGCGGCAACGCGAGAGCCTATCTTCTCCAGGGCCTCGTCGTTGGTCGAGACCTCTGCCTCCTCCAGGTTCTCCAGCATGAACTTGATGATCTCCGGGTTATCTGATACAGATTTGACGATATCCATATCCGTCTCCATGCCCAGGGAGCGGAGGAGGGTGACGAAGTTGAGCCTGCCCGAGACCGAGGGGAATGAGACCTCCAGGATGGATCGGCGGCCCCTCTCCACAATGACCAGAGATCTGTAGCCCTGCCTCTGACTGAAGACCTTGGCCACCTCGATGTTCTCGTCGTAGCGCTGGTTGTACTCCACCAGGATCTTGTTTGGCGCCAGGTCCTCCAGGGTCATTATCACCCTCTCCGAGCCGTTGACCACGAAGTAGCCGCCGGGGTCAGAGGGATCCTCTCCAAAGGCGATCATCTCGTCAGAGGTGAGGCCGGAGAGGTTGCAGACCTTGGAGTTGAGCATGATGGGCAGGGTCCCTATGTCCGCCTCCACCGGGTCTTTCTCCGTCTCCCCCTCAACTATTGTCATCTCCAGCTTGATTGGCGAGGAATAGGTCAGGTTGCGCAGGCGGGCGTCGTTGGGGTAGAGCCTCTCCACCGAGCCGTCCGCCTCCCGGACCATGGGCCTTTCCACCCGGATGTTCCCCAGTTTCACATAGGTGTTCTCGATGTTGGTCTCTATGATATTTACCTCATCGATCACCTTTTGCAGGCCTTTGTCTATGAAATCGTTGAAAGAGTTTATATGATGATGCACCAGTTTATCCCTGGTAAAATAGGCGCTATAAAGAGCATTTCTGTCGAGCAAGAGACCACCTTTAATCAATTACCAGCCGGTAAAATGTCGAATTCTTGGCTGTTGTACTTTTCCGTATAATTTTAATTATATCGCCCACCTTCGCCCCAATCTCTTTGGATGCGGGGTCGCTTATATGGATTTTTGGCAGCTGTGGCGCATCGATGCCGAACTCCTTCAGCACCTCGAGGCCCTCTTCCGGAGTGAGCAGAATATGATCCGGAACCATCTCATGATCTCTTACGGCAAACTTGGTCACTAGAACCACCAACTCTTAGAAGGAGCAGCATAAAGGCTCAAGGAAACTCCAAACGGGCTCGGGGGGATTTGAACCCTCGACCACCTGGTATCTTCATGCAAAAATTTAAAAGCCAGACGCTCTGCCTAACTGAGCTACGAGCCCTCGCGGCCTGGCATGCCTCAAGCCTTATGTGCTGCACTGATTGAGGAATAAAGAGATCCCCCTTAAAAGCTTTTTCCCTGTGGGACCTAGACAAGTCCCACTAGGCGAGCAATCTCCGATCCCACCTCAGAGGTGGTTGAGCTTCCTCCAAGGTCATATGTCTTTATCCTGCCTTCAAATAGGTTCCGCTCAATGGCAGATACGATATCTGCGGCCGCAGCCGGCTGGCCCAGGTGCTCCAGGAGAAGAGCTCCTGCCCAGATGGTAGCCAGGGGATTGACCACATTCCGGCCCTTGTACTTGGGGGCGGAGCCGTGGATGGGCTCGAACATGCTGGTGCCCTCCGGGTTCAGGTTGGCTCCCGGTGCCAGGCCCAGGCCGCCCTGGATCATGGCTCCCAGGTCGGTGATGATGTCTCCGAACATGTTGGGGGCGACGACCACATCGAACCACTCCGGGTTCTTGACAAACCACATGGTGATGGCGTCAACGAAGTTGAAGTCGTACTTGACCTCCGGATATCCTTTTGCCACGTCCAGCAAGACCTCTCTCCAAAAGCCATAGATGTCGCTGAGCACATTGGCCTTGTCGACGCTTGAGACCTTCTGGTGGCGTTTTCTCGCCAGGTCGAAGGCGTACTTTATCACTCTCTGGCAGCCCTCCCGGCTGACCTCGCCTATCTGGTAGGCGATCTCCTCGCTGTCCGAGTCGATATCAAGGCCGAACTTGATGTTGTAGAGGTTTCGACGGATCTCGAAGTCGGCATGGCTTTTGCCCTTCTTTGCGCGACTGCCTATGCCGATGTAAAAGTCCTCCGTGTTCTCGCGAACCACGACGAAATCGATGTCCTTTGGCGTTTTATCCTTAAGAGGGGTCCAGACGCCCTCCAGGAGCTTGACCGGCCGGAGGTTGATATACTGGTCGAGGTAGAAGCGCATGGTGAGAAGGACTCCCTTCTCCAGCACGCCCGGCTTGACTCTCGGGTCGCCTATTGCTCCCAGGTAGATGGCCGGATAGCCCGAAAGCTCTTTTAGCGTCTCCTCGCTTATCAGCTCGCCCGTCTTCAGGTAGTGCTCTGCCCCTATGGAGTACTCGATCCATTCCAAAGAGAAGTTGTACTTGTCTGCTGCCGCTTCCAGGACTTTCTGGCCCTCGGCTATGATCTCCGGGCCGATGCCGTCGCCACCGATAACTGGTACTTTATAGTTCATGCCTTTACTCCGGACACCTGTCGTCTGGTGTACTCCACCAGACCTCCCGCGTCCACGATCTCCCTCAAGAAATCGGGAAGTGGCGTGGTATTGTACGATTCATTGCGGGTTATGTTCTTGATCACTCCGCCCGCCATATCGATCTCGATTTGGGCGCCGTCTTCGATCCTGTCCACATCCGGGCAGATGAAGAGGGGCAGGCCGATATTTATGGCATTTCTGAAGAAGATCCTGGCAAAGGATTTGGCGACGACGGCCGAGATTCCGGCCCCCTTCAAAGCCAGGGGAGCATGCTCTCGAGATGAGCCGCAGCCGAAGTTCTCGCCGGCCACCACATAGTCTCCTTTCCTGACCGCCTCTGCCATCTGGGGCCGGGCCCCTTCAAAGAGGTGTTCCGCCAGCTCCACGGGATCGTTTATCACCAGATAGCGACCGGGGATGATGGCATCGGTATCGATATCGTCCTCGAACTTCCAAGCTCTGCCCGCCAAAATATCAAGCTCCCAATAGTGAACTACTTCCCAATGAGAATGAAGTATATTAAAGTAATGCACAAAAATTTTCGGAAAAGAGCGGCAAAGAGAGCCATATTTCGCGCGATCCGAGGAGCAGATCATAGAGAGTATCAGGCAGGTGGATAATACTGGCAAAGGTTATCTGATCTTCCGGGATGGTAGCGATATTCTTCCAGTACGGCAGTGATATTCCAGGGCGGCAGTGATATAGTAGAGGAGGGAAAACAAGGCAAACCCGCCTCCCAGGATGAGGAGGGGAAAAGGCAGCGGCCGGAGCCAGTAAGAGGATCTGGGCTGCTTTGCGATCCCTGATCGATCCATTCCCAGGCGAGATATGGCCGGGACGGGCGACAGGAGATGAGGGAGCATAATCTTTATCGCGGTGTGAATACTTGAGGTATGAGGATTGGCAAAAGGCAGCAAGAGGCACTGTGGACTGGCCTGAAACGGCGGGGTTTTCGCCCTTGCGGCCACAATATTTGGAGGGAATGGGCGGTATGATGAGGGGAAATGAGATGGTCAGCTCTTTGTATGATAGGGTCACCTTGATAAATCTGGATGGAAATATGAGGGACCAATATAATTATTTTGAGGTGCTCAGACTTGATTGATCGCAGCAAGGTCCTGGAGGTATTGAAGGGATACGACCTGGAGGACCTTCGAATTGGGATGATCGCGTCCCACTCTGCCCTGGATACGGCAGATGGCGCAGTGGAGGAGAATTTTAGAACGCTGGCGGTATGCCAGGAGGGGAGGGAGAAGCCCTATGTCAAATACTTCCGGGCGGAGAGGGACAGGAAGGGAAATGTCATAACCGGCATGATCGACGAGGTGATGATGCTGAAGAAATTCCCGGATGTCCTGGATCCGGAAAACCAGGATATTCTCAAGGATAAGAACACCCTGTTCGTCCCCAACCGCTCTTTTACCTCCTACTGCGGGATTGATGCAGTGGAGGATCAGTTCATGCTCCCTCTGCTCGGGTCCCGCAATCTGCTCCGCTCCGAGGAGAGGGGAGACAAGAGGGACTACTACTGGCTGCTGGAGAAGGCGGGTCTGCCGTTTCCCGAGCCGATAGAAGCAGAGGACATCAACCAGCTGGTGATGGTCAAGCTGCCCCATGCAGTTAAAACCTTGGAAAGGGGATTTTTCACTGCCTCCTCATACGAAGAGTACTGCCAGAAGGCTGAGCTCCTTTTGCGCCAGAATGTGATCGACCAGGATGGGATTGAGCTGGCCAGGATTGAGCGCTATATCATCGGGCCGGTCTTCAACCTGGACTACTTCTACTCCCCCATAACCAAGAGAATTGAGCTGATCGGCATAGACTGGCGCTTTGAGACCAGCCTTGACGGCCACTGCCGCCTGCCT
This sequence comes from Methanotrichaceae archaeon, assembly GCA_963813075.1. Lineage (GTDB taxonomy): Archaea > Halobacteriota > Methanosarcinia > Methanotrichales > Methanotrichaceae > Methanothrix. Next base: position 178,903 of record CAWEXU010000004.1, read on the forward strand.
GCTCCTCAGCAGCTGACCCTTAATGAGCGGCAGATCAACCCCGAGTACACCGTCTGCGGCCACAACTCCGCCACCCTGCGCGAGTCGCTCCTGGAGAAGGCTTTCGTCCTGGCGGAGAAGTATGTGGAGGCCACCCAGGAGTACTACAAGCCCGGTATCATCGGGCCCTTCTGTCTGCAGACCTGTGTGGACAAGGACCTGAACTTCTACATCTACGATGTCGCGCCCAGGATCGGCGGGGGGACCAATGTGCATATGGCAGTCGGCCACCCCTATGGCAATGCCCTCTGGCGGACCAATATGTCCACCGGCCGCAGGCTCGCTCGCGAGGTGAGGATCGCTCTGGAGAACGACTGCCTGGACCAGATTGTGACCTGAGGCCACAGGAGAAGATGACCGAAATCGCTAACAAGGATGGGGGCAGCGGCGGCCCGGTGGTTCCCAAGAAGCTCGGGCGGATTGCCAGGAAGCTCACCGCCGCCGGCGAGCAGCTGGTGCTCATCGCCCCGGCTATTCTGCACAGCCAGGCATCGGAACAGATGCTGGCCATCGCCAGGATAGGGAAGCTGGATAAGATACTGGGATACCTCGTTACCACCGATAAGAATGTGTATTTCGTCCGGCCGGGGATCGCCTGGGATAGCGTGCGCACAGTGCCCCTGAATGTGATTACCGGGGTGGAGTATGTGGATGAGTTTCATACCAACACCCTGAAGCTCCTGGTGGGGGAGAGGGCGGAGAAGATAATATTCTACGAGGATATGGATGGAATCAGATTCTATAAGCATATGCAACAACTGATGCATAAGGATAAGGCAGAAGACATCTGAGTCCAGGCCCTTCGGTATTTTTTGGCTCTTCGCTGTTTCTTGTGGGCTAAAATCAGGTTACTATGGTTTTGCCTCGAGTTTCGCTTCGTCTCACGGTATGCACTCATGCGCGCGTCTGTGCGCCCACTGCCTCTGGATCCACTGACCCGGGTCAGGGGCCTGGAGCCTCTGGACTTCTCTCTTGCCGGGCCGACGGTGCAATTGCCCTGTCCGGAGGCGCTCTACCTGGGCCTGGAGCGCTGGGCGGTAACCCGTAACCAGCTGGATGTGCCGGAGCACAGGCGTTTTTGCCGCTCGCTTATTGTCCAGTATGCCGACCTCCTGCAGGTGCTCGCAAAAGAGGGAACACGGGTGCGCATTGTGGACGTGGCCGGCAGCCCGAGCTGCGGCGTTGCCACTACGAGCAGCGGCTATGAGGGCGGGCGGGTGCGCGAGTGCGAGCACGAGCATGTGCCCGGACAGGGGATATTCATGGAGGAGCTGATTGGGGAGCTGGAGAGGCGCGGCATTCCTTTTGAGGCCGAAGAGGTGGGGAGGGAGTGCATGAATGAGTCCGAGTTCGGGAGCATGCCGGGGATCAAGCCCTTCCAGAGAGAGGAGCAGGATCGGTTTGAGTGATCGCTCAAAAGAAAGGTGATTAGATTTGGCGTTGGCCGTCGATGCTTCGGAGAAATATTAGCATTATTATTCTCCAGCCGGGCCAGGCGAAACTGTGAGATTGGGCGCGGTTATGCTCATCGCCCTCGCCTTTCCGGAAGAGGCACGCCCAGCACATGTTGCCTGACTATTTGAGCTATCGAATATGTTTGATCTATTCATGCGAAACTGACTTTTTTAGTGGGCGCCGCGAGTCGGCCCTTCGGGCCTCCCGCGCTATGCTCTGGTCCCCTCAACGCCGGGGTGGCTTGGATAGAGCGATTGATTTGGCTAAGTCTGAATAAATGTGACCGGCATCCCATTGATGTGTGTCCACGGGCAGGCACACGCGCGCGCGGGCCGGTCGCTGCGGCAGGTCTGCACTGCCTCGGGAAGTGGTGCATTTGGGCCCCTCTGCAAGGATTCGAGCCACACCCCACCGGCGCACAAAGACCTGCTGGATCTTGCCTCCTTGCAAGATGCGTCCGGGGACAGGGCCGGGATGGGATATCGGGGCGAAGCGAGAAAGGAGCCGCTGGCCAGCAAAGGGCTGCCCGGAGGCACAGGCATGTCTGGCCTACGAATACCATTAAATACTACTACTGCATGAGATTGGCTGCATCCTTTTGCGGGGATTGCCAAGCCAGGTCAAAGGCGCTGGATTCAGGGTCCAGTCACGAAGGTGTTCGTGGGTTCGAATCCCATTCCCCGCACCTAAATCTAATTTGTTTGAGTCATTGATCGTTGATTACGTCCTTGATCATAGCTTTTATATAAAAAATTTTGCGATTATTTCTCCGCCCATAGCCCGGACAGATTTCCAGACGGCCAGAGCCGCTCTGAAAAGGCTTATAAGCATAAATTCCCGGTTATGAATGGTCATAATCAGGAGATTTATCATGGTCAAGTCCAATCCACTGGCAGAATTTGCCGTATCGAAAGACCGGCTGCTCCAGGCTCTGGCATGCGTAGCCAACCTGGCGGACAGAGCAATAGTGCAGGCCATTGTCCATCCCAAAGATACCATACTGGGGTTTGCCTTGAGCAATACTCTATTGGATAGTGAGTCCGGGGACCAGATATATGCTTTTTATATAATAGTCCTGGAGGAGATGATGGGTGCAAAATTCATGGTCAAAGGAGATGAGTGGCCGTTGTTTTATATCTCATGTTCTGAGCAGTTCATCAACTCCGTCGCCGCTCTGGAGCCCAGAGACAATCAATTCCTCAAGGTTGAGTTCTTCAGCGTAACCGAGGAGGATGATCCGGATGTGGTCAAGAGCGAGGCATTCATCACCGGCGAGCACAATTCCGCTGTGGGATCCATATTGAAGCACCAGCCCACCCAGGATGACGAAACCACCCTGGAAGCGGATGAGACGCAGTCTGTGCTTTACAGGTAGATCATTACAATTTGTGAGCATGCCGGACCTATCCAGCAGATCTGGCCGGTCCGGCCAATGCGCCGATATATTCAAATTAATATTTCTACTTAATATTAATATCTTTATACATCCAGCGCAAGCTTTGCCAGGACCGGCAGGTGGTCTGATCCTGCATCATCCCCCACCCAGGCCCTCAGGCAGAGCAGATCAGGAGTGTGCCAGATATAATCCACCCGGAGGAAGGGATAGAGGGAAAGCCCTCTGAGCATTCTGCCTATGCTCTCCAGCCGCCTCCACTGCCCGAACCTCTTGGGGAGGGTGAAGCCCCGACCGCACCCCGCCAGCTGAAAGGAATCCACCAGGCCCGCGGCCCTCATCCGGGTGCAGTTGTCCTGCCAGCTGATGGCATTGAAGTCCCCCAAAACGATTGATCGCGGGCTTGACCTCGCCAGTTGAATCAGCCCTTCGATCTGGGCTTTGGCCCGGCCGTCAAATCCGATGCCCGAAAAGCTGATCGGTGGAGGTGGATGGGCTACGATTACCGTCAGGCTCACCCCGGATAGATCGACCACGCACCTCAGGTCGGGCCGGCCGGGGTACAGTTCTATCTGCTCATGCTCTAAAATCGGGAAACGACTGGCCAGGCCCTTTCCCTCAAATCCTGCAGGAAAGTGCACCTGATAGGGATACTCCGAAAAGAGACCTTCCTCTATCGCCTTCGACTGGGAGAGGTCCAGCTCCTGCAGGCCGACGATATCGGGGCCCGACGATCTGAGCATGGCTACCAGCTGCTCCGGCCTGGCCAGGCCGGCTCCAGCATTGTAGCTCATGATATTAAACTGCAGAGCTTTCAGGGCTTTCATATCCTTCAAAGCTTTCATAATCTTTATCCTTCAGATCCTCAAAATTTGCCATGCACGATATCCATCCAGGCAACCCAGCAACCTCATACTCTGAGTAGTTCATCGCTGTCTACGGCTCCTGTCAATGCGCAGCATATAGATCTTCCAGTATCGATCATATAAAGTGACATTGAGCGTCAGGAGGAGGACGAAGAATAAGGTCGTCTCCAGGTCTATAAATCCACTGAGCCTGTGCTGCAGGAAGATATAGAACAATAAGAGTAGCAGAAGATTCACCCCAGACATCACCACGAACTCCTGTATGGTGGACCTCCAGCTGGCCCCTCTCCGGGACAGCCAGAGGCTGAGGGCGGTATTTATCACTATCAAGAAGGCCACGGCGGTGGCAATCTGAACGCTTTTGGCCTGCACCCCGGGCAACACCTGGGCGAATATGAGGCTCACCAGAGATATCAGTACGATCTTCTCGATCAATGCAGAATTGATGTATCTTTCCGCCAGATCTTTAGTGGCGATCAACCTGCTGCTGCCACTTAAAGAGGACGGGATGGCATTCACGGTCAGGTAAAGGCACAGAATGGAAGGAGATTCCCCTTTCAGCAACGACCAGATGGCAATGATCAGCAATGCTGTCAGGGCAAAGACGAGGATTATCCCCAGGGGATTGGCCCGGATCCAGTCGGTGGTATCCATTCGGGCGACATGAATCCAGTACTCTTGAGGCAGCTTAACAAAGATCCAGATGATGGCGACGGCCTCGATAAGCTTCATCTTATCGATTCTGGCGGGATTGCACCGGAGGGAAAGGGCCTCAATGAGTATGAAGAAATACTCGAAGGTGTTGGGGAAGACCAGCAATAGCCATCGCAATTCCGTCAGCTCGAAGAGGGCCACGCCAATGAGCCGGAAGAAGAAGAGAAAACGGCCGAGCCCTACAGCGAAGAGATTAGTCCAGTTGCGCAGGGTCGAGATATAGGCGATGGTGAGGTAATAGATATCAAGGGCCTTATCGTATCCCTGATAGCCGTCCAGGGGCAGATCGGTGAACCACTGAAATAATGTCTGGTCGACCCCGTCCAGGGCCAATGAGCCGATGATTGCCGCCAGCGGGTAACGGGGTATGGCAATGGGAAGCAGAAAGCGGGCTATGACTATGGCCCAGAGAATCATTTGGTCGGTAGCCTCTATCATTGCCGTCTCTTCTCAACAGGGATCTTCTGTATTTCAGTCTGTTGGAACCATGCAAATTCTCCGGGCATTTACCGTTTTGTCTATTTACCTTTTTTCCTTTTTTGGCTAATTTGCTCTTTGATAATATGCTAATTTATCCAGTATTTGAGTGCATATCCAAATTAAAAATCAGAATTAAAGGATAATTTTTACTATTTGACCGCAGAATTTATAGTCTTGAAGTGCCCTGGAGAGATGAGGAATTGAACGGAGGTGACAATGAATGGATATGATGTCCCAAATATATGCGATAATTCTCTTTGGAGCAATGGTGGTTTTATTGCCCTGGGGATTGAATAAATGGTCTGACACCCGCGCCGGCGTGAGATAGGCGTTTGCAGACCGGGAGGGACCAGGATTGATCGAATTCCCCATCAGGCAATGCCTCTTCAATCCAACCTCTTTTTCCAGTAATCTTCAAATCAGGCCGGCATATCGTCGACCGGCAAGCTCTGGCGAAAGAGCCATGAGAAGCTGGAGGGCGGAGCGCTTGAGAAAAGAGAAAAATATAGACCGGGCCATCCCGGCATATAACAGTCCCGGGATCAGCTCCTCCACTTGACCCTATCCCCTTTGGACTTCAGCACATCCGCCTTCTCCAGAACCCGGATCAGATCCATATAGACCTCCCTGCCGTCGACCATCAGGCTTACGTCGCCATCATCCTTGCGCAATACACAGCTATCATAAAATTCCTCCAGGCTCATCTTCCTGGCTGAAGGCGCCGTCGCCAGCTTTTCGATCAGCATTCCCAGGGCTGAGATCTGCTCATATTCATCCGGATACAGGTCGCTGAACTCTTCATCGATATCTCCTGCCAGCGGGGTGGTGAACTCATCCACATAAAGGGCAATGGAGCGGGACAAAAAGTACTCCGCCTTAAGGATCAGCTCATCAGGCTCTGGATCGTAGTCATCTGGATCTGCAGGAATCTCCAGCAGCGGATCGTCCAATTTCTCCCCGATGGGCTCTCCTATCACAATCTCATTCAGGGTGAGGACGGATTGAGCAAAGCTCTGCGCCTTTCCTGAGCTCAGCATAAATTCCAGCCATGCATCTGCCTCGAAATCCAAAGATTCGGCCTCTTCTGAATCATCCTCTGAAGCATCCTCCGTGGCATCCTCTGTGGCCTCGCCTGTGGATTTTTCTGAAGTCTCCTCGAGAGATTCCTCATCGCTCTCGCCGAGGGCCAGAATCTTATCCCTCTTTTCCATCATCTGCGGGTCAAGCTCTCTTAAGAAAAGCTCATCGAACTCCTCTTTGGTGCTGCTCTGGGAGAGGGCTCTTTTTATCAAAGACAGATAGTGATCAAATTCGGTTAAATCCCCTGCCAATTCCTTGACCCGGCTGTATTTGCCACGAAGGCAGGATTCTTCATTTGAATCCATAACCAGGTATGGCTTCAACTCAACCCTGATGCCCGCATCGCTGAGAAGTGATCGAATATCAGCGGCCTCGTCCTCATCATACTCTCCAAGATAGAACATGGGCCTTAGGTAGAACCCCGTATATTTAAAAGGCTATACTCAAAATAGGTGAGAGGGAAAGTCGAGAAGGGCAAAGGAGGTAGGAGTAAAAATTCAGTCCAAGATCGGACTTGATTCACCAAGCCCTTTCTTGAGATTGGCATATGTTGCCCGCAGGTGCTCAGATATCACCCTGGTATCGGATAAGACAGGCATGAAGTTTGTATCGCCATTCCAGCGGGGCACGATGTGCAGGTGGATGTGATCGGCAATGCCAGCACCCCCTACAATTCCCATGTTTATCCCCAGGTTGAATCCATCCGGATGCATGGTCTTCTTCAAAAGCTCCACCGCCAGATCAGCAAGCTCCATCATCTCCTGCCGTTCATCATCTGCCCATCCGGCCAGAGTTGAGGTATGTCTAAATGGAACCACCATCATGTGACCATTGTTGTACGGATAGGCATTCATGATGATGAAGTGATGCCGGCCCCGGTGCAATATGAGGTTCTCTTCGTCCCTGTTCTCCAGAGGCTTGTTGCAGAATATGCAGCCCTCCGGCTTCTTGCTGAGGATGTAGTCGATCCTCCAGGGTGCCCATAGCCTTTCCATATCAGTTCGCCCCAGTCTCAAAGACGATCTTCCTTCCCACCACTTTAGGTTTACCCTCGATGAACATCTTTATCGCCTGAGGGTAGGCCCTGTACTCCGCCCTCTGGATCCTGGCTTTCAGGCTCTCATGGGTATCGTTCCTCTTCACCGGCACCGGCCGCTGATAGATGATCGGTCCGTGATCGACATCCTCATCGACGATATGAATGGTGGTGCCGGTCCACATCACCCCGTGCTCCAGGGCCTGGCTGAAGGCATCCAGTCCCCGGAACGAGGGCAAAAGAGCGGGATGGATATTCAAAATCCGGTTTTTGTAGTGGCGGACGAATCCTGCCGACAGTATCCTCATATAGCCGGTGAGAACCACCAGGTCCACCCCTGCTTCCTCCAGCTGTGCCATGAGCAGTTGGTCATACTCCTCCCGAGACTTTCCTTTTGGATTCAAGTAAAAATGTGGGACACCAAACTCCTGGGCGATCTTGAGGGCCCCGGCATCCGGCTGATCGGTCAGCACTATCTTCACCCGGGCAGGCAGGTCGCCCGCCCGCTCCGCCAGGAGGATGTGGCGAAGGTTCTCCCCTCGCCCGGACGATATAATGCCAATGGAGGCGGTCAAACTGATAGCTCACTTCCCCAGCGTGATCTCAATCGCCGATACATTGGTCTCTCCCCGGTCGGTCTCCAGGGTCTCGGTGGAGATCTGAATTCCCATCACCCTCACATCCGGCAGAAATCTGGACCTTGACACCTCTGCCACATCCACCGCCCTGGAGATAGCCCGCCCCCTGGCCATGATCCTGACATCCCTGGCGCCGCTGTTGAATTGGGTTACCACTGCCAGCACATAGTTCATCACAGGCTTATTCCCGACGAAAACTACCTCATCCTCAGCCATTGGCGCATCACCTTTAAAATTAAATTTCAATATCCTATCATATCATAGATAAACCTGCTGATTAGAGGTACCTGCCTCGCGCTTTGATCTCCTTCACCCTCTCCAGAACACTCTCTCCACCAGGATAGACCTGGATGTAGCCCGCCCTGAAGGCCTCGATCAACTCCTCGGGCCGGTCGTGAGTGCTCTCTAAAGTCTGGAAATAGACATGCACATCCACTCCCTGCGCCTCGACGGACCGCTCATAAAAGGAGAGGCCAAAGTCAATCAGGCATATCTCGCCATCAACCAGGATCATATTGGAGGTGGTCAGGTCCCCGTGGATGATTCCCCCTTTGTGCAGCTTTCCCACCATCTCCCCCACCTTCCGGGATAGCTCCGGGCTGATCACATCTTTGAGCTTATCGCCCTTTATATGCTCCATCTTCAGTTCAAAGCGGGATACGTCGCAGATGATGGGTGTCTGGACCCCATGCCTTCGGGCGTCGGAGGTGATCCTCGCCTCACGAATGGTCCTCTCCTGGCGGATGCGTTCGTCCAAGGCCGGCAGGCGGTAGCTCTTGGGGAGCCTCCACTTCCTGACCACCCCATCCTCCAGGGTTATGACCGCTTCCGCCCCTCTTCCGATCTCTACCGGCATAGATCCCCTCGCTTCTTCCAGGCCTTGATCAGTCCCAGGCAGCCGGTGATCATCATATCTCCGGCAGGCGCTGCCGCCACCGCTCCCTTTAAGGCCTCACAGGAGAGGAAGCTCTCCCTTCTGGGCCCCGTGACCAGAATCGACCGGACCCTATCCGGCACGCTGCCTATATAAGAACCATGACCTCCGTCGTCGAAGACCTCTCCCTCCTCCAGCGTCCCCCGGCAGAGCTTCTCGGTGAACTCTTTTACCTTTTCTCCTTTCATCCCCGAGGTGTGATGCTCGAATATGGCACAGACCCTTCCCTCAGACAGGATGGCGGCGATGGTATGGCTGTTTCCGAAGTTGATGATCAATGCCGGCTCTTGCATCCGCGGGTCAAGGGCCGCCCCGAAGATGGCCGCGGGACCTGTATCCATAATAAAGGGCTCAAATCCCTCTTTGGCCAGAATATCCCGCACCGCCACCATCCTGGTCATCTCCTGCGGTGGCTCTTTATAGGCGAAATCCTCCAGTCTCCCGCCCGAACGGATGGCTCCGGCCAGGTACTCGAATCGAACCTGCCGGTTCAGCTTCCCTGGGGAGTAGCCGTGATCCTGCACCGCCACGGCGATATCCCTGGGCAAGGAGATATCGAAGAGCTGAAAAGCCCGCTGGAGGGAGGGAATGTCTATGTCTCCCGTCTTTATCACCTCTGCAGATGCCGGAGCTGCCTCTTGAATTGCCACCCCCAGGGCTTCGACCTGCCCCAGGTCATTGTTGATGGTGGCCGCGGCAGAGGGGGTGGCATAAACCTTCAGTCCCGCTGCCAGGTGCCACCTGACCGCAATGGTGGAGGCTCCGCCTCCCATGATCGGGCCCTCTAAAAAGATATCCCGTCCCGCCATTCTGGCCCGGCTAATCCTGTTTCCCACAATTATGGTCTGACTGGGCAGGACCATCTTCGTCGAGCCCTCAATGGGCACCTCCTCCTGATAGAGCAGGATATCCTGGGTCCCTGCCCCCACGTCAACCGCTAAGAGCGTCATAGATCATTCCTCCGACCCGTCCTTTGACCTCATAAATGAGACCCCAGGGGAAAAATTTTATCCTCATCCATAAAGGGAAGAGCATGATCATAGATGTGGTGGTCGCGAGCACATCTCGCTATAGCAGTTTCGGCCCGGTTTCTGATCCGGATAAGGCAGAGGACCTCTCCGGAAAAGCAATATTGGAGAAGATCGGGGAGGCGGGATATACCGGCAACTACCAGCTTCTGCCAGACGGCATAGAGCCCATCCGGCAGGCGGTGAAGATGAGCACGGCTGATGCCATGGTGATCTGCGGCGGCACAGGGCTCACCCACCTGGACCTGACCATAGAGGCGGTAGAGCCGCTATTTGAAAAAACCCTTCCAGGATTTGGGGAGATCTTCCGCAGGCAGAGCATGGAGGAGGTTGGAACCCGGGCCATACTAACCCGAGCAACCGCCGGAGTCTACAGGAAAAAACCGGTATTCTGCATACCGGGCTCTCCCGGAGCAGCCCGGCTGGGAGTTGAGCTCATTTTGGCAGAAATCGAGCATATCCTCAAACATGTGATGGAGTAGAGTAAAATAATATTAATAGAATCAAATCCTGTTGCGCCGGAGTAGCCTTTTATATCATTAGTACGCTAATAAGCACATAGAGCTATTCACGGAGATTCGGCCAATGGAGACAGAGATTCCAGTGCGAGATATCATGACCCGGCCGGTGATCACAGCTGACGCCGATCTAGATGTATTGAGCGCTGCCAAGAAGATGGGCTCGGCCAATGTGGGCAGTCTGATAATAGTATCAGGAGATAAAACCACAGGCATCTTAACGGAGAGGGACCTGGTCAGAAAGGTCATAGCCCAGGGGGTAGACCCCAGAAATCTGAAGGTGAGAGAGATCATGAGCTCACCGGTAACTGCAATCGAGCCCGATGCAAGCTTACGGGATGCAGCGGCACTTATGCTCCGCGCGGGGGTAAAAAGGCTGCCCGTGATACTCGAGGGGAAGCTGATGGGCATAATCACCGATACCGACCTGGTCTCTGGCTCATCCGTAGGGTTGAATGATATCTTAAGCGATCTGTTGGAGATGCACCGGGAGAGCATTCACTTGGAACAACCCAGAGGAACAGTGAGCGGGATATGTGAAGTCTGCGGCCAGCTGTCAGATAACCTGGAAAACGTGAATGGCGAGTTGCTCTGCTGGAGCTGCAGGGACGGAAATCGATAGCATAAGCAAGATTGCGATATGGCAAATTGCAATATGGCAATTGCGGGACAGCAGGGGAGTTGAAATGCTAGTCGAAGACATTTTCTCAAGAGATCCTCTCTATGTGGAGGACTCCACCTATCTGACCAAAGCACGTCAGATGATCAGAGATAATCATGTACGAGGACTGCCGGTTGTGAGTAGCAGAGGCCTGGTTTTAGGAGTCATAACCTCACAGGATGCGCTTCGAGTGACATCGACCAAATCAAATGTCACCGTCTCTGGATTCATGGTTAAGGTACCCACAGTGACCGGTGATACTGATGTGCTTGATGCGGCAAGGATCATGCTCAAAGAGAAGAGCAACTTGCTTCCAGTAGTCGAATCCCAAGAAGATCAGACCCTCAGAGGTGTTGTAACTATAATAGATATATTCAAGCATTTAGATATCTCTAAAGTTCCCAAAAAGCAGATTGGGGATATAATGACCACGAAGGTCATGACCGCCCACATGGATGAGCCGGTGACCAAGGTCTGGGACCGGATGGTGACGCAGGATTACACCGGCCTGCCCATGATAAGGGATGATAAGCCCATGGGAATGATCACGAGATTCGATATCCTGAAGAGTGGTTGGGCGAGGATCAGCAAAGAGAGCTCGTCAAGGCCCGTGGATTCAATGCAACTATTGGCTGAGAAGCTGATGAGCTCTCCCCTCTACAGCCTCAAGCCGACAGCCAGCGTTGCTGAGGCCATAGAGCTGATGCTCAAGCACGATGTGGGCAGGGTATCGGTAGTGAATGAAGGAAGAATTATGGGGATAGCAGATAGAAGCGATCTGATCAGATGTTACCTGGGTGAGTGAAGATGAGCAATGGTCCAACTAGTGGAAAAGAGATAACGAGGATACCGCAAAAGAACGATCGAATGCCAAGAGCCCCAGGCTCGGGGGATAGAGGACCGCTACAGTTCGACTCCAGGCATGCCAAGCACATCAGCGAGGTGCTGAGCGCTGCATCGCCAGATGTAGTCACTGTCCCGCCCACTACCACCATCATGGGGGCCATAAAGACCATGACCTTCTATGGCTTCTCCAGGCTTCCCATCGCAGATGCCGGCACGAAGAGGCTTTTGGGTTTTGTGACATCGGTGGATATAGTGGACTTCCTGGGCGGAGGGCTGCGGCATAACCTCCTGCAGGACAAGTACCAGGGCAATATATTCACCGCCATAAATGCCGATATAAGGGAGATAATGAGCAGCAAGCTCATCTACGCCAGCGAAAACTCATCATTGAATGATGTCTTGAAGCTGATGTACGAGAAGAATGTGGGCGGCCTCCCTATCGTGGGCGAGGATAACCGCATCAAGGGTATAATCACCGAGGAGGACTTCGTGCGCTCCTGCCGGGGAGTGGATACGGGGCAGGTGGTCGAGTCCTTCATGAGCCCCAATGTCGTAACCGCACCGGCTCAGACCACCATCGAGAAGATGACCAGGATGATCATCCAGAAGGGCTTCCGACGGATGCCCGTGGTCCAGGATGGTGTTCTCATGGGCATGGTCACCGCATCGGATATAATGAAGTACCTTGGCAGCGGAGACGCATTCGAAAAGGTGGTTACAGGCGATATCGGTGAGGTAATGAACCAGCCCATAAAAAGCCTGATCAAAAGAAGCCTGATCACCATTGAGAAGAAGATGGACCTGGGCCAGGCGGCCAGGAAGATGATGGACAACGAGATCGGATCGATGCCTGTTATGGATAAAGGTTCATTAGCAGGCATTTTGACCGAAAGAGATTTTGTGAGGGCCTTAGCTGAGAACAGAGGAATACTGCCATGATCGTAAAGAAAGTCAAAGACTACATGAGCTCTCCCATAAATGTCATTGAGCGAAATGAGCCCATTCAGAGAGCCAGAAATATGATGTTCAAGTACTCCATCGGCAGGCTGCCCGTCATGGATAACGGCAAGCTGGTGGGGATAGTCACCAAATACGATATCACCAACCGGATCAGCCAGGCTGCTCCAGAGTGGCGGAGAAGGCCCATAGACAAGGTCCCCATCCAGGTGGTAATGACCGAGAAGCCGATAACCATATTCCCTGATGCCACCATGCCCCAGGCAGCGGAGCTGATGATCGAGAACGACATTAGCGGACTGCCGGTGGAAAAGGATGGCGAGATCGTGGGTATGATCACCTCCCGCGATATGGTGAAGTACTTCTCCGACCAGGATGTCAATTCAACCGTGGGCGAATTGATGAGCAAGAACATCCTCAATGTGCACCGCCACCATACTATAGGCCACGTCCTGGAGGAGATGAATGTGCAGGGGATCAGCCGCGCTCTGGTCTATGAGGATAACAGGACTCCTGTGGGCATAGTGACCCGGTCAGGCCTGACGTTCTCTGATATCATGGGGCCGAAGGATGAGATGGAGACCAAGAACATCAAGATGACCCGGAAGGAGAGTACTGCGGGCAGAAAACAGAATCGATATGTCAGGCAGATGCCTTTTGTGGCCGAAGATGTCATGACCTCGCCCGTACTATCCATGATCCCGGAGACGAAAGCGGTCGAAGCCAGCCGGACCCTGGCGGAAAAGCATATCATCGGCATGCCGGTGGTAAAGGACGATGAAGTGGTGGGCTACTTCTCAGCCGATGAGATCATAGCAGAGATTGGCAGGTGGAAGTGATGCAGGTTAAAGATATTATGACTGAACCCGTTACTATCGATAAATCTGAACGGGTGGGCCATGCGCTGGATATAATGGAGAAGAACGATCTGCGCAGGCTCCTGGTCACCAATAAAGGCAAGATAGGCGGAATAATCACTACCAGACAGATTGCCCGCGTTCTTGGTGCCCGCAAATCCCTGGGCATGCCGGCCTCCTCTCTGCATGTGGCATCAGCCACTCAAGACAGCGTGATCAAGGTCCTGCCGGACATGGACATGAATGATGCCATGATCCTGTTGCAGAAGACATCGGTGCTGGTGGCAGTGGACGGGGAGAAGATCCTGGGCTGGGTCAGGCCGAGGGAGATCCTGGAAAAAGCCAATGTGAGCGGACAGGCCTACGACGCCATGCGGTATCCACTCACCGCCAACCCCAACGATAGGCTGGTTCATGCCCGGCGCACAATTCTGGACCGAGATGTGGGTAGGCTTCCCGTGGTCGAAGCAGGTCGCCTGGTAGGAATATTAACTGAAGGAGATGTGGCCAAGGCGCTGCGGGCTTTCAGGGATCTGAATGACACCGCCAGCAAACAGCATGCCCGCATCTACAATATACTGGTCTCAGATGTGATGACCCATGATGTCAAATCCGTCTACACTGATACCCCTCTGGAGGAGGTCAAGAGCATAATCCTCAACGATAACATAGGCGGCCTGCCTGTGCTCAACCACAGAGAAGAGGTAGTGGGCATGATCACCAGGAGGTCCATACTGGATTATCTGGTGAGGACCGGATGAACCTGCAAAGGGTTGCAGAAAGACTGGGAATAACTGTAGATCGGCTGGAAAGCCTGCAAGAGACGAAGATCAGTGAATCGAAATGGCCCGAGCCCCAACTGCTGAGGTTTGACAAGGAGATCTCAGGAGTTGAGGCCGGGACGGTCATTTTTAAAAACGGAGAGGTTGTATGGGGCTATCCCAGCATCCGCCGTCCTCTGGTGCTTGAAGCGGCCATAAAACGACATTTTTCCGAGACCGTGGCGGTGGAGGAGAAGATGAACGGCCACAATGTACGCATAACGTCAATAGACGGGGAGGTGGTGGCCCTGACCCGAGGGGGATTCATCTGCCCTTATTCCACGGAGGTAGCGGCAAGGCTCCTGCCGGAGGAGGTCTTCGAGAGACAGCCCAATCTGGTCTTATGCGCAGAGATGGTGGGCCCGGAAAATCCTTACGTATCCCAGGAGGTCTATCCCACAGACAGCATAGACCTCTATCTATTCGACGTCGCCCAGAAGAACCAGCGAGGGACCGGGGGCGTCTATAAGACCCAGGAGCTGGCAGAGAAGTATGGCCTGAAGGCAACGGCATTTTTTGGGGAGTTTTCCCTGAAGACCGCTCATGAGAGGATCAAAGAGATAGTGATCAAGCTGGGCCGGCAGGGAAGGGAGGGCGTGGTGATGAAGGACCCGAAAAATAAGGTTGCCCCTCTGAAGTACACCAGCTCCGAGTCAAACTGCAGCGACCTTGAGGTGGCTTTTCGCCACTATAACGACTATGCTCTGGACTTCTTCTTATCCAGGGCGGTCAGGGAGGGATTTCAGTCTGTGGAGTGGGAGGATTCGGAGGAGGAGCGGAAGGACCGGGCCCGGCGGATTGGGGAGAGCATCCTCTTCCCACTGGCAGAGACCATCAAGAAAAAGCAGCAGAAGGAGAGCATAGTGCAGAGAGTTCAGATCCATGTCAAGAGCCTGGCCACCGCCAGAGGCTTTGAGAACCACCTGCGCAGATGCGGAATTCGGGCGATATTTGACCAGCCGCTGGCCGAGGATGACGGCTATACCATAGGAATCACCAAGCTTATCATGAGCACAAACGATAAGACTGAAGCCCTCCTCGATGGTGAGATGTGGTGAAGGCACAGCTTATGACAGAGATTACCGACATTGAGATGGAAGGCCATCTGATCGACTCCCAGATGCTGACCCGCGTCCTGGATAAGATCATGGACATGGGCGGGGAGTTTGAGATCAAAACCTTCCGGATAGGCGAGAAGAAGAACGATACCAGCTATGTTCAGATCACAGTCACTGGCGAGGATGCCCAACACCTGGACAGAATATTGCTGGAGCTTAATGCCCTGGGAGCGCGCCTGGTGGAGATGGAGGACGCCAAATCGGAGATAGCTCCCGGCGATATGGTCGTCCCTCGAGGATTCTATTCCACCACCAACCACCCCACCTATGTGCGCTATCAGGGGACATGGGTGGAGGTGGAGACAAACCACATGGACTGCCTCATCGTCCTGCATGACGGGAGGGCAATATGCACACCCATCGGCCATATCAAGAAGGGCGACCGGGTGGTGATAGGAACCGCCGGGGTCAAGGTGGTCCCGCCCGAGCGCCCCAGGGAGAAGAGCTTCTTCGGATTCATGTCCAATGAGGTCTCTTCCGAGAGGCCCAGCGGAGAGCTCGTCCGCCAGCTGGCCTGTGAGATCATCAGGACCAAGAACGCAGGAGGTAAGATTGCCGTAGTATGCGGTCCGGCGCTGGTCCATACCGGTGCTGCTCCCTCCCTGGCCAAGCTCATCCGGGAGGGGTATGTGGATGTCCTCTTAGCGGGTAATGCGGTAGCGGTCCATGATATCGAGCGCCAGCTCTTCGGCACCAGCCTGGGGATGAACTGCTCGGGAAATGCCATATCCGGAGGACACAGAAACCACCTTTATGCCATAAGCGAGATCATGGCCAGCGGCTCCATCAAGAAGGCGGTAGAGGATGGCAAGCTAAAAGAAGGGATAATGTACGAGGCGATCACCAGGGGTATAGACTTCATCCTGGCGGGCTCCATTCGCGATGACGGGCCCCTTCCCGAGGTCATCACCGATACCGTCAAGGCCAAGGACGCCATGGACAGGGTCCTGCGAGGGGTGGACATGACCATAATGCTGGGCACAATGCTCCACTCCATTGCAGTAGGCAATCTATTGCCCTCATATGTCAAGACCATCTGCGTGGACATCAACCCCTCCACTGTGACCAAGCTGATGGACCGGGGTTCGGCCCAGGCCATAGGACTGGTGACGGATATAGGGATATTCCTGCCCCAGCTGGCAGAGGAGATTCAAAAGCAGAAGAAGATGGCAGTAACTGCGGTCTGACTGGATCGCAAATCTTTTATTCGCATATGCCCCTGTTAACAAAGTTGCGGGGTGCCGCCGTGGCTTAGCCCGGTTAAAGCGGCTGATTCGTAAGATAGTCCGAAAGATCAGCAGTTCATGGGTTCGAATCCCATCGGCGGCTTTATAAGCCCTTTATAAATCTTAAATACTCACGTATATATACCCCCAGTATGTAAGGTATAAACCGGAGATACTTGAGTATGGAGTCCACAATAAATATAGAGAACGTGGTGGCATCCACCAAGCTGGCAGAGGAGTTCGATCTTCATAAGATCGAGGCCGAGCTGGAGGGCGCAGAATACAATAAGGAGAAGTTCCCAGGCCTGGTATACCGGGTAAAAGCCCCCAGAGCAGCTTTTCTTATATTCACCTCGGGCAAGGTGGTATGCACTGGAGCCAAGAACGTTGAGGACGTTCGCACGGTGATAACCAATATGGCCCAGACCCTCAAGTCCATCGGTTTCGAGAATATCGATCTGGAGCCAGAGATCCATGTTCAGAATATTGTGGCCTCTGCAGATTTAAAGACAGACCTGAACCTGAACGCCATCGCCCTCGGACTGGGCCTGGAGAACATCGAGTACGAGCCCGAGCAGTTTCCCGGTCTGGTATACAGGATCAAGGTCCCAAAAGTGGTAGTGCTCATATTCAGCTCCGGCAAATTGGTGGTCACCGGAGGCAAGTCGCCTGAGGAGTGCGAAGAGGGAGTGAAGATCGTAAGAGAGCAGCTGGAGAATATGGGGCTATTATGATTAGTTATATATGGGAAAGTTTCCAGTTATAAGCAATGATCTTCCAGATCCTGGACGCCAACTATACCTATGATTCAGAGCATAAGCCCCTGGTCCAGCTGTTCGGCACCACTCCTGAGGGGCAGAGCGTAACAGTTAAGGCGGCAGGATTCCGGCCGTACTTTTATGCCAGAGCAGCGGAAGGCTGCCTGGATAAGGCGGCAGACGACCTCCGGGCCTTGGGTCTGGAGGTGGAGCTGATAGAGCGCTTCGAGCCCATAGGCTACCAGAAGGCTCCCAAAAAGATGCTCCGCATCACCGCCGTTGACCCAAAAGAGGTCAGAAGCTTGAGGGAGAGGGTGCGCTCTCTTCCCGGCATCCGGGCGGTCTACGAGACGGACATCCTCTTCAAGAACAGATTTCTGATCGACAAGTCCCTGGGGGGAATGGGATGGGTCGAGGCGCCAGTACCGGAATGGACCAAAAGACAGGATAACGGATCAACGCAATGGGGAAGAAACTTGCCCCCAGTGGACGTCGGCTCCATCCGTCCGGTGGAGCGGGAGGGAAATGCACCCCTGCGCTTCATGAGCTTTGATATCGAATGCCTGCCCGACCACGGAGCGATGCCCAAAGCAGATAAATCACCAGTGATTTTGATCAGCATGGCCTTCGAGCCGGAGTATCAGGGAAACCGAGACCTGGTGCTGGTAGGAAAGGAGATCGACTGCCCCCGTCCGGACACCAGAGCCTGCCGGGATGAGTACGACCTTCTCAATCAGTTTGCCGCCATAATCAGAGACTACAATCCCGATATCCTCGCCGGCTACAACTCCAATGACTTCGATTTTCCTTATCTGCAGGAGAGGGCAAAACAGCTGCAGCTCGATTTCAGGGTGGGAAGGGATGGCAGCTCCTGGTACATTAAAAAGATAGTGAACCGAAGCGATGTCTCCATCACCGGCAGGGTGATAGTCGACCTGTTGCCCATCATCCGCTCCTCATTCAGCCTGAAGCAGTATACCCTGAGAAATGTTGCTGCGGAGCTTCTTTCCATGGAGAAGTACGATGTGAACCCCCAGGAGATAGAGGCTCTCTGGGCGGAAGATGGCAGATGGCCTGCGCCGGTTCATCAGCTACTCCCGCAGGGATGCGATCTTGGCTATCCGCCTGCTCTTGGACCTGCGGCTGATGGACAAGTTCATCGCCTTATCCCAGGCCAGCGGCTCGCTCTTGCAGGACATAGTCAACGGCGGCCAGTCAGGAATGGTGGAGAACCTGCTCTTGCGCCGCTTCCGGGAGATATCGCGGGTGGTTCCTCCCAAGCCGGATTCAGATCTCTCTGAAGAGCGCTATGTAGAAAACGAAGAGCTGAAGGGAGGGGCAGTGCTGGTGCCGGAGAAGGGTCTGGTGGAGGATGTGGTCATACTGGACTACAAGTCGCTCTATCCCACCATCATGATGGCCCATAACCTCTGCTATTCGACAGTGGTGCTGGCTGACTCCCCCGGCCAAAATGATATCATAACCGCGCCCTCCGGAGGGAGGTTCGTCTCCCCGGATGTATCGCCGGGGATTATGCCCGGAGTCCTGAGGGAATTGCTCGATCAGAGGACAGAGACCAAGAGGTTGATGAAGAAAGCGGGCGAAGACGAGAGGCGATTTTTGGATGCCAAGCAGTATGCATACAAGATCCTGCTGAACAGCTTCTATGGCTATTCCGGTTACGCCCGGGCGAGGCTCTACAGTCTGGCTTTAGCCAATGCAGTCACCTCCTTTGGCCGGGAGAACATCCTGAGGACGAAGAAGATCATAGACGATATCGGCACGATCTATGTGATCGACGGCCAGGCGGTGTTCAAGGAAAAGCTCGAGCTGGGAGCCCCCTCAGGAAAAGGATTCGACCTCAATGTGGTCTATGGAGATACAGACAGCGTCTTCGTCCGCCTGCAGCCTCACAATTTGCCGGTAACCCTCGATGATGCGGGACTGATCGGAAAGAAGATCGCCGAGACGGTCACATCCAGCCTTCCCCAGCCGATGGAGCTGGTATTCGAGGCCTTCGCCAGGAGAGGCATATTCCTGGCCAAGAAGCGTTACGCCCTCTGGATCTTCGAGCAGATGGGCGAGGAATGGAAAGATAAGATCAAGGTCCGGGGGATGGAGACCGTGCGCAGAGACTGGTGCGGCCTGACCTCCGGGACCCTTAAGACCTGCCTGGAGCTGGTGCTCAAAGAGGGGAAGGTGAATGAGGCGGTAGAGCATGTCCGATCGGTGGTGGTCCGGCTGCAGAACCTGGACCTATCTTTGGATCCGGCGATACTGGAGGAGCTAACCCTAACCCGGAGGTACACCAAAAGCACGGGCTCGTACAAGAACAAGCAGCCGCACATCCAGCTGGTGGAGAAGATGAGAGAGAGGGGGGGACAGGTGCCGAATGTCGGAGACAGGGTGCCCTTTGTGATCACCCGGGGGAAGGGCAGAAAGAACAAGACCCTGTTTGTCGACCGGGCTGAAGACCCGGCATTTGTGCTGGAGAACAATATCCCTCTGGATACGGAGTACTATGTGAATAAGCAGATCCTGCCGCCGGTGTTGCGCATATTCGAGACATTCGGGGTGAGCCGGGACCGGTTCTGCTCCAGCCGGGCTCAGAGCAGCCTGTTCAGCTTTGCCGATGACTGCAACAAGCCACAGAAGCAGAAGTCGCTCTTAGATTTTTAGGAGATCCGGCTCATAAGATCTTTCATCTCCCTCATTCAGCCTCCAGCCATTGCTTGATACAGATTCCAGGCCCCCACCGCCACGAAGTTCACCGCCACTGCCCCCAGGATAAGGCCCATCACTCGGGTTAAGACCATTATCCCGGTGACGCCCAGCACCCGATCGAAGTAGTCAGAGAACTTGAGGATGAACAGAGTTGCGGTGTAGGTCAGGGTTATTCCCAGGATAACGACCGCCTTCTCTGCGATGCTTCCTGCCGATCCCATCAGGACCACCACCGTGGTGATGGCACCCGGTCCGGTGAGAAGGGGGGTGGCCAGGGGAAAGACGGAGATATCATCCCTGCTGTTGGCATCCTTCAGTTCCACTTCTGTGACCTTCTTCTGCTGGTGGACCCCTCTGAGCATATCCATCGCCACCAGGAAAAGGAGCACTCCTCCAGCCACGGATAGGCTATCAGTGGTGATGCCGAAGAGGCGGAGCACGAGGTCGCCGGCCAGGGCGAAGAGGATGGCAATGATAAAGGCGACCAGTGTGGCCCTCTTATAGATATGGCTCTTTTCCTGGGGATTCAGGCCAAGGGTTAAGGTGACATAGACCATGGTGGCCTCGACGGGGTTGACTATCACGAAGATGGAGCTGAATACGTACACGAAGTAGAGGAGCAAATCGCCTGCGTCCATTGAATTCTCCTTTTAGATCAACTCAAACAATCCAGCTCTCCCAGAGGTGGAGGACGGTTATGGAGAGGATGGCCAGAAGGCCGATGATGACCAGGGCAGTGAATGCTAGATGCTGCTTTGACCATTTGTCCCCTGGCCGGTCCCGGGGAGATATCCCCTGCACCAGAAAGGTGCCAACTCCAGCCAGGTTGATGCTGACGATGTTCACCAGGAACAGGAGGAAGGCACCATAAGCCAGAGTGGTGTATCCCGATCCCAGGAGCAGGCCGGAGGTCACCAGCGGGGGAAGTAGGGCAACAGCCACTGCTACACCTATAAGCGTCGCCGGAGCGCCCGAGGTGAAGGCCAGAGTTCCGGCACAACCGGAGACCAGGGCAAGGAGGACCTCGTCCAGGCCCACCACCGTTCTGGACTCGATCTCAGGGATAGTGGGATCGACGGCTAAAATGTAGCCCATTCCTATGGAAAGGGCGGCAGCAATGGCCAGGCCAATCACATTCGTCTTCAATGCATTCCTGGCCAGCTTGATATCGCCCAGCGCCGCGGCCAAAGATAGGGCGACATTGGGACCCAGCAGGGGGGCTATGACCATGGCCCCGATTATTATTGCCACGCTGTTATTCCATAAACCAATGGCCGCAACTATGGCAGAGAGGATCACCAGGACCACATAGACCCTTGTCAGCTTTGCGGCAGTGGAGATATCCTCATAAAGCTCTTCCCTGCTCAGCCGGAAGCTCTTGTTCTCCCTGTCCTCGGAGATGTCGACATCGCCGGAGGATTTCGCTTCCATCTCTTCCACCGGGAGGGAGGCCTCGACAGGGATTATATTTATCCTGAAACCCTCCTCATCCGAGAACTTCTCCTGCAGGGACTTGAGCAGACTCTCGCTCTCCTCGGCAAAGACGAGGATCTTCACCAGGATCTGTTCCTCTGAGAGGCGGCTATACATCACCCCCCTCACCGGATGCTTCCAGACCCCGGTGATATGCTGCATTCTAACGTCTAAAGCTTCCTTTCTCTCGCTGAGCAGCTCTTCGATCTGCTCTTTTTTTCCTTCGGGAAGGGTTATCTCAATCGAACGCAGGGCCATTATTCACTCCAGCCATTGTATAGATTTATGAGCATGCATCCAATGTGGTTGGATCAAAGACGGCTTACGGGCAGCTGATCGCCGCCGAACCCATGAACCTTTTGCAGCCGCCTCCTTGTCCAACGGTTGAATGAAGCAGCTTCCTTATAAAATCTGCCTTGAGAGGTCTGGGCCCGGATGTGGACGAGAGGAATGGCGTTTTATACCTAAAAAATCAGTCCATCGGTGGTGTGAAGGCCATGGCAGAAAAAGGATCCATTCTATTGGCTGTTTTGCTTGCATTCATCGTATTCGGAGGCCAGGCAAATGGTGATATCACCGTCAATCCAGGCGATCGAATTCAGAAGGCTATAGACTCTGCTGCCCCAGGAGAGACCATACTGGTCCAGAGCGGCAGCTACAATGAGAGCCTGGTGGTGGAAAAATCGCTCGTCCTCCAGGGTGTAGACACTGGCAGCGGCCAGCCTCAACTGCAGTCCGATGAGGGGCCGGCCATAACCCTGACGGCGAGGGGGATAACCATTGAGGGATTTTCGGTCAGGAGCCCGAGCGGCGGGAGTGAAGGCATCGGCATACTCGTTCATTCCAATGACAATCTGATAACAGGCAACATTGTCCAGGGCTGCGTGAATGCAGGAGTTGTACTGAACCGGGCCATCAATAACACCATCCAGGACAATCTGATAGAAAGGAACGGCAATGAGGGGATATACCTGAAAAACTCCAGCCGAAACCGCCTGGAAGGAAATCGGGTTATGGAAAACGGATACGGCCTGAGGCTGGATGATTCCCATACCAATCAGATAATCGGCAATTTCTTCCAGAATAACAAATTCGAGGCCATATCTCTGTGGGCCAGCCACTCCAATCTGATTGAAGGCAACTATGCCGAGGATAATGAGGAGGGTGTGGCGATGGAAAAGAGCCGGAGCAACAAGGTGCACAGAAACGATATTCTGGGAAATGAGAAGGGCATCTCTATCTCGAGTCAGGAGTCCTCTGCAGCGATCTCTGCAAAGGGAAAGGGAGTATTCATATCCTATAATGCCACCCCATCCGGGCCTTTGACCTACTCTAATAATAGCATCTATCTGAACAACCTATCTAATAGTGAGAATGCTTATGACGATGGCCTCAACCGCTGGGACAACGGCCTTATGGGCAACAATTACAGCGACTTCAATGATCCTGAGGAGGGCTGCAGTGGGAGGAAGATCTGCTCCACCCCATATACGATACCCGGCGGCCCCAGCATAGACGAGTACCCCCAGGCTTCACCAGTTTCTGAGCCCGGCCTGGCCAGCGGCAGAGGTGGTGCTTTCATGCAGATTGCCGGCACAGGTTTCCTCCCCGGTGAGCAGATCAAGCTGAACTATACCACCGCAGAGGGTATCGAGGCCTGGGTTGTCCTCCGGTCCATAGGTCCGGATGACGAAAACACCTCCCAGGATATCCATCTGGGAATGAACACCTCGGGAGAGATCTCATTGACTGCTCCTCAAGAGACTGGCTCCTACCAGCTGATAATGCACGATGCCAATTCCACAGCCATAATCACTCTGCCATTCAATGTCTCCATCCCCCAGATCAGTGCGTCGCCGTCCTCGGTATTAACCTGCGAGGAGGTGACCGTCTCCTTCCAGGGAGCGCGGGGAGGGGAAAAGGATTGGATTGGCATGTACCGGGCAGACTCGTCAGATGCCCTTTCCAGCCAGAGCCTGACCGGAAGGGAAAAGGGTGCGGTCACTTTCACTGCTGAAGAGGCGGGAAGCTACATCTTCAAGCTTTTTGCCACGGGAGAAGCCACCCCAATGGCATCAAGCAACCAGGTCGAGGTGCGGGTTAACTCAGGCCATAAAGTGGTTGCCGAGCCATCCCAGGTGGGTCCGGGGGGGACGGTCACCGTTACCTACTGGGGGGCGGCACCGGCAAGCGTCATCGGCATGTACGGCATTACCAGTCCGGACAAGTTCGACTCGGGGAAGCGTTCCACCGGAGGCAAGAGCTGCGGCAGCATGGTCTGGCAGCTTCCCTCGAAGCTCGGGCAGTACGACTTCCGGATGTTCGGGGATGACGTCAACCGGCCCATCCTGGCCTATAGCAATGCGGTGACTGTGGCATAAGGCAGACCGGACGGGTGGCCCTGACTGCAGGGCCCATCCGGTCCAAATCCACCGTTTTTACAGCAAAACCCATACACAGAGAACTAGTCTGTGCAATAAAGCTAGTTATTTATGCAAATAAGATGCATATAATAGCTGATGATCGACCTTCTCTTGCTTCTAATTATCCTGGCAGCTCTTGCCGCGGCCGGCTACTATATGATGACCTACAACCGCTTGCAGAGCCTGAGAAATGGCGCTGATGCCACCCTCTCCCAGATCCGGGTGGCCATGAAAAAGAGGCTGGACACCATCGAGCAGCTCGTGGACTCCATCGAGAGCTATGCCCATTTTGAGAGGCAGGTCCTGGAGAAGATCACCGGGATGAGATCAGGGCTCCAGGGAGCAGGGACCGAAGAATTGGGAAGAATGGAGAAGGAGAGCCGGGGGATCTCGGGCAACATCCGCATGGTGGCAGAGAGCTATCCAGACCTGAAGACCTCTCAGGCAACGATCAACTCCATGAATGCCATCCGAGAGCTGGAGGATGAGATAGCCAGACACCGGTACACTTACAACAATATCGTTCAGGAGTTCAATACCATGCGCGACACATTCCCCTCTCGCTGGATCGCTGCCTCCATGCCCAGGCTCGACTACCTCAACTTCGAGGAGGATGAGCTGCGCCGGGCGGGATACTATACCGGAGAGGAGACTGAACCGTCCCGGCCGGAGGGGAAGTGGAAGGTCTGATCACTTCAACATTCTGATTATCACATAATCTCATTATCTCATAATTTTCCAGTTTGAAGAGCACAGGTGTCGCGAGATGAATGAGGGAAGCCAGGCTGCTACTCTGATCGGCATTGTAGCCCTGATCGGCCTTGCAGGGCTCTATTTGACCGGAGGCATTCCATTCCTGGAGGAGCCCAGCCAGCAGGAGCCCATCCCGGAGGCGAGCTTTGAGCTTGGAGACTTTTATGTAGACAGCTACCGGGCAGACCTTTACCTCAATGGCACTCTGATTGAGAATTTCAGCTATCAGATAGATGCCTCCGAAAAATACCGGATGCTCTACAGGTTCTGGAAGATGCCGGTTATCCAGGGAAGGATCGATCTGCCCTATATTGAGTTGCTAAATGTTGTGCCCACTCCGGGCGCTGTGCCCTATGTCAGGTACAGCAATAATGCGGTCAAAGTGCTATCGGCAAATGATAGCAACTACAGAGAGGAGATCGAGTCCCTGGCAGAGCAGAATGAGGCAGGCTCTTTCTACCCTCAGATGTTCCCCGCCGGTCGATATCAGATGGAGTATGTCTTTCTTATTCATCCCTTCCTGGAGTGCGATCAGGATTACTGTCACTGGAACCTCATGCTGGCGAATGAGCATCTGCCCTACCGGCAGCTTGCCATCCGCATTCATGATCCGGACGATCTGATTGTACAGCTATTCACCCACCCAAAGATGGAGTCTTACAAAGAGGGAGACATCTGGGTTATCACTGGAGCCAGCCCCAGGAATGGGCTGATAGAGGTTGAGATGCTCCTTTTGCCCGCTGCGAAAGAGATCATAGACGGCTTTCCCAGAGAGGTATCCAATGTCTATGAAAAGACCCACTCCACTCAAAAGAAGGGTTATATGGGCTCAGACCTATTGCCCGTGCTTCGCTCTTTGGTGGCCGCATTCCCATTGCTGCTGATCTTTCTCTATCTGCTGTTTGGCAGAGAGAGGCGCTATACAGTGCCCGAGATCGCTCAGCACCGTCCCGGCAAAGAGAAAGCCCTGGCTGGTCAATATGGTATTCAAGGATGATCCCCATGAATTTGAGCCCGATGGATTCTATGCCACACTGCTGGATTTGCATAAGCGCAATATAATCGAGCTGGGCAGGACATCTTTCACCGAGATTCGCCTTCTTCCCGGCGATTGGAGCGATATGGACCGCTATGAGAGAAAGGTCCTTGATTTTCTGAGAGACAACTCCACAAAGGATGTTTTTTCGGCCCGCGGGCTGGAGAACAGGATCAATAATCTGACTAAGTCGCATGACTCAAGAAGGCTGGCCGAGTTGAGGGCAGACATGGAAGGGATACTCCATTATAGAGATGATGACGCCGTTCGAGAGTTCGTCGCCGGAAGGAATCTATTGGCTTTGGGCTTGAACAAGAAAAAGCTGAGTTCGCCATTCATCTGGGCGGCAATCATCCTGATTTTTGTATTGGCGCAGGATATCGTATCCAATCCAGCAGCCATAGCATTGGTAATCCTTGCCCTGCAGTCAACAGCAGTGGCATTTGCCCCGTCCACTCTGCTCGGCCAGTGGAAGAAAGACTACTACAAAGAAAAGCTGGAGTGGGATTCATTCCGGACCTTTTTGGGCGACTACGCCATGATCAGAAAGTATTCTGCAGATGACCTTAACATGTGGAAGGAATGGCTGATCTACGGCACAGCACTTGGGGTGGGAGATACGGTGGAGAAGGCGATGATGGACCTGAATATTGCCATTCCCGAGGCGGCTGCCATACATAACATAGGGATCAGCTTTGTCGATGCCCTCACCGCCAGCATGCCAGATTCAAGCGACTCCGGTGGAGGGTTCGGCTTCGGCGGGGGAGGGGGAGGAGGCGGCGGTGGGATCCGGTAGTGGCCCAATTCATGGCACGGTATCCTTCCTGGATCACGGAATTCAGGCAAAGGCATCGAGGTGGTGAGGCAGGATGAACGAAGGGAGCCAGGCGGCTATATTGATTGGCATTGTGGCCCTGATCGGCTTTGGCGGGCTCTATATAACCGGAGGTATTCCATTTTTGGAGGAGCCCTTCCCGGCAGGCTTTTTCCTGGGGGATGTTTACGTAGAAAGCTATCAGGCGGATCTGTACCTCAACGGTACATTGAGCGAAGAGTTCGACTACCGGATAAAAAAATCGGGAGCCTACAGGATGCTCTACCGGAACTGGAAGATGCCCCTTTCTGCGGAGCACATGGTTTTGCCTTACATAGAGCCCCTGGAGATCCTTCCTACTCCCGGGGCCGTCCCCTATGTCAAGGACAATACTGGAGCTGTGCAGATATTATCGCCCGCGGACAGCCGCTACAAGAGCGAGGTCGCCTCCCTGGCAGAGAGGAATGAGGCAGGAGGCTACTATCCCCAGCGATTCACTGCCGGGCAGTATCAGATGGAGTACCTTTTCCGCATTCATCCATACCTTGAGTGTGACCAGGAGTTCTGCCACTGGAACCTTATGCTGGCGGATGAGCATCTGCCCTACCGGCAAATTGAGATACGCATTCATGATCCCGACGATCTGATTGTAGAGCTCTTCACCCATCCTCAGATGAGAATGCAAAAGGAGGACAAGATGTGGGTCATCACCGGGGGCAGCCCCAAAGATGAGCTGATAGAGGTTGAGATGCTTCTTGTGCCCGGAGCGAAGGAAGGCATTGGGGGCTTTCCCAGAGAGGTCTCCGAATGTCTATCAGAAGACCATCTCCGCCCAGGAAGGGGGCTCAAGCCTATTGCTCGTGCTGCGCTCTTTGGTGGCAGCACTGCCGTTGCTATTGATTCTCATCTACCTGTTAATTGGCCGGGAGAAGAGATTTACCGTGCCCAGGGCTCTTTCCACCCCGCCCAGCAAGAGACGTCCCTGGCAGGTTAATATGCTCTTCAAGGGGGATGCATTCGACTTCGATCCCGATGGATTCTATGCCACATTGCTGGACCTGCATAAGCGGGATATCATCCGGATAGATACATTATCCGGGACCCAGATCATGGTTCTCTCCCCGTCCGCTACCGGATCTCGATGAGTATGAGAGGAAGGTGATCGAGTTTCTCCGGGACAACTCCCAGGGGAAAGCGTTCTCAGCTTCTGGCTTTGAGGCGAGAGTGAAATCGCTGGCCCAGTCCAACGATACCGGCCAGCTGGCCAGGCTGCGCAGTGCCATGGATGAGATACTGCATTATGTCGATGAAGATATGGTTCGCCGTCATGCGGTGGGCAGGAGCATCAGAGCCCTGGGAATCAGGGTTCAGAGCAGGCAGCTGATCATTCCACTCATCTGGGGAGCTATTTTCATCGTCCCCTTTTTCCTGGGATCGGGCATCCTGGAAAATCCAACTGCAATCACGGCCATGATTCTGACTTTGCAGTCGAGCCTGGCCGCATTTGCTCCCTCCACCCTCTTTGGCCGCTGGAAGGAGGATTACTATAAAGAGAAGCTGGAATGGGATTCTTTCCGGGCCTTTTTGGGAGACTTTGCCATGATCCAGCGGTATTCACCCAGTGACCTGAATATATGGAAGGAGTGGCTTATCTACGGCACAGCTCTCGGGGTAGGGGACAAAGTGGAGAGGGCGTTGAGGGATTTGAACATCCCCATCCCCGAGGCGGTGGCCATCCATACCATTCATACCAGCTTCGGCCATGCCTACTCCTCCAGCGTGCCCAGCTCCAGCAGCTCGGGAGGATTTGGCGGGGGAAGCGGGGGCGGATTTGGCGGTGGCGGCGGTGGGGGAGGAGGCGGAGGAGGGGCGAGGTGAAGCCCTCCCTTCACTCTTCGCCCGGCGATTTAGGAACTATTATGAGCAGTATCTGCGCATCGAATCCGGTCCCTTGAGCGGAGGAAGACTCCTGCAGAACTGGCCCGGGCCGGATGAAAACCCATTATTCCCATGGCACTATCACTATCTATTGCCTTTATCAGAGGAGAGGCAAAAGATTGTCGATATGATTTATTATGAACTTTTCTTAAATAGGTTTAATTGAAAGACCCAGGATACTTATCAAATTGGGTTCAGAGAAAAGGTCGAGCTTAAATAAGAGAAGATTTCGAGAGCGCATCAATGATGATTCAAGGAGAGTAAATATGCTCAGCATCGAAAGGACAAACAATAAGGGTGAGGTCGAGGTTGCGATCTGCCCGCTGTGCAACCTGCAGATAGAATTCGTGGGCGCGCCCATGATCAGATGTTACACCACAGGGGAGACCTATGAGCAAGAGGAGATCGTGTGGACTCCCAAATCCCGGGTTTCCAAGACCACCGGCTACGATGCAGAGAACATAAGAGGAAATGAGATAGACGACTTTCTTCCCAATGGAGTTGCTGCGGGGGAGGATAGAGAGGAGTAGCGTAGCGGCTGAGCGGGCCGATGATTTATACTTTCAAAAGGCAAGCTATTTTATAATTTGATTTATTCTCATATCATTTCCATTTCAGCAGCCAGACCCTGCTTGATGCTTCTGGCAAGTGACATAAACTTCTGATTATACCAATAAAAATATAAAATTTAGGCAGGAGAATCTCATTGATAGATTTCCTTGGCAATGATCGCTTCAGCAGCTTTGCAGCGGGCTCCGCGCGCGAAAAGACGCGCGATACGTTCCGGGCGCCCCTCAAGGCCGGGCAGGCTTGGACAAAACAATGGAGAAAGGTTCAGCTTGAGTCCAAGTGTTGTGGAGATTACCCACAGACTACTGAACTGTTATCGAACAAGCCATACCCAATCCCTTCTGGCAGTCTTAGTCCCTGTTTTTGTGGAACCTTGCTCTCCTGTGCCCAGTGCCGGGTGAGGCCGTGGAAACGGGCATTCCTCATCTCCAGCCCTCCTGTGCCCGCTGGCGCACGCATGTGCGGGCGAAGGCGGGTGAAGGTGCAGATTATGCAACTTCATATTGCTGGAATTAGTCCGTAAATTCCAGTTCTTCGGCCCTGGCAAATGCTGCATCGGCCTCTGTAGTGCGACCGAGCGACTGGAGTGTGAAGGCTTTGCCGAACCAGGCGTTAGCATGTTGCGGATTGAGCTCGATGGCATTATTGAATGCTTGCAGTGCCCCATCATAGTTACCTTGCAGGCCTAGAGCAACGCCTTTGTTGACCCAAGCATCCGCTAATTTTGGGTCGATCTCGATGGCCTTATCCAATGTCTGTAGCGCCTCATCATATTTGCCTTGTTGACCTAGAGCAATGCCTTTGTTGCTCCAGGCTGCCGCATATTTAGGATTGATTTCGATAGCCTTATTATATAATTGGATGGCCTCATCGTAATTGCCCTCACCATTGAGAGAATTTCCTTTGTTGTACCATGCTACTGACAATTGCGGATCAATCTCGATGGCCCTATTGTATGCCTTGATAGCCTCATCATATTTGCCTTGATCATAGAGAACCATGCCTTTGCCGTTCCAGGCATCTCCATAATTTGGATCGATCTCGATGGCCCTGTTGTATGCCTGAATGGATTCATCGAACTTACCCAGGAAATAGAGTGCATTTCCTTTATTGGACCAGGTCACTGCCGATTGAGGATCAATCTCGATTACCTTATCGAATGTCACCAGTGCTTCATCATACTCTCCTAGTTGGCCGAGAGCAGTGCCTTTGTTATTCAATACAACTGACAATTGTGGATCGATCTCGATGGCCCTATCGTATGCCTTGATGGCTTCATCGTATTTGCCAAGATTGGTGAGAGCAAGGCCTTTATTGTTCCAGGCTTCTACATATTGTGGATTTAGCTCGATTGCTTCATTAAGAGCGTCGATTGATTCGTTGTACTTGTTTTCGAATAAGAGCGCATTCCCTTTCTCGAGCCAATCCTTTGCCGTCGTCTGCCCAAATGCTGGAGCACTTAGCATTGCCAAAATCATCAATATCTGAACAAGTTTTGCTTTAATAGGGCCTTCCTCCGCATTCGATCATATTAACCTACTTATAAAAATAGTTTGCGCAGCGGGAACAGCGCTGGGATGCTGCGGCGCAGGTATTCATCAGATGCTTTGATGCCATGTTTCTCTCGAAGCTCCTGGATTGGGAGACAAAGGCTATATCTCATCAATGGTAATAAATCTAGCAATGTTTATAGAGTACATCAAAGCGGCAATGGATAAGGCGACTTACGAGATCATAGACGACCCGGAGCCCTTTTATGGCGAGATCCCAGAGCTTCAGGGAGTCTGGGCCACAGGAAAGACCCTTGAGGCTTGCCGGGATGAGCTCATGAGCGCTCTTGAGGATTGGATAGCCTTTCGCCTCAGAACCGGGCGATCGATCCCTCCGATCGGTGGAGCAACAATTGTTGTCTCATCGGAGCCTGTCAGCATTGTCGAATAAATTGACTCCAGTCTCAAGGCGTGAGCTTATAAAGCGACTGAGCAAGCTGGGATTTGATGGTCCCTACCCAGGCTCCAGGCATGACGTCATGGCCAGGGGAGAGATATCCATCATCATACCCAATTCCCATCGTGGTGAAGAGATCAGCAAAAACCTGATAGCAAGAAAGCGATCTTGATATCTCCGATCTTGGATAACCATAGTCAGCGAGGCTTCAGGGCAAGAGCTGATCGAGCATAGGTGAAGCTATCGTACTGCCATAGCCCTTGAACCTGGGATATCCGGGTTTCCTCCTGCCTCGACTCTTCGGAAGAAGGCTTGATAGGCCAAATCGAACTCTTCGACGACTTCCTGTAGAACCTGAGAATGGACTTCTGTTCAATTCGAGCTTTTCTTCTTTCCATCCTGGCAAAAGCTTCTGGTATCGTAATAGGAGCAGAAAATTGCCTTCTTGCTCGTAAGCGCTTCCTGATCGGATGGCACTTCGTCATAGGTCGATCTGCAAAGCTCCAAGGTATCAGCCATCTTGGCTTGAGATTTTGTAGGAAGATCCTATAGCGAAGCACTTTCAGCAAATCACTTCACCTTTTGCATCTCTACATATCGATTGCATTACATCCTTGGTAGCATTCCAAAGTGCCAACATAGTAAGTATGGATTTCAAAGATGGCGATTCCAAAGCTGATCTCGTAGTTCAGGATGCGTTGTCAAAGAGCTTCTTTGCCGTAAAGCCTTTGAAGATCTGGCAATGACAACAGGAGAAATAGGTCAGCTGTCATGAAGAGGTGAACATGATCCGGCAGGATCTCTGATTGATCAATGTAATTCCCTTCCGCTTTGCTATCAATTCATGCACCAATGAAGGTCTTCGGCGATTGAACCAGTAAGAACCTTCCTTCGATACTTTGTTGACCATACAAAGTGGTAATACACGTTATGGAGACCTCTTGCGCTTATCCAATGCTCTGCTAGTCATTCTGAATTACACATATGGTTACCATACGTATATATACCTATCGATAGGCACGGCTGTATCCCGCCTTTGAAAAAGCTGGATTAGCATAGTCTCTAAACGACCTCAGCTCCGAGGGGAACAAAGGAGGCATCCTCTAGGCTCTTTGAGGCAAAGAAAAGACAAGCATAGATGTCATCCTTCGCCAGACCGGGATACTCTTCTAAAATCGCCTCCATACTGATGCCATGAGCCAGAAGCCCCAGGATATACTCCACGGTGAGTCTTGTGCCCCTGATGACAGGTTTGCCCACCATTATCTTGGGATTTATGGTTATCCTTTCCAGCAGCTCTTCGTTGTTCACGATGATGCTATTTGATGCTCTTTTGATAAACGTGAGGACATCCAGAAAAGAGTCTGATCGCTCGCCATAGAACTCAGATCGTCAGCGAGCATTCAGAGAGGGATAAAAAATTAAGAAATGGAGAAGAATCAGGCCCCGGCCCGCATCGCCTCCTTTCCCGCCGCCAGGGCCTCCTCCAGCCTCTCTGTATCCGGCCCGCCGCCCTGAGCAAGCTCCGGCCTGCCGCCTCCGCCTCCGCCCAAGGCTTTGGCTGCCGCTTTGATTATGCTCCCCGCTTTGATGCCCTTTGAGAGGCCCGACTGGCCCACCGCCGCCACCAGCTTTCCGGTCTTTGAGCCCAGCAGGGCCACGCAGTCCTCCTCTGCCAGCAAGGCCGCGGCCTTGAGCAGCTCATCGATATCCGCATTGCCCATCTCCTGCACAACCACCCGCAGGCCGTCTACGGTCTCCGCCTCGGAGACCAGCGTCTTCAGCCTGGCAGAAGCCAGGTCCTCTTTCAGCCGCTCGATCTCCTTTTGCTGGCCCTTCCACTCCTCAAAGAACCTCTCCGCGGTTCGGGGGAGCTGCTCGTTTGGCACCCGCAGGACGCCCGAGGCCTCAGCCAGGAGGTCGTCTCTGGCCTGGCTGGCCCTGACCGCCGCCTCCCCGGCAGCAAACTCAATCCTCTCCACCCCGTCCTGAATCCTCTCCGCCCGCAGGATCTTGATCATCCCGATCATGCCGGTATTGGTGACATGAGTCCCGGCGCAGGCCTCAATGTCGCTTCCCACCCGCACCACCCGGATGAGCTTGCCCGGAGGGACCCCTCCCTGGTAGAGCTCGAAGCCGAAGAGCTTCTCCGCCTCGGTGCGGGGGAGGAACTGGGTATCCACCGGGGTCAGCTCCATCACCCTGCGATTGGCCTCCAGCTCTATCGCCTTCAGCTCTGCATCGGTGATCCGCTTGAAGTGAGAGATGTCCAGCCGGGCCCGCTCCTCGCTCTTCTGCGCCCCCGCCTGCCAGATGTGCTTGCCCAACACCCTTTTGGCCGAGTCGTGGACGAGATGCGTTGCCGTATGATGGCGGGCATGGGCAAGCCTGCGGAGCATGTCCACCTTTCCGGTAACCCGATCTCCCTTTGCCAGTCCGCCCGGCTCGGCCAGCTTATGTAGCACCACTTCTCCCGACTTCTGAACGTCTATAACCTGGAACGT
The DNA here is from genome assembly GCA_963813075.1 of Methanotrichaceae archaeon. Taxonomy (GTDB): domain Archaea; phylum Halobacteriota; class Methanosarcinia; order Methanotrichales; family Methanotrichaceae; genus Methanothrix. The sequence goes on from CAWEXU010000004.1 coordinate 212,510, forward strand.
CTGCCCATCCTTCTCCAGGGTGCCGTGATCGGCAGGCTGGCCGCCTCCCTCCGGGTACAGGAGCGTCCGGTCCAGGATGACCGCCCCCTCCACTACATCCAAAACCCGAGCCTCGAACTGCTGCTGGAAGGGATTCTCATAGAAGAGCAGCTCCGTCTTGCCCGGAATGGGGGGCTTTTTCTCCTCCTCCGGCTCTGCCCGAATGTGTTTTTTCGCGACCAAAGAGTAGAAGTTGTCCGGCAGGTCAACCTGAGCCCCCATCTGTACTGCTGCCTCGCGAGCGATCTCCGGAGGGATGCCGTGCGTATCATAGAGATTGATCATCTCCGTGAGGGGCACAGGCTCATTTTTATTCCGGTAGCTTTCCGCCGTCTTCCGAACCAGCCTCATCCCCTTCTCCAGGGTCTCGGCATACTTCTGCTCCTCCTGGTCCAGGATCTCCCTGATGGTGGGGAAAGACTCCTCCCAATCAGGATAATCCAGCCGGGATATCTGCAGACCGACCAGATCGGCAATGGGCATATTCAATCCCAGTTCCTTCATCAGCCGGAGAGTGCGGCGAATGACCAGTCGGGTGAGGTAGCCGCCCTTGACATTGGAGGGTATGATCCCGTCTCCCAGCATAAAGGCCAGGCAGCGGGTGTGGTCGACCACCGCATAGACCCGCTCCATGGGAAGAATGGCCTTCTCCAGACGCTCGGGATCAATGCCGATGCTGGCGGCGATCCGCGCCCGCAGGTCCTTCATCGAATACTCGTCCAGGTCCACCATTCCCGCCAGGCGAGCGTTCTGGGCGAAGATCTCCGCATACTCCGGGTCAGCGAGGTCGTGCTCCACTCCGGCCAGGTCTGCCACCTTTCTCACCAGCTCCGGGAATATGGCATCGTAGATGGTGGGCGCGCCATTGGAGGCCCAGACGAACCTCTCCAGGCCGTAGCCGGTGTCTACGATGTAGTTTTTCATCTTCTCATAGCGCTCGCCCTTGATCTCGACAGCGCCCGCAGGCGAGGCCACCAGATCCATGAACACCAGGGTGGCCAGCTCCAGGCCGCCCACCATCACCTCCACGCTGGGCCCGGCATTGCCCCCACCGGCCCAGGGGTTCTCCTTGTAGGTGACCGCCAGAGGGTCCATCCCCAGGCCGACGAGCAGTTCGTCGCACAGCCGCACCGTCCGGTCCTTCCAGTAGTACTCCTTCTCAGGGGTATTGAATACGTGGTGGGCCATCATCTCAAAGGTGGTCAGATGCCTCCCGCTCCGCCCCACAGAGTCCAGGTCATCCAGCCGGATGCAGGGCTGGCTGATGGTCAGGGGGTTGGCCGGCGGCGGCACCTGCCCGGAGGTCACAAAAGGCTGGAAATCAGCGATGGAGGCGATGGTCAGATAGATGTCATCGCGCCACCGGGCCGCCACCGGATACCTCTTGATCCGGGTATGGCCCCGGGCCTCGAAAAAGCCCAGGTAGTGCTCGCGCATTTCGTCCAGGCTAAGCTGGCGCTTGAATATGGGAGAGCCAATAAAGGTATAAGGATCGCAGGGCGGATCGCCGCAGGTATTCCTGCTCCCGTCCCTGGTCCAGAAGAATTTGCCGCATTTCTCGCACTTCTTATGATGGAATCCTTCTTCGATGAAGAAGTCCAATCGATATTCGTCCTCGGTGAACATGGCACATCAGCTTTTGCCGGGAGAAGGACGAGGAGTGCTAAAAGGTTTTCCAAATGGCCAGGAGTTCTGCCGGCCATTAGAATAAATCAATTTAATCTCGACTTTAGTTCACCCTTATGACCTTGAGCAGGGATACCACAGGCACTCCGGCAATCTCATCGGTGCCTTTCTTGTCGATCAGCACGGCTATGGCATTGATCTTCGCCCCGTGCTCATCCAGGTATTCAACTGCCTCCTCCAGAGTCTGGCCTGATGTCACCACATCATCGATGATAATGCAGTCCTTATCCCGGACATCTGAGAAGTTCGAGCTCAGGTTGCCCTTAGCTTTATTGCCTTCCGGAGAGATCATCTGCTTGCTGGGAGTGTAAACCGCCAGCTCCGCTGCCAGTCCGTTGGCCACCATGCTGGCCAGGGGCAGGCCGCTCAGGGCGATGCCCACCACCACATCCACGCTGCTCTCGTTGGCATCCAGGGTCTCATAAATGATGTCGGTGATGGCCTCAGATATGTGGTTGAGCCTGAAGGCGCTTCTGCCAATGGCCGACCAGTCCACGGATATATCCTTGGGGCCGGGGGTGGTGCTCGTCTTCTCGGCATGGGTTAAAAGCCAGGTCACCGTCTCTCCGGATACATTCAGCTCCTCTGAGATCTGACCCTCTACCAGCCCTTCTGCCTTCAGTTCCGCTGCTTTCTTCATCAAAACTTCAATATTTTTCATCTTATACACCTTTTCTTCTTTCGGGCAGGAGTTCCGCAATCAGGACATGCTTCCCCCTCGAACCTTTTGCCGCAGCCCTGGCACCTCTGGACATATTTGCGCTTTTTCTTTATCCGGGGCTGGCCTATGGGCTCGATCCTCAGGCCGAGGTGAAGAGCTACGTTTTGCAGAGCATAGTCGTCGGTAGCGAGAGTAGCATTATACTCCAGTGCTTTGGCCAGGACATCCAGATCGGCAGCCGAGAGGGATCGAATGTCTCCCGTCTGTTCAGCCGCGTCTTTAGCTGCTTTCAAGGCCTGAGAGGTGGGGCTTTCCACTCGTGTCTCATATATGTGGAGCAGGGACTTCGTCCTTATATCCTTAAGCTCCGCCTCCACTGCCGGGACGGTGATCAGCTCCCCTTCTGGCCTCTTTCCCCAGATGAACACCGAAGCGTCCGCTACGGTCGTACACATGCAATTGCTCTTCTAAGTTATAGTACTTGGACTTTTCCCGGACCAAAACGCTATTATCATATAATGCGGTCTGGAAGTGCGATGGCCAAGAAAGAGAAAAAGTCTGGCAGAAAGGATGAGCGGGCGCTGGCCGCGGATCAGGAAAGTAAGACGGTGCAAAAAGAGGCAGAGCATAAAGCGACAAAAGAGCCGCCCAAGCCCAGGCCCAGGACCGCTGCCGACAGGAAGAAAGACCGCCGTGATGGGATAGTGAAGACCGTATTCGCCGCCGCTCTGGGGGTCCTGGCAGGCTTTGGCTGCTACTATATCGCCAGCACCACGGGCGAATATCCCTGGCAGATAGGCGAATATCCCTGGCATTTCGTACTGCTGTCAGTGGTCCTGGTCACCTCTCTATTCCAGAGGGTCGCCTACCCCCTGCTGAAGATAGATGCCGCCAGCTTCAAGACCAAGGATTGGCTCTATGTGGAGTTCATCGTGGTCGACCTCTGGCTGGTCACCTGGACCATACTACTCAACTGAGGTAGAACATGAGGATAGCTATCATCAATCGCGACCGATGCCAGCCAAGAAAGTGCTCTAAAGAATGCGAATACTTCTGCCCGCCCGTCCGCACGGGCGACGAGACCATCGTATTTGAGGACAGTAAGCCCCTAATCACCGAGAACCTCTGTGTGGGCTGCGGCATATGCGTGCGCAAATGCCCCTTTGGAGCCATCACCATCACCAACCTGCCGGAGGAGATGGAGGACCCGGTTCATAGATACGGCCAGAACGGCTTTGCCCTTTATGGACTACCGGTGCCGATCGAGGGAAGGGTCACCGGTCTGTTGGGCCCCAACGGCATAGGAAAGAGCACGGCGATATCCATACTCTCCGGCATTCTCCGGCCGAACCTGGGAAGGGATGCCTCCTGGGAGGAGGTGCTTGTGCGCTTCTCCGGCTCCATCCTGGGAGATTATCTGAAGAAAGTGGTGGATAAGGGGATCAGGACCTCATATAAGCCCCAGTATGTGGACCGCATCCCGAAGAGCTATTCAGGTGAGGTCTCGGGCTTGCTGGAGAAGACGGATGAGAGAGGTGCCCTGGCTGAACTGACGAAGACTTTGGGCATCTCAAAGCTCATGGACAGGGACATAAGCGGCCTATCCGGCGGCGAGCTGCAGAGGGTGGCCATTGCTGCCGCGGCTGCAAAGGACGCGGATTTCTATTTCTTCGATGAGATCAGCCCGTATCTGGATATCTACCAGCGGATCAACTCCGCTCGCATACTGCAGAGCCTGGCCAAAGATAAGGCGGTGATGGTGGTAGAGCACGACCTGGCACTGCTCGACCTGCTGACGGACACCGTCCACCTCATCTACGGCGTTCCCGGTGCCTACGGCGTGATAACCAGGCCCAAAGGGGTGAGGGTGGGAATCAACCAGTACCTTCGCGGCAATCTGCCCGAGGAGAATGTTCGCTTTCGCGATACTGCCATCAGCTTCGAGGTGCATGCCCCCAGAATAGAGAAGGAGATACCAACCCTCATCACCTATGATGCATTTGCCATGCAGTATTCGTCATTCCGGCTGGAGGCCGAGCCGGGAATCATCCGCCGGGGCGAGGTGGTGGGGATTTTGGGACCCAATGGGATCGGAAAGACAACTTACATCAAGATCCTGGCAGGGGTGGAAAAACCAACTACTGGAAGCTTTGAGAGCCAGCTGAAGATATCCTACAAGCCCCAGTACCTCAAGGCAGATACCGAGGTGACTGTGGAGGGCATGCTGAGGGGAGTGACACAGGCATTTGATAGCAGCTACTATCAGGCAGAGATCCTCAAGCCCATGGGCATAGAGCCCTTCTTAGACAAAATCCTCACCGAATTGTCCGGGGGCGAGCTGCAGAGGGTGGCCATAACTGCCTGTCTCAGCCGGGAGGCAGACCTCTATCTCCTGGACGAGCCCTCCGCCCATCTGGATGTGGAGCAGAGGATGCTGGCCGCCAAGGTCATGAGGCGATTCGCCGAGTCCACTGAGAAGACCGTCCTGGTGGTGGACCACGACATCTACCTCATCGACCTGCTCAGCGAACGGCTGATGGTCTTCGACGGCGTTCCGGGAAGTTTAGGCGTTGCCCATACCCCACTGGAGATGCGCGAGGGCATGAACTCCTTCCTCAAGGGGATCGGCATAACCTTCCGGCGGGACGAAGAGACCCGCAGGCCCAGAGTAAACAAACCGGAGTCAAGGCTCGACAGAATGCAAAAAGAGCAGGGAGAATACTATTATCAGATTGAAGAGGCCTGAAGTGAATGGAGAATGAAGGAATTCATCCGCAAGAATAATCCATTCAACCGTCATTTCGTGCGCAACCTGGAAGCGGGAACGCTGCTGGAGATATTCCTGGTCACGGCAGTATGCTCCGTCCTGGGAATACGCTTTTTTCTCGCCCTGACCGGATATCCCAGCCTCAGCCCGGGCAATCTGCATATCGCTCATGTCCTCTTGGGCGGGGTGCTGATGATGATCGCTCTGGTCATCAATCTGAGCTACATCAACAAATCGGCCAACTATCTGGTGGCGGTGATCGGAGGCCTGGGATTTGGCGCTTTCATCGATGAGCTGGGCAAGTTCGTTACCGGGGATAATGATTACTTCTATCAGCCCACCGTGGCCCTGATCTACATTGTATTCGCCCTGCTGTACCTGGCAATTCAAACCGTGATCCATAAGCCGAAGCTCACCGAGCAGGAGAGATTGATAAATGTCCTGGAGCTGGCAAAAGAGGCGGTCTTGGAAGACCTGGATCACCTGGAGAGGAGAAAGGCGCTGGCTCTGCTAAGAGAGTGCTCCCAGGAAAATCCAATGACCCGCGCCCTGCAGGATCTCCTCCACAGCACCGATAGCGTGCCCATGCCCAAGATCGACATTTACACCGCCACCAAGTATCGGCTGCGCAGGTATTATCGCAGGCTCGTTAAAAAGAGTTGGTTTATCAAAGTGGTCATGGCCTTTTTCATCCTTCAGTCCCTGTTCACCCTGGGCCTTGACCTTTTGCTGATTTATATCAGGATGAACTCGGAAAGGGGTCTGGCGATCATATTTCCCAGCCTGTCGTTCTTCGATCTGGCCGGGCTGGCTGCAGCCACCCTATCCTCCGGCCTGGTCATCTATGCCATCATAAAGATGAAAAGCTCTCGCCTGGAAGCCTACCGGATATTCAAGAACGCCATCCTGGTGCAGATATTCATAGTGCAGGTAATCCTCTTCTATCTGACGGAATTTCTCGCCCTGCTGGGCCTGGCCGGAAATATCTGCGTGCTCCTTGTCCTCAACTACATGATACACCAGGAGACGAACGCCAGCAGAGGCCCGGAAGACTCCTGAGATCGAGAGGAGAATTGGAGAATCCAAGAGTCCGAAAATCGGTCAGGGAGAGCGTCCAGAGATCAAAGAGAACTTGATATAAGGAAGTATTTTCGAACTATGTTTTGATTTTATTGCTAAAGTCAGTCTCCTGGCTATTTCGTCCTCTGTGGAGAATAAATTCTGCTTCACATCGAATATTCGGCTTGATGCCTCTGATATTCGCTGATACCACAGCCGTTGGGTCTGAATGTCAATCTGCTCGCCTGGTGAGACCCGCCTGCGGCAGATGGATGAATTGCAGCTGCATTCCATCCGGTAAGGGAATGAACTGAAAAAGAGGCCGTAATCGGCAGTGATTTCCTCTCCTTCCAGGATATCTCTGATTGCTATCTCGCAATAGATATCATCCACAAACAGGGAGAGGACATTGGCATCACAGCTGTGGTTGAGCTTTTCTGCACCTTCTCCCAGCATCCAATTGCCTGCTTCATCCTGAACCCCGTATTTGATAATTTTATTTTTCTCTTTCTCAGGCAAAAATGATAGTTCAGCGGATGAAACAGAAATATTCTTATCATCATAAAAATATACGATCGTCCCTTGAGGGATGAATTCCCCCGCAAAGACCCCATCACCCTCAATGCCGCTATGATGTATGCCGGTCTTAACCACGTACATAAATTACCATAGTTATTAAAAGTAATTATACTTTTTTATGAATTCGGAATGAACAGGAGGAGCAAGAAGAAAAAGAAGCCGGGGGAAGAGTTGATGATCACCCTTCAATTCGAGGTATAAGCGATGTTCTTTTCAGGAAAAAAGACTTTGAGCCAGGCTTCCAGGAATATCGCTTTCCATAAATTTCGAGCATGATTTTTATTCTTATATATGTGCTCATTTATCTCGCGGCGCAGCTTTTTAATATCTACATACTCCCGGCAGAGGGGTTCATTCTGCACGAACCAATCTTCTAAAATCTTTTTGAAGTACGTCGTCTTCAGCCAATGCGCATCAGGAGTCTCATATCCTATCTTATCCCGTCTCTGGAGAATTTCCAGGGGCACAACATCGGTCATTGCATCCCTGAGCAATGCTTTGGTTCTACCTCCTCTTATTATAAAGTCATCCGGCAGTCCAGATACAAATTCAATTATTCTATAATCGAGGAATGGAACACGCGATTCGGTTTGATTTCCCATTGAATTCCTGTCCTCCCATTTCAGTAGCTGCTCTAGCCTGTATTTCAGATGGAATTCCAGGGACTGGCTCAGGGATGTACAATTAGAAAAATTATTGAAGTATTCTGTCGTGGCATTGGTGTCATTCATCAAATCCCTGGATAGGAGTGATTCGCGCAAAAAGATCTCTTCTCTTATGAATATTGGCAGGAGAAGATATAATGAAAATTGGATTGCAATTCTGTAGTTTCCCCCTTTAATTAAATTATACCATTCAGAGGCAAATCTTCTGAGCTTGAAGCCCTTTAATAAATCAACTAGATAAAAACCCAGGAAATAGTGATATCCTGCCAGAAGCTCGTCTGCGCCCTGACCGTCCAGCACCACGGTGACGCCATTCTTCTTGGCCAATTCCTGCACACAGTTCTGGGCATAGATGGAGGCGGAGGGAAAAGGCTCTCCAACTAATTCAATAATTTTTAAAAGGTCTTTTTGCAGCTTTTCCGGAGTGGGTCGGACCCTATAATTGGCCATTCCTGTTTTCTCGGATACAATCGATATGAATTTTGATTCGTCTCTCTCGAAGTCATCGTACACCGCTGAGAAGGTCTTTATCTTCATGCTCCGGTTGATCAGGCATGCAATGGTGGATGAATCGATTCCCCCGCTAAGACATGTGCCTACGGGAACATCGCTGATCAATCTGATGTCCACGCTATTTTCCATCAAATCCCTGAAAATGGATATTGCATCCTCATATTTGCCGGTGAACTTTTCTTCATATCTTATATCATACCACTCTTTTATCTCCAGTTCACTTCGCTTAAGATCGAAGGTGGCATAGCAGCCTCTGGGAATCTTTTTTATCCCCTCAAAGAAGGTCTCATCGCTGTGATCAGATATATTATATAACAAAAAATCTTTTATTATTTTTTTATTAGGGGCGGTGTCGACCTCATGCTCCAACAGAGGTGGGATTTCAGAAGAAAATAGAAATTTTTTATTTTTAAAATAGTAATATAAAGGTTTAACTCCCATGCGGTCTCTGGCCAAAAAAACCTTTTTGCTTTCAGAATCGTATATCGCAAAGGCGAACATGCCATTGAACCTGTCCAGGCACCTTTCTTGCCACTGGATGTAGGAATATAATATGACCTCGGTATCTGTATTCGATTTAAATGAATATCCAAGTGATTCAAGCTCTGCCCTTAGCTCCTTAAAATTATAAACTTCACCATTATATACTATGTAAAATCTTTCCCCGCAGTCGGACATCGGCTGATGGCCATTCTTTGATAGATCGATGATGGACAGGCGCAGGTGACCCAATGAGACCTCTTCATCGACATAGATCCCCTCATCGTCTGGACCCCGGTGCTTTAACCTGGAGTTCATTTTTTCAATTTTATATTCGTCCTTCCAGTTAAAACCATTGATCCCACACATGTTTGTCCTCAAAAACCTCTCAGAGCTTCCCCTGATGGACTCCAATCATCGCCAAGCAGAATGCATCTATACATCGCGAATAACCTATTGATATCTTTTATAAATTTCATTCAGATTCTGACGCTGTCTATCCCATTCGAACTGCCGGGCATAGTCAGAGATCGCCTCTCTATCCCAATTTTTTTCCAGAGCTTCTGAAATTTTATTACATAAGTCTATGCTTAAATTGCTTTTGCATATGAGGCCATAATCATTCGAGGTGATGATCTCACAGACCCCGCCCACATTGGTGCTGACAAAAGGTATACCGCAGCCCAGGGCCTCGAACATGACGGTGGGATTCCCCTCATTCAGGCTTGCCAGCACAAATATGTCGCAGGCATTCATCCACAAAGGAAGCTCATCTCTGGGTTTTCTGCCCACGAGCTTTATGGATTCATCCAGACCGCATCTATCTATCTCCTCCTGCAGCTCGTTTCTGAGATTTCCTTCTCCGAGAATTATGCATAATATGTCCTTTGAAATCTTCACGAGCTCTCCGATGGCATGAATGAGATTCCTATGCCCTTTCACCTTTACCAGGCTTCCAATGGATAGAATTATCCTCTTGCCCTCGGGCAAATTAAGTATCCTTCTGCAGGTCTTTTGATCGCGTGGATAAAAGCGTTTGCTGTCATATCCTGTTGGCAACACCTCCACCGGCCTTTTTATGTCCAATCTCCTTATGCATTCGGCGAGGCTGTTGCTGACGGTTATTATGCAATCAGATTCGTTTAATATCCCCCGGATCCTCTCTTTCCACAGGGGGCTCTTGAAGGGCAGGTCATATACATCATATCCATATCCTGAGACGATCAGTGGTATATGGTAGATTTCCTTGAGCCGGGCACCCACATAGCCCGAGGTCCATACGAAATGAGAATGAATCAGGCTGGGCTGAAGCTTCTTCTGGCTGATCAATTTTGAAATTTTCCGATAATGCTTCTCGCCCAGGTGGCTGTATTGAGAGTCAATAGGTATAAAAAAGGCAGGTACGGTTGAGACGGATACATTCTCTGGCTTACCTGAATACTCTATCAGGGACTTCTTGGTAAAGAGGCTCAATTCGTGAATAGGCAGGTAATTGGATATCTCCGTTATTGGATTATGATAGACGAATACCTCAATTGAGTCGAAATTTCTGGATATAGACTCAATCTGATCTTTAACAAAATAGTTGTATATTGGGGTTATTGCTAATAGATTATTTTTATCTGGCATTATTTATACCTCGTAATAACTCTGCAAATGATCGAATGGATATCATTACCCCAATTTTTCTATATATTTTTTAATATTTGTTAACAGGCTGTTTTCAGAATCAAAGTTATCGATAGCCTTTGCCCCTAAAATTAGCTCCAGGTTGAGCGAATCGATATCTTTAACCAAATAGATCTTGTTTTGCCTCTGCAATTCCAGCGCCAAATCCAATTTATTCTCGTACTTGCATTCGTTGAACTCCTTTAACCTTGGCACCACGATTGTGGTCTTCCTGTTCAGAAGGCAGTTGAGGATTGAGCCTGCCCCATCGTGGGTAATTACTATGCGGGATTGCTTGATCAGCTTTAGGATCTCTTCATAGCTGATAAAATCAAAGTATTCCGCATTTTTTGGACTATAATTTGTAGCTCCTTTTTGCATAATCATCTTTTCTTGAGTCTTTCCTGCGATGAGATCGCATTTTTCTATGAGCCTATCAAATCCCTGATTATGCATGCCCACGGTCACGAAGATCATATTATGGCCCCTTCATATACCGCTTTTTTTCCGTACTTTGCAAGGAGCTGCGGCCATTGAACCAAAAAATGATCGGCGACTGGATAGACAATCCTGCCGGTAAGCGAGGGATTATTCACCCTCGCCCAGCTCTCTATGAAGATGATTTTTGCGGCAAGCAGCTTTCCTATATACAAAGCGGGGATGGCAATTTCCGATCCATTGCTGACTATGAGGTCTGGCCTGTATCTTAAGAGGACTTTGAGGAAGACCATGGCCGCAATGAACATCTTTAGGGGGTTATATCCGATATTTTTTACTAAATATTTTTCATAATCCAGTTCTCGCGTCCTTTTAGAGTCATATGTAAGAATTATAATATCGTTTCCTTTAAATGCATCCATCAGGTAGAGCATTTGAGTGAGATGTCCTCCATGGGAGCACACAATAGCTATCTTCATAGACATTCTCTTTACTTATATCATAAATTATCCAATAATTGACCCAGGCCCTCATCTATAGCGGTGAAAGGTCTCCAGCCAAGGATGCCTTTGGCCTTTTCGATATTTGCATAGCAATCCATTATTTCATTTCTGCGCCTCTCTCCTTGATAGACTACCCTGATCTTTGATCCATGCTCTGAGCCATGCTTGGAGCCATGCTCTGATCCACGCCCTAATCCACGCTCTGATCCATGTTCTGATCCATGTTCTGATCCATTTTCTGATCCAAAATTTGATCCATACTTTGACTCATATATCCTTATGATTATATTTATTATCTCTCTGACGCTATAACTCTGTCCACATCCAATATTGAATATATCAAAATCGCCCTGGTATTCGCCTGCCTTGATATATGCATCGATCATGTCTGTAATATAGACGAAATCCCTTTTCGGCTCGGAATCTCTCAAAACGACCTTTCCACTGGATAAGCTGGAGATGACCTTTGGGATCAGGAAATCGGATCTTTGACCAGGCCCATAGACATTGAATGGCCTGAGGATTACGCATTTTATTCCAAAATCATCGTGATATGATTTGCATAGCTCTTCTCCAATCAGCTTGCTCCTTGAATAGGGATTGGTTGGATCTGTGCAATGCTTTTCATCCACAGGCAGATATTGCGGCTGTCCGTAAACATATGAGCTAGCATATATTATTTTATCGATGTCATTCCGCCGGCAAGTCTCCAGTATGTTTAATGTGCCAAGAACATTTGTCTCATAGGTCGCATGCGGATTTTCATAGGATGAATTCACGGACGTCTTGGCTGCCAGATGATATATCATATCTATGTCGCCAAGCTGGTCTATCTTCCCCCTGATCAGATCCTTATTCCTGATGTCCAGGCGATTGCCATTGAGGTCCTTTAGCAGTATCAGCTCTGAATTCAGCTCTTTTAGAGCATTGACCAGATGTCTGCCTACGAATCCATTCTCCCCGGTTATTGATATTCTTTTTTCGCTAAGTCCCATCTATGCTAACCCCTAGCTCGCGATATATTTTCTGAATATCCTCATTGGCCCGGTCATAATCATCCGGTCTGCCGATATCCAGCCAATAGCCCTCATGAATAAAGCCATTAACCGTTTCCCCATCGGCCAACAATCTCTTCATCAAGTCCGGTATATCTAAATATTCATTTGAAGGTATATATTTCAGCACGCGCTCATTAAATGCGTAAACACCCATGCTTACCAGGTAATCGATCCTGGGCTTTTCAGTGTAGCCAATGAGCCTTCGGTCAGAATCCAGATTAACTACGCCAAAATCGATGTCAACGTGTCTTCGATTGAGAGCTATGGTCGCTATTGACCCTGTTCTCTTATGGAATGCCAGAAATTCCGAAAAATCCAGGCTTGTCAGGACATCTCCATTCATCACCAGGAAATCATCTTTCAGCTCATTTTTCAATAGACCCAATCCGCCGGCCGTTCCAAGCTTCGTCTCCTCTCTTGAGTATTCTATCTTCAAGCCGTACTTGCTGCCGCTATTGAAGAAGGCCATTATCAACTCTGCCAGGTGTCCGACTGCCATGGTGATCTCATCAAAGCCTTTGGCCTTCAATTGCCTGATGATTATCTCCAGGATTGGTGACTCGCCAATGGGCATCAGCGGCTTGGGAAATACGGTGGTATAGGGCCTCAGCCTCGTGCCCAACCCTCCCGCAAGGATTACAGCTTTCATTTTTCTCCTAGCATTTAACTAATTTAATCAAATTTTTATTCGCACGGACCCATTCTATTGTCTCCTGCAGGCCTTCATCTAAAGAGACTTGCGGACCCCAGTTCAGCAATCTCCTGGCTTTTGCATTGTCGCACCACAATCTCTGTACCTCACTCTTTTGTGGCCTGACTCGCGAGGAATCCTGGATTATATCGATCTTCTTATCCAATAAGGACGAGATCTTCCCGGCCAGGTCACCCATGGACACCTCAAAATTCGATCCGATATTGATGACCTCTCCAATCGACCTATCTGATTCTGCTACTTTGATAAATCCATTTACGGTATCTTTGACATAGGTATAATCGCGGGTAGGGAACAGGGATCCCAATTTTATGGTCTCTTGCTGTATGGCTTGAGTGATGATGGTAGGGATTATCGCTCTCGTAGACTGCCTGGGCCCATATGTATTAAAAGGTCTGATTGTTGCCACAGGAAGGTCAAAAGCACAGTAGAAGCTCTCCGCTATTTTATCCGCCCCGATCTTGCTGGCAGAGTAGGGAGATTGACCCTGCAGTGGGTGTTTTTCATCTATTGGAACATATAATGCCGTGCCATATACCTCGCTGGATGATGTATGGACGATCTTCTCCACACCCAGATCTCTTGCTGCCGTTAGCACATTTAATGTACTTGATATATTATTTTCTATAGTATCTCTGGGCCTATTGTATGAGTAAGGAATAGAGATCAATGATCCAAGATGAAATATAACATCAACATCTTTAGCCGCGCCAAGTACTGCATCGTAATCCTTAAGGTCTCCTGAAACGATCTGGAGGGAATCAAGCATATGTCGTGGGAGTATCTCCAGCAATCCCCAATCATTCCTCGAGTTGTATCTCAAAAAGCCTTTTACTTCAGCGCCCAGATCAACGAGGCGCTCAATCAGATGGCTCCCTATAAAGCCTCCGGCTCCTGTAACTAATACTTTCTTTTTGCTCCAGTGATAGTCCATTCTATAGCCTCTAGTTTATTCATTATCTAAACTATATAGTCTCACTATATATTCTTACTATATATCTCACTAAATTATCCTTTGATGGCAATCTCATTTTCCATAGGCAATATTTATAGCCTCTGTGTACGCCCTCAGCTAGCGATTATCCTTGACGGCAACCATATCTCGTGCTCAGTAATCGGGCCTTTATGGATATCGGGCCTTTATGGATATTATAGTTGTGAACCAAAGATCGAAACATATTTGTCGCTCAAAATAAGCCTTAACACGTCAAATATTGGTTTGCATCTTTTTTGCATAAATAAAAACTTTTTCAGAATTTAAAATTTTATTTATTTTTTCATTATTTTCTAATAAATGCTCGTTGACCTTCCAGGGCACAATCTGGATCCAATTACCGACATTTAAAGCATTTAAATCGTTATTTATTATAAAATAATCATTGGAGCTATATTCTGTTCTTTTTATGAGAAAAGCTACATCATTTTCATCCAATGTTTGAAAATTCTGAGTTCTGTAGGACATGATATAGTAATTCTTCGTCAGCTCATCGCTTCTCATCTGAGTTCCGCTTGTCTCTTCTTTGCACCAAGATAATGGCAGACTAAGATAATTGAATTTATCTAAATCTTTATTGGAAAGGTCCTCATTATATATCAAGATGTGATAGATGGGATTCATGGCCAATAGGATGATTATCCCAGCAATTGCCCATTTTTTTATAGATCCGCCATTGCCGTACATCCAGGCTATGCTGAAGACGGCAGGATAATAAAAAAAACCGATTTCCACATGCCCTATCATGAGGCGAATTACCGCCCAAATCACCATTGACGAGAGTATTGATATTATAAATATTGAGTGTATTTTATATCGAGTGTTGACTGAAGTTATGAAATGAATTAAAAACAGCGTAAGAAAAACCAGAAGAATGCCATATTTAACATAGCCATAGTAGGTAATGGATTGGGGATAATGAAGATATATATCTCTTAGAATATTATCCTGAGCATTGGCGGAAAAATAGGATAGCACGAATTTATCCAGTACAGACAGTGTAAATGAATCTGAAGATTTTAATGCATTAATAAAATTATTGTAAACAAATTCTGTAAGCCCCAGCTCGGCAATGATCAGCAAAATCAATAATTTTATCGATTGATGCTGTCGGTAATCCAGATTATTTCTGCTTAAATGCGCGGGATTATTAAATATCATTGAGTAGATTATAAATGACGATAAAAATAGCAGATAAGTGAAAATCACGTCATATGATGTAAATACCAGAGAAATTCCTACGATCACTGCCAGCAGATGATATTGCCAGACAGATCTATCTTTGCCGGAAAAGATCAATAAGAATAATATCAATAAAGCGAAATATAATATACTGCCTATACCATGCGGCCAGAAAAAGATCCTTTGGGTGCCAGTGAATCCCGTTGTCAACTCAGTAATCGAGATTAAGCTCGCTAAAAAATAGCTATTGGAAATTTTCAGCAATAAGACAAAGAAAAGCACAGTATAGGGGATCAGTTGGATTGGAGAAAATAATAAAAAACGGCTGCTTTCGCCCAGCATCAGTGCCAGCTCAGAACCCAATAAGTGGAAAGAGGGAACGGTATTTCTATATGCATCCAGCAAGAATCCTTTTTCCATCGTTTCATCTATTGCGCTTATTTGAAGCGGCGCAAAAGCATCTATTGAGCTGTTAAAATGCAGGAGAATATAAATGTAAGATACTGCAAACGCAATGATATATATCTTTTTAATTCTCATATCACGAAAAGCGATTGGCATATATCAAACACGATTTATCTATTCAATCTGCTGCCCCCAATCGAGGGGCACTTATCTATCATGAGCACTTATCTATTTCGGGCACTCATTTTAATCAACCGGATTATGCAGCAGTCGATCTGATATCTGCAGCAGTCTGTTCTCGATCCGTTTCTGATATGACGTTCTTACGGCCTTAAGGCAGGCGTAATTCCAAATATATATCATATTGCACAGCCTTATAATCAGGACGTCCAATTTATATCTTGTTAACTGATCATCCGGGATCTTATCATATAAGGAACCAATGAGCAGGTGGGAATTTCCTTTAACCGGCGTGATTTCATCGGTAAGGCCGTGTACCATCGCCAGTATTTTATTGTATAAATATTCCACACCCCCCCTTGATGCATAGCCAAAGGTCAGCATTTCTGTAAGCAAAAGGGATGGACTGAGAAGGAGGAGACAATTGGTGGAGAGGTATTTTCTCAATATCGTGTATCTTCCCTTCTCCAGGTAATATAATTTTTTAGGAGTCATCTTTAATATGTAATCATGCTTGACCACCGATAAAGGAGTATACAGGATTTTAAATCCATTCAGATTGGCTCTCCAGGAAAGATCGGCATCTTCATTGTACATGAAAAATCTTCTGTCAAACCCCCCCAGGCTCAAATAGTGATCCCGTCTTATGGCAAATGAACAGCCAGAGATGCCGCTAATTCGCTTTTTGCAGGATTGCATGTCTGAAGCATCACCCAATCCCCTGGTAAATGAGAGGCCTGAAAAATGATTTATGGCACCACAGGTGTTTATAATGTCGCCGTTATAGGTTAATATCTTGGGCGTGGTGATGATTTTGTCGGTATTTTTTAAGGGCTTGATAAGCTCTCTGAGCCACCCCTCTTCCACAATTGTATCCGGATTGAGTATCACGATGTACTCGCCAATGGCATGTTTTACTCCCTCATTATTTCCGGCCCCGTAGCCTGCATTTTCCCCATTCTCAATCAATCTGACATGAGGATATTTATTTTTTAATATATTGCAACTGTTATCTGTAGAATTATTATCAACAGCAACGATCTCATGAGGATAATCTTGTTTCATTATAGAATCGATACATGCTTCAATATAACGGCCGCTATTGTAAAGAACGACAATTACGCTGGCTAATTCATCCATATGTCCGGTATACCTCCTTGTGTATCTTTCTTTTTTGTATTGTTTTCAATTATTCCCCTCCGTAACTCCTCCTCCCTGTGCCAGTAGCTCCCTTTTGAACTCGTGCATAACCCGCGACAGTATATGCAGAATCATTCCTGTGAGCGCCAGGAAAGATCCAAGCAGCATCAGCAAAATCATTAGCAGCGTTGGGCCGTACTGCAGGCTACCGCCGTGAGCAAACGTCCTGAGGAACTCCAGTGCCATCAGTATTCCCGCCCCCGCCATCAGAGATCCTGGGAGGGTGAAATAGATGAGCGGTTTTCGCAACTGCATGTCGTGCAGGACATTAAAAAGAACCCGAAGTCCATGGACCACAGGGTTTTCTGATGAGCCATTCACATCGTAGCGCACCCCGATCTCCACCTCCTGGATGCGCAGGCCTGCAGCAGCGGCGTCGGCCAGCATCTCGCTCTCTATGGCCAGGCCCTTCTGCTCGAAACGGAATATTCCTTTGGTCCGACCGGCAAAAGCCCTGAATCCGCTCTGGGTATCGGTTATTGAGAGGCCGCAACCTATGTTGGTGGCCAGGTCAAGCACCTTCTGGCCCATGCGACGGTATACTGGCGTATCTTTCTTATTCCCGTTCAGGTAGCGGCTGCCGTTGACCATATCCGCATCACCCTCTAAAATGGGACTCACCAGGCGAGGGATGTCCTCAGGGTCATGCTGTCCGTCGGTATCTATAGTGACAATAACCGCATCGCCGTTGAGGGAAGCAAAACCAGTCTTCAGAGCCGCACCCTTTCCAAGGTTCATCTCATGGCGCAGCACCTGAGCACCTGCCAGGGCGGCAACCTCTGCCGTGCGGTCCATGCTGCCGTCATCTATCACTATTACCCGGTCTGCGTATTTGAGTGTGCGCAGGACAATGCTGCCTATTGACACCTCCTCGTTGTAGGCCGGCAATATGGCTGTAATCTCCCCCACCAAACTCTCCACCCCACTCCTGCTATGTAATAATAAAATGGACCATTCCTGTATAGTGATTCGACCAATAAATCCTGCAAATATTTAGCAGCATAATCAGCAAACTATTGCAGGTCCAAAGGCATATAAAAACGCTTTGGATATCATTTTCTATAGCATACGCTATGGGGCCAGTGCCTCCTATCATGCATCAATTCAGCTACTGGCCAGATCACGATACTGATTCGATGTAGACATTGATATTTTGCAATTTTAAGAAAAAAAATTACGCTTCTGCCTCGCCCATAAGCCTGTCCACCAACCATTCGGGCTCGAACTTCACCAGGTCGGGATAGGTCTGTCCCACGCCAAGGAAGAGCACCGGCTTGCCGGTTATATAAGCAATGGATATGGCAGATCCGCCTTTGGCATCGGCATCGGTCTTGGTGAGGATCGATCCATCGATGGGCACTGACTCATTGAAAAGGCGAGCCCTTTCCACGGCATCGTTGCCTGCTATTGCCTCATCCACGAATATCAATAGATCTGGATTGGTGACCCGGACGATCTTTCTCATCTGATCCATGAGGTTGATGTTGGTGTGCAGCCTCCCGGCGGTGTCTGCCAAGACGACATCTTTGTTATGAGCCCGAGCATACTCGATGGCATCGAAGATAACTGCTGCCGGATCTCCGCCCGTCTTGTGCTTGACCACCTTCAGACCCAGGTTCCCGCCGTGCACCTCCAATTGTTCAATGGCTCCCGCCCGGAAGGTATCGCCAGCGGCAAGGACTACTGAGTAGCTCTGATCCAGGAGGTACTTGGCCACCTTGGCGATGCTGGTCGTCTTGCCGGTGCCGTTCACACCCACGAACAGTATCTTGACCGGCTTATCCTTCGTCCGGATGAACTCATCGAAGTCCAGGTAGTTCCTGGATAGAAGTCTTATCAGCGCATTTCTGAGCGAGTCCTCCGCCAGCTGGCCGGTGTCCGCACCGATCTTCCTTTTCTTCCCAACAAGATCGGACTTGACCTCTCTTACGATCTCCTCGGCCACCGGAAGGGCGACATCGCTTTCCATGAGGGCCATCTCCAGCGCCCACATGGGCTCTTCCAGGTCCTTCTCCTCTAAGATTATCTCCTGTTCGAAGACCAGTGTCTTGGCCTTCTGTAAAAATGAGAACCTGCCTTTTTTGTTTTTGGCCTCTCCATTGCCAGAGGGTTGGGCCAGGGGCCCGTTTTGCAAAGAGCTCGAGGATGCTGCCTTTTGGGGTTCCTCTGATTTCGAATCCTTCTTGCCAGCAGCTGGGGCCTCCAATGCAGGCCTTTCTTCAGCTTTAATCTCCTCGGGACCCGGTTCTCTTTTCGCTCCCGAGGCCGAGACCTTCTCTGCGATCTTTGTGGATAAGGCCTCCTTATAGCTCGCGAGCTTCTCCTTAAACCGGTTAAACAACCCCTTCGCTCTCCTGTCCGCCAAGGCGGCTTTCGTACTGCTGCATTATGCCCTGGATCTTCTGCATCTCCTGATCGATCTTGGCGAGCACTTCAGTTAGCTTTTTTGAGCCATCGAGCACCTCATTCTTCCGCAGCTTAAGTATCTCTTTGGCCTCAGCCGGGCTCTTTTCTATGCTCACGCCCGCCCCGACGTTCAGAACTACATTCTCCCTGGAGGCGAGTTTGCCGTGGATGAACGACCCAGAGCCTATGGGGACCAGGATCTCCTGACCAACCTCCGCCTCCTCCAGTGTCTCAACTGCACCCAGAGCCCTTTCCAGACCCTGAGCAGCGATTTGAGTCAGGCCGAGCTGGTGAGAGATTTCGTCCGCCTGGGCCTGGTACTGCTCATATGCGGCCAGGAGCCTTCTGATCTCCTCCTCGCTCCCAGGAGAGCTACTCAACTGTCTTCACCTCGTCTATCTTGATGAGGTCTCTTTTCAGACCGTGTTGACTGCCCATCAGGGAGTAGACTGTATTTACGGCATTCTTCTCGTTCTGGCTATCCACTACCTTGCTGAAAGGAAGCCAGGTCTTGCCGATAAGCCCTCCCTTATATCTCCCTTTAATCTCAAAATTGCTCATGATTTTTCACCTCTATTACGCCAGGAAATCCAATGCATCCTCAATTCGACCCAGCTCCGGGCCGGTGGTCTCGTCTCCTGCGAAGTAGCCGAAGCTGTTCGCCAGCAGACCTGAGCCCACCAGAGGCGAGCCGAGGTTAACTGTGCCCACGTCTACAGGCAGTTCGAATAGCTCTTCCAGCATAGCTATCTCCTCCTCCGATACCCGGGGGTGGACGAGAAGGCCTTTATTGGTGGCAACGCCAGCCATACCCACAGTCTTCAGGCCGCCTATGGTGCCCTTTTGCACCTTAACTCCCAGGGTCTCCTCTATTGTCTGGCAGGCTCTGGAGGAGAGGCCGGGATGAACCAGGGCTGCCGTGTCATTGGCTAAGATGACATTGCCGGCGGCATTGATCCTGGCAGGCAGCCTGGAGACCTTTCCGTGCTGGCGGAGGATCTTCAGGTCTTCGACATTGGCATGGCGGCTGACCACGAATCCACTTTTATTAGCAGATATAAGCGAGCCTATCACCGAGCCGATGCCAGCCGGAACACATACCGCCAATACATGAAGCCCTTCCTCTAAAGCTGCAATGTCCTCAGCTCCGACCTGTTCTGGCAGCAGGAGCACATCATCTGTGCAGCGGGCGAATACACCCACCAGGCTGCTGCCAGCAATCTTGGTCCTCTTAACTCTTACCGGCAAATTCTGCTTCCACTCCGCCGTCTTCGAATTTGACCGCCCGTACTCTTACCCGCCGGGGTGGCTTCATATCCCCTCTTGCCCAGATCACCTGGTTTAAGCCGGGGTCGATCTTTACATCCTTTGCGGGGGTTTTCATATGCCGGGCAAGGTAATTCCTAATCTCTGTCATGGCCCGGTTGGACCTTCTGTAAATAGGAACGCATTTCACAATACCCAGAGGTATGGTGTAAACTCTCTCTGTGTCCGCCATTGTCATCTCTCTAGACTGCTTCTTCGCCAATGTCTTCTCTTGGGGTGAGCGACTACCTTCCTCATGGTCTTGACTATGACCCAGGATGGGACCCTACGATTCTGATTGAATGCTTTGGCAAGCCTGATCTTCTTGCCCTTTAATTTCTTGGACAAATCTCTTCCTCCGAATTACTCTCGTGTGCGTATGATTGGAGGGGAAGATCCTGTCGACCTCCCTTCCGCCGTGCCTCTCTTTTAGCGCATATCTCAGGCCCACCTCAAAGTCTGAGGCAGGATGCTTCTCGGAGAGCTCCTCCTCGAAGTCCAAATAGCGCGAGGCCATGGCCCGGATGGCTCTTCCACCCAGTCCCGCCAGCGGTCTTAAGTATTGCACATGCAACCGGTCTTCCAGGCTTCGGATAGCGCCGAAATCCATCTTGGGGGCGCGATCATCTCTTCTTGTTCCATCCGCCACAAATTCGCACTCTTTTGCTATTGTCTCTACTGCAATGGGATGAATATAATTGAGAGCATCATTGGGATAGCCCGTGGACTGCAATATCTCCAGGGCTCTATTCAGGACATCCTCGCTATAGACCATTCTTCTCAGGGGATATCCCAACTCTCCCGCTACATCTCGTGCTCTCATCCAGGAATCGTCGTGGCCAAAGCTGAAATTCACCAGCTCTATCTCCTCGAAGAATGGCTCGAGCAAAAGGGCCGCCAGACTGCTATCTTTTCCGCCGGAGAACAGGACTGCAACCTTCATATATCGACCGATTCCGAGAACTTCATCTTCTGGTTATGTTTATATCTCTCTTCTTGGGCTGGGCCTGAGTGAGTATCGCCTTTAGCTGCTCGTCAGTGATCGCGCCTCTCAGCCTGCCGCTTTGTGCAAGCATGATGAGCTGGGCCTCGATCTGGGAGACGAACTCAGGCCTGGTCATGCGAATGGCATTCATCCTTTCGCGAGCCTCGGGAGTGAGGATAGTCCTCATTAAGGCCGCCTTCTTGGCCTCCATCTCCTGCTGGGCCTGCTCCTGCTGAACGGCAGCCATTTGTGAATCCGACTGCTGTCTTTGGATCTGCTCCAGCCTCTTTCGTCTCAGTTCTGCAAGCTCATCATCAGCCATTGTTTGATTCCTCCTTATGCTGTCGATTCTGCGGCTGGTTCGGATGCGGGTGCAATTGAAGCCTCTTTTTGGCTGGCCACCTTATGGGCTATGCCGTCGAGGAATGCCTGGCCCTCTGGGGTCATCTGGCGTCCCTTCTTCAGCTTCTTAACCAGGCCTGCCTTCTCCAGCTGCTGCAGGGATTCTCTTACCACCGAGCCGCTGCCCTTGGCAAAGGCCCCGGTAGCCACTCCCTTGCGCTTCTTTCCGCCGTAGAATGTTCTGAGCCGGGATACTCCCACAGGCCCATCGATATATATTCTGCGCAGAATGGATGCCGACCTCACGAACCACCAGTCTGGATTGGTGGGTGGCATCTCCCTATTTACCCCAGTCTTGGCAAATTCAGCCCAAACAGGCGGCTGGACCTTGCCCGCTGCCTTCAGCTCTAAAGCTGCGGCGGCTATCAAGTCATGGGGAGGTACGTCGTAAACAGTTGTCAATTTTTCAATCCTCCGAGATGATAAGGAACAAACCAGAACCCTTACGCCAAAACAAGTATAAATGCTTTTTCAAGGTTTTTCTGCCCCCGGCATCTGAGCAATGCTCAGTAGGGCGAGATTCATCAGGCTTTTCATCGATATCCGTCTTATGGTTATCGTCTTTTAAGCGGTGTTGCCAGGGCAGAAAAGGTGCTTGTACCCTGAGACTGACCCGTCAGGAGGATTCTCTTTAAGTTCGATGAAAATTTGCAGATTTGCATACCTGTTGGTGATGATATCGGTTTTCGTCTGGAAAGCGAGCGGATAAGTGGCCATAAAGTTCTTATTTTTTGAGATCATTGGAGCAGCCACTAATATCAAAAAATCAAATAAAGGTGTATAAAGCAAATGGGATTAATGTCTTCTCAGGCCAGCCCGGAAAATTGTGGATAGCATGATTTGGGATCTGCTTATTGCGGTGGTTCCAGCCGTAATCCTATTCCTTTACGGCATTGAGAACTTCTCGGAGGAGGTCCGGCATGTAGCCGGCGAACGCTTCCGAACCACTCTGCAGAAGGCGACGAGAACCTCTCTTCGTGGTGCACTCGCCGGTGCCGTGGTCACCGCCCTGATCCAGTCCAGCACCGCCACCACCATCATCGCCGTAGGCCTGGTGAACGCGGGAGCGATCTCCTTTCTGGCATCACTGGGCCTCGTCATCGGTGCCAATGTGGGCACCACCCTGACTGCGCAGCTGGTCGCCTTCAAGCTGACTGCATTTGCCCCGTTGATCGTCATCGCCGGGTTCATGCTGAGCCTGATTCGCAGCCCTTATAGAGCCTATGGAAAGCCGGTATTCTATTTCGGCCTGGTGTTCTACAGCCTCAACCTGATCTCTTCTGTAGTCGCTCCCCTGCAGGATGATCCTGAGGTCCTCTCATTGCTCTCCATGACGGACGATGTCCTGATAGCAATTGTCATCGGCTTTATCATCACAAACCTATTCCAGTCCAGCTCGGTCACCACTGGTCTAATCGTGGTCATGGCCCAAAGCGGCCTGATCACCGCCGCTCAGGCCATTCCGGTTCTGCTGGGAGCCAATATCGGCACTTCAACCACCGGCCTCGTGGTATCCCTGAGCATGAACACCGCCGCCAAGCGCACCGCCACTGCCCAGTTCCTCTTCAATTTCCTTGGCGTCCTGCTCTTTTTGCCCTTCATAGACAGCTTCTCCCTGCTTATCGAGGGCATAGGGGGCACAGCCGCCCAGCAGGTGGCCAATGCCCATCTAATTTTCAACTTCACCTGTGCCGCGATCTTTCTGCTGGCCATAAAGCCCTTCAGCAGCCTGATCATGCACATCCTGCCCCAAAAGGATGGGGAGATAGTCTTTGTCACCGAGCACATCACCTCCAAGCTGCCGGATGACATCCCTCTTGCGGAGTCTTTAGTGGAACGGGAGATCGTGCATATGCTCAGCATCTGCAAGGATATCTTCGATAGCACCCTGAAGGTGGCTGAGGGGAGCACCGATATGTGCTCGAGAATTGCCCATTTGCGGGACTACGTCGATTATCTGCGCACGCAGGTCATGTCTGCAATCCTCATTCTGACCAATCGTGACATCTCCGTGGAAGAGGCGGCTCATGTTGCCATTCTGGCAAGGGTCGCCGATCTGGCCACCCTGATGGCCCATCGGATGACCTCCATGGCCAGGAGCTTCGAGCAGATGAACGAGAAGAAAATCGCCCTATCCCCGGAATCCCTGAAGGGAATCGAGGACATGGCCGCCCCCTGCAGGGAAAATATCCAGTTACTTATGAACGTATTTCCCCAGATGCCGGAGTATATCGACAGAAAGATGCGCTCCAATGACGAGCAGCTCCGCCAGGTGCTCAACTGGCACTACAAGACTTACCTCATTCGCCTGGTGGCGAAGAGCACATCTGGCGGCATATTCTCCGAGATCCTCTTCTCCTTCGAGAGGATAGGATCCATCATAAGAGAGCTGAGGAAGACCTCAAAGACAATGGGAATTCCAGCATCTGCCGTCCATATGCCTGATCTGATCGATCCCAACCATGAAAACGGCATTGAAAGCGACGCCATAGAGAGCGACCCTGAGCATCGGCTTGTTTAGAGGTTCCGCATCAATGCCGCGGTAATCAGCAGCAAGGCTATAGGTATCACATATTTTGTGAGGTTGCGAAGAATTCTGAGCCACCCATCCGAGAGATGGACCTGGCCAGCCAGTATATCGTCATCCGTCAGCCATCTGAAGGTTATGGCTACCAGCAGAGCGGCAATGGGAAGTCCGATCGTCCCCACAGTCACATCCAGGAGGTCCAGGATCCTTGATCCATACAGGCTCAGGTCAAAAGAGCTGTAGCTCAGGGCAGAGGGGGTGCCCGCGACCGCCAGGAGGATCATCAGAAAGATGCTCGCTTTTCTTCTGCTGGCACCGGTCTGGCCCATGATGGCAGCCACATTCATCTCCATCATGGATATCGCCGAGGTCAGGGCGGCAGAGAAGAGAAGAGCGAAGAAGGCCACGGAGAAGATCTGGCCGTAAGGCATCAGTTCAAATGCTCTGGGCAGGGTGGAGAAGGCAAGCTCTGCTCCTGAGGCCGGCTCCAGGCCGAAGGTGAAGACCAGCGAGAAGATGGCTATACCTGCCAGCATAGCGGCCAGAAGATCGGAGAAGGTGATGATCAACGCTGACTGCGGTATATTCATATCATCCTCCAGGTAGGCGCCATAGGTGATGAGAATGCCCATGCCTACTGACAGGGAGAAGAATGCCTGGCCCAATGCGGCGCTCCATACTTCCGGACGGCTGAGCAGGGAATAATCCGGCCGGAGAAAGAAGTCCATGCCGGGGCGAAATCCGGGGAGGCTCAGGCAGAATATGGCTAAAGCCACTAAAATGAGGAAAGCGAACGGGATCATAACCGATACGATCTTCTCAATTCCAGCTTTCACCCCCAGGCTCACAATCAATCCAGTGGCAAAAACTGAGATCAGGAAATAGGCAATCGGCTGCAGCGTTGAGCTGAAGGCAGAAAAGGTGACCTCGATATTCAGAAGAGAGAAGACCAGATATGCCAGGGTCCAGCCCATTATGACCAGGTAGTAGCTCAGTATCAAGAGGACTATCAGGCAGATCAGCCAGCCGATGACCTCAAACTTTTTTCCGGCCCGGCCAAAGGAGGCGACCAGATTTCTCCTCCAGTGCCTTCCCACCGCCATCTCCAGGATCATTAAAGGGACGGCGAGGCCCAATACGGCCAAAAAATAGGGGATTAGATAGGCTCCGCCTCCATTCTGTCCCACCACCATTGGGAAGCGCCAGATATTGCCTATGCCCACCGCGGACCCTATGGCGGCCAGGACGAAGACCAGGCGAGAAGACCATCTATCCAATTCTTTAATCAGGCCTTCTTTTCTGCTCTAACTATCAGAACAGGACGGTTGGCGATCCTGGCGGTCTCATAGGTCGTGCTGCCGACAACCATCTGCTCCAGCCAGCCGGCACCGTGGGAGCTCATGGCGATCAATGATGCATCTTCGCTGTCTGCCAGAGAGCTGATCTCATGCGGTGCATCTCCCGCCTTGACATGGGCTACAACCTTCAGGCCTGGCCTCTCAATCTCCTTGACGATAGAGTTGAGCTTGCTGCCAGCCTCCCGGACGGCAGCATCGATCTGCTCGTCGCTCTCACCGCTGGATACGACATAGACCAGTCCGATCTCGCCCACCTCTTTCATGCCTTTGATGACGGATATCGCTTGCTTTGCGGGATCTGAGAAGTCGGTGGGGCAAATGACCCTGGTAAAGAGACTCCTGCAGAACCGGCCCAGGTCATCTCCCTCCAGGACCTTGTATCGCATTATCAAAAGATCGGTTTTCCCATAGCGCAGGACATCGCGGGAGACGCTCCCCAGGAATAGGCCGCTTATCCGTCCTTTTCCCCGCGCCCCCACCATTATCAGTGTGGCATTCTCCTCATCTGCTACCCTCTGGATGGTCCTGGCGATACTTCCCTCCATTATCGTCTCCACCCTGGTTTTCACATCGATCCGCAGGGCTTCTAGGTAGCGTTTCTGCTCTTCGATCTTCTTCGTGGCTTCAGCGACCTCGGCAGCCGGGTCCCATACTCGCTCCACGGTCTTTCTCTGAATCACATGCAAAAGCACCACAGCCTTCTCGCCGGGGAGCTCGGCTATGCACTCAAGCAAGTTCTGCGAATACCTGGAAAAGTCGGTTGGAATAAGAATTCTCTTGAACATAATGGCATTTAGGCTCAACAGTTTATCAATGTAGTGGTGTTATGTGTAGTGGTATTAAGTGGAAGCCTTATTATCAGGGAACTTGAACTGATTGAGCATGTTCGTGAAGAGGCATGTGCTCAGCATGCGAGAGTTTTCCAAAGAGGAGATCGATTCCGTCCTGGACCTTGCCCAGTCCCTGGAGCCCCTGGCTCGGGGCAAGAAGAGCAGTATGCTCGCCGGCCGGATTTTGGCTCTCCTCTTCTTCGAGCCCTCAACCAGAACCCGAATGTCCTTTGAAACCGCGATGAAAAGGCTGGGAGGAAGCGTGATCAACCTCGGTCCGGCAGAAGGCAGCTCCATCTCCAAGGGCGAGTCGCTGGCGGATACCGTCCGGGTGATAGGGGGCTACGCTGATGCCCTGGTCATCCGCCATCCCAAGGAGGGCTCAGCCCGTCTGGCCTCCCAGTTCTCGCCTGTGCCGGTTCTCAACGCCGGGGACGGGGCGGGTCACCACCCCACCCAGACCCTGCTGGACCTGTATACCATCAGAAAGGAGAGCCGCCTGGAGAATTTGCATATCGCCCTGGTTGGCGATCTGAAGTACGGCCGCACCGTCCATTCTCTGGCTTATGCCCTCTCCCTTTATGGAGCAGACATCACCCTGGTATCGCCACCCACCCTGAGGATGCCCGATCCCATCAAGACCGACCTTTCCAGCAAGGGCACCATTGTGCGCGAGACATCAGACCTGGGAGAGGTGATAGACCATGTGGATGTGCTCTATATGACCCGCATCCAGAAAGAGAGGTTCCCTGACCCGGTGGAGTACCAGAAGGTGGCCAGCAGCTACCGTATCACCCCGGAATCCTTAGCCGGCTCGCAGGAGAATCTGATCATCATGCACCCCCTTCCCCGGGTGGATGAGATCGCCCCCTCGGTTGATGATACGGCACATGCTCGCTACTTCCAGCAGTCCTTTTACGGGGTCCCGGTGAGAATGGCTCTATTGAAGATGCTCCTTGAAGGTGATCAGGTTGACTGAATTGGATAGAATTAAGGAAGAGCCCCGAGGGCTGCGGGTAAAGCCCATCAATAATGGGACGGTGATCGACCACATCGCCGGCGGCCAGGCGTTGAACGTCCTCAAGATCCTGGGCATATCCGGCACCACTGACGCCACGGTTTCCGTGGTGATGAATGTCGAGAGCAAGAAGCTGGGCAAGAAGGATATAGTCAAGGTCGAGGACCGGGAGCTGCGAGAGGAGGAACTGAACCGGATCGCTCTGATCGCTCCGGCAGCTTCCATCAATATCATCCGCAACTGCAAGGTGATTGAGAAGAGGCCGGTGGATCTGCCCGATGAGATAGTGGGCGTGGTGCGCTGCCAGAATCCCAACTGCATATCCAATACCTATGAGCCGATAAAATCCCGAATGCTGGTCAAGGCCAAAAATCCGGTGTCTCTCCGCTGCCTTTACTGCGAGCAGCCCCTCACCGAGAGCATAGCAGAATACTTGATCTGAGGAGAGAGAGTTAGCGGTCTGAGACGGTTGGGGATGCGAAAGTATAAGATAGGATCGGGCAAAAAAAGGCCCCAGGTTGAGAACAAGGCTTCGCAATATCAGGATGG
The DNA here is from genome assembly GCA_963813075.1 of Methanotrichaceae archaeon. Classification (GTDB taxonomy): domain Archaea; phylum Halobacteriota; class Methanosarcinia; order Methanotrichales; family Methanotrichaceae; genus Methanothrix. The sequence continues at coordinate 240,679 of CAWEXU010000004.1, forward strand.
ATATAGATATGACAGTTAAAATTGGCGATTTCATCAGAATTGACTATACAGAGTACGTTGATGGCCAGGCAATAGCCACCACCGATAAGGATATGGCTACCGAAAAGGGAATTTTCAGCGAGGAGATCCAGTACGGCCCCCACCTGGTGGTGTTGGGAGCAGGTCAGCTGGTCAAAGGCTTTGAGGATGACCTGATCGGCAAGGAGATAGGCTACACAGGAAGGGTGGAGCTGGGACCGGAGAACGCCTTCGGACTGCATGACCCCAAGAATATCGAGATGGTGCCGCTGAACCGGTTCAAGGAGGAAAGACCTGTTCCCGGAATGCGGGTGGGAATGGAAAACCGGACGGGAATCGTCACCAGGGTGATCGGCAGAAAGGTGAGCGTAGACTTCAACCATCCTCTGGCAGGAAGGACCGTGGTCTACGAGTACACCATAAGAGAAATGGTCGAGGACCAGATCGAGAGGCTAAAAGCCCTCATCAAGACCTTTGGCCGGATGGATCTGGAGGCGGAGATAAAGGATGAGGTGGCGGTGATAACCGTCCCCTGGGAGTTGAGCTATTATAAAGAGTGGCTTATGATCCGGCGCGGCCTGGCAGATATGATCATCCAGCATCTGGGCATGAAAGAGGTTCACTATATCGAGAAGCATACCGGAGAGAAGGTCAGAGCTGAGCTCATCTCGCCCCCAGGAAAAGAGGCAGAGGCAGGATCCGAGGTGCCCTCTGATATGGAATCCAAGCCTGATGAGTCGGATTCTACCTTAGAGGATACAAAAGCGGTCTGAGAAGAAGAGAAGAAAACATTTTTTTTTCAGAGCCTCGACCCAAATGATCTGCATCTTATCGAGGCGAGATGCCCGGCGGCAATTTTTCCTGCCGGGCCCATCACCTTATGCCCGCACCCAGATATGTCTCTTGAGATAGCTCCCTGGTTTTTTTATTTTTTTTTTATTTTTATATTCGTAATGAGTATTCGTGGTGTGTATCTAGCGGAAGAACATTCCGCCAGGGTACGATGACCAGGACCAGCTGCTCGAGTAGTAGTACGTGGTCGAGCCCAGTCCGTAGACATTCACTGCCCACCAGGGGTCGTAAACCACCGGATCGTAGTATGCCACGGGAGTGGTTACCACGGGGGTTGTTACCACTGGAGCGGTATATGTGTAGACGGGAGAGTAGGTCTGGTAATAGTAGGCCGGATAGTAGTAGGTCGGGTAGTAGCTGTAGGTATAGGTCGGATAGTAGCTGTAGGTGTAGTAGTATCCTCCCGGGTTGAGCCAGTCGTAGAAACCGCCATAGTCATGATGATCATAACCATCAGATGGTTTTCCGTGATGAGGATATCCGTCCTGACCCTCAAAGGCTGCCCCTACGGCGACCAAGAGTCCCAATGCGAGCACTGTCAATATCAACTTGATTGCTTTTATTTCTGATTCCTCCATAGATCCTGTTCCCCAGCTAAATATTAAAAGGTGATTTTTATGTAGATATCACCTAGCGTCTATATGACTCCTCCATGAACCTACTGATAACGAACTGAACCTTTTTCGGGATGATTCATGGGGTATGAAATAAAAAAATATAATATCATAACGATATCATGCGGCATGGTTTTCATCGGCTGCAGTGATGCTCCTTGCCGGGATATAGATCCACTCCCTGGGATGATCCAGGAGATTTTTCGATATCTATCGACCTGGCGGCTGCATCGCGAAGGTTCATAAAAATTATATCAGTTTTAACGCTGTTATCTAATTGTGCGCGCCGGTCATTTTTCAGGCACTTCTATATGGAGGGTGTTCAGCATATCCCGGATGACCTCCCAGGGGAAGGTGGATATGACCCGGCAGTCGGTCTTTCCTCGGTAGACCCCGTCCTCATATTCTCTGCCATCGGGAGAGTAGCTGGCTGCGACGATGAGATCACCCTCCTCATACTGCCCCCCGCCCAGGTCCTGCCTCTCGAAGCGGAAGTTGCCCAGCACCCCCGGCTTTCCATCGATCAGAGGCTGATAGATGACTGGCTCGTCCGCTCCTGCATTCACCAGTGCGTCCCAGACGATATACGCATTGGCGGTTTTATTGGCGAGCATCGGCACATCATATCGGGTGAGCATGAGGAAGATGAAGTGATCACTGCTGTCCACAGTCAGGTTGTATCGGCTGAAATTGATACCCTGCAAGGTGGCTCCCTGGGTGGGAGCTTCAACCACCACGGTGTAGTCCTCAGTGGTATTCATATCAAATGAGACATTGTAGGGGCCCACCGGTCCGTATTCATGAGCCGCATAGGCAGAAGAAGCCAGCTGTAGCATCAGGAGAAGGGCGAGATAGAGCAGCTTTCGTCCCCCATGAATCTCTCGTGCCGCCATCATCATTAAGAAGCCCAATTCTCCAGGGACCCATTTTATCCTTTTGGTGGGGGACAGCAGCCTTTGGTGCCTGAACGCTTCATCATGCCAGTCATTGAATCGATCCTGAAAATACTGTAAGGCCGGGCCACACAGAAAAAAAGATGGGGGCGATCAACTGTATGCGGGCAGATCGAGCAGCCTGGGATCGATGAGCGCCCGGCCCACAGTGAAGTGGTACAGGTCCTGATACCCGAAGCCTGAGAGGCCGAGCATGCGGTGCACTGCATCATCGAAAAAGCAGCCTATGCCGCATCCCCTAAAGCCCGTCGCCTCGCTTGACAGGTACAGCGCCTGGCCGATCATGCCGCATTCCCAGTAGAGCCGGGAGTAAAACCAGGGACCATACTCCTCAATAGGCTCTTTAAACGCGGATATCATGGCGGCAGCAAAGCATCCGTCCGATGCGATATCCTGCCGGCAGGAGGACTCTTTCGCTGCCAGACGAGCGTCGCCCTGGGCGAGCTGGTAGAGCTCAAGGCCCGGTGGCATGCGCGATGGCCTCACCCAGAGGAAGTCCGGGTCCATTGCCCCTTTTAGACTCTCTTTTGCCTTCCCGTCCCGCAGGAGGATGTACAGCCCCCGATCCATCTCCTCCACCCGGTGGACGAAGAGCACTGGATTGACCTGCGGCCTCCAGGGAAGGCCGGGCTTTGCCCGCTCGGGCAGGGTCGCCTTCAGTATGGCCTGAAAGCTATCCAGTGGCATCGTGGCCCCTCCGTCCATGGCCTGCGCGCTGCGTCTCCGGCGAAGGAGGTGGCAGTATTCCCGGGATAGATCTATTGAGGCATCGAAATCTACTTCTCGAGAGTAGACTTTCCTGGTGTGAGGCTTTTTCGCCGCCTCGCTTGCCATATCGATCTCCTCCCAGGGAACGATGGCCTGGCTCAGGATATTGGGTCGAAGGGATAGGGGCTCGGTCTCAAGATCTCTGATGGAGTCCAGGCTCTCCAGTCTCGTGGGGAGTACCATCGCAGAATAAGGCAAGCATCAGGTCGGGGCGCTCTTTTCCCGCGAGGCCATCTATCAATTTATCCGGCCCATTCCATAGAATCCTGGCCAGCTCATCTGTGCCCATATCATCCTCTAAGGATAGGGTCCAGCCCAGGCATCGAGCCGATTCGCCTGTCGCGGCCAGAGCATGACCCAGATCAAGCATGCAGTAGCGAAAGGCCCTTGCCCCATACTTCCAGGACTCGCGCCAGTAGATTGAGGTGAAGACGAGCAAAAGGGTGCCCGAAGGGAGGTGAAGCGACTGCCAGCTCTCCTTTTTTATTCCGGCCAGATGCTCCAGGGAATGATCCTTCGGTTGGTAGTGATAAACGCCTGGGGAGAGGTCAAGTTCCCCGTCCCCTCCGGCTAAAAGATAGCACTCCGTGGGATGGAGGTTGCCGCTGGAGGGATTGACCCTTAATGTCCATTCTGAGCCGGCGACGGCTTTCCTGCCGGAGAGGGCCAGGCTCTCGAAGAAGAAGCGGGAGAGGGTTTCTCTGTTCAGAGGGTACGGCCTGCCCGTGGCAGCAATCCCTTCGAACCCCAGGCGGTCGAGAGCTATCCGCCCCGACCCCTCATAGCTGCGGAAGGGATCGGGCTGATTTGCCCAGTCCATCCTCCCCGGACTGCGAGCCATTCGATTGGGCTGGTGCTTGGTCTCCTGATGATAAGCTATTATCCTTTCCAGTGCGCCGGACATAGAATTTTCCCCCCATATCCTAAGTCAAATTCAGCCGTCCCGGGGATAAGACCCCAGGACCTTTACCATTCCCGCTTTGGCCCTGATTTTCTCCAGGGCGTCTAAAACCAGGCTGTTATCCTGATGCCCTTCCAGGTCGATATAGAAGTAATAGTCTCCCAGACCTTTCCGGCTGGGCCTGGACTCGATTCTTGTCAGGTTTATGCCCCGTTCGGCGAACTCCTGCAATATGGAGTAAAGAGCTCCCGGCCGGTCCCTGGCCAGGTAGATGATAAGCGAGGTCTTGTCCCTGCCCGTGGCCGGGGGGATCTGCCGTCCGGCCACGATGAATCGTGTGACGTTTTCTTTCACATCCTGCACATCCCTGGCCAGGACGCGCAGGCCGTACCTTTCTGCAGCCCCTGCATCGGCTATTGCCGCCATCTCTCCAAACTCCTGGGCCAGGCGGGCGGCATGGCTGGTCGATCCCGTGGTCCTGATCTCCGCTCCGGGATAATGCTCTCTTAAGAACTGGCGGCACTGGGCCAGAGCCTGGGGATGGGAGAGGATGACCTTTATCTCACCCTCACCCCGGCCCACCAGGCAGTGCCTCACCGGAACTCGAACCTCCCCCACGATCACCACATTCAGCTGCAGGAGGAGGTCGTTGACCACCGTGACCGCTCCTTCCAGGCTGTTTTCCAGGGGGACGATTCCATAGTCCAGGTGGCCCTCTTCCACCGCCTGCAGGACCCCGTCAAAGTCCTTGAAATAATTCAGGCTCACCGATGGCATGCCCTCCGACCAGATCAAAGCCGCCTTCTCCGAGTAGGTCCCCTCCGGGCCGAGAACTCCGATCCTCGTTTTCAAGCACCCTCCGATCCCTTATCCTCCAGCTCTTGGATCAGCTCTGCCGCCCGGTCCACATTGATCCTCCGCTCTGCAGCCATGCGGGCGGCGACAAGCTCAATGAGGTCGCACTTCGCCCCCGCCTGAACAGCCACATTGCGGGCATGCAAAGACATATGTCCCCTTTGAATTCCCTCTGAGGCCAGAGCCCGGAGGGCGGCAAAGTTCTGGCAGAGTCCCACGGCAGCGATGATGCGGGAGAGATGGTCTGCGCTCTTCACCGCGAGGATCTTAACTGCGGTCCTGGCCACCGGATGGACCCGGGTCGCTCCTCCCACCAGCCCCACTGCCACAGGAAGCTCGATTGTCCCCACCAGGTCACCATCCCTGTTCCTCTCGTACCTGGTCAAAGACATGTAGCGGCCAGTGTGTGAGGCATAGGAATGGGCTCCCGCCTCCACCGCACGGGTATCGTTTCCGGTGGCTAAAACCACCGCCGTCACCCCGTTCATGATCCCCTTGTTGTGGGTGGCTGCTCGATAGGGATCGACCACCGCCAGCTCTGCCGCCAGGATGATGCCGTCCACCACCTCCGGCCCGCCGATATCCTCTGCCTTGAATACCGCTTTAGCCCTGGCTAAACGGAGGTCCGCCAGATTGGAGATGATTCTGAGATAGACCCTGCCCCCGGTTATCTGCTCTATCCTGGGAGCCAGAGCCTCGGCCATGGTGTTGACCGCATTCGCCCCCATGGCATCCCGGCAGTCGACTATCAGATGAGTGACGACCATCGGCCCCAGCCGGGAATCGATGACATGAACCTCGATGTCCTTGACCCCACCACCGTACTTGACGAGCATTGGATCCAATTCATTGGCCATCGCCATCAGCTCATCCTTATGGAGGAGGATGGCCTGTCGAGCGGCGAAAGGCTCATGGATTCCTGTGGCCTGGATCTGGGCGCGCATCACCGGCCCGGTGCTGGAGGTGAGAAAGCCTCCTCCTCCCCGAGCCATGCGGGCGCCGTTGCTCGCGGCAGCTATCACCGAGGGCTCCTCAGTGGCCATCGGTATGAGGACCTCCTGGCCATCGATTAGGAAGTTGGTAGCGACTCCCAGGGGCACCTGGAACATCCCGATTACATTCTCCACCATCTTCTCCGCCTGATCCAGGACCAGGCCTCTCTCAACCATAGAGATCTCCTCTGATCCGATTGCCGCCTGCTCTGCCACAGCCTTGAGCCTCTCATTGGGTGGAAGCTTGTAGAACCCTGATATTCTGGAAGTCATCGTTATCAGAGATATGAAAGCACTGGGAAGGGAAAAACTTTATTCCCATAGTTAAGATTGGATCTGATGAGCGACATCAAATCATTGCTGGAAAAATTGAGCAACGCACACGGCATATCCGGATGGGAAGGGTCGGTGCAGAAGATTGTAGAGGAAGAGATCTCTCCATACGTGGATGAGGTGAGGGTGGACAGGCTGGGCAACCTTATCGCCACTAAAAAAGGCGAGGCCCCCTCGATTATGATCGATGCCCATGCGGATGAGATCGGGCTTATGGTAAAGCAGATAGATGAGAAGGGATTCATCCGTTTCATTCGTATTGGCGGCTGGTTTGACCAGACCCTGCTCAACCAGAGGGTGATCATCCATACCAGCTCCGGCCCGGTGGTGGGAGTGATTGGCTCAAAGCCTCCTCATGTGATGAAGGATGAGGACCGAAAGAAGGTGGTGGAGGCCAGGGATATGTTCATCGATGTCGGCTGCACCAACCAGGAAGAGGTCGAGGCGCTGGGTATCCTGCCTGGCACTCCCATATCCATAGATCGAGAGTTTGCCCCACTGCAGGGAGATATTGTTACCGGCAAGGCCTTCGACAACCGCGCCGGCCTGGTCATGATGATCGAGGCCCTGAAGAGAACAAAATCAAAGTCCACCATCTATGCCGTGGCTGCGGTGCAGGAGGAGGTGGGATTGAAGGGAGCGAAGATAGCTGCTTTCGGCCTGGACCCGGATATCGCCATCGCTTCTGATGTGACCATACCCGGCGACCACCCGGGGATCGAGAAGAAGGACGCGCCGATAGAGATGGGAATGGGCCCGGTGCTGGTCTTGGCCGATGGCTCAGGAAGGGGATTGATTGCCCCACCCCAGGTGATCGAGTGGCTGGTGGGCACGGCCAAGGAGTTCAATATTCCAGTGCAGCTTGAGGCCTCGGACGGCGGGACGACAGATGCCACTGCCATCCACCTCACCCGATCCGGGATTCCTACCGGGGTGATCAGCGTGGCCACCCGCTACATCCATTCCCCGGTAGAGGTGCTGAACTTAAAGGATATAGACCGGGCAGCAGAGCTGATGGCCAGAAGCCTGGAGACGGCATCCAGATACTTTAAAGAATGAGGTTCTGCCGCTGGAGTCGGCTCAACCTTTTTATCATTAATTTTTTTTTCAATTTTTAGGTTTAAAAGATAGCATTCTTTTATTAAAAAATATATCTTTCTTTGATCAAATTTCAGATAGAAAAAAGTTATCACCGGAGTGACCCGGTGGCCTTCCTAATGAAGGGTTTTTAGCTTGAGCCGATAAGGCTAATCACTAAGTAACCCAGGACTACACCCACCACGAATACTATGGCAAACGAGGTGTAGAGCAAGGGCATTCCCAATACGAGAGCTTCCATTCAGATCATCTCACTACCAGGACAGGAGTCGTGGCCCAGTAAAGAACCTTCTGTGCAACGCTTCCGATCAATAGCTTCGTGGCACCGGACTCACCGTGGCTTCCCACGACGATCAGGTCGGCCTTCTCTGCTCCAGCTGTATCTATGATTGCGGTTGCGGGTGCGCCGATTCTCACTACGCTGTCAACATTTATACCCATAGAGGAACCCATGGATTTGAGCTCATCTACCGCTTTCTCTCCTGCAGCCTTCAGCCTGGCCTCGACGTCCTTTCTCTCCGATCCAAGCTGGCGAACGGCGCTTGCAATAACAACTTCATTGACTACGTTGAGCGCTATGACCTGAGCACCTAGCGCCTTTGCGAGCTCCATGCCCTCCTTAGCGGCTGCTTTAGATTTTTCTGAGCCGTCTGTGGCGATCAAAATCCGCTTGTACATCCTATCCCACCTTTGCGCCGTTATCTCACTGACATCGTATAAATAGCTATCTTCCCGATTCCAGAATTCTAATAGCCAGCAGCGCCGCATTCTCCCCGTTGTCGATCCCCACACATGCTACGGGGACGCCAGGGGGCATTTGAACAATGGAGAGAAGCGCATCCAGGCCACCCAGCTTCGCGCTAACCGGAACCCCTATCACTGGACGGCAGGTCCTGGAGGCGATGACCCCGGGCAGAGCGGCAGAAAGACCGGCTACAGCGATAAAGACGCGCGCTTCGCTTCCTGATAAATATTTTTCCAGCTCCAGGGGATCTCTATGGGCGGATAGCACCCTGTGCTCAGAGGAGAATCCCTGATCCATTAGCTTTCTTTGGATCCTGTCCACAATCGGCTGATCCGAGGTGGACCCCGATATCACAGCAATATCAACCATAGCTGCTCCCAATTCGTTGAATTTCACCCATAATCGATTTGGCTCTAGCTCTGATTCTCGCCCTGCAGCTCTTGCTGCTTTTGGGTGCTCATTCTGATCAATATCTCATAAATGTTTTTTATGGCACCAGCATCCAGATTTCTCTCTGTGGCCAGGTCCATCGCCCTCCTCAAGACCCTGTCCTCCTGATCTGGATCTCGGATCGGCCTTTTCTCTTTTCTCTTGACCTCGAAGATCTTTTTGGTGATTCCAATGCGCTTATCGATGAGTTCTATTATGCTTTTGTCGATCTCTTCGATTTCCATCCTGTAATCATTCAGATCGGTCAAATAACTCGCCCTCTGGATGCGCATCTGTTAATTGCTTTCGTTCTTATCACTCTTCCGCCCAACCCCTTCCAGGAATCTTCAAGCCCATCCATCTTATCCTCATCGATCAATGCCGCATAAGAGGGGCCGGTTCCAGAGAGGCTGGCCCCTTTTGCCCCCTTCTCCAGGGCCAGTATCAGGGGCTCAGAGGAAAGGCCCAAAGCGGCACAATAGGCCAGGCCGTTCAGGGTCATGGCCCGGCCATAGTCGCCCTGCATGGCCAGGTTGAAGGCCAGATCCGCCATAGGGGCAATGACCCGGGACCGGGAGATATCAGTGTCACGAGAGAAGATCCTCTCATCAGGAACCAGGAGCATAACACTGCAAGAGAACTCATCCCTGCGAAGGAGGGACATTTCGCGATTGTCAGTCACCACCACTCCGCCGAGCATTGAGGCCAGAGCATCGTCCAGAGCGCCGGTTATAGTGACCCCCACCTCTCTTGCCGCCTCAACTCCGATTCTGGCCGCACTCACCAGATCCATATCCACGTCAAGTGCATCCAGAGTTGCCAGGACCACCGCATTGGCAGCGGCGCTGCTGCTCTTCAGGCCGCTAGCTACCGGAATCTGGCTGGCAGTCCTCACCAGGCCCCCGAATTCAAGGCCCAGATGCTCCAGCACCCTCTCCACACAGCGTTCAATCAAACGGGTGTCCATACCCGGTACATCCCCTCTGATGCCAGGAGATCCGTCCAGCTCCACCTCCGCCCGGGTTATGAGGTCTATGGCAAAGGCGGAACCCTTCCAGGTTGCCACGGCATTGAGGATGGAGGCGGCACCATTTGACCATCCATATCCTTTATTTTTCATCATAAGCCCCGATATTCAGATGCTATTCAGACATGCTATTCAGACCTGCTATTCAGCCCTGCTCTATCTCGAAGATCTTCCTGAGCTTTTCCAATTCCGTAACAAACTGCATCTCACCCTCCCTGGTGTACCTGGCAATTATCTTATCCAGATACTCCAGCTCGCTGATGGATGAGACGAATGCCGGCTGGTAGCACCCCAACTCCACCAGAGGCAGCACCAGAACACCTCCTTTGCTCGTCATCTCTTCCAGCCCTTTTACCACCACCACGAAGTTGAAGCTCTTATATCCCAGGCCGCGGGCGATGTTCTTGGCGAAGCTGTTCATCTGCTGCACTCTCCTAGAGGAGAGATCCTTATAGGCGGCAGGCGAATCCTTGTACTCGATGAACATGATGGAGTCATCCGACCATAAAATTGCATCATACTCCACCACAGCGATCGATCTTCTCATCGCCACCACATTGAAAAGGACTCCGCGACACCAGTTTATGTTGAGGTGAATTCTGAAGTCCGCCTCAGTCAGCGGAGTGTTCCTGGGCTTCAGAATGTAGGGGTCGCTTGACAGTTCGATCATACTGGTTCCTCCACTCTTTTACTAAATGGACTTTTCCGCGGATAATGCCGCCTCACCATCCGGGCCGTCTGCCATGAGGGCGGCACCTAACCCCGGAGAAGATTTATAACCAGGTCAGAGATGGTCCGGGGGCGAATCATTGCTACTTTTGCCCCGGCATAGACCGCTTTTTTCAAAAATGGTCCTTTGGAGACGAGCCCCTTCCCGGAAAGGCCAGCAATCAGCCGCTCTATCTCCTCATCCTTCATCTGGCCGAGGGTGAGAAGTGATGAGCGGCCCATGCGGTACTGCCAGTAAAACTCCCGGTTCCACTGCCGCACATAATCATATAGAGCGCTGCGTGATATGTCATCTTTTAAGACGGCCTGGGCGGCCACTGTGCCGCAGATGGTGCCGGCACGCATGCTATAAGCCAGGCCGCTCTGGCCGGCAGCCCCGCCGGTGACCATCAGGGAGTCGGCCACCATCTCGCCCGGCATGACGCAAATGGGGTCGCCCCCTCTTCTCACAGACAATATCTTCAGCTGGTCGATGTTCCGGTATATAGAGGCCTTATGGGCCTTGAAGAGCCCTAAGAATCTATCGAAGAATGGCTGCACATTCTGGCCCTGGCCGCGCACGAAAACCCCAATTGTTGCCAGGTTGCCGCCGGCGGGCGAGAACGTGGCTTTCCAGCCCGGTGCCATGCTTCCAATCCAGTACTGGAAGAACATCTCATCTCCCAGGTAGGGATATTCGACATCAGCTTCCACTGCCCAGGCTATATCCTCCGGGTGGCGCATGGGCAAAAGGCCTGCTTTCTCCGAGAGGCGGGACTGGACCCCAGAGGCATCTATCACCACTCGCGCATGAATCTCCTCTCCAATCAGTCTCAATCTCATTCCGCCCTCATCTTTGCGGAGGCTCTGGACCTCACCGGAGAGAAGCGCCACTCCTGCCTTTTCTGCCAGGCGGAGGTAGTGGCTGTCGAAGGCCTCCCGGTCGATGAAGTAGCCTTTGGCAGGAACGGTGACCCCCCGGCCAGTGGGGCTGAGAATGCGCATGCCTTCCAGCTCTTTTTTGAGGAGGCAGTCCTTGATCTTGACGCCGGAGACGGAGGCCATTCCCTCGAAGAGGGTATTTGCATCATGATGCAGGCTGCCCAGATTCCTGTCCACCAGCATAACATTCGCCCCTCCATAAGCAGCAGATGTCGCAGCCATCATACCGGCAGACGAGGCGCCCACCACCAGTACATCGCACTTCACAAAAAGAGGTTAAGCCTTCAGGTGAGATGAACCTTTCCCGATAGAAAATAGAAAGCGAAGCCAGAATGAAGATCTGGCTATAACTGAATCAGGCGGTGATCTTGGTCCTGGCTATATACTTGATCAGCTCCGGGCCGAGTCTGGCCTTCTTCTGAATCTGGCTTGCCACCTCGTCCATGCTAGCGCCGCTGGCTGCAAGAGACCTGATCTCCTCAATGGTGGTATCATCCACGGTGAAGTACTCATCCAGGTCTTTTCTGTGTCCCCAGACATCGCCCTCTAATAGCTCGATGCCCTGCATATCAAGGAAAACCTGAATGGCATTGGACATGGTCTTGCGGTAGGAGGGTGGCACCTGAATCATTCTGAGTCGTGGGCATCTCTGCATCAAGTTGAGAAAATCTACATTGCTTGCCCTGAAAGCCAGATGGACTGTCTTCTCATTTGGATTGAGGTTTGGTATCTCGTTTCTGGCGCTGACAACTCTGAGTCTCATCTTTTATCACTCCAATCTTAAAAACGCATTAGTATTATTAATAGACACTTTCGCTGTACACTTCTGTACAAATCGATTTCAAGAGACCTTAATAGCGGCAAAAATTTAGTTCATCTGTTCTTTTGAGCTGGTGGGGTAGAGGATTTTCTCTTCCTACTACCAATGTCGAATAGGCCGGGGTTCAGGACAAAACTACTCATAAAAGATATCAGGAGTCATACTGATTCGCTTTGCGATAAGTTCTGCCAGCCTATTGGAGGATACTGGAAATCAATTCTCAAAAAAAGGTTTTCAAGCAACAACTAGCAAAGAAAAATTATGTAAATGTGCCGGGAGGGGCAAAATTTAGTTATTCAATGAGATTTTTAGGACTTCACAGCTGAAAAAATCAGGCATCGCGATCTCATGAAAGCTCTTGATTATCATCAACCAGCCAGAACTTCGATCGATGCCATTGATTCATTAGGCGAAGGGATTTTAAAGAGGGACCAATTAAGAGGTGATCTTTATGGGCAGGGTAATGCTTACGGAAACGGTTTTTAGAGATGCTCATCAGTCTCTGCTGGCCACCAGAATGAGGACCAGGGATATGCTACCCATCGCAGAGCAGATGGACCAGGTCGGCTTCTTCTCCCTGGAGGTGTGGGGAGGAGCTACATTCGATACTTGCATACGCTATCTGAATGAAGATCCCTGGGAGAGGCTGAGGGCTCTTAAGAAAGCCATGCCTAACACCCCGATGCAGATGCTGCTTCGCGGGCAGAACCTGGTTGGTTACAGGCATTATGCAGATGATATAGTGGACAGATTTGTGGAGAAGGCAGCAAAGAATGGTGTCGACATCTTCAGGATTTTTGATGCGGTCAATGATATACGAAATATGGAGCGATCGATAAAAGCGGCCAAGAAGATGGACCGGCACGTCCAGGCCGGAATCAGCTACACCATCAGCCCCGTGCACAGCAATGAGCAATTTGCACAATTCGCCGTCCAGCTGGCAGAGCTTGGATGCGACTCCATCTGCATCAAGGACATGGCCGGGCTGATCACCCCCAAAAATGCCTATGACCTCATCCGGACAATCAAAAAGGAGGTCAACCTCCCGGTGAACCTGCACACCCACTGCACCAGCGGCATGGCCCAGATGAGCTACTTCCATGCCTGCCAGGCAGGGGCGGATATACTGGATGTGGCCATGTCTCCTCTCTCCGGCGGCAGCTCACAGCCGGCCACAGAGAGCCTGGTGGCTGCTCTGCAGGGCACACCCTATGATACCGGCCTGGATCTGGAGCTTTTGACTGAGATCAAGAGATACTTCGAACGGATCATGGAGATCTATGCCCCCGTATTCAACCCCATCTCCGCCCGGGTGGACACCAATGTCCTTGCTTATCAGGTTCCGGGCGGCATGCTCTCCAACCTGGTCAGCCAGCTAAATGAGCAGAAGGCCATGGACAAGTACGAAGAGGTGCTGGCGGAGATACCCAGGGTGCGCAAGGATTTGGGATATCCACCCCTGGTCACCCCCACCAGCCAGATCGTCGGCACTCAGGCGGTCTTGAATGTGGTCACCGGCGATCGCTACAAGATGGTTCCCAAAGAGGTCAAGGACTATGTCAAGGGACTGTATGGAAAGTCGCCCGCCATGATCGACCCCAAGGTGAGGATCAAGGTCCTGTGCGATGAGGATGCTGTCACGGTGCGGCCTGCAGACCTGTTGCCGCCGGAGTATGAGTCGGCGAGAAAGGCGGTCGACGCCCTGGGCCTGGCCAGACAGGAGGAGGATTACCTCACCTATGCCCTCTATCCTCAGGTGGCTCTGAAGTTCCTCAAAGGAGCGGCAGTCGAGGAGCCCCTGGTCAAAAAAGAGATGGTATCGGACCTGAGCGCTTCCCTCAAGGGCGAGCCCATGGCCCTCAATGTCGAGATCGATGGCGAGGCTTATCTGGTCAAGGTGGCCCCGGCGGGCATGACCATTCAGGAGGCCCAGCCCAAGGCTCCCACGGATGGGGTGACCGTTCCCATGCAGGGTGTGGTCATCCGCTATGTGGTCAAGAAGGGCGATAAGGTGACCAAAGGAGATCCAGTAGCCGTCCTGGAAGCGATGAAGATGGAGCAGAATATCCTGGCCAATAAAGATGGCAAGGTAAAAGAGGTGTACGTCAAAGAGGGCACCACAGTCGCTCCCGGCGATGTCTTGATATCCATTGAGTAGATCATCCCGGATCAAAGAGGTATGCAATTTGACAGTTAAGAGAGAACAGGTGCTCATCGAGGCTCTGCCTTACATTCGGGAGTTCTACGATTCCATCATGGTCTTCAAGATCGGCGGCTCGATCATGTCCGATACTGCGGTGCTTGAGGATTTCATCCAGGATGTGGTGCTATTGCGCTACATAGGCATTCATCCCATCATCGTTCACGGCGGGGGCCCCGAGATCTCTCAGGCCATGGAGAAGTTCGGCAAGAAGGCGGAGTTCGTGGGTGGCCTGCGCGTGACCGACCGGGAGACGCTGGGCATAGCCAGGATGGTGCTCCTCGGCAACATCAATGCAGAGCTTGTCAACCTTATCGGCAAGCATGGAGGCAAAGGCATCGGCCTATCCGGCCAGGACGGCATGTTCCTGAAGGCCCGGAAGAAGGCTCTGCAGATGGTGGAAGGAAAGGAGCCCGTGGATCTGGGATTTGTGGGTGATGTGGAGAAGGTGGACCCCGAGATCCTGATGATCATGGCCGGAAAGGGCTACATCCCGGTTATATCCCCCATTGCCGCCGATGGACCAGGGAAATAACTTCAATGTCAATGCCGACACTGCAGCCGGAGCGGTGGCCATAGCCATGAGGGCGAAGAAGTTCTTCTCCATCACCGATGTGGAGGGGGTGCGCATGAACCCGGATGATCCGGCGAGCGTCATCTCCGAGTTTCCTGCGTCGGACTTCGGCCGGCTGGTGGCGGAGGGGATAATCAAGGGGGGAATGATCCCCAAGGTTGAGGCATGTGTATCTGTGGTGCGGGGCGGAGTGGAAAAGGCGCACATAATCGACGGCAGAAAGCACCATGCCATCCTGCTGGAACTGCTTACCACTGAAGGCATAGGGACCATGATCAGCAGAAGCTGAAATTGAAAGGGAATTTCAGCAATAAAGGGCTATTCAATGATGGCAGGTTGCTGCCCATCCTCCCTTTATTGACATATTGAGATGCTGTTTTATACTCTTCTGCCCACTCGATCATTCTTTCAGCCGTCAAGGGCCTGGCAATGAATCGCCCTCGTGGCCCTCATCCACCGCCGGCTTTGCCTCCTCAGGGCTGATTTTCCCGGTCTTCACCCAGTAGTCCTTGATGGCGGCATGCAGGGCATCTGCTCCCAGGTTTGAGCAGTGCATCTTCTGGGGCGGCAGTCCCCCCAACTCCTGGGCCACATCATTGCGGCTTATCTTGATCGCCTCATCCAGGCTCTTATCCTTCGCCATCTCAGTTATCATGCTGCTCACTGCTATGGCTGAGCCGCAGCCGAATGTCCTGAATTTGATATCAGCTATCCGGTCGTCCTTGACATTGATGAATATCTCCATGAGGTCTCCGCAAACGGGATTTCCCACTTTTCCATAGCCGTCCGGATTCTCTATCACCCCCACATTACGAGGGTTCATGAAGTGGTCCATCACCGTCTCATTGTAGCCTATCTGTGCCATTTACATATCACCTTTTATCATAATGAGATTTATTTATTAAAATGACTGGACGATCATCCAGCCCAGGTAAGCGTTGATGATCATAAGAGCAATGGTCAGCCGCCCGGACCATCTATGAATTGCCCGCAGCCTCATATCTCTCTTCTTGAGCTGGATGAATCCCATAATTGGAGTGAAAAGTACCATCATAGAGACCAATATGCCGATATAGGCATGCGGTCCTGCGGGGGGAGCGAAGCCCGAACTGGCGGTGACCATATAGACAGCCACCATGATCCCGGATATCGTTAATGCCGACCCGGTGATCCCCAGGGTCTTATGGGCCTTCAGCCACCATCTCCTCCCTTTCATATACCTCGCACAGATCATTCCTGCGGATAGGAGGAGGAGGCCGGAGGATACCAGGAAGGCATGGAAAGGATACAGCAGCATAATCTTATCGGTGAACACTTCCGCCCCGCTGGCCGGGGAGAGAAATAGCAGGGCTGCAGTCACAGTCAATGCATCTGCCAGCCTCAGCTTCCCGGTATGGATGGCTTTTCCGTACATGGTGGCCTCTATTTCAGATATGCTACATAAAATATCTCATTGCTCGGGGATGATTTAAGCAAGAGCTTATGAGGCAGCGGCCATGCGAGGGGCTTTATACAATCAAAGACAAATATAGGTCCAGAATTAAGGAAAAACGCATTGCTAAAAATAAATAACTGTATTAATATAATTTATAATATATCATATATGGAGGATCTGATGGAAGACTTCTCTATTCTCATCGGAGGAATTGCCGGTGACGGCATAAACGAGGCGGGGCTGACCGCCGCCCGGCTCATGAGCCGCCTGGGCTATCGCATATTCATGTACTACGACTATCCCTCTCTGATCAGAGGGGGGCACAACTTCTCCATCGTCCGGGCCTC
This sequence comes from Methanotrichaceae archaeon, assembly GCA_963813075.1. Classification (GTDB taxonomy): domain Archaea; phylum Halobacteriota; class Methanosarcinia; order Methanotrichales; family Methanotrichaceae; genus Methanothrix. The sequence goes on from CAWEXU010000004.1 coordinate 257,290, forward strand.
CTCTCAGAGGATCGGGGTCTCGAGGGATGAGGTGGACCTGCTCATTGCCCTCAATCAGGATACTATTGATAGGCATGCCGATCGCCTCAAGGAGGGCTCGATTATCATCTATGATGCAGATAAGGTGAAGGGAAAGGTCCCGGCAGAGAAGAGCTGCGCCATTCCCGTCACTGAGATTCTGAAGGAAGAGGGAGCCATGCCGGTGATGAAGAACAGTTGCATTCTGGGGGCCTTCTGCCGCACCACGGGCATCGCCTGGCCGGTGATAGAAGAGGTCTTGAGAAAGCATATTCCAAAGAAGATCGATCTGAACCTGAGGGTCGCCCGCCGGGGATACGATGCCGCCAGCGAGTTCTGCCAGATCGATAAGCTTGAGAGCAGCCCTGAGCCGATCATCTCCGGCAACCAGGCCATCAGCCTGGGCCTGATCCGGGCGGGACTGAGTGCCTATGTGGCCTATCCCATGACCCCCTCCTCCTCCATCTTGGACAGCATGGCCCAGTGGTCAGAGGAGTTCGGCCTGAAGGTGGTCCATCCGGAGAGCGAGATCGCTGTGATCCTGATGGCAGAGGGATTCGCCTATGCCGGAGTCCGGGCAGCAGTAGGCACATCTGGGGGAGGGTTCTGTCTCATGACCGAGGCCCTCAGCCTGGCGGGGATGGCGGAGATCCCCCTGGCCATCGTCATGGCCCAGAGGACCGGGCCCTCCACCGGCCTTCCCACTTACACCGCTCAGGGCGACCTGCATTTTGTGATCAATGCCGGCCAGGGGGAGTTTCCCCGGTTGGTGGTCGCGCCAGGGGACGCAGAAGATGCCTATATCTGGTCCGCCGCTGCCCTGAACCTGGCCTGGAAATATCAGATTCCCGCATTCATACTCTCGGACAAGATCGTCAGCGAGAGCCAGTATAGCTTCGATCTGGGGCAGGCAGAAAAGGCAGAACTCCTCAATCCGCCATTGCTCTGGGATGGGCAGGGTGGGTATCATCGCTACCGGCTGTCTGACAACGGCATCTCTCCTCTGGCCTATCCCCCTCAGAAGGGGCAGGTGATAAAGGCGGACAGCTATGTGCATGATGCTGCAGGCATAACCACTGAGGACGCTCAGATAACCAGGGAGATGAGCGAGAAAAGAATGCATAAAGCTCAATCCCTGGCCAGAGAGCTGGAGGGTTATGAGACGGTGAAGGTCTTAGGAGACCGTAATGGCAAGACCTGCCTTCTCTGCTGGGGCTCGAACAAGGGAGTATGCCGGGAGGTGGCAGAAAGTCAAGCCAATCGCGGGATAAGAGTGGTTCAGGTGCTGGTCCTCTGGCCGTTCCCCGAGCAGAGGCTGAAAGAAGCCCTCCGGGGCGTGGATAGGTTGATTGATGTGGAATGCAATGTCACCGGCCAGCTGGCAACTTTATGCCGCCAGTATGGCATCAATGTCGATGAGATGATCCTGAAGTACGATGGAAGGCCATTTTCTCTGAACGATCTTTCCATTGAGCTGGAAAGGAGGGGAGCATGAAACCTCAGGAGCTATCCACCACTGCCCGCAACACCTGGTGTCCGGGCTGCGGGAACTTCTCCATCCTCAGCGCAATGAAAGCCGTCCTCGCCCGGATGGACGGGGAAGGCTACCCCATAGAGAACACCGTCCTGGTCTCGGGCATCGGCTGCCACGGCAAGATCGTGGACTACCTGAATGTGAACAGCTTTTATTCCATCCACGGCCGGACCATTCCCGTTGCTACAGGCATAAAGCTGGCCAACCCGGATCTGAATGTGATCTGCTTCTCGGGAGACGGCGACAGCCTGGCTGAGGGCCTGGACCATCTGATCTTCGCCGCCAAGAGGAATGTCGACATAACCCTGATTTTGCATGACAACCGGGTCTACGGCCTGACCACCGGCCAGTACACCCCCACCTCACCATACGGTTTCCGGGGCAAGTCCACGCCCGCGGGATCCATCGAGCAGCCCCTGAACCCCCTGGAACTGATGCTATCATCCGGTGCCACATTCCTCGCCCGGGGATACACTCATGGGATCGAACTGCTTCAGACCCTCTTTCAGGAGGCGATTATGCATAAAGGCTTCTCAATAGTGGATGTCCTCCAGGTCTGTGTCTCTTACTTCAATATGTATGAGAGCTACAATAAGAGAACCTATACAGTTGAGGGAAACGATACCGGAAGCTTTGAGCAGGCCCAGAAGATCATACGCAGCTGGAGATATGACGACTCCGAGGCACCCATTCCCCTGGGCAAGTTCTATCAGGTCAATCTTCCTCGATTTGATCAGGCTTACAGTCAGATCAATCCGGAGCTTTCGGGCAGAGAGGATAAGATCAAAACCAAGCTGGAAAGTTTCATCTAGCTAAAGGGCACAAAGCAAATGTGGGTGAAAAGGAAATGGACAAATATGTATGCACTGTCTGCGGGTACATCTACGATCCAGAGAAAGGAGATTCAGCCTCAGGCATAGCTGCAGGTACGGCATTCGAGGACCTGCCCGATGACTGGACCTGCCCGGAGTGCGGCGTGGGAAAAGAATTGTTCAATAAGGTGGAGTAGATTCGGGAAATCAGCGAGTTAAAGCTGCTTATGAGGATCGATCTATGCTCAGCGAAAGGATGAATGAGGCCCTGAATGTCCAGGCAAATAGAGAGCTATACTCCTCATATCTGTATCTCTCCATGTCCTACTACTTTCAGTCAGCCGGCTTTAAGGGTTTTTCCAGCTGGATGAGAGTTCAGGCAGGAGAAGAGCTGGTCCACACCATGAAATTGCTGGACTATGTGGCTGCCTCCGGCGGAAAGGCGAAGATGCTCGCCGTGGAGGCACCACAGCAGAGATGGGAGTCGACCCCGCAGGCATTCCAGCATGTCTGGGACCATGAGAGGGCGGTGACCAGGATGATTCATGACCTGGTTGCAGTGGCCGAGAGCGAATCGGACACATCGACGAGGAAATTTTTGCAGTGGTATGTGGACGAGCAGGTGGAAGAGGAAGAATCCTCAGACGGCGTCCTGAAAAAGGTGCTGGCTGCCGGAAGCGATCCTGAAGCCCTCCGGGCAGCGGATGAGGAAATCGGCAGGAGGGGCTTCAAGTTCCCTCGCGGATTCCAGATGTTTCCCCCGGCCTGATTCTGCCGCGGCATAAGGGCAAATGGTAGAAGGGAGGGCCCTTGAGCCCTCTAATCACAATTTTAAACGAACTTTTTTTGCCGCTTACATAAGCTCGGGGTGATTCATGGGGTCGACGACGTGCCAGGTGTCGCCTTCCAGGCCCTCACCACGAACGTCGCCTGCGCTGCTGTCGCCGGAGTAAAGGTACAGTGGCCAGTCCTTGAAAGTCGTCTGTTTTGATCCGTCCTCTCTCTTTATGCTGTCGAAGTTGATGAAGTTGAGGCTTTCAGGCAGGATCGGATCCTCCACATAAAATGGCTGCCAGGTGGCGGCACATTCATCATTGCAGGTGCTCATTCCCAGGGATTCGCTATCATTTAAGTGGTAGTATAGAGTAAAACCGGTCTCGTTTACCAGATAGCTCCCCAGAAATTTATCCTCGGAGATATTCACGCTATAGTTCTTATTGTTCTCATCCTCTGCCAGGGCATTGATGAAAAGAAGAGATATGCACATCAGCATAAATGCAACCATTCGGCTTTTTGACATGTGTTTCACCTTCAAGCGCAATATTCATTCTGATAATAAAGCTTGCCCGTGCGAAAGAAAGGTCTATAAAACCCGGGTCACCCCTAACGAGAAATGAACGGATTTTCCTTTGAGGTACTGGACCGGGATCCAGAGAGCAATGCTCGGGCAGGGCTGATAAAAACCCGCCGGGGCGATATCCAGACCCCCTATCTGGTGCCTGTGGCCACATTGGGCAGCGTGCGCGCTCTGAACTCAGATGACCTTGCATCTCTTGGGGTCTCCTGTGCCCTGGCCAACACCTATCACCTTCACCTCAAGCCGGGGGACGAGCTGATCGGTGGTCTGGGGGGGCTGCATAAGTTCATGGGATTCTCTGGACCCCTCTTCACCGACTCGGGCGGCTTCCAGGCTTTTTCCCTTGGCTTTGGCAGAGAGCATAATATCGCCAAGATCGGCAACATCTTCCCTCAAGAGCTTTCCTCCTTTCCAGGAGATGAAGACTGCCGGCAAGGCGGCAATAATCCGTGCGAAAAAGAGCCAGAAAACGAGATTTATAGACTGAACTACAGAAACAGCTACGGAGGAAAGGCAGCCAGGGGTAATGACGACTCTTATAAGGCCAGCGGAAAGGGGCAGAAGAGTGCCAGGAAGGAGAACCTGACGAAGATCACAGACGAGGGCATCTCTTTCAAGTCCATGGCCGACGGGGCCTGGCATTTCCTGGATGCTGAAAGGTCGATGAGAATCCAGTCCAACCTGGGCTCGGATATCATCATGGCCTTTGACGAGTGCACCTCACCTCTGTCAGACTACGACTACACCAAAAAAGCGATGTACAGGACTCACGACTGGGCGTCGGAGTCCATCCGCCATCATGACAGGAGCCAGGCCATCTACGGCATCATCCAGGGAGGATGGTTTGAGGACCTGAGGCGCATCAGCACCGACTTCGTCGTCTCCCAGCCTTTTGACGGCATAGCCATCGGCGGATCTCTGGGGAACAGCAAGCAGGATATGCATCAGGTCCTGGACTGGACAATTCATAAGCTGGACGACCGGCCGAGGCACCTATTGGGGATAGGGGAGATAGATGACATCTTCGAATGCGTGGCCAGGGGAATTGATACCTTCGACTGCGTCTCACCCACCAGGATCGCCCGCAGGGGAAGTCTCCTCCTATCGCCCCAGTCCGGCGGATCATTGAAAAACAAGTTCCACCTGAACATAAAGTCCGCAAGGTTCAAAGATGACGGCCTGCCCATTGACCCGGTCTGCTCCTGCCCGACCTGCCGTACCTATTCCCGGGCCTATCTCCGCCATCTTTACATTGCGGGAGAGCTCTCGTACTTCCGCCTGGCGACGCTGCATAACCTCCATTTCATGCTCCGCCTGATGGAAGAGATAAGGGAGAGCATAAGAAGTGGCGGCTTTTGGGAGCTTAAGGACAGATGGCTGAAAGGGATTTAGCGGCAGATATTCCGGGGCAGAAGGGATCTACATTCGCAGGAGGACGGCTGAGGATCGACAAAACCCAGGCCACCATAATCCTCTGCGGCCTGTACCTCTTCTATTCCCTGGCCGGAAACATCGCTGCCACCAAGGTCACGTCCTTCGGCAGCCTGGTCATGGATGCCGGCTTCATCTATTCTCTGACCTTCACCTGGAGAGACCTGATCCACAAGCAGTTGGGGGAGAAGGCGGCCCTCACCACCATCTGGCTGGCGGCGGGCTTGAATCTGCTTGTTGCCATCTATTTTCAGTTTGTGGTCCTCCTGCCCGCTCAGACGGACTGGGCAAATAGCGGCGGACAGGCGGCCTGGACATTTCTTTTCGGGATCCTGGACAGCACCGGCCAGGGCTGGCAGTCGGTCTTTTCCCTGCAGATGAGAATCGTTCTCGCCTCCATTCTCACCGCTCTCCTGGCGGAGCTGATCGACACCAGAGTCTACCGCATCTGGACCCGGGGGAGACGCAAAAACTGGCCCCAGTGGACGCGAGTCTTCGCCTCCAATGCCGTATCCATTCCCTTAGACAGCCTCCTCTTTCCGGTGATCGCCTTTATGGGAATCGTGGGGGCAGAGGGGCTGGTGCAGATGATCTGGACCAATATACTGGTCAAGGCAGCGATCACCCTCCTGTTCTTCTGGACGATCTACCTGGTACCAGAGAAGCCGATCTACCTGGATCGCTGAATGCCGGCTCGAAGAGAGGGGGGCAGAGAAAAAAGGATTTCAAAACTCGAAGATCACCTCATCCTGGTCAAGGATTGTCCCTCTTTCATCGGTTACGCTTGCCTCTATGGTATAGGTCCCTGGAGTAAGCTCAGACTCATTGTCTATTGGCACACTGAAAAACCATTTGCCATCCGGCAGCAGTGCGCTGCCACTCTGCTGGGATGCCGATCCAACCGTCTCCCCTTCTTGAGTCCTTAAAGCCAAATTCACCATGGGCTTGAAATGGTAGTTGCCGGTGTTCTCAAACCTGAGGTTAACCATTGCGTCATCACCAGACTTTGACGCCTTCAGATCGCTGATCACCCCGGTCGTTACGATCTCGCTGCCTGAGATCCGGAGCAGGACAGGAACCTGGATCGCTGTCAAGATCCTGACATTCTTATTTCCCTCCACCGGATTTAAAGTCTTCAATATAACCAGAGCATACCTGCCACCCGATCCCGCATCCGCAGGAATATCCGCCACCACCAGAAACTTCTTTGATTCGCCCGGTTGAATCTCGAGTTCATTCGGAGTCACTGTCAAATACTCTCTGGCAGAATACGGTCCAGTATCCTCTTTTGGCCCTATCTGGATATTCGAGCCATTCTCGTTCATGGAATATCCATATACCTCTGCGTTAATATTAAGCGGAAAAGCATCTTTTTCAAGTGATACGACAATCTCATGGCCGGTCTCCTGGCCGGGCAATACATCATCCTCGAAGATCGCCCCGCTTACCTTGACGCCGGAACAAGGCGCAAGAAAAAGCGATAAAGCCAGGAGCGAGAGTATGGCCAATTCTGCTTTAACTAGCCTCATATGTTCATCTCCTATTTTGTAAAAAAAAAATAAATTTCAATATGGATCAGCGCGGAGAAATCGTATAGGTTAGCATGATATAGTAATCTCCATCCTTTTCATTTCCGGCTACCTGCTGTGAATACGGGACCACCACCGGTTCAGACGAAGCTGGCGCCTTGCCCAGAGGTTCTATCATAACCGGCCCGGAGCTGAGATCACCTATGCCCTCGACGACAAAGGGATTCGTCAATTTTTTAAATCCTTTTGCGTCATCATCACCACCAGACCTAATCGGTCCGTCATTCATATAGCCTTTGAAAGGAAGAAGAGAACTCTCATCCTCAACCGACAGTTTCCAATCAGCATTAGCAGTGACATATATTATATCTTGACACTCTGCGGTATCACCTCTTACCAGTTGCAGGCCATCGCACCCTGATTCTATTGATATTTCCAGCTCCACCGGGGCGACACTACCATCGGGAGTGCTCCAGGCATTGTAATCAGCAGCTGCAATTCCAATCAGACAAGCGGCAGCGAAAATAGCCACTATCCCTAAACAACCGACTTTGCTCATTTACAAACCCACCTTTATTGTAACATATACGTTGTTTTGTTAATTAAGATATAAAAACATTTCTCTTTTTTTTAATTAGTTTCTCAGGTCTAGTTCGGCTCATCTGATCCAAATTGCCTGTTGTATCCTTCGAATGTCATTCAATTCATTAATTTTAAAACAGAAAAATTGCTAATTAAAACTTTTTACAGACTTTAATATGAGGGGGCGCAAAAAATCCACAATACCAATTTTATCAAAAATTCAAAAAATATATTTATTATGTTTATTTATTACGACTTTTGGATCGACATCGGTGATCAATGCTCATCTTATATTGCACACACAAATTCTTTAAACAAAACGCGATCCACAAAGGAGATGAGTGTACAGCCCTGACTGATGAATTAGATGCAGTACTCAAGTTACCAAAAACCGTTTGAACCGAAGGATTATCTTCATGCTGCCGTAGGCAGAGTTGCACCTAATAGTCAGATGCAATCGCCCTACAAAACTGGCAGACACCTATAGCAAGGAAGATTAGTCCATGAACCGATCTAATTGCCTCATATATATCTCTGTGGGCCTGATTATGGCGGCAATTTTCGCCTGCCCATCTCTTGCCGCACAGACGGATGATTCTAATGGATATCATGCCAGTGAAATTGACGGTATCTCAGATAGGACACGGACAAAGATGGCGATCCAACATCATCACCGTGGAATCAGGGCCGAATAATTCCGATCAAAATCGTCGAGAAGGCTCTCCAATGGATCGCAGATAACTGAACCGGCCCTTGGGAAGGATAAAGCTCGTTTCTATAGAACAGGTGGACTGGCCCAACTCATGCCGGGGGGTGTACGAAGAAGACATGGCTTGCCTATTGGTTATCACTCCCGGATACAGGCGTGATATTAAGTGCGGGGGAGGAGGAGTACGGATCTACACACAAATTTGAATGCGAACATTATCTTCATGGCCCAGTAGGTAGATTCAGCCGTAAGGTGGATTCGGCCCACTTCTTTTGCGGCTCGGCCCGATGGCTCTATTTAGCAAGTTCGAGGCAGAATCAGGAGAATACATGGTTGTTATGATCGACCCGCAAAGAGACATCGACTGGAATGAGGTCTGGATGAGCCAGATGAAGCAGAGCCGGGAATCCAGCCCGGGCAGGGATTGCGCCTGTATCTGGAGCAGTCGGGAGAGCGCCCTTCGGTTCTGGATTATGTGCCAGAAGGAGCAGAGCAGGATCCAGAGAACCATTTGGGAGACGGATATCACTGAAAAGTCACGGGTGCTGGATATCGGCGCCGGCCCCGGCACCCTGGCCATACCATTTGCCAAAAAGGCGGCACATGTCACAGCAGTGGAGCCTGCGGATGGGATGTGCACCGTCATGAGAGAGAAGATGGCCGAGTTTGGCCTGGACAATATCAACATCGTCCAGAAGCGCTGGGAGGAGGTGGAGGTCTCCTGTGATCTTGAGCCCCCCTATGATGTGGTGGTAGCCTCCTTCTCCCTGGGTATGCCGGACATCCGGGATGCTATCGAGAAGATGATCCAGGCCTCATCCAGATATGTCTACCTCTACCATTTCGCTGGAATGAGCACCTGGGGCAATATGTGGAAGGAGCTCTGGCCCAGGCTGCATGGGCGGGATTATATCTCAGGTCCCATGAGCGATGTGCTCTACAATGTCCTCTACCAGATGGGCATCTATCCAAATATCACCACCTTCAGAATGAAGCATGATCAACGCTACGCTACCCTGGACGAGGCCGTGGCGGAGCTGGCCCCCCAGGCCCAGGCAAAGACAGAAGAGCAGAAGGCTGTGCTGCGAGAGTATCTGGAGAAGGCGATGAAATGGGAGGATGGAGCATTTGTGCTCTCTGGCTCTTCGATCCGGGTGAAGATGTGGTGGGAGAAGTAGCCAGGTGACGGAAAAAAAGAAAATAAAAATGAAAAGGGACAGGAATAAAGAAAAGGAAAACGGGCCCGGAAAGGTCGCAGCGGAAGCTTGAAAAGCCAATCCCGTCCAGAGTGGCTATGTCTTATTAGTGGCTATGTCTTATATATCTCTGCATCGAATGGGATATGAATAAATCCAATAAACACTTGGGGGATGCCTATTAAAGCCGGTCTTGTCTTACTCATATTGATCGCTTTAGCGATCTCGGTTCCGATTCTCGGATGTGCCAGCAGAAGAATACTCAGCTGATTATTGGAGCCAAAAGGGAATGGAATCCCTGAATAATGGCTCATATTCAGCGGCGGCAGAGTCTTTCAATAAATCGATCCAGCTTGATGGATCAAATGCCACTGCCTGGATGAATTTGGGCCTGGCATTGACCAGCCAGGGCCTGCATGACGAGGGGCTCAACGCTTATAATCGGTCCATAGAGATGGATCCCGCTCTGGCTGAGGCCTGGCATCGCAAGGGGATTCTCCTTGCCCGTATGATGAGGTTTGATGAGGCCATTGAGGCTTTCTCAAAAGCCGCAGATCTGGAGCCTCGGGCTGCTTTGCCCTGGTATAACAAGGGGCTTGCCCTGGCCAACCTCGGCCGGTACAATGAGTCCCTTCTCGCTCTGGATAATGCCACTGATCTTGATCAGGATCTCCCCGGAGCATGGTATGCTAAGGCCCTGATACTTACCGAACTGGGAAGAAATAACGAATCTATAGAGGCATTGAAAAGAACAGTCGAGCTTGAACCGGAGTATGTTGACGCATGGTACAATATGGGCCTGGTGCTCACCAATTCCGGAAGATATGACGAGGCTCTGGATGCTTTTGGCCGGGCAATCGAGCTGAATCCTGCCGATGTCCGGGCCTGGATGGGCAAGGGAGATGTACTCATGGCCAGGGGAAGATTCAACGAATCGATATCTGCATATGATGGCGCCATTTTGGCGGCATCAAACCAATCCGCTCCCTGGGGAGGGAAAGCTCTGGCATACCTGGGCCTGAACAACTCCAGCGCATCCCTTGCCATGATCGATAAGGCCATTGAAATCGACCCCGAAAATGCCAGGTACTGGATCAGCAAAGGCTCGATTTACAGGGGGATGGGCAATTATAATGAGTCCGTGGCAGCTTTCCAGAAAGCAGTCCAGATAGATCCAGGCTGTGCACCATGCTGGAATGTTCTGGGACTGGCTTTAGCCAGGCAGGAGAATCATACCGGAGCCTTGGCTGCTTATGACAGAGCGATAGAGATTGATCCCGGCTACCTCGACCCCTGGAATAACAAGGGGATCTCCCTGGTGAAGGGATTTGCCGATCTGGAAGAGGCGATCGAATGCTTCGAGAGAGCGATAGAGATCAATCCGGACCGGATGCAGTCTTATGTCAATTTGGCCAATGTCCTCAATCTGACCAATCGAACTGAGGAAGCGGATATGGCCATGCAGAAGGCCACCATCCTGGGATACCGGGCGGATCCCGCCCCAATCCCTTCTCAGGCAACCTGAGTTGAAGCCCGAAAATAGCCCCGAAGAATGCTTGTATCAGTTATGAGGAGCTGAATTGATCGACCTATTCTGGCAGACTCTGGATGGGACTGTCTATACCATGAGCACCGTATTTCTGATGCTCTTTCTCACCGGTATCATGAATGAGATGGGGCTCTTTCAGAGGTTCTCATATCTGGCCAAACCCCTGGTCTCAGTGTCCCGTCTGCCTGCCGCTTCAGCCTCCACCTTTGTGGTGGGCCTGGGATCGGCACTGGCAGCAAATGCCATGACGGCAAGGCTACGGCATGAGGGGCAATTGAGCGATCGGCAGGCCTTCCTCTCCGCCCTGATGAACACCGTCCCGGTCTATTTCAGAGAGCTTTTCACCTATCAACTGGCATTTGTAGTTCCGGTGCTGGGCCTTTATGTGGGTGGAGCCTATGCTATTGTCTCTGTGGCTACAGGATTGATCAAGCTCTTGATCGTCATAATCCTGGGCAGAGCCTATCTGGCAGGTGAGGCAATCTCCTCAATAAATCCTCCTCTAGCCAAAAAGGAGAAGAGCATAATAGATGCGGCAAGGAAATCTCTGAATGGACAGAAAAAGCTGTTTATTCGGATCGGATCGCTTTACTTTGTCATGACATTTATCGTTCTATATTTGAACGCGGAGGGAATACTGCAATCGCTGAACGTGACGCCTCTTGCCAGCATCTTCAGGATCCCGGCAGAGACCGTAATCCCTCTGACCATTTATGTGGCCAACCCCAAAGCGGGAATTGTCCTTCTTGGCCCATTGATTCAGAATGGCGGAATATCGGAGCTGAAAGCCCTGATGGTCCTGATGCTGGGAAGCATATTCATGCTGCCCGTCTTCTCCATAAGATCGACATTGCCCAACTATACAGCGATTTTCGGCATGAGGCTGGGCCTATCCCTGACCGCGGCATCAGCGGGCATCAGCGTACTGGTCCGGCTGCTTGTATTGGTGCTGCTGCTCCTTGCCTCTTGAATTGGATTTTCCTTCACTGGTAATCGCTCCGCCAGTTTATCATGATAAAAAAGATCAAAAAGATCTTGCTATCTTCCTCCACCATCTTTGCTTCCCGAAACATCTTTATAATCACCTGGACAATTAAAACCTATGAGAGCTCACATTTTCCTTCTTCTGCTGGCCTTCCTTCTACTCCTGCCAGGCCAGGCAAATGCATCGTACTGGTTTCAGGTGATCGATATCACACCGGTTGAAATGCTGCCAAATAGCGAGGCCAACTTCACAGTCTCGGTCAAGGGATTGGGCAGCGACAGGGCCTATGTGGAACTGGTCTTCAGGAATGTATCTGAAGGGCTGACAATCACCTGCCCCAGGAAGATCCAGAACGTCTTCCCCCAGGGAGTGACCGATTATGATTGTATTGTAGCAGCGGGAGATCTTGTCCCCGGCAATTATTCCTTCGTGGCGGATGTGGTTGTTGCTGGTGCTCCTTCCGGAAAGATGACCGGCTATGTCAATATCATTGGAGGCAATGGCAATCATGCCGCGGTGCCGGTGAGAGTTGATCAGGCAGCCCTGGAGGAGGCAGAAGACCTAGAAGAATCCGAAGAGCCTGGGACGGAACCTCTTGCCCAGCCCGATCAGCCCGATGAGAGCGAGAAAAAGAGCCCCGCCCCTGGAGCTGTGGCCGCAAGCCTTGTCCTGATACTGGCCCTCTGGAGGATGAAGAGATAGGATATAAAGGCGCAAAGTAGGGGAAAGGCGAGCAGAGGAGTGCTAAAGCCCTCTGCTTTTATTTGCCATATAGTTCTGCACTCTTTTTGGTCTGAGCATATACCTCGGCCGTCTGCCTGGCGATCCGGTCCCAGGTGAAATGCTCTAAAACCCTCTCTCTTCCCCTTCTTCCCATCTCCTTCAGCTCCTGGGGGGACATGGAAAGCAGTGGCTCAAGACCCCAGGCGAAAATGTCGGCCGCATCCTGGCCGTTCACATGGCAGCCGTTTGGATTCTCCCCGGATGATATGACGATCTCTCGCAGGCCGCTGACCCCACCAGCACCCACTACAACCGGCTTTTCCATGGCCATTGCCTCCAGAGCCACGATCCCGAAGGGCTCGTACTTGGAGGGGAATACCGCTATATCGCAGGCGGCAAGATGGCAGATTCTCTCCTCCTCGGAGACGAACTGATAGCAGGTCTTCACTCGATCCTCCAGGCCCTTCCGAGAGATCATCTCATTCACCTCCTCTTCCAGGTCTCCCTGGCCCAGGATCACCAGCTTAACCTTTGGATCCTCGATCAGTGCCATGGCCTCGACCAGTTCTACTGCACCCTTTACCGCAGTAAGCCGGCCAATAAAAAGGAGCATCCTTTCGTCATCAGCAATTCCATATCTTCTTCTTAAGGCCAGTCTTTCCTCGGGGCTGACCCGGTTGGGGTGGTACTTTTGAACATCGACACCGTTCCAGCAAACTCGGATCTTGTCGCTATCGAATCCCTGATCAACAAGATCCTCCTGCATAGCATAGCTCACAGTGATGATCCTCTGAGCGGACTGTCCCGTCCGATGCTCAATGGTGGCTATGGTCCGGGACCCATTTCCCATTCCCCGGCCCCTTTCCGAGGAATGGATATGGAATACGAGCGGCCGCTCTGTATTGCTGGCGGCAATCAGTCCGGCAATCCCGCTCAGCCAATCGTGGACCGCGATTATATCGAATTGTCTTCCGTTCTTTTTAATTAAATCTATAAGCTGGGAGGCAGCGATAATATTGTGGAGCAGGATCTCCGGTATTCCCCAGAGACGGAAGTTGCCAGGCAGCAATTCCAGCACTTCTGCCGGTATGTCTATTGCATTCGGTCTGAAAACCTCCACTCCATCTATATTCTCTTGGTTCTTTAGGGTTCCATCATTCAGGGTGAATACCGTAATCTCATGGCCCAGATCGGCCAGGGCAGGGCACATGTATTGAGCATATGTGCCCAATCCCCCTACTATTCTTGGAACATATTCCGGAACGATGTATGCAATCCTCAATCTCTTCACCTGTAGCAACTGGCCTTCAAGTAGCCTGGCTCCATTGGCCGATCGAGGCTACCGATGGCTTAGCCTGGGCTTTCTTCGAGGTAAATATTCCTGTCGTCCCTCTCAGACCAAAAGCTCCATCAATCCCCTCTGCCATCCATTCTGCCATGTCTATTCACCCCATGGAATTCAGATATGGCACAAAAGAGATGAAGGCCATCTGGGAAGAGGATTTCAGATTGCGCTGTCTCTTCCGGGTGGAGGCGGCCCTGGCTCAAGCAGAAGAGGAGCTGGGAATGATTCCCCAGGGAGCGGCAGAGGAGATCGCCCGGGCAGCAGAGGTCACCCTGCCCCAGAGGGCCAAGGAGATCGAGGATGAGATCGGCCATGACATGATGGCCACGGTGCTCGCCCTGGCCGAACAGAGCCCTAAATTCGGGGAATGGATCCACCTGGGGGCGACCTCCAATGATATCCTGGATACCGCCACCGGCCTGCAGATCAAGGCCTCCCTGGATATCATGGAAGAGAAGCTGAAAAAGCTGCTCGCCCTTCTCCTGGATCTGGCCATGAAGAACAGGAATCTGGTCTGCGCCGGCCGGACGCACGGCCAGATAGCGGTGCCCACCACCTACGGATTGAGGTTCGCCATCTGGGCCTCAGAGATAGGCCGCCATATCCAGAGGCTCCAGGAGCTGCGCCCCCGGGCGGCTGTGGGCAAGATGTCTGGTGCCGTGGGGACCCAGGCCGCCTACGGCCGGTTCGGCATGGAGATTCAGGAGAGAGTTATGCATCACCTGGAGCTGTTCGAGGTGGATGTCTCCAACCAGGTGGTGCAGAGGGACCGGCATGCTGAGATGGTATGCTGGATGGCGCTCGTCGCCTCCACCCTGGACAAGATCTTCATCGAGATGAGAACTCTGCAGAGGACGGAGATCGCCGAGGTGGAGGAGGGCTTTGGCAAAAAGCAGGTGGGCTCGTCCACCATGCCCCACAAAAGAAATCCGATCAAGTCCGAGCAGATCTGCGGCCTGGCAAGAGTGGTGCGCGCGCAGCTCATTCCCGCCTTCGAGAACATTCCCCTGTGGGACGAACGCGACCTGACCAACAGCAGCTGCGAGCGGGTTGTCTTTCCGGAGGCCTTCATATTCACCGACCACATCCTCGCCCTGGCCATTCGCACTCTGACCAACATGCGCCTCCGGCCGGATAACATCGAGCGGAACCTCATGCTCCTGCGCGGCCTGAACATGGCAGAGAACGTGATGGTGGAGCTGGCCAAAAAGGGGGTGGGCCGGCAGCAGGCCCATGAGATCATGCGCCAGAGCAGCATGACCGCCTTCGAGGAGAAAAGAGAATTGAAGGATGTTCTCCTGGGGAACGAGACGGTTACAGGATGCCTGAAGCCCGAGGAGATCAGCGCCCTGCTCGATCCCCATCAGTACATAGGCACGGCAATCCAGCAGGTGGAAAGGCTGAACGAGAAGCTGCAAAAGCTCTACCTGGATTGATCGAGTGCGAGCAAGGCAGACCTGGGCCGGGAAGATTTGGGCGCAGATGCTATGAGATCCGATAAGATGCTACCCAGGATCTTTCTCCTCAAGCCGGGATCGATCCTGCGGGACCAGGGGGGCAATATCCTGGACGCCCGCTCCTCAGTGACGCTGATTGAGAGCGAGAGGGGAAGGATCATAGTGGACAGCGGCCAGGCGGGGGATGAGGAAGAGATACTGTTGGCTCTGGCCGATCTGGGGCTGGAGGGGTCGGATATCGACATAATTGTAAACACCCATTCCCATCCCGACCACTGTGCTAACAACCGACTGTTTTCTCGGGCTACTAAGATATCTCCCAAGGATGGG
Organism: Methanotrichaceae archaeon; assembly: GCA_963813075.1. Lineage (GTDB taxonomy): Archaea > Halobacteriota > Methanosarcinia > Methanotrichales > Methanotrichaceae > Methanothrix. The sequence goes on from CAWEXU010000004.1 coordinate 272,847, forward strand.
GAAGAGCTCGCCCCCGGCGTTCGGGCCCTGGCCACCCCCGGCCACAGCCCGGACAGCATCTCCCTGGTGGTCGATGCCGCCCCTCATCATATCGAGGACGGAATGGCAACGGCCTCTGGAATAGTGGTTATAGCGGGGGATGCCCTGCCCACTTTAGGCAACTTCCAAAAGAGGGTTCCTCCGGCACTGCACTACGATCGCGCCCTGGCGGTGACCAGCATGGATAGGATTATCGAGATTGCGGATATGGTCATACCCGGGCATGACCGGCCGTTTTCCGTTCGGGAGGAGATGCAAACACGGGTTCAATGAGATCCTCCAGAGTGGCTCCAGGGATGGCCTCGGCATCGAACTTGGGCTGGGCTGGGCGCGGGAACTGGTGAAACTGTAGATCTCGCAGTCGCTCATCCTGTGCGCCGAGTTTCCCAGCTAAATAAAGTATCCTGCCGTCTGCTGGGTATCGGTGTGGGCGGCCTTGGCCCCCCGGAGTGAGCGGCGCAGGTCAGCGATGTGGTGGAGGATTGCGGGGTGTCCATCTGGGCAAAATCAATCAAATAATCCGATCCCCACTGTCCAGAGTGTTTTCTTGAATCAGAGTCACATTTATATAAGTATTTGATCCTATTAAAAGAGAATGTCTATCAGCCAGAGCGACATCCGAGCACTTGTCCTCATTGCCGGATCCGAAGAGCCGGCAACTCCTCGCACCCTCCGAGATGGGCTGGACCTCCAGAGAGAGACAGTCTCCAGGCTCATAACTCACCTTGTGCAGATGGGGCTGGTGGAGCGGCGCGGCCATGAAGTCATCCTGGCCAGCACTTCTCCGGCAGAGGCCTTTAAGCGGCTCTACTTCTCTCATCGGGCCTCTCCTCTGCCTAAGATTCTCTCCCTGCGCAGAGTAGAGCTGCTCGCCAGTCTGGACCGGACCCCCAGGAGCTTGGAGGTTCTGGCTGCAGGGACGGGCATATCCCAGCGATACCCTGTACAGCTATCTGAAAGGTTTCACCGGGGTAGGAGTTGTCAGCCGCACGAAGCGGGGCAAAGCCTACCTTTACTCCTTCAACTTCAAACTCTGGACGGAACTCAAGGATTTCGTGACCGTGCTCCTGGAATACCATGTGCAGCGCCTCGTGCCCCGCGAGGCCCTGCTCATCAAGAGCTACGGGGACAGCGTGCTATTCAAGAGCATCCGCCCGCAGGACGCCACATTCACCTCATTTTCTGCCTACGAGGATTACGGGATAGAGCTTCTCCTGCGGGACAATTACTACACCCTGCCCAGGAGGGAGCTTTCCATACAGGAGGTCTTCATCCACTCCCTGGACTCAGCATGGGACTACTCCCAGAAGCTTTTTTGCGTGCTATTCTATCTAAAGAACAGGGATAAATTGGAAGCTATCGATCATCCCATGATGAAGGATCTGAAAGCAGTGTTGCAGGGAATGAATATTATCGGCTATCCAACCCTGGAAGACATCGAGGACAGGACGGATCTCTATGATATCAAGCTCTAACAAGATCGCAAGGCGAGAGGAGATAAACGAGCTATTCGAGCAGCTAGGCGAGATTCTGGAAAAGAGGGTCGAAGCCCTGCTGATAGGCGGAGCGGTGATGCTGGAGCTGGGACTCAAAGACGCCACCAAGGATATCGATGTCGTCTGCAGGAGCGAGGAGGACAAGGAGAGGCTGCTTGCTGCGGCCAGAGTCCTGGGCTTTCAGATTGTCGGCCCGGAGAAGAGGCATGAGCGGCTGGGCGTAAACCGGTTGGCCGTGAAGGGCGGGCGTAATTTGGACATCTTCGCCGAGAGGATCTCATACAACTTTAATCTGTCCGAGGCCATGTGGCAGAGAGCTACAAAGATCAGGTTCTTCGGCCATCTGGTGATTAGAAATGCATCCCTCGAGGACATCTTCATCATGAAGCTGATCGCCAACAGGCCGGGAGACGCCTCTGACTGCTCCAAGCTTGTCCTTGCAGAACTGGACTTCGATGCGGTCTACCAGGAGATAGAGGCGCAGTACCGGAAGGAAGGTGAGTATGAACAGAATATCTGGGTTACCTATATCGAAGAGGGCATAGCCCGCCTGGAGGATAACGACCTGATCATTCCCATAGGCGACAAAATATCCCTGCTGGCCCACGAATATCACGAAAAATCTTCTCATAATTTAAATCTAATAAAGCGCCGAGGGTGAGATTCGAACTCACGAGACCCTTGCGAGTCACCAGCTATCCAGGAGAAACTCACTCCAGGCTGGCGCCCTACCGCTAGACGACCTCGGCACAGTTTTGGATTTTGGGTTTTATCGCTTCGCTTTTGGTTTTGTCTAAGTGGAGCCGTCCCTTTCGGCCAGCTTCCACGCCTTCGGATAGGTGCCCGGCTCCATTATTACCCTTTCGGTCGCAGCCACAATTCCCGACTTTGAGGCCAGCATCTCCTCACTGGTCATATCCGCCTGGGCAATGGCCACTGCTTCTCCTTTTAGTGTAAACAGCGCCACGCCGTCGCCCCTATTGATATCCGTCTGCAGGCTTATCAGGCCCGGTGCGGCCAGGGGCGCGCCATGACATATGGCATCGACCGCATTGTCTGCTATCACCAGCCGGGGCAGATGGACCAGAGCCGCCTCCACTGGCAGAATCAACCGGCGAAGCAGGCTCTCATCCCCGCTCTCCAGATACCTTACATGGGCATCCATCAGCTGGTGCAGGGTGACCAGGGTTTCATCCTCGCGAAAAGGACCGGCCCTTGTCCGGCGCAGCTCTTCCATGTTCGCTCCCGTGCCCAGGGCCAGGCCGATATCAAAGCAGAGCTTTCTAATGTAGGTTCCAGCTTCGCAGCCCACCCTCATCAGCACATGCTGCTCTTCGATCTCCAGGATATCCAGATAGTATACGGTCCTGGTGCGCAGCTGCTTGACCACGGAGGACTTCAGGGGAGGCTTTTGCAGTATGGGGCCGACAAACTGCCCGCAGACCTCGATGATCTGCTTTTTGGGCAGGGGCTTATGAACATGCATCAGACAGATGTACTCCTTTCCCGCCAGGAGAAGGGTATCCATAACTCTTGTTGCATCTCCCAGGAGAACAGGCAGGATGCCGGTCACCTTGGGATCGAGGGTGCCGCTATGCCCCGCCTTCTCGATCTCCAGAATCCTCTTCACCCAGGCCACTATCTCGTGGCTGGTGGGCCCGGAGGTCTTGTCCAGATTGATCGCCCCTAAACGAAGGTGCATCTCCAGGCTTCTTTCGAGAGGCGGAGTGCCGTAAGCGGGATCGGTCTTGCCCTTCCTTTTCACCAGGATGGACCTTACCCTGTCCGATGGAAGAGCGCCCAGGCTGATAGCATCCTTGCCTTTTCCATTGAAAGATGATGAAGGCGATGAGGGCGATGAGCGGGATGGAGCAGAGGACGAATATCTCCGAGGCCCTTTTGAGGATTTATAGGGCGGCCTGGAGCTTCGATCTTCAGGCGGCGACGAACCCTCCTTTTTCGGCCTGTGGATCACTGACACTGCCTTGACCTCGCTGCCTCCAGCACAATGGCTAAAGTTACTGCCTCATTAAACCGGCCCGTATCCACCACCAGATCGTACACTGTAAGGTCATTGATATCAATATTATAGTACTTTTTGTACCTGCGAGCCTCGCTCTCCTCTCGCTGCCGCGTCTCCTGCAAGGCGTCCTCCAGCAGCTTTGACTCTCGCTTGCATATCCGCTCCGCTCTCGTCCTCAGATCGGTCTTCAGCAAAACCTTCAGATCGGCATCCAGGAGATGGCCGGACAGCCTCCCCTCGAAGACCCCCTGTCCCTCTTTGGCTAAAGACCTCTGGGCGTCATCGATGAGATAGTCGATCTCCGGACCCTTCTCTGCCATGCGGTTCATCTCCTTGACGGAAATGTTCTTCTCGCTGGCGATCTTGCGAAAAAGCTCCCCAGAGTTGACCCAGGAGAGGCCAAGCTGGGCAGCGAGGGCCCTTGCCAGGGTGGTGGTTCCCGTGCCCGGCGAGCCGCTAATGGTGACTATCATATTATCATCTTCAGCTCATGCTCCCTATGTCCAGAGCCTTTCTGATGATCTGCGATACAGGCAATGAGCAGACGAAATACCAGTAGAACCAGTAGAGGATCGGCCCTAAAACCATATCGTTTATATTATGCGTCCCCCAGAAGGGGAAGGTCATGCTAATTGCACCGGCGTTATGAATGTAGAAATATATCCACATGAACAGGGGAATGGATATGATGCCGATGTAGAGCATGGGTTTGAACTGCATCTGCATCATCTTGCCCTGCTCTGAGACCATCTTCATCTGCTCAGTCTGCAAAGATTGAATCTTGGCCTGATCACCAGCCAGCTGAGCGGCCTTCATATTGGTCTGCAGAGATCTCATCTTCTCCTGCTGGCGGCGCATAAAATCCCAGTCCATGGTGTACTTCTGAACCAGGCTGGCATAAAGGCCGGTTATGGCCGCCAGGATGAAGAGGATAACCGGAAAGGACAGCCCCGTTCCTGGCAGCCATCCCAGCAAGAGGTTCATGACCTCTCCTAATAGATTCCTATAATCCTCGATCATCACCCCGAAAAAAAGGAGGATGCCCAGGACTAGGGCTGCTCTATCGAGCGTACTGGACATGGATCGATTCATGCGGAAGCTCCAAAGAACTTCTGCATCATCGGGTACATCTCCTGAATCTGCTCACTGGCTATCTGCTCATACAGCCTGTATACTATGCTCACCGCCAAAAGCAGACCGGTACCACCAGCACCACCCAGTGTTCCCAGGAGGCTGGCAATCAGGGTCAGGACCCCAATGATCACTCCGCCGATCACAGTTACCTTTGGAATGTACCGCTCCATCAGCTTCTCAATGGAGGCGGGGTTTCTCCTGTAGCCAGGAACCTGCAATCCAGAGTTATGGATCTTGGCAGCGACGCTCTTGGGCCCCATTCCGGTGGTTTCAATCCAGAATATGGCGAACAGAATGCCGCCGATGATCAGGAAAGCAGAGTCTGTGAGCACATGCAAGAGGATCTGCCAGCCGGCTATGGGCGAGAATCCAAGTTCCGTCATCCCTGCGGTGGAGGTGGTCACCATGCTGGGAATCCAGTCACTCGGCCCACCGATGGGTGAGAGGTAATACATGAGCCCCGACACCGGCTGGGGAGACGATCCGCTGATGGCCGCACCGGAGGCAGAATCAAACTGGGACTGGGATATGAAATTGCCCAGGAGGCTGGAGTAGCCGGTGTAGACCGTGGTCACTCCCTCGCCGGTTACAGTAGCGGAGGAGACTGTTCCAAGCCTGGACGAAAGCAATGCCCCCAGCATCTCGATGTTGGCCTGAATGGCCCTCACCAGAATCATGGGAAGGACTGATGCATAGACCAGCTTCACCGGGAAGCGGCCTCTAGCACCGCGCACCCGGCTGTGAGCCAGAGGTATCTCAATTCTTGTCGACTCCACCAGCACGACCAGCAATATGATCAGAATGGTGGATATCAGAGCCAGAATTCCGCCGGTGATGAAGATGAACCGCAGGCCCTCAGAGGTGAAGAGAGTATCAAAGCTGATCAGTTGCAGCCTGATGATATCAATCCACTTGGGAATGATCCCTACAGAGAGTCCGGCGTCGCCAGTTGCCGGATTGATCAGACCGGTGACCAGCTGCTGGCTGATTCCCGCCACGATGAACAGGCCCACGCCCGATCCTACGCCCCACTTGGATACTACCTCATCCATATAGACGATAAGAGAGCCGCCTATAAAGACCTGGATAAATATTAATAAAGATATTACGCCCAGGGAGACGCCTAAAGCGCTCGCAACATTTGCATCTGGCAATAGATAGCCGCCCAGAACCTGGGGCAAGCCCTCCACTGCCACCATCAGAAAGACCAGAGCCTTTTGCGTGCCCTGATAGATGGCCTGATCCCGGGGGTCGCTCAGGTTAAGCTTGATTATATCCGCGCCCACCAGAAGCTGAAGCACAATGGATGCCGTAACGATTGGGCCGATACCCAAAAGCATCATCGTTCCGAAGGACCCGGCAAAAAAGGCACGATACGAGCTGAAAAGATCTATAGATGCTGCGGAAAGCCCAAAGAGGGGTATATTTCCAAGGATGAAATACAGGAGCAGTATGGCAAGAGTCCAGGTTAGCTTTCTCTTAAAATGGACGTGCCCTGTGGGCCGCTCCACCGATGGGAGCCGGCGCACAAAGGGCTCTATCGCATAAAAGAAACTCTGCTGGTTCATACCACTACTGCCTGACCACCAGCAGCCTCGATCTTGCTCTTAGCCGTGGCGGTGAATCCCAAAGCCTTAACCTCCAGCTTCCGGGTTACCCTGCCTCGTCCGAGAACCTTCAATTCATTGATCTCAACCTTGCCGTCCGGGCCGGCCAGCTGATCCAGCTCATCGACATTGACCACATCGATCTCCTCGGCCAGGGGCAGCCGGACGAAACCGTGCTTGCCCATATCGGTGCCCAGAAGTATGGATCGCATGAAGTGATGCTTGCATTTGCCTGAATCTCCACGGCCGCCGCGGGTTCCCCCTCCGCGCATATTCTTGTGCTTGCCGTGGTAGGTCCTGTGACCTCTCTTTTCTTTGGTCTTTGGTCTAACCATTTTTCTCTACCTCATCCTCTTGATAAGATCCGCTAAATCCTGGTGGAATCCCAGATCCCCACCCTGTTGTGCGGTCTTCTTGGTAGTCCTTAAGCCCTTCCGAGCAGGGTGCAGCCTGAAGAGGGGCTTGATTTGCAGATCTTTCAGACTGGCAGAGCCGGAGTTGATGGCTTCAGCCAGTTCCTTAAAAGATGAGTAAGGTGTGTTCTCCTTTAAATACTGCTCTGTCAGGCGGCGGTTAGCGCTAAGCCTGCCTCTTCTTTCTAAGAGCATGGCAAGAGTATCATCATCTATCTTGCCCCAGGCCACATAGTCCTTGACCTTCTGGATCATACCCCGGTAATGGGGGTCTTCTTTGACCACCACGCAGTGGTTGACCCTATGAACATGGAGCATCGCCAGGGTATCCTTGATCTCTGGCCTGACGTTCACCTCACCTCTCAATCTCACTATGGCAAACATATTCAGGTCCTCACTGTTATGGTGTTTATGAGCGCATTATATGTCGCTTTAGCGAAGTTGATGGTGGTCCTGGTGGAGCCTGCCGTCCTGGTCCAGACGTCCTTGATCCCGGCCATGTCCATGACCTTCTTGCTCGTATCTCCAGCAGCTATGCCCAGGCCGCGAGGCGCGGGGATGAGCACTACCCGGACGCTTCCGGACTCGCCCACCACCTGATAGGGCACAGTGTGAGGCTGGCCGCAACCGCATTCCCAACTGCCGCAGCCCCGGTTCACCTTCATGATGTTCCTCTTGGCGTTATCGATACCCTTTTTGATGGCTTTTCCCACCTGGACATCCTTTCCCTCGCCAAGGCCAATGTAGCCGTCTCTGTTGCCCACAATGACTGTGGTCCTGAACTTGACCCTCCTTCCGGAGTCAGTCATCCTCTGAACCATATTGATATCCAGAACCTCGTCCTCTAGCCCTGGTATGAGCGCATCTATCAGTCCTGCCTCTTTTATGGGCAGGCCGGATGCGATGGCCTCATCGAAAGTGGTTACCTGCCCCTCGAAGACCAGCTTTCCCAGCCTGGTCTTGGGGATCCACTCCTCTTGGTAGAAATCGCGTTTCTTCTTCTGATCCATACACTCACCCCAGTATCTTCTCCCTGGCAGCCTCGAACTGGGCTACAGTGTCATTTCCTTTGTAGCTTTTAATGTGCTCGCCTCGGATCCTCTCCTCATCCGGGAAGATCTCGGGGCTGTGGGGCACATCCACTCCGGCATCTACAACCCCTTTTATGGCGGCGTAGATCCTGTTTCCTTTGGTGGAGGCATGCAGCCCAATGTCTGGTATTCCTCCGTCCACCCCCAGAGCGAGCATCTTCTTGCCGAAGAGCAGGCCTGTCAGGTATGCTGCCGGCAGATTGCCAACAGCGGTAGAGAATCCAAAGTCTCTAAGCTCCCGTGAGTTCACTGTCAGAAGGGTCTTGTCTCCTTCCAGCTCTGCCACAACCAACTGCAGAGTGGTGCTGGCATTGCTCTTCCTGACTACAACTCTCGGTCTCTTGGATAAGAGTAGCTTATATCTTACATGATAGTTGGTCCTGCCCTCTTTCCTTCTTCGGAGGGGGACCTTATATCTTGGTCCTGTTGCCAAGTCACTCACCCCGGGCGAGGCTCTTGGCCTTAATATAGGAGTTCATATGCGCAGTGCTCCTGTACTCGCCGCCTTTCGATTTGCGATATAGCAGGCGGTATGCATGCCGGTCAATCTGGCCGGAATCCCGCAATTCCCTGAGCCTCTTTCGGAGAGCCCGAATCTTGGTCATCCACAGCTCTTTTCTTGGGCTTCGAGCACCCTTGGCTCCCCTCCGGTGTCCATGCCCCTTACAGTGTCCATAGGCTCTCTTGAGATTCTTGGCCCGGATTCTGCCCCGGCTGTTGCCTTTCTTTGGCTTGGCCTTGATGTTGCCCTCGCTGATCTGAGAGCGGATATCTTCCCGGGTGATGGCATCGCTCAAAGTTCCTGCCACCTCGGGATCGGGGTTGATCCAGACCCGGCTTTCGCCGATCTTCAGCTCAGAAGCCGCCAGACGACGCTGGGTAGTAAGTCCCGGCATATTCTAGGCACCTCCTTTGGGATTGAGCACCTTCAGGCCCATCTCTGCAGCCTTGGACTGGATTTCCAGCCTCTTTTTCATGCCCACTGCGGAGGCTATGCGCACCGCGCAGCCTTCTGCACCGGCCAGCTCTGCCACATTGTTCACTCTGACCTCAGCCAGCCCGCTGGGATGATACCCCCTGACGGCGGTTGGGCTTCCATAGCCAGGTTTGACCGTCCTGCCTTTAGCAGCTATATGCTGCCGGAGCTTATTGTGCAGGCCGCGAGGCTTTCGCCAGCTGGTGGTAAGCTTCTTCTTTTTATGTGAATCATGAAAGTTGAACTCGGGCTTTTTGGACTTTTGCCTGGTTCTGACTCTTAGCAATCTTTCTGCCATCCGAATTCACCTCTTTTCGGTCAGGTATACCCCATCCTGGAATATCCTGATATCGAAGCCATGCACCCTGGTCGCCTGCTCGATATTGGCCATGGTCTGGCCAACATGCTCCTTGTCGATGCCTGTTATCACGACTTCGTCTTTGCCTATCTCGACCTTGGTTCCTGGCAGAACCCGAGCAGATCGAGACTTCCTCTCGCCGAGGAAGTTGTTTATGATCAGCTCGTCGGAAGCGGCCTTGAGCTGGATGGGGAAGTGGGAGTACACGACCTTCATCCTGTACTCATATCCTTTTGTAACGCCAACAATCATGTTGTTTATGTGAGAGGCCAGCGTTCCCACCATTGCTCTGTGGCGCTTGCGATCGACCCTGGAATTCACGACTACCTGAAGATCCTCTTTGCGAATCTCCAGATCGGGATAGGAGAGCGTCCGGGATATCTCGCCTTTCGGTCCCTTAACCGTGACGACATTCCTGTCCACGGAGACTGTAACTCCTTCCGGGATCTCTACCTGTCGCGCAATCTCTTTGACCATCAGACCACCTAATATACATACGCCAGGAGCTGTCCGCCCAGGGACTGTGCTCTGGCATCGGAGTGGGCCATGACCCCTTTGTTGGTGCTCAGTATCAGCACCCCAAAGTTCTTGGCAGGGAGGAATCTCTTCTCCCACTTCTCCATCTCCGTAGCCTTGGTGGAAAACCGCGGCTTGATGACACCACAGCGGTTGATCCTCCCCAGGAGCTTTACCCGGAACATTCCTGACTTTCCATCATCGATAAACTCAAACTCGCCGATGTATCCCCGATCCGCCATAACCTTCAGGGCCCTTCCTATGACCTTGGAGGCGGGATGGATGATACATTCAGGCTTGCCTACGCTCTCCGCATTCTTTATTACGGACATTGCATCGGCCAGTGGATCCAATAACACTGCAACCACCTACGAATACTTTTCAAATCCCATTTCAGGGGCGATCTCTCGGAAGCACTGCCGGCAAAGGTAAATACCGTACTTTCTTACCAGGCCGTTTTTGCGGCTGCAACGTTTGCAAACGTTAGCTCCTCTTCCATAGACTCTCTTGCCTTTCTTCATGCTGCCTCCAAGACCTCAATGCCGAACTTTTTCTTGACGAACTCCACAGTATCGCCTTTGCCCAGCCTCTGCCTGCCTGGCAGCTTCTTCTGGGCCACCCTTCGCCTGGCTATTCTATAGCCGGCCCTCTTCAGGGCTACGGATACATCCATGCCGAAGATTCCGATCTCCGGGTCATATCTCATCCCTGGAAAGTCGGTGTGCTCCTCGATCCCGAAGGAGAAGTTGCCCTGCTCGTCAAACTGGCTTTTTCTCAGGCTGTTGCCCGCGGCTTTGAAGGCTAAGACCAGAAAGTCCTCTGCCGCCTTGCCCCGCAGGGTCAGCTTTGCCCCAATGGGCTCATTCTTTTTGATATTGAACGTGGGCAGAGTCTTTTTGGCCATAGAGCGGACTGGATGCTGATGGGTTATTGCCTTCATGATCGTCTCCGCGTTCACCAGCCTCTGGCCGCTCTCTCCTACCCCCACATGCACGACGACTTTGTCGATGCGGGGCTCGAGCATAACATTCATCTGGTAGCCCCCAGCTTGATGACGGGACTGTCTGTTCCGATCATATAGACGTACTCCTCGATGGTCTCGAACTCCTTATCACCGGATATTATGACCCGGTTGGGCTGGGAGCTCTTCACCTTTATGATCTCCTTAATCATGCCCATCTGACCGCTATGCTTTCCGCCCACGACCATGGCCAGGTTGCCGACCTTGAACTCGATCCGTTCGTCGATGCTCTTTTCCGGTATGGATAGGACCAGAGAGTCGCCCACCTTATAGTCGCCTTCGGCCAGCTTATTCGAGCCATCGGAGAGGTTGAGCTGCTGCTTGTTGCCCTTGAGGACGGTCTTGTTCTCAATCCGGGCCAGCTTTCTTGCTGCTCCCGGCTCAAGGAGGCTCAGATAGAACATCCCTTTCTCGTCTTTCAGCATTCTGTACTGCTGGTCAAGGAGTGGCAGGCCGATCACATCGAATATCCCTATAGGGAGCTTGTGGTCCTTCTGGGACTTGCCGTCCACCAGGACCTTGCCCTCATAAAGGACCCTTTTGGCCTCACGGGCATTATCAACCAGCTTGAGCATATCTCTGATCACCATCAAGAGAGGCATGCTCTCCTGAGATGAATGAGGGCCCCGGGCTGCTCTTGGCCACCCAAACGCTGGTCTTTCTGGCCACCGGCCAGCTAACCGGGATAGTTAGTCTCTTCTGATGTCGGCTCAAGCAGATCGCCTCTCGAATATTTTCTCCCTCTCTGCATCCTCAAGCTCGAGCTTGACGATAATCACATTAGAGGGGTGAATGGTCCTGGGTACTTCAGTTCCATCGGCACGGTAGTTGCTCACTCCCGCCACCTTTATGGTGCATCTCTTGATATCTACATCCTCGACTGCACCTTCAGTGCCGGCGTGATCTCCACGCACAACCTTCACTGTGTCTCCCTTGCGGATCTGGGCATTGCGCTTCTAAGCTCTTCACGCAGGGCCCGGCTCAAGGGTGCATGCATGTATTTTTGACGCCTGTGCAGCGGTGCGGTGTACCTCTCCTTCCGCTGCTTTCTGGGCTGTTTCGTAATCATAAAATCATCACACAATTATGGATGCGGCTGAGGCTATCTTGCCGAACCTCTCCGCTACCTCACGGGCTACAGGTCCCTTGACCTCTGATCCCTTGGGCACGCCCTCATCGTCCACTATGACGGCGGCGTTATCCTCGAACTTCACTCTGAGGCCGTCGGGCCTGCGAAACTCCTTTCTCTGGCGGATGATGACTGCTTTGAAGATCTGCTTTCTCATATCAGGAGTTCCTTTTTTGACAGACACGATCACTGTATCCCCGATTCCTGCGCAGGGCTGTCTATTTTTCACGCCTCGGTAATTCTTTACCGCGATTACGTGTAGCGTCCGCGCACCTGTATTGTCTACACAATCCAGGTATGCGCCAGTGTTGATCGCCCTTGGGATCTTGGCCTTCTGTCCTCTCATTTCAAGACCTCCACTACCACATAGGATTTGGTCTTGGAGAGGGGCCGACACTCCGCTATTTTGACACGATCTCCTACCTTGGCTTCAAGGCATGGAGGATTGTGCGCATGGATCTTGGACTGCCTCTTCTCAAATCGTTCATACTTCGTTGCTTTCTTTTCAAACTTGCGCATAACTACCACGGTGTTATCCATCTTGTCGCTGACCACAGTGCAGCTAAAGACCTGGCCGCGTACAGGAAGGGTACCATGGAAGGGACACTTGGGATCGTCGCACTCCTTTTCCGGTGGGGCCACGTCCAGTCCGATATCCCTCATAATTTCCACCTCGTCTTTTGCATTCTCTTGCTTATTCTGTTCTCAGGCTGTGAGATCAAAACCGAGCCCGCGACCCTCGCCCTCTGGCCGTCAGGCAGGGTGAAGGTCAGGCTGGCATTCTTTTTTGGAATGCGCAAGACCTTGCGCTCCGTCTCCAAAAGGAATGTGTTTCGGGTTTCGTCCACAATCCTTCCTTCAAGCCCGACGATACCTGGCTCGCTATTCGATTCGACCTGAACATCCAGGCCGATCAGCTCGTGCCTCGCCAGGTTCGCGGGGTTGAGTCTCACTTCCTTCGCTCCGTCTGGACCGTCTTGATCCGGGCGATCGTCCTGCGGATGTCTTTGATTCTCCCCGGCTTCTCCGGGGCGCCACCGGCAGTGACAACGCCTCTCTCGCGGATGAGCTCATTTTCGAGCTTATGCAGCTCCTCTGATATCTCTTCCGCATTCATGTTTCTGATCTCATCAATCTTGAAGATGGCCATTTGAATCACTCATCCTTGACGACGGGCTCGCTATCGGTCCCCTCTTCTGTAAGGGGCTCGCTTTCTGGTGCGCTCTCGTCTACGGGAATGGGCGCTTCTTCCAGGGGTTCTGGCTTGACCTCTGCCGTCTCGGGCTCCGATTCCAGGAGCTGATCCAGGTCGCTCTTCTTCTCCTCCGCGGGTGCAGGTGCAGGAGCGGGGGCAGGAGCAGGGCGCGGCGGATGGTGTCGGTTCCGCTGCTGGTGCTGGTGCTGCTGGTGCAGCTGGAGCCTCAATCCGGAAGTCGTCAGGCAGCCGGACATCCGGTGGGATGATCCTAACCTGGCAGCCGATGACTCCCAGCTTCTTTACCGCCACAGAGTAGCCTCTATCCACGAGGTCGATGGCCGGCTTGCCGGAATGCTTGATGTAGCCGGAGATGAATTTCTCTGTTCGGGATCTGGGACCTGTTAGCTTTCCGCTGATCACTATCTCACAGCCTAAAGCCCCGGCGTCCATCACCCTTCGCATCATGGACTGGCCTGCCTTCCGGAAGTACCATCCCCGTTCCAGGGATGATGCCAGACGGTTAGCCACCACTCTGCCGTTGAGGTCGCCCCGGCCCACATCCTGCACATCGATCTGGGGATTGTCCAGGTGGAACCTGCGGTCCAGGTCGCGGGTGATCTTGCGGATCAATTTTCCCCCTTTGCCTATGACCATTCCCGGCTTTTCCGCATAGACGGTGATCTGGGTGCCCATGGGAGTACGGTTCATCTGCATGCCGCCGTATCCTGCTCTCTCCAGCTCATCAGCCAGATACTCATTGACCAGGGCCTTGGTTATGCCCTCAGCCACGAACTTCTTCTCGACGGACATCAGCTCTTCACCTCGGTCAGGACCATCTCCACGGTCACCGTCTGGGTGTTCTTGGGGGTGGCTCTTCCCATGGCCCGGGGCATCCATCCCTGGATGGTCCTGCCCTTGAGAGTCCCGGCATGAAAGATCCTCAGTTTCTCGGACTCCATGCCTTTGTACTCGCCATTGGCGATGGCATTGTCCAGGACCTTCAGGACCTCTTTTGCTGCCTTTTCGGGAAATCGTCCCGCATCCCAGCCTACCAGGCCATGCCTGTGGGCCACATTCCTGCTGTAGCGCTTGAAGGGGACCGCTTTCTTCAAAGCGATCACATCTTCCAGATAATCACGGGCACGGTTAGCCCGCATGCCTCTTAGCGTCCTGCAGATCTCACGGGCATGCTTAGGTGAGATGTGAAGCTCCATCCCCATGGCCCTTGATGAGCGTCCTGCAGGCGTAAGCGAATAGTTCAATCTGCCCAATCTCACACCTCACTTCAGCGGCACGTACTTGCTTGATCTGGTAGCGCCCACACCTGCGGCTCCGTGCTGGACGCGACCTCGCGTCAGAGCGAACTCGCCGAAGAAGTGCCCGATCATCTCGGGCATGACCTCTACCTTCTCAAAGCTCTTGCCGTTATAGATCTCGATGTTCTTGCCCACCATATCCGGCAGAATTATCATGTTCCGGATGTGGGTTCGAACTGAGTCTTTGTTCTTCAGGTTCGCCAGAAGATTCTTGTTCTCCTTGGCAAGACCTCTCTTGATTGATCTTCGCTGCCGCGCTGGGAACAACCCGGCAAGCTCCTCTATGCTTAACTTGGCGAGGTCGGCCATCTTCCGGCCCCGATACAAGAACTCTTCCTTCCTCTTTGGAAGCTTGGATCCTGCTTTTTTAGCCAAAATAATCACCTAGCGCTTACCGGTTCTCCGTGCGGCGATCGAGCCCACCTTTCGGCCGGGGGATGTATTCCTGCTGACCGTCTTCGGCCTGCCGGGATGCTGACGGCCACCGCCACCGAAGGGATGGTCCACAGCGTTCATAGCTACCCCTCTGACCACCGGCCAGTTCTTGGGCTTGGAGCGGTACTTGAAGAAGCTTTTTCCTGCCTTGACCAGGGGCTTGTCCAGACGGCCGCCTCCGGCAACCACACCAATGGTGGCCATGCACTTCGGGCTGAGCCATTTCATCTCACCGCTGGGGAGCTGGACCACCGTTTGGCTGCCATCGTGAGCTACGAGTATGGCACAGACTCCCGATGAACGGGCGAACTGGCCGCCGTGACCTGGCTGCGACTCGACGTTGCAGATAGGTATGCCTTCAGGTATATCCGATAGGGGGAGAGTGTTTCCCGGCTCGATTGGAGCGGATATGCCGCAGGCTATCTCCTGGCCGATGTAGACACCTTCGGAGACCAGGATGTATCTCATCTCGCCGCTGCTCAGGGCCACCAGGCCCACAGGAGCGGTACGAGCTGGGTCGCGTACAATATCCTGGACGATCCCTTTGACGGTTTCGTTCTGATCTGTTTTCAGGTGCTTGATGTCCGCTCTGTACCGGTGAGAGGGTGCCCTATACCTAGGACCTCCTGCGCCTCTATTTTGAGATATGATTCGATGTCCCATTGTATTCCACCTACAGCAGTCCTAGCCTTGTGGCCAACTCGTTCGCGCTGCCCTCTTTGGCCAGCTTCACTACCGCCTTCTTCTGTCCCTGAGAGGTGATCATGGTCCTGACTGCCAGGACATTGATATCATAAAGATCCTCCAGGGCTTTTTTGATCTCGGGCTTGGTGGCATTTATGTTCACCAGGAACTCCAGGGTGTCATTGGAGTCGATCATGCTGGTGACCTTTTCAGTAACATAAGGGCTCTTGATAATCATTGGTTTGCCTCCGGAGAGCCTTTTCTTGCCAGCTTCTCAAGGGACGACTCTGTCCAGACGGTAAGTCTTCCTGCCCTGGTCCCAGGTGCGAGCAGCTCTGCGTTCAGCCGGTCCACGGTGACGAAGTCGACGCCTGGAAGGTTCCGGGCTGCTTTTCCCAGGCCGGAGTCGTTGCCAGCGACGAATAGCAGGCTCTTTCTGCCTTTATATTTCCTTCCCCGCAGCTTCCCCTTGCCGGCGCGGATGTGCCTTCCTGCTTTTGCCCTCAGGACGTCATCCCACAGGCCCGCGGCCATGAGGAATTTTATGACATCTGTGGTCTTGGTCAGGGTCTCCAGATCGTTCCTGGCGACAACAGGCAGCTCTCTGGTAAACTTGTGGCCCCGGGCGGATACCAGGCCAGAGGATGCAGTAGCTGCAATCGCTGAGCGGATAGCCTTTCTGCGCTCCTTCTTGTTGATCTTCTCAGTATTGTCCTTATTGGGCTGCGGCGCATGCGACCTGCGGCCGCCCACGGCCATGGGGACGCCTGCTGCTCTTCTGCCGTTCTTGAGCCTCAGGACTCTGGAGGTGCCGTGCCCAGTGCCCCAGGATACGGCGGAGGTGTTCATGCCGGCATAAAAGTGAGGTCCGTAAGCCTGAAGCCTGTTGGCCTGGGCTGCCAGGACCGTCCTCTTGATTATGTCCGGCCGGTACTCCTCCTCGAAGACTGCGGGAAGCTCAACCTCGCCTGCCGCATTTCCCGATAGATCGATTACATTGATTTTCATTGCTTAGACCCCCTGCTTGGATTCCTGGCTCACATGGAGCAGCTCGGGAGCTTTCTCGAAGTTCTTTCCAGGCCTTATGGCATGTCTCATCCGGACGAGCCTCTTGATGGGGCCGGGGACGCTTCCCTTGATCAGGATATACTGATTTCTCACCACGCCATAGCCGGGGAATCCCCCGTCCGGGGTGATCTTCGATCCGTCGGTGCCGATGAACATGAGCCTCTTATTATATTCTGTCCTCTGGTGGTAGCCCATCTGGCCCAGTTGGGGAACGCGCCAGCTGATGTGGGCTGGGTGCCAGGGGCCGAGGTTGCCAACGTGACGGACTTTGCCCGTCCGGGCGTGCTTTCTCTTGGCCATGGCGATTCCCCAGCGTCTGACCGGGCCCTGGGTGCCTTTGCCTTTGGTAACGGCAGAGGTGTCCATCAGGTCGCCCAGGTCAAAGACGCTGGAGACCGGGACCTGCTGGCCCAGCAGTGTCTGGGCAAAGGAGAGCCTGTCATTCATTGAGCCGCCGTTGATTGGCATCTCCATGATCTCAGGGACCTTCTTGGGAATTCCGGATACGAGTGACGGATTGGTGTGCACCAGGACGCGGACATCGGCGATGTCCTCGCCAATAGCTGCCAGGTCGCCAGCTGTTGTCCCGCGGGTCTTCTTGGGAACGGTCATCGCTCGGGAGAGCTCGGGGCTAAGGTTCTCTGCCCACAGCTCGCCTGCCGGGCGCAGGCCGCCGTTGTAGGTCTCGTAGGCGCGAACAGCCACCACGTTCATGGGGGGGACCTCAAGAACGGTTACGGGCATGCTGATCTCCATGCCCTCGGTGAGGCTGCGCGGCCGGTCATCTATCATCATGACATGGGTCATGCCTGCCTTGTAGCCGGCAAACCCTGCTATCCTGGCCTTGTCCTCGTCGGGCCAGCTTCTGATCCTGGGGACCTCGCTCTTGGCCCTCTTTCTGGGGCTGTAGGCCAGCGAACCTCGTCTAGGTCGGTGTATTGTTGCCATTTAGTCCTCCAAACTCACCAGGTTGAGAAGGGCGAGGGTGGCGAAAACCGCTTCCTCCACTCGTACTGTCTCTGTTCCCTGATGGGGAATGGTGTTGATCATTTCATACCTCTTCATTGATTCTTCACTCAAGAACGCATCCAGACCTCGTGCGGGTGAGCCGAAGGCCACTGCAAGGTCGCTATTGGTGCCTGATTGGCCCAACTCTTGGAGTACCCGGGGCGTTACCGCCCGGCCACTTCTGGAGGCGAGAACGATTCGGGCATCTATGAGCGATGCCAGGTAGCCTTCAAGGCTATCCACTATCTCGGTCTCGTAGCCCCAGTAATGGGGTATATCCTTCTGGTCCACAGGCTCAGCGGCGAGCGGTTCCTGCGAAAAGATTCTGACACTTAGGCGCTGCCCTACCGGGAACTTTTCTCCGGTGCGAAGGGGAATTGGGCGATTGATTCCGATTTCCACCCAGACGCCGCCATCAGATCCGACGCTTTCAACGACTGCTCCGACGCGAAACTCGCCAATCTTGAGCGATTCTGATTTTGAGTTGATGGGATGATGACTTGTGCGCAGCGGCGGCAGCATTCCCACGTGGCGCAGCTCTTCCCGGCGGGGGATGAGCAGCTTTCTGAGATATTGGGGGGTTTCCATGTAGCGCAGGATCATGGATATGAACCGGGAATCGTTGTATTCCGGATCCCGGTAGATCACTATCCTGTTTACACGGAAGACTGCTGCTGCCCTTGCGATTTGGCCAACTTTGAGCGTGTTGACACGCGTATCCCTGCTCTCCATGGTGAGAGAGGACGGGATAAGGATGGCTCTCTCGCAGCGTCCAGTCATCAGGTTTTCCCTCCTCACAAGAGAGTGGATATATAAAAAGGTTTGGAGATATAGAGAAAATGAGGGGATTGGATTCTGACAGAGGTACGAAGCGCCTTGATCACCCTCTGGGGAAGGCGGCCTCGATCAGGCTTTGGCCCCGGTCCTTGCTGTAGGCTTCAGCTGCTTCCTTTATCATGGCATCTAACTGTTCTTGAGTGTAATTGAGCTGGGACGCCATACCGGACAGAGCTTTGAAGTCGCTTTCTGTATCTCCATGCCCAATGGATGCATCAACCATACAGCATAGAGCCACAAGCCTCAAACCCTCCTGCGATCGGCCTTGCTCCCAAGCGAGGAAACCAAGCTGGTAGAAGGTCGCAGCTTCGCCTGCCCGATCGCCGATCTGCTGCCTGATTTTCATGGCCGTCTCGAACTTCTCACGCGCTCCCTCGTACTCGCCTTTGTAAAGATCGATCGAGGCTAGATTATGCCAGGTCTGAGCCTCGCCGGCCTGATCGCCGATCTGCTGCCTGATCCTCATGGCCTTATCGAACTTCTCCAGTGCCGCCTCGTACTCTCTCTTGTAAACGTCGATCGAGGCCAGATTATGCCAGGTCGGAGCCTCGCCAGCCCGGTCTCCGATCTGCTGCTTGATCTTCATTGCCTTATCGAACTTCTCTAGTGCCGCCTCGTACTCTCCCCTGTAAACATCGATCGTGGCCAGATTATGCCAGGTCGGAGCCTCGCCGGCCCGGTCGCCGATCTGCTGCATGATTTTCATGGCCTTCTCGAACTTCTCACGCGCCGCCTCGTAGTCGCCTTTCTTGAGATCGATCGAGGCCAGATGATGCCAGGTCGAAGCCTCGCCGGCCCGGTCGCTGATTTGCTGCCTGATTTTCATGGCCGTCTCGAACTTCTCACGCGCCGCCTCGTAGTCGCCTTTGTTAAGATCGATCGTGGCCAGATTGATGCCAGGTCGAAGCCTCGCCCGCCCGGTCGCCGATCTGCTGCATGATTTTCATGGCCTTCTCGAACTTCTCACGCGCCGCCTCGTACTCGCCTTTCTTGAGATCGATCGTGGCCAGGCCATGCAGGGCGACTGCAGCTTCATTTTGATTCGAGCCAGAAGCATCGATGCTGCGCTGGTACCAGATTCGGGCTAGATCGTACTCACCTTGCTGCAGGTAGGTTCTTGCTATCCAGCTCATGGGAGAGGGATGTCTCTCATAATTCAGCAACTCGAAGTTGAGCTGCCTTGCGCCATCATATAGTCCGCTCTGAACGAGAAAGCCTGACAGACGATCGGTTATAATTCTGGCCAGCTCCAGCTCCTTCGCCTGTAAGTACTGGTAGCGCGCCTCCATCAAGCAGTCCACCAAGGATAGGCCAAGTTCGCTTTCCAGGTCTTGCCTGTCCATCCCGACCAGGAAATCGCCTGCTAGCTTGTGAGCATTCTTTCGCTCATCCGGGGAGAGCCTTTCCTGCAGCCAGCCCCGCAGCAGACCGTATACAAACCATAAAGGAGCGTCGGATCTTCCAGTCTCCTGATAAGATAAAGGCACGGTCCTGCCAGCTGCTGGCAAACGCCTGCACCTTATCCAGAGGCTCGCCTGAGGCAGCTGCCAGGCCCTCCAGGGTTACAGGGACACTATAAACTGCCGACCGGCAGAGAGACTTCTGCGATTCGGGGACTGAGATAGCCATAAAGCCGCTCAGCGAAGATCTCTCCAAAGTATTTGTCCTGCAATCTCTGAAGCTCACCTGGCTCGGTCTCAGCAGGCAGCTCCGCATGGGCCAGCTCCTCCTTCAATGATTTGGCATCCATTTCCTTGACGGCTTCACGGATCTGGAGGAGGAAGCGAGGCGTGCCGCCGAATTTCCGATAGAGCTCTCTTAAGAGGAACATGGGAAGCTCGCCCGACCGGCTGCGCCTCTCCACCACCGGGTCGCGCTGCATGATCTTCAGGAAAGAGGATTCGGGGAAGTCGGCCAGGTCCTCCTGATGGACCCTGGAGGGCAGAACTGGCACATCAGAGGGCGGATAGCGGGTGGTGACGATGGCCCGGGAGCCTCCCGAAAGCTGGTCGAGCAGGTGCCTGTAGAACCCTGCTATCTCCGGGTCCAGGATGTGCCGGTCTTCCTCGTCCAGGTTGGTCTCGAAGTTGTCAAGGAGCAAGAGGAAGCGCCCTTCATTCAGAGCGGCAACTGAATCATGCAGTTTGCTTTCCACAGAAAGCCTGGGATTGCTCAGATCCTCAGCCAGTGCCGCCAGCTCATCAGCCTTCTGCATATTTCCCTGGGCTTTATTCTTTCTTCCTGCCTTACGGAAGGCATCGCCGAAAGCCCGCAGAAGACGGGCAGAGTTCAAGGGATTCTCTTTAGAGCTGGGAACGGGGATGGGGACAAAGCCACCGGTCTCCAGCCTGCGGGTCAGTCTGGTGGCCAGTGTGCTCTTGCCGCTGCCACCCATGCCGGTGATGATCAAAACCTGCAGATCGCCCCGGCGCAATGCGGGCAGAAGCCTCTGCTGCTCGCGCCTGCGCCCTACGAAATGTTCTGCATATCCCTCCTTCATGCCGGGCAGGGCATCCAGAACCATGTTCTGCCGGGTCAAAGCCTCCGGCGGTTTGCTGGGATCGAATATCTGGAGCTGTTTCGTGGCAGAATAGATGACGGGCAGTGTCCATGACGGGTCGCCGCACTCCCGGCACGCCTTCCAGGCTTCCTGGCGGGCTAAGAGAAGAGCCCGGTCCACAGGCTGGGCGTCCTTGAGCGTTTTGTAGAATGTGCGGGCGAAGTTTGTGGCCAGGTCGTCGGCGATGGATGCCGCCCAGCCCACGGCCAGGGGGACCTCGGCGCCCACCAGGCTCTGGCAGATACCATTCAATACCTCCCGCGGGGCCTGGCCGGACTGGCAGCCGCTCACAAAGACGCACTGCACGCCCGAGCCGGCGAGGAACCGGCGCAGCTCATCCGAGGGGACGAGATCTGCAGTGCCATCCTCTTTCTCGAAGGCGAAATGGCCCGCGCCATCGAGGACTGCACCGTGGCCGGTCAGGTGGACGATATGGGGCTTGAACTCGCTCACCTTCTCCTTGAGCTCCTCGAAGGTCCCCAGATCGCAGGAGTCGAAGGCCACGTCCTGGCCGTAGATGGCCCGGAAGAGAGCTTCTTCCTCCTTTTCGTAGTCCAGAGTGGCCAGATTCGAGGGGGAGCAGGCCATGAAGAGCAGGCGCAGGGGCCTTGAGCGCAGATCTCCGGCGAAGGCGGCCATCTGTTTAATGGAGCTGGGAAAGCGGCGGATTCGGAAGAGGGGATTGATGCCCAGGATTTCACCATCTGGAGGAAGCAAGAGTTCCCAGGGAAGGTTCAAGATCTCCGGGACCTCTGAACCGATGACCAGAAACCGCAGCGCGCCCACTGGAACTGCCTTTGTGATCTTCTCCCAGGATGTTGCCAGCCAGATGTCGAAGAGCTGCTTTCCAAGAGCCCTCTGGGCGTCAGCATTCATCTCTGGCCGGCATTTTTGCTCGAAGAGAGCGCCAAATTGGCGGGAAAGCTCCCGCACCGCTTGGGAATCCTGCAAAGATAGGCTCTGGTTGCTGATGAGTGAGAATTCATTCAGCTGGATATGGAAGAGATATATATTATTAGGACGCACTCCTGCTTCCTTTATGGATAATGTGATGATCGGATCCTGGCCCATGTGGTAGCCTCTGGCGTTTAAGATTTTACAGGCGACAATTAAGGAATACCAAATAAGGCACACGATCGATTAAAAAATGATGTGTAAATAACAGCCTATTCCAGAGTTATAACCTATCTTTTGGGATATCTATAAATGCGTGAGAGATCATCTAAACCCTTTACAGGAGCCCATAACTCAAGTACCGAACTCAAGTCATAAAGTTGTATATTGAGGAATGTTGAATGTTATCATCTATGTTGAGCACAGTAAGTAGCACTGTAAGCGCTACGACGATTAGTGCCCCTTGCGCCTTAAGCACCGCTCCCGTGCTCAGCACTTTTGCGACGATTGGTGTCTCTGATCTCAGCGTTGTAAGCCTCATATGCCTCATTGCGTTGCTCAGCGCCTCAGATCTCCTATCTGATTCGACTCTTTGGAACAAGCGCCTGTCCACGATGCTGAATCTCTCTATTGTGCCAATGGTCCTAACATTCTCCTTGATTGTGATCGATAAGGTCATCGAAGCCGTGACCAGATAAATAATATTCTATTCATTAAACATTTTCGTATCGGAATAATTCCAGTGAGCACTATCTGGAAATCAACTCAGGAGATATAAGGCAGAGGGTAGCGGCAGAAAGATAATGTGTGGCGGAGACCCACTCCAGCCTGGTGTAACGAACACGATTGTCACGAGAGGCTTGTTCTTTTTGATATGGAGCACAGATCCCAGTGCTAAGAAGGCCAGGTCAGTTCTGCAAAGGGGCCGGCAATAAACAGGGACAGCCCAGGCGGGTGAAGTGGATCATCCAACAGGTTCTAACATTCTTACTTGGTGACATTAATTTTGATACTAACGGTTGATTCCAAACCTTTAATTCAATCTGCCATATATCTGCATGTTTGGAGATTCTACCTTTCCATTCATTGAATTGTATGGAATTTTCCAAAGCTAATGGCTGAATTGATGCATGATAGGAGGCCTTAGCTTATAGCGTATGCTGTCGAAAATGAAATTTGTCGCGTTATGTTCCTTGCGTCCTTCATTTGTTTTCGAATTGTGCTAACCAGTTTTATAAGAATGTACTGCACCACTAAGTGAACCGTGGCAAGCTGGGTGCTGAAGACAAGCTTTGAGGTGTAGGATGTTGCTGAAACCCAACGAATTCACTATAGAGATAATGAGACAAAAAAACGATTTGAATGTTATTGAATTTCTATTCTAATGATAATATCATAAAATTTGTTTGGAGGCGATATACATAACTCTGATCATAGCGGCGATGCCTGCCTATAACGAGGAGCGCTCCATCGCTAAGATGGTTCTGGGCTGCAAGAAGTACGTCGACCGAGTGGTCGTCGTGGACGATGGCAGCTCAGACGCCACGGCTGAGATCGCCGCATCCGTGGGAGCCTATGTTGTTCGGCATAAATTGAACTCTGGCTACGGCGCGGCTCTTCAAACCTGTTTTAAAACGGCTCGGGAGATGGGCGCAGATAGAATGGTTATCATCGACTCTGACGGGCAGCATGACCCGGAGGAGATACCGCAGCTTCTCCTACCTTTAAGCAGGGGAGTGGACCTGGTGATAGGCTCGCGGTTCTGTAACGGAAACGGCAAGGACATTCCCGCCTATCGCAAGATCGGCATGAAGGTTCTGGATATCACCACTCGCATTGTGGGCGGTATAAGCGTCACCGACAGTCAGAGCGGTTTTCGGGCCTATGGCAGACGGGCGATAGACTGCATTTGCATCGATGACAACGGCATGTCTGCCGGCTCGGAGATACTTCTTCAGGCTAAGGACAACAAATTTAAGGTCGAGGAGGTGGAGATCCATTGCAGCTACGATGTGGAGAGGGCCTCGACTGAGAATCCTGTGAGCCATGGGGTTAAAGTGCTACTGAACCTACTGCAGGATATGGAGATGAGAAGGCCGCTGTACTATTTCACCGTGCCCGGGATGTTACTGGCTGCGGCGGGGATCGGGATCGGCCTCAATCTTCTCAGGATCTTCTATCATGGTGGGCAATTGAACTACAGCCTTACCTTGCTCATGATTCTGCTGACACTGGTGGGATCATTCATGGCTTTTACAGGGATTATTCTGCATGCGATCTCTAAGCTGATCAATCAATCAATGAAGCGGCTGGATAATTCCAAAATGCAGCGGGCAGAATTGGTGCGCTCTGGGGTGGGGATCTTTCCAAGCACGGCTATGGATCAACCATACGAAATGTCGATAGACTAAAAAATGGAGAAATAGAGAATATATCTATAATCAAATCAGGATTTTGGATATGATCAATGCCTTAGTAGTGGATCTTGAGCACTGGTATTCTCCTGAACTGTTAAAGGAGCACCTTCCTGCAGAAAGGCCTGATCAAATAGAAGCATCTATAAGACCCATCTTGGCTTTGCTTGATAAATATAGAGTGCGCGCAACTTTTGCTGTGCTGGGCACAGTAGCGAGAGATCACCCTAATCTCGTAAAAGAAATATATGATATGGGGCATGAAATTGCATCTCATGCTTGGTCGCATAGAACTCTCTATGAGCTAGGCCCGCAGAACTTCGAAGTCGAAATCGCCAAATCGGTAGATCTTTTGCGATCGATAACCGGTGAGAATCCGGTTGGATTTCGTGCACCTAGCTTTTCTCTGGATAATTCAACCAAGTGGGCCTTCGAGGTGCTGGAGCGATACGAATTTAAATACGATGCGAGTGTTTTTCCCATAAAGACAATGATTTATGGTGTTCCTGATGCGCCTTTGCATATCTACAGACCCTCTCATGATGATATCACAATCGATGACCCCTCTGGAAAAATCGTTGAATTTCCTATGACTGTAATTAGAGCTGGAAGGAATTTGCCTTTTGCGGGTGGTTTTTATCTTCGAATTCTGCCTTTCACGATTATCAAGTTTGGGATAAAAAGAGCAAATAAAGAACGGCCTGCAATAGTCTATATTCATCCATGGGAGACATATTCGGAAACGATTCGGGTAGATTTACCACCTTTTCCAAGGTTTGTAACCTATTATGGAATACGATCCACCCTAAAGAAATTGGATGGCCTGCTAAGGGAATTTGAGTTTACAAGCATACTTGAATGCCTCAATTATCACTCTTATCTTTAAACGGATCAAATTTAAGACTGATGTAGCTCATTATATTTTACGTGTTGAGTTCCCTATCAATCATTCCTAAATCGCATTCAGCTATGTTAGGCACATCTACTTCGAGAGTCAAAAGAGATTGCTGAGAAGTTTGGGGAAGCTATTCCGCTACATAACATTCTCAAAGAGCTTTACGAGATACTAACCGAGGCTTGGAAAACGATCCTCCGCCAAAAGTCAGAAAGACTTTATGGCAATTGGCGCGAAAAGCGCTTCGGCACTGGATCATGAAAGAGTATTCTATCGAGAAAGTCCGAAAATTTATCGGGAAAGATCAACAACGTGTTTGACTACAGGTTTACCTTTATCATTAATCCTGGTGTAGAGACGACCAATAATCGAGTAGAGAGCGTTGCGACCCCATGTGGTTTTGAGAAAGATCTTGGGCACACTTCGCAATGATAAAGGAACATCGATTCCTGAGCGAATCATGACGACACTGGCAACTTGGGGACAGAGAGGATTGAATAGTCTCCAAATGCTAACCGAGAAGCTGGCCAGCTAAACACATACATTATATTAACAAGGGGGGAGAGTGGATGCGGTTCGGGGTAGA
Source organism: Methanotrichaceae archaeon (assembly GCA_963813075.1). Lineage (GTDB taxonomy): Archaea > Halobacteriota > Methanosarcinia > Methanotrichales > Methanotrichaceae > Methanothrix. The sequence continues at coordinate 298,545 of CAWEXU010000004.1, forward strand.
AGAAGAGTTTATAATTGTAAATAAATCAAATTTTTTCCATACACCCGCTGCGCCTAAAGTCTTATTGAGAATGATCATCAAAGATAAGATATATTTGAATAAATCATCATTGGAAACGCCTCTCGGGCGAGAAAAATATCCGCGAACAAAAGACGATTTAATCAAAGGTTTTTCTATTGCAGAGACAAAGACTTCACCTCATGAGGACATAGACTCGTTGAGAGAGGAAATACTGTTCCATAGGTGCAATCTGATGGATGTCGCTTCAGATCAGAATTTGGCCATACTGCCCACCGGTCTTCATCCTTTTTATTCAAGAGCTACATCTGGCGTAGAAAATTGCGCTGCATTGCATATCCATATAGAAGGCTGCAATAAGATTTCTTATCTAAATCTCTTGCGCTTCATTCCTCAAATGATCGCCTTGACTGCAAATTCTCCTTTTATGGAGCGAAGATATGTTGGAGCTTGCTCCAGAGCATTAGTGTCTCCATCTATTGGTATTCCTAATGATCATTTCCAAAGAAAGTCAGACCTGATATTCAACAAATTCCTGAATACCACGGAGTTGAGAGTTTGCGATACTCAGATATTAGTCGAAGACGTTATCGGAGCGGCGGCTACCATAGGTTGCATTTCAAAACTTGATAGCACAAGAAAAATAGAGCGGTCTGAGCTTAAGCGCATGAGAGATGCTGCAATTATGCGAGGAAAAGAAGGAATTGATCCCGGATATTTATTGGAAGAGATTCAACATATTGCGGAAGACCTCTCCCTAATTGATTTAGTAGAGCCTTTCTTCAATCGGAAGACAGGAAGTGAATGGCAACGGCAATGCTTCAAAGAGGGCGGATTTTCTGCAGTATTGGGTTCACTATGGTCTTCGATGAAAAATAACAAATTAACTTATGAGTCGACTGGAGGGAACGTGGGCAATTCTATTGAAGGACAATGGGATCTTTTTTATTTGCTTATTTATGCTCCGTTAATGGGATATAATATCTTAAAGAAGATAAGGCAAGATGATATTATTCATACGACTGACCAATTTGGATTAAAGAATGAGATGGAAACGGAAATATGGAATTAATGTTTTTTGGTATCGAAAAAACATGAAGCACCGATTCGTAATTGCAGAAATATGCGTAATCCATTTTGTTTCTGTACCCATAAGTTTAATATTTTCTTCAGTATACAAAGCGGTATCAGCGACCCAAAAATTATCATCATCGAAATCGATCGCGTGTTGCGTTTTTTTGTATCATCTCCGTTAAACTTTTCGGTTCCTCGCTGTTCTGAGTGGGTATGGGGTAAGGTTTAATAATATCATTTCTTGAATTATTATCTGTGGCTCTATCTCAAGAAGACCTCTTCAAGCTTGCATTGAATCTACAAGATCCGTGGTATATCAAGTCTATAGAATTCAGCGCTGCTAAAAAGCAACTTGATATTCATATTGATTTTATCCCAGGAAGCAGATTCGAATGCTCGAATTGCAAAACTCAGGATAATTGTATTCACGATACAAAGGATAAAGTATGGCGGCATCTCAATTTTTTCCAATTTAAGGCATTTATCCATGCCAGAGTGCCACGCACAGTCTGCCAGAAATGTGGTTCGATCAGATTGATTGATGTTCCATGGGCTAGGAAGAGTACCGGTTTTACATTGCTAATGGATGCCATGATACTGCTTTTTGCCCAGAACATGCCAGTTAATGACGTAGCTGAAATATTAGATGAACATGATACGCGGATCTGGAGGGTTTTGTCGTATTATATTCCTGAAGCTAGATCTAATGAAGATCATTCTCAAGTAAAAATATTGGGCGTAGATGAAACATCATGTGCCAAATTCCATAAATATGTATCTCTATTCGTTGATCTAGAAGATAATAAAGTTCTTTACGTATGCGAGGGCAAGGACGCAAGCGTCATCAGCTCATTCAAAAAAGACCTTGAGGCTCATGATGGAGCATCAGAAAATATTGAGATGTTCTGTTCGGACATGTCTCCTGCATTCATATCAGGTATAACGGAACAATTTCCAGGATCGTCTCTTACTTTTGATAAATTCCATGTTATGAAGATGGTCAATGAAGCAGTAGATCAAGTGCGTCGCGAGGAGCAGCACCAGAATGCAGAATTAAAAAGTACTCGCTATATGTGGCTAAAGAACCCAAGTGACCTTTCTTTGGCTGAAAAAGAAAAGTTGGGATCTCTTAAAGACATGAATTTGATGACATCTAAAGCATACAATTTCAAACTTAGTTTGAAAGACTTTTGGACTTTTAATGATAAGATCCTTGCTGAAGATTTCCTCAAGAAATGGTATTATTGGGCAACACACAGCCAAATAGAACCTATCATTAATGTTGCTAAAACCATTAAGTCACATTGGACTGGCGTAATAAATTATGCAGAAACTAAAATATCCAACGGCGTGCTGGAAGGAATAAATAGCATGGTTCAATCCGCAAAGAGCAGTGCAAGAGGGTTCAGAACAACTAAAAATCTCATATTAATTATATATCTGAGACTTGGAAAATTGCAGTTCAATCTACCCACTTGAAATAGCGAAGAACCAACTTTTCTTGTCAGATTTGTTTCCAGAGTAAGCTTCAGCGAAGAGAGGCAATCCAAACTGATTTGTAACCATGCCGAGGGACGAACAAGATTGGACATCCATCTCCATGCTGCTTCCCTTCCAGGAAAGAAGCTGTAGCTGCTGTTAAATAATCTTTCCCATTTTAATCATCGGCTATTTCTTGGATTATTTATGCGAAGTGCGGAATGTGGGACACAGCATCTCCTTTGAGAGTTAAGGCGTCCAAGGATTCTCATAAATGATTTTATGCTTATTGAGTATCACCAGTTACCAATACTTTTTCCATACTATTCATCTTCCCTTTGCTTAAGGAATAAGAAATATATCCAAACCACTTATGAGGATAGATACGGCTTCACACATGTATTTTTGCATTAAACCATATACTAAAATCCTATTGGAAATAATCTAATACTTTAGGAATTAATTCCTCTCTGTAGAATTTAATTTGAGTTAAATTAATTTTGTCTAATTTTATCGGAATAACCTCTCGATTTACTTTAATAAGAGGCTTATAATTATTACTTTTAATGCCAACTGCTTCGAGTTCACATCCTAGGATATTTATCATAATCTTATTAATGAAATCAGAAATTGAAACACGTGATAAAATGCGAGATATTTCTACGTAGCTCTTGCGTTTAATTTTGAGGTTATATGTTACGTTATTCATTAAAGTGACATACTCATTAGATGTACGAAAATGATGAGATATTCCTATTTTTTTTGCGCGGTTAATCCTTGCAATAAATAATTTTAGCAATGACGACACGCAAGGCTCTTTAATTATAATTAGTCCATTTGGAGCGCAAACTCTCCACATTTCATCTATTAGGGATGATGGGTCATTGATGTGATGGAGGGTTTCCTTGCAGAATACTATATCGAATGACTGGTTTTTTAAAGGTAGCACGGTGCAATCGGCAATTATCCGCTCAAAATGGTAATCTCTTGCTACGTTATCAGATGCAAAAATAAATTCTGGACATAGCTCAATAGCTGCTACGCTGTATCCCTTATTTGCAAACTGCCGGGCCTGAAAACATCCCCAACCCGATCCAATATCTAGAACACTTTTTCGCTGAGAGGAATTATTGTCAAAAGACTCTATGTATTCGATAAGTTTAGTTCCTTGTTTGGCGCTAGTCTCTGCAAAATGTTGATGTTCTATAATATCATTAGCTTCAAAGGTCCATTTGTTTTCTGCATTGATCTCATTTGCACGCTCTTCTTTATCCATGAGTTTCAGGCCAAAAACAGGAACTCCGTCTTCAATATCAAAATCTAATTGACAATTTGAGCAATTAAGGGTTCCGTTTATTATATTCTCTGCATCATACTTTATTTCATTTAATTTAAGTGCTCCTAAACAACGTGGACATGACAAAACGTCCAAAAATTTTCTTTTCATGATGTATTGATATTATTCAGTCTATATAGCATTGGCGCCCAAACTCATCAAATGTGTAGTCCCAAATGTTTGAACTTATATACTCCTGCCCGCAAATTATATTTCTTGTTAACCATTTAATTCATTCTCCATCCTTACAATGGATTCGAGTATTTGTTAGAGATACGGAAAGAGGGGAGCTCTGGACATAAATTGCATCTCTTCCAGTGTATCCTCGGGAATATGGTCTTCCAGGAAGACTACAGCTTCTGATCTTAAGACGAGATGAAGACGCTAAAAATATCTTTCGACAAGGTTCTTATGCATTGAGAATCATTCCTTCCTAATTTTTTTATTTTTATTAAGTATAGATTAGCTGATTTAAGAGAAATACCTTATCCCAATTAGATATGGTAGTCTATAGAGCGCTATTATAGCTATTAACATTAGATATTATATTGTATATGCAATTTTAAGAAATCAATATACTGAGATCAATTTACGAATTCGTTAACATAACTACGTATTCGTAGTTCAGATGCTAGTTTCCATAAGACATTTATTTAATGAAGCTCTGGTAGAAATGAGTTTAGCCTGTTCCTGATTAGAGAATCCAAGCTCCGCATCATGAAAATTCGGCCAAACGACTACAGCTAGTTGCTGAATTGATCCCTCTTCAATCTCATCGAAGACGTTGGTGGCGAAAAGTCATCAATAATGATAAGAGGTGCTAGCTTTCATAGCGGAAGCTATTGAGAAATATGCAATGCTAGAGCTGGTGAGACGAGTCCTATTGCGATACCTCCGAGTCTACCATTGTTTCCGGTTTAGATGCCTAAGCGATGACCTGGAAGCTATTGCGTATCGATATCAAATCTATGACGAATCAGGGCCTGTGTATCTTATCAATCATCTTCATAGGCCTTTAAATATAAGATGCTCTAATTTAATATAGCAGTTGCTCCGAAAAAAAGGCAACCAGATCAAGGAAAGTGCGCCAAGAAGACTGATGAGCAACCATAGTATTAATTGATGTGATGATACGAGGATATGCTAGTTATTGTGCCACCTATAAAAAATTATGCTGCCATTTGTATATTCTTGGGGCTAATTGGATATTAGGGTGAGAGAATAGGCTGCAATGTCCTCTGCAACCGGCAGAACGCAGAATGTTGCGACGGCTGTATTGATGAGTCAACCGGTCCCCGCGGGGACCGAAGTGATCGACAGCTTAATGGAATAGGGAGGTTGAAGCTCCCAATGGAATCAGAGCTCTCAACTAAGCCCGAGAATCCATTTCCATAATTGTAGTATTAGCGTAATTTCAATCGCTAAATCCGAGGGGGAAGACATATTTCTTGGCTCCTCGCTATTTTCTGTGGGTAGCAGGGTAAACCTTTATAGTAACTCCTACTAGAAAATGTGCTGTGTCGATCTCACATGAAGACCTCTTTAAAATCGCATTGAATCTCGAACATCCCTGGTACATCACGTTAATAGATTTTAGTGCCGAAGGTAAGCAACTCGATATCCATGTAGATTTCAAATCAGGCAGCAAATTTCCTTGCGCAAAATGCGGCAAACCAGAGCTGCAACGTGCATGATACTATCGAAAGAACCTGGCGTCACTTGAACTTCTTTCAGTTTAAAACCTACATCCATTGCCGCGTTCCTCGCACGGAATGCAAAGACTGCGGAGTAAAACAGGTTAAGGTTCCTTGGGCCAGAAAAGGCAGCGGATTCACTCTGCTTATGGATTCACTGATCGTCTTGATGGCTCAGCATATGACTGTGACTGTGATTGCTGAGATGATCGACGAACATGATACTCGAATATGGCGGGTTCTAGAACACTATGTTATGGAAGCAAGATCTAATGAAGATTTTTCAGAGATTAAATCAGTAGGCGTAGATGAAACGTCAAGGGCGAAGGACATAAGTATGTTTCTGTATTTATAGACCTTGATAAATCAAAAGTAGTAAATGTATGTGAAGGAAAAGATGCCTCAACCATTGAGTCATTCAAGAACGATTTAGAGCAGCACAAAGGATCTAGCGAGAATATCGATAATTTTTGTTGCGACATGTCGCCTGCATTTATATCTGGAATAGCGAATAGTTTTCCCAATGCATCAATAACCTTTGACAAGTTTCATGTGATGAAGCTCATGAATGAGGCAATCGATAAATTTAGGCGAGAAGAGCAATCTCATAACATTCTGCTAAAAAGGACAAGATACCTCTGGCTAAAGAATCCTGAAAACCTTACGATCAGGCAAAATGAAACGTTCGGATCTCTCAAAGATCTTAGACTCAAGACATTAAGAGCCTATAACATCAAACTGGCCCTTCGCGATTTCTGGAATCAAGATCCACATTCGGCAGAAGGCTATCTCAAATGATGGTATTTCTGGGCAACACACAGCGGACTCAATGCGGTAATCGATTGCGCTAAAACCATAAAGCAGCACTGGAATGGGATAACTAATTATATTAAAACTAAAATCAATAATGAGATCTTGGAAGGAACTAATAGTCTCATTCAAGCAGCAAAGGATAGTGCAAGAGGCTTCAGGTCAATAAAGAATTTTATTATTACTATTTATCTTAGGATGGGAAAACTCGAATTCAATTTACCCACATGAAACAGCGAAGAGCATTAAATTGTAACCTTAACTCCGCTGTTTAGGGAATAAATTAAGTCCCAATTTTTTATCTAGCTTTTCTAATTTCGATAGATCAGCAATGTGAAATTCAACTGCGTAACTCTTAATATAAAAACAATTAAGAGTTTAAGGTGGTCCATATATGATCAAGATTGAGTTCAAGAGGTTAATATTTAATGTTGCAGAAATATGGTTTAGCGATCATATATATGATGTTGAAGGGTATAGCCACGTGATATTTAGACGATGTAGGCCCCAGGAGAAATATTCAGGATTCACTTGCCAAGAAGAAATTACCTCCGTAATAGATTTAACATCGGATTTAGATACCATATGGAAAAATATGAAAAACGATTCAAGGAGACCTATTAAAAGAGCCACGGAGGCTGGCGTTGTAATTAAATGCAATCAAAATTTCGATGAATTTTATGAAATATACAGAATTCACCAAAGGAAAAAGAAATATCATGTAATTCCATATCATAAACCATCTTTAAAGAAGGCTGGTACATTGTTTACCGCAGAGCTCAATGGCGAAGTTCTCGGCGGTGATATTTTTATCGAAGACCAGAATCATATGCTCGGGCACACAGGTGCCTCAAAAATAATCGATAATGATAAACGTCTTAATACTTTGAAAGGAAATGCAAGCCATCTGATTATCTGGGAGGCTATGAAATATGCAAAAGAAAAGGGGATTAAAAAATTTGATATGGGCGGATTATATACGGATTCGCTAAATTCGTTCAAAGAAAGTTTTGGTGGAAAACGTGTCTTTTACTATGCCTATTCTAAAGACTATGATACGAGCTACAAATTGGCAGCCTACGTCGGTCGACAATTTTATAGATTGCGCCAGTAGAGAAATGATGTGTTAGCACTATGGTACTATGACTTATATTTTCTACAGATATCTCATATGAGCGGTCATATTGCTGCAATGACAGTCGAAAGAGGTCGAATTAGGATGATTATTATCTCGCCGGTTTCTTTCTTTTCCGTTGAGCCACGCGAAGAGAAAAATGACTGTGCCAAATTAAGGCCAAACTCTAAGGGGTTTTGAAAAATTGAAGATTTGCCTGATGGGCGCATTTGGAGTTTTTATGAGATTCGTGCTCCACCTTTTGGCCAGATTTGCTCCGATAGGAAGACACCGGGTTATTTTTTATAAAATGATGGGGGTAAGAATCATGGGGGACGTTAGTATATCTGGTAATGTCTGGATTGATGAATATGCCCCAAAACGAATCTCAATTGAGAATGATGTAAATATCGCACCTGGAGTCATAATTGTTGCTCACCAAGGTCCTGGAAAATTTCTAAGAGATTCAGAGTATCCATTTTGCGAAAAGGAGGTTTTAATAAAGGAAGGCTCATGGATAGGGGCAGGAGCGATAATTCTTCCCGGTGTAACCATAGGCAAATTTTGCGTTGTTGCTGCTGGGTCTGTTGTGCTGAAAGATGTGCCGAATAATACACTAGTTGCTGGGGTGCCAGCAAGAATCAAAAAAACCATCTCTAAATCTGTTGGAGAGACTGCAGAAGTATCGGAGAGAAGCTCTGACCTTCATGTATGACTTTGAGGTTCCATTTGACAACAATCTGGCGGAGAGGGATATAAGAATGATGAAAGTCCAGCAAAAAATATCTGGCACCTTTAGAAGTTGGGAGGAGGCCAGGATTTTTTGCCGCATTAGAGGGTATATCTCTACGGTCAAAAAGAACTCAATTTCAGTTATCGACGCGATTCAAGGTGCCTTTGAAGGGAAGCCGTTCGTTCCTGTAAGAACTTTGATTGCAGTCTGAATTCTTCATGATTTAGAGGGTATGGCTGAATAGTTACGAATTTTATTATTACTATTTATCTTAGGACAGGAAAACTCGAATTCAATCTACCCACATGAAACGGCGAAGGGCCGATGAATTTAAGGTTAAAGAGATTCTTCCAGAGGATCTTGGCAAGGTGCGGAAAGAATAATATTGCAGCCGTTGCGCTGGCCAGAAAAGTGCTGTGCATTCTCCATCATTTGCTTATTAATCACGAGAATTATCAAGAGCCAGATGTCAAGAAAACCAAACCAGAAATACCCAACTCTGTTTCGCCATAAGCATGATGGATATCGACGAGATGATAAAAATCATCAGTCAGTCAGGATACTTGGTGGAGAAAGACTTGAAGGAGGGATGCAGTTGAACTGCAGCATCTTGTTTTTTTAAGTTTTTCATGTGGAGGCACAGAGTTCACAGAGACGCGATATTTTCCTTATTTCTCTTTCCAGCATCCCAAAAGCTGAGCAAGTGCTTCTCGGACAAATAGTCGTCTCCGTTCGTTCGTCCTCCTTCGCGCTCTGTGACTCTTTGGTTTCATTACTGTAAACCACCAGGGTTTAGTTATCAGATAACAAGCCCAGCATAGCGAAAAGCGCATGCAATCCCAGGTCCGCGGAGCATTCCCAAAAATTTGATTATCATATCCAGAATTCCAATTAGAGGTATAAAGAAATGATGAAGGCATTGGTGACGGGCGGAGCAGGCTTCATAGGCTCCAACCTGGTAGAGGCAATTGTAGACAGGTACGAGGTAACTGTACTGGATAATTTCCATACGGGAAGCATGGACAATCTTGATTCAGTAAAAAAGGATGTTAAAGTGATTAAAGGATCATGCAATGACTGTCTAACCCTAAACCTCAATCCAGATGTGATATTTCACCTGGGTATTCCTTCCTCATCACCCATGTACAAGGCAAATCCTCTTCTAGTGGGAGAGGCGATTAACGACATGATGGCAATCATGGAGCTGGCCAAAAGGAGCAATACCGCAAAGGTTGTATTTGCCTCCTCTTCCTCCCTCTACAACGGCCTTCCTACTCCGCATAAAGAGACAGCGTCCATACTTGTCACCGATTATTACACGGAAGCCCGGCTCGCCATTGAAAGAATAGCAGAGCTGTATAACCAGCTCTATGGCGTCGATTATGCAGCGCTGCGCTTCTTCTCGGTCTACGGGCCACATGAATTGGCCAAGGGATCTTATGCCAACATGATCTCGCAGTTCCTGTGGACCATGCAGGAGGGAAAGGCACCGGTCATCTTTGGCGATGGGACACAGACACGCGACTTCATCTTTGTTAAAGATGTAACGACCGCCATGATCATGGCCGCCGAGAAGGGGACGGGCGTGTTTAACCTGGGCACGGGAAAGTCCTATAGCTTCAACTATGTGGCCGATCTGCTGAACAAAAAGCTGGGGACGAACTTGAAGCCGGTGTATAAGGAAAATCCAATCAAAAATTATGTGAAGGACACGCTTGCAGATACCAACAAGATGAAAGAGCACTTGGGCTTCGAGGCTAAGTGGTCGCTGGAATCTGGATTAAATGAAACCATGCGGCAGGGGTGAATGTCGCTCTTGCCTTCATGCCCTTCGATTTTGGCCTTTAGCCCGTGAGTCATTTCATCAACCGAAAAGCCTAGACAATTGCTTTCAGGAAAGATTTGCCATGAGTCCAAACATATGCAAGCCCGAGAGATTAACCCCTGGGATTTACGATTTGTACGTGTTTAGCTCCCCCTTACTTTTTAAAATTTAGCCACCAAGCAGAAATAAATTAGACCGGAAAAATTAAGTAATATTATGGTAATATTCTTTTATTGATAATATGGACGAATCCGAGATTATCCGGCAACTTCGAGAGCAAAATGAGCTATTAAGGCTTGAGAATGAAATGCTCAAGGCCAGGATACGTGAGCTAGAAGCCCGATTAGCTAAATATGAGAATGCCCATACTCCGCCAAGCCTTCGACGTGGCCGCAATCTCAAAAGGGATAAGAACAACAAGGGAAAGCCCGGCCAAAAAGCCGGGCATAAGGGTGTAACCAGACCCTCAGCTATCCCGGATAGCCAAGTTGAGGTTACAGCCGATCGATGTCCGGATTGCGGAGCAAAGCTTGCCCTTCCTTTTCGATTTGAGTCTAAGATTATCGAGGAAATTCCCGAACCACAGCCTGTCACAGTCACTGAATACAAAATAGCCCATTACGTTTGTCCATGTTGTCGGAAAGAAGTGGTTGCATGCGATCCAAATTGCCCACATGAAGGCAAATTCGGAAATAACGTTATTGCGCAGGCGACGCTGATGAGATACGAGGATAGGTTGCCTCACAGAAAGATTCAGGATGCTCTGAAGAGAATGCATGGCCTGTTATTAAGCCCTGCCACGATATTTGATCTGACTCGTCGCGCTGGCGAAGCAGTTAGGCCGGAATACGATGCCATCTTGGAAAGGATTCGTGGTGCTCCGATTCTTTACGTAGATGAGACGGGGATTCATGTTCAGGGAGAAAAGCACTGGATCTGGACGTTTACTACTCCGTTTGAGACCTTTTTTGTCATTCGAAAGAGTCGAGGAACGAATGTCCTGATAGAAGTCCTGACGCGGAAGTTCAAGGGTATAATTGTATGTGACGGATGGAAACCGTATACTAGATTCACAAAAAGGTTGCAGCGATGTTGGGCGCATCTGCTTCGAGAATCAAAAGATCTTTCTGAGAAGTTTGATGAAGCAGTTCCTTTGCATGAAGCACTCAAAGAGCTATATGAATCGCTGACCAAGTCTCTAGAATGCGATCCTCCGCCAGAAGTGAGAATAAATATCTGGCAATCGGCGCGAGAAGTGCTACAGCATTGGATCGACAGAGAGTACTTGGAAGTGAAGGTCCAGAAATTCATCGGCAAAATCAGCAATGGCTTTGACTACTGGTTCACGTTCATTCTCAATCCTGGCGTGGAGCCGACCAATAATAGGGCAGAGAGAGCTTTGCGGCCACATGTTGTGCTAAGAAAAATCTTGGGAACTTTGAGAAATAGCAAGGGAACTGCTATTCATGAGCTAATCATGACGGCGCTGGCAACATGGGGACAGAGAGGATTGGATTGTCTCCAAATGCTAACCATAAGACTGGCCAGCTAAACACGTACAAACCATTTGATTTAAGTAGAATGAGCTTATTAAATGATGCAGGATATATCGATCAAACAGAGGTTCTAGCATTGAATGGAATTTGGAATACCGTCAAGAGGTCATTAGGATTGGCCGAAATATGTCATAGATTTCATCTTAATCCTCTTTATGTATTTTTATTAACAGTAATACTCTTAATGTCCATCGGGTTGCCTATTTCCCTAGGATATTTGAAGATACCACTCCTTTTTTCAGTTTTTATCCGTGACGTTGGGTTAATATTATTAATACTAATGTTTTTAATCTATTTTCATAGGGATCCGGAAAGGGATACAGTTACTAACAAAAACGCGATTTTATCTCCCGCAGATGGTGAAATTGTCTACATAAAAAAGATAAATAGAGGGGAAGTCCCTGTTTCGATAAAGGGAAAAAGCATAATTAAACTAGACCAGTTAACAAAATGTGGCGATTTTTTAGAAAGTAACGGGTATCTTATAGGTATCGGTATGAAGCTCTTTGACGTTCATATTAATCGATCTCCTATAGATGGTGTTGTAACGATGTCAAAACACAATCCAGGCAAATTCATAAGCATGACGAAAGGTGAATTTGAAATAATGAATGAGAGCCAAACAACAATACTAAAGCACAATAATGGCTACTCTATCGGTATTATCCAAATAGCAACTTTTTTAGTTAGAGGAATCGAAAGCTACTTGAATGAAGGAGATTCGATAAAACAAGGAGAACGCATAGGCAGAATTAAACTAGGATCTCAAGTAGATGTCGTCATACCTTTTACAGGGATAGATTTGAAGATCAAGCCCGGTGAGAGAGTTTATGCGGGCGAGACCCTTCTAGCAGAAATCACATAAAAAGGTGTTGAAAAAGTCGGGTCGTGGTTCAATTATCGGTCGTTATAGCCTCGATTCGTGGGAGAATCATGGCGCAGCTAGCAACATGGAGACAGCCTGCAAATGCTAACGGCGATGTTAGCCTGCTAAACACATGCTACAACTTTAATAAATAAGCCATATATCTATATTTTCGGTGATACTAATGAAAGTTGCATATTTTGTTCCATACAACTGGGGTGGGATGATCCACTATACAGCAGGGCTGGCAAACGCTGTTTCACAATATGCAGAAGTATTGGTTTTTGGAAGCAAAAGTATTCCGAAAAACTATTTTTCAGAAAAAATTGAAATAGTAAATGTATTTGGCGATTTGGATGTCTCTGTATCCAATCTGAGAACTCTCCTTGCCGTTAAGAATTTGAGATCACTTTGCTCTTTTGGCAAGATTGGAATAATAGATAAATACCATCCTGATTTGATTCATTTTACCACTCCACTTGTTCCACCAATCCCTTTTTTTATATTATCAAATAGGCTAGATAGAAAATATCCTACGATATTTACAGCACATACCATACATCAGGATGATAGATCTATTATAGAACTTATTAACAGGTTTGATTGCTGGATAATTAAGTTGATCCACAATAAGAAAATGATTGCCCACACTCAATGCGATAAGGATGAACTGGTGAGGACAAAGATATTTCCCGAAAAAGATATTGAGATAATTCCGCACGGTGCATACGATTTATTTAATAAATACAATCATGATGCAAGTTCTCTTCTGAGTTCATTTAGTGAAAGATGCATCATTTTTTTTGGTTACATTAAAAAATATAAAGGATTGGAGTATCTGATTCGTGCTACTCCATATATATATAAGGAGATTCCAGATATAAAAGTTATCATCGCAGGTGAAGGTGATTTCTCTGTATACAATGATATTATAAATGGATTTGATGAATCTACTCGTAATATTTTTGAGATTCATAATAGGTTTTTGTCCGATTCTGATGTATCTTCGTTGTTTCAACGGTCATCTGTTGTCGTATTGCCGTATTCTCAAATGACAGGTCAAAGTGGAGTAATAAGTATTGCTTTTTCCTTTGGCAAGCCTATTGTAGCATCGAACGTATGGGCTTTTCATGAATGCTTGGAAGATGGCATTACCGGATACCTTGTGCCGCCAAAAAATCCGGAGGCTCTCGCTAAGGCCATCATAAAAATACTCATGGATGATGATTTAAGGGCTGCAATGGGTATCAATGCATATAATAAATCCAAAGAATTGTCATGGGACAATATAGCAAAAAAACATATTAAGGTGTACGAAAATGTTTTGGCTGATTCGATCCCCTAAGTCGCTGACGTGAAATCAAACTGCGTGCGGCCACCCCACCCTAAAGGATGGGGTATGCTTCGGGCCGCACGCCCTCACGCCCGGTTTTATGGAATCCAGAAATCGTCAAGTCTTCGCTGCCCAGATCCACATGACTGAATCTCTGCTTTCGGTTGCCCCTGAGATATCCTCAATATAGTGCTTGATTGTATCCGCAGTCACATTTCCTACAGATCGAAAGAACTTGCCACTTGACCATAGGCTTCCACCCCAATAGCGTTTCTTCAATTCAGGATGAAGCTTGAACAACCTATTCGAGCTGCCTCCTTTCAAATATTGAACGACTTTTGATAGGGAAGTGCTTGGGTGGAATTCCAAGAACAAGTGAACATGATCTGCCACAATTTCTATAGCATGAATTTTATATCCTTGCTCCATGCAAATATCTTTGAGGATCAACTCGCAATCCTTTTTAACTCGCCTATCATAGAATATTTTGTATCGATACTTGGGCACCAACACGATGTGGTAGGTGATTTGACCATAGCCATGGCTGAAGCTGCGCAATTCCAAGCTTATCACATCCTAGCCATAGGTGGGTGGCACCACCTGTGGCTAAGGTGCCAAGTATAAACTCATCCTAAAAGAAGTGATGTTTAATCAATTTTGGTGAGCACAAAGAATGGGCGAGGGTTCACTTCATCCCCACCCTAAAGGATGGGGAATCCGTGACCCTCCGCACTCCCTATGTATTTAAAGATAAGAAAACGGAAGTACATGCTATGAAGAAAATTCAAAATAAAAGATGCAATCTGGGTCTAATAACATCTCCTTTCCTTCTGGCTGCAGGGGTAACTCCTGTTTCAAATCTTATCGACATATTGGCTTCATTTTCTGAGGAGCTGATAATTCTAACTGGAAATGCTGGGTGTGACATTCCATTGAGGAATGGTATTAATATTCATTTATTCACCCCGAAATGCAAAAATAATGGTCTCTTGAGATATTTAAAATTTATTTATGCTACTCTTTTGATTCAACTACAAATATTCAAATTGAGGAAAGATGTAGATGTGTGGTTCTTTTTCCTTGGTGAGACCGTTTTATCAATCCCAATGCTTACTGCTAGATTCCTAAAAAAAGATGTGATACTGGTATCCTCCGGTTCCATGAAAAATTACAAAGATCGCAGTCAAAAAGATATGAAAGCTTATATAATTAAGAGATTGATTGGATTCAATCTATATCTAGCAAATAGAGTAATACTCTATTCTGAAGACCTGATTGATTTGCAGGAATTTGGGAGATACAGGCAAAAATTAATAATTACTTGTGAACATTTCATAAAATTTAATGAGTTTGGAATAGATAAACAAATTGCGGAGCGAAACAAAAAGGTGGGTTACATTGGTCGCTTAAGCGAGGAAAAGGGCATACTAAATTTTGTCAATGCATTATGTCCATTATTAGATAATAGCTCTGATCTTAAAGTCGTAATATGTGGAGACGGCGATTTAATGCCTGAAGTTGAAAATTATGTTCTTGATCATGACTTGAGCAGCAAGGTCGAATTATCAGGATGGGTTCCCCATTCTCAACTGAGAAATTATTTTAATGATTTAAAATTATTAATAATACCCTCATTTACCGAAGGCTTACCGAATGTAATGCTAGAAGCCATGGCATGCGGAACACCTGTTTTAGCGACATCTGTTGGAGTCATATCTGATATAATTACGCATAATGAAACTGGGTTTATTTTAGAAACCAATTCTCCAAATTGTATTGCAAAAACTGCTAGAAGCATATTAAACATAAACGATAAGGAGCTAGAAATAATAGTTCGAAATGCGAGAATACTCGTTGAAAGCGAGTATTCCTATGATGCTGCTGTAAAAAGATTTGAGAGAATACTGAATCGATCAAATTAAGAACATGCTCTATAGAGTTGCCTATTTGCCCAGAAATATAATTATAAATAGAGATTGTTAATATATTACTCAATGTGGGAGAAATTATACAAAAGGATCTTGTCACCCTTGACGTGGATAAGATCAACTTTGAAGACAAAGATTCTGTAAAGTCCATCACAATCACTCTGCTCAACGTAGTAGAACAATTGCTTCAAGAGAACTGGCAACTTCGAGCAGAAGTCCAGCAATTAAGAGATGAGAACGCCCGATTGAAAGGAGAAGGGCAAGCCGAAAATCGCACCAAACGTTCCACCACTTGATCCAAAACTCCCATCCCCAGAGACATCCAAAAAGTGGTCGAAGGACGAAGAAGCCCAAGATCAAGATCGATCGAGTGGTCTTGTTAAAGATAAATCCCGATACGTTGCCGCTAGATGTCGTTCACAAAGGGGTACAGCTCCATTATTATCCAAAACATAAGGCTGAAAACTGATAACGTTGAAATTTGGGTGTGATCTGAAGGCATTTGCTGCTGAGCTTTATCGATAATATGGACGAATCCGACATAATCCGGCAACTTCGAGAGCAAAATGAGCTATTAAGGCATGAGAATGAAATGCTGAAGGCCAGGATCCGTGATCTAGAAGGTCGATTAGCTAAATATGAGAATGCCATTACTCCGCCAAGCCTTCGACGTGGCCGCAATCTCAAAAAGGATAAGAACAATAAGGGAAAGCCTGGCCAAAAGGTCGGGCATAAGGGTGTGACCAGATCGTTAGCTATTCCGGATAGTCAAGTTGAGGTTACAGCCGATCAATGTCCGGATTGCGGAGCAAAGCTTAACCCTCCGTTTCGATTTGAGTCTAAGGTTATCGAGGAAATTCCCAGACCCCAGCTGGTCATAGTCACTGAATACAAAATAACCCATTACGTATGTCCATGCTGCCGAAAAGAAGTCGTTGCGTGCGATGAAAGTTGCCCGGATGAAGGCAAATTCGGAACTGCAAGACCAGCCAGCTAAACACACACAAAATTTTTAATTCTATACAACTACCTTATGCAAGAAGATAATATGGACTTGAAATATTGTCAAAAGATGCAGGCATTTCAAAGGATTTTGCAGGTCAACTTCCCAGGAATCTTCTTTCTACTATCATTTATTTTTCAGCGAACATTGTCATAGCCATCCTCTTGATTCCCTACTTTGTTTCGAACCTTGGAGTCGCAGCCTACGGGCTCATCCCGCTCGCGACCTCGATGACCGGATATGTGGCTGTCGTCGTCCAATCGCTGAACACGACACTCTCCAGGTTCCTCACGGTTGACCTCCAAAGGAAGGACTATGCTGCAGCGAACAGGACTTTCAACACAGCTCTCTTCGGGCTAACTGCTGTCATCCTCCTGATGGTTCCTGTCATTCTTGTGGTCGCCTATTTTATCCCTTCCATCTTTCACGTCCCTGCCGGGCAGGAGAGCGGTGCAATCATTCTTTTCCTTGGAG
This sequence comes from Methanotrichaceae archaeon, assembly GCA_963813075.1. Taxonomy (GTDB): domain Archaea; phylum Halobacteriota; class Methanosarcinia; order Methanotrichales; family Methanotrichaceae; genus Methanothrix. The sequence continues at coordinate 315,787 of CAWEXU010000004.1, forward strand.
TCTGTGCCTCCTTCCTGGTCTGCTCGTGGGCAGGGAGCTTCACAGTCCAGCTATTTGCCTATAACCGTCTTGACCTCCAGAACCTCGTCAACCTCATAAACCTCCTCGTCCAGACTGGGATGATCGTCCTCCTCTTCATGCTCTTCGGTCCCGACCTTGTCCTCATCGGGTGTGCATATTTGGCTGGGGCGGTTGTAGCATCATGGGCCTCGATCACCCTTGCCCGGCGGGTCTGCCCCTATCTCAGCATCTCGATTCGCTCCTTTAGCCGCACCATGGTAAAAGACATCTGCGGGATGGGATGGTGGGTTGCAATCAACCAGATCGGCGCCCTTCTTTTCCTGTCGATAGACCTCATAGCGGTCAATCTGCTTTTCGGAGCGACATCCGCAGGGAACTATTCGATTGCCCTCCAGTGGGGCTTTCTCCTCCGGGCAGTCGGAGGGCTGCTTTCAGGCCTCCTGACGCCTACGATTCTCTCTTGTTACGCTCATGAACAGACCGAATCCTTAATACAGGTGATGAAGAGCGCCGTCAAACTGATGGGGTTTGCAATGGCTCTTCCTATCGGTCTTGTATGCGGTTTTGCTCCGCAATTCCTCACTGTATGGGTCGGTTCAGAGTTCACCAAACTTGCTCCCCTTGTGGTTCTCCTGACTGCAAGTTTATCAGTAAATCTAGCAGTCTTGCCTCTATTCTCGATCAATGTGGCGTATAATCGAGTGCGAGTGCCGGGCGTTGTTACGCTCGTGATGGGGGTATTGAATATTGCCCTTGCGGTTGCCCTGTCGCTCCTGACCGACTGGGGCTACTATGGCGTTGCTGCTGCGGGTGCCATTATCCTCACAACAAAAAATGCATTCTTCACACCCTGGTATGCGACGAAGGTACTCGGGGTCGATATTCATACCTTCATCCGGCCGATGCTTTCCGGGGTTGCAGCTACGATTCTCGTCGGCATCTCTGCAGTAACCCTTGAAGCCATCTTCCGGCTTTCTACCCCGGCCATGCTCGTAGTTGCCAACGTATCCCTTACCATCGTATACGTTGCAATGACGTGGTCATTCGGCCTCAGCGGGTTTGAGCGCGGGCTCTTCAAATCCTATCTTCCCTCAGAGCTCAGAAGAATCATCGCCTGAAAGCATCTGCAATTGCAGACGTCTTCCGGTATGACCTCTGCATCAGCTAGCGTAGTGTAGCAGTTCCTAATTAACATATCAATACCCCGTCGTCCTTATCGACAACAATCCCTCCCGCCATTTTATCCATTTTGTACTTCCATTTAAATATTGTTGGAGTTTCATTCATGTCGTCTATGTATTGACTCATGCGATCCTTCAACTCTTTTTTGGATGATACACGAATCCCCCTCAGCATGCTTCGAGTCATTTTGCTGAATAGGCTCTCGATTATATTTAGCCATGAGGCATGTTTTGGTGTAAAGACAAAATGAAAGCGTTGCGGAACTGTTTTGAGATAGCTCTTAGTTTCCTTTGAGGTATGTACACTAACATTGTCGAGAATAATAATTATTTTTATATCTTTTGGATAGGCTGAATCGACACATTTTAAGAATTCAACGAACTCCTTACTTCTATGCCTATCGAATATCCTATAATGAACTGTGCCTGTCAAAAGATCAATTCCTGCGAGCAGAGATACTGTGCCATGCCTTATATATTCATAATCGCGGGAAAGCGTGGCATATTTGCCTAATGCAGGCATTAAATCCAAATATTTATTTTCAATAGCTTGGATTCCCGGCTTCTCATCATATGAAATGATAACCATATCGAGCGGCTTATTTTCTTTAGACATCTGTTGGAGCAATTCCACCTGCTTATAGGTATGTAGTACAACAACGCTTTTTGACTCAAATTCGGGATCGATTGGAGCAAGGTATGACGAAATTTTATGGGGCTTAACGTTGCTCGCGCCAAGTATTTTAGAGACTGTGCCACGAGATAACTTTGATAATTCTGGAAAACCATTATCCAAACAATGATTCCTGATATGTTCTGCTAATAAACGTTGTGTCCATAATTCGTATGGATATCCGTGGTCCAATGGTTTTGAGCAAGCAAGAGACAGAATCCATGTTCTTGCGCCTGATGATATTTTTCGCGGTCTGCCGCTTCTTGGTAGATCTTCCAATGCGGCATAAATTCCATAAGCAAAGGCCTTGTCAATCGTACGCTCAACTTTGGGCCTATTGGTGCCTAAGTCTCGCGCAATTTGCGAAATTGATTTGCGCTCATAGTATTCAAGAAGGATCTTAGCACGCTCAACTGCACTTTCCGGTAGCGTTCTTGACTTACTAGCTCTATTAACGTACTCAAGATCTTCTTCAGTTAACTGCAAAGCAGGGCGAGCACTCACAAATGGCATGATATCAGATTGGGGTCCTGGTATTAAAATATTGCTATGTTATTTTGGAAGCTAAGCAGTAGTGGTCTATGAGTCTCCCTCTTGTCAGCAGGAAGCACTTGGGAAAGTATAGGTATTGCGATCTAACTACTTTTAGTGGCTATCTTAATGGAAATGTCGCCGAATAAGTCATATTTGTATCTTCCATCGCCAATCCAGAGAGGCTTCCTTCAATCGATCAATATATATATGAATACGCGTATTTTGAGATTTGAGAATATGAACGAGGATACGATTATCCAAGTTGTAAAAAACGAACTATGTACAGGATGCGGAACTTGTATTGCAGCATGCCCTAAAGAAGCTATCAAGCTTACATTAAATAAAAAAAAGGGAATTTACGTTCCAGAATTAGACGAATATAAATGCAGCAAATGCGGCCTATGTTATACGATTTGCCCAGGACGCGCAATCAATCTAAAGGAGCTAAACCTAGAAGTATTTGGAAAAGAGCCAGAAGATGGTCTAATAGGGAATTATTTTGGCATATATCTCGGTCATTCGACCGATCGTATCATTCGGTATAATTCATCTTCTGGAGGTCTAATCACTCAAATTCTGGTATTCGCTCTGGAAGAAGGAATAATAAATGGTGCCCTTGTAACCAGGATGAAAAAAGATAATCCTTTAGAGCCGGAGCCATTTATTGCACGAACAAAAGAAGAAATAATTGAAGCATCTAAGTCTAAATACTGCCCAGTTCCTGCAAATATTGCATTAAAGGAAATTATGTGCTCCAAAATTGGAAATAAGTTTGCAGTGGTCGGTTTGCCATGCCATATTCAAGGAATCAGAAAATTGGAGCAAATAAACAGAAAATTTAAAGAGAAAATTGTTTTGCATATAGGAATTGTCTGTAACCACGTTCCAACCTTCCTTGCGACAGAATATTTGATGAAAATGAATAGAATAAAGTATGAAGAGATTCAAAACATTGACTACCGAGGAAATGGATGGCCTGGTGAAATGCAGATTACAAAAAAATTGGGAGATAAAATTTTAATTCCATATTTTTCAAGAGACTATTGGGGAGGTCTATTTAGCTCATTTTTCTATCCATCACGTTGTCTTATATGCAACGATAAGATGTGTCAATTGTCAGATGCCTCATTTGCAGATGCCTGGATGCCGGAATTAATGAAAAATGATGATAAGGGAACTTCATTGATCATCTCCCGAACTCTAAAATTTGACGATCTCTTGGGAAAAATGATGTTAAATAAATTAATAAAAATAAAAAAATCTGACAAAAAAATTCTTTATCAATCGCAGGGACTATATCAAGTAAAAAAACGATTGGATGCTCGCATAAAAATATTTAAATTATTGAAAAAAGATGTCCCTGAATATAGTCGAGATATATCTAACTATGATATATATGGATGTATTTGTGCCTTTAAGTTCTATATATTAAATTTATATTTTTCAAATAGACATTATTGGGCTGGCATCGATTTATATCGAAATTTCTTAAAAGGATGTGCTTATATCATGACTAAATTGACAAAAAAAAGATAATGACTATTTAATGATTTAGCAAATCTTTAACCAATTCAGCGCTATGCCACGCCAGTCTTTTTTGCTCTTCCACCCTAATTTTAAGCTCCTCATGTATCCTATTCCTATTTTCCCATAAATCATCAAATTCTAATTTCATCTCGTCCAATGTAGCACTTTTATAGTTACATACATATTTTTCTTGACCTACGCTCCGCATAATTCCATAGTATTTATGACTCCACGCGGTCGCAATTGTTGGAGTACATGTTGAGATTGCTGCTATATCTGCATGCATTCTTCCGCCGATAAAAATATCACAAAGCCCTATGATTCCTTTCAGCTCCACAGGAGAGTAATCACCTCTAATTAGATCGATATTGTCTTTCTTCATCGTCAATTTGTAAATTTTTTCTCCAATGATACGGTCATCACTCCTTCCCCCTTCCTTAATTGCTATAACATGTGGGACAAAAATCACATGTGCATTAGTTTTTTCAATTACATGATCAATAAACTGAGCCATCGTATTTGCATAGATATCATCCCTATCATCAAGCATAGCATTTGCTGATACTCCCACAAGTGGTCTTTTTTCGGCATCAATTCCTTCATCTAAAAGAATTTCATTCATTCTGTCACAATTTGCAGAATCTAATAGAAAAGCACAGTCTGACGTAAGACAAATTGGAGATTTAATTTCGATTTTTTTTAAATAATTTTCAGTTATCTCTTCCCTTACGATCACTAGATCAACATGGTCAAGGCAATATTTAGCAAAGGAGGTTACTGCCCAATTAAATGGACCTATAGATTGTGAATATATCACAATTGGTTTTTTAAATGATAATCCCAACAATATTGATGCATCAATTCCAATGGAAAATCCACCTTTGCCATCACTGAAAGAATCGCCACTAAGATCAATGATAGCATCTGCAGAGATGTATTCCTCAATTATCGGGTTATTAATGGACTTTGGATTCAATCCAATTTTAAATAAGCCTGCCAAGAGAGTGTCTATAAGTATGTGTGTAGATATATAATATAATGGTTGCCATTCAGTTAGCCTGGGAAACCATCTATTCTCTACCACTTTTATATCATAATTTTCGCATAATTTTGAGTCGAGTTCTGGTATCCGAGACATCAGCGTAATTTCTAAATCAGGAATCAATTCACGTAATGTTTGGCAAGTGCTGATAACTTGTGCTGCAGATCCTTTATTAAAGGAACAATTTGTATTTGTAAATAATATTTTCGTCATTTCTAGCCTCTCAATAACACAATTTAGGATTTCTTACGTGTATGTCTCGAATTTGCTGTAATTTCATGGCTGCCCTGCATCTTACCTCCATTTCTCTTCGTCCAAAGGATTTACTCTTTTGGCTCCTCGCTATTGAGGTTCAGGAATCTCCTCAATAATCTTCGATTCAATTCGGAAAGGGGCGCCAAGCTCTGCTCCGCAATCAGGACATAGATCCACGGTTTGACCTCTACGTGACTATCTCGCGTAGCATAAGGTCTGATTAGCCTTTATGTCCTTTCTTTTGACAGGAAATTTCTTGTTGTCCTTATCCTTTTTGAGATTGAGGCCACGTCTTAGACTTGTGGAGTATGTGCATTCTCATATTGGGCTAGTCGGGCTTCAAGCTCTATTATTTTGCCTTGAGCAGGCTCAATCTAGATTTCCAGTGATTTAAGTGAAGGCTGGATATATCCGCCCAAAAACATTTTATTTTCAAGCAATATCTCCTATGAGAACCTCCAATGACTCAGATACTATTTAACCTAATGAACTTTCCGTTCGCCGAACAACTGACTGCTCTTTTCGATAGGTACTCTGATGACTATGAGCATACTTTCGAAGGAATATTTTGTTTGACTACTCCGCCACAATGCACAGAATGTGGTACTTTAATAGACCAAAATGGCTGGAACTTCTACACCAAAAGATGGCTTGGAATAGTCAAAATTGGCAAGTACTCCTGTTCTAAATGTCAAAATAAAGTGACAAAAACATGAGATTTCTAGGAAAATGCAAAAAGAGAAATTTTTGGAATATTCGCCATTTTTTTGCTCTTCAGGGTCAACCATGTCTTACAAAATCCCAGAGAAAGCTTCTGGCTATTTCTATACCTGCGATAAAGATACTATTCGCACAAGGATTGCAGCCGCGACAGACAAGATGGAGATTCCCTAAATCAAACATATCCAGATTGTTCACTATCACGAACAGCATCCAAAGGCAGGAATATGCCAAATGTATCGGCTGACTCTTCTTGATCATATATTAAAACAACTTATCGCGGACGAGTTGTTGGACTCAAAGGATATGAAAAAAGTAGAGGATTTTCTTCGAAGAAACTCGATACAAATAGGCCGATATTTATTACATCGGGAGCGCGGTGGGTCACGAATACCCAGACCTTTAGGTTGGGTATTAGGTGAACCCTCGCATTTATTTCTGCCGGTTCTTCGCTATTTCAAGTGGGTAGATTGAACTGCAATTTTCCAAGTCTCAGATATATAATTAATATGAGATTTTTAGTTGTTCTGAACCCTCTTGCACTGCTCTTTGCGGATTGAACCATGCTATTTATTCCTTCCAGCACGCCGTTGGATATTTTAGTTTCTGCATAATTTATTACGCCAGTCCAATGTGACTTAATGGTTTTAGCAACATTAATGATAGGTTCTATTTGGCTGTGTGTTGCCCAATAATACCATTTCTTGAGGAAATCTTCAGCGAGGATCTTATCATTAAAAGTCCAAAAGTCTTTCAAACTAAGTTTGAAATTGTATGCTTTAGATGTCATCAAATTCATGTCTTTGAGAGATCCCAGCTTTTCTTTTTCAGCCAAAGAAAGGTCACTTGGGTTCTTTAGCCACATATAGCGAGTACTTTTTAATTCTGCATTCTGGTGCTGCTCCTCGCGACGCACTTGATCTACTGCTTCATTGACCATCTTCATAACATGGAATTTATCAAAAGTAAGAGACGATCCTGGAAATTGTTCCGTTATACCTGATATGAATGCAGGAGACATGTCCGAACAGAACATCTCAATATTTTCTGATGCTCCATCATGAGCCTCAAGGTCTTTTTTGAATGGGCTGATGACGCTTGCGTCCTTGCCCTCGCATACGTAAAGAACTTTATTATCTTCTAGATCAACGAATAGAGATACATATTTATGGAATTTGGCACATGATGTTTCATCTACGCCCAATATTTTTACTTGAGAATGATCTTCATTAGATCTAGCTTCAGGAATATAATACGACAAAACCCTCCAGATCCGCGTATCATGTTCATCTAATATTTCAGCTACGTCATTAACTGGCATGTTCTGGGCAAAAAGCAGTATCAAGGCATCCATTAGCAATGTAAAACCGGTACTCTTCCTAGCCCATGGAACATCAATCAATCTGATCGAACCACATTTCTGGCAGACTGTGCGTGGCACTCTGGCATGGATAAATGCCTTAAATTGGAAAAAATTGAGATGCCGCCATACTTTATCCTTTGTATCGTGAATACAATTATCCTGAGTTTTGCAATTCGAGCATTCGAATCTGCTTCCTGGGATAAAATCAATATGAATATCAAGTTGCTTTTTAGCAGCGCTGAATTCTATAGACTTGATATACCACGGATCTTGTAGATTCAATGCAAGCTTGAAGAGGTCTTCTTGAGATAGAGCCACAGATAATAATTCAAGAAATGATATTATTAAACCTTACCCCATACCCACTCAGAACAGCGAGGAACCTTTCTGCCCTTAATTCTGCATATTAGGAATCTCGTGGGAAACCGAAAGCTGAGTTCCAATCATATGGATCAAGGGATCTGGGCAAAGAAGACTGGACAATTTCTGGATTCCATAAAACCTGGCGTGAGGGCATGCGGCCCGAAGCATACTCCATCCTTTAGGGTTGGGTGGCCGCACGCAGTTTGATATGAATCAAAGGACTTAGGGGGCAAGCTCGTTTAGAAGAAAGACTATGAAACTGGGAGGAAGACATCGGATGAGAATATGGTACGGTTAAAAATTATTTTATATGAAGTATATCTTGCATGGTACTATTCTATAGAACCACGCAAAAACTTAACAATATCAAAGACTCTTGAGTAAATTATTTTCCGTCAATCTTAAATACGTACCAATGATTTAATAGTTATTAGTGGCGCAAGGAAATAAGATGAGATTTGAAATTAGTGAAAAGAAGTTAGCAGTTTTTTTTATTATATTTATATTATTTACGGATTTTTTCATAGTATGGAATATCTTTTACGTGAGGCAAATTTTTGGCTTTTTATTTTTAACTATTTTTCCTGGAACCCTTATTTGCCTAATTCTACAGGTTAAGAAAATATCTTTATTAGATAGGATTCTTCTTTCGTGGGGGCTAAGCATTTCCTTTATAATGCTATCCTTTTTATTATTGAATACATTTTTTTTTATGATGAATTTTGATAGACCTTTATCTAAAAAATATATATTGATTTTTTTAAATCTAACTTATTTTATTTTTTTAATAGTATATTATATTAGGGGCGAAAAAATTGCTTTCACTATATCATCCGATTTTTACTTAAAGAAAATCGAAATGGTATGTCTCATTCTTTCGTCTCTATTCCCACTTCTAAGCATATATGGTCTCTATCTAATTAATTATGAAAACCAAAATTATATAATTTTAATGCTATTATTTTTAATTAGTCTAGATACTATCTTGGTTAGTATACTTTTCAGAGAACATTTTAATAATGCTTACATATTCACCATTAGCTCAATCAGCATATCATTATTATTATTATTATCGCTAAGATCAAATTATATTATAGGTAATGATGTAAATTTTGAGTTCAATATCTTTTCTCAAACTTTGGAAAATATGAGATGGCAAGTTTTAGGCAATACTTCGTTAAGTGCTTGTTTGAGTATTTCGATTCTACCCACGATATATTATCATATTCTAGGTATCTCTACATTCTATTTGTTTAAGATTCTTTACTCTTTGCTCTATATGGTATCACCACTAATCATATATTCTCTTTCTAAAAAATACATGCCTAATTCATACGCATTTCTTGCTTCTTGTTTCTTTATGTTCCAGCCAGCTTTCCTTTGGACTGAATATAATGCTAGAACAAATCTTGCTGTCTTGTTCTTTGCCTTGATCTTCATGACACTTTTTTCCAGAGAAATTGATCTGCCTAAAAGGGGATTTATTTTTCTTAACTTGTCTATAGCGTGTATATTTTCTCATTATACAACAGCATATATTTTATTATTCTATTCAGTAGTCTTTTCATCGGTTATAAAATTTATCCCTAAAATGATTGGTATAAATTCAAAAATAAAAATAAGTCCTAAAAAGTCTTTTTTACTTTTTGTAATAATTTTTGTTTGGTATTCTCAAATTAACGAACATCCTTTTAACTCAGGTGTGGTATTCATATATGACACAATCACTTCTTTAGCCAGATTACTCATATTTGAAAATCGTGGGAGACCAGCTCAGGCACTTTTAGGAGAAGGATTTACAAGAGGTTATCCCTTTATTATTCAATTTGCATCTACGTGGTCTACTTTTATACTCATCGCGGTTGGACTTATATTTTCAATATATAAATATATGCGAAACTCTCTTTCTAGATTGAATATCGGATCAAATAATGGCGAATTTAAAGCGCATTTCGAAATTTTAGACTTTGATTATTTGCTATTTGGGATATTCAGCGCAACCCTTTGTTTGTTAATGATTGTAGTTCCGATATTATCAACTGGATACGGCATAGAGAGGGCATATTCAGCGTTTCTCGTTTTCCTATCTCCATTTTTTATAATAGGGGGGGTGGTTGTTGGCTCTTTTCTTAATTCTCATATTCGATTAAATCGAAACATAAATTCAAAAATTTTTAAAATTATTTCTGCAGATCGTTTAGTCATATTTATATTATTAATAATATATTTTTTAAGTATTACTGGTGCAATTCATGAAATATTTAATGTTCATTACCAGATAACATTAAGCTCTGAGGGGAAATTGTATGATGATTTATATGTACATGATCAGGAAATTAACTCGGGTTTATGGCTAAAAAACACAATCAATAAAGGAGATCTAATTTTTGTGGACGATAATTTCAGGCTTGTAGCTCTGGGATTGGAAACGACGTATAATAGAGAAATTTTCGAAGGTACTTCAGTTCGAAATGGATATATATATTTAAGATATACAAATGTTTTAAAGAACAAATTTTTACGGAATGGAGGAATATCACAAGAGATAAATTATCAGACATTATTTTATAAAGCCGATAAAATTTATGATAATTCTGGTAGTGAGATATTTCAAGTTCAAGAATAAAAGTACGGTAGCGTGCCCTAATTGCTGTAAATTTGCAGTGGCCCTTTATCCGTGTTTTCGCCGACTCAATTTTGACCCCCAAAGAAGGAAAGCCTTCTCTCTCCAAGTATTCCAAGGGGTGGGCAGTAAGGTGAAAAGAAACTAATATATCTTATGATTTACGACGCTTTAATAGGACGCGACACTAGTTCACACTTCAGCGGACCACATGCAAGCCTTGCCGCTTGTCGCAGTCACATGGATATTAGTAGCATCGGCCCATACGTTGATGACAGTAACACCAGTTGAGCGTGGCACCACAGATACCTTGGTCGGAGCTTCCGCCAGATGGTGCGCTATGACCTGATCGGAGCCGGTGCCATTGAACGATCCCGAATTAGAATAGTACGCAATCTTATGGCCTGCATCCGTTATCTTTGTGCCAACGCTGTCGAAAACCAGACTCTTTTTATCAATAATTATAGATCCAGCCACGATTGCAGCATTATTTCGGGCAATGAATCCATAATCACAGTTTCTAATTATCAAATTTTTAAATAGTATGTCGCCGCTTAGACCTGCTGACTGCCAAGATTCGACACCGATTAAACATCCATTGATACACCCACTTATAACGGATGCGCTATTAGATCCTCCGACTAATAACATAGTCCCATCAATCGCATCCGGTACATAAGCATCCAAGATGATGTTAGTTCTTGCAATATCTTTCACCTGGACGTAGTACTGCGGGCCGGTTGCACTGGCACGGACCAGTTTGATTTTTACGTCACAGTCTTTATATTTTTCCACATTGACGCAATAACCATTGGCACATGCGGAGTTAATGTCGGTAATGTCTATCTTGGAATCAAAAACCATGTCCGTGGTTGCGTCGAAATACCTGCTGAGAGCTTCGCTGGTGGCTTCTTCAATTGTTGCTTTCAAGTCCATATTAGATATGTTTCCGCCGAACTGGAGATGGCTATCATTGCGCGAGAACAAACGAACTTTAACATTTTTTGCGTTATAAATGTAATTCCCGCCAATGTTATTTTCTGTTACCGCGTCAATGGATATCAGTTCTCCTGTTAATGACCCGTATGCCCAAAATCCAAACTTTTTATTACCAGACGCATGGCACCCCACCAGTTCACAACCATCTCCGACAAAGAACCCAGATCCATAGACGGGTGCAGTACTTTGGCCGTTGTTATTGGAAGTACACGCCACAAACTTTATATTTGCTTTCTCGGGCGCGGTTTCTGCATGGAAACCAGATTCCCAACAACCTTCCGCATGACAACCTATGAGCGTTATATTACTAACTAGTGTTTGACCTTCGACTAGACAAAACCCTGTTGCCCACGAAGGATTGCGATTCTGGGCATATCTGCCACAATCAATTGCTTTACAATTAATATAAACTTGATTTGTTATAATTTCATTGCTTTCTGCTGCCATCCAATCCCGATCATTGCCAAATCCACTTAAGCTGGTGTTTTTAGCTATGCAATTAATGAACTCGTGCCCCTGCAAAGTCGTGTTCTGTGCACAAAAGACAGTAAAGACGGCCTCATCTGCATAGTCGTTTGGGACATACAAACCATGTCTTATTGTATGTCCTGTAACATTTTCGCAGCGGGTGAAATTCGCTGTTATCCAAACCATACCCTTTCCGGTAAAACTCAAATCTCTGAGTTGTGCATAGTCTCCAGACATTGAGATATGATGGTTTGCTGTTATGAAATTGATGGTTGTAGTATTTCGGTTGTCACCTATCAGATTTGTATTTGCTCCAATGGTGATATTGGAATTGCCTCGATATGTTCCTGCATTTAGTCGAACTGTACCACCGAGGGCAAGCGCGCGATTGATTACGGCAAAGTCGTCCGTGCCAGCAGTACCATTTGATATTGTATTACCTTCTGCATCCTCAGCAATCACCAAGTTGCCAGCCATATATATTATGGCAGAAAACGCCCCTATAGTTGGTTTTGGCATATCGTATTGAACAGCTAATACTCCCATTGGCAAACCTCCGTTATTTGATATCCCATATATACATCCAAAACTATTTGAGTCTGTTGGTGAGTAGGGAGAAAAAACATCGCATTGACCAACAATAAACCTGGACATAAACCCGGGTGGTGGAGCTGATGAGTAGAAATAGGCCATTTCGGAGAGATACTCGAGAAACATCTCAAGAGAAAGTCCGTTGCTCGTTTTTATTCTGAGGTTTGACCGGCCAATAGAATGCAGAGCTAGATCATGAGAGACGTTCTTGACTATCTCTTCGTAGGTCAAGACAGGCTCAGTTTTATTTGTGCCCTGCTGTTCACTGGCTATCAGCAAAGCGTCACCGGAATTATAAGGGAATTTCATACGATCTGGTTCATAGGTGCCATTCCTTGCCTTGAAACCCTCTAAGTGCCTTTCTCCGTGGTCTACAAGCCTATCCTCAATGGAGAGCTTCTTTCCATGAGCTATGATCGGTGTGTCCTCGGGATACACTACTCCTGCATGGCGCATTGCGCCCATCCATGAGTTGCCTTGGGGATCCCAGTAACATTGATAGCCATAGGAGTTGAAATCCCAGAACAATACCAAATAGCATCCTCGCTGGATCTGTGAGCCATTTATCATTTTTCCGTTAACATCTGGCCCGCTTGAGGTTATTGGCGGAGAATACAGACATGAGGTGTTTTGATTCCAGGATCGCGATCCTAAGCCATCTCCATTTAAGTTATCCCAGTTTTGGCAAGATTTAAAGCCCAAATATGTGTACGCGCTTCGTTCCGACTTAAGACAGAAGTCCAACATCAGTCTGTATATTCCTGGTGGCAGGTCTTTAGGTAAATCGAAAGCACAAGAGATCGTCCCATTATGCCACTCAGATGTATTGTCTTCATTATCAAAGGCTGAGATCGGTGTTTCAAGCATGATATCCAAAGGAGTTCTTTGAGTACTACCTGTAAAACGAGATAGAAGGGTCATCCCACCACCTTCTATTGGAAGTCCTGTGGGTGTAAGCGATGTCAATACTACATAATCCCGTGGTGCATGCTGGTATCCCTTCGAGTCAAAGTCCCGTTCTCCAGTTATTAAAATGCAAAATTTATCAATATCTGGATATTTTTTCTTAAGACCGCTTACCATATTTTTCTGGAAAGTTAGTGTAATATTGGCTCTGACTCTAGTGCCAGGGTTCCAGGAGGTGGGATGATAATCCACATGAGTCTTCCATTTTCCAAGCGTTGCATTTGCAGTGACATTGAAGTTGCCCTCCAATAGATAATCTGAATTGTCGAGTGAATACTGAGGAGAAGAATTCCAGTCTACCGTTGGCTCGACCACACTTTGGTTCACCAAGGGACCGGGTGCTGAGGTAGCGATGATGGTGCCTTCCGAATTCGTGCAATTTACCAACATCGCGAGAATCAATAGAATTAAAACGCCGATATCGAGATGGATTCTCCTGGCGTTTAAATCAAACCTGCATTCTTTATCTCTTGCCGAGTGAAAAGTGCCTTTCAGAAAAAACCAACCTCTTGCATGCTTGACTTGTGACTATAGTGCAGCACCTAATGGTTGAAACTAATAATCCACATGCATTGGCGTCATAATATGGCGAATAAGTATCTGTCTTTGGGTTCCTGACTATATTTGCTACATTTGATCGATTTTAAGCCGCAAATCATATTCCTTTTTGTAATGCACCCCGTTTATCTTATCGTCTCCTTTTTTGTGATTAAAAGCTTACCGGCTTAGAAGATCAAAATTAAAAATGCTTGATGAGATTCATTTGGGCAAAAGGATAGAATTATTCAGAAATTAAATCAAATAAAAATTTTGAGAAAAATATTTCACTGGTCGTGATCCTACTCAAGTAATTTTATATTGAATCTGCTGAGGATTGAACAGCCTCCATTATGGCCGTCCCATTGTCAACTATAATCCGCAATAATCTAAGACAAAGCTTGAAGCCTTGCCTGCGGTGGCAGATTTTGCTTCCACTTTTACTACATTGTAGAAGCCCTCGATAATAAAGGGCTGAGTATCTCCGTGTGCAAGTACTGTCTCTACCCAAAGTTCGCTATAGTAGCTTGAACCAGACCTAGCATATCCCCTTATCCGATATTTCAGGTCGTTGCTGCCATTTGTGCAGGCTAAAATTATCGTTTTTTTGGAATAGCTCAAACAGTTCCAGGATAAGATGGCAACATAAGCGTCGGATGTGTTGCCGCTGACACTGGATGATAGCGACGCGGATGTATTGAGATCGAGCGTTTTCATGGGAGCTTGTCCATTCCGTGCCATCGAATGCATGCTACCAGTTGGCGCATCAAAGATCTTTAGCGCATCTTGTCTCTGCTCGCCGGTCTTATTGGTTGGAGTGCGCAGTGCATCCACAACTTCAATATCCAACGCTGTATCGCTGAACTCCTGTTCTTTTGGCACCAGCCCGCTTTCCCACCTAACCTCCCATTTATTGGCATCAAGCTGCCGTTTCTTGATACGATCGCAGTCGTCATGGCTAATCACGCTATCTGCATGATGGTTGCTTCCTTCAAGCGTAATTAGTGCAAAGACTAATCGTGTGTGGGCGGCGAAGTCTCCAATATCATATGTCTGGCCGATGTTAGATCTTGATACATTTAAAATATGTTTATATTCAGGATGATGAAGCCAGATACTTCCATGGAAAGACATTCCGCTTTTCAGCTTTAATAAGACCTTCCCAGTCTTTGGCATTATAATATCGCAGTTTCTTATTTTAAAGTTAATTGGATTTATCTGTTTTAAATCCATGATCCTCATCCCCTTCCGCACTACACCCTCTCACTATAAATATCTTTCTAATTTTTAATATTAAGTAATTCTCGTAATTGCCTTTTCCCTGGGCTTTATGCTTTCGTCCTGCCTTGCGGAAGGCATCGCCAAAAGCCTGCAGTAGACGGGCCGAGCTCAAAGGAGTCTCTCTGGAGTTGGGAACAGGAATGGGGATGAAGCCACCTGTCTCCAGCCTGCGGTTGACCATTAGAGACTGCAGACAAATCAAACTATCGGATAATTAATAGAAAATAAATCCAATTCAGCGACATAGAGGCTCGGTCTTCTGCCATCCAATTTCGTTCATGGATCTTCAGGGCTTCAAAATATATGAGCTATAGATATGAGCCATAGCTGGCTGCATCGGACGCTCTCAGTCGCAATTTTGCTGTCCGGGAGAATCTCACCCACCGGGCCGAAATCGCATACGGAAAAGCTTTGTCCGAGCCGCTTTGCCGCGATTCAAAGCGCATTTTTTCTCTGGCCCGGGGCCTCAAATTTCCTCCAAAGGAGCAGGAGGTTCAGAGGAAGCCGCAAGTCTCGCCTCCAGAAATCTATAGATATCGGCCGTAGCCAGCTTGGTGATGGGCAATATGACCAGAACAGCGAGGATGGATATGATAAAGCTGAATATGGTAGAGAGGATCAGCACCATATCTGGAGATGAGGCCTCCGCCATCAAGCCCAGGGGGATCATGATGAAGATCATTAAAATGATCATAATGATAGCTATGCCAGTATATAGAGACAGCCAGAAGACGAACAGGTTCATAATCGCGCCGGAGGTCATCCGACTGCTCTCCTTTAAAGCTTCTATCGGACCCAGTCTTTTGTCAACAATCAGATAGCCATAGAACTGATACTTCAGAGCAAGATAGATGCCGGGAACTATCAAGAGCATAAAGCCAATGAAAACCATCAAGCTGTAGATGATATAGGCGGCAAGGTACTTCAACAATAGAGGATACTGCCGAAATAGATCCTGGATTGGGGGCAACAGTCCATCACGAAAGCTCAGAGAAATATCCAGCAGCCCAAGCTCCATCAACAGATAAATTATTCCCGAGGCGACCGCAATGAGGGCAAAAATGGCGATAACGATAGACGAATCGGACGCATTCGCTTGGGAAAGGATAAGCGTCCATATCAGGCTGGGAAGATTGTATAGAACTGCCACTATGACCATTAGGACGAAAAAGAATTTAAGGTTGCTTTTCAGAGTGTTCCATCCAAAACGTATTGGATCAATAGGATCAAAAACATTATGTGACATAGCTATAATTATGGCAGGGAAGTTATTTACCTTTTTCTGTCAGTTGACCAACTGTACAGTCCCGAACGTTTGAACTCTATGAAAAGAGAGGCGCAAGTCCCGGATGAAAGCGCGAAATTGTGATAGCTGCACAGCTATGATGGCCGCAATCCCATTTCACCCGCTGGCAGTGGGCGGAGCCCGTCTTCCTGACCGCCTCTCCAGCGTTCGATAGATATCCGACGTGGCCAGCTTGGTTATGGGCACCATTATAAACAATTGAATGGCGGAGGAGACGATGTCTCCTGCCAGGGGAGCGAGATCCTCGGAGATAATTCTCAGAATTGCATAGACAGGAAGCTCTATAAAGATGCTAACTGTTGCAAGAGCAATAGCAATGCCTAAACCCATCTCCAGCCAGAAGATGAACAGGTTCTTCAACATGCCTTCCGTCAGCCTGCCGCTCTCCTTAAGAGCCTCAAGGGGCCCCGAGCCTCTGTCCACTATTACGTAGCCATAGAACTGATACTTCAAAAAAAGGTATACTATAGCCACCAGGATGATTAAGGACAGAATGATGGAAATAATCGTTCCCGCTGTCCCATAGTCTCCTGCTTCCGGGAGTGTCCAGCTGAAAGGAATTAACGATAACGGGAGGATTACCATCAGACCAAAGAGAATGCTGGCCACGGATAACTGATCAGCTTGGGATATTCCCGGAATAGATCACTGAGCTCTGCCTTTCCATTATCTCTGAAGCTCAAAGCGATTCTGAGCAATCCCACTTCCAGGGTGAGGTAGATTATCAGGGAGACGACCGCCATCAGAAGGCGCTTTGGTGCGTCCGGAGAAGAAATCGTGCCATTCGGCTCCTCCAAATGGAGGACATAAGCGGCAAATAAAGCCGGAAGATTGTATAGCAATGCCACTATAACCATTAGAATAACGAAGAACCGAAGATTTTTCCATAGGCCATTCCAGCCAAATCGGATGGCATCAATGGAAAGAAAATCATCACGATTCATGAGTATAAATAGGGTCTGTAGATATTTAAATCTATCTTAGAGGATGAACCGAAAGTGTGAAATGAAGATAGAGAGAGATGAATTGTTAAATCCGCTGGATTGGCACCAGGACAATATAGACGGGAAGTGAGTTGAGAGATGGCGACGGTTTTGATAGTATATCACACCATATCAGGAAACACTGAGAAGATGGCAAAGGCTTTCGAGGAGGGTGCAAAGAGCGTCTCAGGGATCGATGTCGTGGTCAAGAAGGCATTCGATGCCTCTTTGGATGACCTTCTGGGCTGCGATGCAGTAGCTTTCGGGTCCGCTGATTACTTCAGCTACATCGCAGGAGCGCTTAAGGATTTCTTCGACCGGACTTATTATCCGTCTCGGGGAATGGTAGTGGGAAAGCCTTATGCTGCATTTGCCACCGGCGGCGGGGGAGGCGATATCGCCCTTGATGTCCTCGACCGCCTCTGCGGCTCATTCAAACTGAGCAAATCCGCATTTGGCGTCTCTGCCCAGGGCGCACCATCATCTGAGGTCCTGGCAAAGTGCAGGGAGACGGGAAAGAGATTGGCGGAGATCGCCCTAAAGTGAGAACATCCTCTCTTTAGATGACCCGTCAGTTTCAACAGCCTGATATCCCAATTCCTCAGACCCTGTCCAGAGGGGAATCAGCCCCGGCAAGACGGCCCAGTCCCTTCCCGGCCTCCTCCCGACAGCTTTTGGCCTCCGCCATATCCGGATCGATCTGGATAGCCCTCTCCGCTGCCAATATTGCCAGGTCGTACTCCGCCAGGTTGATCAGTGCATTGCACCGGTTGCACCAGGCCAGGGCAGACTGGGGATCGATCTCGATGGCCCGGTCATATGCGGCCACCGCCTGCTCATACCTTTTCAGTTGAACGAGCACATTGCCCTTATTGATCCAGGCCCTGGCATCCTCTCCATTCAGCTCGGTGGATCTATTGGATGCCTCCAATGCCTCATCGTACCTTCCCAGGTTGTACAGGACCACACCCCGGTTGTACCAGGCTTCCGAATTTTGCGGCTCGATCTCAACCACCCGCTCAAAGGCGACCAGGGCCTCATCATACCTGCCCTGCTGGGTTAAAGCAACCCCTTTATTGTACCAGGCCCGGGCATAATCAGGATAATCCTGGATGTAGCGGTCGAACTCCGCTATAGCCTCGTCGTACCGGCCCTGCTCGGCCAGGTCAATGCCCTTATTGTAGCAGTTGATGCTGTCATTCTCACTCAAAGCGGCTGCGCAAAGGCCCGATTGAATTAGCGACAGATGAATCAGGATGCCGACAGCAATCAGGATAAAGATAAAGCTCTCTTTGATGATCCTTCCTCCGAGGATATCATTTCCCATATCTATAGAAAAAGATTTTGGAGGCTCAAATTCATTTCCCTCCATCAGTGCATCGGGAATAGATGCCGTCTCATGAATGTCTTATAGATAAAGGTGAGCAGAATTCCTGCCACGAACCCTCCAATGTGAGCCCAGTAGGCCACCCCGCCCCCTTCTGCTACCACTCCCAAAGAGGCCACTCCGCTGAATAGCTGGATGACAAACCAGACCAGGATGAAAAGCAGCGCTGGAACCTTGGTGATGCGATAGAAAAATCCGAAGAATATAAACAGGCGCACAACGCCCTGAGGCAGGAGGAGCAGGTATCCGGCCAGGACCCCGGATATTGCCCCGCTGGCCCCCACATTGGGGATGGTTGAGGCCGGGTCGGCGGCGATCTGGGCGGCTGCTGCCGCAAGGCCGCAGAGCAGATAGAAGATCAGATAGGGGACGGGACCCATCAGGTCCTCCACATTGTCCCCAAATACGGCAAGAAAGACCATATTGGAGAGGATGTGCAATATGCCCGCATGGACGAACATGGAGGTGAAAAAGGTAGAATAAGGATGAAGCATGCCGCCCTGGCCAGTCATGACATCGGCAGGCACCAGGCCGAAGGTATTGAAGAAGGAATTCACTCCCTGCGATCCGTCTGAGATCAGAATGAAGATCTCATAGAGAAAAAAAATGATGTTGATTGCCACTAATGCTGCCGTAACCGCAGGAAAACTTCGGCGCGGTATGATCTCCTCTGTGCCCACCGGTGCAAACATCTTTCACCTCAAATCTGGTCTTCTCTTGTGCTCGATTAGGTGCCCGTATGTGATCTCTTGGGCTCATGCATGTGCTCTATCGGGCAATTCTATTTGCTCTCAGAGCTTCTGCACTCACGATCAAATTAGCTGTCAATCATTATCAAATTACCTGTCAATATACTTATCCGATCAAGAGCAAAAGATAAATAACCATCAAGACAAACCAATACCTATGGCCAATATGATCAGAACGACCCTATTGCTGGCCGGTCTGACAGGAATTTTGCTGCTGATCGGCGGCTTTTTGGGGGGAAGGAGCGGCATGCTCATAGCCCTGATCTTCTCCGTTTTAATGAACTTTGGATCTTACTGGTACAGCGATAAATTGGTCTTGAAGATGTACAAGGCCCGCGAGCTGAATAGTGCGGAGTCACCGGAGCTCTTTGGCATGGTTCAGAACCTGGCCGCTAACGCCGGCCTACCCATGCCCAGGCTTTATGTGGTCGAGGATCCCATGCCCAATGCCTTTGCCACGGGCAGGGATCCCAAGCACGCCGCTGTCGCTGTGACCACCGGCATCACCAGGATTCTCAGCAAAGATGAGCTGGCAGGAGTGATCTCTCATGAGCTGGCTCACGTTAGGAATCGGGATACCCTGATCAGCACCATTGCAGCCACCATTGCTGGAGTGATCACATTCATGGCCAGTATGGCCCAGTGGTCACTGATCTTTGGGGGAGGGGACGATGATGGCGCCAACCCGGTGGGAATCTTAGCCATGGCTATCCTGGCCCCCATTGCTGCCAGCATTGTCCAGCTGGCGATATCCCGGGGCAGAGAGTTTGAGGCCGATGCCGGGGGAGCGAAGATAAGCGGCAATCCCCTTTCCCTGGCCAGTGCCCTGGCCAAGCTGGAGTCGGGCAACCGGGCGGTGCGCTCGGACGTAAATCCATCCACTGCCCATATGTTCATCGTCAACCCCCTCAAAGGAAAGGCAATGGCATCGCTCTTCTCCACCCATCCCAGCACAGAGGAGAGGATCGCCCGCCTCCGGTCAATGTAGATTAGGGGACCGGATCGGTTGATGAAAAATAATAGGATCAGAAGATTCGAAAGGATTAGAAGGATCAGAAAGAAAGGGAAGTGGCCAGGCTAAGCAGCAACTACTGCCGCCTGGCGGTGATCTTTTCCGGGCATCCGTCACTCCGCAGGTATTGATTCAGCCAGGGGAGTAGCGCTTTTTAAGGAGTCCTTTATCCTCCGGTCGCAGCTCATGCAGATCCCCTCCAGGTCGAAGCTCGATCCGATGACCGTGAAGTTGGCATTGCGAGAGACCTGATTCACCAATTTTGGCATTATCGGGTCCATCCAATCGGTGATGCTGCCGCACTGCAGGCAGACCAGGTGCGCATGGGGCTCCACGTTGGGGTCGTATCTGGTTTGCGATTGAGACAGATTCAGCTCACAGATCAGGCCGGTCTCTTTTAAGATTTTAATTGTGGTGTAGATGGTGGCCAGGCTTACTGTGGGATGGGTCTTTTTGACCTCCTGATATGTCCTTTGCGCTGTAGGATGCTCATGATTACGCAGTATGTATCTGCTGATGGCAATCCTCTGGGGAGTGGCTCTATAGCCGCTATTGCGAAATGTCTTTATGATGGTTGAATCCAGGCTGTCGGCACTGATCATAGTAATTATTATCTAATAATCACTCTTAAATAAACCTATCCCTAAGGCGAATAGCACTAACAGACAAATAATACCCTGGTGATAAATATGATTCATACCGATCGAATATTTTCCTTTCAGGAGCTAGGAAGCGAAGAGGAGCTGGTGGAGGCAATGACTAACCACATCTGGCCCGTTTGCTACAGCTTCTTTTACGGGAAGCTGCTCTACCTCAGCGACGGCGACTCTGAGGAGGCGCCTGAGTACGCGGTGGTGACCATCGACAGCACGGGGGGACATCATGGAGTCACCGGTCGCGAGGTGGGCAGGATCAAACCACGCGGTCTATCTAATGAGAAAGTGCACGAATTCATCCAGAATATGAGTCAAGGGCACTATGCCGGCGAGATCCCGGTCCAAGCTCAGGTGGAGCCCAAATGGCATCATAGCTGCAAGTTCTGCCAGATGGAAGAGGATTAAAAAGATAACTCATGAGAATCAAATATAAGTGATAAAGATATGATAAAGAGGAGATAAAACTATGTGCGTTTCGGATAAAATGGGCCCCTCAAAGGGATTTGAGCATAGCGACCTTTATCACATGGAGCATCATTCGGGCCATCATATGGGTCACCATATGGGACATCATATGGGTGAAAAGGGTGGCTTCCCGTTGATCGGAGACAAGTTCCCATCCATGGAGGTCAAGACCACTCATGGCATGATTAAGATGCCTGATGCATATTCCGGAAAGTGGTTTGTCCTTTTCAGCCATCCTGGGGACTTCACCCCTGTATGCACCACCGAGTTTGTCGCTTTTCAGAAGATGAGGGCTGACTTTGATAAGCTGAACTGCGAGCTGATCGGCCTGTCGGTGGACCAGGTTTTCGCTCATATGAAGTGGACCCAGTGGATCAAAGAGAACCTGAAGGTGGAGATCACCTTCCCCATAATCGCTGACGACCTGGGAAAAGTTGCCATGAGGCTGGGGATGATTCATCCTGGCAAGGGCGCTAATACCGTCAGAGCGGTCTTCATCATCGATCCCGAGGCCACAATTCGCCTGATCCTCTTCTATCCCCAGGAGATAGGAAGGAACATGGGCGAGATTATCAGGGCTCTTGAGGCGCTGCAGGTCGTGGACAAGAACAAGGTAGCAACTCCTGCAAACTGGCCCAACAACGATTTCCTCGGCGACCAGGTAATCATTCCCCCGCCAGCGGACGAGAAGGCTGCAGCCAGCAGAAAGACCGGCGGCGACATGGTCTGCGAAGACTGGTGGTTCTGCCACAAAAAACTGTGAGTTGTAAGTAATTGATAAGAATTAATGAGATCGAGATAATTGATGGTGATATAAATGGTTGAGAAGAAGAAGTACGTCCTGCCCGCGCTGCCCTATGCCGGCAATGCTCTGGAGCCTCATATCACTGAGGCCCAACTGGTACTGCATCATGATAAGCATCATGCTGCCTATGTGAACGGCGCCAATGCCATCCTGGAGAGGCTGGAGAAGGCCAGAGATTCTGGCTCGGATGTAGATATGAAGGCCACACCTAAAGGAGCTCTCCTTCCAGGCAGGAGGCCATGTGCTGCATAGCTTATTCTGGGCGAACCTCGCTCCTGCCTCTAAAACCAGCAAGGAGCCGGGTGGCGTTCTGGCCGAAGTTCTGAAAAAGGAGTTCGGATCCATTGAGCGCTTCAAGAAGGAGTTTACCACTGCTGCCGTGAGCACAGAGGGCTCAGGCTGGGCGGCCTTATCCTGGTGCGCCATGACCGGCAGGCCGATCATTATGCAGATCGAAAAGCATAATGTGAACGTCTACCCCATGTTCCGTATCCTCATGGTCCTGGACGTCTGGGAGCATGCCTACTACCTGGACTACAAGAACGAGAGGGCGAAGTTCGTGGAGGCCTTCTGGAACATCGTGAACTGGGATGAGGTAAACCGAAGGCTGGAAGCGGCAATTAAATAATTACCTCCTTTTACCTTTTCTATTTTTTTATCGCTTCTCATAATCCAGCATAATAGATATATGTCTCGATCCAGATCAACAACTGGAGGGATACGATCGATTCAACACATATCTGCCCCTGGTGGCTTGCATATGCTCTGGACAATCCGATTCGAAGGCTCGTACATGATCCTGCAAAGATCCTCTCTGGATATATCGAAAACGGACAGACTGTACTTGATATAGGATGCGGATCGGGCACGTTCACCATCTTCATGGCAAAGATGGTGGGCGAGAAGGGATCGGTGATTGCAGTTGATCTCCAGGATGAAATGCTGCAGATGGTAAGACAGAAAGCGGCCAAAGAAAAGCTGGAATCTCGCATAATCACTCATAAGAGTAATCCGGATAAAATTGGCATCCCGACCAAAGTCGATTTCGCCTTAGCCTTCTATGTGGTCCATGAAGTGCCCGATAGAGAGGCATTGCTCAGGGAAATCGCCTCCATGCTCCAGCCAGGAGGCAAGCTGATGATAGTTGAGCCCATTTTTCATGTTTCAGAATCCTCATTCAAAAAGACTTTAGAAGCAGCAAAGCATGCAGGCCTGAAGCTGGTTTGTGAGCCAAAGATCAGGTTCAGTCGCACTATGATCCTTCAAATGTAATCGAGTCCTCTGAACAAAGACTTAAGATGGAAGAGGTTTATGGGAACACCTCTATGGATACGGTTGAGGAAAGGGCAAAGACGCAGCTCATGGTCATCGAGATGTCCTATAACATCAAGATCCAGAATAAAGAGGAGATCGCTCGGTTCATTGCGGCAAAAGCCAAAGATAATAGAGAGGTCTTGATGATCTCTTCGGCCATCAGCTCCTGGATTGCCAGAAATGGCATATCAAAAGAGACTGTGCTTCCCATCGATATGGTGATGCAATCCATAAAGGCAGTCAATGATATCGATAGAAGTTGACCGCAGACGGATCGAGGTGCCTGTTGGCTTCTCGGTCAAAGAGGCTCTGGAGAGTCTCGGCTATAACATCACAATGCATCCAGCCGACAAAGGGCTTTTCATGCCCTGCCAGGTGGGGGGCTGCTGGGCCTGCGCCCTGGAGATAGATGGAGAGGTGAGGCCCGCCTGCTCGACGCAGGTGCAGGAAGGTATGAGGATAAAGACCGGGGCACCCAGGGGGACGCCTCAGAGGATGGTGGCGGGCTTCATGGGCCATAAGGTCGGAGGAGTGGGCACACCCTGGTGGCTGGAGAGCGGTCTGGGCTTCATAGAAGCGGTCTGCTTCACCTCAGGCTGCAACCTCTGTTGCCCCCAGTGCCAGAACTGGCGGTATGCCTATATGGACGCCGGCGAGCTTTTGGCTCCAGAAGAAGCGGCGGAGAGGATGACCGAGACCAAAAGGCAGTGCGGAGTGGAGCGTATTGCCGTTTCCGGCGGGGAGTGCACCCTCAACCGCTCCTGGCTGGTCTCATTCATACGCCTCCTCCGGGAGAAAAATCCCATCGCCCGAATTCATGTGGACACCAACGGCTCGATCCTGACGGAAGACTACATCGATGAGCTGGTCAGAGCAGGGATGACCGACATTGGCATCGATCTCAAAGCCCTGAGATTATCCACCTTCATGGAGATTACCGGCCTTTTGGATGAAAGTCTGGCCTCTCGCTATTTGGAGACTGCCTGGCAGGCGGTAAGATATGTGCACGACAGCCATCCTCAGGTCTTTTTGGGGATTGGCATTCCCTTTAATCAGGAGCTTATCAGCACCCAGGAGGTCCAGGAGATGGGGGAAGTAATTGCCAGGATAGATCCCTGGATTCAGGTCTGTGCCCTCGACTACCGGCCGGAGTTCAGGAGGCCGGAGTTGGTCAGGCCCAGCTTTTATCAGATGCTGCAGATTCATTGCCTTCTGAGGGACAGCGGTCTTGAGTCCGTCGTCTGCCAGACGGAGCGAGGGAAGATAGGGCCAGCGGGAAGGCTTTTGCATTAACCAGGACTTGAATTGAATAGCTTTTAATATATTAAAGATTATTTTTAAGTTTTATAAAAAAAGGAACATACACGCCTGATCTGCACTCTAGCAGACACAGGCGGGGGACTTTGTGGGAGAGGGGGCCTGACCTTGACCGGAAGATCCACATTTGGATTTGAGCTCGCGGGCATCAAATGAGGCGGGCATGACACCATCTTCAGTGGCACCTGATCCTTTGCACTTCTCCAGGCATCCGCTTTGCGCATAGGATGCACGATTGGGGCAGATGCATGGAAGATCAGCATCTTTAGTGGCACCTGATCCTTTGCACTTCTCCATGCATCCGGTTTGCGCACAGGATGCACGGTTGGGGCAGATGCATGGAAGATCAGCATCTTTAGCGGCACCTGATCCCTTGCACTTCTCCAGGCATCCGGTTTGTGCGCAGGATGCATTGCCAGGGCAGATGCACGGAATAACAGCACCTTCCGTAGCAGATGGTACTTTGCATTTTTCCAGGCCTGCGTTTTGCCCGCAGGATGCGCTTCCCAGAGCCAATCCGATTCCCGCAAGCAGCAGGACTATTGAGGCAATTATGAGTTTATTCATTTACACCACTCTGCTCATCATTTTAAACGTTGCACGTTCAAACCGTTTTGGGTCACTATAGCATATGACGATTTGGATTTGGGCAAAACTCATTTGGCTTTTTGGCGTGATTCATATCCATATTGGAAATATATATGTAACAAATTTTACTATATTCTCGGTGTAATCCTTTTTATGGACATAAACGCGGCAAAGAGATAAGGACGGGATAATATAGAAGGTTTTTGCCTGACCGGGTGTTCGAAAAATTCCTCTTTATTTCGGCGATTGTCTTATATAGTGGAGTTAACAATTGTAATGTGATAGCCTAAAGGAGGAGCCATGAAGATAATTAGCCTGCTTGGAGCATTTGCAGTTCTCAGTTTCATGCTTGTGCCTGCTCTATCCCAGCTAAGCCAGAAGAGCTGTGCCTGCCCACCGCATGGCTGCCAGGGAGACTCAATAGATAGATGCTGCGGCAAATCCCCGGATAGCTGCATTTCGTTGAATTGTGCCTGTCTTGGCCTGATTGCATCATATTCAGGCACAGAGTACTTCGCACCCGCCAATTCCTACTTCAGCAGGAGCAGCACGCGTTCGCCGGTCAGGGCCGGCCAAGAGGGGTTGACAAGCCCTATGGATCTCGCTTCGTCCCAACAATTATCCCAGGTTGCCCCGGGGGGCGCAGGACCGCCGGACCCGGATGTGGTGGAATATCTGCCGCCGTCAGCCAAGGAGGTCTTCCTGGTCCTCGCAACCCAAGGGCCTCTGACTCAGAAGGACATCATTGACAAGACAGATCTTCCCCCAAGGACAGTTAGATATGCCCTGGACAGGCTCAGAGGAGAGGATATGCTGGTGGAGCGATTCTCCTTCCGTGATGCCCGGCAAAGCCTGTACTGCCTGACTGGAAAAGAGGCCAGGTAGCCCCATGAAGTTGATCCAACCCCCAAGGGGCTGCGGTTAATCTCAAAGATATCAACAGCGCCTTAATACTCATGGACTTCAACATCACGGCTCCACCATCTATTTAAGCGCAGTTTTCCAGGATTTTCATGGTCGATAAAAATGAGCTATCTAGCAAATATCCAGACCTCGGGCAGGGATGCAAATCCATTCTTCCGGCTGATGGACATTGAGCTGGGCCCTTATGGCGGAGGAGAAGCAGTGCTATTCATGCCTGTGCGTGCTGATATGCTGAACGGCGTAGGATGGCTGCAGGGAGGCCTTTACTCTGCCCTGTGCGACGAGGCCATGGCCCTTGCCCTTTTCACCGTACTTGATGATGATGAGGCCATAGCCACCATATCCGAGAGCACCAGCTTCCTGCAGGGTATCCGGAATGGTAGCATCTCCGCTCAGGCGAAAGTGGTTAAGAAGGGCAGAGCGGTGGCCTTCGTTGAGGGCAGGGTGTCCGGCAAAGCTGACGGCACTCTCCTCTCTAAGACCCAGGCCTCATTCGCCATCATGTCCCGGAGAAAGGGTGAGCCGAAAGTGCAGTAAGGCAGATCGATTTGGCTCAAACCGGGCTACAGATTTGCCCGCTGGAACCCGGTCATGCCGGACTCGCCCAGCTGCAGCCTTCTCACGATCTCGCCCGCAGCACGGGCATCGGGGGCTGTAGCCAGAATTCTCGCCCTGGAGAGAACTGTCCTCTTTCCGCAGGGACAGGTTCTGGTCTTGGCATCATCCAGGGAGTACAGATGCCGTCCGCAGCTGCAGCGAAATACAATGAACATCAAAATAAATTGGGCTTTCACACAGCAGGCAGCAATACGGCATTGATGATGCCATCCTGGCCCGGCCGGTTGGTAATCCTGGCATCCCCGATCTCTGTCTTGATGACTGCGCCCTTGGTGAGAATGCTCCTTCTCATGTAGTGCAGATTGGCCTTGTTCTCTTTTGCGGTCTCTACCTTGACCATCTTGGTGATTCCTGTCTTTGGATCTGCGACTGCCACCATGTTGCCGCGCAGCATTCGCACCTTCTCCTTCCCGCCCCGGATCTGGACCTTCTTGATCCTTACTTCACCGATGGTGGTATCGCTCTGCTCTCGTCCAATCTCGAACTTTCTTTTGCCCCGGGCAACAATCAGCTTTCCGCCCGTGGCCTTCCGTCCCATCTTGCCTTGCCAACGCATATTTTTATTCCTCAGATCGCAAATGATCTTCAGTGCACTGAATTTAAAGGTTGTGGTGATAGGTGACTGATGACTGATCAAAAAGGCTGCCATCTCAGCCCTGGTGCATTCTATGCCAGCCTCTTTGTCATATAGGGCGGGCATAGGTCGTACCCCCGCCTGCGGTAGTAGCCCCTCGCCCCTATGCCGCTGGTGACATCGATCTGGGAATAGCCCGCCTCAAAAGCCAGCTTCTCCGCCTCATCCACCAGCCTGGATCCATAGCCACGGTGCTGCCAGCCATCCTGCCTGCTGCCAATGGGGACCATGGGGCCGTAGACATGCAGCTCCCGAATCCGGGCAGAGGTGCTCAGTCGCAGGCGCAAGAATCCCACCAGGACATCATCCTCCGTCTCAAAGGAGAGAAAGTGCTCTATTGCCCCGGAGGCGATATAGGATTCATGCTTTAGCCTGGGCTCGGCCTGGACCACTCTTCTCAATCCCGCCTCCCGGCAGCGGATGCACTGGCAGCTGCTGCCCCGTTCCTCCAGCCTTTGCCTGGCCAGCTGACGTAGGTTGGACTTCTTTACTCCGGCCACGATCAGAGGGGAGGGGATGTCCCTTTGCACCCGCTGCAGCCGGACATATCGGGGCAGGATCTCCTTGATCCGTGAGACCAGCTCCGCGGCATCATCGTCCCCAAGAGCCGTGTACTCGCCTCGCAGGTACTGACGGTATAGCTCCGTCCCTTCTATGACCAGGGTGGGATAGATCTTCAGATAGTCAGGACGAAATCGGCTATCGGAGAAAAGGTCCCTGAACACCTCCAGGTCCCGCACCGGGCTGGAGCCGGGAAGGCCGGGCATCATGTGATATCCCACCTTCAGACCCGCCTCTCGCAGGTTGGCGCTCGCCCGGGCAGCATCCTCGACCGTATGGCCCCTATTCATTTTGGCCAGCAGGTCATCATCCAGGCTCTGTACCCCCAGCTCCACCTTGGTCGCCCCCAGGCAGAGCATCTCTTTTATCTGATCGGGGCGGCACCAGTCAGGCCGGGTCTCAAAGGTGGTGCCGACATTGCGAACCAGGGCGCTCTCATTTGCCCGGGCCACCTCTCGGAAGGACTGCCAGCCAGAGATCCCCGGGCCGCCAGGAAAGTCGTTCATGGCCTGGAGGCAGCGCTTGACAAACCAGTTCTGATATCCCAGGGGGCGGGAGGTGATCGTCCCCCCCATGATGATCAGCTCAGACTTGTCCAGGGAGTGGCCGATCTCATCCAGCTGGCCCAGCCTGGCTGTCACCTGGTCATAGGGATCAAAGCGGTGCTGACAGGCTCGAAGAGCCGCCGGCTCTTTGCCGGTGTAGCTTTGCGGGGAGAGATTGAGAATTCCCCCCGGACAGGGGACGCAGGTCCCATGGGGACAGCGGGCCGGTGAGGTCATGGCGGCGATGACCGCCACCCCGGATAGGGTTCGAGTCGGCTTTCTCACCAGCATCTTCAGAGCCTCTCGTTCCCCATCCTTTGCCTGGCAGAGGATATCGGCATTGCTGGGCAAAGAGGCCAGGCCCAGCTGAGCCGAGAGCCTCTTTTTGGCCGCCTCCAGCGCGGCCTCGTCAGCAATCTTCCCCTCCAGGACCGCCTCTGCTATGCTGCGCAGCCCGGAGGCTATTCGATCCAACTGACCGCCCCAGCACGTTTTGGGCGCTCCGGCCGGTCCGGGTTCTCATCCGGCCAGCCCAGGGAGACAATGGCCACGGGCAGGACTTCATCCTCCAGACGGAGGGCTTCGCGCACCAGATCATCGTCAAACGCCCCGTTCCAGCAGGCACCCAGGCCCGCATCATGAGCAGCTAAAAGAAGGCACATCGTTGCCGCATCCGCATCCTGGATGGCATAAAGGCCGCCCCGGCTGCCATAGCGAACGCTGGAGGCGGTAATATCCGCGCAGACCACGATGAGAAGAGGGGCCGCTTCGATATGCTCCTGACCATAGGCAGCCGCGGCCAGGACCCGTCTCATTGCCTCATTGCTCACCAGGACATACCTCCTGGCAGAGAGGTTTCCGGCCGATGGCGCACACTCGGCAGCATCGATTAATGATTGTGCCAGATCTTTGGGAATGGGACGGGGCATATATCTTCGCGTCGACCTCCGGGTCCCCAGGGCATCCATGAGATTCATCAATTACGAAAGGCAGGCCGCTATGATAATAATCTTCTCTTATTCAGAACAGCTCGCATAGATACAAAGACTCTGCCCGGCCCAGCTGCCTCAGGGCCAGGCCATCAGCATCCAGAATGATGTATGTATTGGGATACTCAATCCGAGAGCCTTTTGCTGGCTCGCAGGTGAAGCTTCCCGCATTCACCGCCAGGGGACCTCCTTTTCTCTGGAAGATCCCTGCCCGGTGGGTATCCCCATAAATGAAACAGTCCACATCACCCAGATTCCTATCGCGAATGAAATTCCCAATGGCATCGTACTGCACCTTTACCGATGCCAGATGCCTCTGGTGAAGGATCCCGGTGGTGAGCCTCTGCAATAGGCTTGATGCCTTCCAGACCCTTTCCTCAAATGAAACCATCTCCCCGATGTAAGAGGAGCGGTAGATGCTCTCATAGGCATAGGCCATCATCATCTCCAGGTCTGCGGGCAGGAGCTCCTCTCCGTACATATGTCGAATCCTCTCCACCATCTGCATGGTGAAGGTCTGGATGCCATCTAAATGGTGGCCGTGGGCGAATAGGACGGTCCGGTGGCAGCAGTGAACACGGTAAGTGGGATAGAGCATGTCGATGTTCAGGCCATTTATGGTCTGCCGCCAGCGCAAAGAGGGTGAATAGACGGGAAAAAGGTCGCCGCGCGCCGCCCTCTCCATGAAGTCAGACTCCTGCTTTTGCACCACCAGATGATGGTCATGATTTCCCACCACATAGTGAATCTTCAGGTCCTCTTCCGCCAGCCTTTTCAAGAGAGGGACTGATTGCCGGAGAGCATTCTCTGGCCGCACCCTCCAGAAATCGAATATATCGCCCAATAGGATAACCTCATCGCAGCCGCCTCCATATTCTGCAATCTCCCCCATCAACTGATCGACCTTTAACGGATCGCTGAGCGTGGATGAGTCCAGGCCAAAGTGCGTATCCGAGATTACCACCGCGGACATAATCTCTCCCCCCTTCCCTTCACAACTGTTTATTACAGTAGTTATTTATAAATATTGTGCGAGGCTGAGGAGGGAGACTCCGCCAAATGGATCAGACCTCAAGCAATGATAGTGTTCAAAGAGATGGATATAAGAGGCTCAATAACTCTGGCGAAAGGCAAAAATATGTTACTTTAGAGGAGATCAAGAAATGATTGACATCGCCATTCCCAAGGGCAGCCTGCAAAACCAGACCCTGCAGCTCTTCGAGCAGGCAGGACTGGAGGTTAAGAGAACAGAGCGGGAGTACAACGCCCGCATAGATGACCCGCGCATAGGCAAGGTGAAGATCCTCCGCCCCCAGGAGATACCGGGATATGTGGCCAAGGGCTACTTCGACCTGGGGATCTCGGGCACGGACTGGATAATGGAATCCGGTGCCATTGTGACCAAGGTCGCGGAGCTAAACTACGGAAAGCAGGGCCCAGGGGCAGTGAAGCTGGTGGTGGCCGTGCCGGAGAGCCTGGATATAAGCTCCGCCCGCATGATAAAGCCGGGAAGCCGGGTGGCCACGGAATATCCCAATCTGACCAGGACCTTCTTCTCCAACCTCGGAATTCCTGTGGACATTCAGTTCTCCTTCGGAGCCACCGAGGCCAAGGTTCCAGAATTGACCGATGTGGTGGTGGACCTCACCGAGACCGGCTCCACCCTGAAGAAGAACGGCCTGAAGATCATCGATGTCATGCTGGAGTCGACGTCAGAGCTGGTAGCCAATAAGAAGAGCTTTGCCGATGAGGAGAAGCATGATGACATCTCCGCCGTCCAGACCCTCCTTTTGGCGGTGATGAGGGCGCGGGGAAAGACCCTGTTGAAAATGAACGTGCCAGAAGTCGCATTGGACGCCGTCATCTCCATGCTTCCCAGCATGAAAAGGCCCACTCTCTCCAAGCTCTACAACACCGATTATTATGCCATAGAGACGGTGGTGGACCGCTCCCAGGTCAACCTGCTCATACCCCAGCTGAAAAAGTCGGGAGCTGAGGACATACTGGAGCTGGCGATATCCAAGATCGTTCCCTGATAGAAAAAGCGAGCGGGCGCAGAGGGATTCGAACCCCCGATCTACAGCTTAGGAGGCTGCCGCCTTATCCTGACTAGGCCACGCGCCCTTCTTTTGGACTCTCCTGGTTTAACCAACAGATATATCAACCTTTCCGGATCGGCGGCTCGGGTACAGGCATAAACTCCATTCAGCGGATGAGCACTCCGCTCAAGACCACCACGAACAGGCCCAGGAAGAACCATCCAAGGATTCCCTCCGCCATGGCCAGGTGGCGATAAACGCCCACCGGATAGGTGTTCACCGGAGCCTGAGAGGTGGTGAACATGGCGATGGAAAAGTAGAGGGCATCGGTGAAAGAGACCCTGGCGGATGGCTTCAGGCTGGGGTCACCGGGAAGCTCCATCCCCACGATCTCGAACTTGTTCATCCCCTTTCCGGCCCAGAAGACCACCCCGAAGAACAGAATGGTAAAGAGGCACCAGAAGACGGTATAACTCACCCGGACCCCATAGCCGCAGGAGAGCCAGGCAATCAGATCGGATATCTTTCCCCAGCCCCAGGGTGTCTGGTCCTGCCCGATTCTGCGGTACTGATAGTAGCAGTCGTCGGCATCCTCGAACCACTCCAGGCTCTTGTAGTTCCTGACCAGGGCCAGATAGGCAGCACCATTGTAGACCAGCCGATCCCTGATCACCCCCCATCTAACCTCCAGCTTGGTGAAGTCGGAGTTGTTCAGGTTGATCTTCGAATTCTCCTGAAAGCTCACATTATCCAGACGCATGTTATAGAGCCTGGAATCCTCCATGTTCAGGTCACGATCAAACCGGGCATTGATGAAGTAGGCCAGATCGGTGAACTTGACTCCCCCGAAGTAGGCCGTGCGGTTGAAATATACATTGGTGAAATCAGCCAGCCCCCCGAAGCTGGCGAGGCCAAAGGTGCTCCCCAAAAGGAAGCTGGCTCCGCGGAAGACCACACTGCCGGCAAACCTGGTGGCGGCAAAGGCAGAATTGCCCTGGAACCGGGCATTCAGGAATGTGGTATGGCCTCCAAACTGGGTCTCCAGGAAGCTCACATTCACGAACCTGGCATTAGCGAAGGAGGCCAGCCGCTGGAACTGGGCAAAATCGAAGTCCACATCCCGGGAGAAGCTGCTGTTGAGGAACACCGCGTCTCCAGCAAACTGGCTGTTCCCAAAACTTGCGTCCTCGGAAAACCGGGCGCTGAGAAATGAGGCCTGCCCACCGAAATAGGTGTTGCGAAGATCGGCCTGGCCCTCGAAGACCACATCCGAGAATCTTGCCCCTCCAATAAATCGGCAGCCTACAAAGTCCACGTTATCCCGAAAGACGCTCCCCTGCAGGTCAAGTGGCTCGTCGAAGCTCGCGGCAGAAAATCCGACCGGTCCCTGAAAGATGCTATTGGTGATCCTCACCGGCTGAGGCAGTGATCCCTGCAGCTCCCCCAATACCAGTGAGCCAGTAATGGAGACATTGTCATACCTTATCGGCTCGCCTGACATCAACTGAGCCAGGATAGCCTCTGCAGCTACGGTTTCCTGGTTTGGCGCAATATAGCCATCTTCCTTTGGCTCTGCGGCAGAGGCCGTGGAAAATAGCAGCATAAAGAGGATCAATGCCCATCGAGATATTTCAACCACTGAACAGGAATTGAGCCGCCAGGGATTTATGACTTTGTATTGCAGGAATATCATGCAAGATACTATGGCAGAGAAGACCCTGGCCCGCCAGGGCTACCACCTGGTGGGCTCGGGGGCTGTCAAGCCCTGCCTGTGGCTGAACCGCTCTCTGCGGGGGGGCGATCAGTGCTATAAACATCATTTTTACGGCATATCCAGCCACCGCTGTGTGCAGATGACCCCCACATTGGAGTGCAACCACCTCTGCCTGCACTGCTGGAGACCGATAGACGACCCGATACCGGGAAAAGAACCCACCGAGCCGGCAGATCTCCTGGAGGGGATACTGCAGGGCCAGCAGAGGTTCATCTCCGGCTACGGTGGCTCTGCTACCACCAATCCAGAGCGGCTGGTGGAGGCGCGCGATCCCAAGCACATGGCCATATCACTGATGGGCGAGCCCACCCTCTATCCCTATCTCAAGGAGTTAATCGACCTGGCCTCAAAGCGGGGTATGACCACATTTCTGGTGAGCAATGCCACCTGTCCCGAGGTCCTGGCGGAGCTGAGACCGACTCAGCTCTACCTGAGCCTCAATGCCCCCAATGAGGAGATGTACCGGCAGGTATGCAATCCCGCAAAAGACCTCTGGCCGAAGATCTTAGAGTCCCTGCAGCTATTGAAAGAGCACCGGTGCCGCAATGTGATCCGCATGACCCTGGTCCGGGGCCTTAACATGGAAAAGCTCGAGGATTATGCCCGGCTGATCGGTGATGCCGAACCGGATTTTGTCGAACTGAAGGCCTATATGCACCTTGGCCGATCCCGCGCCCGGCTGGAGAGGACGGCCATGCCCCAGCACACCGAGATCCTGGACCTGGCGGATTCCTTAGCCGGATTCCTGGGCTACCGGCTGGAGGCTGATGTGCCCCTGAGCAGAGTGGCCCTCCTGGCCTGCGGGCGGGTCTCCAGAATCATCGAGATGTAGGATTACTGCCGTGGGGAGGGCGGTGTGAACGGCGCGATATCTGAATAAAGTTGATCTGTCTGGACCGATCAGATGATCAGGCGGAAAAGACCGCGACTGATACGCAACAGGGACTTATTCCCGATCCCGTCGGCAAAAATCAAGAGGTATGGATAATACTCAATTTCAATATTTATTTAATGGATAAAAAACGAGCTGCCTGATCAGAGATAAGGATTCATAGAATTTGGGCTGCAGGTTTGGCCAACCCTCCGACCATGCCACTCTGACATGGCCTTCAGTGGGAAAACTATTTTTGTGGGTAGTTTCAATCATGGACTGGGGTTCTGGAAAACAGAGGGCATTTGTTGATGAGGTGCCACGGGTGAGTTAATGGATAGGGAAATGAAGATCTTGCTGGTGGAGGATAATGCTGAGGACATCGCATTTACCAGGCGGGTCTTAAAGCACAATAATCTGATGGGAAATCTTTTTGTCGCCACCAACGGCACGGAGGCACTTCTTGCCCTGCAGAGCGAGGACGAAAGCGATCTGCCCGATCTGATCCTGCTGGACATAAACCTGCCCGATATCAGTGGCATAGACCTCCTCACCCGGATGAAGAAGGACGAAAGGCTGAAAGATATATCTGTGGTCATTCTCACCGGCTCAAATGAGGATCAGGACATTCAGAAAAGCTATGATCTGGGGGCGAAGAGCTATCTGGTCAAACCCATATCCAACGATGCCCTGATGCTGGTCATTGAGAAGCTATTCCATCCCTGAAATAAGAGCCCTGGCAACATCCAGATTTCCTTTATCATCCCGGCGCGAGTCCACCGGCGTTTCCATTATCATCGCTCTCTTCCCGCAGGAGAGGATGGCAGAGGATTGACCGGAATCCCTCCAGGCCGATCTGACCCAGGCCGATGTGCTCATGCCGGTCCAGGTGGGAGCCAAGGGTGCCCCGGCAGTCGTTCAGATGGACCAGCTTTAGCCTTTTTGGGTCTATACAGCTCTCGAACTCCTCCAGGGTCTTATCCAGGGCAGGAGGGGTGCGAAGATCATATCCGGCAGCAAACAGGTGACAGGTGTCCAGGCATACTCCCAGTCTGCTGGACTGGCCGGGGAGGGAATCGATGATGGAGGCAATATCATTAAATGTGCTACCCATACTGTTTTTTGTGCCGGCGCTGTTCTCCAACAGGATCACCGCCTCACCCCCCGAATGGCTGATAGCTTTCATCAGGGCCTCGGCTATCCTCTCCCGGCCCCTCTCCATTTCTGTGCCGAGATTGCTGCCCAGGTGGGTAACAATATACGGTATACCCAATAGCCGGCAGCGCATCAGCTCATCGGTCAGAGCCTGGACCGACCGGGCATAGACCTCTTCCCGGGGAGAGGCGAGGTTGGGAAGATAGGGCATATGAGATACAATAGGATAGATATCATACTCTTTGAGCCGGGAAGCAAAGAGGTCTATGGATTCTGGGGTTATGGACTTTGATCTCCAGCTGCGTGGATTGGTGGTGAAGATCTGAAAGGCCTGGCATCCCCTTTCCCTCGCTCTGTCCACCGCCCTGTCCAGGCCGCCGGCCACAGAGACGTGCACTCCCAGTCTGACCATACCCAGACCAATGATAGGGCAACGGATCAATCTTGCCCAACAGAAAAATTGATAAAAGATATTGGCAAAAGAGATAATCCGACCGCAACGCCGATGATGATCGAGCAGTTCTGATGCTGTGATGAGCCCTATGAGTCCTGAGGCGTGCGATTATTCCTGATGCGTGCGATTATCTTATATTCACGCGGCCTTGCGCGCCCCGGCCCAGCGGCTGATATTGTCGATCAGGTTCAGCTCCAGGATCTTTTTCGTATCATAAAGCATATCAGACACTTCATTGAGGGAGAAGGCTTTCTTCTGGCCGTTCTTGTCGACTACCTCCATCTTTTCATCGGGCAGCGTGCGTCCCAATTCCCGCATCATGAGCGCCAGGTCTGAGCATCCTTTTTTAAGATACTTTATAGAGTAATCCGACGTGGCCTGCCTGTCGCTGAGGTTTCGATTGACCTCTTTTATGGACCAGCAAATGGTGAGAATATCCCCGTACATCTCGGCACCTAAAAGTTGGTTTATATCAGAGATATTTAAACGCTGTGGAGAGTGAGAAAAAGGTGGGGCTGGTGAGATTCGAACTCACGATCGACGGGTATCTCCGATACTGAAGTCATTACAGGGATTGCGCCCATGTAACAACCCATTTCAGTGCTCCAACGGATCATCAACGACCTCCCCGTCGAGAGATCTCAGTAGACCCGTTGCTCATCATTAAATATACCGCTGGAGCCCATCGCCCTACCTGGCTAGGCCACAGCCCCGGTTTTAAAGCGGGCCGAGAGGGATTTGAACCCCCGACCTAAAGGTTAAGAGCCTTTCGCTCTGCCTGACTAAGCTACCGGCCCGGACCCCACAATGATGATGCTAGATATATACGTTTCGGGTGAAGCGGTGACATGAGGGGCTCTGCACCAGAGCTGCATATGCTTTTGCCAAGAGGCCAGGCTGATCGTTCGCCGCGTACAGCTACAGGCTCAGAAAAAATGCCGTTGATAGCTCAGACAGGGCCTCATAAATGGCATGAAAAATGGCATGAAAAATAAGGGGGCAGAATCCATGCCCCTAACATCCCTTCAATAGGTGTTGATGTACCGGTCGATCTCCCAGGGATGAACGAATTTATTGTACTCCTCCCACTCGAGCATTCCCAATCGCATAACGTTCTCATAGACATGCTCGCCCAGGGCCTCGCGTATCACCATATCCTTTTCCAGGCAGCTGAGAGCCTCCATAAGGTTCGAGGGCAGGGTCTTGATTCCCAGGGACTTTCGTTCGCTTTCCGTGAGATGGTATACATTCAGGTCTACCGGGTCGCCGGGATCAATGCCCCTCTTAATTCCGTCCAGGCCCGCTGCCAGGACGACGGCGAATGTCAGATAAGGATTGCAGCTGGTATCAGGGGATCGGAACTCCAGGCGGGTGGAGAGGCCCCGGCCAGAGGGAATGCGGATCAGCGAGGAGCGGTTCGGCCCGGACCAGGTTATATAGACCGGTGCCTCAAATCCGGATACCAGCCTCTTATAAGAGTTGATAATAGGATTGGCGATGGCGGTAATGGCGCTGGCATGCTCAATCAGCCCTCCCACAAAGAACCTGGCCAGATCGCTTATGTTCAGTGGGGTCTCGGGATCATAGAAGGCATTCTCCAGCCCCCGGAAGAGGGAGATGTTGACATGCATACCGCTGCCTGCAGCGCCGAAAACGGGCTTGGGCATGAACGTCGCCCTCAGGCCCTGGCCCATGGCAATGGTCTTGGTGACGTACTTGAATGTCACCACCTTATCCGCGTTCTTGATGGCATCGTCATAGACGAAGTCTATCTCATGCTGGCCCCGGGCAACCTCGTGGTGAGAGGCCTCGATGGTGAAGCCCATCTTGATCAGTGCCCTGGTTATCTCCCGGCGCACGTCCTCTGCCAGGTCCACCGGGCCCAGGTCGAAGTAGCCCCCAAAGTCGTGTGGAGTGGTAGCAGAGCCGCCATTGCTCCTCTCAAAGAGGAAGAACTCCAGCTCCGGGCCGACGTTCATCTTGAAGCCCATCTCCTTCGCCCGCTCCAGCTGCCGGTACAGCACCCGGCGGGGAGAGCCCTCGAAAGGCTGTCCATTGGGAAGATACACATCGCATATCAATCGAGCCTCATTGGCCCCGTCTTTGGTGCTCCAGGGAAGGAGGCTGAATGTGGACAGGTCGGGCCGGAGGACCATATCAGACTCCTGGATTCTGGCGAAGCCCTCTATGGATGATCCGTCAAAGGATATGCCGCTCTTCAAAGCCTTTCCCATCTGGGTGGCGGGAATGGCGACATTCTTCACTATTCCCGATATATCTGTGAACTGCAACCGGAGGGACTCGACGTTCTTCTCCTGAATGGTCTTAAGCATCTGCTCTTGGGAATACATTCCGTTATCATCTCCTGCGCGACCCGCAAGACATTCTGCAACCTGCAGAAACTTGTGGAGGTAGGCCAGAGCCATACCCTGGCATCAATGAAGATATAGGACTTTGCCTCGACCCGGTATTTTAAATAGCTAACCGATGAGAAACGGCCCGCCTGAATTCGCAGGGAGTTGTTGAAGAAAAAACGCGCAAATACGCTTATCTAGGGTTAAAATCTTCAAATGGATCTGATGTCCGGCAAGAGAGTTCTGGTAGTGGATGCAGGGGGCAGAGGAAATGCCATAGCCCATGCCTTTGCCCGGAGCGAGGCGGTGGATAGGGTCTTTGTGGCCCCAGGCAATGCAGGCAGCGAGATGATTGAAAAGTGCCGCCTGGCACAGGTCGGGGATAAGGTGCCCAGGAGCATCTCAGAGTTGCTCGCTTTTGTGAAAAAGGAGAAAGTCGATCTTACCTTTGTGGGTCCAGAGGGCTATCTATCCGAGGGGATCGTGGATATTTTCCAGGAAGAGGGCCAGAGGATTCTGGGGCCAAAAAAGGAGGCGGCAGTG
Source organism: Methanotrichaceae archaeon (assembly GCA_963813075.1). GTDB lineage: Archaea > Halobacteriota > Methanosarcinia > Methanotrichales > Methanotrichaceae > Methanothrix. The sequence goes on from CAWEXU010000004.1 coordinate 354,974, forward strand.
CTGGAGAACAGCAAATGCCGAACCAAGGAGCTTCTCAAAAAGCTCAATGTCCCGGTTCCCCCCTGCCAGAACTTCAGCGACCCAGAAGAGGCAAAAGAGTATGTCCGGCAGCGCTGGGCTGAGGACCCTGGGAGGGGATTGGTGGTCAAGGCGGACGGCCTGGCTGCGGGAAAAGGCTCCATCGTCTGCGCCACCCCCCAGGAGGCTGCCTCGGCCATCGAGCGGATCATGGAAAATCCCAGGCTTTTTGGCGCGGCTGGAGAGCGGATAGAGGTCGAGGACCGGCTGGAGGGCAAGGAGCTGATGTTCTTCGCCCTGAGCGACGGCCACACCGTCCAGGCGATGCAGTCCGCCCTGGACTATAAGCAGGCTTTCTCTCCGGATGAGGGTGTTGCCATCCGCCTCTTCAACAAGCTGGCAGACAATCCCAACCAGGACAATAACCCCAATACCGGTGGCATGGGAGGCTTCTCTCCTCACCCCTGGCTGGACGGGGAGCTGGCGGAAAGGATAATGAAAAAAATAGCCGTCCCCACAGTGCGCGGCTTCAAAGAGAGCTGCGGCCAGGAGTACCGGGGGGTGATCTACTTCGGCCTGATGATCTCCGAGGATCGGGAGCCGTCCGTCCTGGAGATCAATGTCCGCCTTGGAGACCCGGAGGCCGAAGTTATCCTGCCAAGGCTCCAGACGGACTTCTACCAGCTCTCCCTGGCAGTGGTGGACGGAAGGCTGGATGAGGTTCCTTTGCAGTGGTCGGATGACTTCTGCCTGGGAATATGCGCCATATCCGGCCGGGCGATTAAATCCCTCTCATCCACAGGCCCGGAGCGGCCCGGCTATCCGGGCGAGCACTACACCAATATGCCCATCACCGGCCTGGATAAGGTGGACCCGGAGGTCATAGTCTATCACAATGGCACCGCCTGGGGCACCGACTCCGCGGGAAGGAGGAGGCTGTACACCACCGGCGGTCGGGTCTTCACCCTGGTCGCCCGGGGCAAGAGCCTGGCCGAGGCCAGGGCGAAAGCATATGAGAACATCAAACGGGTGCGGTTCAATGGAATGCGCTACAGGAAAGACATCGGCCTGGGTTATATCTGATTGAGATCCGAGGAATGTGCATTTAGGAGCGACATAGAATGATCATATTCGGCCTGGAAGGGACCGCCTGGAACCTGAGCGCCGCTCTGGTGGATGAGTCGGGAGTGATCTATGAGAAGAGCGCCACCTACACCCCGGCTAGAGGTGGAATCCATCCCCGTGAGGCCTCCCAGCACCATGCCGAGCACATGGGAAGGGTGGTGGGAGATGTCCTCGCCCAGGCTCGGCAGAGGGGGCTGAAGCTGGATGGGGTGGCCTTTTCCCAGGGGCCGGGCCTGGGGCCCTGCCTGCGCACAGTGGCTACTGCTGCCCGAGCCCTCTCCTTACGCTTTAAGTTCCCCTGGTGGGAGTCAACCACTGCGTAGCCCATATCGAGGTGGGCAAATGGCAGTCAGGAGCAAGAGATCCCGCGGTGATCTATGTGAGCGGGGCCAACTCCCAGGTCCTGGCCCTGCGCCAGGGAAGATACAGGATATTCGGCGAGACCCTGGACATCAGCGTGGGAAATGCCATAGACAAGTTCGCCCGCTCTGTGGGCCTGGCCCATCCCGGCGGCCCGAAGGTCGAGGAGCTGGCTCGGAAGGCGACGAATTACATTCCCCTGCCCTATACGGTGAAGGGAATGGACCTCTCCTTCTCCGGCCTGTCCACTGCCGCCACCGAAGCGGCCAAAAAGTATGACCTGGCAGATGTCTGCTACAGCCTGCAGGAGACGGCCTTCGCCATGCTGGTGGAGGTGACGGAGAGGGCCATGGCCCATGCGGAGAAGAGGGAAGCCATGCTGGTGGGTGGAGTGGGGGCGAACGCCCGCCTGGGGGAGATGATGAGGATCATGTGCCAGGAGAGGGGGGCGGAGTTCTTCCTCCCACCCCGCTCGTTCATGGGGGACAACGGCAGCATGATCGCCCACACCGGCCTCTTGATGCTAAAAAGCGGCATCTGTACCCCACTGAACCAGTCCCGTGTTCTGCCCGGATACAGAACGGACGAGGTTCCTGTCTCCTGGGCCTGATCGTTGGCCCTATTTCATCGATTCCGGCCCATTCGGCTACGATCTTGGCCACGGATCTTTTCTTTTGGAGGCACCATGTTCAGCATGACCGAATATCTGCCCTCGTTGGGTGGGCGGTAGATCTCCAGCTCCCCCCGGCCTACGGTGCCCTCGGGGGATGTGGATACGGTCAGATTGATACTGCCAAGGTTGGCGGAATCATTGCCCGCGGAGAGGGAGTCGATATCGGCCAGGTCGGCCTGGATGTAGGTGGAGTTGTTCGGTGCGGGATGGGATTGGATATTGGTGGCCGCGAAAAGGCGATGGTCGAAGACCAGGCTGCCCCGATAGATCTCATTTCCTGCGCTTTTTCGGATATCATCCCGGATCTCCTCCAGGCTCTTGTTGGAGGCTACCAGATCGCGGATCTGCCCGGGCTGCACCGGCAGCAGGATCTCTACCTTCAGCCGGAGGGGAAAAGACTCATTTCCCCTAATGGCAAAGCCATGTCCGCTGAACAATAAATCAACCGGCAGGCCCATGGGTGGATCTGCATTCCGATATAGCATCTCGCCTTCACTCTGTTTCGGGCTCATCTGACCATTGCCGCCCTCAAATCCTTCCATCTGATCGGCCTGAACCGCATCCGCAAGGCCGAATGATATCAAGCCCGCCATAGAGCATAGCCAGAGCCGGATAGAGAAATCCTCTGCCAACTTCATTCATCGAGATTCTCCTGCCAAATACTGACTGCAACTCAATCCAATTTAAACATCTCCAGAGGGGAAGAAAAGAAGGATGGACGGCAGACTTTAACTTCTGCCGTGCACCATTTGGGGTGTAAGTCTGGGGCACTTCAGGCCACAAGTCGGCGGTACTGGATCGAGACCCAGTTGATGATTCCCTCTTTGGCCTGCAAATCTCTGCTCTCATTGATCAGCTCACTTATGGTCATATTATTCTGGGCCTCCACCTTTTCCTGCCACAGATCGCGGATCTCATTGAGGGTCATGTTGTCCAGTTCCTGCATCTTTTTCTCATTCAGATCCAGGATCTGATTGAGGCTCATCTCGCCCAGCTCTTCTGTAGTGACGTCGTCCATCAGCAAAAGGGCATTGGATCCCGAGGCCAGGAAGCCATAGCAGCTGGGCCCGGCAAAGAGGGGTTTCCCTGCAGCCACGGCCCGGCCGCCAGCAGCATTCATCTGCCCATCAAGTGGCATTCTCATGATCCTGGCCTGCAATGCAGTTCTGCCCTTCAGGTGAGCAGTTCTGGGCGATCTTTTCCCTCTCCCTTATCTCCCCGAGGGTCATGTTCCCCAGCTCTTCAGATGTTACATTATTCAGAGCGAAGATCATTTTGCCCTGCCCGTGCATTCCCATTCCTCTATCCATGGGCATGGATAATGCCCCCGAGATAAGGAGACAGGCAGCCGCTATAGTGATCAGGGCCATTCTGCGGCTCATTTCAATAGAGTTCATTTTTATACTACCTCTCGAATTTACTACCACACTATATTTCCACTCTCGATTCGGTTTAACAACATTTTTTCTTCCCGGAAAGGAGCTCTGCCCTTCCGGCAATACCACCTCCATCTGAACGATAGAAAAAATAAGAGCAGAACGAACCATCAAAAATGAGAAGGGAACGATGCCCTTGAGCCTGGCCCGAAGAAATAATGGATTAAGAACGTTCCCTTTGGGATAAAAACCACTCAGAAAGTTCTATTATGTTTGTCCTCCCCCATTCCTTCTTAGTAACCAGCCGTCTCCTCTCTAAAGAGATCTAAAATGCCGGTTAGAGACGATTTAGGGGTTCTGGTCTCATATCTGATATCCGCCTGCGTCATTCTGCCCCCGTGCTCGACCAGGGTGGTTATCACCGCCTGCTCTCTGGGGGTCAGGGTCTGAATGACCGCCTCCATCTCCCGGCTCAACTGGATTCTCTTTTCCTCCCCTGGCTTAATGGCGGCCATTTCAGAGGCTTGATCCAGGTCAGCATCAGGTTGCCTGCCGGACCGGTCAGGTTCCTCGATATCCTCTGAGCCCAGGACAGAGGCATCATCGCCCGAATGAGATGGAGGGACGATGCCACTTCCGTCCGCGAAAGTATCGGCGAAAGACGAGGAAGAGACGGGTGGGTGGCCGCCATCCGCCTCATCGGCAAGAGCGACTTTCTCGGCAGCAGATGGGCTGACAGCACTCGAGCCCTCATTTTGGGATCGATCCAGGCTGGCCGGGCATTCGTCCCTGCTCGCTGCAGGAGGCAAGTGCCGAGGGGGGGACGGGATCTCTTCTGCTTTTCCAGGAGGAGAGGGGCTGGCAGGCGGGTGGAACCTGCGCCTCCAGAGGATCACCCCCAGAGCCGATCCCATGGCCAGAACGAATGCCCCCACCAGGAACAGGAGGAGATTGATATCCGTGCCTGGATCGCCAGGAGGAAGGCCGGGGGGGACGGCAGGAGGAGAGAAGGGTGCCGGTCCTGTAGCCAGTGGTTGCTGATATTGAATGGAGATCGAAGGATCCTGAACCTCATAGCCCTGCACATCGGCTACAAGGGAATCATTGAAGGCGGAGAGATGATACTGGAGGCCGGATGAGGCGTTGATCTGTCCCAGTCGCATATCACCGGGCAGATAAAAGGTGATCCTATAGTCCTCGAAGACGCCCACGGCATCCAAATTCAGCGTCCAGAGCTGGCTGGACTTTGCGGTCAGGCCGTCGGTGAGGGCATAAAGCCTGTGAGTATCGTTCTCATACTGGTACTCAGAGGTAGCGAGAAACTCCAGGCCGGATATATCATCGGCATAGCCGGTAACCAGGGCTTTTCCCGCCGGGTCCAGATAGACATTGAGAAAGAGGCTATCCTGCCTGGACGCTCCCTCTGCTGCCAGAGAGGGGGACAAAGTTGAGAGAATAAAGATATGCCGACCAGGAAAATGCCGGCCAGGAGAGCGATTTGTCTGCGTTTAGTACGTCTCCTGTCGATACATATTCTCATAGCGTATACCGTCTTTAGCCAGGATCTATTTAAAATTACTCGGAATTCAATGTCCTTTCGGCGGGCAGAACTCCTGCAGATCTATTCCGCTAATTGTCTATCTTTCCCCCCTAAATTCGCCGCCCTGTGAAGGCCCTCCTTGCCGTTTTTCACTTAACCGCTCCTCCAGGCTACAGGCATCCTCCAGCCCCTTCCAAAGCTCCTATCGGTCACCTTCAGGCCGGGCGGGGCCTGAAGCCTCTTGAATTCGGCTTTCCCTGACCAGGGAGGTGACCTGGTCGATCACCGTCTCAGCAAATCCGGCGGCGAAGCAGATCCGCCCGGGACTGGTGCTCATCGATATACCGCTTGAGGATCTCATCCAGGACCGGGTATGGCGGCAGGCTGTCCTGATCGGTCTGGCCGGGCCGCAGCTCCGCCGAGGGAGGCTTATTTATGATGCTCGGGGGAATGATCGCCCGGCCGGAGGTGGAGTTGAGCCATTCTGCTATCCGGTAGACCATGGTCTTGGGCAGGTCGGAGATTGGGGCCAGGCCCCCGGCCAGATCGCCATAGATGGTGCAGTAGCCTACCAACAGCTCGGATTTGTTACCGGTGGCCAGGAGAATGGAGCCATACTTATTGGACAGGGCCATGAGGAGAGTGGAGCGGATGCGGGCCTGGATGTTCTCCTCGGTGACGTCTTTAGGCCGCCCGGCGAAGTGCTCCCTCAGCTCTCGCTCATAGGAGTTCATGATCTCAGTGATGGGGATGGTGACCGTTCTCATACCCAGGTTGGCCGCCAAAGCCTGGGCATCATCAATGCTCCTCTGGCTGGTGTAGGGCGAGGGCAGGATCACCCCCAGTACGTTCTTCGGCCCCAGGGCACTGGCGGCTATGGCCGCCACCAGGGCGGAGTCGATCCCTCCAGATATCCCCAGGAGGACGGCAGAAAAGCCGCATTTATGCACATAATCCCTGGTGCCCAGGACCAGGGCCTGCCAGATCTCCGCTTCGGGGGCCAGGTCGCCAGTGGCTATGCTCTCTTCTGGCTCATCCAGGTCTGCTACGATGATATCCTCTTCAAAACCCCGTCCCCGAACAGAAAGCCGGCCTGCGGCATCAAAAAAGCAGCTTCTGCCATCGAATATCAGCTCGTCGTTTCCGCCCACCTGGTTTACATAGAGGATGGGAAGGCTCCACTTCCGGGCGAGCCCGGAGAGCATTGCCTCCCGATATTGCTGCCCTCCCGCGGTGAAGGGGGAGGCGGACAGGTTGACTATAACATCAGCGCCTTTCGCCCGAAGCTCGGCAATGGGATCGAGCCGGTCCCGCCGTTCTTTGTCGCTGCTGTCCATAAGAGGCTCGCCGATCAATATGCCCAGGGATTTGCCCTTGATCTGCAGAATTCGGGGCACCTCTCCCGGCTGGAAGTAGCGGCCCTCACAGAATAGATCACTGCCAGGGAAGACTCTCTTCTGAAAGGTCTCCTCCACCTTCCCACCCCGGATCAGGGCGGCAGAGTTGAAAAGAGGTCGGCCCTGGCCAGTGTTGTTGGGCTCCGCCAGGCCCACCAGAACCGGAGGGAGATCTGCCAGCTCGCTAGCCAGCTCCCGCAAAGCCTGCCAGCACCGCTCTACAAATTCCTCATTGAGAAACAGGTCGCATGGAGGATAGCCGGTGAGGGCAAGCTCGGAGGTGACGGCTAAATCGAAATCCAAAGCGCCTCGGGCGGCTCTGACGATGAGATCACAATTTCCGGCCAGGTCTCCCACGGTGGGGTTCAGCTGCAATAAGGCGACCTTCATCATAGTCGTAAGCCGCGTCCTTTAGGGCGCGGTAGTTGAATTCCCGGCATCTGCTTTTATCTGCGCTATCACCCGGCCTGACCTTTCGGTGAAGGCCTCTGCTGCATCATGAAGGGCGGCAACTGCGCCCTCTGGCCCCTCCTCCATATCGGTGCTCACTAAGAGCATGGCATTGACGTCGGTCGAGGTCATCCAGGCGATATCCGAGCAGGCTATGCCCTCGCCAACATTGTCCTTGACCGCAGCCAGGAGAGCTTCCATCGCTGCCACAATCCTTTCCGGCTCTATCTGGGCGGGAATGATGATCTGCACCCCGGTCTCCAGATGAATCATGCCCATTCCCGGGCCGATGCTGGACTTCGCTTCTGTCTCGCTCATGAAGGAATATATGCACGGCAGGGGTTTATTAATCCCAGCTTTGCGAGATCCATACCCTGGCACGGTCAGCACGATGGTATGCTTGCCCTTTATGATGCCAATCATCCTCGCGAAGCGAGAGAGGAATGGAAGCTTCGGGCCGTATGCCGGCTCGGTCAAGCTGCAATCTGCCCCGTGGCGTGAATACGAAGACCAGGATGCGTGCGCGACGAGCTGAAGGGGCGAGGCGAGGGAAGAATGCGAAAAGAGGCCAGGAGCACGAGGATGGGGCATGATCGAGGAAATGTCCAGCGGAAGAAATGCAGCGAGAAGACAGATGAGGTTTAATGATACGGTTTTTTGAATCATCGGATATGAATGACGTCCTGAGCATTTGGCTGAAAGCCTCAATCAGGGCGCATGGCTTTGTTGCAAAGGAATTTTGGGAATCAAGAGTTGAAGACATGCGCGAAATGTATATCCCAGCTTCCGAGACTTATGTCTTCTCAGAGAACGGAGCCATTTTGGGCTTTTTCTCTCTCCAGGCAGATTCGTTGGCGGCGATGTTCGTCTCTCCTGATGCCCAGGGCAGGGGGATTGGCCAGAAGCTGATGAATAAAGCAAAATCGCTGAGAAGAAAATTGAATCTTTCCGTATATCGCGAGAATGAGAAAAGCATTCAGTTTTACAGGAAATGCGGATTCAAAACTGTAGAGGAAAGAGTTGACGAAGGCACGGGGCATATTGAAATCTTAATGGAGTACGGCTAATAATAGCAGCCTGAACGGCGGGAACAAGCACACTCTCCCGTCTCAGATGAATCAGCCCCCGTCCCCGGGCCGATGCTGGACTATGCCTGCGGTCTCCTTCACGAGAAGATATATGCCTGGTGAGCTTTCAGCTAAGAGATCAGCACTCCTGTGGAGAGACGAATATACCGGTGCATTCTCCGCCCTCCTCCCAGAACATATACAGGAGCTGAGGATCAAGTTGGCGCAATGATGATATGGCCTGTCTGATTGATGATGAGGATATTGAGTTCTGAGCGCCTATAGATCCCTTCCCGGAGCGAGATCGCAGCCAGTGCACTGGTAGCAGCCGGTGAGAGCCTGGCTTCCGTCCAGACCGTTCTCATCCAGCTTCATCTTCAGGTATCGCGCCAGCCCCAGCAGCCTTTCCGCCGAAGGCCGGACTATATCCGCCTCCCCCTGGCGCAGGGGATGGGGATAAGCCGCCCGCAGGATGGGAAGAACGCCCATACCCGTAAGCTCATCTATACCCCGCAGGAGGGACTGGTCCGACTCCCCCAGGCCGATGATCAGATTGGAGAAGACATGGTTTGGGCCGAACAATTCCACTGCCTCCTCCAGAGCATCCATTATCTCCTGATAGGACAATCCCGGGCAGACCCGGGCAAATATTTCCCGATCGACCGTCTCCAGATTGTACTTGACCTCATTCGCCCCCGCATCCAAAAGAATCCGGTTGACCCCGGGAAAGGGATTGACAGAGACCCCGATTGGCACACCGAATCCCTTTAAATCGCGAACCAGAGCCGCCACCCTCTCCGCCTCCTGCTGGGGGGAGACCTCAGTGCCGCTGGTCAGGGAGATGGACTCCAGCCTGCCCGTGGCCTTCGCCTCACTCACCATCTCCATCACCCTCTGGTGAGACTTCACCTTCCCCATCAGCCTGGGCACAGCACAGAACTTGCAGTCGTAGATGCAGCGCTCGGAGATGGTGATGTAGGCCTGACCGGGACAGTGCAGGAGGGGATCGACCACCCTGCCCCGGGCAATCACCCTGCCCTGCAGAGTTATGGCCGCGCCATCCCCATCCATCTCCAGTTGGAGGGTGGAGCTATCCACTACCGATAGGCGCACCATATGCGAGCCGGACTGAAAGAAGACCGAGCTTTCCCCGGCACCTGGGCCAGCGGTGGACGCCCCACCTCCGCGGCCAGGCTGGGTGAGCTGAACCGTTCCCAGGGAGATAAGTTGGGCTTTTGTCTCCAGATCCATTCACCGCAATTCTCATTTTCCAGGTTAAAGAAATGATGGTCTGGGCAATGAGGTTTATTACCCATTCCTATTCAATAGACATCTGCACTGGGCGGTATCCATGAACGAGGCAATGATATTTTTCGCTGGCCTTCTCGCTCTCATCCTGGGAGCGGAGCTGGTAGTGCGAGGAGCATCGCGCCTGGCGGCATTGCTGGGGGTAAAACCTCTGCTGATAGGCCTCACCATCGTCTCCATCGGCACCAGCATGCCCGAGCTGGCAGTGGCCATCACCGCCGGTCTGCAGGGGAGCAGCCCCCTGGCGGTGGCCAACGTCGCAGGCACCAATCTGGTCAACATCCTCTTCATCCTCGGCCTGAGCGCATTGATCCGGCCCCTGGCCCTCCACCTGCAGGTCCTCAACCTGGACCTGCCCATGATGATCGTCGCCGCCGCCGCTCTGGCCGGCCTGACCTCAGATGGGGTCCTGACCCCACTGGAAGGAGGCCTGATGGTTGGAGCATCCGTAATTTATACCGTGGCCGTGGTCCGCAGCAGCAGGGCTGAGTCTGCTTATGTGAAAAGGGAGTTCGAGGACATGTGCGGCGACGGCTTCATGAAAGGCTGCCGCCCGGAGGCTCTGTCCCCTGACAGAAAAGAGCTGCTGGCAAGGGCGAAGTATGCCGCCATGCTCATCGCGGGAATGTCCATAACGGTAATTGGGGCCGGCTGGCTGGTGGATGGGGCGACGGTTCTCGCCCGGACGCTCAATATCCCGGAGGCAATAATCGGCCTTACCGTCGTCGCCATCGGCACATCAGCTCCGGAGCTGGTCACCACAGTCGTCGCCACCCTCAGAGATGAGAGGGACGTCGCCATCGGCAACCTTCTGGGAAGCAGCATCTACAACATTCTCCTCATACTGGGCCTTGCCGCCATGGTCACTCCGGGAGGCCTCTCTGTGACCCGCCAGCTCCAGCTCTTCGACATCCCCCTGATGACTCTGGTCGCCCTGGCCTGCGTGCCCGTATTCCTCACCGGCAGGTGCATCTCCCGGATGGAGGGAGGGCTGGGAGTGGCTGCTTATCTGATATACCTGATATGGCTGGTCCTGTTCCGGGCCTGATGCCCCCGGATGATAGTCGGCAGCTGAAGTCTCCACCCCGGAGTGCAGCGGGGCAGAAGAGACATTCTTCAAGATCCGAAAATCTACCAGGGGGTATGATCTACTGCTCAGGCTGGATATCCTCCGCCACGATCTCCTTTTTCTCCACCAATGATCGAAGGAGTTCCAGGGACGGGCCGCTGGACTGGACGGAGAGGCGGTCTCCCCCCTTCAGAACGGTGCTCCCGCCGGGACGGAGGGGGTGGCCTTCCCTTCTCACCACCGCAATCCAGGTGTCATCAGGCAGGTTGAGGTCTGCGATCTGCTTTCCATCGGCTGCGCTGCCCGGCAGAACCCTGAGCTTCACCAACGGCTCCCACTCATCTTTTCCTGCCACCGCCTCCGGCGGCTCGGGGAGAGAGAGCCAGGGGGGCATAAACCCCCAGCCTGCGGGCGACGAAAGGTATGCTTGACCCCTGCACCAATACACTGGTCAGTACCACGAAGAAGACCACATTGAAGATCATATCCGCCTTCTGGACCCCGGATATGAGAGGGAATGTGGCCAGGATGATGGGGACCGACCCCCGCAGGCCCACCCAGGAGACCATCACCCTCTCTTTAAGGGGCATTTTCCGGAAGGGCAACAGGCAGATGAGTACGGCAATCGGTCGGGCCAGGAACATCAGCACAAAGCAGATGAACAGACCAATGCCCGCCACTGGGAGGAGCTGGGAGGGAAAAACCAGCAGCCCCAGGGTCAAGAACATGACGATCTGCATCAGCCAGGCCATGCTGTCATGGTCATCTATCAAGCTGCGCTTGTGGATAAAAGAGTGGCTGCCCAGGCTCAATCCAGCAATGTAGACGGCCAGAAAACCATTCCCCCCGAGAGCTGCAGTCAAGGCATAGGTCAGCAGAACCAGAGATATGGTCAGCAGCGGATAGAGGCCCCGATAATCAAGGCGAATGCGATTGACGACGATGGCCATGCCCCGGCCCATAATGTAGCCGAATACCGCTCCCAGGGCCATCTGCTGGGCGAAGATGGAGATCAGAGCGGTGGGGGAGGCAATCGCCCCGGTGATCAATGCAATCAGAGCTGGTGGTAAGGAAGATGGCCATGGGATCGTTGCTGCCCGACTCCAGCTCCAAAAGAGGCCTCAGATCTCCTTTCAGGCTGATCTGCTTTGAGCGGAGAATGGAGAATACCGCGGCAGCATCGGTGGAGGAGATGATTGCCGCCAGGAGCATCGCCTCCAGGAGGCTGAAGTCCAGCACATAGTAGGCAGCATAGCCGACGATGATGGCGGTGAGCATGACCCCCACCGTGGAGAGGACCACCCCTCTCCACAGGACGGGCTTGATCTCCTTCCATTTGGTGTCCAGGCCGCCGGAGAAGAGGATGAAGATCATGGCCACTGTCCCCAGGTACTGGGCCAGCCAGGGATTGTTGAACTCGATCCCCCCCGGCCCGTCTGAGCCGGCCAGCATGCCGATCAGCAGAAATAAAACCAGGGTGGGCACACCCAGCTGGGTGGACGCCTTGCTGGAGACTACGCTCAAAAGGAGCATAACGGCCACGCCCAGCAGAAGGTATTCCAGCAAGATCATAACATTATTTTCCACTTCCTTACATCGATATTAGCCTTCTTGATAGTGACCGGTCGATCATGTCGGGGGCGGCCTACGAACTACGAGGCCACATTCTTGCGAAGCGCATCTGCCTTGCCGAACAGATCGGCCACGGAGGCTATCCGATCTCGGAGCCCAGGATGATGGCCACATCATCCGGCTGAAGAACGAAGCTCTCATCAGGATGGTTGATCACCTGAGATTCCCTATTCACCGCCAGCAAGGATATGCCTATCTCCCTCAGTCCGATCTCCTCCAGCGACCTTCCTGCCGCAGGCGAGCCGGCCAGGACCTTGAGGGTGAAGAACTCATTCTGAATCATGTTAAGGTCAGTGGTGCAGTTGGGCTCTGACCGAGATGCTGCGAAACATCTCATACCCATCTGCCCGGATATGGTTTATGAAGGAGTCGATCCTCTCCCTGGGCACCTCGTACCTCTCCAGCACCCGGCAGAATATCTCCACGCTGGTCTCATACTCCTCTGGAATGACCTCATTCGCCCCCAGACGGTACAGAGAGCTCATTTCATGAATGTATCTGGTCCTGTCGATTATATAAATATCAGGGTTCAGCCTCTGGCCAGATCGGTCACCCTGCGGGTTGCCGACCGATCGGAGATGGCCACCACCAGCACCCGAGCGCTCTTGATCCCGGCATTCAGCAGGACATGCTCTTGGGTGGCATCTCCATATCGAATGGGCTCGCCGATTCTGAACTCGGATTTCACTGTCTCCGGATCGATGTCCACTATGACATACGGTATGCCCTCGCTCTTGGCAGATAGGGCCACATTCCTGCCATTCACCCCATATCCGATGATGATCAGGTGGTCATTCATCGCCTTGACATCCGGCAGATCAGCGGGCAGGGATGCTGGCCCTCTCGCCTGGCAAGGGGGAGCCTTGTTGCAGCGTCCGCCAGCCTTGATGATACCGCTATGATGGAGGAAGTGGCCACCATGGTCAGGACGGCGACATCCAGAAATATCCGGTAGAGCTCCGGGCTGAGCAGGCCGTACTCCAGGCCGACCTTGGAGAGGACGAAGGAGAACTCCCCGACCTGGCTCAGGGCCAGTCCGACCAGAACGGCAATTCTCAGGGGCAGGCCCATGATGGCCACCGTGGCCCCGGCGATCAGGGATTTCAGGAGCATCACCCCAAAAGCGAGGAGAATGACATAGAAGGGATTGGCTATCAGAAAGCGGACATCCAGGAGCATGCCGATGGAGACGAAAAAGAAGCTGGTGAAGGCATCCCGCAGGGGCAGCACATTGCCAAAGGCCTGGTGGCTGTACTGGGACTCGGATATGGTAAGGCCGGCCAGAAATGCCCCCAAACCCAAAGACAATCCCGCAGACGAGGTGACAAATGCCACGGCAAAGCATATCGCCACCAGGCTCAGGAGGAACAGCTCCCGATCGTCCGTCCGGGCGATGTGGTAAAGGGCAAAAGGCACCAGCCATTTGGCGCTGATGATCACCAGGGCGATCAGGACCAGGCCCTCGGCCAGAATGATGAGAGGAGATTCGGGAATCTCGCCCACCGCGCCAGGCAGGAGGGGGACGGCCAGCATCAGAGGGACCATGGCGATATCCTGGAAGATGAGAATGCCAAGGATCGTCCTGCCCTGGGGGTGTACATCTCGGATTTTTTCTGGACAATTCGCAGCACAATGGCCGTACTGCTCATGGATACCAGAAATCCGATCAGGACTGCCGTGCCCACCGGCTGGCCGAAGTAGATCAGCAGGGCATAGACGGCGAGGATGGTCAGGGCGAGCTGAAGGGTGCCCCCAACCAGGACATACTTTTTCATGCGCACCAGGTCTTTCAGAGAGATCTCCATTCCGATGGTGAAGAGCAAGAGGATGACCCCTATCTCCGCCAGGACATCGACCTCTTCAGTGGCCTGGATCAGTCTAAGCCCCTGGGGGCCGGCCAGTATCCCCGTAAAGATGAAACCAACTATGGCCGGTGCCCTGATCTTATGAAATATGAAGAGGACTGATACCGAAAGCACAAATATGACTGCTATATCCCCAAGAAGCGACATTTGCAGATCTATCAACCCCACCCACTGGCCCAGTTTATATCAAATGTCATTGATTATAATCATTTGCCGTGATTGCATAAAAAATTGCCCATCCAGATGCACTGGCAGAGGAAGAGAAAAAGGAAAATGTGGGGCCCCATCCGGTCAACGAAAATGGTGACTTATAGCAGCCTGGTGGCCTCCGTTGGCCTGGGGGTCTTGACCACCAGGATTCGGGTGACTCTATCGCTCTGGTTCGACCAGCGATGGGGAATCTTTGCCGGGCTCTCGATCAGCGTATCCGGACCTACCTCTGCCTTTTCCTCGCCGATCTCCACCACCCCCACTCCCTCCAGGACATAAAAGATCACATCCACCGGGGTGATGTGCTTTTTCAATGACTCGCCCGGCTGGAGGGTTATATGGACCACCTGGGCGCTCTCGGTATCGCTGATGCTCCGGGCATCCACCCCATGGGGATTGGGCTTGCTGGAGATATCCTTGACCTGCACGATCTTCATAAGTTCCTTATCTTTCCTCCATCCGGCATAAGCATTTCCCTGTATGCGGCATTGGCCCATGCATTCGCCAGATCATGCGAACACGTTGAATCGATTCATCCCCGAAATGAATAACCGATCGCATTCTCCGGGCAGACCTCAACACAGCCGCCGCAGAGGATGCATTCGCGGTTTTCCATAACCCCCTGACGGACCATGAGGTTCACATCAAGGCTCATGGGACAGGTTCCTGAGCACCTTTTGCAATTCGAACAGCGGCCCGCATCAGCGAAAAGGTGCAGCGCAGGCCAGCGGAATAGGTTTCGGATCTTCCAACCGGCGATGAGAATTACGGCGATCGGGCAGAAGTAATGGCAAAAGCCACGCTTGCCGGCCAGCAGGGCAAAGGCGGTGAAAAAAGCGATCTGGACAAAGAATATCGTATACGACCCCGGTTGTGCAATTGATATGCCTTGACGGGTATTATAAAAGAGATCAATAGTTGTCAGTCCACCTGCAGAGCGAATTGCAGAGAACGAGTGGGATAAAAAGTATGAACAGGAATACCGGATATTTAATCCAGTTCATCCACCCTATTCTGAACATTTTTATCATTTAGGAGAACTAAAATTTCCTGCAAGCCGCCTCCCGGGCAGAGCCATCCGCACCACAGCCTGCCCAAAACAAGAGAGCTAATGAAAAGGAAAACGAATACTATAAGCCCGCCAGTGGCAACTCCTTCCGATGCACCCCGGATAATTATCGGACAGGATATATAAGCAAAGGTGGCAGGCAATAGCAGGAACGAGAGGACGATCATCGCTCTCCGGGTTCTCTGGCTGGCGGGAAATTTAGTCATAAAATTTTATATGACCTGCTTCCTGACAACCGTATCCGAAAGCCTATTGAAGAGCCGCTGCCTCTTTTCCCGATAGACAAATAGGCCGATCAGGCAATCGAGGGGAAGGAGAAAGGCCTTGCCCAAGGACTGCATGGCCGAATCCCCAAAGCCTATGGCCTCCCCATAAGGGCCCACAACCACGATATTGAGCAGCATCTTTCCCAGGGACTGCCCCCGGTATCCCTCCAGCGCCGTCCAGTAGACGAACATCAGAGCGGATAGCATCAGCAATGCGTCCAGCTGCATTGGATCGATCCCGAGGACCAACACCAATCTATGCCATACCAGGCCCATCAGCAGGACATCGATCAGCCAGGCCCAGAAGCGATCACTCCAACTGGCCAGCACCAATTCATCCAACCCAGTCACTTCCCCCAGATTCAGTCTTAATCAATAGGCCTGATCCACCCTCAGGCCTTACTCTGCCTCTTCTTATAGATATAGACTCCAATGGCAATCAAGAGAATGACAGCCAGTGCTATCGGCAGGAGAAGAGAGCGGGCGGCAGGCTCAACCTTTACCGGTATTTTCATGCTCTCCGAGATCACCGTGTCACCGTTGACATCGGTATACTTGATCTCGCTGCTAATACCGTAATCCTTGGGCGTAGCATCGGAGTCAACATCCATCCGGAAGAGGACAGTGGTCTCATTTCCCGGCTCCAAATTCCCGATGAAGGCCTGATCATCGGTGGAGGAGAAGGGCTTGAAGATGGAAAGCCTGGCCACAGCATCCCGCACCGGTTCCTCGCCGATATTCCTGTAGGTGGCGCGGATTTCTTGCTTCTTGCCCCCGGCCGTAAGCTCCGCGGTGGTGTTCTGGATCACAAAGTCTGCCTGCTTTTTGACCCGGATGGTGACGGGCACCGTCTGGTTGGCCTTCTGGTAGACATAAGAGACCCGGTAGTTGGAGAAGGTGGATGTGCCCCCCTCGGTAACTAGCTTCGAGGCATAAACCCGGACGTTATCCTGATAGTCATAAGTCATGTTCAGGTGGAGAGGATACTCTCCGGCAGGAGCATGCTCCCCGATCTTGATGCTGAACTTGAGAGGGGACTGGGTCTTGTCCCCAGACTTGAGCGACTCGACCACCTGGTCGCCTGACTTCACCTCAATCTGAGGCCCCTGGAGACCAGGGTGGCGGTGACCCCGAGAGCGGTGGGCTTCTTGTTCTCCTCCTCCAGTTCGGCACTGGCCAGGGCATACTCCTTGGCATTCTGGGGCATCTGGTCCTGCTTGAAGCCTATGATCCGGCCGTAGTTGGTCAGATCCAGATAGAGGGTGACGGTATCTCCCCGCTCGAACTCATCTGTGCCGGATATGCTCGCGGATATGTCCGGACTGCCGTACATGCTGTAGTAATTGTCCCCGCCAAGCTCCAGGGGTATGTAGCTGTTCTGGGCTAACCCCGGAACCAGGAGGATGAACATCGAAGCCAGGGCGATGGCAAACTTAATTTCCATTGATTCTTCTCCATCTTTGGTTGTTTATAAGCGTAATAGCTCTTTTCAGTTCCTGTTTTGCATTCTCTAATACTTCTCGCTGAACTTCCATTCTGATGGCCAGGACCACGAACACGGTGAAGGTGGTGACCAGAGCGAGGACCACCGACATCACCGTGACCACTCCGAAGTTGCTGATAATGTTGAAAGGAGATGCGATCAGAGCGCCAAAGCCGAAGATGACCGCCATCCCCGATGCCACCAGCGCCGATCCTATGCGGTTGGCGGTGATCTTCAGGGCATCGTAGGGGTTGCCCACATTTCCCAGCTCCTCATAGAAGCGCTCCATCATAAGTATGGAGTACTCAGAGCCCACCCCCAGGACCAGAGCGCCTAAAGTGGCGGTGAGGGGGGTGTACTTCAGCCCGCCGTAATACATGACCAGACCCATCCAGCCGATCACCACCAGCATGGGCAGCACTGGCAGGAGGGCCTTGATCAGGTCCCGGTAGATCAGTAGCAGCAAGACGAAGATCAGGAAGCAGACCAAGCAGGGACATCTCCACCCTCCCCTCAGTCAGGGCATCCATGACCGTGGTCATAAGCACCGGCTGGCCGGTGATCCGCACGGAGACCCCAGGAGGTGGGGTATGCCAGGCCAGGTCATCCTCATAGGACCGGACCAGCCGCTCCATGCCTTCCGTTCCCAGGTTGAGCTGGGCATTGCCTATATTCACGTCAATTATCGCCAGGTTGTGGCCGTTGAGGTATGCATTGCTGACCGAAGGGGGCAGAGAGTCGATGATCTCCCGGGCTCTAGTGGTATCAGCGGGCAGCTCTCCCCCATTGGCCGCTTTGATATAGGTGGCAATGCTGGTGGCCAATTCCGTCCGGTCCTCTCTGGACCTCATCAGGTAGCTGCCGAAATCATCCATCCATTTGAGGTTCTCGGGATCGGTGACATCATCTGCCTGGATCAGGAACTTGATTGAGTCAGTTCCTCCATAGACGTCTTTCATATGCTTCAGGTCGATCAGCGGCGGCAGGTCCGAGGGGATATAGTTCTGGGAGTTCGTTTCTATGGGGACCAGAACATCGGCATAATTTCCCGCCAGGGCCAGGATTAAAGCCAGGGCCAGAACCGCCTTCCATCTCTCTATGCAGAAGGTGGCAGTCCTCTCAATGAATGAGCCAATTGGCGAGCCATTCTCAGAATGGGCTGCAGCCATCTTCTTTCTGGGCAACCTCTTCTCGGACTGATAAAGGATGGTCATGTTAACAAAAAGGGCGGATAGGTAGCACATGACAAGACCTATCATGCACATCTTTCCGAAGTCCTGGGTCGATGGCACGGTGGAGCTGAGAAGAGAGAAGAAGCCCGCTTCGGTTACCGCCAGGGCGACGAGCACCGGGATGGCCACATATTTCACCGTTCTCATAGACGCTTCCAGGACGGTCTTGCCTTTGGTTATCTCCTCATCCATCCGGTTGTGAAACTGGATGGCATAGTCTATGCCTATGCCGATCATGATGGGGAAAGCGGCAAATGTGGTCATACCCATGCGAATATGGAGGAGGCCCATAGCACCCAGGGTCCAGATGATCCCCAGCAGGACCACGGGCAGGGGGAGAAGCGACCACCTGACATGCCGGAAAAAGAGCAGCAGGGCCACGATCATCAGCAGGCCGCACAGGGCGAGGATCTGACCGTTGGTGCGGTTCATCATCTCCATGATCGCCGCCTGGAAGGAGGGGTCGCCGGTGATGGTCACCCCGTATCCCGAGGGGAACTCTGCATAATCCACTGCGTTCTCTATTTCCTGGAGGAGCTTGTTTCGCTGCTCTTCGTTCAGGGTGGAGGTGGTGGGCATGCCGATGATGATCCGGGTGTGGCCCCGATCCGGCATCAGCTGGGCAATGGCGGAGCCTGCATTGGCCAGGATTTCGTCTATCCTATCCTGCGAGGGGATCTGGCGGATGCCCGTTCTTTTGTATTCCTCGTCCGCTACCCAGTCGGCAGCGCTCTGCACGCCCAGGACATGCTCCACCTGGTGCATATGATCCGATAATCGCAGGATGGCAGAGAGAACCTCGGCCCTTGCCACGTCATCCCCCTCGATGAGAATCATATTGCCATCAGAGCCGAAGTTCTCCAGGTAGAGGTGATCGTAAAGCTGATAGAGGGCGGAATCTTTGGAGACGAAGGCCTCAGTGGTCATGCCCTGGCTCTCTATCTGCTGTGCATAGTGAAAAGAGACCAGTGTCAGGATAACTGCTACCACGATGATTATCCCAGGATTGCCCGTGATCCATGCTCCCAATCGCTCCAGGTCAGCCATAGCAGTTAAACCCTCTATCCGGATTTTTTCGAACGAACCAAATTGTGGCGATATACTTAAACTTTGTGTCTTGTTGATGAAAGGTTATGGCGATAGCTCCCCCGGTTTATCCAGATCTACCCCGCCACCAGTTCCCTAATTGACGGAAGCTTAATCTTCGATGAGGCCCAATTCACTGCCATGAAGCTGGAGTTCTATGGAGCTGCCGGAGGGGTTACTGGTTCGCATATGGTCCTTGATACCCGGGATTTCCGAATTGGCATAGATGCAGGCCTCTTTCAGGGAGGCGATACCGATCGGAACCAGGATGGCTTTGGCCACGACCCCAATCGACTGAAAGCCATGCTCCTCACCCATGCCCATGTCGACCACAGCGGCAGGATTCCCCTTTTGATTAAGGAGGGCTTCAGGGGTCAGGTCTATTCCACCGATGCTACAAAAGATCTCTGCCAGCTCATGCTCCAGGACTCCGCCCACCTGATGGAAGAGGCAGCGGAAAGGGAGCGCCGCCATGCCCGCGAGATGAAAAGGCCTCCTCGCCCACCTCTATACACCAAAGAGGATGCCGAAAGGGCAGTAGGCCAGTTCAAATCGGTAGACTACTCAAAGAAATTTAACACTCGGTGACATATCGGTTCGATTCAGCGATGCGGGCCATATCCTGGGCTCAACTATTATCGAGATGGATATTGGCAAAAAGAGGCTGGTCTTCAGCGGAGACCTGGGCCGGCCGGACACCCCCATCCTCCGTGATCCCCAGAGGGTGGATGAGGCCGACTGGCTGGTGCTCGAGTCCACCTATGGGGATCTGGATCACGAGAGGATGCCTGATCGGGGAAAGAGGCTTTTCCAGATCGTCTCCGAGACTGTGGAAGAGGGCGGGAATGTGATAATCCCGGCCTTCGCCATCGGGAGGACCCAGGAGATCCTCTATGAGCTGAATCCCTTTGCAGAAGCGGGCAAGCTCTCCGGGGTGAAATGCTTTGTGGACAGCCCCATGGCCATCTCCGCCTCTGAGATCTACCGCCGCCATCCGGAATGCTTCGACCAGGAGACCCTTGACCTCATAAAAAGAGGTGACAGCCCGCTGGAGTTTCCGGGAATGGAGTACGCCCGCAGCAGGGAGAAGTCAAAGGCGATAAATGAGCTGAAGGAACCGCATATAGTCATCTCGGCCAGCGGAATGTGCACCGGAGGAAGGGTGCTCCATCACCTGATGCAGAACATCGAGAGAAAGGAGAGCACAATACTGTGCGTCGGCTACCAGGCAGAGGGAACCTTGGGGCGAAGGCTGCTGGAGGGCATAAAGAGCGTCCAGATAATGAACCGAGAGTTTGAGGTGCGGGCGAGGATCGAATCGATGGACGCATTCTCCGCCCATGCCGGCAAAAGCGAGATCTTAGAATGGCTGCGCGCTTTTGGAAGCTTTCCCGGCCAGGTCTTCCTCAACCACGGCGAGGATCATGCCACAGAGGCACTGGCTGAGGCCATCAGAAGCGAGTTTGGCGCTAGTGTCACCATTCCAAAAATGAATCAGAGCTTCAACTTAGACTGATGGCGGTGGGGAAGACCTCCTTTAAGGCAAAAGCCTATTTAGGACTGAGGCTATAATGAAGCGCGAGGTGCTAAGATGAAAGTAACCTATACCAAAAAGAATGGAGAAAAGGTAGAGCAGAAGTTTGACACTGAGGAAGAGGGAAAGAAGCTGAAGGAGAAGCTGAAGGCACAGGGTGTCACAGACGCCAAATGGGAGTGGTAGAGGCAGAAGATTTTGCTGAAAAATGCAAAGTCTCTTCAAGCTTAATTTCTTTCCACTATTTTTTGGGAATCGGCACACGGTATTGTTTTCCTGGAGTTTCACCCCCTTTGCAGTGCTTATAGTATCCAGTTGTTTGTAAAAATAAATTGCAAATTAATCCTTAAAACGCTGGGTTTTTGCTCTTGATATCCGATATTTGTCTTGATAGCCGATATTTGGGCCCCAATCATCCACCATCTATAAGTAAAAGCATTGTACATAGTTATTAATTGCACTTCGCCCGAACCGGCTTGGTGATCTGCATTTGAAAAGATGGTGTTCATATGACAATAAGTGATCAGGTAACTCAGATCGTTGGGCCTATCAGCCCCAATATCTTCGGAGCTCTAATCGTCCTCATTGTGGGGTGGATAGTGGCCCTGATTGTCAGCTCGCTCGCTGGCAAAGCGCTGCGCCGTACAGCAATGGATGAGAAAATTGCTCAAATGGCAGTGGGAGAGGAAAGGGCCAGGTCCATAGACTCGAATCGATGGATTACCCGAATAATTTATTATGTACTATTATTCTTTGTAATCGTGGCATTCTTTGAAACTCTTGGCCTCACCCTGGTTGCTCAGCCCTTGAATGAGATGCTCACGGTGGTCTTCGCCTATATCCCCAAGCTCTTTGCCGCCCTATTGATTGCGATCGTCGCTTTAATCCTGGCGATGGTTCTTAAGAGGGTGGTACTGACAGTGCTTCAATCGGCAAAAGTCGATGAGAGCGTAGGCAGCAAGGCGGGAATGGAGAGAAAGGATGTGCCATTGAGCCAGACCATTGCCGAGATCGTATTCTATCTTGTGCTCCTCCTCTTCCTGCCCATGGTCCTCAATGCCCTCTCTTTGGGCGGGCTTCTCGAGCCCTTGCAGGTGATGATGTCCAAGATGCTGGCCTTCCTCCCCAATCTGCTGGCAGCAGCGGCCATCCTCCTCGTGGGCTGGTTTGTCGCCCGCATCGTGCAGAGGATCCTCACCAGCCTGCTGATTGCAATCGGCTCGGAGAGACTGAGCGAGAAGGTGGGCCTCTCCAGGGTATTGGGTGAGCGGGGGCTGGCCGGCCTGATCGGCCTGGTTGTCTATGCCCTGATACTGATCCCCGTCCTCATGGCTGCTCTCCAGGCCCTGGACCTGGTATCTGTCACCGGGCCGATCTCCAATATGCTCAACCAGATACTGGCGGCCCTCCCTGCAGTCTTCGGCGCCATACTGATCCTGGCCATCGCTTATGTGCTGGGAAAGATCGTGGCGGAGCTGGTCACAAACCTACTGGCAGCGGCGGGATTCGATTCCATTCTGGTCTGGCTGGGCCTGGGAAAGGAGCCGGCAGAAGGAGCGAGAAAGCCCTCCCAGGTGATAGGCAGCCTGGTGCTGGTGGCCATAATGCTCTTCGCCCTGATAGAGGCATCCAGAATCCTCAACTTTGCCCTGATGGCGGACCTGATCTATGAGTTCATCATCTTTGCCGGACAGGTTCTGGTGGGACTGGTGATACTGGCCATAGGCATTTACCTGGCCAATCTGGCCCATAACACCGTGATGGCCAGCAACACCACCCAGGCGAAGATGCTGGCGCAGGCTGCCAGGATCTCTATATTGATATTCGCCGGAGCCATGGCCCTGAGGCACATGGGACTGGCAAATGAGATCATCAACCTGGCCTTTGGACTGCTGCTGGGCGCATTTGCCGTCGCCGTGGCCCTGGCATTCGGACTGGGTGGAAGGGAGATCGCCGCCCGGGAGATTGAGAAGTGGTTGAAGTCCATGAAATGAGGTTGCCTGCACCATGGATCCGGGGATTGAGCGGTATTATCTGCCGCACTCCCGCTTTTTTTGATTGAGATCTGTCTGTACCATAGAAACGATTTAGTAATCCAGAGGAGATCGAGGGATTATGTTTGGATCCAAAGATCATCTCAGCTTTAAGCATAACCACCTGTACATCGAGGAGGTTGACTGCTGCCAGCTGGCCGCAGAGGAGGGCACACCCCTGTATGTGACCTCCGAAAGGAGGCTACGAGAGAACATCCGACGCTATCATAAAGCATTTCCGGATGCTGAGAAATACTTCGCGGTGAAGGCCAACGGCAATCTGGCCATTCTGCGAGTCGCCGCCCAGGAGGGAATGGGTGCGGACATATTCTCTGCCGGGGAATTGGCCCTGGTCAGGATGGCGGGCATCCCTCGGGATATGATCCTTTTCAACGGCAACTCCAAGAGCGAGAAAGATCATATAGCCGCCCTCCAGGCAAAAGTTCGCATCTCCGTGGACTCACGAGAGGAATTGGAGCACCTGGCCAGCACTGCTAGTGAACTGGATTTGGAGGCCGAGATACTTTTCCGGGTCAACCCCGATGTATCTCCAAAGACCCATCCCAAGATCGCCACCGGCCTGAGGTCCTCGAAGTTCGGCATACCGGCGGAGCAGGTGGTCGGGACCTATCAGAGGGCGATGGAGCTTGATGGGGTGCGGCCAGTGGGACTGCACTGCCATATCGGCTCCCAGATTCTGGACACTGCCCCCTTCGCCGAGGCGGCGAATAAGATGATGGATATAGTTAGAGAAGTGGCGGCAAAAGGGGGAAAGGTGGAGAGGATAGACCTGGGAGGAGGCCTTGGCATCCAGTACCATCCAGACAATCCCGCCCCCCAGCCCTCCCAGCTCGCGGACGCTGTCCTGCCGGTTATCCAGGACGGTTGCCGGGATCTGGGGATCTCCCCCCGGCTTATGCTGGAGCCGGGCAGGAGCATAGTGGCGGACAGCACCATCATGCTCACTACGATTAACGAGGTCAAGAGGGCACACGTCAACTTCGTGGCTGCGGATGCGGGCTTCAATGTTCTGGCCCGGCCCATGCTCTACGACTCCTACCATCATGTCCTGGCGGCCAACCGTGCGAATGAGCAAGGTGATGAGACCTATACCATCGTCGGCCCTATCTGCGAGAGCGGCGATGTGCTGGCCCGCGACCGCCTTCTGCCCCGTCTGGAGAGAGGCGATATCCTGGCGTTCCTGGATGCCGGTGCCTATGGCTTCTCCATGGCCTCCCAGTACAACGGCCAGCCGAGACCAGCAGAGGTCCTGGTCTCAGGGGATAGCTGGGAGATCATCCGCCATAGAGAGAATGAGAGCGCTCTATTGGCCGGGCAGACCATCCCACCCCAACTGATGTGGTAGGCAGTATGAGCGCTGATCTGTTAGCTGCTGCGGAAAAGATTATGGGCCTGATCCAGCCGCTGCAACAGGGGCCGTTCTCTATGGACCTGGGCAAGGTATTGGTCTATGTGCAGTCGGTGTCAAGGAGCCTGGACTCCTCTCGGGCCGCTCTGAAGGCATTGGAAGAGAAGATGGCCACAAATACGGGTGCGGAGCAGGATGAATACGGCAAGAGGAAGGCAGCCATAGAGCAGGCCTATGAGCGAAGCCATAAAAACGCCATCGCATTTGCTCGCCGCAATCTGGATTCGGCACGGATCCAGGCTCTGGAGGCCTTGGTGCGGCGCCCCCGCCTGGCCAGCAAAGCCGATCTGGATAAGAGGGGCCTTGCCCTGCAAAAGAGCTTCGACCGGATGGACGACCCCGCCCCGGCCATGCTGGATCACTATATAAGCACCTCCGATCCCCTGAACAAGTATCTTGTGGCCGGCCCCTGGGGCCACGAGTACCTGCAGAAGAGAAAGATCGATTCAGAGGAATATGACCTCACCCTCTGCGGGCTGTTGGACTGCCAGGATACTCTTGAAGGAAGAGTGGTGACTAGCTACCCCTCCATCTGCCGGGCGATCGATGAGCTGGAGGCAAAAGCTCTGGACGCCCTGGATTGAATCCCCGGGCCCGGAGGCAGCAAAAGGTAATATAATCCCTGAGCCAGACTAAGCGGGTAATTGGAGGTGATGCGGCTGCTGGAGATTGAAGATCTGTCGGTCAGCATCGGCAGTAAACAGGTTTTAAAGAACTTCAACCTTAGGATTAATAGTGGCGAGACCCATGCCCTCTTCGGCCCCAATGGGACGGGCAAGACCACTCTCTTGAATGTCATAGCCGGGATTCCCAGGTACACCGTCGATACAGGGCGCATTGTATTCAAAGGAGAAGATATCACTCACATGACCATGGACGAGCGGGCGCGCCTGGGTATAGGCATGGCTTTTCAGCGCCCTCCGGCCATTCGCGGCCTGAGGCTCAAAGACCTGATCAAGATCATCAATCCCCAGGCAGATAGCGATGGCATTCTCAAGGCGATGGACTTTGAAGCCTTCGCGGAGAGGGATGTCAACCGGGGATTCTCCGGCGGAGAGGTGAAACGCTCGGAGATGGTCCAGCTTCTGGCCCAGCAGCCGGACCTGGTGATGCTGGATGAGCCGGACTCGGGGGTGGACCTGGAGAACATCAAGCTCATAGGCGACGCCATAAACCAGCTCACGCAGAAGGATCAGCGGCCAAGCTACCGGACGAAATCGGGGATCATCATCACCCACTTCGGCCATATCCTGGATTACATGAAAGCAGACCGGGCTCATGTCATGCTGGGCGGAGCGATCGTCTGCAGCGGAAATCCGGGCGAGATCTTAGAGCAGATCAAGAAAAGCGGATACGAGGGTTGTGCGGGGTGCGCATGTCAAGCATAGAGGAGAAGGCCCGCAAAGCGCGAGATAAGAAGGCGCGCTTTGGAACCGATGTGGACCTGGAGAGCTACCAGTCAGAGGCCAAGCCCCAGAGCGCAGTCGAGGATGCTCTGGATCTGCCCAATGAGGTCAAGAAGGCAGCCCTGGACGTGGGCGTGACCCTGGATGACGAGAGCTCCGGGGCCTATATACAGATGGATCAGACCCCGGTGGTGGCCAAGTCCCTGTACGAAGGGGTGGAGATCATGGATATCGCCTCTGCCCTGAAAAAATACGACTTCCTGCAGGACTACTGGTGGAAGCTGGTGGCTGCGGACGCAGACAAGTATACGGCGGATGTGGCCGAGGCCCCTCCGGCAGGCTTTTTCATCCGCGCCAAAAAGAACATGAAGACCGTCTTCCCGGTGAAAAGCTGCCTTTATCTGGGCTCCACCAACCTCAACCAGCGGGTGCATAACATCGTCATCGCCGAGGAAGGCTCTGAGCTGCATGTGATCACCGGCTGCACCACTCCGGCCCATGTTCAGAGGGGGCTGCACATCGGCGTCTCTGAGTATTACATCCAGAAGAATGCCAAGGTGAGCTTCACCATGGTGCACAGTTGGGGAAAGGAGGTTGAGGTGCGACCGAGAACGGGAATCACCATTGCCGAGGGTGGATCGCTGTACAACAACTACATCATGCTCCGTCCGGTCAAGACCCTGCAGACCTTCCCCACGGCAACGCTCGCCGGCCGGGGAGCAGTGGCCAGCTTCAATACGGTGATCTATTCCACCATGGGCAATATCGATGTGGGAAGCGATGTATTCCTGAACGCTCCTGAGACCAGCGCCGAGTCCATATCCAGGGTGGTCTGCATGGGTGGGGATGTCATCGCCCGGGGGAGGATGACCGGAACTGTCCCCGGAGCGCGCGCTCACCTGGAGTGCGTCGGACTTCTCCTCTCCAATGAGGGGCGGATCTACTCCATTCCGGAGCTTGACGGCCGTTGCCGGGACCTGGATATGTCCCATGAGGCAGCAGTGGGCCGAATCTCCGAGGAGGAGCTGGAGTATCTGATGTCCCGGGGCCTCTCATCCGAGCAGGCCACCAGCGTCATCGTTCGGGGCTTTTTGGATGTGGAGATCAAGGGCCTGCCCGAGGAGCTGAAAAAGGAGATCAAGGATATCACCATGAAAGAGGACCTGAAGGGATCCTGAGGGTCTCCTAACCTTTTATTTTCATTTTCTATTTTTTTGTTTATGATTTATCTTAATATCATTTATCTCATACACGTTGATTTCCAAAAGCACATAGTTCGGTTTATAAGATAATCAAAAAAAGTTAAGTCAGAGCACATGGCAGTGCCCTAACTTCATTTAGCAGAACTCGGAACAGCCGCAGGGCCCGCAACCGCAGTTCCAGTCGATGACCAGTCGTCCAGTATCTGTGGAGGTGCATTCCCCGGTCGAGTCGGTGCAGGTAACGTAGTAGTCATAGACACCAGGAATATTCCAGTTGATATTCGCCGGGAGAACTACGCTAAAATCATTGCAGTCGCCTGTACATCCCCCACCCAGAGAGGCTACCTTTCGCTTCAACTCTGCACTGTACTTCGGCTGGCTGTAGTCTTTGCAGACCATTTTATCGCAGGTCCCTATGCAGACTATTGGCAGGCAGAAATCCGGTGCATTGGCGGAGCAGGTGCATTCGCATCCTGGTATTTGAGTGTGAACGCATCCTCCATTAACGCACTCATCGGTGGTGCAGACATCACCGTCATCGCAGTCAATTGCCTCATGCTGGCAGCCGGAGACTGGATCGCAGGTGTCGGTTGTGCACGCATCCCCGTCGTCGCAGCTAATCTCCGCATGCTGGCATCCCTGGATTGGATCGCAGGTGTCTGTTGTGCATGCATCCTCGTCATCGCAACTTATTGCCGCATGCTGGCATCCGAGAACCGGATCGCAGGTGTCTGTCGTGCATGCATCCTCGTCATCGCAGCTTATTGCCGCATGCTGGCAGCCCAAGACTGGATCGCAGGTGTCTGTGGTGCAGGCATCTCCGTCATCGCAACTTATTGCCGCATGCTGGCATCCGAGAACCGGATCGCAGGTGTCTGTTGTGCATGCATCCTCGTCATCGCAGCTTATTGCCGCATGCTGGCATCCGAGAACTGGATCGCAGGTGTCCGTGGTGCAGGCATCTCCGTCATCACAGCTTATTGCCGCATGCTGGCAGCCCAAGACTGGATCGCAGGTGTCTGTGGTGCATGCATCCTCGTCATCGCAGCTAATCGCTGCATGCTGGCAGCCCAAGACTGGATCGCAGGTGTCTGTTGTGCATGCATCCCCGTCATCGCAGCTTATCGCTGCATGCTGACAGCCAAGAACTGGATCGCAGGTGTCCGCAGTGCATGCATTGCTGTCATCGCAGCTTATTGCGGCATGCTGGCAGCCAAGAACGGGATCGCAGGTGTCGGCGGTGCAGGCATTGCTGTCATCACAGCTTATCGCTGCATGCTGGCAGCCCAGAACGGGATCGCAGGTGTCCGTGGTGCAGGCATTGCTGTCATCACAGCTTATTGCCGCATGCTGGCAGCCCAAGACGGGATCACAGGTGTCGGCAGTGCAGGCATTGCTGTCATCACAGCTTATTGCCGCATGCTGGCAGCCCAGAACTGGGTCACAGGTGTCGGCAGTGCAGGCATTGCTGTCGTTGCAGCTTATCGTGGCATGCTGACAGCCGAGAATTGGATCGCAGGTGTCGGCGGTGCAGGCATTGCTATCATCGCAGCTAATCGCTGCATGCTGGCAGCCCAAGACGGGATCACAGGTGTCGGCAGTGCAGGCATTGCTGTCATCGCAGCTAATCGCTGCATGCTGGCAGCCCAAGACTGGGTCGCAGGTGTCCGTGGTGCATGCATTGCTGTCATCGCAGCTAATCGCTGCATGCTGGCAGCCGAGAACCGGATCGCAGGTGTCCGTGGTGCATGCATTGCTGTCATCGCAGCTAATCGCTGCATGCTGGCAGCCAAGAACTGGATCGCAGGTGTCGGCAGTGCAGGCATTGCTGTCATCACAGCTTATTGCCGCATGCTGGCAGCCCAAGACTGGGTCGCAGGTGTCCGCAGTGCATGCATTGCTGTCGTTGCAGCTTATCGTGGCATGCTGACAGCCGAGAATTGGATCGCAGGTGTCGGCGGTGCACTCATTTCCGTCACCACAGGCTACTGGAATATATGCACATGCGCCGGTTGCTGGATCACATGAGTCAGTTGTGCAGGCACTCTTGTCATCGCACACTTTCGAGGTGTTGACGCATTGATTGTTCACGATGGTATCATTTGTGCAAGGGTTATTGTCGTCACATGGTTCATAATAGTAGGTGACGCGAAGCGTCTCATTGGCAAAGGTTCGCACCTTCTGATCGAAGCTGGAGCTGCCATCCACATTTGTACTTCCTTTGGCGACTACTTTTATGTCCAGTGTGCCAGGGCCAATCCAATTCGTCAGGTCGTTGTAGACTTTCTCGTCGTCAACGCATTCCTTGATGAAGAAACGGAATGAATCATTTCCAACATAGTCCGATATGAATCCTTCATCCGAGTCTGCCGGCAGACAAAAAGAATTGATTTTCTCTGGAAGGGTGAGAACCAAATTCGTTCCATCCGGCATGGTCGCTGTAAGCATTGCATTGGAGATAACATTCCAGCACTGCGGTTCTGAGTCTTCGCTGTCCAGTATGAAGAGCTGAGAAGCGCACGCATCTGCGCTCACTTCGACCTTTGTTAAAACGCCCAAACTCGGATCGAATTTGTCCAGAGTCTGTGTTCGGGTCCAATCCGTGCTTATATTGCTGAATACTACAGGATTGGGCGAGTATTCCAGGGCTGAGGCCGATAGGCTAAATATCAGTCCTGCAAGAACCACCCATATTATCAACTTCTCTCTCATTATTAATCACCTTTGTTCTCAAACTCACCTGATTTTTATAAATCATAATCAAGAGCATAATCCATCCGGGCAGGATCACCCAGGAGGGTATCAATGAGGTGCAGTGCATGGTTATCCTTCAATCTGGGACTCCTGATGACATTTATATAATATTATTTTGCTGTTTCGCCTTCACTGGTGTCAGAGGAAAAGGGCGGACCAAAACCGCGGGCAATATTAGCAAATTGCTTATATTCTTGTTCATGATATACTTACTTTGGGACTATAAAGATTTAAACAGATACTAATATTGAGACAGGATTTCAAGTAAGTATTAAGCATTTAGAGCAGCGGTTATACAGGAGCTCCGGCGTCTATACATATGTCTTTTGCCGCAAATAAACGATTTTTTGGGTTTATTGATATTAACAGCTCTGCGCGTTTTTTAGCTTCTGAATAAAAAAAGAATGATCTGACCTTTTTGCAGTTGAAGATCACATAAATTTCGTTGATGGGCGAATATCATTTCGACTATAAACTGAAGAATAATTCTGCAGCGGAATGAAGAAAAACCAGCCCAGAGACGGGGCGCTCACGCCATGATTTAAACATATATTAATGATTCTTTTTCTTTCTCTGACATAATGACTGAATTTATGCCATTCAGCTGGAGAGAACTCCCCACAAACATCTGACCGGCACAACCGGGAAGATGAGGGTTCAATCGATGCAAGAACAATGGGAGGTCAGGCCAAGAGGCAGTCAAATATGCTGCGAATATTTATTAAGGATTAAAGCATATAATATTAAAGGTGTTTTCCATGAGAATTGAACTTCTCCTCACCCTGTCTATATTTGCTTTTTTATGTGTGCCAGCTCTTGGACAGGTTGAGACAGTCGAATACTGGCTGATGAAAGGAGCAAAAGAATACGGGAACGGAAGCTTTGAGGAGGCTTTGGGTTCATTTGATAATGCCACTGCCATCGACTCCCAAAACGCAACCGTCTGGTTTGCCAGGGGACTGGCCCAGAGCGGTCTGAATAGGTACGAAGAGGCCATTTCTTCCTACAATAAATCCATCCAAATCGATGATGAGAATGCAGCCGTCTGGTATGCCAGGGCGGCTGATGAAAGCGATCTGGGCAGGATAAATGATTCTCTTGTCTCCTATGATCGATCCCTGCAGATTGATCCAGAGAACAAACTCATTTGGTACGATAAAGGCAATAAGCTCCTGTATCTGAGCCGGTATGAAGAGGCCATATCCTGCTACGATGAGGCCATACTGATCGACGGGAACTGGAGCTGGCCCTGGTACAATCGAGGAAAAGCGCTGAAATATCTGGGCAGGATTGACGAGGCCCTGCAGTCCTATGACAATGCCACCCGGCTGGACCCAGAATACATGAAGGCCTGGAGCGAGAAAGGCACCGTCCTCGCCAGCCTGGGCCGGTATGATGAGGCTTTAGAGGCCTTCGATAGGGCGGTCCAGATCGATCCCGAGGACATAATATCGCTCAGCAATCGAGCCCAGGCCCTCCAGGACCTGAAAAGATATGAGGAAGCGGTAAAGGCATATGACGATGTTCTGGCCCTGAATTCCACTGATCCCTCCGCCTGGTACAATAGAGGCCTGGCCTTGGGGTCGCTGGGCCGGTATGATGAGGCCCTGCAGTCATTCGAAGAGTCCATAGAGATCTCACCCCAAGAGCCCTTCGCCCTGGTATGGCAAAGCTACGGCGCTGCGCAGCCTGGGGAGAGCCCAGGAGGCGGAGGAGGCTTGGACCAGATACCAGGATCTGAGCTATGCCCACATCAGCTTCAGCGATAACAGCGGCCAGTCCATGGAGGATGCCATCGTCATTATGAATGCAACCGGAGAGGATGATGGAGTGGGCTCAGAGTATTACTATCTGGAAAAGAGGTTTGGGGGAGATGCCGTGCGCTGGGGTCGATATATCTCAATCGCTGGTCGGGGATGAAATGGATCGGTCCTATGATGTGCTGGAGGTCCCCCTGACCACAGGAGAGACGGTCACAATCTACTTTGATATTACAGATTTCTATGGAAAGGAAATCAGGGAAATGCTGGAGGCTTTAGGTCTATGAAGATAATGAGCAAATACATCGCCTCGCTCCTCCTTGCCCTGCTGATCTCCACCCCCTTTTTATCCGGCTGTCTGGAGATGAACGATGAATGGCAATCGGAGCCCCTATCCAGTCGGACCGATCCAGATTCCATGGCGAATCCGACCGGCGAAGAGCAGATGGCAATGGGAGAGCAATCTCTTCGCCCTGGATATGTACCGGGATCTGGCGGACAGTGAAGGGAATCTCTTCTTCTCCCCCTGGAGCCTCAGCTCCGCTCTGTCCATGACCTATGAGGGAGCACGGGGCCAGACGGCTGAGGAGATGCATAATGTTCTGCACCTCTCGGGAAATGAGAGCGAAAGAAGGCAGTCGTTCTCTCTTCTCGATCAAAGAATCAACGCCAATGATTCCGGCTACATCCTCTCCACCGCCAATGCTCTCTGGGTTGATGAGGACTATTCCCTTACAGCTGAGTACCGGGATCTGGTGGAGGAGACCTATCATGCCCGGGCCACGAACCTGAACTTCCAGGAAGAGAGTGAAACGGCACGAGCGGTCATAAATTCCTGGGTGGAGGAGAGGACCCAGGGAAAGATAATTGATTTGATTCCTGCGGGCTATATCCATTCGCTGACCCGTCTGGTCCTGACCAATGCCATATTCTTCAAGGGCACCTGGAAAAGTGAGTTCGACCGGGAGCTGACCGAAAACGAGGACTTCTTTACGGCCGAAGGGCAGCCGGTCGCCGTTCCCATGATGAGAAAGATAGGCGAAGAGAGCGGGTTTCTATACCTGGAGAGGGGTGACCTGCAGATCCTGAAGATGCCTTATCAGGGGGAGAACATCTCTCTCTTGATCCTCTTGCCCGAGAAGCGCGACCTGGATTCACTGGAAAGATCGATCTCGGCTGAAAGGCTCGCCCAGTGGAGGGATGGATTAGAAGAGCGGCAGGTCGACGTCTATATACCTCGCTTCAAGTTCAGTGCAAAATACTTCCTGAATGAGAACCTGGCGAGCATGGGCATGCCTACCGTCTTTTCAGAAACGGCGGACTTTTCCGGACTGAGTGCCCGTAAAGGGGTATTCATAAGCGATGTCATCCATCAGGCCTATGTCGATGTTAACGAGGAAGGTACTCAGGCAGCGGCAGTGACGGCGGTATGCGTGGCAGAGTCAGCTGTTCCTGAGGAAGAGATACCCGTATTCCGTGCCGATCATCCCTTCATATTCATGATAACCGATGACCAGACGGGGCTGATACTGTTCATGGGCAGGTTCAGCGATCCGGAGGAGGGCTGAAGGCAATACCCTTCATTTTCTCTTCGCCTCTCTTCATCCTCGCGTTTATTCATTCTTTTTTCTCGCTCTTTTTCTCATAGTCCTCTCTGATCGCCCGACCCATCTCCTCGTCCGCCTCCACGATCAGAGCGCCGGTATAGTCGCATCTTTTGCAGTGGTAGACCTTGCCGGTATAGCCGCCGAGCTCATAGTACAGTTCAGTGCTGCCGCAGACGGGACAGATCTCAGTACACTTTCTGGTGGACATGGCAATTGGATCTGTCTTCAATTCATATAAATTTAAGGCCAAAAGCCAATCTTTAATTACAATTGGTTTGGAATATAAAATAGGTGTTTTCAATGACCGACCAGCCTGGGCCAAAGCGCCCGGAGCAGACCTCGCCCCTTCAAGATAAATCCGCCTCACTGCCTTTGGAGGATCTGGAATGGAGCGAGACCGTATCCGCCAGCAACCGCTTTGCTCTGGATATGTATCGAGAGCTGGCCAAAGAGAAGGGGAACATCTTCTTCTCCCCCTGGAGCCTGAGCTACGCTCTGGCCATGACCTGCGAGGGGGCAAGAGGCAAGACGAGGGAGGAGATGAGCTCCGTACTCCATTTCAGCGCGAGCGAGAGCGCAAGACGGCGTTCCTTCTCCCTGATCGACAATAGGCTCAATGCCTCGGACTCCGGATATGCTCTCCATTCCGCCAACGCCCTCTGGGTGGAGAAGAGCTTCCCATTGGATGATGAATACGCCGATCTGATTGAACAGAGCTACCATGCCCGGGCCACGAACCTGGACTTCATAAATGCCAGCGAGAAATCCAGAAGGATCATAAACTCCTGGGTGGAGGAGAAGACCCTCGGAAAGATAAAAGAGCTCATCCCCCCTGGAGCAATCGATGAGTTGACCCGCACTTGTCCTTACCAATGCCATATACTTCAAAGGCAGCTGGAGGCTGGAGTTTGACCGGAAGCTGACCGCAAAAGAGGATTTTTTTACCGCGGAAGGCAGGACGGTTGCTGTGCCCATGATGAGGCGGCTTGATGATAATGCATCTTTCGGCTACTTCGAGTCTGAAGGGATGCAGGTCCTCAAGATGCCCTACCTTGGAGATCGGCTCTCCCTTACCATAATCCTGCCCAGGAATAATGACCTCGCCCCCCTGGAGGCCTCTCTTGATGCGGAAACGCTATCCAGGTGGAGAATGGGGCTGGTGGAAAGGCGGGTGGATGTCTATATACCCAAATTCAAGGTCGCGTCCAATTACCTGCTCAATGAGAGCCTGATAAAGCTGGGAATGCCGAACGCCTTTGATGATTCTGCTGCTGACTTCACCGGGATGAGTATAAAATGGGGACGGTTGTTGTACATAAGCCGTGTATTTCATCAGGCCCATATTGAGGTGAATGAAGAAGGTACTGAGGCGGCAGCCGCCACCGCGGTGGTCATAAAGTACAGGTGCTTGCCCCCGAAGCCGCCCGTCTTTCGCGCCGACCGGCCGTTCATCTTCATGATAACCGATGACGAGACGGGCCTGATCCTCTTCATGGGGAGAGTGAACGATCCGGGTGCAGATTAGCCTCTGCCCGAGGGGGAGAGGATGTTGCCCTTCAGGATCAAAAGAGGCTCATCAGCTCCTCGGCCATGATCCTGTAGCCCGCCTCATTGGGGTGGTCCAATCCCGGCAAGATCAGGGAGCCCAGGGAGGTGCCGGCGTGCACCCGTCCCATCCAGGCGCTGTAGACATCCACAAAGCCCACATCCATCTCTTTTGCCACCCTCTCCACCGCCTGATAGTAATCCAGCACCAGCCGGTCATAGGGAGGGGTTTCCAGGGGCTGGGAGGACAGTAGCAGGATCTCCGAGTTCGGCCCGGCACGAATCCTGTGCACCATCTGGACGAAGTTCAGCTCGAACTCCTCCAGGCCCAGACCTAAAACACAGTCGTTGATGCCGAAGTTTATGGTCACCAGATCCGGCTCATAGGAGAGCACCGCCCAGTCCAGCCGGGCCAGGCCGTCCTGGCTGGTATCCCCGGAGATGCCGGAGTTGATCATCTCTATCTTCGAATCGGGGAACTTCTGCCGGAGCGACTCCAGCCAGAAGGATGGAAATCCCCGCCGGACGGCATATCCGGCGGTGATGGAGTCCCCAAAGCAGACGATGGTGGCATCCGCCCCGGCCTCTAGATCCAGGCGCGTCCTTTCCACATACTTCCTTTGCTCTTCTTTCATCCCTATTCCCTCCGGGCAGTCGTCCTTCATAGCAAGTGTACCAGTTCCAGTTTCCGCTATTGGAGCCTTGCCCTCCCCGCCGCTTTCACTGCCTCTTTCATCTCCCCCACCAGTGCCTCCAGCTCCTCAATCCTGCCCCTGGCGATCAGGTCCACGCAGACCGATCCCACTATCGCCGCATCCGCCCCCGCCCGGATGACCTCCGCCGCCTGCTCCGGGGTGGAGATGCCAAAGCCCACCGCCTTAGGCTTATTGCCCGGCACCCGGGCGATGAGGTCCCTGGTATCCTGCAGGACATCGCTTCTCGCCCCGGTGACTCCGGTGCGGGCCACCAGATAGAGAAAGCCGCCCGTCTCTTCAGCGATCCGCTCCTGCCGCTCCGCGGGCGTATTGGGCGCCACCAGGTAGATCAGGTCCACCCCGTATTTGCCGCAGGCCTCCTTCAGGGGTGCGGCCTCCTCCGGGGGCAGATCGGGGACGATCATGCCCGTTATGCCCGAAAGGGCACAGTCCCGTGCGAACCTTTCCAGTCCCCGGGCATAGACCATATTATAGTAGCCCATGAAGACCTTGGGCACAGGCACATCCGCCTCTGCTGCCACCTGGAAGTAGACATCGGTGTTCATCCCGGCGGCGATGGCCCTCTGTGCCGCCGCCTGGATGGTCGGCCCGTCCGCTATCGGATCGGAGTGAGGGAGCCCCATTTCGATTATATCCGCTCCCGCACTGACCAGCCGCCGCACCAGCTCGGGAGTATCCTCGGGCGAGGGGTCTCCGGCGCAGAGGTAGACGATCAGCAGGGGACGGTTCTCGAAGGCCTCAGATATTCTCATAGTCCATCACCGTAGCCAGGTCCTTATCCCCTCTCCCTGAGACATTGATGATCACCAGATCGCCCAGTGACTCAGGCTCTCTTAAGGGCGAAGCCGATGGCATGAGCCGACTCCAGAGCGGGGATTATCCCCTCCAGTCGGGATAAGGCGCGGAATCCTTCCAGAGCGGTCCGGTCGTCCGCCAGCTTGGGGGTAACGCGCCCATTCTCTGCCAGGAATGCCAGCTCCGGCCCCACTCCCGGATAGTCCAGGCCGGCGGCCACAGAGTAGGACTCCAGTATCTGGCCGTAGGGGTCCTGGAGGATCTTGGTGAGGGCACCATGCAATATCCCGTCTGTGCCGTAGCCCAAAGAGGCGCCATTGTCCGCCATCCGGTCGTTCATCCCCGGTCCCCGCCCTCCGGCCTCCACTGCGATCAGCTTCACCTCGTCCTTCAGGAATGGAGCGAAGATGCCCATGGCATTGCTTCCCCCGCCCACGCAGGCCACGATGCTGTCCGGCAGACGGCCCTCCGCCTCCAGGATCTGCTTTCGGGCCTCCTGGCCGATCACGCTCTGAAAGTCCCTGACCATTGTGGGGAAGGGATGGGCACCGGCAGCAGTCCCCAGCAGGTAGTGAGTGTGCTCGAAGCTTGAGGCCCAGTCCCTCAGGGCCTCGTTTATGGCGTCCTTCAGGGTTCTGGAGCCGGAGCGGACCGGTATCACCTCCGCACCCATCAGCTCCATCCGGTAGACGTTCATCTTCTGCCTTTCGATGTCCACCTCTCCCATGTAAACCTGGGTCTCAAAGCCGAGCTTCGCTCCCACGATGGCCGTGGCCACGCCATGCTGGCCGGCTCCGGTCTCGGCGATCAGGCGGGTCTTGCCCATATTCTTTGCCACCAGAGCCTGGCCCAGGGTGTTGTTGAGCTTATGAGCCCCGCCATGCATCAGGTCCTCCCTTTTCAGATACACCCGGCAGCCCAGCCTCCGGCTGAGGTTGGGGGCGAGATAAAGGGCTGTGGGACGGCCGGCGAAGTGCTTTTGGAGAGCGTTCAGATCCTCCTGAAACTGGGGGCTCCTTTTAAGCCGATCATAGGCACAGGAGAGGTCGGCCAGGGGAGCCACCAGGGTCTCGGGGACGAAAAGACCGCCATACCTCCCGAACTTGACTGCGAAATTATCCATCATCATACTCCTCAATGAATCACCAGCCACCATAGTTTAATGTACGAATTAATACTATGATGTATAAAAAAGTACATCACAGCTCTTATTTAAGCTTTATCTCAGAGCAGGTCGGAGGGCACTTCGCCCGTCAGGCACTCGATCCTCTTCTGGGCGTTATCCAGCCGGAGGTTGCACAGCCGGACCAGTCTAATCCCTCGCTCATACAGCTCCAGGCTCCTCTCCAGGCTCATCTTTCCCCCCTCAAGCTCGGTGACTATCCTCTCCAGCTCCTCAAGAGCCTCTTCCAGTACCACTTCCTCCATGCTCATCCATCCAGCTCCTCATTCTCCTCGATCCATTCCAAAACCCGGCACCTCAGCCCACCCCGGCCCAAGATTAGCTCTACCTCTTCCCCGGGGTGGACATCATCCCAGGCCATGACCAGTCC
Organism: Methanotrichaceae archaeon; assembly: GCA_963813075.1. Taxonomy (GTDB): domain Archaea; phylum Halobacteriota; class Methanosarcinia; order Methanotrichales; family Methanotrichaceae; genus Methanothrix. The sequence goes on from CAWEXU010000004.1 coordinate 392,534, forward strand.
CCTTTCTGAACGGACCAGGGCATAGCCCCGCTGCAATGTGGCGCGCGGCCCCACCGCTGCCAGCCTGCCGCTGGCCAGATCCAGCCTGGACCTTCGATCCCTCAGCACCCCGGCCAGGGCCAGATCCAGATCGTCACTCCGGTGGTCCAGGCGCTGCCTGAGGTCCCCGGTTAAGGAGTACATCCTGGAAGCAGAGAGGCGGCGCTGAATATACTCCAGGCGCTCCTCCTTTCTTTCCAGGTCTGTCCACAGGGCGCGCACAATCCGAACCTTGCTCTGCTCCAGCCTGATCTTCAGCTCCGCCAAATCCGGAACTGCAATCTTCGCCGCCGCAGTGGGAGTCGCCGCCCGCACATCGGCAGCGAAGTCGGTGATGGTCACATCCGTCTCATGGCCCACGGCAGAGATCACCGGACTGTCGCAGGCGAAAACCGCTCTTGCCACCACCTCGGAGTTGAAGCACCACAGGTCCTCAGCAGAGCCACCGCCGCGACAGACTATGATCAGGTCGGTCCTGCCCTGCAGGGCAAAAAGAGCAGAGACGATGCTCTCCTCCGCCCCCTCTCCCTGAACCTGGGCGGGAGAGATTATGATCCTTGCCGGATAGGGGCCGATGGTGCGCAGGACGTCCCTTAGCGCTGCGCCCTGCAGGGAGGTGACAATGCCGATCCTCTCCGGATAAAGAGGAAGAGGGCGCTTCTGCTCCAGGTCGAAGAGACCCTCCTCCTCCAGCTTCTTTTTCAGGGCCTCAAACTGCAAAAACCGAAAACCAAGACCAGTGTCCCTCTTCACCGCCCTGGCCACCAGCTGCACCCTACCCTGTGGCCGGTAAACCGCCACATCCCCAAACAAAAGGACGTTCATGCCATTCTCGAGTGTGGTCTTCAGACGATCGGCCTGGCTCTTGAAGAGGACGCAGGAGATCTGTGAATCCCGGTCCTTCAGAGTGAAGTACATATGGCCGGAGCGGTGATGGACGAAGTTGGATACCTCACCCTGTGCCCAGAGGTCATGCAGACGGGGATCGTTCTCCAGACGCTCCCGAATCCTCTCATTAAGATTGGTGACAGTGAATATCTGGGTCAATGATTTTCTTATTAGAGTGGGGGATATTTAAGAGCATTTCTCAATTAGTTAAAATTAGTTGGTTATAACGCAAGGAAACTTTATATGCCAGAATATCCCTGCTGCTCAGAGGTGATGCGATGCACATAATGGAGGGCTTTCTTCCCCATCCCTGGTGGGAGGTCTGGATGGCGCTATCTTTGCCTGTGGTAGCCTTGGGCGTCTATAAGATGAATAAGATGATCAAAGAAAATCGGGAGATATTGCCTCTTCTCGCCGTCTGTGGCGCCTTCGTCTTCGTCCTCTCGTCCCTGAAGATGCCCTCCGTCACCGGGAGCTGCTCTCACCCCACGGGAACGGGAATGGGAGCGATCCTCTTTGGACCGGGGATAACTGCAGTCCTATCGGCAATCGTGCTGATCTATCAGGCCCTGTTCCTCGCTCATGGCGGCCTGACCACCCTGGGGGCCAATATCTTCTCCATGGGCATCGCCGGTCCCCTGATCGGATACCTGATCTACAGAATGGCCACGAGGCTTGGGCTGAATATGTACCTCTCCGTCTTCCTGGCGGCCATGCTCGCCGACTGGACCACATATGTGGTGACCGCAATGCAGCTGGCCCTGGCATTTCCCGCCGCCTCGGGGGGGATTGTGGCCTCCTTCCAGGCCTTCATGGCCATCTTCGCCATAACCCAGGTCCCCCTGGCAGTGGTGGAGGGAGCGGTGACGGCGCTGATGTTCAAGTACCTGGTCCGGCTCAGGGGTGACGTTTTGGTGAAGCTGAATGTGGCCAGTGCCTCCACCATTAAAGTGCTCCGGGAGGCCTCTTTATGAGGCTGGAATTCATAGTCCTGGCAATCGTTGCCCTATTCGCTGCCCTTTTCATCTACCAGAGCACCACCGGGGTGCATGAGTGGGCAGGAGCGGACGATCAATCGGAGAATGTCATCAGTGAATTGACCGGCGGGGCCTATGAGCCCTGGTCCAGCCCTGTCTGGGAGCCGCCTAGCAGCGAGATCGAGAGCCTGCTCTTCGCCCTCCAGGCGGCCATAGGAAGCCTGGTCATCGGCTATTTCCTGGGCTACTACCGGGCGATGAGGAGGATGAGATCCGATCGGGCGGAAGGGGTTGGAGAATCAGGATCGGATGCATAACCTCCTGGATGACTGGGCCCAGTGCAATGCCCTGAGAGGGACCAGCCCCAGGCTCAAGCTGTTCCTTGGCCTGGGAGCGATCATAGTCTGCGTATCATCGGTCACGCCGTATGCACCCTTATTCGTGGCCCTGAGCATGAGCCTCATCACCATCCTCCTGGCCAAAATCCCCCTTCGCATTTATTCACGGCTCCTTCTGATCCCCCTCTCATTTGCCCTGCTCAGCTCAATGGTGGTGGCCCTGATGCATGGCTCGGGTGAGATGCTGTATGCCGTAGAGCCGTTTGGCCTGCGAGATTGGGATCAGAGAGGACGGGGCAAACCTCGCTCTGCTGCTCGTTGCTCGAACCCTGGGCGGCATGTGCTCGCTGTTCTTCATCGCTCTGACCACACCCATGATCGAGATATTCGCCGTCCTGAAGGCCCTCCGGATTCCCGAATCAGTGATCGAGCTCTCCATGATGATCTACCGGTACATCTTCGTATTTCTGGACCAGGCGGCAATGATCCACAGCGCTCAGTTGATGCGCCTGGGCGATGGGGGGGCCAGGAGTGCTCTGCGCTCCTTCTCCATGCTCGCCAGCGTCCTGTTCCTGCGATCCTGGGAACAGGGAGAGAGGCTGATCGTGGCCATGGACGCCCGCTGTTACGACGGCCGGCTCGATCTCATGGAAGAGAATGAGGGAGCAAAATGGATGGAGATCATGAGTGTTATTGCCTATTTGGCCCTGGTGGTGGCGATCAGCCTTCTGACAAGCAAACTGGAGATTCTATGAGGAAGAAATGACAGCGATCCTGGAGATAATAGAGGTGGACTACTCCTATGCCGATGGCACCCAGGCCCTTGGCAAAGTCAGCCTCACAATCGAGGAGGGAAAGAAGATCGCCCTGGTGGGGCCCAACGGGGCGGGAAAATCAACCCTCATGCTACTGTTCAATGGAATCTTAAGGCCAGCCTTGGGCCAGGTTTTATTCCGGGGAGAGAGGCTGAAATATGACTCCAGATCCTTGCGAGAGGTGAGGCGACGGGTGGGCATGGTCTTCCAGAACTCCGATGATCAGCTCTTTGCCCCCACCGTCTATCAGGATGTGGCCTTCGGGCCGGTGAACCTGGGATTTCCTCCGGATCGGGTGAAAAAGTATGTCGGCTATGCCCTGCAGTACGTCGGCCTCTCGGGATACGAGCGCCGTCCCCCTCACCACCTCAGCGGCGGGGAGAAGAAAAGGGCGGCCATTGCGGGAATACTGGCCATGGAGCCGGAGGTGATGATCCTGGATGAGCCCACCTCCAACCTCGACCCCGCCTCCTCTGAGGAGATCATGGAGATGCTCGATGAGCTGAACCTGGGGGGAAAGACATTGATCATCTCCACCCATGATGTGGATCTGGCCTATCGCTGGGCGGACGAGGTGGTCTTGATGAAGGACGGCGGGATCCTTCGCCTGGGGTCTGGAGAGGAGGTGTTCGGCGATTTGGAGCTGATCCGGGAGGCCAGGCTTAAGCCGCCAATGGTGGTGGACCTCTATCAGGAGCTGATCAATAGAAGGCTTATTGACGGCCGCAAGCCTCCAAAGAGCATTCTTGAGCTGTGCGATATCCTGGAGGGGAGCGAGAGGAGGATTTCTGCCCCCGGAGCCAGGAGGGGGACGATCTACATCTGCAATGCCGATGAGCTTGTGCCAGAGAAGGCAGTAGAGCTGGTCGGGAAGGTGGGTGCGGATTATACCGGAGCCATGGGCACCAGCGCCAAGCTGATGGTTGAAAAGGCCGAAATCCCGGTGGACTTCACCTATGGGGTGATAGACAAATGCATCTTAAAAGCGCTCACAGGCAAAAGCTGCCTGGTCCTGACCTCTCAGGGCATGCTCGGCCACGTCCAGAAGAGAATAGAGGCCTATTCCGAGGAATCAGGAGCACAGATCAATTCCGTCGACCTGTCCACACGCAGCAATGGGCGCTCCCTGCCGAAAGCTATCGATTTTGCCGGGAGCAAAAGCCTTAAGTAAAATTAAGTTACTTAAAGGAAAGTGTATTGGAATAGTGTGGGAATGATCAGTCTGCTATTCCGTGCGTCCATTCAGCACCAAGGCGGAGCATCTGGGCAGGTGACTCCGCTCTGGATTCTCCCGATCTAGAGCTATGTTAAATTTATAATAATAGCTAGAGCGGGTAGGGGAGTGGGGGTTAGTAAAAAAGATGAGTGTACCCGCTCATGCCCAACGAACCTTTTGATGGTATAAATACTTTCCTAGAAATAATTTATAAATGTTCTCATTTAGGAGACCTTCTGCCTGGCGATCTTGGCCGCATATGCTCCTGCCACAAAGCCTGCATCCACATTCACCACCGTCAGGACGGAGCAGGACTGGAGCATGGAATAAAGAGCGGCCAGTCCTCCGCCGCCGATGCCATACCCGGTGGATACTGGAAGGCCGATCACCGGGGCGTCCACCAATCCCGCTACCACCGCGGGCAGGGTGCCCTCCCTTCCCGCTGCCACCACAAATGCATCGGCATCTGTCATCCTCTCCAGACAGGGAAAGAGGCGGTGAATGCCTGCCACCCCCACATCATAATCAGAAAGGACCTGGCAGCCCATCTCTTCTGCGACCACCTTCGCCTCCTCGGCAACGGGGATGTCCGCCGTTCCTGCCGCCAGGATGCCCACTATGCCCGCCGGCGCCGGTCGATCAGCGGAGCGGATGACCACCGTCCTGGCGCGGGGGTTATGCTCAAAGACGCTCCTGGGGGGGAGCTTTGCCGACCTCAATACCACCAGCTGCTCGGAGGATACCCGGGTGATGATCACGCTCCCCGTCTCCTCCAGGTGAGCAAGGGATATGGCCAGAAGATCCGATTTATCCTTTCCCTCGGCGAGAATCGCCTCCGGTATGCCAATGCGATTCTCTCGGCAAATATCCAGCTTTGCCACCTCGCCCACAGTCCGGTAATCCCTGATCCGGATCTGCTTTAAGGCCTCATCCAGGGATAGCTCCCCCCGGCCATACCTTTCCAGGATCTCTCGGTTGCTTTCCATTTCCAGATCTGGAGGTAGAGCTATGAGCATAAAGGGTTTATCCCTCTCCGCCCAGACCTGCTGGCAGGAGTTCATAGAAGATGCTAGTCAACCTCGATCTGCACATCCACTCCCGCTACTCAATGGCTGTATCCCAGGATATGGGCCTGGAGCAGATCGCTTCGGGCGCGGCGCATAAAGGGGTGAAGATAGTGGGCACGGGGGACTGTCTCCACCCTCTGTGGCTTGAATCCATCAAAAAGCTGCCGGAGGAGGACGGCCTGCGCCGGTTGGGGGATACACTCTTTCTCTTGAGCGTGGAGGTGGAGGACGCAAAGAGGGTCCATCACCTCATACTCCTGCCGGAGATCTCCAAGGCAGAGGAGCTGGCAGAGGGATTTCTCCCTTATTCGAATAATCTGCAAGAGGACGGCAGGCCCCGGCTGCATTTGAGCGGGGCCCAGATCGCCGACCTGGCTTTAGAGGCCGGGGGCCTGGTCGGTCCCGCCCATGCCTTCACCCCCTGGACGGGGATGTATGCTTACTTTCGCTCCCTTAGGGAGTGCTACCAGGAGAAGGCGGAACAGATCGGCTTCATTGAGCTTGGCCTGAGCGCGGACAGCGATTATGCGGACCGCATTTCAGAGCTGTCGGACAGGACATTTCTCTCCAACTCCGATGCCCATTCCCCCCGCACCAATAAATTGGCCCGTGAGTTCAATCAGATGGAGGTGGAGGGGTGCAGCTTCCAGGAGGTCGCCCTGGCCATAAGACGGGAGAAGGGCAGAAGACCGAGGCTTAATGCCGGCTTTTTCCCGGGAGAGGGAAAGTACAATCGCACCGCCTGCACCCGCTGCTTTCACCAGTACAGCGCAAAAGAGATGAACGATCTCTTAGGACGCTGCCCCCAGTGCCGGGGCCAGATCAAGCTGGGAGTGGCCGACCGGATCGATCTATTGGCCGACTGTGATCTGCCCAGGCATCCCTCTCATCGACCCCCTTACCTGCACCTAATTCCCCTGGGGGAGATCATCGCCCTCGCCCTGGGACATAAAAGCCCGATGACCGCAGGAGTGCAGAGGCTGTACAATTCCATAACCGGGCATAAGACGGAGATTGAGGTTCTGCTGGATGAGGACCTCACTGGGCCGGATTATGCAGAGGCGGAGCCGAAGGTGATCGGGGCGATTGAGGCCTTCCGCCTGGGCCTGGTGGAGGTTATTGCGGGCGGTGGAGGAAGATACGGCCAGATCCATCTTCCCCTTCAGAACGAGGCCGTCAAAGCCAAAGAGATGCAAAGGTCTCTTTTTGATTTTTAAGTTTTAAAATAATTTAAACTGATAAATGGGCTCTGAATGTAAAATTAGATCGTTAGATCAGCATCCAGCAAGCGGATCAGATCGAGGGAACATCCAAACGACAGGGCTATATAAGATATCGAGATATAAAGCGTTGTTGTGATTTGAGATGGATTGATTATGGATGCGCCATCTGGACGATATCCGCCTCTCCATGCTCATATCGATGCTGATTCAGCAGAGGGACCTTCAGAGGAATGCCAGGGAGGCATCAATTATGAGGTTATACATAAATCAGTTTAAGAAGGTCATAATTGGATTGTTGCTCATATCGGCTCTCTTATCCGCCGCTCAGGCAGAGAAGATAACTATTTCAGTTGGCACTAACACCACCACCTGGTCGGTCAGCCGGGAGAGCGAGAGCCTCAAGTTCAATTACACCCAGTATGTCGAGGGCAGCATATCTCCCGTGGATTTCAGGGGCAGGTCCATTTCCCCCTACCACTCCAGCTACGAGGAGATAGACGTCAATGACGTCCGCCTGCGTGACAGAACCTCCGCCCTGATGGGCAGCTATGCCTCCGAGAAGCATTTAACCCTTAAAGCAGATACGAATGAATCCAGTGTGCTTGATTTTACCCATGAGGGCGGGATATACAATTTTGTGTTCACCGAGCAGTGGCCCGCTATTCTCAAGTCCAGCCGGTCCATAAGGTACTCCGGCCAGGAGATAAACAGCCGGGAGTATGCCGGGAACAACCTTGATTATGCCGGCTCCAGTCTGCTCTACAATAAAGAGTTCAGCAAGGATTCGTACATTGGTATGCAGATCACCAGGATGAACGCCACTGTGCTCGCCACTGACGATGCCATTTTATATGCAGAATTGATGCCCGAAAAAGAGACCCGTTATGATATCATCACCAATACCACCGGCATCGCCGACCTGAAATACCGCTTCGTCAACCTTACGGCTGAGCAAAAGAAGCTCACCTATCCGCTGGCAAGCGAGGGAGAGGAGAGGTACTACGGAGCCTTCAATATCAACCGAAGCCTGCGGATGAAGTCAGACTTCCCCTGGTATGAGCCGGAGGTTGACTGGCTGCCATGCTGCTCAGCAGGGATCTGCGAGATCGGCCTTCCAGGGCAAAAGTGCATCTCCTTGCCCTGATATGCAGATTATATTCTGCAGACTATATAATCGATATCGCAGATCAGCTATCACCAGGATACATATGGCAAAATGTCGTAGCTGTCAAGGGGGAGGTTGGGATTGTAGTAGGGATCCCCCATCTGGATATATTTTTGCCATATTTCTATGAAGCGTTTGGTGTCATCGGGGTGAGGATCGAATGATAACGTTCTTCCCCTGGTAGCGGATTCGTAATGGAGCAATTCCGCATAGGGAGTAAACAGATTTTCATATCCCAATTCCCGAACCCTCAGGCAAAGATCGACATCTCCGAAACCTATTTCAAAACGTTCGTCGAATCCGCCGATCTCGTCGAATATGGATCTTCGGATCATCAGGCAGGCGGCAGTGACTGCACTGTAATTTCTGATGGAGACGAGATGGCCCATGTAGCCGATATCATTTGAATCAGCCCACTTATATATATGCTCTGCCCTTCCCCCCCAGCCGACGATTACCCCTGCATGCTGTATTCTTTTATCTGGATAGAGCAGCTTGGCCCCAACACAACCGATTTCATCCCTCTGGGATTGCTCGAGCATCGCTTCCAGCCAATCAGAGTTCAACACCTCTACATCGTTATTTAAAAAAAGCAAATAATCGCCCAGAGCAAATCTTGCCGCATAATTATTTAGTTTAGAGTAATTAAATTTTTCGTTGAACTTTATTATCCTGCAGTTCGGGTGCGATTCCTGCAGATCATCCAGATATGAAGCGGTCTGGTCCTCCTGGCTCAGGTTATCAACTATTATGATTTCATAATTATCATAAGACGACCTGTTTTGGATGCTTTCTATGCACCTCCTCAAAAGGTCAATGTGATCTTTCGTTGGGATGATGATGCTGATTTTGGGATGATCGAGCAGATCTCTCTTTAATCTAAAAAAATTAAAATGCTTTGTGCAAGTGACCACACCTCGAATCCCTTCCCGATCGGCGAAGTCCTGCAGGGCTCTCCTGCTGGATTCCATTACCGATTCCATTAATTGATGCCCGGTGCTTGACCCGTGCTCCCTCCATTTATAAAGGATTTTAGGGATATGAAAGACACTTCTGGTCTGTGAGACTACTCTTAAAAATAAGTCATAATCCTGCGATACCCTGAAATCATCCCGGAATCCGCCGATTTTCTTCAAAATGCTCGACCTTATGACCACAAAATGGACGATATAGCAGTGAGAGAGCAGATAGTCAAGGGAGAAATCGGGCCGGAAATATGCATATATGGGCTTGCCCTTCGCAGAGATTTGGACCTCATCGCTATAGATGAAATCGGCACTGGCATTTCGATTCAGCAGCAGTACGACCTCGTATAAGGCATTTGGAGAAAGGAGGTCATCGTGATCGAGAAATGCCACAAATTCGCCGGTGGCAAAAGCTATGGCCTCATTTGAGGCTCCTGCAATTCCCAGATTCTTATCCAGAAACAGGACCTGGATCCGGTCGTCACTAAGCCGATAATAATTCAGTATTTCTTTTATATGCGGCTGGTCTGAGGCATCATCGGCGATGCATAACTCCCAGTTGTCATATACTTGACTTAAAACGGAGTCTATGGCACACTTAAGCCACTCTGCATCGGTGTTATAGACCGGAGTTATTATGCTGATTTTAGGCCGGTACTCAAAGCTCGCACAATCCTGGCGCATATTATTCAGTTCTTCTGAGGACAGCTCCTTAAGAGGATTCTTTTTTTGAAATAATTTTCGAAATATATACCGTTTGGACCGGCGGGCGAAGCTTCGCAGGCCGTCCTGGGCGATGATGTGCCCGCCCCTGACCACCAGCTCGTATCTGCCTCTATTTCCTGTGCCCGGTGGGAACATAAGATCGATAAAATCATTATCCCATTGGGTTTTTTTGGTTATTTTGGTTATTATTCTCCATGCCCTGCCATCCCTCAACGCCATCTCACACCTTGCCGCCAGAACATGACAAGTGAATTGAGAATATAAACACAATAAATAGTTAACGCCGTCCTGCATCCTTTCAAAAGAAAATTAAGAGCTGTAATAGCAGGAGCAAAAGGCTGTTCTAACGATGATTATTAATACCAAAAAAGCCATCAAACGGCTACAGATCTTGGTTTATATCCGCTCAGAGAGATGATCAGATGACTCAAAGATTCCAAAAATTTTCCGGACCAAAAATATTGCTATGCTTATTTTTAGTCTGCACCTTTGCAGCGCCTGCTGACGGTATCTCGATAAGCTGTTCCTCCACCGCGGCTGGGGAGACGGCCACTTCACAGGAGAGTTTCAGCCTGGATGACTCGGCCTCACTGCATGAGGTCCAGGCCCTGGGCTCGGGAGGCTTATCCATCAAACGCCAGGCGGAGGGAAAGGGAAATAACAGTATCCAGCAGACTATATCCGGAACGAAATATACCCTGCAAAATGATATTGAAAGCCAGGGAGAATTTGCCGCCACCACCTCTACTTCTGCCTCCGCCCAGTCTGCCACCGTAAATCAGAATATGGGAGGTGCCGGCAGCCTGAGCCTGGAGCTCGTGGGCAGAGAGGGAGCAAGAGATGCAGTCCAGGAGGCGAGGGTAAACGGCGGCAGCCTGGTCAGCTCCCATAGCCTAACCGCGGGAGAGGGGATCTCGGCCCGCCAGAGCACTGAGATTCAAGGTCTGGAGGGGAGCGTGCTGGCCGGAGCTTTGGGAAGTGACAATGTAATGGTGGCCAGGGGGAGCTTCGAAGGCCTGGGAAGCATGAAAGCCGATCTTGGCGCAACCACCCAGGATCAAGCTTCTGTTACTGGGCACCGCTTCTATTGATGGAGTGCCTTTGCTAAGTGATCACACCTTCAGAGCCATATCGGGGAATGATGAGGGCCGGGGTGTGGGAATAGCAGGCCTCAGAATGGTGGATGGAGGCCTGGGCAACTTCGATGTGAGCGTCATCAGTTCCGATTTGAATGATGCGAGCGGCAGGTCTTTTGCCTCCAAAGAGGACGACCCTATTGCATCTGGCGGATCATCCTCGTCTTATGCCTTGACCGGATTTCGCTGGAATGAAAAGAATCCCAATATTCAGCTGTATCTGAATCCAACCAATATTCCCTCGGGCATAAAAGCGGAATCCGCTCGAGATGCCATATCGGCAGCGGCCAGTACCTGGGATGACGCGGTCGACAAGAACCTCTTCACGAGATAAGTCCACGGTGATAATCGACGACAGCAAAGAGGTGCCCAATCCCTTCTCAGGCGACTACCAGGCGGATGGCATCAATATGAATGGCTTCAGGAATTTCGGAAATAACTATCTTGCCGTGTCCACCTACTGGACCGATTTGACAAGAGAAGATGGTTATTACTCCACCATCGAATCCGATATCCTATATAATCTGGATTTCAAGTGGACCGACGACCTGAAGCAGGCAGAGAACACCGGCAAGCTGGACCTGCAAAGCGTTGCCCTTCATGAGCTGGGCCATACCATCGGCCTGGAGGATCTGTATATACTGGATAGCAGCGACTCACGCAAGTATGACTTTGAGCAGGCGATGAACCTGTACAACGGCCCGCAAAGAGAGCTTGGGAACGGGGATAAGGCTGGGGCGCAGAAGCTGTACGGGGTGACTGAAATAAAACCACTGCCAGACAAAGTCACATTATATCGCATGTACAATCCGGATGTAAATGACCATTTCTATACCACGAATCTCCATGAGTATAACACCATCGCGGTGGACTATGGCTATCTGCAAGAGGGGATCTTGGGCTTCGTCTCTCCAATAAATAGCACCGGCACAATTCCGCTATACAGGATGTACAGTCCAACGGCTAAGGATCATTTCTATACTACAGACCCTAATGAATATCGCACTATTGCGGTGGATTATGGCTATATACAGGAAGGAAAGGTCGGCTATATCTATGCCAGTGGTGTCAAGGATACGGTTAGTTTATACCGGATGTACAGCACAACTGCCACAGACCATTTCTACACCTCAAGCCTTGATGAATATAGCACAACTGCGGTGAATTACGGATACAGCCAGGAGGGGGCGATGGGATATATATTGTTCGATAATATTTTTATATTTATCGCCTGTCCTGCTGCATCTTGAATCAAACAATGACTCTGTTATCTATCGATTGAGAAAGGAATTATGAAAAATCCATGTGGGCAATTGTAAAAAATATTTTATTAAATTAATCAAAACATATATATGGAACGATATCATACTTATCGAGGGGAAGATTGGGATTATAGTAAGGATCACCCATCTGAATATACTTTTGCCATTTTTCTATAAAATTTTTTGTATCTTTTGGATGATGGTCAAATTTCAGTGACGTCCCGCTTGTTACGGATTCGCAATGGATTAGTTCTGCATATGGAGTAAATAAGTTTCTATATCCCATTTCCCGAATCCGGAGGCACAAATCAACATCTCCAAAGCCAATTTCGTAGTTTTCATCGAATCCACCAATTCATCGAAAATTGCCTTTTGAATCATCAAACAGGCAGCGGTAACTGCAGTATAATTTCTAGATTGCATACAAGTGACCCAATGACCCAACCAATTCGAGGCATACCATTATATACGTGTTCTGCCTTTCCACCCTAGCCGACGATAACACCCACATGTTGAATTGTTTTATTAGGATATACAATTTCGCCCCAACACAGCCGATATCTGATCTCCGCGTGATTGTTAGCATCGTTCCGGAGCCATTCAGAATTTATATTTCTACATCGTTATTTAAGAAAACAAATGATCTCCCGGGCGAATTTTGCTGCATAGTTATTGATTGCAGGTAATTAAAGGCTTATTATACAAAAAACTTTAACCCGGTAATTATCATTCTTTTGCTTGCATAAATTCAAGAATCCAGGGTTTCTGGTCTTTCACTTGGTTATCTACGATAATAACTTCGAAATTTCATATGATACTGTTGCCTGGACGCTCTCAAGGCATCGTCTCAGAAGTTCGAGGCGATCTTTTGTTGGAACAATCACGCTTACTTTAGGACGATTCTCGGCAGCGGATATTTTAATCTAAAAAAATTAAAATATTTAGGCAATGGACCTCCCCTTTGCATGCCTTCTCGATCGGCGAAGATGCTGCGAAAGCCCTCCTGCTAGGACTCGGGCATAGCTTTTTCCTTGAATTGATGTCCGGTGCTTGACCCGGAGTTGCTCTCCAATGGTAAAGCATCTTAGGTATATGGAGGATCTTATCTGGTTTCAGAAATAACTCTTAAAAACAGATCGTAATCTTGAGCTACTCAAAATCATTTCGAAAACCACCTATTTTCTTCAAAGAGGCTCGATTTTAGACGACAAAATGAACAACATAATTCAGTGAGAAAGCATATAGTCAAGGGAGAATTCGGGCCTGAAATATGGCATCATATTGTTTCCGTCCTCCGAATTAATTATCTTGATCGCTATATACGAAATCAACATTAGCCCTCTGATTTAATTGAAAACTTCTCCAGATAATGCGTTGGATCGATAGTTTCGTCATCATGATCAAGAAGTCCAACAAACTCCCCAGTAGTCAGGGATATGAGCCTCATTTGACGCTCCAGAAACACCCAAATTCTTACTTCGATATTTAACTTTTATCCGGTTATCCTTTTGTGGATATTTATCCAAGAATCTTTTAATATATGGCTTATTTGATGCATCATCCACAATACATAATTCCCAGTTAGCTATAAATCTGATTCAAGACGGAGTCAATAGCACTTTTCAGCCATTTATCTTTGGTGTTCTATACGGGAGTTATTATGCTTATCTTGGGCTTGTAGTTGAAGGTCTCACATTGCTCTGCGCATATTCTCCAATTCTTTCGTCGATACTGGTTTAATATTATCTTTCTTTTGGAGCATTCTACTAAACATAAATCGTTTGAACTTGCTTGCGAAGCTTTTAATGCCTTCATCTGCAATGATACGCCCACCACTCAAGCCAAGGTCATACATACCTCTCCGACGAGTCTCATGCGGGAGGAGCCGTTCAATGAAATTATTGTGGAATTTCATCGTCAATCGCCAGATGATGCTTCTTTTCATTTCTGCGAGCTCATGTCGATTGGATCAGCTGCCTCTTGAAGCTGATTGGATAGGTGGAAATGCGAGTTCGCACACGTCAACTGAGCCTCAAGGCTTTGGTGCGATCTGGCATTTGCTTCTCGAGCTGATGGTTAAGGTTGGAGATTCCTAGGATTCGCAGATAAATAGCTGAGATTCAAGCCTCATGGACTGAGACTGCAAGTTCAGAATTTGACTATTTGTCTGGGATACATCGACTGGATCTTGCAGCTTTACAGGGATCTCCATCGAAGGCAATATCTCCTTTAGACGACTCGATATGCTCTTTAAGAGTATCTCGATCTTTGGAAATTTTTTGAGAATAATCTGGCTTTTCCTTTAGGAGGAGATCGAATGCAGCAATCATCTCAGTAAAGTTGGTAAAAGAGAATCTGTCCAGATCCCCTGTCTTTCATAAAGAAAAACATTTTTTCATTATAATTATACAATATAAAAGGCACATTGTGTATATATGCAAAGATCCCCCCATGCAATGAGCAGCCGATGAAATAATCAAGCTTGCCCATGAGAGTAAAGATCTCCAGAGGTTTCATTATGGGGAGAAGAACAGAATTTTTGACCCTGGAGCTGATTCGCATCATATAAATATAATCCTGGTTGTAATGAGTTATCGGTATAAAATAGATCTTGAAAGGAAGGGTTGAGAGCCATTCTACAAATTTCTCTTCCTGAGCCTCATCAAAAGTATGGGGAAGGAGGTGAATTCCCAGGCTGGGCCCCTCTAATTTAACCGGAATATGCTCAAGATCTTCCAGGAGCATAGTGGTGCATGGAACGACATGGACTTCTTTTTTGAGATAGGACAACTTCTCCTTGTCCCAGGAACTTCTAACCGTCAAATAACTGTAATCCTCCAGGTAATGGAGGTCCTGTGGAGAGTCCAGTATGCCTACTGCATTCAGAACATGGTGACCTGGAACCTTGAACTTATCGTAGAAAAAATCAGGGCTGGGCCGGATGAGGTGGCCACCGCCGATGATAATGGTATCATAATCATGCGGATTGAAGTTCCCAGGAAATAGCACATCGAATTCGACACCGATTTCACACAAGATCTTTTTCAGGCTCAGGCCGATAGCCACATCACCAGTGTTTCCGCTGATGTTGTCATAGAGGATGCCAACTTTGCTCATGCTAACCCATCGATTGATGCACTCTGCTCTCTGAAGTAATAATCCATCCGTCGCCCAATGCATTCATAATAAATAAATAGTTAACGGCATATAGCTCATTTTTAATTAAATAAATATTTAAATTTTATCTTCATTATGTACTATTTTAGACAAATCTGTGGAATGCAAAGATAATTTATTCTCAACCAGACGCTGTTTATTCGAAGATGGCCGGGAAATAGTATCCGTTTCAGTTATGATTATGCTCATGCCTTTCAGCATCTCTAGTCAGAGGCAACAAAGCCTTTTCACACTCATTTCTTTTACAGTTTTTGTTTCGTATATATATTATTTCTATTTCATATTTTGAATGCTGAACAACCCTGAAATCCTGCAGGCATTCATTTCTCAATGTCGCTGCGACGACGGTGGGTGGTATTATCCCAGAGGCGGTGACTAAATAATCATTGATCCGGCCAATTATTCTGAATCGAGGCATTTCCCTTCCACACCGGCAGGCCCCATCAATCCAGGAACCTGTATCCCCATTTTCATATCTTATAAATGGCATCGCCCAATTCCATAGATCAGTGGTGAGCAGTACTCCACAATCGTCAAATTCTATGATGCTGCGCTCAAAATCATGATGAAATCCATCCTGCTCTTTGCATTCCGCGCCCCATGCGCCACCATCATTGCATCCATAATTATTATAAACTTTACATTGAAATGCTTGCTCAATTACCGGCCTGTAATCGGAAAATAGCTGATCGCTGGTAGTTACCACCCCCTCCAGAGGCAAATCGATGCCCATATTGATCAAGTACCGGGCGATTAGATATGCGGAAGAGGAATAGCAGTAGGCGAATTGGGGGTCGAAATTCCTTATAGCTTCCAGATCGAATTTGACCCGATCGTGGTCAAAGGCACCTTGTATCACCAGGGACTTTGCTGATATCTCACCAATTCTCCGGGAGTATATGGAGACAACTCGCTTATCTGGAGTCAATCCTGCCCAGCCCAATCCCCTCCAGAATGAACTTTTGAATAATTGCTCCCAATCCCTTGAATATGCCCACCGGAAGGGATAGCCCGTGGTACCACCAGATTGATGGGTCTTCAATATATATTCAGGATTCACCAGCTTATCATAGTTCTTGATAGCCGTCTCTCTGCTTAGGGGAGGGATCTTCTTGAGATCACTTATGGACCTTATGTCCGCGGGAGAGAGATTTAGTCTTTTGAATAATGAACGATAATAGGGAATATGATTATATGAATAGGAGATCAGCCGTCGCAGCAGGTGCTCTTGGAAATTGATGATCTGATCCGGACTGTACCATTGGGTCCTGGTCACATCTGGTACTGGTAGAATGGGAGGATTATATTTGCATTTTTTGACTAATCGCCCCCATATACTTGAGATGGGTTTTTCCTGCGAAAATTGTGATATATAGTTCTCATTATACAACTTTATTGAGGATTTAGAATTTATGATAATTCTTTTGGCAATTTTTGCTACATTTCCATTTGACATTAAAGCATTTACTGCCAGCTCCCGAGGTCCTTCTTTGTCCCCCAATAAGACAACACCATCAAATCCGCCTAATTCTGCTTTGGAGATCTGAGGAAAAGCACTTCGAAGATCCGGGCGCTGCATTAAGCCCAGCTTTAAAATATTCGTAAGAGATCCATCAATTGCAATTTCAATATGCTTTATTTGATCTGGAGGCAAAGCCCACCCAGCGACTCTGATTTCCTGCCACTCAACGGCATTATCCTGCGGGCAATCTAAAAAGCCCCTGAAGACGTTTGCCCCGGATCCGGAGTTCATTTTCATATTCTTACTATTCATAAATAATTGTATTTGGTTAATCTAGTAGATCTCGCTCGATCGTAGCAGTCCTGTGACCCGTAATCAATGTTATCTAACGACATTATTATATTTGCGGCTAGATCTCCCAGTGACATCTAGATTGGCCCCCTGTAGATAAAATCCACGGTTTGGCCAGGCATATAATATCCGTCTTTGCCCTCAGTGACGACCTTAAGGGTGGCATTGTGCGGGCCAGGAGCGAGTATGGAAGAGGAAAAAGCCGCCCGAAATCCCGAGTATCTGAAGTCCTCATTATTGTAAGCTGCAGATACATCCGGCCTTTCCAGGCCGTATATCGTAGGGATATTCACATCATTATCGATGCTGATGAAAACTGCCCCCGCCGGCCCCTCATTACGCTTATCTATTGCCCAGCCGGTGATCTCGACGACGTCACCTTCTGAATCGATGAATATAGGCACTGTCTGTGCGCTGCTGTTTATTATATTCATGTTGATAGATTCTATGCGAGCGTAGCTCCCCTGGCTGCCATAGGTCTCATTGATCAGCGAAAGCTCATCTGGATTGAGAGGATCCCTGGCAAAGATGCTTAAGTTATATCTATCCAAAAGGGTGGCATTCTCCCGGACCACATCCGCCAATGGGTTCAAGTTCTTTAGATTTTCATCGGTTTGAATGCGGTAAGTGTATAGGTAATACTGATTTGCGGTCTGCTGGCTGTAAACGGGCCCCGCCGCTTCTATTCCAGGCAGGATATGCAAGACTATGCCCAGCGATAGCAGGGTAAATACAATGCCCAGCAGAAATAGGTTCTGGCTTTTTCTCTCCCGGAAGAGCATCCCCAGACTGTTTGAGCGGCCAGGGTGCGAATCCTCTCTAACTGAATCCCTGGTGTAAAGGATGCTCAGGATGTAGATACATAGCAAAGGCAGGAAAATGGCCAGGCTATGCCGGGCGTCGGGAATAAAAAAAATCGTATCCGGATTGCCAAAATAGGAATTGTCCCCGGATCTTGCCAGGGCCACCTCAATTGAGGTGAGGGTGCCGAACATCAATGTGCCATACCATTTAGAGTATCGATCAAGCTGCAGGGAGTTGCGATTCACAACCATAAGCGCAATCAAGGTCAGGAAGATTATCAGTCCGAAGTACAAAGCGATCTCCTTTTGGTGTATCACCTCTGCACCCAGTGTGCCCATAAAGCAAAGGAATTTTTGCATTGGATAATGGACTAAAGACTCCAAAAATGAAGAGTATGTACTCATGCCATGCGGACCGGTCGATTTGAATCCCAAATGCACATAATATATATAAAATACCGCGAGGGCACTGCCAATCCAGAGGAGGATCTTGTAGACTTTATTATTCATCCTTTGTATGACCAATTGGCCCAATCCCGCAAACCAGATCGACAATCCGGCAACAAAAGAAAATGTGCATAAAATGCCCGTCAGAATGGAGATAAACAGAAATGAATATGAACTCTTTGACCGATACAATAGATAAATGGTCAGCCAGGGCAAAGAAGAGCATTATCGGATATTGTAAGCTCCCAATATTTTGAATAAATCGAAGCATATAATATGGATTAAATGAATAATAAAATATAGGTATTATTAATAATAGGGTTGTACAATCCAGACAGATATCACTTTTAATAAAATATATTATTAATAGTATGCAAATAGCATAGCATATATATCCTAAATAAAACAAAAATTTTATATCAAGGTCGGTAACCGCCGCCTGGCGTGCGGGCGGCCTGGACCTGGCCGACCCCGGTGCCGTCGCGCCCATCGGTGCCCCGGGGCGGCCGGACCGCCCCGAGCTGGTCCCCCCGCGCGACCTGCCGCGGCGCAGGCCCAACAGTCCCAAGGGGCGGGCGGCCCTGATCCATGCCGTGGCCCACATCGAGTTCAACGCGGTCAACCTGGCCTGGGACGCGGTCTACCGCTTCCGCGGCCTGCCCCGGGGCTGGTACGACGACTGGGTCCAGGTGGCGGCGGAGGAGGCAGGTCACTTCAACCTGATGCGCGGGCGCCTGCAGGATCTCGGCTTTGACTACGGGGACTTCTGCGCCCACGACGGGCTCTGGGAGATGGCCCAGACCACCGCGTTCGACCCCTTGGTACGCATGGCCCTGGTCCCGCGGGTCCTGGAGGCCCGCGGCCTGGACGTGACCCCGGCCATGATGGAGCGCCTGCGCGCCGCCGGCGACGGCGCCACAGCGGACTGTCTCGCGGTGATCCTGCGCGACGAGATCGGTCATGTGGCGGCGGGCAACCGTTGGTTCCGCTACCTGTGCGCCGAGCGCGGCCTGGATCCGGAGCCGACCTGGTTCGCGTTGATCGACCGTCACCTGCGCGGGGAGGTGCGCTGCCCCCTGAACCTGCCGGACCGGCGCCGCGCCGGGTTCGAGGACGCCGAATTGGCCAGGCTCCAGGACCTGTGTCTTGGGTGATCAGGGTCCGCACAGCGAACCCTAGGGACCCTGGTCACTCAGGTCCAGCCGGTTCTCCCGGCGGAAGCGGTCCGCCTCCTGAATCAGGGTCAGGCGCGCCCTCTCGGCGCCCCAGGTCGCGACCAGGGACTGGTCCGGGGGGTCGTCCGACCACAGACGCCAGAGGTAGGCGGCATTGCCCCAGTAGCCCGCGACCAGGCCCTTGCCGTCCGGGGTGAAGGCGGCGGAGGCGACCGTGCGGTGCCCCGCCCCCAGGGTTAGCCAGGACCCGTCCAGGGTCCCCACGGGCTCGGTTGGGGCCCGCCACAGGCGCAGGTCGCCGTCGCGGGAACCGGTCAGAATCCAGCGCCCGTCGGGGCTGAACTCCACGACGGAGACCCGCTCGCGGTGTCCGGTGAGTTTGGCGAGCGGCGTCCCGTCCAGACCCCAGACCCGGGCATTGCCGTCCTGGCCGGCGCTGGCCAGGCTGGCGCCATCGGGAGCAAAGCGCACGGC
Organism: Methanotrichaceae archaeon; assembly: GCA_963813075.1. Taxonomy (GTDB): domain Archaea; phylum Halobacteriota; class Methanosarcinia; order Methanotrichales; family Methanotrichaceae; genus Methanothrix. The sequence goes on from CAWEXU010000004.1 coordinate 412,240, forward strand.
GTTGACCTGGCTGCGGTGGCTGGTCAGGGGGGCTTGGGTTGCGCAGTCCTGGGCCAGGAGCTGGACCAGGCGGATGTTGCCGTCCCTCCCTGCGCTGGCCAAGCGGGTCCCGTCCGGGGACAGGACGACATCGAGGACTGCGCCCTTGTGGGCGTCGAGGTCGCACAGCCGCTCCCAACCGAAGCCCTCGCGACGGCGCATGACCCGCACCCGCCCGGCCTCGTCCCCGGTGGCGACGACCTGGGCCCCCTGTGCATCGCGACCGACCGTCGCGGCCTGGACCCGGGCGGGGCCGTGGACCAAGGCGGGGTCGGGGCCTGGGGGGCGCAGACCTGGCCGTCCCAATCCCAGAGGCGTACGGGGTTCGGGTCGTTGGAGGCGGTGAGGACCCAGTCCTCGTCCGGTCCGAACAGGGCACGATAGACCTCAGGGACCGCCGCGGCGTTTCCGCTGCCGGTCTCGGGGGTGGAGACGACGGCATCCATAGTGCAGCCCGCCCCGGTACGCGGGTCCCAGGCCCGGGCCGTGCCGTCGTAGGACGCGCTTGCCAGCCAGAGCCCACTTGGGGAGAACTCGATCCGGCGCACCCGCCCGGTGTGACCGGTCAAGAGCTGCATACGCTGCGGCGGGGCCGCCGGGTTGGCGCCATCCTGGCGCCAGACCCCGATGCTGCCGTCGTAGCTGCCGACCGCGAAGACCAGGGGGCCGCGGCCCATTGCGTTCGCCCCTGCCGATACCTCGTCTTTGGTTGGGTCCACGCTGGCCGCGGCGTCCGGGGAGACAGCCACGCTGCCGACATGGTCCAGATGGGTCATGCGGTGGCCGATGCGGGAGATGCGGCGGACCCCCCAGAGCCGGGCCGAGCCGTCGCGGTCGGCGAAGGTCATGACCCTGGACCCGTCGGTGCTGAGCAAGGCGTCGGTGACCGCCGCGTCGTGGCTGAAGGCGGCGAGCTCGCGCCCCGTATAGACCCCCCAGAGACGGGCGGAGCGGTCATCGGAGGCGGTCAGGGCCACGGGCTCGGCATCGGCGTCGCCGTGCGCAGGGGCCACACGGACCTCGGTGACGGCCAGGCGGTGCTGGCCCAGGATCTGCGCGCTGCCTTGGCGACTGAGGTCCCAGCGCACGACCTGGCCGTCTTCATCCCCGGCCACCAGATAGCGCCCGTCGCGGGCGAAGTCGAGGTCGCGCACGCTGCTGGTATGGAGCCGAATGGTCACCCCCCCCTCTTGGATCTCCCCCAGGTTGGCGATCAGGGTCCCATCGGTGCGGTAGACGCGCACCCGCTCGTCGGCGCAGGCCAGGCCGATGCGCCCGCCATCCACCGGATCGAAGACCGCCCGATTGATGCCCCGGCGCAATCTGCCCTCAGGGGGCAGGGTCAGGACCGGCTCGCCGCTGGCCAGGTCGATGACCTTGGCACTGCCGTCCGCGGAGGCCGTGACCAGGCGCTGTCCGTCCGGGGAAAAGTCGAGCCCGAGGATCTCGCGCTTGTGCAGTGCAACGGCCTCCGGGTTGTCCGGGTCGGGGATGCGTAGCGCAGCGCGCGGCCGGTTCACATCCATGATGCAGACACCGTAGGCGCTCGGGGACCCGGCCAGTGTACCGTCGGCCTGGGTCTGACCCAGCGCCTGGGCGACGGCGACGTGGCGGCCGGTGGGATCCAGGGCGACCAGGCTGCCGAAGTCCACGGCACAGGGAAAGTCCGGGGCTGCCTCTGGGCCCGCGGGCAGGAGCCAGACCCCACCCGGCCCCCCCGCCAGCACACGCGATGCATCCCCCTTGCCGACGAAGGCCAGCATGCGCAGGTCAAGCCCGGGATCGGCCAGCGGACCCTCCAACTCGAAGCGCCCCCCCGCCAGGCGCCAAAGGGAGACGCCCTCCGCCGGAGTGGCCGTGATCAGGCGTTCGCCGTCGTCGCGGAAGGCCGGCGCGATGGGCCGCCCCTCTGGCCCCGGCGCGTCGTCGGGGGCGCCCTGGGCCATGGCGATGAGCCGGTTCTCCGTCAGCACCCGGCTGACGGTATCGCTGGCCTCCTGAGGTAGGGCGGGAGCGGCCGCCAGGGCCCGCATCAGGGCCCGGGGGGAATTGCCCTTGGCGATATCGGTGGCGGCGGCGGCCAGTTCGCTGCGATGCAGCAGGATCCGGGCCGAATGGGAGGCGTCCAGCGCCCAGAGGGCGGCCCAGGTGGCCAGGGCCAGCAGCACCAGCAAGCTCGCCCCGATGGCGCGCAGGGCCTGACTGCGCCGGCGCTGGAGGCCGAGATAGAGGGCGGACTGGGCCAGGTAGTCGGCCTCCAGGGGCTCGATCTCTCCGGCCAGGGTCCCGGCCAGGGCCTTGGCGGCGGGATAACCGGCGGCGCCGAGGAGGTATTCCCGGTTGCAGTCGGTACGCCGCCAGAGCTGGGCGCGGCGCCCGATCTGATAGCGCAGTTGCAGGGTCTGGCGGTTGTCGGGCCGAGCCAGCCAGTCGCGGACCGGAGACCAGCCGGTGAGCAGCACCGGGTGGGTGAAGCTGGCCCCGGCGCGCCAGGCGGCCCAATCGGTCAAGTCGTCCGGGACGGCCGGCTCAGCCTCGGCGGCTGACCCGCCCTGGCCCGCTGCGGACGCGGCCGCCGCGAGCGGTCGGATCTGCGGCCAGTTCTGGCGCCAGCTCTGCCGTCAGCGCTGCGGCGGCCCGCTTCGGCCTCAGCCTGGCGCGCCACCCAGCCCAGGTCTGACGCAGGGTCTCGCGCACCTCCGCCAACAGGCTGTAGTCGACCTGGGGGCAGGGGCTGCCGGTCAGGTGGTCGCGCTCGGCGTCCACGGCCACCAGGCGCGCCTCCACCAGGGCCGCGACCAGGGCGCGGCAGGCGGGGTCCGCCTCCAGCACCCGGAGATCCCCGGAGCGCAGGGCGGGGCGGACCCCATCCTGGCTGATGAGGGCACGGCAGAGCACAGGCAGGGCCGACCGCACCGCGGCGTCGAGCCCTGCCCAGACCGCCTCGGCCCTTGCGAGCACGACACCGGCGATACCTCCCACGGCCTGGTAGTCGGCCCGGGTCAGGGTCGCGCCTGTGGGGCCGCGCGGCTGGGTCCGGGCGCGCTCAGCGGCGCTGCGGTAGGCCAGGTCCAGCGCCGCCTCCACCAGGGGTGGCCAGTGGCGCAGGGTCCCGGCCTCCGCCTCCAGCAGATCCACCAGGCTGCGGCGGTCCCCGGGGGCGTGGCCCTCGACCTCAACCCCAGCGACCCCCGCCGGGATCTCCACCACCTGGCGTACCCGCCCCGGGGCCGGGGCCTCCAGGTGGTACCAGGCGCCCGGGTCGAGCCCGGGAACCCCATCGCCATCCGAGACCGCCAGCAGGGGCAGGAGGGGGGCCAGGAGACCCAGCCGGGCGGTCCCCACCACCCCGATGACCCAGGTCCGCCCGCCGGAGGCCAGGGCGGCGGCGGCCGCGACCAGGCCGGCACAGGCATCCGGGGTCTGCTCGGCACAGGCGGCGAGCAGGGCGTCCAGGGGGTCCAGGACCAGGGCCAGGCGCACCTCCCCCTCGGCCATCCCGGTATGGCCCTTTCGGTCTTGGGCCAAGGCGGTGAGGGCCGCTCCCACCTGGGCCGCGGCGGCGCCGGGGTCGCGGGCGAGGAGGTGGGTCAGGCCCTCGGGTGTGACACCGAAGCCGGCCAGGGTCGGCCCCAGTGCCTGGGGGGTACAGAGCCCCGCGGCGAGGGCGGCCAAGGGCCCTGCTGGCGAATCAGTCGCCGGATCGGCTCCCGGGCTGGGGTCCACCAGGGCGATGCGGCACCCGGCGACCCCTTCGAGCAGGAAGGGACGTTCCAGGCGCGACAGCAGCCCGGCGCGGATCAGTGAGGTCTTGCCGGAGCCGCTCGCCCCGCTGAGGAGGAGGAAGGACCGCCCCGGGAGGCGGGCGAGGAGGTCTCGGGTCTCCGCCTCGCGCCCGGTGAAGATGCGGGCATCGGCCTGGGCGTAGGGTCCGTCCGGGCGGTAGGGGCTGCCGCGCCACTCCGCGGCCCCGGCGGCCGCACGTTTCTCGGCGGAGATGCGCCGGTTGAGGAGCTTGCGCAACTGCCCCTCCACCAGGTCGCGGAAGCCGGCGTCGCTGTCGAAGGTGCGGAAGGCCCGTCGGAAGGACTCGTCCGGGTTGAAGAAGTTGGCGCGGAAGAACTCCTCCAGGCGGCGGCGGTCCTCCAGGGCCTCACGGGTCGCCTCGGCGTTGGTGATGTCCACGAAGCGGGGTGTGGTCTTCTTGTAGACCAGCACCTCGGGGTGCCCGTGTCCGGCGGATGCCTCCACCGCGTTGACGAACTCCCACTGGGTCCCCGTCATGCCGCCATAGGGTTCGTCCGGTAGCGGAGTCCCGAGCCGGGTCCACAGGACCACCACGACGATCTCGCAATCCGACGGGCGCAGGATGCCGTCCTGGAAGTTGCGGTCCGCGGTGAGGGCCTCCTCCTCCCACAGGATCGCCTGGACATCGAAGTAGGACAAATACTCCTCGCGCAGCCGCCCGCACACATCCTTGAGCAGGGCGCGTTCGTGATCCACGTCGGAGGGGGACGAGACGAAGATGCGTACCTTGGAGTCGGACATTGGGACTTTTGGCTGAGGAGTTCCTGACGTCAGGGTGGCACTATAGCCGCAGACAGGACCAGTGGCGGCGCGCGATGTACAGCGGGTCCTCGACGATCCGGGGTGTGGGCGAATTCCAGATCGGTGCGCTCCCCTCAGGGCGCCCCACCAAAATCCCCCCATAGGGTCTGGATGGCGGCGATGGCAGCAAGAGGGGCGGTCTCGGTGCGCAGAATGCGCGGTCCCAGACGCACCCCCGTGAAACCGGCAGCCCGGGCGGCGGTGCGCTCTGCCTCGCTCAAGCCGCCCTCGGGGCCAATCAGCAAGGTGATCTCCCCATCAGGAGCGGGCAGCCCGGGCAGCGGCCTTAGGCTGCGATGGTCGAGCAGGATGCCGCAGCGGTGGCCCTGGGCCAGCCAATCCTCCAGCCGGGCCGCCTGCCCCAGCCCTGGCAAGCGGCGGCGGCCGCTCTGCTCGCAGGCGGCGATCATCACCCCCTCCCAATGGGCCTGGCGCTTGGCCAGACGCTCGGGGTCCAGGCGCACCACGCTACGCCCGGTGAAGAGCGGTGTGACACGTTCCACTCCTAGCTCCACGGCCTTCTGTAGGGCGAAGTCCATGCGTTCGCCCTTGGAGACGCCGATCCCCAGGTGGATGCGCAGGGCGGGGGTGGGCGCCTCCTCGCCCACCGCCTCGCACGCCACAGAGGTGCGGGTTCGATGGGCATCGAGCAGGCGCCCCTCGTAGTCGTGACCGTCGCCATTGAAGAGAGTCACCGGGTCCCCGGCGGCCAGGCGCAGGACCAGGGTCAGGTGCTGGGACTGGGCCACGGGCAGGGCGACCCGGGCCCCGGCGGCCAGCGGTAGATCGACGTAGACGCGGGTGCAACGCATCAGTCGGAGGTCGCGACGTCGATCCCCTCGGCGGCGATCTGGATGAGCCAGCGAATCTGTTCCGGGGTGATGACGTAAGGGGGCATGAGGTAAACGACATTGCCCAGCGGGCGCAGCAGGGCCCCACGCCCCAAGGCGTGTTGGTAAACCCGCAGGCCACGGCGCTCCTGCCAGGGATAGGGGGTGCGGGTCGCCTTGTCCTTGACCATCTCGATGGCGAGGATCATGCCGGTCTGGCGGACCTCGGCGACATGGGGGTGATCTGCCAGGGGGGCGGCGGCCTCGTCCATGGCCCGAGCCAAGGCGTGGTTGGCCTCGATCACCCGGTCCGAAGCGAAGATGTCCAGGGTCGCCAGGGCGGCGCGGCAGGCAAGCGCATTGCCGGTGTAGCTGTGGGAGTGGAGGAAGGCGGTAAGGTTCTGGTAGTCGTCGTAGAAGGCCTGGTAGACCTCCTCGCGGGTCATGACCACCGACAGCGGCAGATAACCCCCGGTCAAGCCCTTGGAGAGGCACAGAAAGTCCGGGGCGATGCCGGCCTGTTCGCAGGCAAACAGGGTCCCGGTGCGCCCAAAGCCCACCGCGATCTCGTCGGCGATCAGGTGCGCCCCATGCCGGTCGCACGCCTCGCGCAGCAGGGTCAGATAGGCGGGGTGGTACATGCGCATGCCCCCGGCGCACTGGACCAGGGGCTCAACGATGACGGCGGCGATCTCCCCTGTCCTTTCGCTCAGAATCCGTTCCATGTCCGCGAGGCGCCGGCGGGAGTGTGCCTCCCAGGTCTCGCCCGGCTCGCGGTGGTAGCAGTCCGGGGAGGGGGCCGTGATGACCTCCATCAGGAGCGGGGCATAGGTCTCCTTGAACAGGGGCACGTCGCCCACCGCGAGCGCCCCCAGGGTCTCGCCGTGATAGCCGTTGCTCAAGGCTACGAAGCGGGTCTTCTGCCCCTGTCCGCAGTTGCGCCAGTAGTGGTAGCTCATCTTGAGCGCGACCTCGATGGCCGAGGAGCCGTTGTCGGCGTAGAAGGCGCGGGTGAGCCCGGGCGGGGCCAGCGCAACCAGACGCTCGGCCAGGGTCACGGCCGGCTCGTGGGTAAAGCCGGCGAGGATGACATGTTCCAGGCGGTCGAGCTGGTCGCACAAGGCCGCGTTGATGCGCGGGTTGGCGTGGCCGAACAGGTTGACCCACCAAGAGGAGATGGCGTCGAGGTAGCGGTTGCCGTCGAAGTCCTCCAGCCAGACCCCCTCGCCGCGGCGTATGGGGATCATCGGCAAGGATTCGTGGTCCTTCATCTGGGTGCACGGGTGCCAGACGACGCTGAGGTCGCGGGCACTCAAGTCGGCGTTGGTGAGCATCGGCGACGTACGTTGAGTCATGTCCGTACAGCGGACCCTAGAGGTTGCGCCAGGCGCCCAGCGCCAGCAGGGCCCAACCGGCGATGAGCAGGGTCCCGCCGAAGGGGGTGATGGCACCCAGGCCGCGCACCCCGGTCAGGACCAAGGCGAACAGGCTGCCGCTGAACAAGACAGTCCCGATCACGAAGCACCAGCCCGCGACCCCAATGAGGCGCGACCCTGGGAGGTGCAATGCGATCAGGCCGCAGCCGAGCAGGGCCAGGGCGTGCATCCCCAGGTAGTCCGCCCCGGTCCCCCAGGTCGCCAACATGGGCTCGGCGACCCGCCCGCGCAGCCCGTGGGCACCGAAGGCGCCAAGACCGACGCTCAGAAACCCGTAAATCGCCCCCAGGGTCAGCCAGATGCGTGCCATCTCGTAATGCCTCAATCGTCGCGTCCGTCGGCGCCCAGCAGGGCCAGGGTCTCGGCGGCGATCTCACGTACGTCCGGTCGCTCGTCCTCCAGTAGCCGGCGTACTGGCGGTATGGCCTTTGGGTCTCCCGCAAGGCCGAGGAAGTGGCAGGCATCGGCACGGGCCTGGGGGTTGTCCGACAGCGTGAGCTGCACCAGTGCCGGGACTGCCGCTCGCAGGGCCGGCTCACCCGCCAGGTCCTCCACCAGGGCTCCGATCCCGATGCGTAGGGCCATGGGCGTCTCGTCGGCGCCGAGCAGGGCGAGGAGTTCCAGCAGCCCGGTGGGGCTTGCACGCACCAACCGCCCGACCTCGTCCAGACGCCGATGCTCCAGCAGGTGGGCATAGTAGGCCGCCCAACCGTTCCCGGCTGCGGCCCGATCGGCCCAAGCGCTAAGCTCCGCGGCGGGCATGGCCCCGACCAGCTCGAAGGGTCCGATGCGCGTCCAGGGCACCGAGCGCACCTCGTCCCCCAATGCTGGCTGCCGTCCCGCGGTCAGGTTGACGATCTCCAGACGGGCCAAACGGCCCTGCTTGACCAGACGCACCAGGCCGTCCAGAACCGTAGCGCAGTGGGGGCAGGCCGAGCCGACATAAACCAGCGCCTCAGGGAGCGGGCGATCGGGGTTGGACGGGTAGGTGTCGGTCATGGCCGAAAGATGCGCGATCGAGGGAGTTCCGCCGGGACAAATAGGGCTACAGTAACCCGCGCCCGGGTATCTGGAAAGCCCGCCTCGGCACAGGCTAACGAGCCCAGCGAAAAACCCAATACCACTATCAGAATTATCTAATAAGACGATTTTATGATGGCCCTGGGGATTACTGTTTTGACAGGGGCTTGGCTCCATCACTATCTTGCGCAACTCGCGGAGCAGGTCGCGACCTGGGCCCCGTGCCCGGGCCTCGCCGACCCCTTCGGGGCCTGGACCTTGGCCGGCCAAACCGGCCGCGTCGTCACGGACGATCACCTCAGCGAGTTTCGGCAGCACACCCGTCAGAATCCGACCCCCCCGTCGGTTCTCCGGGGGCCGCCGCAAACCCATCACCACGTCGGCATTCACGAGCAGTGAAACGTTAGGAGATCGAGCACCATGCCAACTTTTGTGCGTACTGATAAGTGCGACGGCTGCAAGGGCCAGGACAAGACCGCTTGCATGTACATCTGCCCCCACGACCTGATGAAGCTGGACCAGGACGGCTCCGACACTGGTCACGCCATGAAGGCCTTCAACCAGGAACCCGAGCAGTGCTGGGAGTGCTACTCCTGCGTCAAGATCTGCCCGCAGCAGGCCATCGAGTGCCGCCACTATGCCGACGTCGTCCCCATGGGTGCCTCTGTGCAGCCCCTGCGCGGTACCGACTCCATCATGTGGACCATCAAGTTCCGCAACGGCCTCATGAAGCGGTTCAAGTTCCCGATCCGCACCACCCCTGAAGGCTCCATCGACCCGTACGGCAACAAGCCCGCCGCCGACATCAGTAAGATCGGCCAGGCCGGCTTCTTCACCCTGGGCGGCGTCCAGAAGGCCGGCGATCCCGCCGAACTGATCCGCAAGTAAGCGGCGCTCCCCCGGACCGCCCCGGACAGATCAGTCAAGACTCAAGAGATTCAGAGGTTATTGAAATGGCAGGTACATTCGACAATCCCGAAGTCGTCCAGGAAGAGGTCGACATCCTTATCATCGGCGGTGGCATGGGCGCCTGCGGCGCCGCCTACGAGATCGGCCCCTGGCTCGATCAGGCCAAGGCCCAGGGCATCGACCTCAAGGTCAAGCTGGTTGACAAGGCCGCCATGGACCGCTCGGGCGCCGTGGCCCAGGGCCTGTCCGCCATCAACACCTACATCGGCTCCGAGCAGGACCCGGCGGACTATGCCCGCATGGTCTCCAACGACCTGATGGGCATCACCCGCGACGACCTGGCCTATGACCTGGGCCGTCACGTCGATGACTCCGTGCATCTGTTCGAGGAGTGGGGTCTGCCGATCTGGAAGCAGCCCGGCGACGAAGGCAAGCCCCTGGTCGACGGCGGCAAGCCCGTACGTTCCGGCAAGTGGCAGATCATGATCAACGGCGAGTCCTACAAGTGGATCGTCGCTGAGGCCGCCAAGAAGGCCCTGGGCACCGAGCGCATCCAGGAGCGCGTCTTCATCGT
>CAWEXU010000005.1:0-212518 GCA_963813075.1 Methanotrichaceae archaeon
CTTTTGTTATTTGACCATTTGTCAATCATGGACCAATCCTCCTTCTCCTGCTGGCCTTGACCGGGCCATGACAAAAATCCGAATAAGAGTATGATGCTATTGCTATTTGGAGATTGCCATCTCTATTGGCCGCTCAATCCTTGCAGCGAAGCCGGGGCAGGAACATGGGCACCCTCAGCCGATATTCCTCGTATGCCTTTCCGAACTTTTCTTTCAGGGATCGCTCCTCATGGAGGGCACCGAGATAAAAGTAGAATGTGGCCATGATATTGAAGGTCAGAAGATTCATGGTCATGATCGGGCTGGTCCAGAGGAAGAGAATGGCAAACAGGAAGAGTGGGTTTCTCAGGTGGCAGTAAAGGCCACCGGTCACTAAAGCTCGCTCCCGGCCCGAACGGGGCCGCCCCTCCAGCCCCAGGAAATCCAGAACGCCAGTCTGGAAAAGGGTAACAAGCAGCATGGCAGCCGCCAGGAGCTGGGAGGCGGCCATCAGCCCAAAAGCCGGCCAGGGAGCGATGTAGATGACCTCATCCGGAAGATAGAGGAGGATAAAGATGAATGGCAGCAGCATAATCAGGGCCAACAGATTGAAGGCCAGCCTCTCCCAGCGGTCAAAGATGCTGCCCATTCTCTTCTAGCCCATCTCTTGAACCGGGGATCGGCCAGGAGGCTATGAACAGAGGCAAAAACCAGAAAGTACGCCGCCATGGCCAATGCACCAGATCCCATATCTGCTCGAACTCCGGAAGGATCTCTTCAGCCCCTCATTTCAGGGGGAGGTAGAATAAGACATCCTCATCGGGAATGCAGGCCACGGAGAGGCCCCGCCTCTGCAAAAGCACAGAGACCGCCTCCATCAGCTCCAGGATGCATTGGTTATGCCTTTCCACGCATATACCTTTGAAGTCCTCAAAGCCTCCGGTGACCAGGTCCTCACCGAACTCCATCTGGGGGAGGTTCACCTCCAGCTCCGTCAGCTCCTCAAGACACAGGCCGCTATTCGTGGCCACCTGATCCAGCATCGCCATATACTGATCGTAATCCATGGCATAGACCACTCCCCGCACCCGGCTGGATTGGTCCTCCTTCGACCGGGCCATATAGAGGGGCAAGCCCGATATGTCTATCTCCTCAGGTGGCTTGCCGATTGCGATCTCTTCTGCCGCCCTCTGCATCACCCTGAGGACGTCATCCAGGCCCTCCAGAACCTTAGAGGCTACGGTTTCCAGCATATCCTTGCCATTAGCGGTAGTCATTTGGCCCTCTCCGTCCAGCTCCGCCGGGATCTGGCCCTCGCCCAGGAACCCGGGCGGGAATCGTCCGGCAGATCCTCGTCAAAGCGCTGCCCACGGCGTCATTAGTATCTAGGAGCTAATAGAATTTACGTTTAATATCATCCCCGCCAGCAATGCCTATGATCTGGTGCTGCTCTCGGAGTTCAGCAGCCTCGAGGAGCTGGTAAGCTATCAGAAGCATCCGGAGCATGTCAGGGTGGCGGAGGTGGCGGGCCAGTTCTGCGAGTCCAGGATCGTGGTGGACTATGTCTCGGATGATAAATAATATGGATTAAATGTGTCTATATAGATGAAATGTGCCTGGAAATTTTCGCCCATACGGATCTGGCTCATTTCCTGCCAATTTAATCCTTCAGCCCTCTGAGAAAGTGGCCGTGGGTAATTCCTCCCAGGGCCAGGGGCTGAATCCTCTCCTTCAAATCCAGCAGCCCTTCCTTTAAAGGCTCGGGATCAGTGGCCAATAGCTTTTCGGTCAGCTCTATCGCCTGATTATAGGCATCCGTCACCTGTCGAGCATAGCTTTCCGTCCGCCCTCTGGCGTCCAGGGATACCCCGTCCAGTCCCATCCGGCCGATCTCGGGCAAGAGGTCGATCAGGCAGGTCTCGGCGGAGTTGAAGATATGGGTCCTGCCCTCGTCATCCACCTTCAGGGGAAAGATGTGCTTGAAATCCTGCAGGCCCCAGAACTCCTCCGAAGATCTTCCTTTGGCCAGTTGGGGGATGGAGTCCTCGGCCACCATCACTTCCAGGCTGCCCTGGACGACTAGCTCCAGCTTCGGGGTGCCGTCCCGGCCGGGCAGAGCCCGGAGGGCGGAGGCGGCATCCTTTAACTGGCGACTGGATAGCTCCGGGGAGAGGGTGAGCCAGCAGAACTGGGGTGCAAGGGCCTGGGCGGTCAGGTGGTTCCATACGTTCAGCCCCGATCCGCCATAAATCGGCAATTCGGGCATCTTCTCTTTGATCGCCCAGGCAGGGCCGACGTTCTCCACCATGATCCCGTTCAGCTGCACCTCGGAGAGCAGAGGCAGGGCAAGGTCAATGAAGTCATCCCGAGTGATCCGTGGCCACTTCCAGATCAGCTCTGCCTTGCTGCATAGCTCTTTCGCCTCCTGCAGTTGGGCCAGAATCGTCTCTTTTCTTTCCCTATCTCTTCGACCAACGCCCGTTTGTGGCTCGAAGTATATCCGGCAGGATCCCCCCTCCACCGCTCCCTTCAGATATATCCAGGCGGTCGGCATAGACGGACAATGTGGGAGTGCTCCATTCCTCCCCGGACCTGCCCGCCGGAAGCTCAAGCATCAAGAGGCGATCTTTCGCCTCTCGTATCCGGTCAGATGCCGGTCCGGCGGCCCTCCAGCACTGCCTTCTCCAGCCCGGCCAGAAGATCGCGGCGCAGCTGGTTTAAGGCCCCTGGTGGGGAGAAGAGCCCTCCCGGATAGTCCATCTCCACCTTTCTGACCACAAAAGGAGTGCCTCCGGTCTTTCTCATCTGGGACTCTATCTGCTCACATGTCAGGGGCCTATTTTTGGCCTCCTCCATCCCGGATTCCCCCCGGACCGCTGCCACTTCGCCGCCATCCAGCCGGCCTTCGGCAACTGGAATTCCGTCCTCCCAGGTGAGGCGGATGTCCACGGGAATAGATGCCCTCTCCTGAGCGGCGATCTGTTCAGCCCTCCGGGCCAGGGCAGAGCTGCCGGTGAGAAATACTCTGGCCCCAGGACGGACTCTATCCGGGGTCCTCAGTCGTACCAGGCCGTCCTTTTCGATGGCCTTCTGCACCACCAGACCCATCTCCTGGCCGGGAGACTGGAATTACCAGGCCGTCCCCTTTTTCTGGCACCAGCGTAGCTGCAGAGGCGGACCGCGGCCTCCCCTCTCTGGGGGTCATAGGAGGCCACGCTGCCGATGAGGAGCCCCTGATTGTCCGACATCCCTCTGCCCATGACATCCTTGGCCCCCAGCAGGTGACCTTCTGTGAAGTCGCGGTTGAAGGCCAGGGCCAGGTCCCTCTCCTCCTCTGGGGAAGGCGACCAGCTGCCGCGGGCGATGGCATCCAGTGCCCTCCGGTAGATGCTGGTGACGATGGCCACATACTGGGGGGACTTCATCCGTCCCTCGATCTTCAGGGACTGTACCGGCGAGCGGACTATCTTATCCAGATGCCGGTAGACGGAAAGGTCGCGAGTGGATATGATATAGCTCTCCTTTTGGGCGACGGCCTCTAGGCCCGCTGGCCGGCCGTATTCGTCCTTTTTGCCGTGCATCAGGACATACGGTTTCCTGCAGGGCTGGGCGCACATCCCCCGGTTACCACTGCGCCCGCCGATGGCCGAGGAGAGGAGGCACTGGCCGGAGTAAGAGTAGCACAGTGCTCCATGAATGAACACCTCCAGGCCCATGTCCGCCTTTCCCGGTCTCCGGCCCCCATCTTTTGATCTCCTCTATGGTGACCTCTCTGGCCAGGACGACCCTATTGAAGCCCGCCTGGGCAGCATACAGAGCTCCAGGAAGATTATGGATGGTCATCTGGGTGGAGGCATGCCTCTCCAGAGCGGGAACAAGCTGGCGGGCCAGGGAGGCTGCTCCCAGGTCCTGCATCAGGACGGCATCTGCACCCAGCTCGTACAGCCGGACGAGGTACTCTGCCAGATCAAGCAGCTCATCCTCCCTGATCAGGGTGTTGACGGTAACGTAGACTTTAACCCCCCGGAGGTGGGCATAGTCTATGGCTTCCGCCAGGTCAGCGTGGTCGAAGTTTGCGGCGAACTTTCTTGCTCCGAATCTTTTGCCGCTCAGGTACACCGCATCCGCACCTGCTGCTATGGCCGAGTGCAGGGCCTCTGGCGAGCCGGCGGGGGCGAGAAGTTCAGGCAGTCTTATCAATGTCAGTCAGCATGTCTGTTATTTCCTGGGTTGATAAGCCCTCTCCTTACCGGAAAGTGTGGAGCCTCAATGATCATTTCGATATTATTTGCTTTGCCCAAAGAGGACGAAGTCGTAGGCGGGTTATTTATCTGATGAGCTACATTTATATTGTTCTGGTGGATGTGATGAATCATTCCAGTGCAATAATAGTCTTGATAGCCCTTTTATTCCTCTCCACCAGCGGGGAGGCATTGAGGACTTTTTCTGGCGATACGATATCAATAGTCGATCCGGTAGAGGATGATATCTTTGCCGCAGGAAACATAGTGAATATCAACGCACCAGTCGATTCGGCAGTGGTGGCTGCAGGCACCGTGAACGTCAACGCGCCAGTAAAGGGAGACGTCATCGCTGCCGGCGGCCAGGTCAATGTGAACTCAGACGTGGGCGGAAAGGTGGTGGCAGCCGGGGGGACGGTCAATTTGGGAGGAGATGTCGGCACCAATCTGGTGGCCGCCGGAGGCCAGGTGAGCATCCTTCCGGGCAGGACGGTGGGCAGGGATGCCCTGATCAGCGGCGGCAATGCGGTGAACTCCGGCCGGATCAATGGCACACTGACCGTTTATGCCGGCAGCTTCAACAACACCGGCTCGGCAGGCAAGGTCGACTTCTATCAGACGGAGAAGGCAGAGGATAAAGCCCCGCCCAGGGAAGACAAATGGGGTGGTTTTATTTTCAGCCTGATAAGCATCATCGGATACCTCATCTTAGGGCTGATCCTGGTGAAATATCTTCCTAGCCTCTTCCGGACGGTGGACGAGGAGATTCGCACCTCCACCCTGCTTCGGACCATCCTGGGATTCATCATCATCATCGCCTCGTTCATCGCTCTCCTGATGGTGGCCTTTACTGTGGTGGGCCTGCCGATAGCAATGATATCCATGCTCCTGATGATCGTCGCCCTGATGACGAGCGGGACATTCGTCGCCTATAGCCTGGGCCGGTGGATCTGCCAGCAGGGCAAGCTGAAACAGGGGGATCTGGTGTGCTTCGTTATTGGATTTGTGATTCTCAATCTCCTCTTTCTGATCCCCTATCTGGGTGGCCTGGTGGGCATGATATCCATGAGCCTGGGATTCGCTGCCCTCCTATATGCCGCCAGGCGCCTCATTCTGGCAAGCGGCAGCAAGATAGCGGTATTGGAATAGAAAAGGAAAAGAGAACGAGAAAGGATAAACCTTTTTTTCTGGCGACTTTGGCCCAGCCAGAAATATTATTTTTTTTTTTTCAATCCCGATCCAGGCCCTCCCGGCCATGACCTATCCTCCAGCGGATCCTCTTTATGATCCCGAGAAGCGCGCGGGCTTCCCTCTCCGTCAGCTCCGCCCGGCCGAAGATGCGGCGCAGCATCAGCAGGGCAAAATCCACCTTATGCTCGGGATATGCGATCTCTCTGAGCAGATCTCCTTCCCTCTCATGCAGCAGATTCAGCGTCTCTTTTCCGGCCATCTGGACACTGGCCGGGCTATTGCTTCCGTTACGGGAGAGCTCATAGAACAGCACCGCTGCAGAGTGGGAGAGGTTCATCACCGGGTAGTTCTCCGAGGTGGGAATGGAGACGATCATATCGCATCGGGAGAGCTCATTGCTGTTCAGGCCGCAGTCCTCTCTCCCCAGGAGCAGGGCTACCGTCCCCTCCTTATCCTGGAGCTTTGCCCCAAGCTCCGCCGGGGTCAGGCAGGGCACCCGCAGGTGCAGACGCAGGTGGTGCTGCTCGTGCTCCAACCTCTTGCCGGTGGTGCCCACCACCAGGTTTGCCCCCTCCAGGGCCTCGTCCAGAGTTGAGAAGTTGCGTGACATCTGCAGGACGTCCCGGGCATGGGAGGCCATGGCACAGCCATAGTCCTCGATCTTGCAGGGGTTGACCAGGGCCAGGTCATGAAAGCCGAAGTTCTTCATCGCCCGCGCTACCGAACCCACGTTGCCCTCGTAGAGGGGCTCGACCAGAACCACCCTCAGATTCATTGCCGCTATCCCTTGGAGACTCCCAGGGGAACCAGTTTGGCCACCCTGGTGGCTATGCCCAGGTTGTGCACCACGTCCACCACGTCGCCTGAGGGCTTGTAGACCTGGGGAGCCTCCTCGGCCAGCATTCCGGGGGAGGTGGACCGGACGGCGATTCCGTCCCGGCTCAGGGCGGCCTTCACCTCTTTGCCTGTGAACTGCCTCAGGGCCTGGCTTCGGCTCATCACCCGGCCTGAGCCGTGGCAGGCGGAGCCGAAGGTCAGTTCCAGCGCTCTATCCTGGCCGCAGAGGACATATGAGGGCGTTCCCATGCTCCCTGGTATCAGCACCGGCTGGCCCAGGCCTTCATAGGATGCGGGGATCTCCGACCTGGAGGGGCCGAAGGCGCGGGTGGCCCCCTTGCGGTGCACATAGAGCCTCTCCTTCTTGCCCTCCACCCGGTGCTCCTCGATCTTGGCCACGTTGTGGGCCACATCATAGAGCAGCTGCAGCTGGGAGCCGGGGAAGTAGCGGTCGAAGACCTCTCTGGTCCAGTGGGCGATGATATGGCGGTTGGCCCAGGCGTAGTTGGCAGCGCAGACCATGGCCCCGAAGTAGTGCTCCGCCTCGGGAGTGCCCAGAGGGGCGCAGGCCAGCTGTTTATCAGGGATGTCGATATTGTACTTTCTCACCGCTTTGGAGAGGACGTCCAGGTGATCGGTGCAGATCTGGTGGCCCGCCCCCCGGGAGCCGCAGTGGATCATCACAGTGATCTGGCCCTTGAAAAGGCCGAACCTTTTGGCCACCTCCGGGTCGTAGATCTCCTCGACCCTCTGAATCTCCAGGAAGTGGTTGCCGCTGCCCAGGGTCCCCAGCTGGGCGCGGCCCCGTTTCCTCGCTTTGACCCCCACCTGGGAGGGGTCTGCTCCGGGCATGGAGCCATTCTCCTCGCAGTGGTCCAGGTCCGCCTCCACTCCATAGCCCTCCTCCACCGCCCACTCCGCACCCCGGAGGAAGGACTCGGTCAGCTGCTGGTCTGTGGCATGCAGTCTGCCCGTGGAGCCCAGGCCCGAGGGCACCGCCTGAAAGAGGCCGTCAAGGAGGGTGTTGATGAGCGGCTGCACGTCGCTGGCCAGCAGGTCCGAGCGGAGGAGGCGCACCCCGCAGTTGATGTCAAAGCCCACCCCGCCCGGGCTGATGATGCCACCGTGCTCCCGGAAGGCAGCCACTCCTCCGATGGGAAAGCCGTAGCCCAGGTGGGCATCGGGCATGGCCATGGAGTGTCCAACGATTCCGGGAAGGGTGGCGACATTGGCCACCTGGTCGATCGTCCCCGGCTCGACCATATCCCGCAGGATGGAGGAGACGAATATCCTGCCCGGAACCCGCATCCCCGGCCGGTAGCCGATGGGCACCTCGTAGATGTTATCATCGATCTTCTCAATTTCCATATCTCACACGTCCACAATCATCACACATAGAGCATCATCACACATAGAACCATAAATCGAGTCATCAGACATAGAATCTTCAGACATCAAGCACCACCTGAATGCACCACCGCTCGTTCTTCTCGATGGCGAACTTATGCCTGGTGACCGCTTTCACCTCGGCCAGGAACGAGTGCCTCTCCGGGTCCATCCTCTCCCCGCCGATCTCCGCCCGCAGCTTCCATCCCCTGCCATCTTCGAGCTCTTCCAGCGCCACCTGGAAGCGGGAGAAGACCGCAGACTCGGTCTCGAAGAGAAAGACGATCTCTGAGAGCCACTGGTAGGCCAGGTCCTCCAGATCCTCCGCCTCAAGCTCCACCGGCCAGAACTCCTTTTCCGTCACCTGCTCGGCGGGGATCATGGCACCAAATAGGGCGGCGGCGGCATTGGAGAGCATCTGGTCTGGAGTCGTGCCATAGGCGCGGAACTTGACATCTGCGGTATGCTCCAGATACTCGAATGGAATCATCATATATTAGTGGGAGCCGCAAGGCATTAAAGCATTGCCAGCCCGCGGACCAGGCCGGCGGCAGCGGCCAGCTGCAGGGCCTGGGCATACTCGCGGGCGGTTATGGAGCGGGAAAGCTCGGGGTAGCGGCAGGCCTGGTACTCCGGTCGGTACTGGGCCATGACATTAAGATAGGTGTGCACGGATATCTCCTGGGAGATGAAGCGCACCACCTCCTCCGTCCCGGCAGCGCCCGCGGGCAAGACCAGGTGGCGGACCAGAAGCCCCTGCAGGGCGATGCCCTCTTCGTCCATTTGCAGGTCGCCCACCTGGCGGTGCATCTCTTTCAGCGCCGCTTTATTGACGGCGGTGTAGCCGGGCGCGGCAGAGTACTTTTGGGCCGGGCCGTCCTGGCCATACTTGGCATCGGGCATGTAGATATCGATGATGCCATCCAAAAGAAGCAGGGTATCCACCGAGTCGTAGCCGCCGCTGTTGTAGACCAGAGGGACGGAGAGGCCTCCCTCCGGCGCCAGGACCAGGGCCTCCAGGATCTGGGGGACGACGTGGGTGGGGGTGACGAGGTTGATGTTATGGCAGCCACAATCCTCTAGGGCGAGCATCATTCTTGCCAGCTCCTCTGGGCTCACCTCCCGGCCGGCGTCCATTTGGCTGATGTCCCAGTTCTGGCAGAAGACGCAGGAGAGGTTGCAGCCGGAAAAGAAGATGGTGCCGGAGCCAGAACGACCCACGAGAGGCGGCTCCTCGCCGAAGTGGGGGGCGAAGCTGGCCACCTTTGCCCGCCGGCCGGTGCGGCAGTAGCCCCGCTCGTCGTTCAGGCGGTCGACCTGGCAGTGGCGGGGGCAGATCTGGCAATACTTGAGGCCGGCCAGTGCCTCTTGCGCGCGCTTCTCCAAAATTTCCGGGGGCATCTTGTTGTAGCGGGCCATAGGGCACAACAGCATATTTGGAGGCGGATCTTTGATGAGCCTTTCGGGGGCAATTGTCCTTTTTAGAGCTGCCTTTCCCGGATCGAAAACTATATATTTCGGCAATTGTCTATATAGTCAAAGGCGAAAGTCGATAGAGTTTTTCTCCCTCCTTTACCCTTTCGGCTTTCCCCCCTCCTAATCACTTTGCCCTCGTCTACATAGGCCGCCTCGCTGAAATCTCCGTTCTCTTGGTGCAAAATGCGTTTTGCAGCTGTGATCATCTTATTGCCTTCGTTCAGGACTGGATAGCACAGCCAATACGGCAAAAGAATTATTAACAATACAGCGCATACATATACTAAAGCTCAGATTTTGAATCACGAGATGATTATGATGAATATACACAGGCTGATTGCTTTATCTATATTGCTCGCTTCCCTGGCAGGGATTGGCTATTGCCAGAGCGAGGACAACGAGACGGCCGGCGTCACTCCCTCTCTGACCGTCGTGGACCAGGACGCCGTGGGCGACAGTATGCTCGCCAATGTCACTGTAGCCGAGGCAATTTCAGACGGACCTGGCTGGGTTGTGATACACAACAACCTCTTCGGCCACCCGGGCGGAGTGGTTGGATACACTCATGTCGACAGTGGCAGCAGCAGCAACGTCAGCGTCACAATCCACTCCTTCGTGGCAACGGATAGCCTCTTTGCCGTCCTGCATTATGATCGGGGGGAGGCAGGGGTATTCGAGTATCCGGCGATAGATACAGAGCAGAGAGCAGAGGGACAGATAATGATTAAGCCCTTCCTCGTCTCGACCAGCTGGGATGCAATGCTGATAAACCTCACCCAGATGGCCAAAGATGCGGGGACGGAATAATTTTTTAGACTTATGGTATACAAACAAAAAGGGGATTTTCGATGATCAAATTTCATCTGCCACTGTTGATCTTGATCTTCTTGATGGGAACGGCAGACTCCCAGATGGGGGGAGAATCGAGCGGCTATATCAGCACCGGCATCTTTGGCCAGGTGGTCGATTCATATGGCATAGGCATATCCGGGGCCAAGATCTGGATAATCGATGGCAACGGCCGGGCTATAGAGACCGCCAGCAATGCCACCGGCGGCTATAGCATGATCCTGGTCCCTGGCAGCTACAGCATAACCGCAGAGCTTTCCGGTTACAGCTTCACCTCGGCAACTGTGCAGGTGCAGACGAATTTCTTCTCCACGGCACCAAAAATCATTGGCTACTGGTCGGGCGCTGCTCCCCAGGCCACCGTATCGCCTGCCATTGGACAGTATGATGGACCGCAGTATTATGGAGGAGCTACGGGATGGCTCCAGGGCAGAGTGGCGGATCAGACGGGCGCTGGCGTTCCCTTTGCTGCCCTGAACGTCGACGGCTGGAGGACGGCATATACCACCGACGAGCAGGGCAACTACCGCCTGGAGCTCTCGCCGGGAATGCACATTATCGATCCATTCAAGTCCGGCTATGGAATTCCGCCCCAGAGCAGCGTTCGTGGCCTCCGGGGAGACCACAAATCTGGATTTCATCGCCAAAGGGGTGGTAGCCCTGGGGAGAGGGAGAATGTGACTGAAAATCAGGGGCTTTGCCCGCACCATCTCCCTTTTTTGTCGATTATTGCAAGGGCATTTTCTGTCAAGACTATCCGCTGGGCCCTGTGCCTGGCACTCTTTACTATTACCATAGGATCGCTGACTCGTCTCGCCTCAGCTATGATTCTGTGACCGTGAATCGAGTCGCCGACATCGTAGCCCTTCATTTTACTGTCTTTATCTTGCCATCCTTTTCCAGGTCATCCATGATCTTGCATACCAGCTCATAATCCAGCTGCAGGTCGGTGCTGGCATCAGATGCATATGCCTCGCCCTTCGTCTGAAAATACCCGGCAACTTCCACTTTAGCGGTCTCATAGTCTACATCACGGTATTCGATGACCTTGACTGCAGCAAGCTTTTCCCGGACAGCATCGCGAATGAAGTAATTCATAGTTTTATCATTTTATGTGCTGCAATACAATTTAATTTATTCAAAACTAATAAAATGAAGAAAGGGGGATCAGAGGAACCTGATCCCTTTGGGCATCTCACCGAAACGCCGGCGGAACTCCTCCGGCCAGTTGGATGGATCCAGCCCCTTCTGGCTGAGGAAGGCACTGGCCCAGCGCTCCAGACCCACTCCGCTGCACCCGGACCACAGAGGATCGCCGCTCTGCGCTTTCACTGTGAATCCTTTGGGGTACTTCTCCCCGTTCACGGACAGATTCTGAAACTCTATCCAGTTTTCGTTGTAAGGCAGGATGGCCTCATAGTCCACCGTGCCCGCTCCGGTCATCTCTGATAGGCCGGTCTTGCCCTCCTGGGCCATGAACCAGGGGGTGACCCAGGCCGTCCTCCAGGTGAGCTCTAAGATATCCTCGAAGATGTGCTTGTAGCAGCCCTTCAGCTTCTCCGCCTCCTCCAGGGTATGCTCTTGTGTCCCCAGCCAGACGATCTCTATCCGGTGGAACTCGTCCACCCTCTCGATGCCATGAATCCCGCCGGACTCATAGCGGTGGCTGGTGCCGGACCGGTCGAAGACCTTCAGGGGCAGCTCGCCGCCCGGAAGGGTCATCCCCTGCAGGAATCCCCAGAAGGTGGGGCACTGGGCATAGCACATCCCTCCGATGGGCAGGTCGATCTTCTCTTTGACCAGCTCCAGGGGAACCTCATGGGTGACCTTGTAGTAGTCCATGACCTCCTCCCAGAAGGCCGGATCGCGGGTCTTGGGCGGGCAGACAAAGTAGATCTCCGGATAGACCCCCTGGGCGTGTCCGCTCTTCTTCCACACGTCCCAGGTGTCCAGCTTTGGAAATATCATCTCCTGGTAGCCTAAAGGCCGGATTATCTCCTCTAAGACGATGGCCTCGAAGGTGCGGAAAAGATGGGTAGCCTGCGGCCCGTAGATCCACTGCCCCCGGGCAGAGCCGTGCTTGATCCAGCCCGCCTTTTGCATCTCTTCCGTGGGATCACCATTGAACTTGGGCTCTCGCTTCTCGCTCTCCCAGAGAAGCTCCCAGTGCTCGGTCTTCCCTCCGTAGCCCTTCTCCAGCTTCTCTTCCAGGAGGCTTATGATCCGGTCGGGAATGCGGTTCTCGATCTCCGACTGGCCTAAAGTGCCGCCCTCGCCTACATCTAAAATAAGAAGCAGCCGTCCTCCCTCCTGTCTCATCTCCCGCACATAGGGGATGCGGTGGGCAATCTTTTCGTCGGACTCGACCTCGATCTCAAAAGCGTTTACATCCATCCCCCGCACGCCAATTCTGTACTGTTTTCCCAGCAGCTCAGAGAGTGGTCGGCGCAGCCTGAGCAGGGCATCATGAGCCCGAACATATCGATCGCTGTCGATTACCAGATCGAGTCTGTTTCCGGCCAGCTGCCAGGCGGTGACACGTGCCCCCTGGCCCTCGGGAGCGCCCTTCTCCAGCATCGGTCCGGCATCTCTTATGAAATCGGAAATGGCTTTCTCGGCAGCGCCCGCATCAGCGCTCAGCCGAAGGCTTGCCTCTAAATGAAATCTCATCTATCCTCCGCAACAGATAGCGTCTCTTTTGCTATTTTAATGTTCATCAATAGGTCATCCATAGTGGTGAGCAGAGTGCCGGGCTTTTGGATCGAGAACTGCAGGGAAAGGCAGCCCTCATCGACCTTAAGGCTCATATTGGGCAGGTTGTCCGGCTCAATTGATCTGCCGACCTTCTCCATATCCTCTCCCCCCTCTGCCAAGAGGACCAGCCGGGCGTGAATCATGCCTCGTCCGCAGCCTGCGGGCCGGAGGCATCAGCCCCACCATTCAGCTGCTCATCCAGGATCTGGTCTAGCAGGGCCAGGAACTCGTCCTCCCTGCCCGGAGGTATGGAGGCCCCGCTAGCTATGGTATGGCCCCCGCCGTTTCCTCCCATCGCCTCCGCCGCCCTTCGCAGGGCTACGGACAGGTCCAGCCCGCGGGCGATGAGGGGCTTGTTTCCCCGGGCGGATATCTTGACCATATCATCCTTATGATTCAGTGTCACCAGGGGCAGGTCGGTGTAAAGATACCGAATCCCCAGGCCCGAGACGATCGCCCCTGCCTCCATATTCTCCCTTTTCAGGTAGCGCAGGCTCTTCATCTTTTGGCTCTGCTCTCGAAGGAGGTTAATCTCTCGCCGGATGTGGTCTTTGTACTCATCCGCCATTCTTTCCGCCTCGACGAGGGCGCCCTGATCCCGCAGGCATAGGGTGAGACCTACGCCGGGAAGATCTCGATTGCCGCAGGCATTGAGCAGCTGCACCATATGCAGGGAGTTTTCCACCACCTCATGGCGGAGGCGGATAACCTCTCCTAAAATCGAATCGGCAGCAAAGCTGCCCTGGATGATCAGCTTCAGAGTTAAAGCGGTGGCCAGCCTGGTCAGATCATCTCCTGCCAGTGACTCAGAATTGCCCTTTATATTCAGACCATCCAGGAACTTCTTTATCTTCTCCCGGTCGCCGGTGAAGTCCAAGAGCGGCTCTATGCTCCTTTCCAGGACCTCCTCTACCGGTCCGTCCTCTGAGAGCTTCAGCCCGGCCCTTATCTGCACAGCACCGCTGGCCACCGCTTCATCCAGGATGGATCGGTTCGCGCCGATCATGGCCTGGCGGTCGCCCATCGCTCCCACCAGGGCGAGGCCTGCCAGATCGGCATTCTCGCCCATATGGCGGACTACAGAATATACAGCGCCCGCGGCAGATAGCTCAAATGCCCCATCTATTCCGAAGAGATGGGGGTTCAGGTGCATACAGTCCAGTGTTCCCACCGGCCGGTGATGATCCAAAACAAAGCATTCGCCCTCAACCCGGGAGATCAGATCCGGCTTTCCACTTCCCATATCGCAGAAGACCACCGGACCGGTCAGGCCGTCGATGACCGACCGGTCCAGCCGGTTGACAAGTGTGGCCTGGAAGGGAATTCCCGCGCGCAAAAGAGCATGGCAGATCAGCCCAGCTGATGTGATGCCATCGGCATCGTTGTGGGAGATCACCCGCATGTGCTCGCAATGCAGTATCGACCGGGCTATGGCTTCTGCTGCTTTGTCCAGCCGCTTCATGAGATGAGAATTTCAGCGGTCTCGGGCGAATAGGTCCATTCCGGAGCCAGACGCCCGGAGTCGTGATAGTATTTCACCATTCTTCTTATCTTGTTCTCCGTGAGCTGTAGAGCCCTCTTATTATGAACGTCTTTCTTATTGGACTTGATGTGTTTTCTCACATGGAGCGCTTTTCTCATCAGATTTGTCAGGTCCTCTGGAATGTCACCCAGAGCGTTGTTGTCCTTCAGGAAGCCGGTTATGCTATTTCCGATTACCAGCTTGGCGTTTGGCACTCCGTACTGATCTCTCAGAGTGAGGCCAATACGGCTGGGGGAAATGCCTGTATCGTGCAGCTTCATGATTGTCTTTTCCAGCTCCTCTTTGGACACATCAGACCACTCTGGCGCTTTGGTCACCATGGGCGGTCGGGACCGAGAAGAGCCCCCTTTTCGGCTATGCAATTTTGCCATCTTTCAATCCTCGTTAAATCTCATAATGGCGAAGGTATAGTGCTCACTGTCAGGTGAGATAAAAAACTTGCGCCGCTTTTCCATAGGCTCGCCCTGGTAGCAGGTTTATAAGCCAGGGGTTTGAAGACTAGATCATGCTTCCGGAGTACTTAAACCAGCTGTTCTATCTCATCGGCCAGGCGGTGGTCTTTCTCGTCGCAGCCATCCTGATTTTTTCCATCCTGGTAGCTCTGCTCATCCTATACTCTTTCAAGACAGGCAACTTCTTCGCCGCCAGATACATGCTTTTGGGGATCATGCTCCTGGAGGAAGTGATAAAAGCACTCTTCTGGGTGGCCAGAGCCGATGACTCTATGGTGGATGATGTTGGCGTACGCCTGCGAAACTATATTAACACCAAAAAATTTTTGAACACCCCTTACGAGAAGCGCTTCATCTTCATGCCTCAGTGTCTGCGGAGCGTCCAGTGCCCCGCCAAGCTCACCCCAGAGGGAATTATATGTGTGAACTGTGGCCGGTGCGGCATTGGCGAGGCCAAGAAATATGCGGAAAGCCTGGGCTACAATTTCTTCGTTGTCCCTGGCTCCAGCTTCATAAAGAGGATCATAAAAAAATATCGACCAGGGGCAATTGTGGGTGTGGGATGCCATATGGAGATAAAAGAGGGCCTGGATCTATGCCACAGCCACGGCATACCGGCCAGGGGAGTGCCTCTATTAACATCCGGTTGCGTTGCCACCACCATTGACTGGAATACCTTTTATGAGGCCATATGCCGAAGAGCCATCGGCGAAAAAGGACTATCCTCAGGCGAATGCAGGGAATTGATATCCAGAAGCGGTAAGAATAGCTAAAAAAATGTGATGAAGGTGCACTCACTCCATGCTGATGGCTTCAGATGGGCAAGCCTCAACGCATGTCTTGCACTCAGTGCACTTTTCCTTATTTACGACTGCTATTTCCTCGTCGTCCAGGCTGATGGCCTCCTCCGGGCACTCCTCGACGCAGGTTCCACAGCTTACACATTCTTCTCTATTAACAACTGCGGGCATTATTGAGTCCTCCAATTTGCCTCAAAGGCAAATCCACCTGCATGTATATCTGATATATACCTTTCGCAAACTTACGCCAGTTCATTGTATTTTTTCCTGTCTTTAAGCTCCTGCCTCTTGGCGCTGTTCCATCCGCTGACTGCCTGCAGGTAGCCGGTGATCCGGCTGATGTGATCCACATTCTCCGATCCGCAGTTGGGGCACTTATCCTCCAGCCCGCCCGAGACCTGGGAGCAGCCCAGGCACACCGTCATATCCTTGGTGAAGGTAAAGTAGCCGATCTGGGTCTCTCTTGCCAGGCGCAGGCCGAAGTCCATCAGGCCCTGGGGGTCTGGAGTGGCCTCGCCCAGGAAGATGTGGAAGATATTGCCGCCATCGACTATGGGGAAGAAGACATGCTCTAGCTTTGCCCGCTCGAAGATGGTGACATCCGCGTTGGAGGGCAGGTGGGTGCCGTTGGTGTAGTAGACGGGAAGGTCGCGCGTCTTATGCAGATTCCTCTTCACCGCTTCCAGGTCGCCCTTAACCACCCTTTCGGCACAATCCCTGAACTCCTCGTGGATGAGGTCGGATACGGCAAAGCGCTGAGCCGTGGTCTCGGCGGGGGTGCGCGCAAGAGCAATGGTCATGCCATGCTGCTCTGAGAGCTTCTGGGCATAGATCTCCATCTCGGTCATGGCCCTGACCGCCAGCTTCCAGGCCTCTCTTGATTCATGCATCTGCTTTCCGGTATGGAACTGCACCATCTCATTGACTCCTACGACGCCAATGGTGTAGACCAGGGCATCCAGGCCAACGGCGACGGAGCCCATCTCGCCGGTGATGGGGTCCCTGGGCTGCTGGGTGGCAAATGGCATGCGGTGGTTGTTGATGATCTGGTTCATCCACTGCCGCTTCACCTTGAATATCTCAACCGATGTATCCATCAATTCCCGCAGGTACTCGAAGAGGAGGTCGTCATCCCCCCGGGCGAGATAAGCGGCCCGAGGGCAGTTGAGGGAGACGACCTGCCAGGAGCCCATGGAGAAGTGCTTGCCATCCCGGAAGCGGAGTTTGTCATCGAACTGATCATCGCTACTGAACGTGGCAGCAAACTGATATGCGCAGCACTGGTAGCATGATATCCCCTCTCCTGCACCCCGGTAGGCAGGAAGCTGGTTGTCAAAGTATGGGGTGCCAAACTCTGCAGCGAGCTTGAATGTCAAGAGGTATAGCTCCTGATAGGTGGGAAGGTCGGGATGAGCGGCATTGAACGTTTCGTCCTCCTTCATGAAATCAGGCTCAATGCTGATCTCGGGCTTGGGGAAGTTGAAGGGCTTGCCCCAGTAGTCACCCTCTAGCATAACCTCCATCAGGGCCTTGAAGGCCAGGCGCACCTCGCGCTCGAACTGGCCATAGGTCTTGAGCGGCGCGTCGGGAGCCGAGCCGTCCCAGACCCTTCCCGCATAGACCGCAGGCTTGTCCCGCCAGAGCTTGGGGACGCCCGGGGTGAGCTGCACCGAGGAGAAGACCAGCTGGCCGCCGCGAGCGACCATCATCTGGGTCATCTCATAGACGAACATCTGCATGAGCTGCACGATCTCATCATAGTTACGGCTCTCGAAGTACGGGGCGATGAAGGTGAGGAAGTTATAGAAGCCCTGTCCGCCGGCGAAGTTGGTCTGGGCGCTGCCCAGGGCCTTGACCGCATGCAATATGGCCACCTCCGGCTTTTTGGCCGGGCCGGCAACGCTGGCTTTGGTGCCCAGGCCGTCGGGCATCAGGCCGTAGTAGAGGAAGTAGCGCAGATCCCAGTCCTGGCAAAACGGCCTGGTCCCGAAGTACTCCAGGTCATGGATATGCAGGTCTCCTGCCAGGTGGCGGTCGGCGAGGTATGGAGGCAAAAGCAATAGGTACTGCTCCTTGCTTATTTTGTCCGCCTTCTTCTTGTGGCTGGTCTCGGCGTTCTCCTGCAGGTTGGCGTTCTCCTTGGACTCAAAGCCTGTGCCGATGTCGATGAGGTGGGCATCAAAGACCGGCGTTCCCACCCGGGTGCAGATGTTTCGCCACTCGGTATGGTGCCTCTCCAAGAGGATCACATTCATGATCTCCCTGACCAGGGGGCCGCTCAGGTAGCGGACGTTCATCCACCTGACCCGGCGTTCAACCTCCTTGGCGATGTCTTCTGCCTCCTCTTCGGTTATGCCCGGTTCTTTATAGAATTGTTCTGATAGTTTGGTCTCTTTCAAGAGCTGCTTGGCTATAGCCTCTCTATCCCAGTCCAGCAGATGGCCGTCTGTGGTCCTGACTCTGGGCATAGACGAAACAGCCAGCCCTTCCAGGGTCTGTTGAACGATTCTGCTGCTCAACGCCCATCCCCTCTACAACAAAGCAACATTATGCCTCCTCTCGACGATCGATCCATTAGACCAGTATTTCCAATCGAGTTTATTCCTTTTGCGCTCCAAACCGCCAGGAAATTTTTTAGCAAGTATGTCCCAACTCAGTTATAAAGTAAACGCTTGAGATTATCGGTGTGCCTGGATTATCAACCCGATCCTCGCAGGACGAAAGTGAGGGTAGGATCTCTTCCGTCATCGCGACAATCGGTCCAAGATGGTGAATTTACCCCTAAGCCCGCAATTGGCCTGCCAAATATCTCCTTGCGCCCTGTGGGGGGACGCCGGGGAATTGTTCCGCGGCTCCTGTGGCCCAGTGGTCACCTGGCCGCCGGCCCACCATCCACCGACATGTTTAAATGCAGTACTGCTCACCTGTTGGCTCGAAGGGCAGGTAGATCAGCTGGAAGATCGCTACCTTGGCATGGTAGAGGCCTCGGGTTCAAATCCCGACCTGTCCATAAGGCAAAAATATCTTTTATGGCAGCAAACCTCTTTTATCTGTAAAGCAAACCTGTAAAATAACCGTCCTATTCCCAAAGAGTTCTGAGGCGAAGATGTTCGATGTTACCCCGGCCGGCGAGGCACTATCCGGATCCATAGCCACCATTGCCGTGACCTTTTCCATAGGCCTGACCGTAGGCCTGACCGGGGCCATCGCCCCAGGACCGACGCTGCTGGCTACGGTCAACTCCTCCCTTAAGGACGGCTGGCTGGCCGGTCCCAAGGTTGCCGCCGGCCATGCGCTGATAGAGATTGTGATATTTCTTTTAATCGTGAAAGGGCTGGCGGTGGCAATGCAAGAGTACTCCCACTCCATCGCCCTTATCGGAGGCCTGGCGCTGATCGCTTTTGGCATCCTGACCATGAAAGGGAGCAAGAGCGCCACCATGGCCTCTCCTGGGGATGGGTCTTATACCAATCCATATCTCGCGGGGATGCTCACCAGCGCGGCCAACCCCTACTTCTGGATCTGGTGGCTTTCGATAGGCAGTGCCATGGTCGTATCCGGTCTTGAGGCCGGCCTGCTGGTGGCGGCCATATTTATGATCGGACACTGGAGTGCAGACTTTGGCTGGTATCTTCTAGTCTCCAGCAGCCTGGATCGGGGAAGGGGCCTGCTCTCCCAGGATAATTACAGAAGAATCCTGGGATTATGCGGAATCTTCCTGGTCTTGTTCGGCGTTTATTATCTGGGGAGCGGAATAGGAGGCGCTGGCTGAGGATGCTTTCCGTTCCAGGGCCCGAAGGCGGCAGATGATAGGGCGGGACAGAGTCCAGCTTACCAGGATGGATCGATGAGCACAAGAAAGGGAATTCTCGATCTCATTCAAAACACCACCCTGGTGCTCATACTCTCCGTTCTCTTCGGCCTGGTGCTCCCCGGCCCGGCAGTGGCGACAGAAGCCTGGGTCACCCCCGCGCTCATGGTCATGATGGCCTTCTCCCTGACCGAGTTCAACCTGAGCGGAAATATCAAATCAGCCGGCGACTTAAAGAGAAGCTTTCTTGGCCTGTTCTTGAACTACGGCCTTTTAAGCGGACTCATACTGCTATTGAGCCACGGCCTAGAGGATGATGCTATCAGGCAGGGCTTTATCATTATGGCCGCGGTCCCTCCGGCAGTGGCCGTCCTGCCCATGACCCGCATCCTGAATGGGGACATGAGACTCTCTTTTTCCGGGGAGATTCTCTCCTATCTGGCCTCGCTCCTGCTGATGCCTCTGATCATTTACCTATTCTTCCGCCAGGCAGGGATAAGCCCTCTTTATCTGCTCCAGATCTCCATCGTATTGATCCTCATCCCCGCTCTTGCCTCCAGGCTGGTGCGGCTCCTGCCGGTCAATCCCCTCCTTCCCATAAACCTGGGCTTCTTCCTGGTCACATATACGGTGATCGGCCTGAACCAGGGGGCACTCTGGTCGGATGGAGGGAGCGTGGTCTGGATATCCTTTGCCCGCACCTTCGCCGTGGGATTGGTGGTATACGTCCTGGCCCGATCCGCCGGCCTGGATAAAGAGCATTCCATCTCTTTTACCCTTCTGGGCTCCTTCAAGAACCTGGGGCTGGCGGCAGCGGTATCTCTGCTGCTCTTCGGTCCGGCGGCAGGGCTCCCTGCGGCATTCTGTGTAATCGCTGAGACCGCTTTTTTCATCTTTCTCTCCTTCGCAAGATCACGGTATCCTTAAATAAGGTAAAAAAGGGTGATCTGATGGGAGATACCTTGTCAATAAAGGATGATGCTGCCTATCTGAGGTCGATTTACCTCTATATCGCCATCTCAGTATTCCTCTTTGCTTTAACTGCCGTCATGGGCTATTATACCGCCCAGCTTGACCCGGAGTTCGCTGCCGGCTGGACAGAGCAGCTGGAGATGGAGGAGATGCTGGCCTGGATCCTGGAGCAGCCACCACTTATGATAATGATGATCATATTCCTCAAAAACCTCCTCGCTTCTGCCACCGCTATGCTCCTGGGATTGGGGCTGGGGATCGTTCCCATGATGGTCGCCACCAGCAACGGCTTTCTCCTGGGGATAGTCGGCTATAGCGCGGTTGAACAGAAGGGATGGCCTTTCCTGGCGGCAGGGATCCTGCCTCATGGCATCATCGAGCTTCCAGCCGTCCTCTTGAGCATAGCCATAGGCTTGCGGCTGGGCCATCAGCTCGCCCTCTCCCTGTTGAAAGAGAATTCGGACCTCTCGGGAGAGATGCGCGTGGCAATTCATTTCCTCATTCGCTGGATCGTGCCCCTGCTCTTTTTGGCCGCGGCCATTGAAACTTTTATCACCCCCTTAATCATATCGAGGGTCACATGACATATCCAGATACAGAGAACGAAGGCAAGTCTCATGCGGACATGAAAGAGGGCCGCAAGACGGATTCGGGAAAGAATCCTGCAAAGAAGGAGAAAAAGGAGATGAAGGTGAAGAAAGAGGGATCCAGCGGGCAGAGCGCACAGCTTCCCCCCAAAGAGGACTTCAGCCAGTGGTACCATGAGCTGCTGATGGCCGGGGAGATCATAGATAACCGCTACCCTGTTAAGGGTATGTGCGTCTGGTTCCCCTTCGGTTTCGCCATCAAGAAGAAGGTCTATGGCATCATCCGAGAGCTTTTAGATCCCGATCATCAAGAGACCCTCTTCCCCCTGATGATCCCGGAGAACGAGTTCATGAAGGAGGCCCAGCATATCAAGGGCTTCGAGGAGGAGGTCTACTGGGTGACCTGCGGCGGGACCACTCCATTGGATGTCAAGCTCGCCCTCCGCCCCACCAGCGAGACGGCCATATATCCCATGTTCAAGCTCTGGATAAGGTCCCATGCCGATTTGCCCCTGCGCATCTACCAGATAGTGAATACCTTCCGTTATGAGACCAAGCACACCCGCCCTCTGATACGCCTGAGGGAGATCACCTCCTTCAAGGAGGCGCACACCGTCCATGCCACCTGGGGGGAGGCAGCAGAGCAGGTGGAGGTAGCCATTCAGAGGTATTCCGAGTTCTACCGCCGCCTGGCCATACCCTTCCTGGTGAGCCGCCGGCCCAGCTGGGATAAGTTCCCGGGAGCTGACTATACCACGGCCCTCGATGTGATCATGCCCGATGGCCGGACGCTACAGGTGGGCACTGCCCATCATCTGGGCTCCACCTTCGCCCGGACATATGATATAACCTATGAGGCGGAGGACGGCGAGCAGAAGCTGGTCTGTCAGACCTGCTACGGCATCTCTGAGCGCTGTATAGCCGCACTGATATCCGTCCATGGGGACGATAAGGGTCTGGCATTGCCCTGGGAGGTGGCTCCCGTCCAGGTGGCCATTGTGCCCATCCTTCTCGGAGACAAGGAGAAGGTGCTGGAGGTTTGCCGGGATCTGTTGGGGAGCCTGCAGCAGGCAGGCATCCGGGTGGAGCTGGACACCAGCGACGAGCGACCCGGTGCCAAGTTCTATAAGTGGGAGATGAAAGGGGTCCCCCTCCGCCTGGAGGTCGGCCCCAGGGATATTGAGAAAGGGGTGGTGACGGTGGTGCGCCGGGATGGTGAGAAGCTCGCCCTGTCCCGCGATGGGCTGGCATGTGCCCTGGCCGGAGAGGCGGAGAAGCTGCAGGTTGCGCTCTACCAGCGGGCGGAGGCATTTGCCAGTTCCCGGATCCAGGAAGTGGCAGGCATCGACGAAGCCCGGGCCCAGACCGAGTCCGGGGTGGCCCTGGTCCCCTGGTGCGGGGAGGAGGAGTGCGGTCACCAGTTAGAGGACCAGGTGGGGGCGAACATGCTCGGCGAGCCCCAGTACCAGAGCTTCTCGCCCGCTGCCTGCGCCGTATGCGGAAAGGTGACCGACAGGCGCACATATATGGCCAGACAATACTGATCCAAATAGCCCGAGGAGGATAAGAGAGGATGAAGGTACTGGGAATTTGCGCAAGCCCTAGAGGCTCGAAGAGCACAACACGCACGCTGGTTCAGGCGGCACTGGATGGGGCAGAGAAGAGCGGCGCGGCCACAGAGCTGATTGATGTATGCAAGCTTGATATCAAGTACTGTAATGCCTGCCAGGCTTGCTTTAAGACCGGCAAGTGCGTCCATAAAGACGACTTTCAGGGGCTGTATGAGAAGATCCTGGCGGCGGACGGCCTGGTATGGGGCTCGCCCAACTACTTTCATACGGTAACCGCCCAGCTGAAGACCATCATCGACCGGATGGCTGATGCCGTTCACTGCCAGCTCCTGGCGGGAAAGTACTGCTGCAGCCTGGCCACCGGCGGCAGCAATTACGATGAGGTCACAAGCTACCTGGACAGCCTGATGATCAACTTCGGCGCTTTCGTCACCGGCAGTGCAGGAGCGGAGATGGGCAAAGGCCCCGGTGCTCTGGAGGAGGGGGAGAGGAAAGCCCGCGATCTGGGCCGGGCCCTGGCCGAGGATATTCGCACCAGGCGCGACTATGTCGAGCAGAGACGGGTGCAGGAAGGTATTCGCTCTTACTTCAAAGAGCTGGTGCGCCTGAACAAGGACGACTGGGAGCACGAGTACGAGCACTGGAACAGCATCAACTGGCGCTAGGATCGGGGAAGCTCAGCCCGCACAACTCTTTAATATCTTCCAGGCCAATTAATAGTTATGCTGACACTGGATGAGGGAAGAGTTGCCGTCCGTTTAGCCAGGCGAGCCCTGGCCCACTATATAGAAACGAAGGAGGCTCTGGCCCTAGACGGTCTGCCGCCAGTCTTTTCCCAGAAGCGAGGCGTCTTTGTAACGCTGCATGAGGATGGGGACCTGCGGGGATGCATAGGCTATCCCCAGCCCGTCCTGCCCCTTGGCCGGGCGATTGTGGACTCGGCGATCAATGCCGGCTTTCGCGATCCGCGCTTTCCTGGCCTGCGACCTGGCGAGCTGAAGAGGATTGAGCTGGAGGTCACCGTTCTCACCAAGCCCGAGGCCTACACCGGACCCAAAAAGAACCTGCCGGAGAGGGTTCAGGTGGGAAGGGACGGCCTGATCGTCTCCAAAGGGCCGTTCACCGGTCTGCTCCTGCCTCAGGTGGCGCTCGAATGGGGCTTTGATTCCCTGGAGTTCCTGGGCCAGACCTGCATCAAGGCCGGCCTGCCGGTGGATGCCTGGCTGGATGAGGACACCCTGATAGAGCACTTCGAGGCCCAGATCTTCGCCGAGGTGGCGCCGGAAAGGGAGGTCTTCGAGAAGAGCTTCACCGAAAGCCCCTGCGGGACATAAGGATTGATGGCTCTTTCATCGGGGGCCAGTGGAGGCTCGGTGAATTGGTGGCTTTCAACCATAATTTTTCTGAACGACGATTTTTGACTGCGGTACTGGCCGCCTCTTTGACACGATCTTTGCACCGCCACCCCTCTGCCCCACACTTGCTTCAAAATTTATTATATTAGCAAAGTGGTTGCTTATTCTCGCTGATGCATAACTATTGTAAAATTGCATTGAAAAGAATATCTCGATAAACCCGGATTTTTCCAGCAAAGCCACCAGAACGTATAAATATTATCGAGTGACTAATTGTTGTATCCTAAAAGGATAATGGGGTGAAATTATTAGGCATTTGGGAGTACTCTTGGTATTGGCCGTAGCTATGCTATCGGTTCCTGCTCTGGCAGGGGGAATGAGCCCATGTGGCGCAGTGGATGTTCTGGGGAGCGGTGGGGGAATATTTGAATCAGAATCTTCTGCGTTCCAGTTCCCTGAATTCGCAAATACAAACTTCGACCGCCTGACGGTTGGAAATGACCGGGCGATGGCCTTCGGCGGCATCAGGCAGAGGTCACCTTTTACCACAGCCACCAATAACCTGGTGATCAAGAAGAACCAGGATTCTGGGGACTGCGATTGCTGCTACGACTGTGGTGGCAGCTGCCAGGAATGCTGCTTGAAGGTCAATATGGAGCAGATCCGGGTAGGAAATAGGGATGCCATGGCTTTTGGAGCCGCTGTTGCCACTAACAATGTGAAGATCATCACCAACCAGCAGTAGAGAGCTCGATTAGAACCAAGGACTAGACATGAACGATATGCTAAGGCCCACTGGCCTGGTGGCGGTGGGGGCCATTTTTATCTGCCTATCTCTCGCGGCAAATGCACTGGGATCGGTAGCCGATCTGCCCGACCTGCAGAAAGAGATGAAAAAATCCCTCTCCGGCACTCTGGATCAATCTCAGGGAAGCACTATGGGAAAGTTCCGGGTCCATGGAGATACCATCACCTTCCCCTGGTCGGAGCAATATAAATCGGGCTCTGGTCCATTCATGCCGACATCACCCTCAAAAGAAAGGATCACTCTGAATGAGACGGACCCGGATAGTGTGGTCTATGACCTGACGGCGATAAACGGCATTCGAGAGAGGGACATAATCTATGACGGCAGCCAGGATGGCGATCCTGGATCGCAGGGCCTGTCCAACTCCCTGGAGATCAGCGTCACCGGCCAGGAGACAGATGATGGATCTATCTCCTGGAATGGGGGAAATTCTGCCCTGGACATAGAGAGTGTGGTGGATGAGGCATTAAGCAAGGACGGGAAGACTAATCCGGATGGGAAAAATGTGACTGGCATCAGATCCGCCCCCACTTTGGGCAACAATATGATCATAGACGTCAGCGGGATCTCCGTCAGCGCCATAAATTCAGTGAAAGGAGGAAGTGCCACCGCCACATCCAACATAATCATCAGGCCGGTCCAGATTATCGTCTGTCCATCTGAGGTGGAAGAGAAGCTGAAATAATTCTTTTGATCTTTTCTTTTTGAATCACAAACTATAAGGGCATTTTATGTCTACCCCTATCTTGATATGACCATCCAGAGACCGAGGGGCACGCGGGACTTCCTTCCTCAGGAGATGAGGAAGAGGGGCCTGGCCAGAAAAGCTATGCAGGAGGTGCTCGAGCGCTGGGGATACCAGGAGGTAGCCACTCCCACCTTTGAGCACCTTGAGTTGTTCACAGAGAAATCCGGAGAATCGGTATTAGAGGAGATCTACAGCTTCCAGGACAAGGGTGGGCGCGATCTCGCCCTCCGTCCGGAATTGACCGCACCAGTGATGCGAATGTATGTCTCCGAGCTGCAAAACTCGCCCAAGCCCTTGAGGCTTTACTATTTTGGCAACTGCTTCCGCTATGAGCGCCCCCAGAAAGGGCGGTTCAGGGAGTTCTGGCAGCTGGGTGCGGAGCTTATAGGGGGAGCCAGGCCGGACTCCGAGGCGGAGGCCATCGCCCTGGCTGATCAGATGATCCGGAGCGTGGGCGTCCAGGGCGAAATCCACCTTGGCTATCTGGGGCTGATACGGACCATTCTGCAGAGGATCGAGGCCGGCAAGAGAGCGGCAGCGATGAGGATGATCGACAAGAAGGAAAGAGCCGCTTTAGAAGAGCTGCTGGTGGAGCTGGATCAAACCGATATAGGACTGCTGGAGCTGATCGATCTCAAGGGAAAAGCGGCATTGGATAAGGCCCAGGAGATCGCCGGAGATCTGTTAAGCTCGCTGAGCCTTATGAGGCCGGAGCGGGGAGTACGAGTGCAAATGCCCTTCCCGAGCCAAAGATGCAGCCAGAGGGCCGCGGCTCTGCTCGCACCGGAAGGTCTGTCTCCTCCCAGCTCCGGCTGGATGAGTTCCAGCAGACGGTGGATCTTCTCGAGGCCTACGGGGTAAACTTCCAGATCGATTTTGAGATCGTACGGGGCCTGGACTACTACTCAGGCACGGTCTTCGAGATCTATGCCCAGGGCCTGGGAGCGCAACGCCAGATATGCGGCGGAGGGACATACGAATTGGCCAGCCTCTTCGGAGGGAAGGAGATCTCATCAACCGGCTTCGGCCTGGGCTTCGACCGGATAATGGAAGTCGCCCGGATAAAAGAGGAGACAATGCCCCCCCTCTTTCTCATCTATACTCCTGATGTCAAGGCAGATGCCGCGAGGATGGCAGTATCGCTGCGAAGGTCGATTCCCACCGTCCTGGATGTCATGGGCAGAAGCATGGGTGCCCAGCTCAAGGCCGCCTCTGGAGCAGGGGCCAGGTTTGCGGTGATCGTGGGCAGGGAGGAGCTGGATTCCGGCAGGCTGATCCTGCGAGACATGTCCGGCGGAGAGCAAGAGGCCATGACCCTGGAGGAGATAATAGAAAGGCTCAGTCCGATCTACCCATCCCGGTAGTTGAGCTTTGGCTTATTCCGACAAGTATATATTCATTATATAACATATTTTTGCCTATGAGATTGGCCCTTTCTGTTTTCATCATCATGCTGGCACTTATTCCATCCCTGCAATGCCAGGAGACCGCAGAGGACTGGCTTGTTAACGGCACTGATCTTGTCAGCCAGGGCAGATACAATGAATCGATCAAGGCTTTTGATCAGGCCATTCGCCTGGACTCCAACTCCACCCTGGCCTGGATGAGCAAAGGAGTGGCTCTTTCCGGTCTGGGCAGGTGCGAAGAGGCCCTGGAAGCATATGAGGTGGCCCTCGGCCTGAATCCCGGATTTGCCAGTGCCTGGCTTAACATGGGCATTGCCCTGGATTGTCTGGGCAGACAAAAGGAAGCTCTGGAGGCTTATGAACAGGCCCTCCGTCTGGATTCGAACAATGCCGATGCCTGGAAGAACAGAGGCTATGATCTGGCCATTTTAGGCAGATATAATGAATCCCTGGAAGCTTTTGAGGAGGCCCTCTTCCTTGATTCTGATTACCCTGAAACCTGGGGCAATAAAGGCAACGCCCTCGCCGCCCTGGGCCGATATGATGAGGCCCTGGAAGCATACGACGAAGCCCTCAGGCTTGACCCCGAGTTTGCAGGAGTCTGGTACAACCGGGGCCTAATCCTTCAGGGTCTGGAAAGGACCGATGAGGCCCAGGCCGCCTTTGCCAGGGCGGAGGAACTGGCGAGCAAGTCAACTACCCCACCCTAAAGGATGGGGCTTGTAGCTAGTGGTTAGTTAGCCTGCTACGATTGGCGGGTTGACAGGCAGCCTGCTACGGTCAGCTCTACTGAAGGTAGCGATGTTCCTGGATGCGTTCAAGTCTGCATCGATCTGGAAGCCACAGCTTTTGCATTTGAAGGTCCTACCATTACGGTTTTCCTTCTTTTGAAATCCACATTTGGAGCATGTGCGAGAAGTATATCTTGGGTCTATGGCAACTACCTTCTTTCCGATAGCGCCCGCTTTGTATTCTATGATGCTTCGTAGTTCTGCAAAGCTCCATTTTCCAAGTTTCTTATTCTTCTTGCCGTTCCTGATGTGGGTTAGATCTTCCAGAGCGATTACGTCATATGGTTTAGATAGTATCCAGTTTGCGATTTGATGGTTCACGTCCTTCTGAAACCGTCTCTCTCGACCAGAAAGCTCTTGAAGCTTTCTTTTAGCTGATCGAGTGCCTTTGGACTGAAGTTTGGATCTCAAATATTGATATTTGCCTTTCACAGCTTTAACTGGTCCAGATTGCCAGAACGTATTATCGCTACATACTGCTATGTTATTGATCCCAAGATCTACGCCGATCCTCTTATCTCCAACAAGTGTTTCTGGATCGGGTTGCTCTACTTGAACATTGAGGTAGCAAGCATTCTTAGTTATCTTGAGTTGAGCATTCATGACTTTCCATGTAGCGTATTTCTGGTAATAGTCTGCTAACTGGAAGTCATATCGTAGTCTCCCAAAAATGGTTGTGAGCTTGCAGTATCCCGATTCCAAGAATACCTTCATGGTCCTAACGTCGAATCGAACTGCTCCGAAAGGATGCTTGAAAGGCTTAGTCTCGAATTTGAGCCTCTTGAGCATGTCGCTGGCTTGATCCCTTGCTGTTTGGATGAGGGCGGAAGGCAATGTAGAATACTTTTCTCGGAGGTCTTTGTATGTAGCTTTGTTAAGTCTGGTCTTGTTGTAATCATGTGCCGCAAAGCCGTAGTCTATGACATCCTGGCAGGCGGCGTTCCAAAGCCGAGCTGTTTGGATGAGTTCATTTGATCGATCTAGCTTTATTTTGATGGTGCGGTACATGTTAATGGGTAGTTAATAATTTTATTAAATTTATAGTTTTTGGTGGTTATGCAAGGGGCACGATTCATCCCCACCCTGAAGGGCTGGGGTCTTCTCTACCCCTTGACCCCACGAGATAAAGCTCCGCCTCAATATAAAAGGGCATCAGGCCATAATTTGCTTTAAATTCAAAAAAAAGGGTATAAACAGGCTGATTCTCGCCTGTTTAAGCCTCATTCAGCAGGCAACTCTTGCCTGGTGAGATACGCGATGAGCAGTGGTGGGCCTATCCGCGCTCTTCCCGCGGATCGACCTCTGCTGAACCCTGGCAGCCCCCGACCTGTTGGGAGGCACCGGCTTTGCAGCTGCGCCTTTTGCTGCTTTTGCCGTTTCGGAGTGATATTTGTGCTCTGCCGCCTTTATCTGCACATGGGTCAGCTTCTCGATGTCTCTTAAAAAGCTGCGTTCCTCGGCAGAGCAAAAGGAGAATGCATTGCCGCTGGCTCCCGCTCTGCCGGTGCGGCCGATGCGGTGGACATAGCTCTCTGGCTCATTGGGCAGGTCGTAGTTCACCACATGGGTGATATCATCGATATCTATGCCCCTGGCGGCAATATCGGTAGCCACGAGCACTCTTATATGGCCGGACCTGAACCTCTCCATAGTACTGGTGCGCTGGTTTTGCGATTTGTTGCCGTGAATGGCATCCGCCCGGATCCTGTTTTTGGACAGCATCTGCGCCACCTTGTCCGCCCTGTGCTTGGTGCGGGCGAAGACCAGGACCCGCTCCATATCTTCATTTATGAGGAGATCGAGCAGGAGGGAGTTCTTGGAGTTCTGATCGACAAAGAATACCTTCTGATTGATACAGTCCAGTGTGCACGCCGAAGGAGAGGCCTGAACATTCACCGGATTATGCAGAAGGCTCTGGGCAAACTTACCTGCTTCCCCGGTCAGAGTGGCAGAGAAGAAAAGGGAGCTGTGCTTCTCGGGCAGTGCCGAGACCACCTTCTTCACGTCTCTTATGAAGCCCATGTCCAGCATCCGGTCGATCTCATCCAGGACGAAGAACTCGACTGCTTTCAGCTCGATGTAGCCCTGGTTCATCAGGTCCAGGAGCCTGCCAGGAGTGGCGACCAGGATATCGACTCCCCGGCTGAGCATATTGACCTGCGGCCCCTGACGGACGCCGCCGAATATAACCAGGTGCCTGAAGCGGAGAAACTTGCCATAGGTGGCAAAGCTCTGGCCGATCTGGGCAGCAAGCTCTCTGGTGGGAGCGAGCACCAGCACCCGCGGTGAGCCCGGCCGGCAGGCTCGCCTTTCCTGCGACATTCTCTGCAGTATGGGCAGCACAAATGCCGCCGTCTTTCCCGTCCCCGTCTGGGCAATTCCCAGCAGATCCTTTCCCTCCAGCAGTGGTGGTATGGCCAGCATCTGTATCGGCGTGGGGGTGGTGTATCCTTCTAGAGCGATCGCCCGCAAGAGCGGGTCTATGATATTTAGATTTCCAAATGACATTTATTGCCTCATCTGAAAACAAGATGAAATCCATCCGCGACAAGAGCCCGCCAGATAAGCGAGCCAAAACGGATGCAGAGGCTTAAAACGAATATTTTGATAGAGACCCGTCTCGTTAAGGGAGCTGCATTCTGACTTTGATTTTTTTAGCCAGAGAAGGAGCTGCCTCTGCGGTTTCAAATCATTTCCACTATTTATTTGATTTCTGATCGATTCACAGAACCGATACCCGCTACAAAAACATTATTGATTCAATGCAATGGAGCCATTGACCAAGCATTAATCCAGACTATATATCTGTCGGTCTATCCTCGAAAGGTGAGGCTTAGCCAGGACCTCACCTCTGCTCGGGATCATCTCTTCTTCCTTGCCTTGTATTTGGGCCAGCTCTGGCGGGGCAGTCCCCCAGCTGAATAGCTCTCCTTCACGCTATCTGAGACTGCTCTTTCCAGCCGGTCATCGTGCGACCTCCTCTCTGCAGCCATCTTCTTTACCAGGATGTAGTTGGCGGCGAGGAATAGGGGGAATAAGAGGATACAGATCACCACTATTTGCCAGACTTCCATATCGAATAAGTCAACTCATGAATATAAAAGGTCACCTGAACTTCCCCAAGAGCCGGGCATAAAACTCTTTCTCCCGCCCTTTAGTGGTGCGAGCTAGCCGGTCCAGTATCAGCTCGGGTGTGCTCTTTGCCAGGTAGTTGTACCGCGGGCTGCGGCAGACGATAAGACAGTTGTTCTCATCCAGCCCTTCCGCCTCGATTCCATCCACCCGAACTGATGTCTCTGAGAATCGGCGCACATCCTCTGCCAGGTGGCTGACGAAGACCGCCGCCGAGCCTCTTCGGTTCAGCTCGTCGAGCATGCAGGCGATGATGCGCGCCGAGGCACCGGGCTCGGTTATGGACTCCAGCTCGTCGGCAAGGACCAGCTTTCTCTTCTCGTTCTCCACCACAGCGAACTTCCTCATCGCCGTCTCAAAGGCTCCTGCGGAGAGGGTGCCCCGGCTCTTGCTGAAGTAGTAAATCTCTTCAAATAGGCTGAGCCTGCAGCTTTCGGCAGGCACAGGCAGCCCCATCTGCGCCAGGATCACTATCTGAGTGATGAGGTCCAATAAAGACGTCTTGCCCCCGGAGTTGACACCGCTAAGGAGAGCCACCTTCTCCCCCGGCTCCCCCGGCCCTCCACCCAGACAGTAGCTCACCTTTTCCGGCTCCTCCAGTGAGAGGTTTCGCCCTCCCTGAAAACACAGGCTGGTTTCCTCTACAATCTCCGGAAAGCTCAAGCCCTCCTTCAGGGCGAATGAGCCCAGGGCATAGGCATAATCGAACTCCATCAGAAGGTGGACCAGTCCTTCCGCTCGATTCCTCTCTCCGGCCAGACCCCGTGCCAGCTCTCTTTTTGCCTTCAGGCCCCTCTCTTCTTGCCGGCTGCGCAGCTCCTGCTCAAAGGATCGTAATGCACTCCGGTCCAGCTCCAGAGGATAGCTGACGACTGAGGAGAATATCTCGTCCAGCCAGACCTCCTCCGATCCCTTCAGATCCAGGTCCTTTCTGGCGTGCTCTTTGGCCTCTTTTATGATCTCCTGATAGATCCCTTTCATCCGGACTTCGAAGAGCTCCCGGATGCCCTCCCCTCGGCTCATCACCTGCAAGAGGTCCGTCCCCTCCAGGGTGAGCGAACTATTCTCGATCCTTCTTTTCAGCTCTTCATTGGCAGCAGCTCTAGCCTGGTCCAGGCAACCCTCCAGCCCGGCGGCCAGCCTGCTCAGCCGTTCCGCCTCAAGGTCGCTCTTCTCGCCAAGCCTTTGAATTAGATTGGAGAAATCCTCCCAGCCCTGAAAATCCTCCACCCCTGCCCCCTGAAGCTTCGACGCCGCCTTTACCGCAGCGGCCAGGATTTCCAGGTTCTCTTTGTAAAAGCCTAAAATCGCCTCCGGGACCAGGTACCAGTCCTCCAGGGATTCCGCCCTCTCCACCCCTTCTTCTTCCCCCATC
The DNA here is from genome assembly GCA_963813075.1 of Methanotrichaceae archaeon. Taxonomy (GTDB): domain Archaea; phylum Halobacteriota; class Methanosarcinia; order Methanotrichales; family Methanotrichaceae; genus Methanothrix. The sequence goes on from CAWEXU010000005.1 coordinate 32,065, forward strand.
CCTTCGCCCACCAGGCTCACATGGCTATAGCTCCGGGCGAGGGCCAGGAGCTCCTGAGGGCTTTCCGCCAGATGAAGATCAATCAATTTATCCAGGCCGCGGGACTTCAGCCTCTGGAAGTCTTCGGCGCTGCTGGCAGCCAAAGCCCTCTCCCTGACCCTTGAATCCGCCCTCTCCCGCAAAGGGCGGATGAAGCGAAGCTGCTCGTTTATGCCCAGGCCTTCTATCCTCCGGGCTACCTCTATAGAGCGTGACGCATCAATGCGATTCACTTCTATCATCTCCCGGGAGGAGGTGGGAAAGAGGGTGCCGATCTTCAGCCGGGCGTACTCGGTATGGGCAAACCCGGCCAGCCTGGTGATCAGCAGGGAATAGATCCTGACTGCCTCATCGGTGGCCAGGAACTCGTCTGGAGAGACATTGAACTTCCGGGCGCGGGCATGCTGGACCAGCTGCAGAGCCTGGCGTTCGCTAAGGGTCCTGCACAGGCCCGGCAGGTCGCCATCCTGCACCGCCTGCATGGCCTTCTCTTCATCCCCATAATGCTCTCTGAGGCGCTCTCTTAATCGAGGCCCCACTCCCGGAAGATCCGCCAGTCTCAAGCGCTCTCATTTTAACAGGAATATAATATATCTGTTCCGCCAGGCAAAAGGCAGTATGGATCCGGATTGGCCGGCCAGGAGAAGGGCCTGGACGGAGAAGATTAATATTCCAGAGGCAGAGAGTCAATTTCTGTGCTGCTTAATGAATTGCTAAATCTCGGCGAGGAGGAGAGCATCTTTTTGGCGGAAGAGTCCCTGCAGGATCTGCTCGACCTGCCCGTAACCCGACAGATAATGGATGAGGGAGTGGATTGGGATCGCTCCATCCAGCTGGAGAACATCGGCATTGCCCTTCATCTGTCCAGTTCTGAGGATTTCTGGCTGCTTCTGATAGATCGGTATTCGGGGGAGAGAATTCTGATGGATGCTGCCGATCGGTTCAGATCGGAGGGAACAGTGAAGATCATGATCGATGAGGGTGCCTTTCTTTGCGCTCTTGTCGAGTACTATGCCAACTCGATGAAAGAAGAGCTGCTATGCGAGAGCTGCAACACGATGGATGAGCTGCAGTATTCCGAGGATCGAATAGCAAGGCTGGTCGATCTCTTGAAGCCCCACCTCTCCCCATCAGGAGATATGCCCATTCTGGAGATCTGCTGCGGCAACGGTCTGGCCACCCAGGCCCTCATTCGTCTGGGGTTGGCGCCTTTAGCCATGGACTCCGATCGCTGTGAGCTGTGTGTAGCCCTGAAGAAGGGGCTGATGGACCCTCAGAGGTCATTCGTTCTGGACGCCAGGCTCCTGCCCCGCTTTTTTTCCGGCAGGCCGTTTCAAACCGTGCTCGGTTTCATGGTGGGGCTGATCGATGACTCCAACTGGCCCCGATGGAGGGAGATACTTCTTGCTGCCGCTTCGCTCGCTGAAAAGGAGCTGTTATTTACCGTCTACTCCCAAAAGGAGGCGGATCTCATCGCGAAGGAGATGGAGGGGGCAGGCTGGACGGGAAAAGTAATCGACAATCAAGACCCCCGGGGGATATACGACCAGTGGGTCTATAAGGGAAGTCGGGCAAAACATTAAAAGAATGATGGAAAGCTTAATCATCCATCCCATACCTCGGAAGATGTGGTGAGATTCTTGGCTGACTTTAAGAAGCGAAATGCGGAGAGAAAGGGCGGCAAAAAAGAAGAGATCAAAAGCAAGAAGCTCATGGAAGAGAACCTGGATGATTTAAGGGGCAGAGGGGAAGTAGAGAAATAGGCTTCTCGAGGGATACTTTGGGCCGAATAGATCAATGGTCCTCGAATCAAATTGTTGAATGCTGAAGTGATGGGATGCCTGAAATTGCCATCTCATCCCTTTCAAACAGCCGATCTGGAAAATGACTCTTTTGGATATTGCAGCCAGATACAATTGGCGGGCTTATCCGGCTGCAAATGGCATTTGGCCATTAAGGGGTAACGCTCAGGCTTCTGCTCAGCTCCTTGAGCTTTTCGATGCTCTCCTGGGTCTTGGCGGACTCTTTTAGCTTCTCATCCTCGAAATGCTTTATGATTTCGCCCAGGGATATGGTCAACCGGTAGACCTTCATCGGCCTCCCTTTGCCATCCTTTTTGATCTCCCTCTCCTCCACCCAGTTGTTATTGCGCAGAGTGCGCATGGCAATGCTCACCTCGGGCTGACGGAGATTGGATCCGATCTCAATCTCTCTTGATGTGGCCTCCTCCACATTGGCCAGGTAGGTGATCATGCTGGCCACATTTCTGGGAATGCCAAGCTCGCGGAGCACCTCTACGAACTCCCTGTCGGCATCATCCAAAACTTTCACCGAGAATTGTCTCATAATGACCTCATTCTATTTTTGTATATAACAAATACCTTATGATATAAATAGTTTATTTCGAGGTGTGATATTCTTCTTGGATATAAGATTATACTATCGATATAAGTCTCTGCTGCCGTTGTCTCATCATAATCTGATATTATATCAAATAAATCATAGATGCATTTCTATGGTAATCGCATTGCATCGGCCAGAGGAGGGGCTATATGCAGCGCTGAAATGGTCGATAAACTAATGAAAGGAGATGAATATCAGTGAGATTTCAATATTTATAATAACGCAATTTTAATTATGGTGCCATCATCTCCTGATGACATCCATAGTGGCAGATAGGTTGGATTGTCTTTCCCCTGCTATCCCGGTCTGCGCTCTGCCGATCAACACTTCTTCGCTTGATTGTCGATATCCGAAGAATAATAGAACGATGAGAAAATAGATATATCAGCGTTCCCTCCTCTTTTGCCCATGGAGACGAGGCTTGATCCCTGGGGTGCAGTTCATGTGGAAGATTACACCAAGCTCTTTGAGGAGTTTGGGATATCGAGCTTCGATGATATCCTTCCCCAGCTTGAAAATCCACATCGCTACATGAGGCGCAGGATAATATTCGGCCACAGAAACTACGATGCTGTGCTGGCGGCCATGAAAAGTCATCGGCCTTTCGCCGTCATGAGCGGCTTTATGCCCACCGGCAGGGCGCACTTCGGCCATATGATGGTCATGAATGAGATCATCTGGCACCAGCAGCAGGGCGGGGACGCCTTCGCTGCAGTGGCTGATATGGAGGCCCATGCGGTGCGGGGCATAAGCTGGGCGAAATGCAGAGAATTCGGCATCGAGGAGTATATCCTCAGCCTCATCGCCCTGGGCTTTGAGCCCAAAGAGAACAGCCACATCTATTTTCAGTCCAGCAATTATGATGTTCGAAACCTGGCCTTTGAGCTGGGGATAGAGGCCAACTTCTCCGAGGTCAGCGCCATCTATGGCTTCAGCGGAGAGACCTGCATCTCGCACATGGAGAGTGTGATGGCCCAGAGCGCCGATATCCTCCATCCGCAGCTGGAGAAATATGGCGGGCCAAAGCCGGTGGTGATACCGGTGGGCGCAGATCAGGACCCTCATATCAAGCTCACCCGTGACCTCGCTTACCGCATGAGGAGGTTTCTGGTGGAGAGGAGAGGGGAGTACATAAGCATCCGGGGCAAGGCCGCCAGCCAGGAGTTGATGCAGGCGGCTGAATCGGCATTGCGGGAGACGGGACTGGGACAGGTCAAAAGGTACGAGGAGCATATCGACCTTGTCGACCTCCAGCTGAGAGAGGGCCGGAGCATCGATCAGGCCCAGGAGGAGGTCGAGGAGCTGATTATAATGCTCGAGACGAGAGCATGGCGAGTACGGTTTTATCCCTCCTGCCTCCATTTACCACCGCTTCATGACCGGCCTTACCGGGGGGAAGATGTCCTCCTCCAAGCCGGACAGCTACATCGCTCTGACTGAAGACCCCAAAGAGGCGGCAAAGAAGGTCATGAGGGCGATCACCGGCGGCAGGCAGAGCCTGGCCGAGCAGAAGAAGCTGGGAGGAGAGCCGGATAAGTGCTCCGTCTACGAGTTCCTCCTTTTCCATCTATCCGAGGACGATAAAGAGCTTTTAGAGCTGGACGCGGAATGCCGCAGCGGCAGGAGGATGTGCGGCACATGCAAAAAAGATGTGGCCGAGAGGATAGAGAGGTTCCTCTGCCAGCACCAGCAGGCCCGGGAAGCGGCGCGGGAGAGGCTGCCGGAGTTTGGAATAAAGCTCTAAATCTCCCTTTCCTCCAGGCTTATCCATTCCCCGATTACCAGACCGTGGCCGGATTGGCTCGCAGGCGGATGTACTGATCTTTGCAATGCACCCCAATTGCCGGGATAAAATTTTTGGCGGTAGCACTCTCCAGCGCCAAAAGAACCTTCTCATCCAGGGACCTGATTCTGCCCCGATCATGAATCCCACCGTTCAGAAATACCCCGGTGACTATGTCCGATCCGCTATCATAGCTGCTCTTTCTAATATCTGTGATCATCAGCAGGGTCATGGCACGCTGGCTCCAATCTCGATGAATGCCCTGTTTTCAGAAGAGGAGTCCGGCCCTGGCAGAGGCCGGAGACCGACGACAGGTGGACGACGGTAAAGGAGGTCAACCAGCTTTCTGTCGCTGTATTTCTAATAGGGATATTACTAGTTAATAAGACTGTTGCTTTATGTAGCAATAAAACCTGTTTTGATGATTCGGCCCCGAGAGATGCTGCAGGCGGCAAGAGGCCGCCTCATAAATTCAGCTCGATGGTCCTGCCCTGTAGGACATCCTCTTCACTTATCTCGACATTCTGAATCTTAACCCCGTTCTCATTGCCCGAGAACACGAGATAAGGATCTACTGCACGGGTATCATATCTCTTCTCTGTGGAATAAGGAACCCTTACCTCAAAAGCATCTCCAATCCGTTTGGCCTGGTTGACGTAGATAAAATCCCTTTCCATATTGGAGGTCATATTGAGCAGCACTCCTGCATTCTGATCCGGATCGGTATGGATCCTCAGCAATGCCCCGGGAACATACTGGAAGATCTTGATCTCGCTTTTTCCCGGGTTGCCACCCCGGATGGTGCTCGACTCGTATATCAGCCGGAAGCGGCCCATGCCGGTGCCGTCGACCAGGTAGAGACTGCCTAATGTGGTGTTGAAGAACCTCTCTTTGGGTATAAGGGAGACCTCGCTGCCGTAATCCTCCCGCACCATGTAGCTATTGACATCCTCATTCGCCCACTCCGCCAGGGAGGCCAGCTTGCCGTAGACGATGCTGTAATCGGTGAAAACGTACTTAGCGCCTCTGGAATCCATGATCTCCGCCGCTTCCGTCTCATTCTCCGCCAGGTAAAACCGCACTGCATCCTCTGCCCCGGCCTGGAAGTTGTTGGCCACCACCGGCCTATTAGCCAAATAGAGAATCCAGTTGCCATAGTCCCACCAGTTCATCACGCTGTACTCCGGGACTTCTCTCGGATCGTCATAGAAGCTGGTAGGTTCGCTGTTCTCTTTCAGCCAGGATATCGAGCTATTCCAGTCGCCTGCTATCGCCGGCGGGGTATTCAGGGCAAAGGAAAAGCCATCAATTGCCGTTGGCAGGACGAGGAGAAGGATAATAGCTGCAGCCAGTGCCCGGGGTACCTTTTCTCCTTTCTCCTCCTGAATCTTCCCGAATATGTCCAGGGCATAAAATATCAGGATGCTTATCAGTGCACCCATGTATATCGTGGATATATAGAGGAATCTGGACTGGCCCAGGGTGAGAAGGATGGAGTAGACCGCCCACATCAGGAAGAGCAAGAGAGCCGGCTTTTCTTTCCACCCTCCCTTTCGCAAATAGTCTATGGTGACAATAGCTGCGGCCAGGGCTAACAGGATATTCAATCCCTGCCAGGAGAAGAAAACCTCGAACAGTGTCTTCATATCAAAGATCAGAGGTTGGGCCTCACCAATCCTGCCGATCATCTCCCCGCCCCAGATGTACCCAAACCCCGTCCGGATCAGGCTCTCCAGTCCAAATAATCCTCCCATTGGCTTTAGCAGGAGCAGAAAGAGAAGCGATATGGAGAGGATGCCCAGGGGGAATGCCTTCCAGGATATGTTCCTCTTCTCGATGATCTGCGCCAAGGCCAGCATGATCGCTATGGAAATGGATATGGCTGCCAGGCCCAGGAAGGAGGGGGACATCCAGGGCGTGCTCCTGTAAGGCAAGACAAGGATCAGGGCGAGGAGAAATGCCACAAGCAGCGTGGGGGCGAGGGTCATGGACGATCTATTCTCCCGCAGCTCCAGGCTAATTGCCACTGCTGCAATAAGCAGATAAGCTCCATAGTAGACGTCTGCGCCCTGCCAGGTATAGGCCAGGGCGGCCAGAGCCACTCCTGCCGCAGAGGCGTAGAGCCACTTCTTCTCCGGCCGGCTGATGGACCGGATGATGAAAAGTAGGGAGACCAGCTGGAGAAGCACCTCTAAAGAGTGATGGTCCGTTGCCGCGACCATGGTATAAAGGAGATAGTAGGGGGCAAGAGCCGCCATGAAGCTGGCCAGGAGGGCAACCCTATGGTCGAAGAGCTCACGCATCATATAGTAGACCACAACCATCGCCAGAAGGCCGATGATCACCGGCACGTAGGCCGCCGTCATCTCCACCCCCTCTTTGCTGTGCTGGCCCAAAGCCAGACATAGGGCGGCAGAGATCTGGTCGAAGAGAGGCGGCCAGCTTATGGACAGTCCATGGGGGTAGTTGAGGTAGGAGTCAAACCAGAGCACATCGGGGAAATTGGCCACTCCATACAGTATCCTGCGCATATGATAGTATTCATCATATCCCGGAAACAGTATGCCCTGTTCAGTGAGTGACCTCCTCCCGGCAAACAGCTTCAGCAATAAGCCGAAAACAAGAACTGCAACGAGTTCAGCCGGCTCGCTTCTCTTCCCCTGGTCCATGGCTCAGAGAATCGATATTAGATGATATAAAGCCTTTGAGTAATAATTAAAAAGAAAAATCGCAGCAGTCACCCTATTCCTATCAAAAAATAATTGGAACGACCAGTGGATGCTCATCGATCCCCGGCCCATTCCCAAACATCCGGGGCTCATCGCAAAAGCCATCGGAGTTGGTATCATTGCAGCCCTCGCCGGGCTCGTCGAAGTCGCTGTAATGATTTCCCATGAGCTTTGCACCCTTCAATAATCCCAGGAGGCCCCCTTCTTTCATCTCCATGCTCCAGCGGTTGCCGCCAGTATCATTGGCTGAGACCCTGTTCTCCAGGAAGTCGTTGGAATAGAGGGTATTGTTCGTCGCTCCCTCTTCGATGTAAATGCCATACCGGTTTTTATAGAGGATATTATTCTGGATGATGTTATGGGAGGAGTCCACCAATATCCCGGCATTGCCGCATCCGCATCCACCGGAGCCGGTCAGATTGAAGCCCTCTATCCGGGTTGCATTGGCCCGCAATGTGATGGCACTTGAGGATTTGTTGGCGTCCACCACCGGGCGTCCGCTGCCGGTATCAACGCCGATCAGAGCTACGGAATGCAGAACCTGGACATGCTCCACATATTCTCCGCTTTGCACTTCAATAATATCTCCATCGCTGGCATTATTCAAAGCCTGCTGAATTGTGCTGTAGTCTGCACCCTCAGGGGCCACAGTGATTTTAGCGGCCGTTGCAAATCCTATGATCAGAATTAAGATTAGGATCATTATTATTGAACGCGCATGCATAATGCCTCATAGTCTCTATTTTCCTATTAGAACTTTTTCGTTAAAGATGACTTCCGATCCAGAAGGATGATGACTTAAACCATGAGATGAAATAAGGCCGCCAGGTGGAGAAAATGTCCGATTGCATAAGATGCCAGAAATGCGGCAAAAGTGTCCCGGAGGATGAGGTCTTCGCGACAGGAGGCAAGACCTTCTGCGAGGACTGCTACATCGATGTCAACAACCGGATCCGGGTCTGCGATCCCTGGGGCGAGAGGTCGAAGAAGATTTATCGGGAGAGCCACGGCCTGGAGGGGACGGATGGTCTGACCGATCAGCAAAAGGAGATCTATGAGTACATTCAATCCCAGGGCAAGGCCACCATGGCTGAGATCGGGAAGAGGTTCAACCTATCGGAAGCCGATCTGAACAACCAGTTCGCCATCCTCCGGCACTGCCAGCTGCTGAAGGGAAGAAAAGATGGAGATGTCGTCTATATTGTGCCCTGGTAAGCCCGGGCGGCACTCTGCCTTTTATATTTTATATTATTGCAGATAGTTCTCAATGCTGGTCAGCTTCTCCGCATCGCTCTTGCTGATGCTGGCATCCACCACCACCCTCTCCTGGACCTCGATGGGCGCCTTCGCCCGCAGGGCTAAAGCCAGGCAGTCGCTGGGCCGGGCATCGATCTCATTCTGGCGGCCCTCGCTCCTGATGGTCAGCCGGGCATAATAGATTCCTCCATCCAGATCATCTATCAGCACATTGGTGATGCTGGCAGACAGGCATTCCAGGACGGAGATGAACAGATCATGGGTCATGGGCCGGGGAGCCAGCTCTCCGGACAGGGCATGATGGATGGAAATGGCCTCGGATAGCCCCACGAATATGGGCACAATCCTTCCCATCTCATCCTCCAGGAGGACCACCGGAGCGGGATTGTTTCCCTCAGACTCCGCTATGTATACCCCCTTGACCCTGACCGGGACTGGCGTGTTCATGCCATCATCATGGTCGTTCATCTTATAAAACTCCGGCGATCAAAATCCATTACGCCCTATCTATGCCGATGCGCATGCAAACGCCCTCGACATCCCAGTCCTTGACCATTAAGCCCTGTATCTGCAGCCCCAGCCCCATCTTGAACTCCGCCGCTCGAACCTCCCCTGCGATGTGCTCTTTTCTTCCAACCACCAGATCGAGAATGGGCTTGCTCTCGATATCCACCACCGCTCTGATCTGGTCTTCCACCCGCAGATCCAGCTCCTTTCTCATGTCCTGAATGCGCCTGATGATCTCCCGCGCATAGGCCTCAGCCTCCAGCTCCGGGGTGAGGGTGATGTCCACATAGACGAATCCGCGGGAGAACTCCGCTGCCGGCAGGTTCTCCGGAGGAATCTCCCGGAACTGCACCATCTCGGTGGTGATATTGAACTCCCGGCCCTGATGCCTTAAGACCGCCTGGCCGTCCCGGTCCAGATCGGCCTTAACTGCTGCGGGCTCAGCGGCTGCTATCGCTTCCACCACCAGCTTTGCCTCCCCCTTGTAGACCGGCCCGATCTTCTTATGAACGGGAGACATCTCCAGGTCCATCCTGGGCTTCTCACCAATAGAGAGGACAGTTATCTTCTTGGAGTTGGTCTGTCCCCGGAGGACGTCCTCCAGGCCTCCCAGGTCCACCGTCTCTTTGGAAGGAGCGATCACGATCTCCGATACCGGCCAGCGAAGCTTTCTCCCGCCCTTCTGCCGGGCATTGGAGGCGGCCATTGAGACCTCCCTTACCAGATCCATGCTCTCCTCCAGGCCCAAGTCTATCCACTCTTTATCTGCTCGCGGCCAGTCGCACATATGGACCGACTCCGTGGCATTCTCGTCCAGCCCCCGCACCAGGTTCTGGTAGATGGACTCGGATATGAAGGGGGTGAACGGGGCCATAAGCCTGGCCAGCTTCACCAAAACCTCATAGATGGTGGCATAAGCGGCAAGCTTGGCCGGATCATCCTGCTCAATCCAGGTGCGAGGCCGGACCAGCTGGATGTACCAGCGGCTGAGGTCCTCCAAGATGAAGTCGGATATGGAGCGGACGATCCGGTGCAGCTGATAGCCCTCCATCTCTGCGGTGATCTCCTCTGCCAGGCTGTTCACCCGGGAGAGTATCCAGCGGTCTTCCGGGCGCAGGCTGCTCGTATAGAGGGAAAGATCCGCCTTCTTCAGGTCGAAGTCGTCCAGGACCATATAGGGCAGAGCAAAGCGATAAGCATTCCAGAAGATATTGATCATCCGGCTGGTGTTCTCGATAGCCTCCCAGGAGAAGTGCAGATCCTCCCAGGGGGCATTGGCTCCCAGGACATAGGTGCGCAGTATATCGGCACCGAACTTCTCCACCACCTCCTCCGGCTGGACGATGTTCCCTATGCTCTTGGACATCTTCCGTCCCTGGTCGTCCAGGGTGAAGCCATGCATGAGAACGCTCTTGTAGGGTGCCCGGCCAAAGGAGACCATTGATGCTCCCAGCTGGGAATAAAACCACCCACGGGTCTGGTCGTGCCCCTCGGTGATGAAATCCGCCGGCCACCATTCATTAAACTCCTCCTCGTGACTGGGGAAACGGAGGGTGGCCCAGGAGGCCACTGCGCTGTCAAACCATACATCGAAGACATCCGGTGAGCGCACCATCTTCCCGCCGCAGGGGCAGTCCAGCATAATAGCATCCACATCCGGCCGGTGCAGGTCGACCAGCTTTTGACCAGACCTCTCCTCCAGCTCCGAGGCGGTGCCTATGACCTCCATATGGCCGCAGTCAGGACAGGTCCAGATGGGCAGGGGGATTCCCCAGTACCTCTGCCTGGAGATGCACCAGTCTCGGGCATTGCTAATCCAGTCGGCAAACCTGGCTGAGCCCGCCCACTCCGGATACCATGTCACCCGGGAGATCTCTTCTAACATCTTATCGCGGAGATCGGATATCCGCAGGAACCACTGGCTGGTGGCGATGAAGATGATGGGGGTCTTGCAGCGCCAGCAGTGGCCGTAGCGGTGGGCGAGCCTCCCCTGGGCCAGGAGCTTACCTCGCTCCTCCAGATCATTGATGACGTTGCTGTCCGCCTCCTTGACATACTGGCCCTGGTATTTCTCCCCCGCCTCGGCGGTGTACCGCCCGTCCCCGCCCACCGGGCAGAATATCTCCAGGTGGTGGTCCAGCCCAAGCTCATAGTCCTCAAGGCCGTGCCCAGGTGCGATATGCACGCATCCGGTGTTCTCTCTGGCGACGAAGTCCGCGGCATAAACGCCATGCTCGATCTCCCTTTGCCTGGGAACCAGGTCGATCAGAGGGTGCTCGTACTTCAGGTTCTGCATCTCTTTGGCCGAAAGGTCCTGCAAAAGCTCATAGTCCTGGTAGCGGCCCGTCTTGAGGACGGAGTCCACCAGCTCCGAGGCCATGATCAGGATCTCGGATTTGCCGTCCTTCCAGGCCCTGACCCGGGAGTACTGGAAAGCGGGATTGACCGCCACTGCCACATTGGCGGGAATGGTCCAGGGGGTGGTGGTCCAGATCACTATGTAGGTGTTCTCCTCCCCCTTCACTGGAAATTTGACGTAGATCGAGTAGTCGGTCTCATCCCAGTACTCTACCTCCGAGTCGGCGATGGCCGTCTGGCAGCGGGGGCACCAGTTGACCACCCTTGAGCCCCTCTCCAGGAGGTTATTCTCGTGGGCCTTCTTCAGCGTCCACCAGGCTGCCTCCAGATACTCGTTCTTCAGGGTCATGTAGGGGTCGTCCCAGTCCAGCCAGGCCCCCAGGATCTTGAATTGGGCGGTCATGTCATCCTTCTGACGGAGGGCGAACTCCTTGCACCTCTGGATGAACTTGTCCACCCCATAGGCCTCGATATCCTTCTTGTTGCGGAATCCGAAGGACTCCTCCACCTTCACCTCAATGGGCAGGCCGTGCATATCCCATCCCGCCCGGTCCTTGACCTCAAAGCCGTTCATGGAGCGGTAACGGAGCACAGAGTCCTTGATCACCTTGTTCCAGGCGGTTCCCAGGTGAATGCGTCCTGTGGTATAAGGCGGCCCATCCACAAAAAAGAACTTCTTGCCGCCCAATCTCAATTTTCGAACTTGGCGGTAGCTGTCCGCCTTTTCCCACAGCGATCTTATCTCATCCTCAAGATCTTGCGCATTGTACTGCCCAGCCACCTCACCGATCACTTGCAATCCTCCGAAAAACGATTTGCATCCATGTAACACCTCTATATTTAGCCTTTGTTGCATCTTTAGAGGGCTTCGTTCTTAGGAGGAATATTGATATACGGATAGCCCAAACCCTATAATTGAGGGGTTATATATCAAAGAGGAGATCTGGATAGAGAAGTACCGGCCGGAGAGGCTGGACGATATTGTGGGCCAGGACGAGATCGTCCGCCGTCTAAAGTCCTATGTGAAGACGCGAAACCTGCCCCACCTTCTTTTCTCCGGGCCGCCGGGGGTGGGCAAGACCGCTGCCTCCATCTCCATCGTCAAAGAGATATTCGGCGAGACCTGGAGGAACAACTTCATCGAATTGAATGCCAGTGACGAGCGGGGCATAGATATCATCCGCCATAAGGTGAAGGATTTCGCCCGGATGGCTCCTTTAGGCGAGGCGGATTTTAAAGTGATATTCCTGGATGAGGCCGATGCCCTGACCAACGATGCCCAGAGCGCTCTGCGCAGGACCATGGAGAGATACTCCGCCACCACCAGATTCATCCTCTCTTGCAACTACTCCTCCAAGATCATCGAGCCCATCCAGTCCCGCTGTGCGGTCTACCGCTTCAAACCCCTCTCTCCCGTTGCAGTGACAAAGAGGATCAAGTTCATAGCCGGAGAGGAGGGGCTAAAGGTTTCAGATGGCGGTCTTTCCGCCATCGAATATGTTGCCGGAGGCGACATGAGAAAAGCGATCAATGCCCTTCAGGCGGCAGCTTTAATGGGCGACGAGGTGGACGAGGAGACGATCTACCAGATCACATCCACCGCCAAGCCTGAGGAGATCAAAAGCTTCATCAGGACCGCACTATCTGGGGATTTTTTAGGAGCGCGAACGATACTGGATGATCTCCTGCTCTCTAAAGGGCTCTCCGGCCAGGATGTGGTGGTTCAGATCCACCGGGCGATGCTGGACCTGGATGATATCGGGGACCGGGATCGGGTGAAGCTGATCGACCGCATTGGCGAGATCGATTTCCGCATGACGGAAGGGGCGAACGAGAGAATTCAGCTCGAAGCCCTGCTGGCATACTTCGCCCTGATGGCTTCATAATGAATATTTGAATCCCGGATAGATTCATAGAAGAAATGAATATCTTAATTATAGTTTTACTTTATATTGAGGCTGGCAGGGGCTCAGCCATTGAGGATCAGAGTGTGGCTATGCTCTAAAGCGGCGTTCAGCTCCTCGATTCGCACCGGTTTGGATACATAGTCGTCCATTCCGGCATCCAGACATACTTCTCTATCTCCTTTCATGGCGTGAGCAGTCATGGCGATGATGTAGGGCTGGTGGCATGGTGTGCTGCGTATGCACCTTGTCGCCTCCAGTCCGTCCATCTCCGGCATCTGCACATCCATCAGCACCACATCATAGGGCCTCTTCTTCAGCGCGGCCAGGACCTCCCGTCCATCTGCAGCGACATCCGCCCTGTAGCCCAGCCGCTCCAGCATACGTATGGCTACCTTCTGATTGACCACATTGTCCTCGGCAAGCAGTATTCGCAGGCTCTTTTGAGGCTGCTGGTCGGACAGGGGCAGAGGCTCTTCCGGCAGATCTCTATGGATATCGGGATCGGGCTCTTTCGAGGCTTCCGCCTGGATGGTGAAATAAAAGCTTGAGCCCTCTCCAGGAATGCTCTCCGCCCAGATCCCTCCTCCCATCAGCTCAGCGAGATGCTTGCAGATGGCAAGACCCAGTCCCGTGCCGCCATACTTGCGGGTGGTCGAGGCATCCACCTGGCTGAAGGACTGGAACAGCCGGCTCATGCGATCTTGCGATATGCCGATCCCGGAGTCACTAACCCGGAACTGGATCTCATGGCCGTCCTCTACCGGAAGAGCGGACACATCCACCCGGACGAAACCCTTCTCTGTGAACTTGACCGCATTTCCCAGCAGATTGACCAGGATCTGTCTGAGCCTGGTCAGGTCTCCCAACAGATATCTGGGGACACGTGGCTCGACCTCATAGCCAAAAGAGAGGCCTTTAGAAGAGGCGGCCTCGGCCACCATGTTCAGTGATGTCTCCAGGCATTCATAAAGGTCGAAGGCCTCCCGTTCCAGCTCCATCATCCCTCCCTCGATCTTGGAGAAGTCCAGGATGTCTGATATAACCTTGAGCAGAGAGTCTCCGCTGCTGCGAATGGTCTCTATGTAGTCCCTCTGCACCGAGTCGATCTTGGTATTGAGGAGCAGGCCGGTGAAGCCGATCACCGCATTCATTGGGGTCCTGATCTCATGGCTCATATTGGCCAGGAACTCGGACTTGGCTTTCGTGGCAGATTCTGCCCTCTCTTTGGCCTCGCGCAGGTCCTGTTCTACCTTCTTTCTCTCTGTGAGGTCGGTGCTCACAGAAATAATACCGATCAGTCGCCGCTTCTTGTCGTACAGAGTGCTGAATGCATATGAGGCGGGAAACAGATTGCCGTCCTTCCTCTGTGCCGGGTATTCGCATTCACAGTAGCCCTGGTCGAGGATATCCTTCACCAAATCACCTAAGGTGGATTTAATCTTCGGTGGTATGATGGTATCCTGAATCCTCTGCCCCATCACCTCCTCCGCCTTCCACTGGTAGAGCGACTCGGCGAACCGGTTCCAGTATATGATCCTGCCCTCCAGATCAGTAGCTATAACGGCGTTTCTGACCTGGTCGAGCAATGATGCCTGGAATGCCACTCTTTCTTCTGCTGCCTTCCTCTCGGTGATATCCTGGCCCTGAGCAATGGTGGCGATGACACGCTTCCCGGTCTCATCATATATCGTCGCCGAGTTCCAAAGGACCGTTCTGATATCCCCGCTCTGGTGCAGGATGGGGATCTCGACCGCATCCCAGCTCTCGCCGGAGAGGGTCCTCTGGATATAGGCGAACGACTCCGCCCGGCTCTCATCGGGAAAGAGGATTCCTAATGATCGGCCCAGGACGTCATCCGCAGGGCGGCCGGTAAGCCTCTCGAAGGCATGATTGAACCTGGTGATGCAGAAGTTCGGGTCCCAGACGATGATGGGGGCATTGGCATGGCCTAAGAGGTTCTCCAGATAATCTCTGGTCTCCCTGAGGTCGGAGGCAGCCCGTTTGAGCCCCTCAGAAGAGCGCTTGTTCTCAGTTATATCGTTGCCAATGCACAGGACCTCTACGGTCTCTCCCCGGTCGTTTACAACCAGCCGGTGCGACCAGGCGATCCAGACCCGCTCTCCATTGGATCTTATGTTCTCCGCTATATGGGTGGAGCATTCCTCTGGGTGCTCTCCCATAAGCGCTATTATCGCTTTGAGGTTGCAGACCTCGGCGCCCCGAGGAAAGATGGTGCTGGACACATTGCACCCCAGGATATCCTCCTCTTTGTAGCCGAAGAAGTGCAGGCCGAACTTGTTGATGAACCTGATAGAGCCGCTGGTGTCCACTCTGATGATGACGCTGCTTGATGTCTCCACCAGCTTGCGGTACTTCTCTTCGCTCTCCCGGAGGGCGGATTCCGCCTCGAAGCGGCCGATAAATCCCCCGATGGCGCTGGCCATGGTCATCAGAATCGAGACCTCTCCCCAGCCCCAGGCCCGCTCCTGTTTTCGGTCCTCAAAGCCGATGAAGCCCCAGAACCGGTCTATGGTGAATATGGGAACTATCATAAAGGAGAGGACATTGAGCATCTCCAGCAGTCCCTTCGCCGGCTGGGGCTGTTCCTGGGTCATTCCCCGGATGGGCATCCCTCCGGAGAGGGTCTGGAACCATTGCGGAATGGAGCTGTATGCCCTGTAGCCCTGGTCCGGCTGGTGAACCATCCCAAATGCGGTATCCACATCGGCATTCGATGTCCATTCGTAGCGAAGCCAGATCTGATTCCTTTCCAAATCGTCCAGATAATGCTCATAGATGCAGGCCCGGTCCACATTGGCAGAGCAGCCTAAAATTTCCAGAGACTGGGTGAGAGCTACGTCCATCTCCTCCGAGATCAGGAGCTGGTTTGTGGCCAGAGCCGCACCGGCCAGGATCCTGTCCCTTTCGCGCAGATCGTCCTTGTGGCCCGGAGCCGCTTTCGATATAGTTGCCTCTTCTGGACGATCCTCCTCTTTCGCCGGGGAATGGTTCGATCTTTTCAATGTGATTATGGATCTGCCTTTATGATCTTCCTCCTGGATTGTGGCAATGGAGTACTCTATTCTTCTTCCCAGCAGATCGGCCTCCCCTCGAAGGATCTGGCCTTCGCGCCCTCGGGCAGACTCGATTATACCTCTGCATAGATCTTCCAGAGCTTCCTGGCAGCCCCTGCCAGCAGCCAGAGACT
Organism: Methanotrichaceae archaeon; assembly: GCA_963813075.1. Lineage (GTDB taxonomy): Archaea > Halobacteriota > Methanosarcinia > Methanotrichales > Methanotrichaceae > Methanothrix. The sequence goes on from CAWEXU010000005.1 coordinate 48,256, forward strand.
CTGCCATCTCCTCTGCGGCAGGGTTGAAATAGAGGATCTTTCCGGACTCTTCGCAGATGCATATCCCCTCATCCAGAAGCTGCAGGGCGGAAAGGAAGATGTCTTCTCCGGCCATAATCATCTCACCAGGACTGCCCGGACGGGAGTGGCTTCGGCATCTTTTATTCTCAGGGGAAGGCAGATCAGCCAGTATCTGCCGGGTGGGACCGCGCCAAGGTCGATCCCCTCCAGGACCAGGACGTCGTTTTTCAGGAGGATATTGTGAACGGGCAGGAATTCGTCCTCATATTTATCCACAGAGAGATAGTCGATCCCCACCAGGCCCGCGCCTTTAGTGATGCATATCTTTGCCGCGGCTAATGAGACGTGGACGTAATCGGGCGAGAAGATGGGCTTACAGATCAGCCTTTGGGAGCTGTTGCCGGTCTTGAAGAGTATGGCCTCGCCTCTTTCGATGCTTATGTCCTGCAAATCCTGGGGTGAGACGGCATCGGTATCCTGGACGGCGATAACTTGTGCGGGGGTGATGAACCGCTCCAGTGGATAGTCGTCCAGTGCCCGTCCATCCCTGAAGATATGGGAGGGGAAGTCCAGGTGGGTTCCCGCGTGGGAGCCCAGAGTGATGGCAGAGAGGCGAAAATCAGATCCCTCCTCGAATCCCGCCATCCACTGCTGGGTGAATTTGCGGTCTCCGGGATAAAGGGGTGCGGTCCCTATAGGTGCACTTATATCGAGCAGCTCTTTTTTTGCCAGGGCTTCGGTGAGGGCCAATTCTGGGGGATGGTACATAGGATTCCTAATTTATTTAGGAGCTATCTACTCTTAAATATTTCTGCCAATATAGCCTCTGTTCCTCTGTGGTTGGGTCAGGATCGCAGTTCACCCAGGTGCAAAAAGATACAGAGAATTTGCGATTTAAGTTCACCCATACTACATAGCGAGGGGCCGTTATTTTTTGTCCAGCACCCGGATGAGGTGATAGCCGAACTGGGATTTGACCGGCCCTATGATCTTGCCCTTCTCGCCCTCAAAGGCGGCCTTCTCAAACTCAGGGACCATCCTGCCCTTGCCAAACCAGCCCAGGTCACCGCCGCTTTTTCCCGATGGGCACTGCGAGTACTTGCGGGCCATCTCCGTAAAGCTCTCCTGACCTGCTGCCAGCTTCTCTTTGACCTCTAACGCTTTTTTCTCCGTTTTGCACAGAATATGTGCGGCATGAACTTCTTTTACCATAGGTGAGTGGTGTTGAGGAGAGGGGATAAAAAGATAGGGGTCCCGTCTTATTGGCAGGCAGAGGATAAGCGGTGCAGATATGGCGCTGATGCTTCCAATGGCGGTTACTGCAGTATCTCCTGCACCCGGCCCACCTGGCCGTCCTCCAGCCTCACTTTGATGCCATGGGGGTGAAATGAGGAGCCGGTGAGGATGGTCTTTACGATCCCTCGCGTTCTCTTTCCGCTGCGCTGGTCCTTCTTCAAGACAATCTCCACCTCCAGGCCTGGCCGGATATCGGCACGGTTCATACCGCTCTTTGCGGGCATCAAGCCCTGATTCTCTCCTATCCCATTTATCAAGCCTTTGGCAGGAATGATATCCAGGAGCGTAGCTCGGCCTTCAAAGGCAATCTTTATAAGGAGAGAGGTGCAGCAAGATCTCTGCGCAGAGCGTGCCCTCAACCGATGAAGGTTTGGGGAATCATCAGCGCTAATAGTAGGGGATCATCCTGCTGCCAAGGTGGCGGAGCGGCTACGCAAATGCCTGCAGAGCATTACCACTCCGGTTCGAATCCGGACCTTGGCTTATCATTTTTAAGGATTTCATGATCTCTCTTCACTCCAGGGTGCGCTTGTCAAATCCCTTCATCATGGCCCTCAAGTGATGGTAATGCGTTTGGTTTTGTTGCAGCATATTGTATTAATCTGATCTCGAAATTTATGATATATTTTAGGGAAAAGCTTATATCTGCTCAAGTCAGTTTGATACAGTCCTAATTATTAAGGAGGCTTAGTCAATTTTGAGCGAAGCTACGGGCTATGATGCAAGCCAAATCCAGGTTCTCGAAGGACTTGAGGCGGTCAGGCGCAGGCCTTCGATGTACATAGGCAGCACAGACTCCCTGGGGCTGCACCATCTGGTCTATGAGGTAGTGGACAACAGCGTGGACGAGGCCCTGGGAGGATTTTGCAGCGAGATCAATGTGACCATCAACCCTGGCGGGAGCGTCTCCATCCGGGACGATGGCCGGGGCATCCCGGTTGATAACCATCCCCAGTTCAACCGGCCGGCTCTGGAGATCGTCTTAACGGTGCTGCACGCCGGCGGCAAGTTCGACCATGAGTCTTACGGCGTCTCCGGCGGGCTGCATGGGGTGGGCGTCTCCGTGGTCAATGCCCTCTCCGAGTGGATGGAGGTGCAGGTCCGCAGGAACGGACGGATCTACTGGCAGCGATTCGAACGGGGCAAGGTGGTCTCGGATCTGGAGGACAGGGGCAGCTCCGATCATACCGGAACCACCATCGCCTTCAAGCCAGATTCGGACATATTCGAGGAGACAGAGTTCAACTTCGACACCTTATCCTCCCGGCTGAGGGAGCTGGCCTTCCTCAACCGCGGCCTGAAGATAACCATAAAAGACGAGCGATCCGATAAGGAGAACATCTTCCAGTATGCAGGAGGCATTCTCTCCTTTGTGCAGTATCTGAATGCAAATAAGGAGGTTTTGCACGAGCAGCCGGTCTACTTCTCGCGCAGCAAGAATGGGACTCAGGTGGAGGTGGCCCTGCAGTACAACAACTCCTATGCGGAAAACGTATTCTCCTATGCCAATAACATCAACACCCGCGAGGGCGGAACTCACCTCATGGGCTTTCGCGCTGCCTTAACTCGCACCGTCAATGATTACGCCCGGAACAACAAGCTGTTCAAAAGCGAGATGAAGCTGGGGGGCGAGGATCTGCGGGAAGGGCTGGTGGCAGTGATAAGCGTGAAGCTGCCCGACCCCCAGTTCGAGGGCCAGACCAAGACCCGATTGGGAAACAGCTCCATCCGGGGGATCGTCGAGTCCATGGTGGCAGAGGGGCTGACAGAGTACTTCGAGGAGAACCCACTGGTTGCGACGACCATTGTGGAGAAGGCCGCGGAAGCCTTGCACGCCCGCGAGGCCGCGCGGAAGGCCAAAGAGCTAACCCGTCGCAAGAATGCCCTGAGCTCCGGCGGCCTGCCCGGAAAGCTGGCCGACTGCTCAGATAATGACCCGACAAAATGCGAGATCTATATCGTCGAGGGCGAGTCCGCTGGCGGGAGTGCCAAACAGGGAAGAAACAGGCATTTTCAGGCCATACTGCCCCTGCGGGGCAAGATCCTCAATGTGGAGAGGGCGAGGCTGGACAAGATCCTGAAGAACGCTGAGATCCGCAATATGATCGTGGCCTTCGGCACGGGAGTGGGAGACGACTTCGATGTCACCAAGGCCCGGTACCATAAGGTGGTGATAATGACCGATGCCGATGTGGACGGCTCGCACATCCGCACCCTCCTGCTCACCTTCTTCTACCGTTACATGAGGCCGCTGATCGATGCCGGCTATGTATTCATCGCCCAGCCTCCCCTTTATCAGGTCAAGAAGGGAAAGCAGTCCAATTATGCCTATAGTGATGAGCAGCTGAATGAGCTGGTAGCAGGCATGGCCAAGCCGGTCATTCAGAGGTACAAGGGTCTGGGGGAGATGAACCCCGAGCAGTTATGGGAGACGACCATGGACCCGGAGAAGAGGATCATGCTCAAGGTTACCCTGGAGGATGCAGTGGAGGCAGACAGGATCTTCACCATCCTCATGGGCGACCAGGTGGAGCCGCGCCGGGAGTTCATAGAGACGCATGCCAAGTATGTGAAGAATCTTGATATCTGAGGTGTATCGTGACAGAAGTACTGGTTAACATCACCGAGGAGATGAAGTCCTCTTACATCGATTACGCCATGAGCGTTATTGTGGGGAGGGCTCTGCCCGATGTTCGAGACGGATTGAAGCCCGTTCACCGCCGCATTCTCTATGCCATGTATGAACAGGGCATGACCCACGATCAGCCCTACAAGAAATCCGCCCGCGTGGTGGGCGATGTGATGGGCAAATACCATCCCCACGGCGACTCGGCCATATATGAGACCATGGTCAGAATGGCCCAGACCTTCTCCATGCGCTATCCTCTGATCGATGGTCAGGGCAACTTCGGCTCCATCGACGGCGATCCGGCAGCAGCCATGAGGTACACCGAGGTCCGGCTTTCCAAAATTGCGGAGGAGATGCTGGCTGACATCGAGAAGAACACCGTGGACTTTGTACCCAACTACGACGGCTCGTTAAAGGAGCCGACCGTCCTCCCGGGAAAGCTTCCCAACCTGCTCCTCAACGGCTCGACTGGAATCGCTGTGGGCATGGCGACCAACATCCCACCCCATAATCTGAATGAGCTGGCCGGGGCGATCATCTATCTGATAGACAATCCCCTGGCATCAGCGAGCGAGCTGATGCAGTATTTGCCGGGCCCGGATTTTCCTACCGGCGGCTATATCGTGGGCCGGGCGGGCATCGAGTCCGCCTATCTGACCGGCAAGGGGAGCATACTCATGCAGGCAAAGTCGGAGATCGAGGAGGGGTCCAAAAGCACCAGGATCATCTTTTCCGAGCTGCCCTATCAGGTGAACAAGGCCAAGCTGATCGAGGATATGGCGGAGATGGTCAAAGGGGGACGGCTGGAGGGCATATCCGATCTGCGGGATGAGTCGGACAAAGATGGCATCCGCATGGTAGTGGATATCAAGACGGGATTCAATGCCAATGTGGTCTTAAATCAGCTGCATAAGCACACCGCCTTGCAGACCAGCTACGGCATCAACAACATGGTCCTGGTGGACGGGATGCCCAGGATCCTCTCCCTGAAAGAGACCCTGGAGCAGTACATCTATTACCGCTCCATAGTGGTCGAAAGGCGCACCCGCTTCGAGCTGGATGCGGCGGAGAAGAGGGCCCATATCCTGGCTGGCCTGCTCATCGCTCTGAGGAACATCGATGAGGTGATAAGGATCATCAAGGCCGCCTCAACGCCCGCTGAGGCCAGGGATGGTCTGATGGAGGCATTTCTCCTCTCCGAGGAGCAGTCGAAGGCGATTTTAGAGATGAGGCTGCAGAGGCTGACCGGTCTCGAGCAGGAGAAGATCGTCTCCGAGGCGGCAGAATTGGAGCGGCAGATCGAGCGGCTCCGGCAGATCCTCTCCAGCAATCTGGAGATCCTGAGCATCATCAAGGATGAGCTCATGGAACTGATCAGCAAGTACGGCGACGAGCGGCGCACCCAGATCATTGAGGCCGAGGGCGAGGTCACCAATGAGGACCTCATTCAGGATGAGGAGGTGGCAGTGACCATCACCAGCTCCGGGTACATCAAGCGCCAGCCCCTCAATGCCTACCGCATGCAAAGAAGAGGCGGGAGGGGTGTTATCGGCGCTGAGACCAAGACGGAGGAGTTTGTGACCGATGTCTCCACCGCCTCCACCAAGGACTATCTGCTCTTCTTCACCGATAAGGGCAAGGCCCATTGGCTCAAGGTCTACGAGGTCCCCGCTCTGGGAAGGGTGGCGCGGGGCAAGTCCATTGTGAACCTGCTCCAGCTGGAGGCGGATGAGAGGATTGCCGGAGCCATCCCGGTGAAGAGCTTCGAGACGGGATATATCGTGCTGGTAACCAGGAGCGGCAATATTGTGAAGATGCCCTTGCAGGCCTTCTCCAATCCTCGCAAGGGAGGGATCAAGGCGGTGAACCTGAAGGGGGACAGCCTGGTCTCGGCCAAGCTGACCAATGGAGACAAAGAGCTCCTGGTGGCTACCAAGTTCGGAAAGGCCATCCGCTTCAAGGAGGGCGATGTGCGTGCCTCCAACCGGGGGACCATGGGGGTGAAAGCGATCAGCCTGAACATGGGAGACGAGCTGATCAGCATGGATGTGATTGAGTCCGGCTCAGGCTCAACTCTGCTCACCATCACCAACCAGGGCTACGGTAAGAGGACGGAACTCGAGGAGTATCCCCAGCAGAGGCGGGGGGGCAAGGGCGTCAAGAACATCGATGCCCGGAAGGGCTATGTCTGCTGCACCACCACTGTCTCCGAGGACGACGAATTGCTGGTCACCACCAGGGACGGGGTGATAATCAGGATACCGGCCAGCGACATCCGGGTGCAGGGCCGATCGACGCAAGGGGTGCGGATCATGAATGTCAAGCCGGGAGACGAGGTGGCGGCGATAGCCAGGATCAAATGAGGGAAGAGTCCGGGGGAGAGAGGCTGGGGTGCTGGAGCTTTTGTCGTTATCCCGGCCGTTGACCCCACCGGGCCGAAACGCTCATGAAAGTTCGGAATAATTGCTATCCTCACTGTTCGCTGTTCTCTTCTTCCCGAACTATTGCCGATAAGCTGCCGATGTATTGCCGATATTTTGCCGATAAACTATAGGATCGAGCACGACGGGAGGGATCGGCTACTTCCAGCCAGCCATCTTTAACCCAATCCGTTAGAAGGTTCCTGGCCATGCGCTCGGAGAGGCCAAGCTCTGTTGCCACCTGAGGAGCGGTGACGGTTTCCTTTGCAGCAAAGAGGCCGAGCACCACCCTTGCCCTGATGATCCAGGCGGCGCAGCTCCTCCGGCTCGGCCCCTCCCAAGGCGCACTTTTGGGCAGTGAGCCGGACGGCCTCAAAGACTGTTGCCAGAGTGGAGATGAAGTATTCCAGCCAGGGCGTCAGATCGGCCTCGCTTCTGCCGAAGTAGTAATTGTGATGGGGATGAGTAGTCAGGGCTTGATAGTAGCCGGGCAGATCTCGGGCGTGGTGCTCTTCCAGGGAGAAGAAGCCGTTCAGGCCGTAGCCGCCTTTGTGCAGGATAAATGTGGCCAGCAGGCGGGCGGTTCTGCCGTTGCCGTCGTAGTAGGGGTGAATGGTGACAAACTGGTAGTGGACCAGGCCGGCTATGAGGGGTGCAGGCAGCCCAGACCTCTCAGCTTCCGCTGCCCAGGCCACCAGGGAGGCCATGAGGGCTGGGACATCCTCTGCTTCCGGGGGCAGGTAGATCAAAGCGCCTGTGGAGCTGTTCTTGATGGCATTCTGGCCTTCCCGGTAGGGCGTAGGTTTCGCACGGGGGCCGACCTCGACCAGAGCATGAAGCCTCTTGATCAGCTCCTCAGTGAGCGGCTTTTTCTTCTGTGCCCAATCCTCGACCCTGAGGAGAGCGTTCCAGTAATTTCGCACCTCTGAGACATCCCTCTCCCGGCCGGCGATTTGCAGATTGGCGTCGGCGATTGCCGCCTTTGCCTGGGACAAGGTGAGGCGGTTTCCTTCAATGAAAGTGGAGTAGTGCACCGAACGCACCCGAGCATGGGCCCGAAGCTCGGCCTCGGCGGCGGGCGGCAAGGGCGTATGCTCCACTAAGGCGCGGGCTGCCTCGATCTGCATCAGGCCGCGGGCGATGGCGGGGGTGAGGGTGACGCGGGGGGACCAAGCAGTTTCTGCCAAACCAGTCATAATTTCCCCAAATTTGCATTCGAAGGCATCTCATCCCACAAGCGGCCCTCAAGTTTTCGACCTGCTTTCTTCTTGTTTATGCCGCCCCATTGCTTAAAGAAAAATGGAACATCTGCTTTCTGGCATTGATCACGAATGCTAGTTACCCATGAAGGATTCATCGCTCTGGCATTGGGTCCTGATTCTCCACCCACAATAACCCAATCGATACCTTCCAGATTAAGGTGATTCAAAGGCCCTAGCATTGGCTCAATAGAAAGGAATTTGATGTGGGCTTTTGTTTGACGAAGGTTATCTATTCGATAGCAGTAATCATTATTCTCAACGCTTACCCCCATCCAAATGTTGGGTGACCATTTCAACTCTGAATCTAGATCTAATAATCTCCCTGACCTCTTGGTTAGAACCTGGAATCGATGCCAATGTGCCTTTTGCATCACATCAAATACTCGAAGGATGAAATCCAGCGGGACGTCTTCGTGGAAGAGATCGCTCATGGAATTAACGAAGATATTCATCGGCTTCTTCCAATGAAGTGGTGTATCTAGAGAGTTCTCGTGCAGTGTAAGCTCAAATCCGTGAGAGTAATTTGGCTGGCCCATGGCCTTGAGCCGAATGGATAGCCGCTCTGCATAACAATTTTTGCAGCCTGGGCTGACTTTTGTGCAGCCAGTCAACGGATTCCAGGTTGCTTCAGTCCATTCGATGCTCGACTTTGATCCCATCTTAGCTCCGTTTGCAGGGAAAAGTTACTTCAACATCGCTTGCCATGGTGACTTTATCCCCTCTTTTGGGTCTATCTATGCTTAACGGATTCGCTGAAATCTTTCCTTCCAACTCTAATTTTATCAATACATCTTTATAATTCTTTTGGATATAACTTTTATCGATGTGATGTGCTTCGAATAGTTGTTCAACTCGTAGAGTGCGACCTGCAAACTCAGCTAATAATGCACGCTCCAATTCCTCAAGAGGAGATAATTCGGACAACCGCATCTGATGAGTTTTAGTTGGGCTAAATTCAAATGATGGCACCCCCTGTTCGCAAAAAGAGCTTTCTTTACCAGTAATATCCTTGTAAATCTTTAGAGCTGTTTTATCTTTGGTTACAAGAATTAAATAATGACTTGTGCGATCTCCTGTGTCACCCTTGAAACAGAACGGCCAAACATATGTCCCACCGACATCGTTTAACGCTTTTTTCAGAGCTTCAACAATTATCTTCTCGCGTTCGTATTTTGTCTGACCTATTATGTTTTCTCGAAGCTGATTTGCACGTTCTTCGCCAAATAGCATATCCATGTGATCTCTGACATTTGCATTTTCTAGACCAGCATTCACACGATTATAATTGAAAAAGAAAAGGCAATCGCATCCCCATCCTTTTAAAATGGCTTTGAACAAATCAAGAGACAAACCCTTATAGCCATATGGATCAACGAAAAAGAGCGTTGGAACAAGACTCACTGAGTCTAATTCCTTTACAATATCTTCGCCTACTTCTTCGCAAATAAAAGTTGGTTCATATTTCAATGTCTCTATTCCAGGGAGATTTAGAATTTCCTGCTCAAGTGACGTGATGTATTCCTTATTATTATCATTGAATATTGTGGCCAATCTAGTGCGCAGATTTATGTTCTGGATTGTATCTTCGATTATGTGCAAAGGTGTCGACTTAGTTCTATCTTCATAGAAGCCAGGACCAGCAAAAAGATCCATATAAGCTATCTTTCCATCGCCCTGTTTAACTTTCTTAATCATTATTGTCGACCAAGCAGTGAAGTATTTTCTAACAACCCTTGCTTTAATAAGAGATTGTTCTCTTGGTTCTTTGAAAAAACGAGCTGTACTCATGTTTCGCAGCCTCTATCTGTAATCTCTAATTCCGAAATATCAGGATCGCCAGATATCAACTTAGACAGCAATACAAGATCTTCGCTTTTATATGAACGTCCTCGATAAATAAGTGCAATGTTCGCTACTTGCTTTACCTCCCACCCCTCCGGTATCCTCCCCAGCGGCGAGTCCACCATCTGCACCTTCTCGTGCCCCGGAAAGCGGAAGTGCACGAACCACTCGCGGTAGAGCGCCTGGGCCATCTCCTCCAGGATCTTGATGCGCCGGGTGTTGTTCTCGATCAGGTCATCGTAGGCGGAGAGGATGGCGGCGATCTTGTCGGGAGGTGGATGCATTCTGAGTCTGGTAACTCAATGAGAAAATCTTTTGGTTCGTAAATCCTGGGTACCTTCATGTCTTTATTGGATATCCAGGAAATACTGCCACACGAATACGCTTCTTTAGCTTTAGATGGATTACAGCCTGAATGGACTTAATGCCACTTTGTAAGTTATCCTCTCCATCGATTTCTGTGTACCTTCCTTTCAGGAAACTTTTCTAATCATCTCTGCTATTTTCCCAATTTATAGTTTTATTAATATTAGGTATAATCGATCTCATTAAATATGCGCATGTGATGAGAAGTTGCATCTATCAGCCATTCACGCACGAGCGATTCTCCTTTATAGACGCTTATGACCCAGATAAACCTCGGCATCGATTCTTTTAGCTTCGAGACTTTGTCTCTAAAAGGTAATCTCAGAAGCATCTTCTTATAATCTTGAACGGTAGTTAAATAGAGGTCAAAGTTCAGTCCAGGATTGCGGCTTCTCAATTGTCGGCAATAACTATAAATTATATCAAATGTTATTCTGATCTTCGGATAGATCGGAATGAGCAGCTTATCCAAAGTGACCTCTGAATAACCCTCCCTCGTCACCCACTCGTTGTTCCATTTCAGGAACTTTCCTGTCGGAGAGGCATCTTTCACTCTGCAATAGGGCCCTATTTGATCATCATGAACATAGAGCTTGGTAACTTGACCATTTTCATTTTGGCGAAAGCCGCAAATCACCACCGCATGATGCTCATGGTCCTCAATGAGGTCATGATCCTTTCTTATCAAGGAAATAGAGGCAACAATTGGAATGCCTGCCCGGGAAATCGCTTTAACTGCATCCGGGACCACCTCCTTAAGATATTCTTCAATCAAGGCCTTTTTATTCTCGGAATAATTATTATCATTGAGGATCTTTACCAGATAGTCTATATTCACTGTGTCATAATCAAGCCCAATGCCCTTGAAGAAATTCACCATTTGCTTTATCGTCAATCCAGTTGATGGAAAATTCCTTCCGCTTTCGATGAACTCAGTTGCTCTGCTTGTAATCTCTATGGGCGAAAATTCTTGAGTTCCGAATAGCTCATTTATCTTGCTGTTTGCCATCCACAAAGATACTGTAGCGCAGGCAGCAACGGCACTGTCCTGAACCTGAAACGGCAAAGCATCTACGTTTAGTTGTATGCCATACAGATTCGCACTACTCTTTCTGATTATGCATTCTCTTGTATCAAAACTATCAGTTAACGGATTTAGATGGTGGTTTTAAAATCGTTCGACCAATCAGTGGCTGCCCCATGCTATATTCAACTGGTTTAATAACGACGTAACCTAAATATGATTTTTTTAGATCATTGATTAAATCATGTTCAAGTTTTGCATCTTGAATATTATTTTGAAATAAAGATATACTCTGCTCGAAATCCTCTTGAGAAAAGGAATTGGAAAAGAAATGAATTCTTTTAGTAAATCTTTCGATCCTCTCAAAAGAACGTGCGAAAAAGCCTGAATAATCAATCAAATAATCTTTATCTACATATTCATTCTCTATTATGCATGTTTTCGCAATCAAGGTATCTATTAGATAATCTATTATATATTGCGCTTGCGGAGAATAGCCCATATGGTCTCCCATATCATCTAAGGAGACCACGTAATCATTCTTTTCCATGTCAAAGACTTAACAGGTAAACTGTGTCTCCAAGTCTTCCGCTGAGAGATACCCGCTCACACGAGCGAACTTATCAACATCCTTGCGGACATTCGGATCATTGCACAGCCTTTTGAAGTCCCCAAAAACAGCATCAAGATCCCTCTTAAGCTCGGCAGCATCAACATCGCGGGGAACTCCAACTTTGCGCATTTCAGCATACTCCTAGAATTTTTGCCTACTAAGTCTATGTTAGTTATCCATTTGTTACGTTATATATAGCTTTGTTGGTCTTAATAGATATTAATACTTCTAATGCTACGATTTGGCATATCTCTTTTTGATCCGGCATTGCTTGTGCTTTTTGGAAAAGCTAGATCTAAGCTTTTAGCTGAGGTCAGTAGATGCAAGCGAATCGCCAAGCATCTCGAAAAGACTCCCGCCGGACCCATAAACCACAAGGATTATATTCCCTCGTCCTCAGGGACTGATCATACTCTGATGTATAAGAATGCGCATAAAAGATCAATATAAACCAGCGAAACATCCCATAACGAGTAATTTCAGGCGAAGGTGAAAAGGATTTGAGAAGATTGCTCTCCGGCAATGAGGCCATAGCCCGTGGGGCCTACGAGGCCGGGGTTACCGTTGGCACGGGCTATCCCGGGACCCCCTCCACCGAGATCCTGGAGAACCTGGCCCGGTACAGTCCGGAAGTCTACTGCGAGTGGTCGCCCAATGAGAAGGTGGCCTTTGAGGTGGCAGCCGGAGCCTCCCTGGCCGGGGCGCGCTCCATTGTGACCATGAAGCATGTGGGGCTGAATGTGGCTGCCGATCCGCTCATGACCCTATCTTACATCAGCGTGGAGGGCGGGTTTGTGGCCTGCGTGGCAGACGACCCGGGGATGCACTCCTCCCAGAACGAGCAGGACACCCGCAACTATGCCCGCTTTGCTCGAGTGCCCCTGTTCGAGCCGGCGGACAGCCAGGAGGCCAAAGACCTGCTCATGCTCGCCCTCATCGTCTCCGAGCAGTTCAAGACCCCGGCCATTCTGCGCACCACGACCAGGGTCAGCCACTCTCGCAGCCTGGTGGAGCTGGGGGAGAGAGTTGAAGGGAATAAGATCGGATTTGTCAAAAATCCGCCCCGGTTCGTGCCCATACCGGTCTGGGGCCGGCCCATGCGCCAGAGGGTGGAAGATAGGCTGAAAGAGCTGCAGGCGCTCGCGGAGAAGTCGCCAGCAAACCGCATCGAGTGGCGGTCAAAAGGCCTGGGAATCATCACCTCCTCCATCGCCTACCAGTATGCCCGTGAGGTCTGGCCGGAGGCCTCGGTTCTGAAGCTGGGATTCTCCTATCCCTTCCCGGACGCATTGATCCGGCAGTTTGCCGAAGGTGTGGACCGATTGCTGGTGGTCGAGGAACTGGATCCATTCATAGAAGAGCACGTCCAAGCCCTGGGGATAGCCTGCCAGGGGAGGGAGTATGTGCCGGGGATCATGGAGCTGTCCGTGGACCGACTGATCGAGTCCAGGAGGCTGATGGAAGGAGGAGAGGCTGCTCCGCAAGGAGGAGGATCCATTCACGGAACTTCTCCCACCCCGCCCGCCGGTGCTCTGCCCCGGCTGCCCTCACCGGGGAGTCTTCTATGCCCTCTCCAGAGAGGATGTGGTGGTCACCGGGGACATCGGATGCTACAGCCTGGGCGCTTTCCCGCCCCTGGAGCGAATGGACAGCATCCTCTGCATGGGAGCGGGAGTTTCCATGGCCCACGGCATGGAGAAGGCAGGGGAGAAGAGAAAGGTGGTGGGCGTGGTCGGTGACTCCACCTTCTTTCACTCCGGGATCACGGGGCTCTTAGATATCGTCTACAATAAGGGCCACTCCACCATAATCGTGCTGGACAACCGCACCACCGCCATGACCGGCCACCAGGACCACCCGGGCACCGGCAGGACCATCTACTGGCGAGCCGACAGTCGCCGTCTCCATCGAGGATATCGGCCGGGCCTGCGGCGTCAAACGGGTCCGGACAATAGATCCCTACCAGCTGGATGATACCAGAGAGGCGATCAAAGAGGAGCTGGCGGCTTTTGAGCCGTCTCTCGTCGTATCCCGCGCTCCCTGCCCCCTGCGGGAGAGAAAGAGAGTGGGAATGATGAGAACCATCCTGGCAGAGGAGTGCCGGGCCTGCGAGCTATGCCTCTCTTTGGGCTGCCCGGCAATAGAGGGATTGGACGGGACAATGAGGATCAACCAGGCCCTCTGTGCGGGCTGCGGCCTGTGCGAACAGCTCTGCCCTGCCGGGGCGATAGTCAGCCGGGAGGGAGCATGACCGAGAGGAGCCGGAATGGGACAAAGAGCATCGTTTTCGTCGGCGTGGGCGGTCAGGGAATACTGCTGGCCAGCGAGATCTTGGCCCAGGCGGCGATGATTCAGGGCTACCAGGTCAAGACCAATGAGGTGCACGGCATGGCCCAGAGAGGGGGCTCGGTGATGGCGCAGATTCGTTATGGGGAAGAGGTCAAGAGCCCCCTGGTCTCCAAAAGGAGCGCCCATATCCTGGGGGCGCTGGAGAAGGTGGAAGCTCTGCGCTACTGGGAGTATCTCCGGCCGGACGGCCTGGCAGCAGTCAGCAGCCAGGCTATAGTGCCGGTGACTGTCTCCTCCGGCTCCGCCCGCTACCCGGAGAATGTGGAGGACCTCTTGGCCAGAGCCTTTCCCCGGCTGGTCTATATCGATGCCCCGAAACTGGCGAAGGAGCTGGGCGATAGCAGGGCGGCTAACATCATACTATTGGGAGCGATATCCCGGGGACTGGACCTCCCACAGGAATCCTGGGAGGAGGCCATCGGCCTGTGTGTCCGGGAGAAGTTCCAGGATCTAAATTTGAAAGCGTTTTCACTTGGCAGGAGCAAAGCATGACACAGAAGGGCAATTTTCACAATGAACCGATGGAGACGGCATCCAAAGAGAGCATTCATGAGATGCAATCCCGGCGGCTGAGGGCCATCGTCGGCACGTCTATGAATCCAATGCCGTCTACAGGCATCTATTCGACGAGAAGGGCATCCGGCCGGAGGATATCAGGACAGCAGAGGACGTGGTCCGGCTGCCTCTGACCAGCAAGGACATCCTCCGGGAGAGCTATCCCCTGAAGATGGCCTGCGTTCCCCGCGATCAGATCGTGGAGATGCATATGTCCAGCGGCTCCACCGGCACCCCGGTGGTCATGCCCTACACCCGCCCGGACCTGGATCAATGGGCGGAATGCATGGCCCGCTGCTACCGCATGGCCGGGGCAAAGCCCGGGGACGCCACCCAGATCACCCCTCTTTTCGGCCTTTTCAATGGCGGCTTTGGCATGTATCATGGCGCTCGGGCCGCAGGGCTTTTTGTGATCCCCGCCGGTCCGGGAAACACCGCCCGGCAGATCCGCCTGGCAAAAGATCTGAAGACCAGGGTGTTCACCGGCGTCGTGAGCTACGGCATCCGGCTGATGGAGGTTCTGGCCGAAGAGAAGGAGAGCCTGCCCGATCTGGAGATAGGCATCTTCGGAGCGGAGGTTTTCAGTGACTCCATGAAAAAGAAGATCTCTTCGGGCCTGGACATCGATGTCTTCGACATATACGGCATGACTGAGTCCGGCGGGGTGGGCACTTTAGGCATGGACTGCCCGGCACACGATGGAATCCACGTCTGGGAGGACCAGTACATCCTGGAGGTTATCGATCCCAAGACGGGAGAGCCGGTGGATGACGGGGAGGAAGGGGAGCTGGTCTTCACCTCTCTCACCCGGCAGGCGCTGCCCATGATCCGCTTCCGGACCGCCGACCTCACCCGTGTCATATCCCGGGACCGGTGCGAATGCGGCAGAACTCACGTTCGTCTGGCACCGATAACCGGGCGACGAGATGACATGTTGATTGTGAAAGGGGTGAACTTCTTCCCCAAGCAGATCGAGCAAACCCTCCTGGGAATACCGGGCATCGGAAACAACTACCAGATCATAGTGGAAGAGATAGACGGTGTCAATAGCGTCCGGGTCAATGTCGAGGCCGAGTCGGGTGTGACCGGCTATATGGTGGAAAAGGCGCTCAAAGAGGCGCTGGGATTCTCCCCCAAGGGAGACGTCTTCCCCCTGGGAGGGCTGCCCCGCCAGGAAGGAAAGGCAAAGAGGGTGTTTCATAATAAGATCAAATAACTATTTTTCTCTTCCATGATGTTCAGATGAGCCTGATACAAGACTTAAGGCTAAATAGATACAAGTCCAGTCAGGATTCATTGAGGTGTAAATCGTTGAGATTCAATTGCTTATGCTTAGCTCTCTTGGCCCTGGTCACCGGCCTGGGAGTGGCAGCGGGATACGATGTATCCGTATCGCAGTCCATGCAGATCTCCGAGACGACTTTTGATGAAGCATTCGTCAAGAGCCTGTTTGGATTCGGCACCAATGGCGGAATGGATGATAGCTTCTGGTATGGCCCGGAGTTTGAGGATGTCAGCACTGCTACCACCTTCTTCTCCGAGTTCTATATGGAGAGCACCGTCCCGGTGGTCAAGACCTTCACTCCGGTGAAATACGATGTGACTCAAAGTGTCCCCGCCCGGATATATTTTGGCAGCGGCAAGGAGATCGCATATAACCAGTACCAATCCAGTGTAGCCGCCAGCAGAGGAAATGAGCTGTGGATTCAGAAGGGGCAGGATTGGTCCCAGTATGCCATAGTCCCGGCAGGATCCGGCATTCAGTTCATCGCCTTTGCCCCGGTGGGTGGCCAGGCCGACTACTATTGGATCCTTCAGACGGATTCCCTCAATATCACCAGCAAGCGTCTGGACCTCTACCCCGGATACAACAGCCTGAACTTCAAGGCGGATGAGGTGGGCAGGCACATTCTGCTCTTCGTGCTCAACAATCAGCCCAGCAACTCCATCATCATCGATGTGATCAGCCAGGCCCCTCCGGCCCAGCAGACGGCGGTGGTAGCTGATATGCCGCCATCCAGCAACCATCCTCCAGCCTCTGCGATGCAGGCGACACAGACTGCACAGACGACGCAGACCGTGCAGACGCCACCCGGAGCCGCAGCCCCAGGCAGCGTGGCGCAGGCATACAGCGCAACTGCTCAGCAGACCACTACTGCCAGCACCACCACTCAGTACCAGGCGGCAGCAGCGTCCACCCAGCCCAAGCCCGTGGGAGTGGCTTATCCCCCCCAGGCGGCTGTGGCCGCAGCACTGCAGTGCCTGCAGTAGCGGCAGGAGACACCCCGGTTACCATCAAG
Organism: Methanotrichaceae archaeon; assembly: GCA_963813075.1. Classification (GTDB taxonomy): domain Archaea; phylum Halobacteriota; class Methanosarcinia; order Methanotrichales; family Methanotrichaceae; genus Methanothrix. The sequence goes on from CAWEXU010000005.1 coordinate 64,933, forward strand.
ACCACCTTGAAGGGCTACGACGTCTATGTTGACGGCGTGATGATCGGAAAAGATGGGGCAGGTGGCGATGCCCTGGATGGAGTCTTCAAGTTCAGGGTGGTGGGCGGCATGAGCCATAACATCAGGGTCTTCGATGGGGAGCACAATTACGAAAAGCCCATATATTTCGAGAGGGGTGTGACCAAGATCATAGAGGTACCTCCAGGCACGGTAGTTTATAGAACCGTCATACCCTATCGTTAATTAATGCCCTATTATTTTTTTGTTTTATGATCTTTCCGCGGAAATGATCTTGCTTGCACTATTGTCATCTGAATTCTCCATCCAAAGGGATTGAGTTATCAACTCATATTATTAACTTCTCAATTAATAATATTTGTTGTTACCAGCGCTACACTGTCCTTTAGGAAAGCCGCCGATCGAATTTCCAGTGGGAGGCATTCTGTGGTGGTGATATTCATACTGTTCTTAATAAATCAACCATCGATCGTTTAATTCACTGCCTGGGTATGATTTGCGAATCGCCATCCATACACCAACAGCTATTTATCCATAATAGATAGCATGAACTTGGAAATTGATGTTAACAAGACTGAGCACAGAATGATATCGAGATGCACTTCATCTTGAAATATGAATCCCGTCATCAGATATCCGAAAACTTAAGGAGGCAGCCCACTTGGTGGAAATCACAATCAAGAACCTCGTATTCGGCTACAACAGCCACAAAATACTGGATGGAGTAAACATCATTGTGAAGAGCTCAGAGGTCTTGAGCCTGGTAGGGCCGAATGGCTCGGGGAAGACCACTCTTTTGAAGTGCATGGACCGCATCCTCAAGCCCAAGGGAAGCATCCTCATGGATGGCCAGGAGATAGAGAGGATGAGCCGGCAGGAGGTGGCAAGACAAATAGGCTATGTGCCCCAGTCCAGCTCCACCCCCCTGGCCACAACCGTTTTCGATACCGTTCTTATGGGCAGAAGGCCTCATATCGGCTGGAGGGTGCAGGACTCCGACCTGGATAAGGTGGCTGAGGTTTTGGAGAGGCTGCACCTGGAGGAGCTGGCCATGCGTGACTTCTCCCAGCTCTCCGGGGGCCAGAAGCAGAAGGTGCTCATCGCCCGTGCCCTGGCACAGGAGCCCGCAGTCCTTCTATTGGATGAGCCCACATCCAACCTGGATATGCTCCATCAGCTGGAGGTGATGGAGACGGTCAATAGCCTGGTCAAGGAGAAGAGGATCTCTGCGGTCATGGCCATCCACGACCTCAACTTGGCCTCCCGCTTCTCGGACAAGCTGGTGATGCTCAAGGAGGGCAGGGTATTTGCCGCCGGCGAGCCGAAAGCCCTTCTCAATGAGGCCAACATCAGCCAGGTCTACGGCATCGAGTCCATGGTCATGAACGCTATGGGACGGCCCTATGTGGTGCCACTGCGCTCGTTGGCAGAAGCGGCTGCATGCGACTGGCACAAACCTTTATGTATTGCAGATGTAGAAATTTGATTAATGGCCATTTCCTTTGCAGATAATCCGGAATTCGCTTCCCAATTGACCGGACAGGGTCCTGTAGAGGATATTTTAGCAATTATAAAATATATATACATACGTTATATCGGCAGCGCTCTGGCAGAGAATGTATGGTACTTCATCTCGACCATCATATCCATATCGATAATTATTATCTTAACTATTTTTATCGCTCGGCTGGTCAATGAGCTGCTTGAGACGCATATCCCTCGAATTATGGAATCCAGCCGGCTGGGCAAGGAGTTTGACGAGACCTCCCATGCCCTGACCCGCAGGCTCATCGTTGCCGCAATATATACCATCGGCATTTTAATGACCATCCTCCTGATCCCTTCCCTGAACAGAATTGCCATCGCCATGCTGGCCGGCGCTGGTGTGGCAACTCTGGCCATTGGTTTTGCCGCTCAGGACTCCCTGTCCAATATAATATCCGGGATCTTCCTGGCGATCTTCAAGCCGATGCGCATTGGCGACTATGTCGACTTCAAGGGCGAGTACGGCCATATCGAGGATATAACCCTGCGCCACACGATAATATGCACCTGGGATGAGCGGAGGATTATTGTCCCAAACAAGATCATGGGCGCTGACTCTATTGTGAACTGGAGCATTAACAATCCTGAGATCATCTGGCCGGTGAATTTCGGCATAGGCTACTCTTCGGATATCGATAAGGCCCGGAGCATCATCATAGAGGAGGCCAAAAAACATCCCTATGTGTTGAAGGATAAAGAGATCAATGTCCGCCTCACTGAGCTGGGAGACTTTGCCGTAAATCTGCGTCTGACATTTCATGTCCCCAGCAGGGATGTGTCATTTGAAGCCGGATGTGACATAAGGGAAGCCGTCAAAAAGAGGTTTGATGCAGAGGGAATTGAGATTCCATATCCATATCAGAATGTCATAATCTTAAAGCAGCCTTTAGATCCGTCCGCTCATCCTGGACTGGAGAGGTCTGCATCTGATGGCAGTGCAAATGATAAATAAAATGGATGAATAATCTATATTGCATGAACCGAGTAGTGCATTTTGAGATACAGGCAGAGGATCCCCAGAGGGCGGCGAGCTTCTACCGGGAGGTCTTCGGCTGGCAGATCGATGAGTGGCTCATCCCGGGAGTGGAGATCAAGGATGAGAATCGTTACTGGCAGGTTGTGACCGGTCTAGAGACCGAGCCCGGTATCAACGGTGGTCTCGTCTTCCGGCGCGGGCCCGGCTCCAGCGGAGGGACAATCGGTCAACTCATTCGTCTGCACAATAGAAGTTCCTGACCTGGATGAGTATATGGATCGGGTGTTGCAGGCAGGGGGGAGGGTTGCAGTCCCCAAGATGCCAATAACCGGGGTGGGCTGGCTAGCCTATTGCCTGGACAGCGAGAGCAATATCTTCGGCCTGATGCAGACGGAGGAGAAGGCGCAATAGGGCAGAGATATTTTTTTTGAACATGATGAGCACGATGAGCATGATGGATGCAGAGTTCTCTATAATCCTGGCTCTGCAAGAGCAGGACTGGGCCATCCCCATAATGAAATTCGCCTCCTTTTTGGGATCGCTGGAGTTCATGCTCCTTTCTATGCCCTTTCTGTTCTGGTGCTGGGATGCAAAGCAGGGCTTCAGGGTGGGGCTGATGCTGGTTACTAGCCACGGGCTGAATGCCGCCCTGAAGATCGCCCTGCACAGCCCCCGGCCCTACTGGATCGATCCGGATATTCGAGCCTGGAGCACTCAGCCCTCCTTTGGTATGCCCTCCGGGCACGCCCAGAATGCCGTCTCCATCTGGGGCCTGACCGCTCACTTCATCCATAAACCCTGGGCCTATATTCTGGCCGCAGGCGCCTGCCTTTTGATCGGCCTCTCTCGAGCCTATCTGGGAGTTCACTTCCCCAGTGATGTGATCGCTGGCTGGGCAATAGGTGCATTGCTTTTGGGCTCATTCATCTGGGCAATGCCAGGCCAAGAGGAGAGGATCGGGAGGATGAATCTGAAAGGGCAGATGCTGCTCGCAACCCTGGCCTCCTTTGCCATCATCGCCCTTTATCTCCTGGGCCTGGCGGGCATGGGGGGATGGCAGATGCCCCCGGTCTGGGAGGCCAATTCCTGGCGGCGACGGTAGAGCCCATCGATCCATTCAGCCCGGTGGATGCGTTCAGTGCTGCCGGGATGATGCTGGGCATCTGTTCCGGCTATGCCATTTTAAAGAGAAAGGGAGGCTTTTTGGCAGACGGGCCACGGTCCTGCCGTCTGGTCCGCTATCTCCTGGGAATGATAGGAGTGGTCTTGATCTGGTACGGACTGGAGGAGGCGGTGCAGATAGAGGCTGCCGGCTGGGTCCTCGACTACACGAAGAGCATGCTGGCGGGGCTCTGGGTCACATTGGGGGCGCCATTGATGTTCATCGGCCTTGGCCTGGCCAGAAGGGAAAAGGTTGATGTTGATGGGCAGAAGCTCGGGCGCTGAATGTCTGATACTATGCCGGACTTTATCTCAAGCATGTCTATCTCAAGCTGGCTATCTCAAGCCGGACTCGATCTTGTTCAGGTTCAGGATGATGTCCGCGGCCAGAATGTTGGTCAGGCCGTGGCGCTCGCATATGTTCAGCACCCGGTGAAGCTCGTCTCTTTGCATGGAGGCGGTGTTCTGAACAGCATACAGCATTCCCCCGGAGTAGCCCTCATCCTGGATGATGTCGTGCATGCTCTCCAGAATGGTCTGATCGAAGCTCATCCCGGTGGCCCCTATCTCCTGGATGGCGCTCTCCATGGCGCTGCTGTCCAGTGCCCGGCGATTTTTTTTTGATTCTCCTGCCTTTTTGATAAAATCGAGAGCCTCTTTGGAGATGCCCCGCAAGATCAGCTCGGAGGCCAATTTTTTTAAGGTCTTCTCCTGTAGAATAGCCTCGGCTTCAAGGGCCCTGTAAGCCTCGGGGGTGATCTCTATTCTGGTATATTTTGTGCTGGGCATTTGTATGCTGCGCCTCGGTTTTCTCGCGAGAGTGCTAATATAATTATTCCTATTAAAAGACTGCGATCATATGCGGAAAACGCAGAAAAAAGTTATAGGGGATGGACCTTCTCCGGCAGCCACTCCCACCAGCCGCCCATCCTCAGGTCAGATGGAAGGATAAAGCTCGATCCAGGTCGACCAGGCCTGAAGATTATAAGCAGCATCTGCTGGTCAGCCGTCTGGTGATCGTAGGCCGATCCAATTACCGCATATCCTCCTTCCATGGTCGTATCCACTCCGCTGGCTACATTGAATGAGTCGAGCACCTCTGGATAGATCTTCGACCAGATGACATCTCCATTGAGGTTGGTTCTTGTCACAAGGATCTGGGCAAAGCCGCTGCTTGCAGCTCTGGTGCCTGCACTGATCAGACCTTTGCCGTCCTTTGTCACCCTGATCTGGGATAAGGTGTCCTCAGAGGGATCGCCGATGTTCTTCTCCCAGGGGGATTTCCATCCCTCATAGAGCTTGATCAGCCAGCCGTCGCACTCCATATTGCTGCCAGGACACTTGGTCATGCCCAGGAGGGTTACGGTCCTGTTTCCCTGCTTCATGGCGACCAGAGAAGCCCCATATTCCGCCCCGCCGCAGCACTCAGGATACGACCCGGCAAACAGCCTTCTCCATCCCGGAACTCCCGCGGAATCGGTCTTCTGCAGCAGGATGCATTTATCTTTTGCCTCGTTGAAGACAAAGATTCCTGCGAGGATGTAGCCATCTACTGTCTGGTGTACCTCCAGGCCGCTATCATTGTACAGCCAGCCAAAGGTCCTGTCCCATCCACCGGGCCCGTCCTTGTCGCCCAGGGAGTCGGTCTTTATCAGCCAGATGTCATCGCCCCCGGCTCCCATTGAATCCGTGGTTCCTGCGATGATGTATCCGCCATCTTTGGTCTGGCTGACATAGTTTCCTATGCTCTTCCCCGCTCCTCCAAAGCCTCTCTCCCAGATCAATGTCCCATCCCTCTTATCGAACTTTGCCAGCCATAGATCTGAGCCCGTTGCACCGGTTACGACATAGTTGCCGTCTTTTGCCACAGCTACAGAGCGGGCAATGCAATTTCCGATGACTTTATCCCATTTGATATTGCCGTTCTTATCGGTCTTAACCAGCCAGGCATCACTTCCATTCTGTCCGGCCAGAATGAATCCGTCCGCAGTGCTTCGAATAGACCGTCCATAATCGTCTTCTGGCCCGCCAAATTTTTTTGTTATTTCCAGGCCTGAGGCACCCATCACCATCGATGAAATCAAGATAAAAAACAGGATGCAATGCCATCTAAATTGGCTTTTCTCGCTCATGGTCGTTCCCCTTAATTTTTTATAACTCCTATTGGCGTTGAATCGATATAAATAGATTGGATAATCGTGATGAAATTTTTAGATATCCATGCCCCGCATATTATGGTGCTTTATCTCATCCAAAAGCTTTTCTTATAAGCGATGGTTAGTGCAGATCGAGGGAAGCGAAATTGCAGGCGGCAGATGGCATAAAAAAAGAGGATGTTTTCCACAACAGCAATCTCTTCTCCAACCATTATCTGGAAAGCATGATCCAGAAGTCAGCTGAATGGGGAGATGAAAGCGGTCTTGCTGAGGCCTACACCAGGATAAAAGACAAATTCTTCGAGAAGGAGAAGAACCTTTCCCGCTATGTAGAGGCCGATCTGGAGCACAACTGGATCCGCCCGGTCTTAGATGCCCTGGGCCACTATTACGGCGTCCAGGAGAGTCTGCATCACGATCCCCTGAAGCCCGATTATGCCTTCTTTCCCGATGCCGGGGCGCTGAATGAGGCCTATTCTCATAAGGGCACGGAGGACTTTTATAAGCGATCTGTGGTCGTCGGAGATGCCAAGGCCTGGAATGTGGCTCTGGACAAGAGCCGCCAGGGAAGGGCCTTGCGGGAGATGGCCAACCCCAGCTTTCAGATCGACAACTACCTGCGGGCGACCCCGCCCAAATGGGCGATCCTCACCAATGGGTGGCTGTGGAGGCTCTACCATGAGGATTCCAGCTTCAGCATGGACTCATATTATGAGGTGAACCTTCCCGATATGATCGCCCGGATCGAAGAGACCGGCAACCTGTCAATATTCAAGTATTTTTATCTCTTCTTCCGGAGGGAGGCCTTTCCTGAGATTCCCCTCGGCCCGTCCTTCCTGGATAAAATTCGGGAGGAAAGCCTGGCATATGCCCAGAAGGTGGGCGAGGACCTGCAGGAGAATGTCTACCGGGCGATGAAGGTCCTGGCGGAGGGCTTCGTCTATGAGCCGTCAAACTCGCTATGGCCACTGACAGTTCCGTCTGAGCAGGAGCGGATGCTCAGAGAGGTTCAGGAGAACTCACTGCGACTGCTCTACCGGCTCCTTTTCATCTTCTATGCGGAGAGCAGAAAGCTGCTGGCGGTGGACAATCCCCATTACAGAGAGATGAGCCTGCGCCGGCTGAAAGAGGAGATCGCAGGCAAGAAGGATCGGGGTGAAAAAATCCTGGCCGTCCAGTCCACCTACTGGGAGAGCCTGAGGGATCTGTTCCGCCTGATCAATGACGGGAGCGAGGCCTTCGGCTACTCTAAAGAGGAGTTTTACATTCCGGCCTACAATGGAGGGCTGTTTGATCCGGCCAAAAATCCCTTCCTGAGAGAGAAAAGGATCGGAAACTCCTATCTGGCGGAGGCCATCGATCTATTGGCCCGGTCCCAGGGCGACAACGGCTCGGCTTTCGTCGACTATTCCTCATTGGATATCCGCCATCTGGGATCGATCTATGAGGGCATTTTGGAGTACAGGCTGAACATCGCCACAGAATCGATGGTGGCGGTCAAGGAGAAGGGAAAGAAGGGAAAGGAGGTCTGGCTGCCGAAGGGAGAAGCAGGCAGCAAGAAGGTCTCGGATAGCGTGGAGGCGGGCGGCCTGTATCTGGTGACGGACAAGGGAGAGAGGAAGGCCACAGGCTCCTTTTACACTCCCCAGTATATTGTAAAGTACATTGTGAAAAACACTCTTGAGCCTTTGATCAAGCCCATGATGGAGGAGGCCATGATGGATGCTGAGCTACGGGGCGATTTGTTGCGAAAGCTGCTTTCCATAAAGGTGCTCGACCCGGCCATGGGCTCGGGCCATTTCCTGGTGGAGGCCACGGACTACATCGCCCGGGAGATCATTCACGCTCGGGAGATCGCCCGGCAGGAGGACGAGGATTCGGATGCCGTAGCGGAAAACGATATCCACTGGGCAAGAAGAGAGGTGGTCAGAAACTGCATCTACGGCGTGGACCTCAACCCCATGGCGGTGGAGCTGGCCAAGCTCTCCTTGTGGCTCAAGACGGTGGCATCAAATAAGCCCCTCAGCTTCTTAGACCACCATTTGCGATGCGGAAACTCCCTCATCGGCGCAGACCTGGATAAGCTCTCCGTCCTGCCGGGCACGAAGGCCCAGGAGCCGCCGCTGTGGAGCTTCGGGCTGAAGAGCCACACGGACAGCCTTCTGCGCAGATACAGCCTGATGTCCGCCCTGCCCGATGACAACCTTAAGATGGTGAAGTGGAAGGAGGAGCAGTTCCGGCAGATCAAGGAGTCGGAGCTATCCCGGAGGCTGGCGGAGCTGGCCAATGTCTGGCTGTCCACGTTCTTTGGAAACAGGGTCAGCGAGGACGATTACTATGAGCTGCAGGGCCACCTCAGCCCGGAGAAGTTCCCGGACTGGGCCGGGCTGCGGGAGAAAGAGTGGTTTGGCCGGGCGCAGGAGATTGCGGAGGAGAAGAGGTTCTTCCACTGGGAGCTGGAGTTTCCGGAGGCCTTTGCCGGGGAAAAGCGAGGATTCGATGCGGTGATAGGGAATCCGCCGTATGATGAGCTATCGAAGTAGCTCTAGGACGAGAAATTGATGAGCAGAAATATTTCCAAGATTCTCAAATATATCAAATAGCTTCAACGCAATCAGGTAGATCTATATCGACTTTTCATGAACAAGCGCCCTCAATAAGATTAAAAGATGTGGTCTTCATGGATTTATTGTTCCTAGTCCCCTTGGATGACGCTTTACTTTTTTAGAAGAAAATTTTAAATGAGTCGGATTTGCAGCGGTTGAGGCTTTCGAAAAAGATGATGACGATTTTTTTTGATGCTAAGTTGTTTACCGTGTGTACATCAGTGCGGCAATCCCCGACAAGTGCATTCATGGTCAGACGCAAAAGGATATCAAAGTAGAGATCACCTTCATATATTGCAATCTTCAGCCAGAGACTAAGTGAACATATTGATCCGATCAACTTAACAATACCACTTTGACGATAATCCATGAGTGGGATCTTGCTAGAAAATATCGCACTTATGTTCGGTTGACAATGTAACAGCTAATGGGTAATTAATTAAGCTGCTGAATCAACTATCAGGAGAAGTTATAGGTTTAACGAGGCATCATCTAGACCGGTATCTGAAGTGAAAGATCCTGAAAATGACTCTTATGCTTCGAGGCGGGCACGTACAACCTATGAACTATTTGACGACCCCAAGCAGGGCACACCTATTTTTTTAATAGGAAAATGGCTAGCCGATTGAAGAGAAGGAACTTCGACTTTTGATCAGTTATGAGAGCTCGAGAGTTCGTCTACGCAAGAATCAGCGAGCTCTTGATAAATGGGTCGTCTTATTGCAACATATCTTCGCAGCAGGCGCATATTTGTGGCCATAAAATCTGTTACTTTATTAATATCAAATGCGATAGATGTTGCATTATTTGGCTATTTTCAATAGTAACTTGTCGAGTGGATGGTATGAATTGCGTTAGTACCGTTACTAACAATTTATCTGAATACCAAATACACTTGACAGATCCCCATCCGTCGCATCTCCTTCACCACCCCCGCCCCCGAGCGCGCCCGCCTGGTGGCGGAGTTGCAGCAGCTCTATTCCGAAGGAAAGCACGATGAGATCCTGGCCCAGGTGCAGTCCCTGTTGCCCAAGGACGAAGCGGGCAGCTTCATCACCGAGCAGGAGAAGTCGGATGTGGTTCACGATCTTCTCGCCTTCCTGGCGGAGAGGATGCTGGAGATGAACAAGCAAAAGCAGCAGGAGATCCGGGGCTTCCTGGACTGGCTGGAGGGCTATCTGGGGGCAAAGACCGAGGACCTCAAGCCCAAGACCAGGATTCTTAACTACTTCGAGAACGACTACGAGAGCTTCCTTGGAGAGCTCAAGAAGAACAAAAAGAGGCTGACGATCGACCCCACCCGCCGGGAGCCGGCGGAGTTGCTGCGGGCGGAGTTCGAGGGGTCCGTAAAGAAGCTCGAGCCCCTTGATGGAGAGGATCAAGAGGACGGATGAGCTGATCGATGCCGTGGTCTACAGGCTCTACGGGCTGACGGATGAGGAGATCGGGATTGTGGAAGGAAAAGAGGCTCTGTAAATTCTCCAATTTACACCAGTATTTATTTAAGTAAATGCTTACATATAAGCGCATACAGAGGTGGCATATGCATGAGTGGAAATCCGATCCTTGATTGGAACCATCAAGGGGTTCTTTATCCGATTGATCCACGCAGCGGAGCCACTTCTAGAAATAGATCGCCTTATAAGGTCTCCCTAAATGATTTTGTTTTGCAATTTAGCACTTCGCCGGATCGTCAAAACTTGTTAAGTGGCCTTCTTTCTTTTCGCTCGGCATTGCACGGGGCCGGAATTAGCGCTGGTTTTCAGTGGCTAGATGGGAGTTTTCTAGAAAGGGTCGAATCATTGAGATCCTGCTCGCCCAACGATATCGATGTTGTTACATTTTACATTTTACCCGCTGGTCAAACACAACAAACGCTTGCTGCAAGCCACCCACAACTTTTCGATCACGATTATCTTAAGAATAATTATCACGTTGATGCATATTTTTTCGAATTGAAGGGCAGCACAATTGTTAGACTCATCGCCGAGACCATATACTGGTATAGCCTCTGGTCTCATCAACGTAATTCACTGTTATGGAAAGGGTATTTGCAGGTAGATCTTTCTCCAACCAATGATATTGTTGCTTTAGACCACCTTAATCGAATAAAACGTCAAGGTGGTCTTCCATGATTCTGAATGAACGCCAGTTTCTCGAATCAGAGATAACTACATTGGAGGAGTTGATAAGCCAAACACCCGAAGAAGACGTAATAGATCGAAAGAGTTTAGAAGCCCGAAAGAGGAATGTAGAGGTGCAATTATCCGCTCTATCAACAGACATTTAATGAACCGGTCCGTACTAGGTTAATATTTCAGGGGAAGCCTACGTTTAAAAATCGCGGAATATTCATGGACTTTGCAGGAATTGCGCTAGACAAATTTACGTCAATGGTCGCTGCGATTGGTGCTAGTCAAACAAACGATTTGGGTTTGCGCGGCATAATTCCTAAGAAAGAAGATTATCAATTAATGATAACAGGAACAACGAAAGGGTCTTTCGGCTTTGAAATTGAAGAAGTACAGCCAAAGCTTTCTTCTGAAATCTCTCCCGTCAAGGCGGCAATTAATAAGGTCAACTTAATCATGGAACTGTCACCAGGAGCAAGCGACGATGATCTGGCAGAGATTATTGCAGATGAAAGCCAACGTGCGATTACTGCGATCAGAGCATTTCTCGATGTGATGGAAGATAATGAAGCACAATTCGCTCTTGTATTGGATAGTGACATTGATGATCATGCTCAATTCGTTGGAGTAGAACAAATTAAACGCATTAAAGAGCGGCTTAAGCCCGAAAATATTCGCGAAGGTGAGACAGAGCTTTTGGGCAAATTCCAGGGTACCATATCTACAAGACGTCTTTTTGAATTTTTAATAGAAAATCCCCCTGAGATAATTGTAGGCAAGGTTGGACCAGAAATTGAAGATCCGATTAAAATCAATCAAATTCTCGAAAAACCAACAAGAATTCAAGTCCATACAAAGCAAGTAGGGAAAAGTCGACCTACTTATAGGCTTATCAGTGTTGAAGATCTGAAAAAGACACCCCCCATTTAGTCCGAATCCAAGCGCAAAGAGCTGCTGGAGCGTCTGAATCGGATCCCAGGATTCAGCATTCCAGATGATGCCATCGAGCGCCGCCCGAATGTTTATTTGGCAGTACTAAAGAACAAGGATGCACTGGATCAGTTATGGGTTTGCATCACGATGGAGATCGATGAGGATTGGATAACTGGTAATAGGTATTTATCTTGGGGGGAGTCAGTAGAATCCGGATACAAGGGTTAATGAGTTGAAACCGTAAGCACGATCGGGAGGAAAATTTATGGCATCTTTGTGGTGGAACAGCGAAGTCCGGAATGTTAGCGTGGCTTTATCTGGAATAGGTGAGTTGAAGTTAGTCATATCGAATTCTTTGAAAAAAAAGGGTTTTTCAGATGTGCGCCTTAACAACCTTGAAGTCGCCGGTGGAAAGAACGGTGTTTGGATCTCAATCGGCCATTTTCACATTGCTGACCGGCAATTCTGGGAAATCGTGATGGGCAGCGGCGACAGCGTAGAGCAAACAAAAGGGGTTGTTAACGAGGTTGTGACCCTTCTCCGTGACCTGAGATTTCTATGATGATAAATGCCTTGTTTGAAAATGAGTTATCCCTTGGAGTTCTCCTGCTGGCCTTGTGGTCGGCGACAATTTATATTATTAGGTCGATTGTGGATAAGAGCATTGATGCAAAATTCGAGGCTTACTCAAAACGATTTGAAACCCGTTTAGACTTTGAGCAAAAAATTTTGAGCGAACGTTATACTCTCATAATGGAGCTATCAAGGCGTCTGGAAAAAGTAATGACAAATCTCAATAGGAAAAAAAACAGCATGCCATTACCGGATGGATTCATTACCGCAACAAATGAAATCGTGCCTCTCACAGAAATTTTTGAAGATCTAGAGATCAATCGATTAGCCCTCACAGAGAGATTCTATCTGCTCTTCACTGAACAGGCAAAGTTGGCCCTCAGAGCGGCAAATGCAGTTGATTCGGAATGGCAGGAAATATTTGAGGATTGGGCAAACCTCCGTGCTGAAATTCGAGCCGCCACCGATGAAGTTTTCGCGCTAAGCAAAATCAAAATGCAGCTTCAATAAACTCAAAGGCAGGCAATCCATATTCGAAATCCTCTTAAATCGTCCGCACAAATCATCATTCAATGAATCAGAACCAGAGCCCCAACTATCTCATTTACGGCGCAGGAGCCATTGGCAGCGTCCTGGGAGCCTTCCTGCACAAGATCAATAGATCGGTGACCTTTGCCGGCAGAGGGGCGCACTTTTCAGCCATCAAAGAGCAGGGCCTGAGGATCACCGGCATCTGGGGCGAGCACCTGGTCCCCAAAGAGGAGATCATCACTCTTTTCGATCCACTGAATAGCGAAAAGAGATTCTCGACCATCCTCCTATCGGTCAAATCCAAGGACACGGAAAAGGCCGCCCGGGAGGCCGCCCCTCTCTTAGCAGAGGACGGTATCATGGTCTCCATCCAGAACGGCCTGGGCAACTGGGAGACCATCGCCAGGTTCGTGGGCGAGAACAGGACGGTGGGGGCGCGGGTGATCTTCGGAGCAGAGATCCCAGTTCCCGGACTGGCAAAGGTCACTGTGAATGCGGACGACGTCCTCTTGGGCGAGCCCTTCTGCCCGGTGAACCGGGCTTTATTGCAGACACTGAATGAAGACCTTAGGCTTTCCGGCATCCCGGCAAGGGTGGTCTCAAAAGAGGATATCCGTTCCGCCCTCTGGGGAAAGGTGCTCTACAACTGCTCTCTCAATCCTTTGGGGGCGATCCTTGAGGTTCCTTACGGCCGGCTGGGGGAGAACGAGGAGACGAGGAAGATAATCCGGGGGATCATAGAGGAGATATTCCAGGTCTCTCAGGCCCTGAATGTCCCCCTTCCCTACCGGAGTGCAGATGATTACTACCGCTTTCTATTGGAGACCCAGCTCCCGCCCACCCGCGATCACCGCGCCAGCATGCTGCAGGACATCCTGGCCAAAAGAAAAACGGAGATCGATGCCCTGAACGGGGCCATCTCTCGCCTGGCCCGGGAGAATGGGATTCCTGCCCCCTATAACGACCTTCTCACCCTGCTCATTAAGTTCAAGGAGAAGGGGGTGAGCCAGGAGGGCCGGGGTCCTGGCTCGCGGAGCTGAAGCTGGCTGCCGGAAGCTGTACGCTGCAATCAAGCCCCGGCTGACCCTGCTGACCAGGCTGACGATCCTCCAGATAACCGGGCATGAGGATCTTCAGATGACATGCGGAATGAACATCTTCGTTTTCTTTTTGTAATCGATATACTCCTGGCCGAACTCCTTGACCATGTCTGCCTCCTCTCTCTTCGCCAGACGGTAGTAGAGGACGACCAGCAGGACATAGAGAATGAGCAACGGCAATGTGACCCATTCCAGCATCATTCCAAAGGTGATCAGGAAGAATCCGATGTACTGTGGATGGCGGATATGGCGGTATATGCCGGTCTGGACCAGTTTGCCCTCTCCTGCCTCCTGGCTCCAGTACTCCTTATGAATCTGCCTCCAGCCCACCAGCACCAGGACAATGCCCAAGAGAGAGACCATAATCCCCAGATACATCCCCCACAGGCCGATGTACTGGCCCAGGGTGTGTCCCCAAAAGACCCCCTCCGGCAGCCAGATGCCAAACAGCCAGCCCAGGGCATACATGCTGAAGGGAATCCCGAACATCTCCACTGCAAATGCCAGCACAAAAGCGGCATAGACCCCGGCCGGCTTTATGTGGCTCTTTTTGTAGAAGGGGACAAACAGAAGAAAAATGCCGTAAATGACAATCCAGACAAGAACCGCCCACCACATTCCAAAGTGGGACCAAATATCCTCGTTCAATACCATGTCAGGTCATCTGATTTAATTTTTCTTTTTCAAATAAGCGGTGCATAAACTCAATTGCTGCCTTACAGCTTCTAGGCAGTTGAACACATCGATCTTTAAGTACTTTTCTGCCATTGCTGCCGCGGGGAAGGCATTTATCGCCGCCCAGGCAAAGGGGGGCCAAGGCCCTCATCATTTTTCCTGAAGAAAGCTTTTTCATCCATCCGCGACAATATTTTATGAGGAGCTGAAGGATATGGAAGGACTGACTGACATTCTGAAGACCATAACCACGGAGATGCAAAAGTCCCTCTCCCCCCGGACAGCGGTTGGCGATCCCATCACGGTAGAGGGGAAGACCATAGTGCCACTGATGAGCGTGGGGATGGGCTTTGGGGCTGGATCCGGGACGGGAAAGGAGACCGATCCCTCGGGAGGAGCAGGCGGTGGGGGCCTGGGTATGAAGCCCATAGCCGTGGTGATAATCGACCAGCAGGGAGTGAGAATAGAGAGGATGAAGGAGAGCCGTGACACCCTGGTCGATCACCTGGTGGAAGCGGTGCCCAGGTTTATGGAGAACATCTCCCGCAAAAAGGAGACCAGGGTGGAGATCGAGGGGGCCGGAGGGGATTGAAGGAATCTGGCGGGACAGAGCAGTTGATATTCCAGCAATTATCGTCGGCTCGTGGATCCCGCCATCGTGGTTTATTCTGCTTTAGACTTCAAGCTCCTTGCCTGCATCCTGCCAGGCAGAAATTCCGCCCTGCACAATCCATGCGTCGCGGTCACCGAATACTCTTAGCATAGCTACAGCCAAGGCGGAGTTGGTATCGTAAGTGCAGACCACTGCGATCTTCTTGTCAGCAGGAACGGCATCCATATCAGAGACGATATTCGTGAACGGGATGTTCATAGAATTGGGAATATGCCCTGATGCATAGCCCTCCTCCGGTCTTACGTCCAGGATGACCCAATCAGCCATTTCGGTTTCGTTCTCCGTGGCATTAATCACATCTGAGACGGGTATGAGATAAAGACCGTTATCCATCATGCCCTTCATGACGTCATCTGCTTTCATCATATAGTCCGGCGAAGCCTCTTGCCCGGCTGCCAGCAGGCCGAGAACTGGTATTAGTACTGCTAATATTGCCACAATTATCCTTTTCATAGAAATCACGGTTTAACTTACGCCGGCTAAATATTTAAGTATTACTACAAAATGACAAATTGATCTATTAATAGTCCATAATTTGCCATTATATCATTAATTATAATGCCAAAAGCGTTTTCTTGAGCAAAACCCGGCATTCTCCTGGTCGTGGCATCCTTCTTCCAAGGTGATTCGAATACTTGCTAATATCCAATTCTGAATAGTCGAGAATCCGCCATTAGTCGGCCTTCTCAGAGAATGCCGCACTCATCAAGCTCAGCGATCGAATGTGCGATCTTAACGGCAACCTTGACACCGCCCGCCGTCTTTCGCGATCTGGTTATGAGATCTGCTGGCTGGCCAGACGCCGGCTAGCCTTTCATGCAATCCTTTTCTTAGCCCCTGATCCAGAAGCCTCGTTCTCCCCCGGATCGAAAGCTTTTTTATACTCTAATTCATTCCTTATGGGGAATGAGCGAGGGAAATATCGAAGAGGAAAAGAAGAGCTCTGCCAGGCAGAAGCCCGATCAAAAGAATAAGCTGGACCTGAAAAGCAAGCTGGAAGATGTGGACCTGGGGGTCACAATGCCCTCAACCAACATAAATGAATACATCCGCGTCCTGAAGCTGGCTCGAAAGCCCACCAGAGAAGAGTTCAACATGATCGCCAAGATATCCATGGCCGGCATAGGAATCATTGGGTCCCTTGGCTTTGTCATATACGCATTGCTCACAGAACTTCCCAAAATGTTTTAAATGAGGCTGCTCAAGTCCAGAGCAGCCATAAACTAGCTTTGCTTTGTCTTCTTTTATCCTTTTGGACTCTCTATTCAGCCTGGGCTTTATTCATAGCCCGGAGGGTGGCTCCAAACTCCGATTCCACAATTGAGCTCACTCCCATGGTCTTGGGGTGCAGATCGATCTCCACCATGACATGCTGATGGCCCAGATCGCGCAGGGGCTTGACCTGGCGGGGTCCGTTGGTGATGGAGAAGACCTCCAGGCCCTGCAGGGCGGACGCGGTCAGGGCATGGGGCACACCGGAAACCACGGCAAAGTCGTAGCTGCCCTCCTGGACCCGCTGAGCGATGATGTCCCCGGTAACCGGATACTCGTCCAGACCTCCGATAAGGCTGAACTGGACGCCCCTGTCCCGAAGGTCGCGAGCGACATTGAAGGCGTCCCTCCTCACCTTGGGCAGGCCGAGCTGATCGTCCAGGTTGGCCAGGGTGTCCACCTGCCCTCCAGCCACCTCGGCCACCGCGGCGGTGATGTCCGCAAACATATAGGCGGTCTCCTTCTTGGCATTGAGGATATTCAGGCCCCGCTTCCCCTGCCGGATCAGCTCCAACAGCCTTTCTGCCGCCTGATACTTCAGGTCGCCCCTCTCCGGAGCCAGGTACTCGGCGCTGGCCGCCCCTCTGCAGACGTTCCACCTCGGTCGCCTTCTCCAGCAGAGTCTTCTGGCGGACGAACTCCTGCTCATCTATTATCCCCAAATCCTTTGCCGCCTCAAGAGTGATGATCACCCCCTTGGTGTTATCCCGGTAGCCGGCATGAACCTCCACCTCCAGCACCGGTATATTCAGGTCCGCCTCTAAAACTGCCTGATGCAGGTCATCGCCGATGATCATGCTGCTGCAGGTACCGGATATGGCCATCAGCCGGGGATGAAACAATTCCACCGCCTTCTTGAGAAGAGCAGTCAGCGGCTTGTGGCCGCCGAAGACGAACCCGGCTTCGTCCAGTGCTGTGGTCAGGACCCTCACTCCGTCCTCCTCCAGCAGCCGGGCGTGCTTGAAGCAGCATCCGCTCGGGCCGTGCAGTATGACCACCTCCGCCCCCAGGTCGCGCAGGGTGTATAAAGCGGCCACAATTGAACTCGGCCGGGGATGAAGCACATTCAAATTTTGCATTTCGCTTGCTATTATTGCCATTATTATCACCTGAAACATTTAACTGCGCTGAGCAGCCTTTTGGGGCGAGAGAATTCTGCCTTCTTCAGCCCCTCTGCGAGGTCTCGGGCCGTCTTTGCCCCCAGCTCTGCCGCCAGGGGACGGAGCCTCTCACCCACCAGGATCAGCTCATCGATCTCCCCACGCCTCTCTCTGAGAAGCTCAGCCAGGAGGGGTATGTCCAGGCCCTCGCAGACCGTCTGGGCATCCTCTCCCACCACTGCAGCCAGATCGGGGCCCCGAGCCTTATCCAGGGCTCTTTCGATATCACTTACCTTAAGCCCGGAGTTGGAGCTATCGAATACCGTCCGCCCGTCCAGCCGCTCGATTTTCATCCGGCCAAAGAAGCCTCCAAATCCCTCCAGCGCCCTGGCCGTCTCTTCCTTTTCCACTCCCAGGAGCTCGGCAGCCGCAGCCGCCCCGGATATTGCCGTCTGATAGCTGGCAAAATCCAGATCCTCGCCTAAAGATAGGCTCAGCCTCTCCTCTCCATAGACCAGCTCATCCGGCAGGGCCTGAACCCGGCCCCCTTCAGCAAAGGAGATGTCTGGCGAGGTCCGGCAATCCGCGTTGGCCGCCAGCCTCGAGCCCCGACGGGCTAATGAGAGCATCTGCAGCTTGGCGGTGCTCGCCCACCTGGTGCCGGCGGCTATGCGGTAGTCGCCAGAGAAGCTGGTCAAGACCCCCAGATCAGCCAGGCCGGTGCCGCCCAAAGAGATCTCGCATATCAGGGCCTCGGCCCCGTGAGACAACGCCTCTTCTCTGGCCAGGATCACATTGGCGGGGGTGATGCTCAGCCCCTCTTTCAAGAGCTCTGGTCTGCCCTCTGACCAGATCTCCAGGCCGCGGGTGGTATGGGATAAGACCCTCTTTTGCCGGGATAAGATCATGGCCAGTAAAAGTGCAGTGGTGGTCTTGCTGTGCGTTCCTGTAACCTCGATCTTCCGCAGGTCATCAGGGATCGAGCCCATCATGAGCTCACCCACCGCCTGATGATGGCTGATGATCCTCTTACCAAGACCCCTCGCCTGGACCAGATGAGGATTGGCTGGCGAGAGGTGTATTGGGGCCACCACCTCATCGAAGGCATCAAGGCTGGTGGTGTGATGGTACACCTCCAGGGGCTGGGCCAGAATGCCGCTCTCGACCATCTTCCGGGCGATGACCTCTGCACCGTGGATGGTGTCCAGGACAGCTACTCTAAAGATTCTTCTGCCCGCTTTATCGCCAGTGCTGCTATGCATTCGTCCACGCCCAGGGGCTCGGCGCAGATTACCTCCACCTCATCCCCCCAGATGTTCAAGACGCCTCTGCGCTTCTCCGGGTCCACGCCCAATTCATGCGGTATATCCTGGCGGGTGTGAACGCCATGAGCTAAGAAGAGGGGCAGAGCGATGATCTTCTTCACACCGGTGCCCTGGAAGCTCTTCAGGCCGGCGGGAATGTCTGGCTGGTTCATATTGAGATAAGCGGTTCTGACCGGTCCGGAGCTGTTGTTCTTGCCGATCATCTGGGCGAGAGACTCCACCAGCTCCCTGTTGAATGGCAGGCTGGATCCATGCCCGAGTACGAGTATGCCTACGTCCTTCATGAAATCACCAGTATTACTTTTTTTAGTTCTCGTGTTAATAGTAGGATTGTAATCGTCAGTACTAAACCCTTTCGAGACAATCGGCCATTGAGCGAAGAAAGAGTGGACCTAAGCGCCCAGAATCGTAGCAAAAAAGTGGCGGATTTCAGGCTAAAGTCGTGCCCGGAAATGATATCTCTGGCCAAATATCCCGGCCTGAATGCGTCGCTAAGATGGGATCAGCGGGAGAAGTACTTCTCAAATACCCCGGCGATCTCACCAGGAGTTTCCAGAATATAGACATCCTCGGTGCGCCGGAGCTTATCTACGTTTTCTGCATCCTCTTTTCTGATTCTCAGCTTCATCTCGCTCCCGTCGGGGAGGATGGTGGTCAGGATCCCGGGGGCATAGTCGCAGGGCATGATATAGGTGGGCACAAATGCCTTCTGGGACATGATGGCCGCATTGGAGAGCAGTGAGTCTGCCAAACCCAGGGCGATCTTGGTTACGGTGTTGGAAGTGGTGGGAGCTATGATCAGGAACTCATAGCGCCTCACCTGCAGCTGGCCGGCGAGGAAGGGGGAGTTGGAGTTGATCTCCACCCAGACCTTATCGAAGTGCTTCTCCAGGGTATTGAAGAGCTTGTAGTACTTTATCACCTGCTCTCCTGCCTTGGATACGAAGACCCTTACATCCACCACATCATCATACTGCTTTTGCAGCTCTATCATCTTCTCGACCGTCTCGGTGATGCGGTCGCCACTGCCCGTAATTCCCCAGGCGATCTTTCTCTTTGCCCCTTTATTTGCCATGGCTGTCACCCTGAATCCGAAACTCTTAAAAGCTCATCCAAATGGACATTTTATTTATCGACTCTTTTCAACCACTCCAGGGTCTCGGCAAAGCGGCGGGTGGTCTTGCGCAGGGATCTGAATCCCTCTTCATCCTTTTCTGCCTCCTCTAAGGTATCATGGGACCAGAAGGTTGCCCCGAGGTTGGCGCCGAAAAATCCCCCGCTCACCGGGATCATGCCGTTGAGAATGTAGAAGGCATGGATCTGCTGCACCGCCAGCTCCTGGCCGCCCATGCGATCTCCCCCGATGGCTATAGCCATGCCCGGCTTATGCCGCAACGATTTGGGTTCCGCGGCCAGAGTAGCCCGGGTCCGGTCTATGGCGATCTTCAACTGGGCGCTCATGCTGCCGTTATAGACCGGGGTGGCCAGGACAAAGCCCTCTGCCTCCCGGATCAGGGGATAGAGCTGGTACATATCGTCCTTGACGATGCACTCCTTGTTCTTCAGGCAGTAGTCGCAGTGCCTGCAAGGGCTGATGTTCTTGCCTCGCATGGGGAAAAGCTGGGTCTCGTAGCCCTTCTCCTCCAGCATCTTGAGGGCCACACCCAAAATATGCTCTGTGGCCTTCTTGCGCGGGCTGCCTGATATGCCAAGAATCATGATATTGTATTGGCGCTGATGATATTTCAGACTTGCCAGCAGGACGGCATCGGCGGAAGGGGTTGACGCAGAAAAATCAGAGCAGACCGCGATTCTCCAGGCGCAGCCGTATCATCTCATCCACCTCAGCCGGGCTGGTGGCGAAGACCTCCTGCAGGATCTCTTTTGCCGTCTCCAGCTCCTGGGCTTTTCTGTTCAGACCGATTCCGAAGACTGCCTTGGGCTCCATTTTTGACCCCTTTAGCCTGGGCCAGATCAGCTGCTCGAGAATGCCTGCCATGATCCTCAACTTAGTACGTGTAAGAATAAAAACATTGCTGTCAAGAATGATATCTATAAATCTTTTTATCCATTTTTACAAGTATGTATAAGATACAAAGACCTCCAATAAAATCCCTCCATAAATGGCCTTTCATAATTGCCAGGTGAAAAAGGGTGGGCGTGCGGGGCGAAAGTGTTTGCCACTGCCGCCGGCAGGATGGGAAAAGTGTATTATCAAGGCCTGCGGTCAGTATGATATCATCTTCGATAAGGGAGATATTCTACAGGATGTGGGCAGCACTATGATCAAGGGCAAGGCATGGATCTTCGGCGACGACGTGGACACGGATGTGATCATACCGGGAAGGTACCTGCGGACGCGAGACCGCCATCTTTGGGCGGAGCATGTCATGGAGGGCATAGACCCTCAATTTGCATCCCGTGTCGGGAAGGGAGACATAATTGTGGCCGGGGAAAACTTCGGCAGCGGCTCGTCTCGCGAGCAGGCACCAGTGGCACTGAAAGAGGCGGGGGTGGCGGCGGTGGTGGCCCGGTCATTTGCCCGCATATTCTACCGGAACGCAATCAACGTCGGACTCCCCCTCATCGAGGCGGCTCCCCTCTGCCGGGAGGGTGATCTGGTGGAGGTGGACCTTTTAGCCGGCACGGTGCGGGTAAAGGACAGAGTCTATCAGGGAGTTCGCCTGCCTGACTTTCTAATGGAGATCCTGGAGGACGGGGGACTGGTGGCCCACCGACGACGGGAGAGAGGTTTGGACTGACTGGCATGATCTTTCCAGATAGCTACAAATATGTGGGCATAAAGGACCGGGAGGAGCGGGGCGCCCCCATCTACTTTTCCACCCAGTTTCTGATCAGCCGGGACGGCCCCAGCCTCTATGCAGTGAAAAGCAAGGGCTCGGGCTTCATGAGAGATGTTCAGGATCTGGAGCTGATCGCCTCCGGCCAAAAGATCGCTTTCTATCCGGAGAGGGTGGACACCAGGAACCGGACCCTTCTGGTCGATCTGGCATATGATATCACCCGGGAGGGCAGGGCGAACACGGTGGTCTTCCAGGGCCCGGACGAGCACATCACCTTCGTTATGGACCCTGATCCCGGCCAGGTGCTGAAAATCGAGGTCATGGACGTCTCCCCCCCTGACCCTCCCTGGCTGATCTATGCTCTGCAGAGGCTGGAGGAGTGCGGAGTGCTGGGGGACCTGATGGTGAGGTTCGTGCCCAGGATTCTGAACCTGGAGAGCTTCTACTGCCCGCAAGTTTACTATCCCTGCCGGGCGGGGGGGCTGGGAAGGTCGCTGGACTCGGATCCTGTGGTCCACGAGCGGCCGAGGATCGTGGGCTGCGAGGTATCGCGGGAGATATTTCTGGCCAATAATCCGGGAAAGGAGCACGAATTCATCAATGTCTGTCCCCTGCACTGCCGGGAGGCGGAGTTCGAGCCCCAGGGGCCGTTCATCACCCGCTGTTGCCGCTCCGAGCGTCGGGGGAGGACGAACAAGTGCGGCCAGCCGGGAATTGTTGTCCACTGGGGTGACGGCCCCTGGGAGATAGCGGAGGCGGTAAGGTGTCTGGTCAGGGATCTAAGAGGGTAGCGGTAGTCGCCGGGGACGGCATCGGCCCGGAGGTGGTGGATAGCGCCCTGGAGGTGTTGCGTGCCGCGGGCGCAGATCTAGATCTGGTTCGGGTGGAGGTGGGCCTGGGCCGCTGGAAGAGAACGGGCGAAGCCATGGGGGATGAGGACCTGGAGACAATCAGGGAGTGTGACTGCATTCTTTTTGGGGCGATCACCACCCCCCCGGACCCCGGCTACCGGAGCGTTCTCTTGAGGATGCGAAAGGCTCTGGACCTTTATGCCAACATCCGGCCCTTTCAGTCTAAGGATCTTGATTTCATCATCGTGCGGGAGAACACCGAGGGGCTCTACTCCGGAATCGAAGAGGTGGGGGAGGATGTGTCGCGCACCACCAGGGTGATAACCCGCCTTGGTTCAGAGCGGATCGCAGAGGCGGCCTGCGACCTGGCGGCAAAGCGCCGCCAACTGACCATCATCCACAAGTCCAATGTGCTGAAAAGCGACTGGCTCTTTCTCCAGACCTGCCGGGAGGTGGCGGAGCGGCGGGGGGTTCCATACGAGGATATGCTGGTGGACGCTGCCGCCTACAACCTGGTGAGGAACCCCAAGAGATTCGATGTCCTGGTCACCACCAACCTCTTCGGAGACATCCTGAGCGACGAGGCGGCGGGGGTGGTGGGGAGCCTGGGCCTGTGCGCCAGCGCCAACATCTGGGGACGTCCCACGCTTTATTCGAGCCCATCCACGGCAGCGCGCCGGATATCGCTGGAAAGGGGATTGCCAACCCGATAGGAGCTATACGCAGCGCTGCCATGATGATGAGCTGGCTTGGCGATGCCCGCGCAGCGAGCCGGATCGAGGCGGCAGTGAAAAGGGCGCTGGCCGCGGGGATGAAGACGCCGGATCTGGGCGGCAGATGTTCTACCTCAGAGGTAACAGGAGCGGTGGTCGGATATCTGATGGCAGAAGGAAAATGAAAGGCTGGCGCAAAGTTCAATATTAATAAAAAAAGTGCATCCGACCTACTTCCTTCGCCCCATGCGGCGGGCGAACCAGCGGGACAGGCTCCAGGGGAGGCTGTTCTCCAGCCTTTTCCTGATCACTTCCGGGCTGTCTCTTCTCTTTTTTGACTGCCTGCTCATGAAATCCACTCTGTGCAAATTATCTATTCCCTATGGTTAATACCTGATGGTCCAGGATACCTTATGGTCAGGGCGAAGGGGAAAGGAATGGAGCCCTTGTCCTCCCTTCACCTCTCCAGATCCATCTGGCCGGCAGCTTTCAGCAGACACTCTCCTCCAGCTTCCTTACCATCTCCTCCGCCCTCCGTCCCACCTGGACTGGATCCACGGGCACTCTGGCCACGCCGCTCTCTATGGCCGCCCGGGCCACCGCTTCTGCCACTGCCGGGACCACTCTTCTGTCCAGAGGGGAGGGGATGATGCTCTCCCGGCTGGGATTTTGCACCAGGCCGGCTATCGCCCGTGAGGCAGCCATCTTCATCTGTTCATTGATCTCGCTGGCCCGCACGTCCAGATGCACCCCGGAATATGCCCGGAAATCCCAGGACATTGTTCACCTGATTGGGATAGTCGGAGCGGCCGGTGGCCACCACCGCTGCCCCAGCCTCCTCGGCCAGCTCGGGCATGATCTCGGGCTCTGGGTTGGCCAGGGCGAATACCACCGCGTCGCCAGCCATGCTCCTGACCATCTCCGGGGTTACGATGCCCGCCACAGAGAGGCCCAAAAAGACGTCCGCTCCCCGAATGGCGTCTTTCAGGCTGCCTGTGACATTGCGGGGATTGGTAAGGGCGGCGATCTCTTGCTTGGAGGGGTTCAGGTCCGGTCGAGATCTTGTGAATCACCCCCCTGCTATCGCAGAGGATGACATCCTTTGCCCCAAAGCTCAAGAGGAACCGGGTGACGGCCACCCCCGCTGCTCCCGCCCCGCTCACTGCCACCTTCAGATCCGCAAAGTTTTTTCCCACCAGGTGGAGGGCATTGATCAGGGCGGCCAGGGCGACCACTGCCGTGCCATGCTGGTCATCATGAAATACCGGGATCTTCAGGGCCTTCTTCAGCCTCTCCTCCACCTCAAAGCAGCGGGGAGCGCTGATATCCTCCAGGTTTATCCCTCCGAAGACCGGCTCGATCATGGCCACGGTCCTCACTATATCCTCTGGATCCTGAGAGGCGACAGCTATGGGAAAGGCATCGATCCCCGCGAAGTTCTTGAACAGTATCGCTTTGCCCTCCATCACCGGTATGGAGGCCAGAGCGCCGATGTCGCCCAAACCCAGCACGGCAGTTCCGTCTGTTACCACAGCTACCAGATTTCCCTTGGAGGTGTAGCGGTAGACGTCATCTGGATTCATCTCGATCTCGCGACAGGGTGCGGCCACCCCTGGGGTATAGGCCAGGCTCAAATCCCGGCTGGTGGCGCAGGGCACCTTGCTGTGCACGGCAATCTTTCCTGTGGCTGCTTCATGAAAGGCTAGTGCTTCTTCTCGAAGGGACATAACATACTCCTGAGGGAGGCATTCAGGGGAGCAACAGATATAAAGCATGGGCAAAAGGGAGTCTAACCTGAGCCGGGGTGGCAGAGCGGACAAATTCCGCCGGGCAAAAGCCGGTGGAAGTTCAAACGCGGCAGGCTCGAGACCTGTTGTCCCTTCCAGGGACACTTGGGTTCAAATTGACGGGTCGCAAGAGACCCGCCAGGAAAATCCCAACCCCGGCGCTAATAATAAGCAAAGTTTCATATCAGAGTAAGATGCGAAGAAAGAGCTGATTATTATGGCTAGATTTCCAGAAGCAGAAAACAGAATCTTGAACCTCAAGATATGCATGCGCTGCAATGCGCGAAACCCGGTAAAAGCTACCCGCTGCCGCAAATGCGGCTACGAAGGCCTGAGGATGAAGTCCAAGGAGAACAAGACCGCTTAGACCTTAAATGACCTTTGAGATGGGCAGGGTTGAGCTGCACCTGCGGGATGCCATAAAAAAGCATGGAGCAGGCCACTTAACCCTTATCGATCCCGATTCCCAAAGCCCCCAGGAAGCAGGGAGGATGGCCCAGGCGGCCAGCCAGGGGGGGACGGACGCCATCATGGTGGGTGGCTCGGTGGGGGCGACCGGCGCCCTCCTGCATGAGACCGTGGCCGAGATCAAGCGGGTGACCGATCTCCCGGTCATTCTCTTTCCGGCAAGTGTAGCTGGGCTATGCGAGAACGCCGATGCCGTCTTCTTCATGAGCCTGCTCAACAGCCGCTCACCCAGCTACCTCATTGAGAACCAGGCTCTGGGAGCACCGCTGATTCTGCGCTACCGCCTGGAGGCTCTGCCCATGGCCTATATCATCATCGAGCCCGGAGGGACGGTGGGCTATGTGGGCGATGCCCGCCTGATACCCAGAAAGAAGCCGGAGCTTGCTCTGGCATATGCTCTGGCGGGAAAGTACCTGGGCATGAGGCTGGTCTATCTGGAGGCCGGTTCCGGTGCGGACTCGCCGGTGCCCGCGAGCATGGTGGCCCTGACCAAGAGACTGCTGGGCGACGTGCTGGTCATTGTGGGCGGAGGCATAAGAAGCGGCGCGTCAGCGGCAGAGCTGGTGGCCGCCGGAGCGGATCTTATAGTGACGGGCACAGCTGTGGAGAAGAGCAAGGATATATCCTCATTTATCTTTGAGCTGACCTCAGCCATTCGCAGGTAGCCCTTCGTGTCATCGGATATTTTGACTTTTCTCGATTCATCAAACGTTGACGGCTTTCTCTTTGTGGGAGACAGCATATGCAACTCGGATATGTATTACCTCTCCCATTTTCTCGCTGGGGACAGGTTCGCCATCCTCTTTCAGGAGAAGACTGCGATTCTCGTCTCCTCTATGGAGAAGGGCAGAGCAAAAAAGGAATCCTGTGCAGATGAGGTTCTAAGCACCCAGGACTACCATATAATGGAAAAGCTGAAGAGCTGCACTAAACCGGAAGAGGCCTATTCAGAGGTGCTGAAGGATTTTCTGAGGGATCACGGCATATTGCGCCTGGGCGTGGCATACAGCTTTCCCACAGGGATATTCCAGCCTTTATCCCGGCATTTCGATATTCAGGTCCTGGAGAGCCCGGTCCGGAAGGCAAGGGCAACCAAGAGCCCCCAGGAGATCGAGTGCATCGCCTCTGCCCAGAGGGCCTGCGAGAGGGCGATGAGGCGGGCAGTGGATCTTATCGCCAGCTCTGAACCGCGGGGGGATGTCCTCTGCCGCCAGGGCCAGCCCATCACCTCTGAGCAGGTGCGATCGGCTATTGATATCTCCCTCCTGGAGGATGGCTGCGAGGCGGCAGACACCATCGTCGCCGGCGGGACCCAGGCTGCCGATCCCCATGCGCGAGGGACCGGTCCTCTGCCCGCCAACTCTCCCATTGTCATCGACATCTTTCCCCGTTCCAAGACTCACCGCTACTATGCAGATATGACCCGCACCGTCCTGCGAGGTGAGCCCCCTTTAGAGGTGAAAGAGCTCTACGATTCCGTTCTTGCCGCCCAGGAGGCAGGGATCGGTGCCATTCGGAACGGCATATCTGGAGAGGAGGTCCATTCCATTGTATCCGACGTTTTCCTGGAAATGGGCTATCCGGAAAGGGATGGCTGCGGTTTCACCCATTCCACCGGCCACGGCGTGGGCCTGGATGTGCATGAGCAGCCCTCCCTGGGCGAATACGGGGAGAGGCTGAAAAGCTCACAGGTGGTAACGGTGGAGCCGGGCCTGTACTATCCGGATATCGGCGGAGTTCGGCTGGAGGACCTGGTGGTGGTGAGGGATAGAGGATGCCAGAACCTCACCCGCTTTGAAAAAGACCTCGTCCTCTGAAAAAAGGATTAGAGATTTGGTGATAATGATGGACGCAGAAATTCTAGATAATTATCGGAAGGCCGGACGGATTCTGGCCGAAGTGCTGGAAGAGGCAAGGCCGAGGGTAGATGTAGGGGTGCCCCTGCTGGAGGTGGGCGAGTTCGTGGAGGAGGCCATAAGGTCAAAAGGCGGACTGCCTGCATTTCCCTGCAACATATCTTTAGACCGGAGCGCAGCTCATTATACTCCCTCGCCAAAGGACGAGAGCGTCTTTGCCGAGAATATGGTAAAGCTGGATGTGGGAGTGCATGTGGACGGCTACATAGCCGATGCCGCCATCACCATAGATCTCGGCGGCCACGAGGATCTGGTCCTCGCTGCTCAGGCGGGCCTTGATGCCGCCCTGGAGCTGGTAGGGCCAGGGGTGAGCACGGCTGATATTGGCAAAGCAATAGAGGATGCCATAGTTGGCTACGGGTACAAGCCGGTGTACAATCTGACCGGGCACGGACTCTCCCGTTATACTGCTCATGACCTGCCAGCGGTGCCGAACAGGGGCATGGATAAAGGGGTAACCCTAAAGGAAGGGGATGTCATTGCCATCGAGCCCTTCGCCACCAATGGCTCAGGGAGAATCAGCGAGGCGCCCATCACCGAGATCTATGGATTTTCCGGCCCGCGGCCCCAGAGGCTCCCCGCGGCCAGAGCGCTGATGAAGGAGATAATGGAGAGCTACAAAACCCTTCCCTTCGCCAGACGGTGGTTGAAAGGGGAACGGGCGGAGTACTCATTGATGCATCTCGTGCGGAGCGGGGCTGTGCACGGATATCCGGTTCTTTGGGAGGTCGAGGGGGCACTGGTCTCCCAGGCGGAGCATACGGTCCTGATTCTGGAAAATGGATGCGAGGTTACAACCAGGCTCCGCTAAACGTTTTTTTTAAGGATAGGGCTAGTCACCCTCTCCGGTATCCTCCGATCCGTCCTCATCTTTGTAGCTATCATCGCCGATCATGGCTGCGGAGATGGCATCAATGCCGTCCATCAGCTCGGCAGTCATGCAGTAGGGCAATTCGCCGATCTCAGGAAGGCTCTCCCCGCTGACCACCCTGGCCCCTACCTGGCTGAGCAGATCGAAGGCCTGGTCCAGGTCCTCCTTCTCCTCTGCCGCTACCGCCCTTGCCACCAGCTCCTCAATCGGGCTCTCCTGATCGAAGCTTCCGGTGATATAGCGCTGGCTGGAGACGAACACCGCCGCAAGGGAGGTCTTGAGGGATTCTATCATCAGATCAGCATCCTCTCCCAGGGATTCGTGCTCCTGGAAGACTATTGAACGGATGGACTCGATTTCGTCCAGGGCCTCATCAGTAGTTATGATCTCTCTTTCAGAGCGGGCTATAACCTTCAGACAGGCTAAAACCACATCGTCCATTATGTAGATGAAGACCGCTCCCGAGTTCTTGTCATCGGACTCTGTGAGCTTGAAGTTGCTTTCCTTCACCTTGTTCATCCAGTTAAGCCACCGCTTCTGGGTGTAGAATTCTTCCTTCATTGTAGAACTCATCCTTTATCTTAACAATTCAGCGGTATGTATCCGCCAGGGCCACTCTCTCGATAACCAGGTCCTCGATCCTGTCCTCGCCCACCGCTTCAAGCTCTGCAGAAGAGATATTAAAAGCCTCTTTCACCGCTTCATATCGGCAGGAGCAGCCAAGTCCATCCGGCTTGAGGAGTCTGGATAGCTCTCTTTCACCCGGCCAGGAACACTCGCTGCCCCGGCTGGTAAGGATCAGGGCTATGCGCTCTGTCCTATCTGATACGCCCATATTAAGGGCCCTTTCGATCTGCCTCTCTCCGGAAGCATATCTCATTATCTCCATGCCGGCATCATTGGCGATGTTTCTCTTCTGAGAGAAGGCAGACATGGCCTTTTCCGTGGCAAAGAGAAGGTGCCTGGTGCTAACCACTTTATCTGCATCCAGGGCCTGTACAATACAGCCATATTGAAGTTGCAGATTTTTTATTGCCGAAATGAGCTCCCTTTTATCTGGGATGGCAGGCCGTCCGAAGAGGAGGCGGATTTCATTCATCTCTGCAAAATCAGATCCGGTGCTCTAAAAGCTTGCGGTCTTGCAATCGATTTACGCAAAGATCATAGAAATATATGTGACAAAATGAATTAAAAGCGTCTAAAAATGCTAAAATCTGAGGAGGGCAGTATTCTCTGCCCAATTAGGTGTAAATTTTAGCCTTTCAGACCAGGCCGGCACGCTGCAATCTGAGCAGATCTGCCGTGTCGAGCTTCTCGCCCTGCCGGAAGTGAGTAAGGATCTCTTCTGCCTCGCGCTTGGCAACCTCTTTGGCGCGATCCTCTTTGATATCCTTATTCTTCTTCTTCAAGCCCATGATGACCTTCTCGAAGTCGCGAACCTCGCGCTGGGTGCGGATGAACTCCTTATGCTGCTCATCTGCAGCCTCCTGGGCCTTCACAAACTCCTTGTGGGCAGCGTCTGCTTCCGCACGGGTCTGATCGGCGTCCTTGAAGGTGGCGATCATCTGATCATGATATTCCTGGGCCAGCTCTGCATATCGTGTGACTTCATCGTGGTGCTTGGATGCCTCATCCCTCAATGCCTGGGCCTCATCCAGAAGCTTTCTCAGCTCGTCGTTCTTCTCAAGCTGCTCTTTACGGCTCCTGAACTCCGCATGCAGGGAGGCGATCTTGTCCACCAGTTGTTTTTCTTTGTCCGGGCTCAAGACCTCAGTCTGCTGCCTAAATTCCAGGTGATCTATCTCCCGGCGCAAGTCTCTTATCGATCGATCACCGGTAAGGTTGTACTTCTTGCGGATATCGTCTATCCTGGCGTAGAGCTGATTGGTCTTCTCGTTGAACTCGTCCCTGTGCTTCTTGGATTCAGCCACATTCTTGTTGTTCTCATCTCGCAGCTTCTTGAGCTCCTGGGCCTTATCGATCAATTCCTTGGTGCCCTTGTTCAGCTCATTTCTCTTGGCGGCCCACTTGCTCGCCTCTGCGTTTAATTGGCTGCGTCTATCCTTAAAGGCAAGGGACTCCTGCCTGAGTTTGCCTCTTTTATCTTCTAGTTCTGCCAGCATCCCCCGTTTATCCTCCTGTTCCAGCCCGCGGCTGGGGTTTGGTCCCGCTCCGGAACCAAAAAACCCGGGAATCCTTCGCCAGGGTGGCGAAGCGCTTTTCTATGGCGCGATACATATGGGTTTTTTATATGCTCAATTTATTGATCCAATGGTATTGCCCTGTTAGGTAAGATCAAAAAATGGCCATTCCATAAGATCAATAGGAGCGAACATACTAAAGACCTATCGAGAAACCCTTTACGTATTAACCTTTTGGTATGCTAAAGTGATCTAACCGGCCAAAACGGGATTCAGATCGGGATTAAACCAATTATTTTTAAAGGGCTCTTTAACGATTGACCCATAACTACACTGCTTTCAGCAGGGGTGCTTATCTGCGCTGATATCTATTCGGTATGTCCGACCTCAAATAAAATCTTTTAAAGTTTTAAAAATTTTATAAAAATCTTATGAATTTATTCATAATATGCTTGCCGCAAGGGGAAAATCCATTTCATATTTATAAAAGGCGATCAACAGATTAAAATAGGTGAGTTGACCTAAAGAAAAGAAGGATCACTTAATGAAAATGGCGATATTCGCTTAGATGGAGGGATTGATCTGAATAAGGCTATATTAGCACTGTTGGCAGCAATGGTTTTGATTGCTTTTACAGGGATTTCACTGGCAGGAGAGATAGTTGAACCAGCGACAATGAAATACCCCAACGCATATGTGGAGAAGAACACCACCTTCAATTTCGAGCAGAGCGTTCAGGGTAACGGCTATTTCATGACCTATATCTATGCCCGGGCAGGAAATTCCGCAGTCAAGAACTATGCCCACGGTAGCGGTTCCTTGAACAGCGAGGCTCTTTTGACCTTGCAAGATATGGATAAGATGACCCATAATACCTACTCCGACTACAATGACTACACCTTGAACTGCATCGAGTTCAAAGAGGATGTCTCCATGGTCTATGCACCCATGAGAATTGCCGTCGGAAATGGATATTATGCGGCAAACCCCCTGGACTACAGCTCCCTGCTCAAAGAGAAGACCTGGATAAAGAACCACCTCTCTGGCACCAGCATGCATCATGAGGTCGAGTATGCCCATGCCCTGGACAAGGAATTGAACGTCGTGGCCAAAGACGTCTACAACTACACCTACGATCCAGAGACCATAGGCAATGCCTATACCCAGATGACAATAAATGAGGACGTGACCGACGGCAAAGCCCATATTGGAGTGCTGCAGGCAGCAGACACCTATGTCAGCGATGATTATGTGGACGTCTCCTTCGGCATTGCTAACAAGAAGTCCGCCTGGAGGAACCCTGCTATCGAGATCGATGAGGACTACTGGGGAACCTACCACATTGAGAAGAACATGACCCTCGAGGTGCCATACCACCTGGTCCAGAAGTCAGAAGACTGGCTGCCCTGCTGCTTCGGCGGCTTTGAATCCATGAATGCCATGGACAAGAAGGCTTTCAAGTCTGCAACCGGTGTATTCGATTGCACCTGCTTCAAGGCACCAACCCAGGCCCAGTTCCCGAGAGTTTATTAGTTGAGAGATGAGGGAGACAGTCTCCCTTCTATTTTTTATTTTTAATCAAAGGCATTATTAATCCTGCATTGCCTGGATAACCTATGCAGTTCGCGACGTGGGAGCCAATCTATAATCAGATCTTGCAGGACTTCGGCTTCTCCTCCTCCAGGGACGAAGAGGGAGCCCTGCTTCTGGAAAATCTTCTGCAGGGCCGCCGCAATTTCCTGGCCATTGCACAGGAAGGGGTAGGTGGGAGAGAGGCAGTGGTATTTGGCAATGCGCCCTCTCTTGACCATGAGGTGGATATGCTGCCACCGCTTGATGCCGCCCTCATCGCTGCGGACGGGGCAGCGGCTGTCATGCTGAAAAAGGGTATAGTACCGGATATTGTGGTCTCAGACCTTGACGGCCCATTTCCTGCTATCTATGAGGCCTGCCAGAGGGGGGCGATCATCGTCGTTCATGCTCACGGCGATAACCTGGATGCTCTCAAAAGGTATGTACCCCAGCTTGATAATATCATCGGCACCTGCCAGTGCCGGCCTCCTGCAGGCCTTTACAACTTCGGAGGATTCACAGACGGAGATCGGTCGGTATTCCTGGCGAAAGAGCTTGGGGCGTCATCAATTAAGCTGGTCGGCTTTGACTTCGAGGACGAGAGCGTAACCCCCCGCAAAAGAAAGAAGCTGGCCTGGGCGAAGAGGCTGATCGATTTCGCACTATCTGATCCGTAATCTCTCAAAATGTAAAAGGGGATTTTCCTGTGCCGCCTGGCAGGACCGGTTTAGGGCAGGATATCCAGTATGGATGAGACCGCTCTCTTTGCAACCTCCTCCACCCCCATGCCGGCATCCACTGTAACAAAACGCTCCGGCTCTATTGAGGCCAGTCGGCGAAAGTTGCCGTCCACCTGGCGGAGGAACTCCAGCCGCTCGAACTTCTCTTTTCCCGGACGGGAGCTGATCCTTTGCAGGGATATCTCCGGGTCCAGAAGGAAAAGGAGGGTCCTGTCCGGAGTGAGGTTCCACGGTCGGTATATCTCTCTGATCCACTGCACCGGATCGGGAACTATTCCCTGCAGTGTCACTCCCTGATAGGCCGCAGTGGAGTCAGCGTACCGGTCGCATAAGACAATGGCCCCCTCCTCTAGAGATGGGATTATGGTCTGGGTGAGGTGGTGGGCATGGTCTGCCATGAAAAGGAAGAGCTCCTCCATGTGCTCGGCAGGCTGGGGCATAGCAGCCGTAGATTTCAATATCTGAGACCTCAATATCCTCCCGGCACCGCTATCTGAAGGCTCAGCGGTGAGAAGGAGCCTGCGCCCTGGAAGGAGCGCCTTCAGTCTTTTCGCGATA
The DNA here is from genome assembly GCA_963813075.1 of Methanotrichaceae archaeon. Taxonomy (GTDB): domain Archaea; phylum Halobacteriota; class Methanosarcinia; order Methanotrichales; family Methanotrichaceae; genus Methanothrix. Next base: position 98,130 of record CAWEXU010000005.1, read on the forward strand.
TGGCGAATAGCAGTGCTCTTTCCCGAGCCGTCGATTCCCTCTATGGTAATGAGTTGGCCCTTCACAGCTTTCAAGAAGGCAAGAATAGAGAGATTAAATTGTCGCCCGATACTAACTCTGGCACGTCATCCGCTGGGTATCCGCAGTCAGGCCAGCAACCCTCGCAACGGGCGTCTGTACCGCATTTGGGTTGTCTCATGGTCATAGGTAGACATTAGTCAATATCCTACCATAAGGACCTATCAACGCGGCCTGTAGTCCCTATCCTGCACCGGCACTCACAGCAGAACATATTCTAAGCTCGTGCCAGCCCTCGAAAGGGACGAATAAAGAATGTATTCCAGATTAATAAAGTTATCCATTTGCGATATAATAATCAAATCATAAAGTGGTTATGCTGCCAGTAAGCTTTAAGTTGATGTTCTACATTAACAATGCTGAGGTGCTTTGTTTGACCGACAAGATCTATGTAATCGGGCACAAGAGTCCTGATACCGATTCTGTGACATCTGCCATAACCTATGCCAACCTGAAGAACGCCATGGGAATGAAGGAAGCTGTACCTGCTGCCGCAGGGGACATAAATGCCGAAACCAAGTTCCTGCTGGACTACTTCAAGGTCCCATACCCGGAGAAGCTCACCGACGCCACAGACAAGTTGGTGATCCTGGTAGACCATAATGAGATGGGTCAGGCGGTGGACAATCTCAATATGGAGAACATTGTGGAGATCGTGGACCACCACAAGATCGGCGGCCTGGCCACCGGAAAGCCCATATTCTTCCTGAATGAGCCGGTGGGCGCGACTGGCGGCATCATCGCGAACCTCTATGAGAAGAATAATGTGCCGATCAGCAAGGAGATGGCTGGCCTGATGATGTCCGCCATCCTCTCTGACACCGTCCTCTTCAAGTCACCCACCTGCACTCCTCGCGACAAGGCCGCGGTGGAGAAGCTGGCTAAAATTGCGGGCGTCGATCCGATGAATTTCGGCATGGAGCTGCTTAAAGCCAAGAGCGATGTCTCATCCAAGTCTGCCAAGGATATTCTCCTGGGAGACTTCAAGAAGTTCGACTTCTCCGGCATAAAGTCCGGCGTGGGCCAGATCGAGGTCATGGATCTTAAGGACCTGGAGCCCAAGAGGGCGGCAATCCTGGAAGAGATGAATAAGATGAAGGATGCGGAAAAGCTGGACATGATCGTTCTCATGCTTACCGATGTAATGAAAGAGGCAAGCGACATTCTCTTCGTAGGAAATGCCCAGGCAGCGGCAGGATTTGAGAAGGCTTTCGGCGGCAAGATCCAGAATAACTCCATCTACAAGGAAAAGGTCCTCTCCAGGAAAAAGCAGGTCATCCCGCCCCTGGAAGGCGCCTTCAAGAAATAAAGCATCTGGATTTGGTGGCCGAGGGGCCACCTCTTGTTTTTCTCTTTTTCTTGTTTCCTCTTTTTCTTGTTTCCTATTTCCCTTTTTTTCTCCTCTATTTCTCCCGGCAATGTTTTTCGCAATTGGAGTGGTCTAGCGGCTGGGGTGGACCAATTGGCTGCTTTCTCTCAGGCGCACTAAAGGCATGGAGAGATGGCGGCGAGCGCAGGGCGGCACCTCATAGAAGCCCGTCTCCAGCTCGCGGGCCCGATTCTCCATTTCGCGAGAGGGTGACCTGGTCTTGCAGCGGCGGCAGCGGTAGCCCTGGCCCTTGCCCGCGGACTCCATTCGTCTCTGGCATTGAGGGCACAATGGCGCAGCCTGAACCCATTCCGTAGCAAGATGGAGGACGTTGATCTTCTCCAGGTTCAGGGTTCCATCCCTGACTGAGCCATAGACCTCCAGCTCATCTCCTGACCGGAGATTTTTAATGATGTTGCGGAAGTTCTTGGTGGGCTCGAAGGCTGCGCACTCTATCCTGCCCTCTTTGCTCAGTCCCTCCCTCTCGCTCTGCTCACTCTGAAGGGTCAGGAACAGGTGTCCTCCCGCGATCGCCCTGGCCGGCCCGGCGAGGAAACCGTGCAGCCGGTAGCTCTGGCTATCCTTTGCCTGGCATATCTGGCCGTCCAGGATATGGGCATCTGTGCCCTGGTTGGTCTGATAGAGGACATACCTCTCCACCGGCTCAGATGTTATGGTCTCGAATGCCCTTCTGATGGCCACGGGATCCGAGCCCCTTATGCCGAAGAGGACGGGATCCGCGGAATGGGGGGCGAAGACCACCCTCTGGTTATGATGGTCCACCGTATCCCAGGTCAATGGATAGGTGAGCCTGTCCGCCTCCCATACGGTGGCGGGATCTATGAACCTGGGCGTGCCCCAGCGCTTTCTTTCCCGGTAAGCTATCAGCTCATAGGTCCAGTCGGGCCCGTCCGCCCCCACGGCAGCCAGAGCGCCGATCAGACCCCTACCCTTCTTGAAGCCCCGGTACCATATCCCCTCTTCCTCCAGAAGGGACCGCGCGTCGTCTATCTGGAGGATTTGAGTGACTGCAGAGCGGTAGAAGGCCCTCATCCTCTCCGTCACCTCCTCCGCGATCACCAGGCCGGGATTGGTGTTGGCCCCGGAAAAGTCGGAAAGCTCCAACAGTGTTTTGAGGGCGATCTTTTTCACCATATCCGGCCGGCTGCTTTTGAAGCAGAAGGCGAGGGCGGCATTGCCCCGGGTCTTGTAGCGGGCGCAGGGGTTGAGGCGGATGAGCCTGGGCAGGCCACAGATCTCTCCCCAGGGAACGAGCCTCTCCATGAGCACCCCGGCCAGATAGGTGGTGCACAGGCCCCTCTCAGAATCGGTATCATCTATTCCAATGAACATGGTCAAGCTTAAATAGCGGTCAAACGGACATATATAATGATGGATAAGGAGCTTCTCGCCACCCAGGTGGAGGAGGTTTTGAGAGAGGCAGGATTCAGTACCTCTGACCGCTGCTATCTCCGTCCCAGGAGCTTCGACCTGGCAGCCAGAAGAGGAGATCAGTTCCTGTTCCTGAAGATCCTCTCCAATATCGATGGCCTGAATGAGCGCACGGCTCTGGAGATCAGGCGTCTGGCCAAGCACCTCTTAGGCAGCCCTATACTGGTGGGAGAGAAGACCCGCGACCAGTACCTGGAGAGGGGGGCGGTCTACTTCCGCTATGGCATTCCCACCCTCAGCCTGTTCACTCTGGCAGACTGCCTCTTGGAGGGGGCATTGCCACTGGTCTATGCGGCGCACGGCGGCCTTTATGTGCGCATCGATGGGGGCAGGATGAGGCAGATCCGGTTGGCTCGAGGCATATCTTTGGGGGCCCTGGCCACAGATCTAGGCGTCTCCCGCCGGACTATCAGCAAGTACGAGGCAGAGGACATGGACACCTCGGTGGATGTGGCCCTGAAGCTGGAGGAGATCTTCAATGAGGAGTTGATCGAGCCGGTCGATCCCTTCCAGAGCGAGGTGGTGGCAGAGGAGAAGGCAGAGGTGAAGGGGCCGGTGACGGACAACATCCTCCGCCTGCTCCTTGAGATCGGCTTTGAGGTGGTCCCCACCGCCCAGGCGCCCTTCAATGCCATAAGCAGGGAGGGAAACCTGGTGGTCCTCACCGGTGTTGGCAAGTTCTCCCAGAGCATAGTCAAGAAGGCCCGGCTGATGAGCAGCCTCTCCTCCGTCGCCCGCACCAAGTCGGTGGTGATAGTGGACGGGGAGACCAAGCTGGAGTGCATCGAGGAGACTGCGCTGATCGAGAAGAGGGAGCTGGAGGACATCGACGAGACGCGGGACTTTGAGGACCTGGTGGCGGAAAAGCAGAGCAAGTGATTGAGAGGTGTTTTCGGTGGGTGCTAAGGCGCTCGGCTCATTGCTGATACTTACAGCGCCTGTTGTATCCGCTACTGGGCAGCAGACTGCTGATGAATGGAATGATAAAGGCATAGCTCTCGGATATCAGGGCAAGTATGATGATGCAATAGCGGCTTTTGATAAGGCCATTGAGATTGATCCAAAACATGCAAATGCCTGGATCATCAAAGGCAGACCTCATAGAGTCTGTAATCAGTGTCACCCCCTGGGGTCTTTTGCTGCCTGCATCCCGCCGTCGCTCCCTTTTTGCTTCATGCCTCTATCTTCCCCCTAAGTTAGCTCGTTAATGGGCCGAATACACCGAAAAGCTTTTACCAGGCGGATACTTAGTATATGTTGTTAATAGCTCACAGGCGGCGGGGACTTTATCCCCTCGAAAACAGCGGTCAACCGCTTGCCGCCTGGTTAATTACTACCTATTATCACGCTCGATTTTGTCTAGAATTTCCTCAAGGTCAATGAAGCGATCTGCCAATCGTATCAAGTCTTTGCTGATGCCCTGACTTCTGAAGTACGCAATTTCCACGATTAATCCACGTCTTTGAATTTCGTCTATTGCTTTGTGGTAATCCAGATCGCCGGATACGATTGTGGCTACGTCGTAAGCTCCGGTTGTTGCCAGAGATAGCATGTCAGACACTAAGGCGACGTCTACGCCTTTTTCTACATCTCTTTCGATAGTGGTAGTCTCTCCGCAATTTTCACATTTGAATTCGAATTTCCTTTTTCTCAGAGGTATTATCGAATTCTTAAATCCGGAATATTCTAAATAATGATAATAGCCCATCTCTTTGTCTATCGCCTTTTTTAATTCAATATCATTGTTTGGGTTAGGTGGTATCGAGTTGTAATAGTACACTCTTTTTAGTTTACGCCCTTCTGCTAATACATCTCTAAGCTTAACGCAATCAATCTGTACATGGAGCTTGCGTGCTCCACCCATCAGGTTTTGGCCGTCAATAAAGATCATTAAGCGGTCTTCAGTCATTAAGATCGATTTGGTATCTTGCAGATATACAGGTTGCGGGCTGCCGCGTATGGCAGAGAGAGGGGCAGGCATCAATCTGCCTGCTCCAGCATGTTGCTCATTCCTCATCTATATCCGCAAAGTTAATCCCATGATCCCCAGGGTAAGGCGGCATTTGATAAGGCTATTGAGATCGATTCAGGATTAGCGGCGTTGCCCTGATAACAGGGGGCGCGGAGGGTCAGGAATACCAAGAGCTTCATGCCGGTCTCTTTCGACCGTCCTGCAATTGATCATAATGATATCGTTTGCACAGCTGCTGCTCTGATACTGCACACATACATTGATCTATTCCGCGGCTCAATTACATGCCTGAAGGCAGTGTTCTCATGAAATCGCTCAAGGACAGAATCAGGGAATCGGGACGGGTATTCGTCTTTGGCATAGCAGGAGACAGCGGCTCGGGCAAGACCACCATCTCCCGGGGAATCAGAAGGATCCTGGGGGAGGATATGGTGGCCACCTTCTCCATGGACGACTACCACTCACTGGACCGAAAAGAGAGGAAGGAGAGAAACATCACTCCCCTCCATCCCGAGGCCAATCAGTTCGATCTTCTGGCAGAGCACCTGGAGGCCTTGCGGCGAGGGGAGAGGATCAATAAGCCCGTTTATGATCACAGCACGGGAGAGATCGCGGGGACGGTGCCCTTCGGACCGGCGCCGGTGATAATCGTTGAGGGCCTTCATCCCCTCTACACCGAAAGGCTGAGAGGCCAGATCGACTTCAAGATATTCGTCGACCCCTCCCGCTCGGTCAAGAGGCTGTGGAAGATCAGGAGGGATGTGGGCGATCGGGGCTATGAGGCGGGGCAGGTGATGGCGGAGATCCTGCAGCGCGAGCCGGACTACAAGCTCTATGTGGACATCCAGAAGATCTATGCCGAGATTGTGATCAAGATCCAGGACTCCCGCTTTCATCCCTCACTTCTTGATTCCCAGCCCAACCTGGACTGGTACTCGGTGCGGCTGATCATGGAGATCATGGAGCATCCGGTCTCTGAGGTGGGGATGAACATCGATCTCTCCAAGATCCTGCGCCGCTCGGAGCACGAGTTCTCCATAGAGTTTCAGCGGGACGACTACTACGGAAAGAGGGTGGGGATCATGACCATGGACGGGGAGATTCATCAGTCCATGATTGCAGAGCTGGAAAAGAAGCTTGGCCAGTCCCTGGGAACGGACGGCTTGATAAGCGACCGGCGGGAGGAGTACGTCAATGCCATCGGCCTGGCCCAGCTGATCTTAACCTGGAACTGCACTGAGAAGCTGGACTATCTGCTGCGGGAGGAAGGCTATTAGGTTCATGAGCAGTGGTTCCTGAGGATCGGCCACAAGCCCGGGGTAAAGCGAGAAAATAGATGGGCGACCAGATGGCAAAAGGCGGACTATCGGGCCGATGTCATCCGCCATAAGTGCTTGAGGGTGGGGCGGTCCAGAGGTGATAATGGGTTGAGCCGCAGCTTCTGGATCGCCTCCGCCGGACGATAGGACCTTCAGCCTCTTTTCTTCATCTCTTTTTCTATCTCCGCTCCCGCCTCGGTCAGGCCCCAGATGCCGTTCTCTTCGGAGACCAGATCCCGCTCTGCCATCTCCGCCAGGATCTTCTTGACCGACGGGGCGGGGACATGGGTGAACTTGGCCACCTTGTCTGACTCCATCTTCCCCTTGGAGCCCAGGATCTGAACAACCCTTTCCCGCTGCTTGTTTCCCATAATGAAACCCATAATTGCATCCAGGTCATCTACCATATTTTCCACCTCTTTTTGCGTTAGCTTTATTAGCTGTACACCTCAATGTTAAAAGTGGCGGGCAGTCCGGGTGGTTCGGCGTCACCTATAACCCGAAATCGTCGATACGCGGGGGGCGAAGCTGACGGAAGACCTCGGGCGCTGTGCGTTCAGTCCAGCGGCCAACTATGATTCTCCGTCCTGTAGGGATGGCACCGGTCCATGGGTCCTTCTGAGGAATGATCCATGTACCATAATTGCAGGAACCGGTTCAGGCCCGGAAGGGAGCAGACCCACTGCGGGTAACTATCGCTTATAGGTATAAGGGGAGGAGGAGGCCGCGGGAAAAACTGGCGCACAAGCCGGGGGGCAACCGCCGGCGTGCCTGCCATTTGATCTAATGGATAATTTAATGTCCAGTTTTATTTCAATCTCGCTGAATACAAATAGATTATAGCGTTACCCGTTTGCGTATCTTTGAATGGGAAGGCGAAAGATGGAAGAGATCTGGGAAGGAGAGCAATAACCAAATAGCACAACGAACACATATCAGGGATGGCATGAAACTGAAGATCACTATAACCGGCCCCAAGGTGCATGATGTGGGCTATAGACCCTGCCTTGCTGAGATAGCCATGCGCCTGGCTCTTCGAGGTTTTGAGGTCTACAATGACGATGATGATGGACAACAGGCAGTTATAGCCCTGGTCGAAGGCGACGAGCAGAGAATCATGAAATTCCACAACTCGGCTATTTTGGTGCGACCTGCACTCGCCAAAGCGGATAATGTGCGATCAGAGGACTTCAACGGCGACGTCATGCCTTTATGGCAATTTGCATCGATAAACACGGCATCTCAGATGAATAAGGCGATTCCAATCCTAATGGCCGTGCAAGAGAATACCGACAAAATCAAGAAGATACCAGTGGCATGCGAGAAGACATTCCCGGCTATGTAATGCAGTTCAGACAGATGCAGGTGGATGTTAAAGAGATAAAAGAGCGCCTGGGCATGTAGGCTAAGTCGTTGACGGGAGATAGAGTATCCAATTTTCCACCTGCGCAACCTAAAAATAGCCATCAAATGTTGGCCAATTTCAGATACTGCTTTTGGAAATTGCGCAAATTATCTCCCGTCAATCTCTAAGGCATGATCATGGCTGTTTTAGAGAGTCTGGGCTGACCGTTTAACCCTCCCCTGAAAACATTCATATATACCCCTGCATAATATTGCTCTCCGGTTGATACCATCTCCGTCAATTCCCTGCGCCCTGCGATCTTCTTTGACCTGACCCTTACCCTGCTTGGGAAGATAAACGAGCAGTACCATCTCTATAGCGATGCACTGGATACTCTGAAGGCGCTGCGTGAGCGGGGCTACCGGCTGGGAGTGATCTCCAACCTGTCTGAAGGGGTGACCGTTGACGAGGTGCACTCCTTTTTGGAGGAATGCAGCATCGCCTCATTTATCGACTCCGACTTGATCGTCTTCTCCTCTGAGCACCCCGAGTGTATAAAGAAGCCGGACAAGCAGATCTTCGACCTGGCCCTGGAAAAGAGTGGTCTGATGAGGGCAGGAAGCAGCACCATCTTTGTGACCGAGGAGTATGACCACATCCTGGCCGCTCGGAGCTATGGCTGGAGGGCGATACTGAAGCGAAATTGGGGCCAATGCAGGCCGGAAGATGGTGAATGCGTGCACAGCCTCTCCGAACTGCTTAGACTGCTGTGACCGATCATAAATTCTGATATAATTTTATAATTAACGTGGCCTTCTGAATTCCGCTTGTCCAATGATTAATTGAGAAATTAGACCAAAGAAATTTATTAATATGAATATCACACCAGTTAGAGCTATGAATCAGAAAGTGATTTCCGGCGCTGTGATCTTTCTTGTCGGTGTGGCGATCAACATATACAATAATAGCCATGCAATTGAAAGAGGTGCCTACCGCATATCGTTATTCGCAATCGTCTTTGGCCTGATCACCATAATAAGCGCCCTGGCGGATGAGAAGCGTTCAAAAGAGAAGAAAGAGTTAATGGAAAGGGCTTCCCTGGGACAGGTGACCCGAGAGGACTGGCTCGCTAGAGGGGCTGAATCCTTCCACATGCATGAGTATGATGATGCCTTGAAATCCTTCGACATGGCCCTGAAGATGGATCCGAACTATGCCGATGCCTGGATCAATAAAGGCTCTGCCCTTCACGAGCTTGGGATGTATCGTGACGCCATTGCCGCTTACGATCAGGCCACCCGGATAGAGCCGCAAAACGCCAATGCCTGGAAACGCATGGGATACGCTCTCAAGAAGCTCGATCGGAACAGTGAGGCCAAAGAGGCATTCTCTAAAGCAGAAGAGCTTGGAAATTAGCGCTGATTATGCACCTTCAGAAAAAAAAGTTTATGAGCGGCGCATCAGATCCATCTGAGCACCTTCACCGCCCTTGGCTTTGCCTCCGGGACCTCCCTTGGATAGCCGAAGATCAGCGGGGCTATCAGCTCGTGGTCCTCGGGTATCCCGATCCCGGCCAGAACTTCCGGGACCTGGTTTAAGACCGTGGCAAATCCTATGAAGCAGCTTCCCAGTCCCTCCTGGTAGGCAGCGAGGAACATGTTCTGGGCCGCCAGGCCGCAGTCTAAGAGGTTCACCGTCCGCCAATCGGGATTCTTCGGGACGCTGATGAGAATAAGCAGAGGTGCGCCATAGAAGACCACATCCTGACCCGACTTGAATGCTTTTTTGAGCTCTTCTGGGAGGGGCATGCTCTTCATCACCAGCTCCCCCGTCTTCCGAGAGAGGCTATCCATGACCTCCCGGTCCTGGATGACTGTGAACCTCCAGGGCTGCATGTTCATTCCCGAGGGGGCCCATACGGCAGCATCAAGCAACCGGTCGATGACCTCTTTGGGAACAGTCCGGTCCAGGTAGCTTCTCACGCTTCTTCTGCCTTTAATGCAAAGATCCAGCTCCATGGCTGAATGGTTGCCTCTGACCGATATTAAAAGCTATCACCAGGAAAAATAGAGGATGACTGCAATGATCAGAACTAAATTCGCGTTTTTCTGGGCCGATCATTCTTGACTCCGCTCTTCGTCTCCCCATAGACCGGGGAATATGCCTTGTTCTTCCTGGGCTTGGATGGATCATGTTTGCCCGGGCCTTCGATTGGCATCCCCTTGGCACCCTTCTTCTTGCTCATATGACGCTTCACCTCCTGCAAGTCTCGTCTTTTCATTGAGCCGCTGCCTTCAATATAGAATAAAGGCTGTCCTGCAATACAGTTCCATTATGCAGTCCCACTTTAAAGTCCCACTCTGCACTAATGCACCTGTCATTGCCCATTGAAAGAGATTCTATCTGATAGCATTGGTTTCTTTCTCATCGCATAAATACCAATGCGAATCCCCTCGTAGTTCTGCCGCAGCAAAAGCATAGATCCAATCCGGCAAAATCTTTTTTGTCGATGCCCTTAATATCAATAGATCACCGCAGATAATGGAGGACTGAAATTGAGATACATAATGGCAATATCAATCGCATTGCTCTTCGCTTCCGCCTTCATGGGCCCTTCTTTGGCCCTGAGCGACTACCAGAAAGGGGTCTTAGACGGCCTGAGCATGGGCTGGAAGATGGCCCAGAAATATGACCTGGCTGTCTCAGGCAGCCCGGCGGAGTTCAATGGGGCCGTTCCACAGTACAACGCCTGGATCAAGGAGATATTCGGAGAGAACGAATCTCTGATGCTCATGCCCATGCCATTATCCGCTGCCTCTGGCAGGCAGACCGGCTCCTACTTCAAGAGCCAGACCATCACCCCGGTGCACTCCATGGACGCCAGCTGGAACCAGACAGAGGTCTCCCTCTTGCCGGAGCCGGACGAATACGGCCTGATAAACGGAATCCCTGCCGATGCCTACTACACCTTCGGCCCTGCCCTGGCGGATTTCTGAACGAGGGCGGGATCACATTTATATTTCCCCGCCACATTCGATACCTGGAAGTTGATGAGGCGCAAAGATGAAGTCGATGCTTTTAGTGCTATCCATGGCCTGTATCGCCGCCCTGGCCGCAGCCGGTCAGGCGAGCAGCTCAGCTGATTCATTCGCCCAGAACACCACTGAGCACTCCTGGGTATTCGTCAACGGCTATATGGATGAATCCCGTATCCTTCAGACCCAGGCAGGCTTTGCCGGACAGAAGGCGGTGCTTGGTGCCAGTGGCAGCGGAATGGTCACCAGGACAATAGACTCCGTCTCCTACCGGGACTCGGATATGGATGAAACCTCCCTTACCAACTCAGTGGAATTCAACTACAAGCCCTACCATCCGCCCCTCAATCAGAGCGATCTGAGAAATGCCCTCTGCGCCAAGAACTACGAGGTGGGCTCGGTATTCTCCGAGACCTACCAGATCGAAAAAGACCTGATCAAGGATACCAAAACCTATCAGGATGACAGCATCTCCGTTTATGAGATCAGCTCTGAGGTCCAGGGCTCGGCCAGGATAGGCCAGAGGGTGCAAAAGAACGCCAGCACTGTGCCCACCATGATGATGGGAGGTACCTACATGGGCTATGCCCAGATCAGATCGGACACGGTAGCAGGAAATATGTCCGTTCTCACTCTGCCCTGCCCCTGAATGAGCTTGAGGGGAGCCCAGCCTGCCGCCCCTCGCTCCATTTTACTTGTTATCTCGTTTTCTGCTCAGATCAGTTCAAATCGGCTCAGAACAGATCAGTTCAGAACAGATCAGCTAGATCTTCTGCATGTCAAAAGCCCATCGGCTGACATTTGGGGCCACATTTCCGCATCGCCGGCACAGCCGCACCTCCAGGCCCAGATCTTCGTATTTCTTTTTCAGCCCCTCGATCTGCTGGGCCTTCTTGAAGGTATAAAAATGGATTATTCCTCCCCTTCTCATCATCTCCGGCAAGCCATCCATTATCCGGTCCATTCCATAGGGGGTGGGCACAATCGCCCGGTCAAACCTCCTCTTCAATAAGGCGGCCATATAGAACGCATCGGCATTAATGACCGCTATCCTCTCCTCCACCCCATTCTCCCGGGCGTTCACAGCCAGCCAGCCGCAGGCCTCTGGGCTCTTCTCCAGGGCCACCACCCTCGCTCCCCGGGCGGCTGGAGGGATGGCGAAGGGGCCCACCCCGGCAAATAAAACCAGCACCTCTTCCCTTTCCCTTACCTGGCCGGCCACCCTCATTCTCTCGTAGCCCAGACGGCTGTTGAAAAAGACCCTCGCCACATCCAGGTGATACCGAAAGCCGAACTCCCGATGAACGGTGACCGAATTCGCTTCGCCGGCCAGAAGCTCCAGGCGGGAGATCCTCCTCTCCCCTTCCAGCGGGGTGGTCTTATTGAAGACCGTATGGACATTGCTGCACTGATCCAGGAGAGCTGAGGCAATCAGCTCCTTATAGCCGTCCAATTCAGGGTCAATGGAGAGGATGGCGATGTCTCCGACCACATGGAAGCGGCTGGAAAGATGCGCGAGCATATCCTCGGGAACAACTCCTGCCAGCTTCTCCTTCAAACGCACCTTGTATCACCTGGGTCTTATTCCGTCCTATGGAAAGCCAAATCCATATGATCCCTGATTATTGAGCGTTCCCTCCAGGATCATCGATCCTATTTTGGAGGAATAGCAGTAAATGAGATTGATTCTCGTTCCCGGGGCGCAATCCACAGTATGCCTCTCCGGGATGAATACTGTCCCAATCAGGGTTGCGATAGCGGTGCTCGGATCGATGCCCCGGATAAAGGCACAGGCATATGAGGCATTGAGTGCGCCACCGTGTATTGTAGCCGTCGCCGATCCCAATACATGCAATGCATAGTATCCATCCAGAACGCAATTATCAAGGGTCGCGGCCGTGGGACCATCGATGTCGGCGTCTATATATGATGCCCCTCCGAAAGAGTTCGCTTTTTTCCGGTCCGATTTGAAGAATGATTCCTTAATATGAATTCCAATTGAGCTATGAATCAATAGACCATATGCATTAGGGCTTAAAGTGCAATCCATATTGACGCTGGACATCTCCAGATCATTTATGCACCAGATGGTAAGGGGGGAGGCAATGCAGGATAAGTCTTTTACCACAATTCGATCTTTAGTCCGGGTTTGATAATCGTTATTCCCATGAACGGTGAGCCCGGTTTTGCAGTATTCAAAGAGACAATCAGATATCACGGTATCCTGTACGGTATCAAGGAGTATGCCCTCCAGGCTGCAATTTCTGGCAACGACATTGGTGATGGAAGAATGCGATTCAGATCCACCCCCATTATTTCCCAGATACAGGCCGGTCCCATATGAGTTCCTGAACTCAAGGTTGTAGTACTTGCCGCCGGACCTGATGCTGCCAGTCAGTATCAGTGAAGCACCATCTTTGTACCATTGGCCCTGATCGTCCCTATTGCCATCAAGGGTCATATTGGCAACGGTAAAGGCGGTAAATCCCAGATTGACCGGACCGCTGGACCGATTGAGTATCATCGCCACAGGATGATCGACCTGGAATTGTTTTGGTTTTAATTTGAGTACTGTTATCCCCATCCCATAACCGAAGATATGGACGTTCTTCCCCTCTAATATAGGAATGCAGATCCAAAAGGGATTCGTTTCCCCATCGTCCAGGTAAAATAGGGTATCTGCGCTGAGATTGTAGACCCCGGCGGAGATCAAGACGTTGCCGTTATCGGGGACTGAATTTATGGCCTCCGTTAATACTCGAGAGTCATCAGTTCCAGCCACGCCACTGGAAATTTCATTGCCTTCGACATTGCGAGCGATAATCGAATTGCCCTCGATAGATACGATCGCGGAATATATAATATTATCTAAAATTTTTATATCGGAATTCTCTGACAATGAGTTCATTTTATAGTCCTCCTAATCATTTAGGTCTAAACTTATCTGCACGGCCATCAATCTTCTCCTCGGGGGGCGCAAGTGATTACACTAATTTTGCTGCCGCTATCTGGACCTTTCCCAAGCTCGATGCCTCAATGCCATAAAGATATCAGCAGTTCATATTCAGCACATTTTGGCTTATAATACCTGCTGCTTTAAGATATATATAACTTTTTGAGTTTTCAATTTATGTTATAATGACTCCTTGTCCATATCCGCCTTAAGACCTGCTACTGCCTCCGGCATGAGGATATTTATATGCCGAGAATAGATAGCAAATCCGGTGGCATGCAACTTCGAAATCTGGCCGATAGTGCGACCTGAGGGTCTGGAATCCGATCATGATTGCTGACATGCTCCGTAACCTCAGCCGCAGAACGATCTTGGGAATGGCCAAAGACAGCCTGTATAGAACATCCTTCTTTATGGCCTTCGCCAACATCGTGAGCGCTGGATGCGGCTTCTTCTTCTGGATCATCGCTGCCCGGCTCTATGCGGTGGATGAGGTGGGCCTGGCCACGGCACTCATCTCATCTCTGGCTCTTGTCGCCCTCTTCTCCACTCTCGGCTTCGATTCATCGATCATCCGCTTCCTCCCCCAGGAGGACAAAGGGAGGGTCATTAGCACTTGCCTTACAGTGACCGCTGGGGCCAGCATCCTGGCCGGTGGGGTATACATCTTGCTGGCCATGATTCTCACTCCTTCAATGCCTTTATGGCAGAAGCCTGAATACGCTCTGGCCTTTATTTCGGTAGCTGCCTTGAACTCAATAGCGGTCAATGGTGGATATGCTTTTGTGGCGGAAAGGAGAGCGGACCAGTACTTCCTGCAGAATCTCATGCAGGCAATCCGGATTCCCGCCCTCCTGCCGCTGGCTTTTCTGGGTGTCTTCGGGATCTTCGGCGCTATCGGACTGGGATATTTGGCCGCTGCGCTCTACTGTCTGACAAAGATTCACTTGACGATCTCCCCTGTCAGGCCGCAGGTGGACCAGGATTTCATCCGCAAGTCCTTTCGTTTCTCCTCCCAAAACTATCTTTCCAGCCTGCTGTATGCAGCACCGACCCTGATTATGCCCATAATGGTTCTGAGCCTGCTGGATGAGGCTGAAGCGGCAAAGTACTATATCGCTTTCGCCCTGGGCACCATGGTGCTCATCATTCCCAGCTCCTTTGGGACCTCCCTCTTTGTGGAGGGCAGCCACGGCAGCGGGCTCAGGAAAAGCGCTCTTGAGGCTGGAGGCGCGAGCCTGATGATCATGCTCCCAATCGTATTGGTGCTCTTCTTCTTCGGAGACCGGCTGCTGGGACTGCTCAAAGGAGAGTACATTGAGGCCTTTGCCCTGCTGCGGATAATTGCCCTCTCCAGCTTCCTCGTGGCCTGCTACTCCCTGTTTATTCCCATCCAGAATGTGAGGATGAAGGTGGAGAGCATTGTGAGGCTGAACTTCATCCGTTGTATTCTGCTCCTCGGATTAAGCTATGTCCTGGTGAATAGATATGGCATCCTGGGAGCAGGATATGCCTGGATGGCAACCTATATTGTTATTGTTTTGTGGGTGGCCTGGGTGGCGCTAAAAGAGAAGTGGATCTGAATATATGAAATGATTCATGTTTTTTTAATAGAGAAGCTGAGATACCGCTCTTGCGGGCACATTGAGGATACGGGTCGTTATCTCAATGAACAAATTCTCTTGTTGCCGCCGATCGATGCCGAATGCATCATCCATTGAATGCTTTTCCATCTCCAGTGCGATTAGCCTTGTCTGCACCTGGGTAATCTTATGGCGCTTGCCCAGCTCAGCGATGACGTTCATGAAAAAGCCCAGGCTATGCGGCTTATCTGAGGAGAGATTCTTGACTAGGCCGCACTCCTTGCAATACGGATGTGGCTTTAGCCCTCGAATTCTCCCTTCATAATAATGAGGGAGCCAGATCTTCTCTCTGCTTCCAGATATTTTATGCTCACAATAAGCCATGGTCTCTCGGTCTCATTGAGATAGTTATATGCATAAAAAACCGTTGGTAAGTCGATAGATATAGAGATATAATCGATGGAATATAGAGATATTATAGCTCAAACCCGAAAGGACATGGTCATAAGGATCTAATACTCAGAATGGCTCTATTCACCGTACTGCAGAATTATGAATGATTTAAACTATGAACTCTGGCAGGAGATGATCGAGCATATAGCTTCTGAATATGCCGATCTATTCTCCATCATGCACCAGGCGGCAAGAGAGCTGCCCCTCTCTCGCGCTCTGATAGATGATCTGAAGACCAAAAAGGAGCTTTTAATATCAACTGATCCCTGGCGGATGGTGCTTCAGATCGACCTGATCGAGGATGATATCGGAGGCTTTCGAATCTACCTGATGACCTCTGTGGAGAGGGATGCATTGGAAGATCTATTGTCAGAGACGGCGGAGGAACTGGGCATCACCCAGGAGGAGATAGATGCCTTTGAGGTTGATCACGGCCTGGATATGCTGGGAGATGTCTTTGAAAAGATCAGGGATGAATATGGGATTCAGCCGGAGATCCAGGGAGGCAATATCATCTTTTCGCTGCTGGTGTTCGACAGCCAGGATATAGATGACAGCATGGGAAATGACATTTTCTGGAGCGAGGATGTTCATACGAATTAGATCAGCCGATCTGATTGGATCAAAGTATCTGATTGGATCAACGTATCTGATTGGATCGGCCGACTTGGATGGAATGCACTGGAAATCAGGATCGATCCCTGTCCACCATCAATTCAATATTTTTCATAAAAACCTTCAGATGTTTGTTCAAATCTTTCATATCCTTTTCTGCAGATAGCATATCCACCGGCTGCTGCACGAACCTTCCTGGAGTCAATCCATCCTCGCAGTTGTCTATCAGCCTTCGTATGCTTTGCCAGGATGACTCCAGATGAAATTGCAGTCCTACATTGCGCCCGATCTCAAAGGCCTGGTTGGAGCAGGCAGCAGTAGATGCCAGATACTTCGATCCTTCAGGCAGGTCAAATGTATCCCCGTGCCATTGAAATGCCGTGAAGCTATCCGGAAAGCCCCTGAAAGCACAAGAGTTCAAGGCGGCAGCCGTTAGCTTCACCTCATGCCAGCCGATTTCCCTATAGCGATTTTTATGTACCGTCCCGCCCAGGAGGTCTGCGATCAGCTGGGCGCCAAGGCAGATGCCAAGAACCGTCTTCTCGCCATCCATAACCTTCCGGATGAACCTCTTCTCCTCCTTCAGCCAGGGATACCTGTCCTCTTCATAGATGTTCATCTCTCCGCCCAGGAGCAGCAAAAGGTCAAAATCGGCTTTTTCTGAGAGCCTCTCGCCTGCATATATCTTCGTTCCTGAGACCTCGTGGCCGGAGTCTTCCGCCCAGAGGGCGATATTCGCCGGGTCCTCAAAGGGATTATGCTGGATGTAGTGCAATCTCACCGCTCAATTCTCCTGTATTCGCTGATTTTTAACAGAGAGAATATTGGATTATAGCTTTTTTTGAGAGGGTTTAGGAATAATTAAGAGATTAAGCTGCTAAAGCCTGGTAGGATCCACCCTGAGCTGGCCATACCTTTTCAGTATCGCGGCAATCTCACCCTTTTGCACTGGCTTTGCGATGTAGTCGTCCATCCCAGCTCCCAGGCACTTTTCTCTGTCCCCGGATAACGCATACGCAGTGGTCGCTATGATCCTTGGGCCATTGACCGGCCAGCGTTTCCTTATCTGCTCCGTCGCTCTGAATCCATCCATCTCAGGCATCCTCACATCCATGAATACCACGTCGTAGGGCCTTCTCTCCAGTGAGTCGATCACCTCCTTGCCATCTGATACCGCATCAGGCCGGTATCCCATCTTTTTGAGCATCTCCACCATGACCTTCTGATTGGATGGATTGTCCTCAGCCACCAGTATTCTCAGAGGATGCCCTTCGACAATATCTGCCACATCATTGCAGGGTCCGGCGATGGCCGTCGTTTTTCGGGATGGATCAGGGACGATCTCACAATCTATTGTGAAACGGAAGACCGAACCCCTTCCCAGTTCGCTCTCCACCCAGATCCGGCCGCCCATGAGCTCCACCAGGCTCTTGCTGATGACCAGGCCCAGGCCACTGCCATCATATCTGCTGCTCATAGTGGTATCCAGACGGCTGAAGGGCAAAAAGAGCATCGCCATCTTGTCAGATGGTATGCCGATTCCGGTATCCTGAACGGCGAATGAAAATCTATGTTTTCCCTCTTCGATCTCCTGGGAGAAGACCGAGACGGATACAGCTCCCGCATCTGTGAACTTGATGGCGTTGGAGATGAGGTTGACCAGGATCTGCCTGAGCCTGCCGTTATCTCCGATGATGGCGTCAGGAGTGCCATAGCCGATGGTGAGGCTGAGCCTCAGGCCCTTCTTTTCCGCCTCCACGGCCACCATCTCCATAGACTCCTCCAGCAGAGTGCGGAGGGAGAGGGGATCAAGACTGATCTTCACCCTCCTCTTCTCCATCTTGGAGAAATCCAGGATATCATTTATCAGGGTGAGGAGGGTCTCTCCGCTGGTCCTGATCCTTTCGATGTAGTCTTTCTGCTCGGTGGATAGGGGCTCTTCTAAAAGGAGGCTGGAGAAGCCGATCACCGCGTTCATGGGCGTCCTCAGCTCGTGAGACATGCTGGCCAGGAATGCTGCCTTGGCCTCGACCGCGGCTTCAGCTTCCTCTTTGGCCTTCACCAGGTCTGCAGTCCTCTCCTGTACCCTGAGTTCCAGCTCATCTCTTGACCGGCGCAGCTCCACCTCCGCCTTCTTGCGCTCGGTGATGTCCCTGGTGATCCCCCGGAAGCCGAGCAGATTGCCGGAGTCGTCAAAATAAGGGACTCCGCTGGTCTCTATGAAGATCTGATGGCCGTGGCCGTCGTATGCTGTCACCTCCATTCCGGCGAATGGGCCGGGAGAGGCCATTAAATTCAAAAGGGATTCTATCGCCGCCTGGTTATCGTTTGCAGGGATCAGGTCAAAGATCGACCTGCCTATCATCTTCTCAGGCTTTATGCCCCATAGCCTTTCCGTCTGAGGGCTGCAGTAGGTATACCTGCACTGATCGTCAGTCTCCCAGACCAGGTCACTGGTAGTCTCTATCAGGGCCTGGTACTTCTTCTGGCTCTCTTTGAGCTCCACCTCAGACTTCTTTCGCTCAGTGATGTCCCTGATAACCGTCACACGCACGGGCAATCCATCCCGCTCTATGATGCGGCCGTGTGCCTCCACGGCAAAGGTCGATTTATCCTTTTTCAGGGCAGAAAACTCGCTTATCAGCTCCTCGTTGCTCCCCAGGGTCTTTATAGCACGCTCATGCTCCTGGGGGACGAGGAATTTGGTAACGTGCGATCCAATCAGCTCCGAGAGCTCATAGCCGTTGGCCTGGGCAAAATCCTCATGGGCTTCAACTATGATGCCATCCACGCTGATGGCGATGCTCTCAAATGCAGTCTGGATAAGGGTGCTGTATCCACTATAATCCGAGACGGGATAATCGGCCATTTTCTCGTCAATAAAAGTATGCCCCCCATGCGGATTAGATGGCTCCCTTTGAGCATTGCTGAGCTCCCGGAGGGCGTCATCCAGGACCGCCTTTGCGTGAATGGGGTCTTTTAGGGCTTTCGCTTTGAGTTCATCTATTCTTCTGTAAACCTCAGACAGCCTCTTGGAGTCGTCATTCGCTTTAGCCATAGCACACCTTTTGCCAGAGGCCCAAATCTTGACCGCTCTTCGCTTTATTAACAGTTCAGTATGATCAGATCAGCTATTTTCTTAAGAATCTGTGGCCAGAGAGATTAATCTTTTGGTTATAATTGGTGGTGTATAGTTCATGGTGCATGGCAGAAGAGGTGGTGTGCTTTCACTGAGGCAAAACACAATCGTACTCTCGGATTCCCGGCTCTTATGCGATGATCAAGACCGCAGGCCTTATCCGTTTCTCCTGAACAGGTAAAACCTCGCTTCCCCATAGTTGACCAGCCTCCGTCCAAATCCGGCAAGCTCTGCCAGCTCATCCTGCAGCGGCCGGACAATGACATCCGCTCCAACCCTGGCCGCCAGCTCTCCCAGGGCAAATTGCATCTCCAGAGGAGGGCGGATGGAGTAGATCAGACTGGCTCCCTGGTAGATCTCCTGTCGAGGGGAGAAGATGTCGTCCTTCTCCACCCTCATGCCCGCTATGAGCCGCTCCTCTCTGTCCGTGAGGAGGACATCCAAACCCAATTCCAACAGCCTTCGGGCAACAGAGGGAAAATAGCCCACACCCACTTCCACCACCCGGCCGGAGTAGTTT
Source organism: Methanotrichaceae archaeon (assembly GCA_963813075.1). GTDB lineage: Archaea > Halobacteriota > Methanosarcinia > Methanotrichales > Methanotrichaceae > Methanothrix. Next base: position 117,963 of record CAWEXU010000005.1, read on the forward strand.
TTGGCGATGAACTCCGCCAGGTCTCTGGCTTCCTGCTGTCCTGTCATAATGCATCCCATTCTTTACCATATCATTCTTATCCATTTGCAGGATCTGATCGCAATTATTATTAACATATACCACTAATTGACTCTGAGAAGCTTTGAAGGGGATAGGGATGGAATTGGATCTACGGGAGACTACGGATTTTTCAAAATCAGGCGATGACTTCGGCACCCCCAGGATACTGGTCGCAGGCTGCGGCGGCGCTGGCGGAAACACTGTGACTCGGCTTGTGAGAATGGGCATCAAAGGCGCGAAGACAGTGTCCATAAACACCGACCGCCAGCACCTGGAGACCGTCATGGCGGACGAGAAGCTGCTGATCGGTCGAAAGCTAACTCGGGGGATGGGGGCAGGAGGCGACCCGGTGGTGGGAAGAAAAGCGGCAGAGAGCGCCAGGGTGGACCTGGAGGACCTGCTGCGGGGCATAGATCTGGTGTTCGTCCTCGCGGGCATGGGCGGCGGCACCGGCACCGGCTCGGCACCGGTGGTGGCAAGGATTGCCAGGCAAATGGGTGCACTGGTGGTGGCCATGGTCACCACCCCATTTCACCTGGAGAGGAAGAGAATCTGCATCGCCGAGGAGGGGCTGGAGAACCTGCGCAATTATGCCAACACCTCCATAGTGATGGACAACAACCGCCTGCTGGAACGCGCCCCTCACCTGCCCTTCCTTGAGGCCTTCTCCCTGGTGGACGGGATGACGGGCGAGATCATCCAGTCAATCTGCGAGACATTGACCAGTCCCTCGCTCATCAACCTGGATTATGCGGATGTGCACACCATCATGAGCACCGGCGGAGCCAGCTATATGCTGGTGGGGGAGGGTAGCATGAAGAAGAGCCCGGAGAAGATCGTCCGCTCCGCTCTGAACAATCCCCTGCTGGACGTTGACCTCCGGGGAGCAAAAGCCTGTCTGCTGCACATTAGCGGCGGGCCGGACATGACTCTAAAGGAGGCGGCATCTCTGGCCGGGACCCTCACCCAGGACCTGGACCCCAGGGCAAATGTCATCTGGGGGGCGAGGATCAGGCCGGAGCTGAGGGGCAGAGTGAAGCTCATGGCCATAATCACCGGGGTGAAATCAGCCCAGGTGCTGGGGTCCACCGAGGAAGAGGTGGACCTGCTGGATGAGTTGCGCCTCCATACCGATCGGTGCGCAGCTAAAACGAATTTCGCAACAGGAATGAATATAGATAGGAAATCAGGATTGGTATGATAGCATGAACGAACTCCTGTTCCAGATTACCGCCTTAACCCTGGCGGTCATCCTGGGAATTGCGGTAATCTACAGCATCCGCCTCTATCTGGAGATCTGAGAGGAAAGGCAATCTGGCATTATCACTGCCTTATCAGCCCTGCCCAGGTGGCGTCACCCTCTGGAACTTCCAGAGCCGGTCGAGCCTGGCAGTGGCATCCACCCCCACCTTGGTGGTCATGCCCTCATTGCTCCTGGGGTCTAGCGTGCTGCCCCGCACATTCGGATAAAGGACTATATCCTCATCCCCACGCATCCGGGTGGCCAGGGCATACTCCAGATCCCGCGGGTCGTGAATATTGATGTCTGAGTCCACCACCAGCACATGCTTCAGCGAGCCATGGGCATTTATTGTGGCATCAATAGCTCTTTTCGCATCCTTTTCCGTCTCCTTCTCAATCTGAACAACGGCATGGAAGTAGCAGCATCCGCCCTCGGTGAGCAGGACGTCCTTTATTTTGGCCACTTTGGAGACGGCACGGTAGATCAGCGGCTCATAGGGCACTCCCATCAGCATCTTGTGCTCTCCTCCTGCAGGCAATAGTCCGTGGTATATCGATTCATTGCGCATCATCATTTTAGTGATCCGGATGACAGGCTCCTGGCGGACGAGGTCTCTTGTGCCGGTTATATCCACGAACGGGCCCTCAGGTGCCCGCTCTTCGGTGATGTACCCTTCTAAAACGATCTCCGCATGGGGGACCAGGACGCCGTTCTCCAGAGGGACCAGCTCCACCGGAGAGCCTCGCAGGGCGGCAGCATACTGGAACTCCATCTCCGGGGGAACGCGGGTGGAGGCGGCCATCAGCACTAATGGATCGACTCCTATGGCCACAGCCACAGGAACCTCCTCTCCTTTGGCCCGGGCGGACTCATAGAACTGATGGGTGTGCCTTCCCGGAACCAGCCTCGCTGCCAGTCTGTCTTTTCCCAGGACCATCAGGCGGTGAACACAGGCATTGATCCTGCCCTCAAAGCGGCTGCTCACCACCCCGGAGGTGATATAAGGGCCGCCGTCTCCGGGAAAGTAGGTCAGGATCGGCAGAGAGGTGAGGTCCGGGCGGGAGACTTTCTCCATGAAAGGAGACCAGTCCACCTCTCGAACAGGACCCTGATAGCCGATCTCTGAGAGATGGCGGACCATATCCTGGGGGGCAACGCCCAGGGCTCTTGCCAATAGATCCCTCGTCCCCAGAATGTTCAGGCAGCACTTGTGGCCGGACACATTGTCAAATAGGATCGGCCCCTTTCCCCAGGAGCGCTCCGTTACCTCCTGGACGGGAGACACTGATTCATGCACATGATTCAATAATCCAGCCGCGTCCAGATCCTCCAAAAAGCCCCTGAAGCTCATGATCCTCTCTCCCACTCTATTTTGCCGGTCTTCATCAAGCCACCTTCCCACACGTTTCTCTTTAATCGCTAATCCACTTTTCCTTTTTCACACCAGGAGCACGGCGATCAGGCCGCTCAGAAAGACGCCGTCGAAGGTCCCAGCCCCGCCTATGCTGGCCACCGGTGCCCCCAGATCGCGGATCTTTCCCAGGTTGAGGATATCTGCCCCCATAAGAGCGCCTAAAGTTCCTGCCGCATAGGCGATGAGGAAGATCAGATCATGAGGAGCGCCCAGGAGATAGACCATCACTATCGCCGCCAGAGCGGCAGATAATGGAGGGATCAGGGCAGGAGTGACGATTCCCAGCCCCCGGACCGGCTTTGCCACCCGGTTGGTGATCAAGGCCACTATTGCAATGCCGGCCAGAGCATAATAGAAGGATTGGGGGTACCGGTAGATGAGGGCGAGGGAGATCAACGATGGAATCAGGGCCCCTCCCACATTTATGGCCAGAAGGGTATTGCAGCTTTTCGCCACAGGGACATGGTAGGATACACCAAAAGCTCGAATGTATCTCTCCTCCACCATGGGCGTGCTGCATTTCAGATTTGTCAGGGGTATGTTGATGCTGCTTCCCACCAGTGATGCTAAAAGCACAAAGAGAGCCTGGCTCCAGGTGAATCCGATCTTGGTGAAGGCAGTCCTTGCCAGATCCAGGAAGAGAAAGCTCACCACAACTACTACCAAGAATGCGAATACCAGCATCAGTAAAATGCCCACTGGATAGTAGATCAGACGGTTCTCCATTTGTCTTTCTATTGCCGTCCCTGGGGTATAATCCTTGTGTATCCCGGTGCGTAATCCTTTGCAAAAGAGATTAGTAATGGTATGTTAAAGAGTGGCATATGAAAGAGAAATGGCTCATGGCTAAAGGGTCATGGGAGGAGATCAAACCCCAGATAACCACGGCACTTGAATCGGGATTCGACTGCGTGATCGTGGACAGGGAGAATGTCGAAAGGGTGAGGGAGCTGGGAAAGATCAAGGTGGCATGCTTTGGCGCTGAGAGGGGAGCAGAGGACATCCTGGTAATCGGCAGGCACGGCGAGGGCGATGGATCGGTGCCCCTGCCCAAAGACCTGAACAGCTCCATGGACTATGCCCTGGCCAAGACCATCTCCGGGACCCGAGCCGCTTATGTGGTCATAGCCGGCAAGAAGTACGAGCAGTTCGCTGTGGAGATGGGAAAATACGTCGACTATCTCCTGGTGATCGGCACCGACTGGAAGGTGATCCCCCTGGAGAATATGATTGCCGGACTGCAGGGGTCCAGTGTCAAGATCATCAGCGGGGTCAAGAGCTCAGATGAGGCAGAGCTGGCCCTGGCCACCCTGGAGCAGGGGGCAGATGGAGTGCTCCTGGATAGCACCGACATGTCCGAGATCAAAAAGGTTATGCGGGCGGCTGAGCAGCTGGAAAAAGGCCGCCTGAACCTTATATCTGCCAGGGTGGTCTCAGTCAAGCCGGCGGGGATGGGCGACCGGGTCTGCGTGGATACGGCCAGCATGATGGTCCCGGGGGAGGGAATGCTCATCGGCTCTCAGGCCAGGGGCTTCTTCCTGGTCCATAGCGAGTCCGAGGACAGCCCCTACGTCGCTGCCCGCCCCTTCCGGGTGAACGCCGGTGCAGTTCATGCCTATATCCGGGTGGGTGAGAAGACCCGCTATCTCTCGGAGCTGAAATCAGGTGACGAGGTGACCATTGTGAGCAAGGAGGGCCTCTCCCGGAGCGCTATTGTCGGCCGGTCGAAGATCGAGAAGAGGCCCATGATGCTTATCGAGGCTGAGGCGGATGGGGTGCTGATAAGCACACTCTTGCAGAATGCCGAGACGATCAAGCTGGTGGCTGGCGATGGCACCCCAAGGCCGGTCACGGAGCTGAAAGCTGGGGACGAGGTGCTGGTCCACCTGGAGGAGTCGGGCAGGCATTTTGGCATGAAGATTGAAGAGAGCATTGTGGAGAAATGATTCGGGATCGGGAGGGCTCCAGGTTGGATGATTTGGGGAAAACGAAAAGATCGCTGATCGTTGCCGTCCTGGGAGAGGGGGCGGCAGACGACCTCCGGGCAGCATCAGAAGCGGATGCCATTGAGTTGAGGCTGGACCTTATCCCCGATCCTCTCCCCACCATAAGGGCCATTCGAATGGCCAGCACAAAGCCGATCATCGCCACCAACCGCCTCCAGGCCGAGGGGGGGAAGTATCAGGGCAGCGAGAGGGAGAGGATCGAGCTGCTTATTCAGGCCTCGGAATATGCCGATTTCGTGGACATCGAGCTTCAGGCAGAATTGAGAGATGAATTCCTGGCCAGGGTCAATAAGCCGGCCATAGTCTCTTACCATGACTTCCAGGGGATGGCGGGTATAGATGAGCTTAGAGCGATCCTTAATCGGATGAGGATGAGCGGGGCGGCCATCGCCAAGATCGCAGTGACGCCTATGAGCCTGAAGGACGATCTGGACCTCCTGGGATTTTTGCTGAATGCAGATGCCGATCTGCCGTTGTGTATCATCGCCATGGGCGCTCTGGGCAGACATCTGCGGGCGGTGGCGCCAATATATGGTTCAGCTCTGACTTATGGCTATGTCAGGGAGAGCACCGCTCCCGGGCAGATGAGCCTCACGGAACTCTCGGCTTTAAGAGCGCTGCTTAAATGGTGATATTTTCAATCAGATATGGCATTATGAATGAATTACTATGTGGGATCTAATACTATGATATTTTCGATCCGGTGCGAATTTGATACTGAAGCCTAGCCAGACCATTATAAAAATTATTCTCATTTGTCATTCAAATATACGCTAAGACCAGGACGCTTGTGCCTCCAAAACTTGCTTCATTATTTAACGTAAGATTTAATTACTCTGACTGCAAATTAGAAACTATGGATGCAGTCGTTGATGTAGGAGGCAGGCCGGGACATGACTGCGGTGGATTTTGCAGCTTTTGCTATTTTAAAGGAGTAAAAAGAGTCGAGCCGATGGGATGCAAACATTGCCCACCCCATAAAAAAGGCTGTGATTACTGTTCCAGATCGGTAATCGAGATCCAGCCCGGCTTCAAGTCCCTGGATCAATTGATATTCGAAGCGTCCCAGCAGTGCATCTTTTCGCGGCCTGATACCATAACAATAAAGGGAAACGGTGATGCGAGCTTTCATCCGGATCTTCTTAAGCTGATTGGGACCCTGAGCAACGGTGCAGTTCCCATTCGCCTGGATTACACCAGCGGAAAGGGCTTTTTTAAGGGAGACGAGGCCGGACCGCTGGTGGACGCTGGGCTGCGAAGGATCAGCTTTTCGGTCTTCTCCACCAATCCTGAGCTTCGGCGCAGGTATGTAAATGATAGGCACCCGGAGGCAGTTCTCTCAAACCTCAGGACATTCTGCAAAAGATGCGATCTATATGCGATGATCGTCCTCATACCGGGCATAAACGACGGCCCGGAATTGGAGAGGACCTGTCGGGATCTATACGAGATGGGAGCCAAAGGCCTCATGCTCATGTCCTTTGCCAATAGCAGAGAACAGGGGCTGATTTTTGGAAACGCTCCTGTAATGCCGGGGATAGTGCCCTACTCGATAGCAGATATCCGCAGAATTGCCACTGAGATCGATGAACAGTATGACATGAGAATCATTGGCACGCCCCTTTGGGACCCTCTGACCGGGGCTCCTTTTGCCCTGGCCCATCATAAGGATGAGCTGGACCGACTTCCGACCATCGAGAAGAGCGCTACCATTATCACCAGTTCTGTGGCCCATCCGCTGCTTGCGTCCATATTCGAAAAGCTGGGTGAGGATGTGAATGTGGTGGCGGTGAATAAGGAGATCGGCAACCTGATCACCCTGGAGGACTTCGAGATCCTGGAGCTGGAGAGGGTGAAGGAGAGGGTGCTGATACCGGGAATGGTCCTGGCCCATGACAGGGAGATCCGCAGGGCCCTTAGCCGTGACGGTGTGCGCCGGCTGGTCTTCAGAGGCCCTGATGCCCTAACCGTCGAATCGGAGAGGAGCATCTACATGACCCCTGAGGAGGTTTTGGCCAGAGAGGTGGAGGCATTCACCGGCTTGATCTGTCAGATCAACGAGCTGGGCGAGGATATCGCAGAATTCTCAGACGGCGGGCAGCTTCGTGAGGGATATGGATTTTCCAGTTCAGATCGGTCTCAATTCCGTGAGAGGTCGCAAACACCGGATGAGGGGGACCAGATCAGGCAAATCGCTGACTGACCAGTTGCCTTTCGGACGATTAATTTTATCTCATATCCCAGCCAGTCCCAGGAGGGTGATTCCGATTGAGCGAGACAAGAGAGCTGGTGGTAAATAAGGATGATTACCTGAATTTCCTGGCACAGCGACTGCGGCTGAAGGGCTCCTGCCAGAGGGAGATCGAGAATGTGAGCTTTCCCTTCCTCTTCGCCTCAGGAAGCGAGATGCTGCGCACTTATATTCTGGGAGAGTCCGAGTTCACCTCCACCCTGCCGGACAGGTACAGGCTGCCGGACAGAGGCTTCATCTGGTACCTATTCTCTCAGTCGGTGAAGGAGATTCAGGTATTGCCCGAGAAGATGATAATTAAGTACGAGCTGAAAGACGAATACCGCAAGCCTTTCAAGCAGTTCTATCTATAAGTCAGCCGGTTCTATCTCTTTCCGCCCCGATCTTCCGGCTCCAGCTGCCTGTCAGACGGCCTTTCAGCGCCAGGCTGCCCAGCAGCCCCTCGGCATCATCGGATAGAGGTGCAGGCGTTCTTTTCCAGAGGGGTGTTCCGGGCAGGGGCATAAAGCGGTGTGCCCTCACCTTTCCCCCTTTTCCTTCGATCCATCTCGCCAGGTCCAGTGTCATCTGCTGATCCTCAGCAGACTCCATGGGCAGGCCGAATATCAGATCTACATTAGGTATGAGGCCGTGCTCCCGGCAAAGCTCGCAGGCAGACTCGATCTCCTGCCGGCCGTGCCCCCGACCGATGCTCTTCAGGACCGCCGGGCTGCCGGACTGGCCTCCTATGCTGATGCTCTTGTTTGCGCAGTATGCGGTTATGATCTCCAGCGCTTCATCGGATACGAAATCGGGTCTGACCTCGGAGGGAAAGGTGCCGAAGTAGATGGGCTTATTCTGCTCGGACAGCTCTTCCAGCAGCTTCTTGACCTTGTCCAGCCGGGGCCTTCGGCCGTCGGAGCCGTAGGCAAGGGAGTTGGGCGAGGTGAAGCGGATGTCTTTGTGGCGGCGGGCGAATCTGGAGATGACGGAAATTGAGCGGTGACGCATGCAGTGCCCGAAAAGGCGGGGAGTCTGGCAGTAGGTGCAGCCCCAGGGGCAGCCGCGAGAGATCTCTATGGGGGAGAGGATCGTGGTAAAAGGGGGATAGAGGTCCAGGTCCACCGGGGCACGCTTTTCCGTGAAACAGATCCGGCCGGCGGACTTGTAGGCGATGCCCTTCACTGTGCCTGGATCCCCTCCATCGGTTATCGCCTTTATCAGATCGGGCAGGGTCTCCTCGCCCTCGCCCACCACCACGAAGTCGAAGTGCTCCAGCACCTCCTCCGGCAGGGCGGAGGGGTGGGGGCCGCCGGCGACGAAGATGGCATCCAGCTTTGTCTCCCTGGCCCTGTCGACCTCCCGGTAGACCTCCTCGGCCTGAGGAGTGGCAAAGCTGTAGAGCATGATTCCCGCCCTGGGCTCAGGAGCCAGACCGGCCTGTACCAGGGGCATGCAGGGCAGCAATGCTATAGGAGTTCTTGCTGTTGTGCCGAAACCAAATCTTCACGGAAACTCTCTGAGCTTCAGCTGAACCTCCAGCTCTCTTCTGGCTGGATCGTGTTTGTACTGTATCTCCGCCTTGAGGGGCTCAGCGGGATTCACGCCTATAGTCCAGTCGCCAAAAGAGGCCTCTACCTGCCCCCGGGCCTCGACCTCATCCGCCAGGCCGCGCAGCATGCCGGCCATCTCAGCAGCAGTCATATAGATCTCCTGCTCGAACTTCACTCCCTCGGTGGGGCTTCCTTTGCTCCTTCCCGGCCTTCCTGATACCTTAACCATTTGACTCACCATTTCCGGTATTAATCTCAATTCCATAAGACTTTTCCCGTTTTAGGCGATTCCTCGATTGTCCTTGTGAGTTAGGAGATTTCATTTAATCTCCATCTCACTCATCTCAAATGAATAGAGGAACCAGCCGGAAGTCCACCGCGTCCACCAGCCCCCGGTCCGTCAGCTTCAGCTCCGGGATCACCGGCAGGCAAAGAAACGAGAGGGTCATGAAGGGGTCCTCCAGCTTGCATCCCAGCCTGTGAGCGGCATCAATGCACTCCGCTATGCCCTCTGCCACCTCTCGCATATAGCTCTCCGAGAGCAGGCCGGCCACGGGCAGAGCCAGTGAGGCCGAAATCCTGCCCTCCTCCACCGCCACCAGCCCGCCATTCATCTCCGTGACTGCTGAGACTGCCGCCAGCATCTCCTCGTCCCCGGTTCCCACCACGACGATGTTATGGGAGTCATGGGCAACGGAAGTGGCCAGAGCGCCCCTCACCAGACCGAATCCCTGCACCAGACCCAGGCCCACATTGCCAGTGGCCCTGTGCCTCTCGACCACCGCCATCTTCAGTATATCCTGGTCGGTGTCCGATACCACCATGCCCTCCCGGATCCGGGGAAAGAGGGGCAGAGATCTGGTGATGATTTGATCGGGAACGATGCCAATGGTCCGGGCGGGCCCCTTCCTAGCCCGGATCTCAAACGATCGTCGGCTGAGGGGAGCGACGTGCATCGATTTATGCATGGCCCGGACCGATTTTTTCAGAGGGGCGACGAAATCCCCGTCCTGAGCCACCAGCCTGCCGTCCTTGAAGACCTGAGACCACTCTCGGCTCATCCAGCCCATCCAGCACGGCGATGTCCGCCCGGTAGCCGGGAGCTATCGCCCCCAAATCAGCCAGGCCGAAGTAACGGGCGGCATTGAGAGAGGATATCTGCAGGGCGAGTATAGGGTCCAGCCCCTCCTTTATCGCCCTTCTCAGCATGAAGTCGATATGCCCTTCCCTGAGGATATCAGCCGGGTGGCGGTCGTCTGAGACGAACATGAACTGGCGGGCGTTTTTCGCTGTGACCAGCGGGAGGAGGTCAGAGAGATTTCGGGCTGCGCTCCCCTCTCGCAGCATGATGAACATCCCGGAAAACAGTTTCTCTTCTGCCTCGGCCAGGGTGGTGCACTCGTGATCCGATCTGATGCCGGCGCAGATGTAAGCGGACAGGTCCGGGCCGGAAAGGCCTGGTGCATGGCCGTCCATGAGCCGTCTTTTGGCCAGCTGGATCTTTTTCATGACCTCTGGGTCCCGGAATATGACGCCCGGATAGTTCATTACCTCGGCCAGGCCTATTACATCCTCCTCTTTCAGGAGACGGGCTAAGGCATCCGGGCCCAGGGCCGCTCCTGACAGTCTCCATATCGGTAGCAGGGACACAGGAAGGGAGCATGACAAAGACGTTCAGGGGTACACTTCTTGATGACTGCAGGATATAGCGAACCCCCTCCTCACCCCAGACGTTGGCGATCTCATGCGGGTCGGCGACCACAGTGGTGGTGCCCCGGGGGACCACCGCCCGGGCGTACTCCGGGACGGTGACCATGCTGCTTTCAAGGTGCACATGGCCGTCGATGAATCCCGGTGCCAGTACATGGTCCTCCAGGTCTACGGTCTCGCGAGCGCTGCTGCATTCAAAGCCCACAATTCTGCCCTTGTGCACGGCAACGTCTGCTCTGCGAACCTCGCCCGAAATGAGGTTGGCGACCGCTCCCCCATGAAGGAGAAGATCGACCTCGATCTCGCATCTGGCGGCAGCAATCAGCTCCTCTAGTTTCGCGATCCGGACCATGATAATCACATGCCGTCGATCCTATTTAAAAGCGGCATTTGTGCAGTCGGTATCCAGTTTTGCTCAATGGGGCATCAAGATCGCTCACTTTTTTGAATAAAAAATATCTCATCGACACCAGATAAATTTAAATCGAAAAGCTGGGATAAACTGAACTGTGCGTGAATTCAAGGATATAGTTCTCAAGGTGGCCAAAGCCTATCCCAATGACTCCGCCCGGGGCATCGCCCGCTTAGACCCCAATGCCCTTTTGACCCTGAGGCTCAGTCCGGGTGACATCATTGAGATTGAGGGGAAGAGGCTCACCGCAGCCAAGGTCTGGCGGGCGGACCGGCAGGACTGGTCTCAGGATTACATAAGGATAGACGGATTCATCCGCCAGAACGCCGGCGTCGGCATCGGGGACAAGGTGAAGATCCGCAAGGCCAGGTTCGCCGAGGCGCAGAGGGTAGTCCTCGCTCCCCCTGCGGGCTCCCATATGCACTATGGAGATGAGGCGGCAGATATGATCCGCCGCCAGACGCTCAAGCGGCCGGTGGTGGCGGGAGACATACTTCCCATTATGAGCTCCGGCAGCCATCCCTTTGTCGGCCGGATGGAGCCCGTGCCTTTGGTGGTGACAGAGACCCATCCCGACGATGTGGTGGTGGTCTGCGAGAGGACGGAGATCGTTTTATTGGAGAAGCCGGCCAAGAGCGTCCAATCGGTCAAGGCCACGGGAATCACCTATGAGAATGTGGGCGGCCTGCGCTCAGAGGTGCAGCGGGTAAGAGAGATGATCGAATTGCCCATCAAGCACCCTGAGATCTTCCAGAAGCTCGGTATTGAGCCACCCAAAGGTGTTCTCCTTTTCGGGCCGCCGGGCACGGGAAAGACCCTCATCGCCAAAGCGGTGGCCAATGAGAGCGGAGCCAACTTCATCTCCATCGCCGGTCCGGAGATCATGTCCAAATACTATGGTGAGAGCGAGCAGAGGCTGCGGGAGATCTTCGAGGAGGCGCAAAAGTCCGCTCCTTCCATCATATTCATCGATGAGATCGACTCCATTGCTCCCCGGAGGGGCGAGGTCACCGGTGAGGTGGAAAGAAGGGTGGTGGCCCAGCTCCTGGCCATGATGGACGGCCTGAAAGAGAGAGGCCAGGTGGTGGTGATCGGAGCCACCAACCGGGAAGAGGCCATCGATCCCGCTCTGCGCCGGCCGGGCAGGTTCGACCGGGAGATCGAGATCGGCGTCCCGGACCGAGCAGGGAGAGTCGAGATCATGCAGATCCATATGCATAGCATGCCCGTGGGAGATGACGTGAACCTGGAGAAGCTGGCGGACCGGATGCATGGTTTCGTCGGGGCGGATGTGAATGCCCTTTGCAAAGAGGCAGCCATGAAGGCCCTTCGCCGCTACCTGCCCGACCTCACCTCGGAGGACGAGATCCCTCAGGAGATAATTGATCAGATGCAGGTCATGGCAGAGGACTTCGAGGAGGCTTTAAAGGAGATCGAGCCCTCGGCGATGAGAGAGGTTTTAGTGGAGGTGCCTCAGGTCAACTGGACCGATCTGGGAGGACTTGGAGCTTTAAAGCAGGAACTGATCGAGTCCATAGAGTGGCCCATCAAGCAGCCGGAGAAGTTCCAGAAGATGGGCATAAGGCCGCCAAAGGGAATTCTGCTCTACGGGCCGCCGGGCACGGGAAAGACCATGATCGCCCAGGCGGTGGCCAATGAGACCAATGCCAACTTCATAAGCATTCGGGGGCCGCAGATGCTCTCCAAGTGGGTGGGCGAATCGGAGAAGGCGATCAGAGAGATATTCCGCAAGGCAAGGCAGGTCTCGCCGGCGATCATATTCTTCGATGAGCTGGACTCCATCGCCCCCATGAGGGGAACGGACGAGGGGGGCAGAGTGATGGAGCGGGTGGTAAACCAGCTTTTGGCTGAATTGGACGGCCTGGAGGCCCTGAAGGACGTGGTTGTTATAGCGGCCACCAATCGGCCGGACATCCTCGACCCGGCTCTGCTTCGATCGGGAAGGTTCGACCGAATGCTCCTGGTGGGGCCGCCTGACCGGCAGGGCAGGCATGAGATCCTCAAGATCCATGCCACCAGGACGCCGCGGGGAGAGGATGTGAGCCTGGAGGAGCTGGCGGAACTGACCGATGGCTATGTGGGCTCAGACCTGGACAGCCTCTGCCGGGAGGCGGCCATGCTCGCCCTGAGGGAAGAGCTGGACCGGGTGGATATGAGACACTACCGGGAAGCTTTGAAGAAGGTCAGGCCGAGTGTGGAAGAGCATATGCTCAGCTACTATGAGCGCATCGGCGAGAGGTTCAAGGGCGGAATCAAGGTCGAGCCGGCCAGTCTTGCCGGCTATAGATAGCCTGGCAGAGATCATAATGCTGGAATCCTGATATTCATAAAACTGGTGAGGAGGGTTTAAGGGGCATGGGAAAGATGTTCGCAGGAAGCATTGCCGATAAACAGATCGTAAACATCGATGGCGCAGTCCTGGGCGATCTGGAGAATGTGATCTATGAGGTCCTGACCGGAAAGCTGGTGGACCTGGTGGTGAAGCCCAACTCGGGGCTTGATCGCACCAAATACCGGGAGGATGGAAAGTATGTGCTGATACCATACAGCTCGGTGGTGGCGGTCAAGGACTACATCGTGGTGGATGAGAGCCGGGCTATGAAATAGTAATGCTGTGGCTCGATTCTTTTTCTTTGTCTCCTAATGTCGCTTAGGACAGCCCTTTTTCTCTTGGCCTGATTTCTCGCCGTCGCCTCCGGGCAGCCCAAAATCCCAACGCTCCACTCTCCTGTCTCCGGAAAGCTTATTTCTTCTCAAGTCCTCCATTTTTCAATGATGCGACTTAGATCTTATTTGGCCATGGGCATTCTCGTGCTCGCCGTGGTCCAGGCGGGTTGCCTGGGCGAGGAGAAGGATGAAGGCAAAAAGGTCCTTTTAGAGACCAGCATGGGCAATATCACAATTCAGCTCTATTCGGATATGCCCATAACCACCGGCAACTTCCTGAGCCTGGTCGAGAAGGGCTTTTACGACGGGGTGATCTTCCACCGGGTTATAGACGGCTTCATGATCCAGGGCGGAGATCCAGAGGGAACGGGATATGGCGGACCGGGCTATGCCATCAGAGGACGAGTTCACTGATCACAATCGAAACGATCGGGGCACCATCAGCCATGGCCAATTCCGGGCCGAACACCGGTGGCAGCCAATTTTTCATCAACCTGGTGGACAACAACAGCCTGGATGGCAAGCATCCTGCCTTTGGAAGGGTGATTGAGGGCATGGATGTGGTGGACAGGATTGGAAAGGTCAAAACGGACATAAGTGACCGACCGCTGGAGGACGTTGTGATCGTTCGAGCCAGTGTGATTGCTTAAATTTGGAGATGATTTGACTATGGCAATTGAGAGCGAAGAGGCAGGGGCGAAGGGTTCTGCTTAATACGAGCATGGGTGACATCACCATCCAGCTCTATCGTGATATGCCCATCACCGCGGGCAACTTCAAGAAGCTGGTGGAAAAGGGCTTTTACGATGGAGTGATCTTCCACCGGATCATAGACGGCTTCATGATCCAGGGCGGGGACCCCACCGGGACCGGCCGGGGAGGTCCAGGCTATGCCATCAAGGACGAGTTCACCCCGAACAGCAAGAACGACCGGGGGACCATCAGCATGGCCAATGCCGGGCCGAACACCGGAGGTAGCCAGTTTTTCATCAACCTGGTGGACAATAACTTCCTGGATGGCAAGCATCCCGCCTTCGGCAAGGTGATCGAGGGCATGGATGTGGTGGACAAGATCGGCAAGGTGAAGACGGGAGCGATGGACCGGCCGGCAAAAGAGGTCAAGATTCTGAGCGCAAAAGTGCTCGCCTGATCACTTATATTTTTTTGCATATCCAAAGTCTTTTATCGCTTTGCCGCCCATACTTAAGCGGTGGGTTGGGATGAAAACAGCAACAGCAATAATCGTATCGCTACTCTTATCGCTGGCGATATTTTCATTGGCAGGGAGCTGCTATGCACAAGGCGCTGCACAGTATGTTGGCGGTGACTTTGGCAGGATGTGGCTGGCAAGCACAGGCTATCAGTATCCTCCGCCTGCCCAGAGCACTCAGAGCGACCTGTGGTACTGGGGCGGCGGCCCGAAAGGGAGAATGGTGGTCGATGGCAACCTGGTGCCTGATCCGCGTTACATCTGGAAGTCGGAGAACGGCACCGGCTACTGGGCGGGGTGGAATTACCCGTATACAAGCGGATGGTATCCCGTATACAGCTACAAATATCCCTACACTTTCACCAGCGGCCCATACTACGTAAGCCCTTACTATTATCCGTCGGACTACCTCGCCACGGGATATGTAGCACGCAGATTATACTGAGCATATATAAATAGCCATATCTTATATTTTTCAACAAAGCGTTATCGGATGGTTCTTCTCTCGATCTCTCCCAGGAGCTTAATCACATTCCGGCGAAGGTCATCCAGGCCGCCCGAGTTCTCGATTCTGTAATCTGCAGTCTCCATGGCCTGGCATAATCCCCAGCCCTTCTCCCGGCACTCCCTCTCCTCCAGAGTGGTGGCAGAGCTGCTTTTCCCCTGGCCCTCAGCCGCAGCATGGCCGCTTTCTTTTCCGCATTCCTTTGGATCGTCAGGCCGGCCGCGGGCCATGAGCCTGTCCAGCCTTCTTTCTGCCGGCGCCTGCACCTCAATCAGGTAAAACTCCTCCGCCTGAGTGCGGAAGAAGTCCGCCTCCACCAGAGAGCGCAGGCCGTCGACAACTACCATCTCTTTTCCCGTTGCCCTCGCCATCTCCAGCGTTCTTTTGGCTATGGCCTCCGGCCCCTCCGCTTCTCGCAGGGCATTTCCGATCCTTCCCAGGTTCAGGTCGGTTGGCTCGAGATCCAGCCGGGCAGCCTCCTGACGGATGACATCCCCCATGACCACCACGCCAAAATCCAGCTCCTGGGCGATCTTCGAGGCCTCGCCCTTGCCCGAGCCCGGCAGGCCCACAAAACCGATTATCTTCATTCTCCCTTCATCCCCTCACCATTCATGTGCTCTTGGCTAATCTGGCCCGCCCATTTGATCACCGCCGGTGCTCGCACCTGGACGGCAATTTCCCCGCCCGCCGCCCGGGCCATCTCCTGCATCGCCTCCAGGGACACCGGCTCAAACCAGGGCTCGCCCTCCCTGGGATGACCCTGCTGGAGGACGAGATGCTCTAAATGGCTATCAGGGTACTCGCCATTAAGCCTTTCCAGAATCCTGGCGATCTCTTTTATCTGGTCTGTGGAGGGCAGTTCAGGAAATATCGTGCTCCGGGCATCAATTGCCACACCCGAATTGATAGCAGATCTCCAGGCTCTCCCGCACCCGGGCGGCCACTCCCCGAACGCCCGTGGCCATCTGATAGGCGGGCTCAATAAGCTCCGTTTTCAGGTCCAAAAAGACCCTGTCCACCATATTCCTCTCCAGCAGACTCCTCAGCCGGCCGGGGTAGAAGCCCGAGGTCTCTAGACCTGTGGCCAGCTCAAGGCTTCGAGCCAGGCCAAACAGCCTCACACAGGCCTCAGGCTGCTCGAGGGGCTCGCCCCCAGAGAGGACGAAGGCATCAACGAATGGCCGGGATGCTGCCCGAGCAGATGCATCCTCAAGGCTGATCTGCCGGGGATCGGCTCTCAATCTTATCGCCGGAGTCTGCAGGCCTTTGGTCCGGCAGACTATCCGGGAGGCCAGAGCATGAAACTCGATGCTGCTCTCTCCAGTCTGAAGAGCATGATTGTGGCAGTGGGGGCAGCGAAGGGGGCAGCCCCGCAGGAACACCACCACCGCCGCCTTTCCCAGCCAGTCCACAGTGGACAGAGGGATGATGCCCCCAAAGTTGACCAACAGTTCATCACCCGCTCTTTTCCGGCAGAACGAGAGTCATCTCTTTGCCGGCGATCCTGGTCAGCCTATCTTCTAGCTCGGACTGCTTTGAGCTCATCCTCTCCTCCAGCAGCAATAGGTCCTTGCTGGCTCTGCTCCACCGCCGCCTCCAGGCTTCTCAGGGTTTTCTTATCCTGAGAGATGGAGTCTTTCAAAGCTAGAGCTTCTTGGCTGCTCTCCTTGAGCTGACCGTTCAGGGATTCGATCTCCTCTGCCAGGCGGGAATAGCGGGAGCGGGCCAGTTCCAGCGACCTTTTCTCGATCAGCTGGTCGATATGATCCAGGACCTTCTCCTTCTTTCGATCCTTCAATCCCAGGGTGGCCAGATGAGCGCGCAGCTCCGTCCAGGATCCGGCAATCTCAATATCCGAGACCTGGGCCGGGTTGTTCATCAGCTGGATAAAGACCTCACCATGCTCGAGGCTGATCCTGTCGCTAGAACTCTGCTTGGTGATCCTGCCCAGGGCCTTGGTCAGGGGGGAGATCAGAAGTCTCAGCTCTTCTTCCGTCTGGATCTTCTCCCTTTTTTTGTCCTCCAGACTCTTTTTCAGCTCTTCCGTCCTTCTGCCCACTTCGCTCGCCGCCAGGCTCTTCACTCTCTCCTCCTGATCCTTCAGCCGGGCAGAAGTGCCGGCGAGCTGGTCCTCCTCTCCGGACACCGTCTTCTTCAAGGAGTCTATGGCCACGAGGCCCTTTCGAAGCTCTCCGGCAAGCTCCTTTGAGTAATAGATCTCCTCAGAGAGCTTCCTTCTCTTGCCGATCAGCTCCTCCAGCTCGACCAAAGTGCGGCTGATCTGGCCCAGATCGGAGTTTATGCTCTCCAGGCTTTTGGGGAAAAGAGCTGCCACATAGCGCTGCGCTCTTCCAAAGGTGGTGACCGTCCTCTCCAGGCCCTTCACCAATGCCCAGTGGTGCTCGCTGG
Organism: Methanotrichaceae archaeon; assembly: GCA_963813075.1. Lineage (GTDB taxonomy): Archaea > Halobacteriota > Methanosarcinia > Methanotrichales > Methanotrichaceae > Methanothrix. The sequence goes on from CAWEXU010000005.1 coordinate 135,406, forward strand.
CGGACTCGAAGGTCCCTTTTCCTGGGGGGAGCGATCTTCTCCTGCAGCGATTCCATCTGCTTGACCACCTCCCCCCGGGCGGCAAGCCCTGCCCGGAGCAGCTTTGGTGGAGTGGAAGGGTCGGGCTCTGCCGAGGCCAGAAGAGAGAGGTCCAGGGAAAGCTCACCTGCCTGATCTTCCAGATGGCGGTATATCCCGGAAAGGCTCTCCTCCCATCCGGCTGATGCCTCCCTTTCCTCCAGCCAGGAGATGACATCCTCCAGCCTCAGGCTCTCCCCTTCCTTAGACCCCGATCCGGAGAAGATCTTCTTCAGCCAGTTCAAGGCAGTCTCCCCTGCTTTGACCTTCTGGCCTTTGTCTTCCTCTCAGGCGGCATATCTGCCGGCTGCACTTCACCCGTTCCCTGATCTCTCATAGCCCCGTTCAACTCTCCTTCACCTCGACCTTCTTTGCCATATCCCTCTATGGCTTGATCTGATCCTGTCCAGTCCATCCTCTCTGCCCTCTCAGCTCTCTCCTCCCTGGCCAGCTGAACGAGGACCTTCTCTGCGATCTTCGGGCCAAGGAGCCTGGCGACCTCTGCCGGATCGGTGCTCTTGAGCTTCTCCCGGTTGGTTATGCCGGACTGATGGAGCTTTCTCGCCCTCACCCGTCCCACTCCCTTCAGATCGAGCAGGGATAAGAGGTCCTGGCCGGCGCCATAGTGGAGGCGAACCGATAGCTGCTCTGCTCGATAGGTGATTCCCAGATCATGTTGCTTGGACAGCTCTGCTAAGGAGTGCATCAGCCACTCTGCGGTCTCGGCAGACCGGCGGATGTCGCCCGGTCCGATGTGATATCGATCGCTTATCAGCTCCTCTTTCACCTCTCCGATCCAGTCTGAGAGCATGGCGGAGGTCTTGGCCTCGCGGAGGAGATAGTCATAGTTCTCCTCATCGAACAATTCCTTCTGATTGAGATCGATGAACTCCTCCACCCAGCCGTCTGCCGACTGGATGTAGAGCAAGGCCATATCCGGGGTCATGGTAATGAGATGGATAAGAGAGAGGTCAGTGGGCCTTTTGTTACCCTTTTCCCTCCCACCGTTCTCCTTTTCTTTGCTTTTGGCAGTCAGGTTCTCCAGCATGATGACTGCGCTCAAGGGGTCGATATACAGCTTGGAGACCAGAGAGCCGAGCTTCGTCGGCACAAGATCGCCCTCCGGACTGTCTACGATCATCCCGTTATCTGAGAGGAAGGCGAGGACCTTCTCCAAAGCAGCATCCAGGTGCCAGGGGTCCTGCTGGTGAGCATAAAATGTGGTGGCAATGAACTCCTTCAGCTCTCTTTCCGTGCGGGCAAAGCCCGCGGTGATGGTGGAGAGGATATGGGTGCGCAGAGCGCTCTCGCTGGCCAGCTTCGACCAGATCTCCTCCGGGGAGCCGTCGATATAGTGCTCCCTTAAATTGAGCATCTCCGAGTCGTTCTTGGCCATGAGGAAGGATTCGCCATAAGGGTCCAGCCCCGGCCTTCCCGCCCTGCCCGCCATCTGGCGGTACTCGATCACCGGTATGGGGACCATTCCCGAGCCGTACTCATACCTCCGGTAGCTCTTGATCAATACCCTCCGGGCGGGCAGGTTCAGGCCGGCGGCCAGGGTGGGAGTGCTGGCGATGACCTTGATCCTGTTATCCCTGAATCCCTGCTCCACCAGCCTCCGCTGCTCGGGCAACAGGCCCGCATGATGAAACGCAATGCCTCTGGAGACGCATGAGGCCAGGCGGTGGCAGGTCTCGCTCTCACCTGTGGCCAGAATGCTCTCCGACAGGGCCTCAGCCTTCGGCTCCTGTGGGATCAGATTGCTCAGCTTTATGGCCGCAGCTTCTGCATTCTTGCGGGAGTTCTCGAATATCAGTATCTGGGCGTCCTGGGAGAGGGTGTCCCTGACCAGGGCGATAGCCTCGTCCTTTTTCTCATCCTTCTTCCCAACCAGGTCCCTCTCTTCGTCCGAGAAGACCAGCCTCCCCTTGCAGATGACTCCCTCTTTCAGGGCTATGGGCCTCCAGTCGCTGCTCACCAGCTCTGCATCCAGCCAGTCTGCCAGGTCACGGGAGTTGGCGACGGTCGCTGAAAGGCCGATGATCTGCAATCCAGGGTTAGAGCGGCGCAATTTGGTTATGGTCATCTCCAGGGTAGGGACCCCGGCCAACGTCGTTTAAGAGGTGGATCTCGTCGACCACCAGCACCGCCAGGTCCCGCACCCAGGAGGCACCGTTTCTCATCAATGAGTCCGCTTTTTCTGAGGTGGCGATGATGATCTGATTTTTTCCCAGGCGCTCGTCCTTCTTATCGAAGTCGCCGGTGCTTATGCCCACGCTGACTCCCAGGTCCCTGAACCTCTGAAAAGAATCGAACTTCTCTGCCGCCAGGGCGCGCAGAGGGACGATGTATAGGGAGCGCTTCGACTGCAGAGCGGCCTTGAGCATGGCCAGCTCCGCCAGGAAGGTCTTGCCCGAGGCGGTAGCCAGGGCAAGAAGCATGTTCTTTTCCTCCAGGAGGCCTTTTTCCACCGCTTCCGCCTGTGGAGGATAAAGCTCTCTATACCCCTGCCCTTCGTAAAGCTCGATGGCCTCCTGGGGCAGCCAGCGGCTCAAATCCTTTATCTCCAGCATCAATCTCCCTTTCGGCTCGATAACTTCAAGACATCCGACCTTCACCGATCTATAATATGGCCAATATGACCTATTGACCTTCAATGGTCTGCCCAGGCTCCTCTAATCTTAAATACTACGTGAAAGTAGTACCTGCGGGACAATAACCTGGACAGGAACAAAAAAAGAATGACCGTCATCATATAAATGCATCTTCCATGGAGAGAACCTAATGTATGCCGATCGGATAAAGAATCTCCCGCCGTACCTTTTTGCCGGCATCGATAAGGCGAAGCAGGAGGCAAGGGCAAGAGGAGTGGACGTAATCGATCTGAGCGTTGGCGATCCGGATCTGCCGACGCCCGATCACATCGTTTTAGCTTTGAAGCAAGCGGCAAATGACCCATCGAACCATCAGTACCCGTCTTACGAGGGAAAGCTAGCCTTCCGGGCCGCCGTATCGGGCTGGTATAAGAAGACCTTTGATGTTGACCTGGACCCAAAGAATGAAGTGCTCACTCTGATCGGCTCCAAGGAGGGCATCGCCCATGCACCGCTGGCCTTCATCAATCCCGGTGATGTGGCCCTGGTGCCCGACCCTGCCTACCCGGTTTACCGGACGGCCACCGCCTTTGCCGGCGGAGAGCCGGCCATCATGCCGCTTTTGAGGGAGAACGGCTTTTTGCCCGATCTTGAAGCCATCCCGGCAGATGTCGCCCGGCGGGCGAAGATCATGTTTCTCAACTATCCAAACAATCCCATCGGGGCGACGGCCAGCGAGAAGTTCTTCCGAGAGCTGGTCGACTATGCCCGGGATCATAATATCATCATAATGCACGACAATCCCTACTCGGAGGTCTACTACGATGGCAATAGATCACTGAGCCTTCTGGAGATAGATGGGGCAAAGGAGGTTGCAGTGGAGTTTCATTCCCTCTCCAAGACCTATAACATGACCGGCTGGAGGATCGGATCGGTGGTGGGCAATGCCGATGTCGTGGCCGGAATTGGCAAGGTCAAGAGCAACATCGATTCGGGGACCTTTGGGGCAGTGCAGGATGCAGGGATCGTGGCCTTGAGCAGCCCAACGGAAGTGGTGGATGCCATTCGCCGGGTCTACCAGCAGCGTATAGAGATCCTGTACAAGGCCCTCAAGGATATCGGCCTGGAACTGGAGAAGCCCAGGGCCACGCTCTACCTCTGGGCCTGGGTGGGAGGAAGCTCCATCGATTATGCGGCAAAGCTGCTGGAGAGGACGGGAATCGTGGCCACTCCCGGAGTGGGATTCGGAAAGTACGGCGAGGGCTACATCCGCTTTTCCATCACCCGGGAGACGAAGAGGGTGGAAGAGGCAGCGAGGCGTCTGGAGAAGATGAGAGACTAGATCAGGCGGTTTTTTCCGCCGAAAAGTCTGGAGGGAACCAAATTGCTTGAAAGTTATTCCGCAAAAGAAGTCGAGGCCAAGTGGCAGAAGACCTGGGAGGAGAAGAAGGTCTATGAGCCGGAGCCCGATGAGCGCCAGAAGTTTCTCTTGACCATACCCTATCCCTATTTGAATGGAAATCTGCATGCCGGCCACACCCGCACCTTCACCATAGGAGACGCATATGCCCGCTACAAGAGGATGAGGGGCTACAATGTCCTCTTCCCCATGGGCTTTCATGCCACGGGAACGCCCATCGTGGGTCTCTCAGAGCTCATCGCCAATAAGGATCCTCTCATCTGGGGGGTCTACACCCGGCTGCATGGCATTCCGGAGGAGGAGCTGGCCGGCCTGAATACGCCGGAGAAGATAGTGCTCTACTTCCGCCGCCAGGCCAAAGCGGCAATGCAGTCCATCGGCTACTCCATAGACTGGAGGCGGGAGTTCACCACCACCGATCCTGCTTACAGCAAGTTCATCGAGTGGCAGTACGGCATACTGCGCAATCTTGATTATGTGGTCAAGGGCAGCCATCCGGTGCGCTGGTGCCCGCATGACCGGAATCCGGTGGAGGACCACGACATCCTCAAGGGCGAGGATGCCACCATCATGGACTTCGCCCTGATCAAGTTCAGGATGGGAGATACCGTTCTGCCCTGTGCCACCCTGAGGCCGGAGACCGTATTCGGAGTGACCAACCTCTGGCTGAACCCGGATGTAACCTATGTCGTAGCCAGGGTGAACGACGAGAGCTGGATCGTCTCCAAAGAGGCTTACGAGAAGCTGACCTATACCGACCGAACTGTGGCCTGGGGGGCGGAGATTCCCGGCAGTGAGCTTATTGGCAAGAGGGTGACAAATCCCCTCACCGGAACGGAGGTTCTCGTTCTGCCCGCCGGGTTCGTGGACCCGGACAACGGCTCAGGGATTGTGATGTCCGTTCCTGCCCATGCCCCTTACGATTATCTGGCTCTGAAGGATCTTTATGACAAAGACCTGAGCCAGTATGGCATCAAGGAGGACCTGAGAAAAATCCAGTTCATATCCCTGATCGAGTCGCCGGGCTACGGGGAGTTCCCGGCGGTGGAGGCAGTAAAGGAGCTGGGCGTCCGGGATCAGAACGACCCCAAAGCGGAGGATGCGACCAAGATGGTCTACCGCCGCGAGTTCCATAACGGAGTTTTAAAGCCCAACACCGGCCGCTACGCGGGCGTGGCGGTGAGCAAGATCAAGGACCTCCTGCTGGGGGATCTGATCGACCGGGGGATAGCCGAGATCTTCTATGAGTTCTCCCAGACCCCGGTGATCTGCCGCTGCGGCACCAGGTGTGTTATCATGATGGTGCGGGACCAGTGGTTCTTGGAGTACTCCAATCCCGCCTGGAAGGGCAGAGTTCTGTGGTGCCTGTCCAGGATGAACATAGTGCCGCCGGAGTTCCGGGTGGAGTTCGAGAACAAGATCGACTGGCTGAAGGACAAGGCCTGCGCCAGGCGGAAGGGTCTGGGAACTCACCTCCCCTGGGATAAGGAGTGGCTGATTGAGTCCCTGGGAGACTCGACCATTTACATGGCCTACTACATCCTGGCCAAGTATGTGAATGCGGGGATGAAGATCGACAACCTGCCCCCGGAGTTTTTCGAGTACATCTTCATGGACAACGGAGATGCCGCAGCGGTAGCGAACCTGACCGGCCTGCCTTGTCAGACGGTGCAGCAGATTCACGACGACTTCGCCTACTGGTATCCCGTAGACTTGAGGACATCGGGCAAGGATCTGGTGGCCAACCACCTGCTCTTCTTCCTCTACCATCATGTGGCCATATTCCCGGAGCAGCTCTGGCCCAAATCCATTGCTGTAAACGGTTTTGTCTCTCTGGAGGGGCAGAAGATGTCCAAGTCCAAGGGACCGCTCCTCACGCTTCGCCAGGCAGTGGCCGAGAACGGGGCAGATGTGACCAGACTATACATTCTGGGCAATGCCGAGGGGACGGCGGATGTGGACTGGAGAAATGATGGGGTTGAGGCCACCCATGCTCATCTGGACCGGTTCTACCATCTGGCGCGGGAGATAATGGCCGATGGAAGCCTTGACGAGAATGCGGAAAAGACGCTCATCGACCGCTGGATGCTCTCCCGGCTGCAGAGGCGCATTGTCCAGGCCACCGAGGCCATGGAGGAGATTCAGACCCGCAGGGCACTGCAGAGTGCCTTTTACCTGCTGATGGGAGACCTGCGCTGGTATCAGCGCCGGGGAGGGAAAAACCAGCTCCGTGCAGTGCTGTCGGCCTGGGTGAGGATGATGTCGCCTTTCATCCCCCATATCTGCGAGGAGCTCTGGGCGACAGGCCTTGGCCAGGGATATGCCTCTTTGGCCGAGTGGCCGGTGGCAGATGAGTCCCTGATCGACCTGAAGGCGGAGAAGGCGGAGGACCTCCTGGAGAGGACGCTAAACGATGTGCAGGAGATCGTCAATGTCACCAAAGCCACTCCGGCCAAGATCACCCTTTACACCACTCCTCAGTGGAAGAAGGAGATGCTGCGCCTTGCCGTGGCCGCTGCAGCGGGAGGAAAGCTGGACATGGGAGCGCTGATGAAGGAGGCCATGGCCAATCCGGCGATAGCCGAGCACAAGAAGGATGCTCCCAAGTATGCCCAAAAGCTGGCCAAGGCGGCCCACTCGCTCTCGGCAGAGGCGCTGGGGCTGGACGAGTACGAGACCCTGACAAGAGAGAAGGAGTATCTGGCTGCAGCCCTGGGCGTGCCGGTGGAGATCTTTTCGGCTGAGGAGCCGGGAGCGGACCCCAAGGGCAAGAGCCGTCAAGCGGAGCCGGGGAGGCCGGCGATATATATTGAGTGAAGCCTCCTGTTCTTTTTTCTCAACGGAGATATCAAAGGAGTCCGCTTATCCACCTTTTCAATTGGTCTGCAGCTTGGTCGCCGTCGCTCAGCCTGCCAGGGCCATAAGCCTCGCACCGACCATTACGCTGGAGGCCTGCAGGCCGACTCGCGGCAATCCGGAAGATTGCTGGGATCCTTTCCCAGCTTGCATCTACGAAGTCCAGTCTGCAGTTAAATGACATTATCATATCTTATTACTAAGAGCAAGAGATCTAACAACTTCTTCCGGGGTTCCGCGCGGTGTTACGCGCTGGTGTAACGGGGGTCCACTCCAGGCCGTGGCGGCCCCCCTGACCCCGCGTCCGCGGGGAACAATCAATGAAGCTATGCCCTTTAGGTTTGGACGTTTTTGAGAAGGTCCTGGGCAGAGTGCCTATTCGAACAGCCCACATCCCATTATTGATGGAGAACGAACTATATGGTTCTTCGCTGTTTTCCATGGGTAATCCAGGGCCACCATCTCTCTCTCGTCTTTGTGCCTTTGTGCCTCTGTGGTGAAATCGTGATGCTTTGGCCTCACCACAAAGGAACAAAGGCACGAAGAAAAATTCTCTGCAATACATCACCCACACAATTTAGCGAAGAGCCAACTATATGCTCTGACATCATAGACTCGATTTACATGCGTAAGCACGCCCGTGTCCTTCAGAATTAATATTAGGGCCTTTGAAAGCAAGCATGTCATGTGGTTGCAGCACTATGCAAAGATCGAGTGAAGATCGTCACAGTCTATTGGCCTGATGACGAAACGAAGTGTGGTTGAATTCGAGAAAGAGGAGATGCAAATGAGGTCTGTTGCCCACGATTGCTGCTGCGGAACAGGCAAGATGCATGAGGGCAGGCATGATTTCATGGCCAGAGTAGAGGATGAGATCATTGTCATCAAGGATGTCCCGGCCCTGGTCTGCGATACCTGCGGCGAGATCGAATACACTCTGGAAGTATCAAGAGAAATCGACCAGATGATGAAGGAATTCTTTGCTGGACGACTGCAAGGCCGGCCCCTGGCGGCGAAGGAGGTAGTATTCAAGCCACAGGGCACGGATTCGATTGCGTGAGCGTCTTCTGCTTAACCAACTACGCACGAGCGAGCAGACCAGGCTGCGGCTGTGGGCGTGCTAGTTGAGGTCTGCTCGTGCGGACAAGGCTGGGGAGGACCCCAAGGGCAAGAGCAAGCAAGTGGAGCCGGGGAGGCCGGCTATCTCTATTGAAAATAATCCTGCAAACCCCGGTTAATCTTTAATCTGTTTTAAAATTTGGATTATAGACAACTCAATGTTGGATCCCGATATGACATTTGACCTCATTCTAATCATATCTAATAGCAACAATCTGAAGCCCGTTTGGCTCTTCAGGCTCGAAGCCTTAATCTATTCAAGAGACTAATTATATCTCAAATGCATCTTAACGACCTCCTGAAATCAAGGCGCGATGAGATTCTCCGGATCGCTGCCAAGCACGGTGCTCACAACGTACGTGTATTCGGCTCTGTGGCCCGAGGTGAAGCCGACTCTCAAAGTGATATAGATCTGCTTGTGGAATTCAGACGTGGTACGACTCTGCTGACGCATGCAGATCTAATTCATGAGCTGGAGGAGCTTCTGGGTGTCAAGGTCGATGTGGTGAGCGACCGCGGCTTGCGAGAGCGTGTCCGGGATCGCGTTCTGAACGAGGCGGTAGCGCTTTGAGAGACGATCTCGCATGGCTTTTGGATATCGAGGAGGCTTTGCTGAAAATTTAATTGGAGACTATTGGATTATGCATCTTTTTCGCTAGCGATTTCCCTGCTGGCCACTCAGGCCTAACCAGTCTCTTTCTTCCTTGCCTGAGCCCCTACCAGGCAATCCAGCCCGCCCTGACGACAACGCCGCATCCCCGGCCGGCCCAGACCATAAGCGGCCATGAGAGCAGACCGGGGCACTGGCAGCAATCCGCGGTCAATGGGCTGCCCGGCGCTGCCGTCAGCGGCCTGCAAGGATCGCAAAAGCTGGAGAACTGCTTTGGATCACAAAAGCCTGCCAGAACGGCCCTGACCCACGGGCTGCGGCCATGAGAGCAGACAGACTGAGGCGACAGAAGCCCGTGTTTCGACTGTCTTAGAAAGACTAAGCCACCTGATATGTAACTCCTATTGCCCGAAACTCTCCCGTCTCCTGGCGTTCCAGCTTGGCTCTGATCTGTTCGAATCTCCTCACAACTTCCTCAGAATAAAGCCTCTCTCCGCAGCGAAGGCAAACCTCAGCGCAAACCTTCACAACGGCAGTATTGACGCCTCCCCGCAAGACCTTCTCAACTTCATTCTCTACCAGATCGCCACCGCAGACCGGGCATTTTTCAAAGGGCATGCTACTCATCTCGTCGAACTTCAGCCGGTCATCATTGGCTTCTTCATGAGGCATGATCGTTTATTCTGACATGATCTATTTGAATGGCTTCTACTATGTCGGCTATCTTCACCCGGCCACTTCTAACCACAAATTAATAAATTCCTATTATGATTATTAAAGTTTATGTCAGCTAGGTTTGGGGTTCTACACTGCTCTTTCCGCATTACCGATATCACTGGGACCCGGGACTGCCTGAATGGCCGAGCCGGTATTGGCATCCATGCACTTATCCGCTGCAGCTTTGCATTTCTACCGCCTCAATCAATAGCCTGCACGGAGTGGGACGCCCACCCGCGAGAGCGCGCGTGCACGTGCACGGGGGCCCGCCCGGGCGGAAGGCCCGAGAGCGAGTGCAAAGATGCGAAAGGCTTTATCTGATCGCCGAGGATATTATTGAGGTGTTCGCAGAATACATCCAGGCAGCAAGGGATCTGGCCACCTACGAGATCATCGATGACCTTGAACCCTTTTATGGCCAAGCTTCAGGGCCTTTGGGCAACCGGCAAGACCCTGGAGGAATGCCCAAGGGAGCTCGCAAGAAGTCATCGAGGGCTGGATTGCCTTGAAGCTGAGACTTGGCCATCCCATACCCGCCATCATCGGGCTTTCTATCAATGCATCAGCGGAGCTGTTGTCCATTGTCGAAAATGGCCGGGTAAATGGATTCTTGCCTTATATGCTCACTTCTAGGGAGGCCGCAGTTGTAGTCGGCTCGGGAATGGTTAGAGACTGAGCTTTTAGCCCTTCCAGATGAAACTCAATTGCCTCTTTCATCAGCTCTAAAGTCTCCTTTCTCGTTGCCCCAGTGGCTATGACGCCTGGCAAATCAGGACAATATGCAGCGTAATTGCTCTTGGCCTTTTCAATGATGATCAGATACTCGGTCATCTTTCCCCCCTCTCCTTAAAGCGCTATGCTTTAATATGCTATTTATGGTGCCCTTGATCGATTTCCTTGAATTCTACACAGGGTGACGATGCCTAGCGCATGCCTGGCTTATAATCTTTCAAGCAACTCCATTAATGAATCCTTTGAAATCACATTGCGAATGGAAATATCGGATAAAATATCGTTTAGGGTGCCCTTCGCAATCTCATCGTGCATCGGGACTGTGATATTATGGTCCCCTGCAGGGGTTTTCTTCCTCAGCCTGACGTGACTTCCCCTTTGACGGATCGTTTCATACCCCAACTTCCCCAGCACACGGATAAGCTGTTCTCCGCTAACAACCGGAAGCTTTCGCAACAGGATGCACCTCGAACTCAGAAATTGATAGGACCCGGATCTCCTCGCCTGCCTCCAGGACATCTTCAAAATGCAGACTGATTGCCTCTTTTACATTGTCCATCAGCTCATCCAGGCTCTTGCCTTGGGTAAATATGCTGATGCCTATTCCACGAGCACACCAATTCTCTCCGTCAAAATACACTTCAAATTTCACAAGCATCAGATCACCGCTTTTTATAGTGATTATCCGCTTTATATTTCTAGATTCCCTCCGGGCATAGGTTAGCGCCCAAATGCGGACCAGCACAAATGTCAGTCGCCCACCCGCAAGCGCGCGTGCACGTGCACGGGGTCCGGACTGGCCCTCGGTCCAAGAGCAAATGAATAAGATGCGAAAGGCTTTATCTGATCGCTGAGGATATTATTGCGATGTTCGCAGAATACATCCAGGCAGCAATGGACCAGGCCACCTACGAGATCATCGATGACCCTGAGCCCTTTTATGGCGAGGTTCCCGAGCTGCAAGGCGTATGGGCCACTGGCAAAACCCTGGAAGAATGCCGCAGGGAGCTGCAAGAAGTCATCGAGGGCTGGATTGCCTTGAAGCTGAGATTTGGTCATCCCATACCCGTCATCGGCGGGCATTCGATCAATGCATCAGCGGAGCCGGTATCCATTGTCGAATAAGCTTTTGCCGGTCTCAAGAAGAGAGCTAATCCGGCGGTTGGGCAAATTGGGATTCGTGGGTCCTTTTCCTGGTGCTGGTCACGAGTATATGTCAAGGGGCCTTTTAGAGGTACACATTCCGAATCCTCATGGAAGCGATATCAGTACTGCTCTCCTACAAAAGATCCTGAAGAGAGCTGGAATAAGCAGAGAGGAATGGTTTGATAGCTGAGCGCTTCTCAGATTCAAAAAGAGGATTGCATGAGATGCGTAATCTGCAGGAAAGCAACTACAAAGCCAGGCACAACCACAATCACATTAGAGCGTGGCTGCCTGACCATGGTGGTGAAATGTGTGCCTGCTTTAGTCTGTCCCAATTGCGGTGAAGCATATCTCGATGAGGACGTCACTGCTAAATTATATACTCAAAGATGCACAAGAGCGAGCAAATGCTGGCGCTCAAGTTGAGATTCGACAGTACGTAGCGGCGTCAACTACCGCGTCCTGAAGGGCGTGGCTTGCCTCTACGCAAAAAGTCGCGAGGCGCAAGGGTGGCTGACTCTTCATGCTGACTACACTGTGGCACGATAATGTTGTGCTGGCACCCCAGGCACGGGAAGAGGCTTCATCTGTCAGCAATCCACCAGATTCCTTGCGGAATCTCGTGCTTCCGATGCCGTGTCTGTTCGATTTGCTGGTACGAGTCAGTTAAGCCGTGTGTCTGTTCCTCGTCAAAACGAGGGGAAGTGCCCAACCATATCGAATGGTCTGACTCTAGCAATAGACAACAGGAGACAGATTTGTGAGCATAAATAACTTACGGGAGTCGCCCAATTAATCCCCACCCTGAAGGATGGGGACTCCTTGGGCAACAAGTTGAGATATTCCTGACGTCAGTGGCTGCCGCATGTAGACCGCGATCAGTCGGAATACTCCCATACGACCCACCGGGATTGCCCCGCATGAAGGTGCACTTCCGGAGCCAGAGCGATGGCCCGCATGGATGTGAAGCTTCCTCATGCGAGGGCAAAAACCGCGCTTCGCCCTCTTTTCCGATTCCAGAGCGCTTTGCGAGAAAAAAATCGATTTCTGCAATCGAAAAAGCTTAAGAGCGATTAGAGCGGAATATTGATCATGATAAATAATGCAAAATCCGTTCTAAATGGAGTTCCGCCATGACAGTCACCTTTGATCCTCACACCAGAATGAAGCATCTGGAGGAGTATGTTCTCAAGATTCACCTTAAGCTCCCCCTGGAGGAGGCCAGGGTGCAGCTCTTGAGATGCAGGATTGTGGCCTACGGCCTGATCGCTGAGATAGCCGAGGAAGGTTACGACAAAGAGTATGTCGACCGGATCTTCGCCCGAGCTTATCAGAACCTCTCCGACCTCGCCGGCCGGGATATACCGGATCCCTTCTGTGAGCCCTGCACCGGCCAGTACCAGCTTCTGGATGAGCTTATGTCCTATGGCCAGATGGATCTTCCCGAGCCGTTCCTGCGATTCATCCGGGCGGAGTTCAAGAAGGCGTTCATCCCCACCATGAGGCTCCTGACCGAGCTGTGCTCATCTGAGAACAAGTACTCCTGGGAGGAGGTAAAGCTGCAGCTTTTGGAGATCATGGACCGCTTGAGGGTGGATGTGACAATGGAAGAGTGCGAGGAGAAGCTGGAGAGGTATCTGAAAAAGATCGGTGGAACCATTTATATCAATTGAGCTCTTTCAGGACAATTCATGAATACCAGGGGCATGAATACCAGGGGCAAAAAAATAGAAGCTCAGAACCGGACCGTCCTGCAGAAAGTGGCCAGAGGAATAATGCTCATGCGAGGACTTCAAACCGATTTCTCGCCGGAGGCCCTCTCCGAGCTCGCCCGGATCAACGGCCCGGCCACAGCGGATGGCTCACCCCATATACGCGACCTGAGAGGACCACTGTGGGCCTCCATAGATAACGATGACTCAGAAGACCTGGATCAGCTCACAGTGGCCGAGCCGCTGGACGACGGAAACACCAGGATCCGGGTAGCAGTGGCGGACGTGGACAGCCTGGTCCATAAGGACTCGGCCATCGATCGGGATGCCCAGGCCAACACCACCTCCGTCTATACCGCGGCCCAGATCTTTCCCATGCTCCCCCTGAAGCTATCCACCAACCTCACCTCTCTGAACCTGAACCAGGACCGCCTGGCGGTAGTGGTGGATATGACGGTCGCCCCGGACGGCTCGCTGGTCGACTCCGATGTCTACCGGGCAGTGGTGCACAATCATGCCAAGCTGGCCTACAACAGCGTGGCCGCCTGGCTGGAGGGAAAAGATCCCATGCCTGAGGCGGTCAGCGCCGTGGAAGGACTGGCCGAGAACCTGCTCCTCCAGGATAAGGTGGCCCAGAATATGAAGAGCCTCCGCCATGCCCAGGGCGCTTTGAGCCTGGAGACCATTGAGGCCAAGCCGGTCTTCACGGGGGAGAGGATATCCGACCTATTGGTCGAGGAGACGAACCGGGCCAAGCAGATCATCGAGGACTTCATGATCGCCGCCAATGGAGTGACAGTCCGCTATCTCACGGAGCGAAATATGCCCTCCATTCGCAGGGTGGTGCGGGTTCCCAAAAGATGGGACCGGATCGTCCAGATCGCCGCTCAGCATGCCTTCAAGCTCCCTGCTAACCCCAGCTCCAGAAAGCTGGAGATATTCCTGAACATGATGAAGAAGAAGGATCCGCTCCGCTTTCCCGATCTATCCCTGGCCGTAATCAAGCTCCTGGGAAATGGAGAGTATGTGGCTGAACTGCCCGGGAAAGAGCCCATCGGCCACTTCGGCCTGGCGGTCAAGGACTATGCCCACTCCACCGCCCCCAACCGGCGCTATCCCGATCTGATCACCCAGAGACTGCTCAAGGCGGCCATTGAGAAAAAGCCCCTGCCCTACAAAATAGGTGAGCTGGACCGGCTGGCCGATCACTGCACCCGGAAAGAGGATATTGTGGCCAAAGTCGAGCGGCAGGTGAGCAAGTCCGCTGCTGCACTTCTGCTGGAGCCAAGAATCGGAGAGAGGTTTTCCGCCATGGTCACCGGCTCATCAGAGAAGGGCACCTGGGTGCGGCTGCTGGACATTCCGGTGGAAGGGATGCTCAAAGGAAAAAGAAAGGGAATCGATGTGGGAGACGAGGTCACTGTGGAGCTGGTCTCGGTGGATGTGAATCTTGGATTCATCGACTTCAAGCAAGTTGAGGATAGGATAGAATAGGACGATCGAATAAGCCTGTCAAAGGGGATGGATCCAGATGGGTCTATCCCCAAAACAGCCTATACAAGAGCGGTTGATAACCGGATATCTGGCTAGAAAATAAGCTGCACTGCATAATACTCTTCTCTTACTACTCCTCCTGCACAGAAATCTTCCCCAATTCTGTCCCCGCCGGCACCAGTCCCGGGTAGATCAGATCGTACAGCTCGCAGTTGAAGAAGGGGGTCAAGGGCGATCCCTTCGGTAGGACAAATTTGCCCATTCTCTCCATTAAGTTTACCGTTCACGTTTTGTTCCATTATTTCCCTATTGTGTCATATCAATTCAAATAGATCGAAGACCATAACCAATCATTGCAGGCTTTACGGCCAATCTTGGCCGGATAGAGTTCTCCTTTGAAAGCCAGCATTGTGCACCACCAGGTTAGAGTGCTGAGATCTGTATGCCAACAAGACGACCATCGATATTTGATGTGTAAATGAAAATTGATCGATCATATGAGCTAAAAAGGAGGATTTATGGCAGAAAAAGTAGTATCTCCTGATGTCTGTGTGTTCAGCGACGAAAATTTTGAGACCATGAACATTCAGATTGAGCTTCCGGGCGTCGATAAGGATAATATCGATCTGCATTTCTATGAAGACGGGTTCTATGTAGTGGCCAGGGGGGAAAATGCGAAGTACATGAGTTCCTATTCCCTGATCTTCCCCGTAGAGCCCGATGGTGCGATCGCCAATTATGCCAATGGACTTCTTACAGTCAACGTGCCATACAAGAAGCCTTTTTTGCCGGGGGTAAAGGTGAAGATCGACTAAGTTTGGAAAAGAACTGGATGAATGTTCCTGAATTGATATGAAAAAATAATTGATTGGAAATAAAGGGGAAAGGTGAGAGTATGATTGGAGTCTGTCCAGGCTGCGGAAAGCCGTTTAAAATAGAGAACGCGGAAAGTGGAGAAGTAGTCTACTGCGAGGATGTATGCATCAATCCGGCTGCCATGCCCACCGGAGAGAGATTGATGCCAGACCAGGCCACGAAATTGTATGTGGATGGAAACATGCGAGAGATGAAACGGCAGGATTACATTCAGATGCATGGCTTTGATCCCGAACCGGTGATGCAGGCGGTCAATAAGTGGAGAGAAGAGCAGGTGAGAAAATGGGCCTCTTCCCAGGGCAATAGTCCTGATGAGGTCGAGGAATGGATTCGAAGGCTGTCGGTTAAGAGGGCCTGATAGATTATCATGACTTAATCTTGATCGAAATGGTGATAGAGATGGAATGCTGCGATATTGTGAGAAACTTTCTTGAAGGCAGGAAAGGAAAAGAGATAAGGGTGCTGGTAGAAGGGGGAAGGTTCCAGCCAGTGTCCGGAACGCTTGCCGATTTCAACGAGTCCGCCCTGGTAATCCAGCAGAAGGATGGAACACAATATCTGTTCGACCTCGATTATGTGATCAGCGTAGCAGATGCAGAGGCGGGTGATTAGAGAGATAGAGTACACAAATAATTTTTTGCAAAAGATCGAATAAGCTCCAGATTGAGAATAAATCAAAGCAATTTCGTTAGGCTGCACCCAATCGGAGGTAAAGCAATCATGCTCTTCGAGAGAATCGTCTCTACTGGTCTGGCCCACTACTCATACCTTATCGGCGACAGAAATGAAGCAGTTGTGATCGACCCCAGAAGAGACTGCGAGGTATACATCAAGAAGGCAACCGCCGAGGGCATGAGGATAACCCATATTCTTGAGACCCATCGCAATGAGGATTATTTTGTTGGCACCACTGCACTGGCCAGGCGCACGGGAGCAGAGGTCTGGCATGCGGATCCGCAATGGGACTACAGATATGGGAAGGCCGCAAGCCCGGGCCAGAGATGGCGGGTGGGCAGACTGGAGGTCGAGGCGCTCTTTACCCCCGGGCACACTCCCGGCAGCCTGAGCTATCTGCTGCGAGATCCAGACGGCCTGGCCTGGACGGTCTTCACCGGCGATGCTCTTTTTGCCGGTGATGTAGGCCGGATCGACCTGTTGGGACAGGAGAGAGCAGAGGAGATGGCGGGTCTGCTGTATGATAGCATCTTTCAGACTCTCCTCCCCCTGGGGGATGGTATTTTGGTCTGCCCGGCCCATGGAGCAGGATCCGTCTGCGGCGAATCCATAGCTGAAAGGCTCTGGACCAGTATCGGCCTGGAGAGGCTGTACAACCCCCGTCTGAAGACAAAAAGAAAAGAGGAGTTCGTAAATTCCCTGTTAAAAGCCCATCTGGAAAGACCGCCCTATTTCAGCACAATGGAGAAGGTCAATTTGGAGGGCAAGCCAATTTTGGAGACAATTCCACAGCTCAAACCCCTTTCAGCGCCTGATTTTGCCGCCCTGGCCGATGAAGCTATGATCCTTGACACCAGAATGGAGCTGGGATACTCTGCCGCTCACGTTCCCAACTCCATGTCCATCTGGTCAGGCGGGCTGGCAAGCTTTGCGGGATGGTTTCTCAGCTACGAAAAGCCCATTCTGCTGGTGGCAGAGGGAAATGATACCGAGGACGTGGTGCGCATTCTCCTCCGCCTGGGCTTCGATGATATCACCGGTTTTTTGGCGGGTGGGATGCTCAGCTGGCATAAGGCAGGATTGCAGTCCGATTTCCAGCCTACTATAAGTGTTTCGGATTTCTGCCAGCTGCTGGATGAGGATCTTTCTCCCTGGATACTGGACGTAAGAAGCGAGGCAGAGCTGGTGAGGGAGGGGACGATTCCGGGTGCGCATCATATTCACATCACCCAGATTGGGGAGCGAATAGAACTGCTGCCAAAAAACAGAAAGATCTATATTTTCTGTGGCAGCGGCCTGCGCTCCATGATCGCTGCCAGCTACCTCAAAAGGCATGGCTGGACGGATCTGGTGGTCATCCTGGGTGGCATGGCTGGCTGGAGGTCGATCAACTGCCCAATCATAAGACCCGCGAATTGAAGCGCCTTCAGAAAAGACAGAATATCGGCAGAGGATAGCGAAAAATAAGGAAATGAGGATTTATGATAAACAAATTCGGATTAGCTCTCATGACGATGCTTCTGGCATTATCCCTGGGATTGTCGTGGGGCGAAGATACACAGACTGCAAGCATATTGATCAGCGACTTTTCTTTCCAGCCTGATTCGATCACTGTTGCAGCCGGGAGCACCGTTGTCTGGACAAATGAGGATTCAGCGCCCCATACGGTAACTGCTGATGACGGATCGTTCGAGTCCCCTCGGATGAATAGCGGCGGCAAATTTGAGCATACTTTCCCGCAGCCTGGGAGCTATGAATACCATTGCGCCATTCATCCTGCCATGAAGGGCGAGATCTCAGTCATCGAGGCCGAGGCTGTTTCCTCTACCTCTACGCCCGCCGTCGGGCTGGACCTGATAGCAGAAGGGCTGGTGGCTCCGATGGCATTCATGAGCGCGGGAGACGCAAGGATGTTCATCGTCGAGCAGACCGGCCTGATAAGATTGATGCAGGAGGATGGCACAATTCTGGATGAGCCATTCATGGACTTGAGCGACAGGATGATTCCAATCTCACCAGGATACGACGAACGAGGTCTTTTGGGACTGGCCTTCCACCCCGAATTCTCCCAAAACGGACGGCTCTTTGTCTTCTACAGTGCGCCTTTAAGAGATGGCGCGCCAGAAGACTATAGCTGCACCAATCGCATATCCGAGTTCGTGGTCTCGGAGGAGAACCCAAATAAAGTGGACATGAACTCCGAGAGAATCCTGCTTGAGGTCGATAAGCCTCAGGGGAACCACAACGGAGGAGGGATCGCCTTTGGTCCGGATGGCTACCTCTACATTCCCCTGGGAGATGGAGGCGGAGCAGATGACGTGGGAATGGGCCATGCGCCAGAAGGAAATGGCCAATTTACCCAGACATTTCTGGGCAAGATCCTGCGCATAGATGTGGACCGCCAGGATGACGGCCTGCCCTATGGCATACCGGCAGACAATCCATTCCTGGAAGATGAAGATATTCTCCCTGAAATCTGGGCACTGGGATTCAGGAACCCCTGGATGATCAGCTTCGATAAAGGGGAAGAGCACGATTTATTCGTCTCTGATGCCGGCCAGAACCTCTGGGAGGAGGTCGATCTCGTAACCAGTGGCGGCAATTATGGCTGGAATATCCGGGAGGGCACTCATTGCTTTGATCCCGATAACCCCAATGAATCCCCAGCCAGCTGTCCGGACACCGGATCCCGAGGCGAGCCGCTGATCGATCCGATTATCGAGTACGGACATGACCTGGGTACGGTGGTGGTTGGAGGTTACGTCTACCGGGGCATGGCAATGCCTGAGATGGAAGGAAAGTACATCTTCGCCGACTGGTCCAATGACTTTGGGAAGGGGAATGGGACACTGCTCGTAGCCAGCCCCTCAACCGATGGCTTATGGGATTGGGAGGAAGTATCGGTAGCCGGCAGTTCCAGCGGCCGGATCGATGAGTTCATCCGCGGCTTCGGACAGGATGATGAGGGCGAGATTTATGTTCTCACCTCCAGCGAGATGGGGCCAGCTAATCAGACGGCAAAGATATTCAAGATGACTCCTCCCTGAAGAGAGGAGAAGGGGATCCCCAAAATCCCCATTTTTATTTTTGGAGTTAACATTGATTCTGGTGGGGCGTAAAGGAAAGAGAGTTCAGCTCCAGGCATGCAGACATGTCACCTGGTCAGCATAGCGAGCTGGTGCGGGAGGGAATAAGTCTTTCGAAGCTTGCCGAACATCTGGAAAGATGTCATCCTGCCAAGAAAAATCCTGATAACGGATCTTGCAGGGCTTATCGATTGAATCTGATCACGCATATCCCAGATTGAAGTCAATAGGCGTGGATTTTGAAGCAAATGAGCTGCCATGCTCCAGAGCATCTTCAGCGATCTTCTTGAGGAGAGTAGGATAGATCTCCCCACGATATCTATCCTGGCAAATGCGATCTTTCCCTTGAACTCATCGGCATATTTCTCGAAATAGGGCATCATGGCAATACTATGGGGGCAGGTGGGACTGAAAAACATCACCACTATCGTCTTTCCTTCTTTTTCAACCACCATCTCCCAGTTCAGATCATCGAGTTCAATTATCGATCTACCACTGAAGATTTCTCTGATGCTTCAAAGGTCCTCAGATCTCTTGATTTGGCCGGACCTTATAGGCTATCCGAATAGTTATCAGACTGATTAAAGAGAGGACGACAAAGGCAGCCAGGACCTGCTTCATGCTCAGCAGGAATGTTGGATATCTATCCGGAGTTATATTCGTACCCCCGAGATAGATAGCGAATCCGATGCTGACGATGGCCATGCTGGTGGAATTTCCAATTAGCCTCATGGTCTCGGCCAGGCTTGACCCCATGGCGTATCTGTCCTTTGATATTGACCCTAAAATTATCTTCATCAATGGCGGATAGAAAAATGCCCCGCCTGCGGAGATCGAAATCATCTCAATCAATGCCAGCAGCAGAGGCGTATCGGAGGAGATCAGGGACATGGGCAATAGGCCTGCCAGAGATATCATCACCCCCACAGTGGCAAGGAAATAGAGATTCATGCGGTCTGAGAGACGACCGGCATAAATGGTCAGGGCGGCAGTGACCAGGGTAGGTGCAAGGAGGAGCATTCCTGCTGACCGGGCATCGAATCCTTTGATGTACTGCAGATATAGGCTGAACAGGAAGACAGCTCCCAGGTTGGACGCAGTATAAAGCATAATGGCCGCATTGGAGAGGGAAAAGCAGCGATTCAGTCGCAAGAGGTTCATATCAATCACGGGATAGCTGATTTTAGATTGACGCATTATGTAAAGCGTTAATACTGCCATTCCAGCCAGGATAAGGAGGCCCCCCCTGAGGGAGGGGAGTTCTGTCAGTCCTCGGATGAACAGAAATAGCTGCATTGCGATCAGTGCGGAGCCCAAACCATCGAACTTTTGTCCTTTGGATAACGCACATTCACCCGGAAGCCTGTAGCGTATCATTAAGGCCACAAAGAGGCTTATGGGAAGTGTCAAGAGGAAGATGAACCTCCAGTTAAAGTAGTAAGTTAAGATGCCCCCCAGAAAAAAACCCAGAGCGAAACCGGTGATATTTGAGGCGATGTTAATGCCCAGAGCCGCACCCCGTTCCCGTTCTGAGAGGGATAGGCTAAGGAGGGCAAAAGAGGTGCCGAAAACCATAGCTGCACCAAGGCCGGTCATAAAGCGAGCCATGATCAGAATCGGGGCCGATGGGGCAATAGCTGCGAATAGAGCAGATATAAAATAGATGCCAACGCCAATGGAAAAGACCCTCTTGATCCCGAATATATCTGCTAACCGTCCGAACGGTATCAAAAACATGGATGCGGCCAGAAAGAAGACCGTGGCCAGCCAGCTCATGGCAACGGCGTTCATCCCGAACTCAACTCCAATGGTGGGAATGGCTACGGTAAGGGCGGATACCATGAATGGAGCCAGGAACGAGCCGCCGGCGGAGATCACCAGAAGATGCATTTTAGCAGGAGATGGAGTCATGTAATTTCGTATTGACGTTGGCGTCTTCAGAGGATAAATTTTTGCGTTAGATAGATAAACGATCAGGGATTAATATTGATAGGAATTTGCATACCCGACCCATGTCCACACAAAAACGCATATGGATATAGTATAATTGGGATTGCATCTGCAAGAGACTTAAAGGCATATTGCGGCTTATCCGCTTAAGAATGGAGGCTTTTCAAATATGATATATCCTTATCCGCCTGGCCAAGGCACAGTAAAGTGGATCTCAACCGAATGGCTGGCAGATCACATCGAGGACGACGATCTGAAGATCCTGGACGTTCAGCCTAATATCCACGATTACATCATGGGCCATATACCCCATGCAGCCTACTTGAATGAAGGCGTCCTCAGATCTGCCTGGGAGAGTTTGCCGGCTATGTATGTTCCTCCTGAGAGCTTGAAGCCTATTCTGGATCGAGCGGGAGTAGATCCCGATACGCCCACGGTCATTTACTCTAGCGCCGGACGCTACAGCCACTGCACTGCCGGCATCGGCGACGGCCTGGAGCAGCCCATGATGGCCTATTCCCTGGCTCGATTCGGCCATAAAAAGCTGTATATCCTGGACGGCGGGATTGAGAAGTGGTTAGCAGACGGCCATAAGCTGACTAAGGTATACCCTAGATGCATCAAATCCGATTTCACTGTGGACCTCCAGAGGGAATACTTTGTGACCTATGATCAGTTTCTGGAAATGAAAGACCAGAACACTGTTATGGTCCTTGATGCCCGCCCGGCCGATATCTATGCCCAGGGAGGGCTCTGGCCAAAGCTCGGCCATATTCCCGGCGCTCTGAGCCTCCCCTGGAGGAGCCTGATGACCAAGGATAACAGCCGCCTCTTGAAGAGCGACATTGAACTGAAGGAGATCATAGGAAAGTTCGATATCCGCCCAGAGAAGACCCTGATCGTATACTGTGGCACGGGCAGGGAAGCCACCAACGAGTTCCTCATTCTTAAGTGGTATTTCGGCCATGAAAAAGTCAAGATATTTGAGGGATCGTTTACCGAATGGACGGCTCATCCTGAGAATCCTACGGTAACCGGCACTGAGCCCCGGTAGTGGGATGCAATCTTGGACAGACGTGTCAGGGAATTCTCGCCCCTGCCAGGTCTTCAGTCTTAAGAATTTTTTTATTTCGAAGTGATAATCTTTGAGCCCAGATCCGAATATAGCTGGGCAACTACCCTGAGGGCTCGATATCCCTTCTCGGTTATCATATAGTCCCCTCTCTCATTCCTCTGCAGAATCATTCCTCCATCTTGCAGTTTTTGCAGGTGAAAGAGCAGGTTGCCGCCCCGCAATCCAGTGAGCTCAGCGAGAGCTGAAAAGGTCATAGTCTCCGCGAAAAGAGCCTTTAGAATTTGCAGTCTCTGTTTATTGCTCAAGGGCTCGAGCAGATCGGTTACGGCATCTTCCACAGGAAGGGGCTCCATAGATTCGCCCGTCACATCATTATCATGGTATAGTCTGAGCGAACGCATCAGATCTATCTGCTTATCCAACAGCCTGGCGGCCTCAGAGAAGCAGGTTTTGCATTGATCATAAGGAGACTTCCCGCGCATCTGCTCCAGCTTCGATTTCGCATTGCAGATGGAATCCACGGATACCTCGCTTCCTTTAATCTGATCCAGGTTGTTGTTCAGAAGATCTGAGAATAGCGCTTTGCAGGTTTTCTTCATATGACAGTCCCCTACCATCTTGCCCTCCAGGCTGCCTTCGATATCATTGGTAGCGTATCCCCGGATTACATCCAAAAAATCGCTTCTGCAGCCATTGACAATCGAAGCCAAATGCTGCTGGTTTGAGCGTTCCATGAACCTCTTCATGTCCTCATGAATGATATCGAGCTTCGACTTTATGGCGTTGACTTCCTTCAGAAGATCCTCATTCATGATATCATAAAAGGGCCCTGAGAGGAAAAAGGTTTCTATTATGCATCTGAGAGTTAATCTTGTACATTGGATTATATCTTGTATAGTTTTATGACGCCAAAGTATATATTCCTAACTGGGCAATATAAGGATTGGTGAAGAACCATGAATGTAAAAGACGAGATACATAGCCAAATTGTCGGTGCCCTAAAGGAAGCAAGGTTTCCCATAAGAACGCCCGAAGAGCTTATAGCTGCCCTGCCCCAGGGTGCTGCCACCAAATGCAGGGCAGGTGACGTCGAGCTTACTGCAGGAGATGCGGGAAAGGTCTTGAAGGCGAGCGATTTTCCCTTTAAGGATGCCAGGCAGGTTGCAGATGTAATAGTCATGCGGGCAGGGCTATAAAATAATCAGCCTCAAGATACATCCTTTTGATCAGCTATTTTAGATTTTTTTCATTTTTTGGAATTTATCTCTCTCATCTATGAAATAGATCATGCCCAAACCCATAAAAAACATGAAGCAACCACCCAAGAGGAGAAGTCCGCCCATAAATCCATTTAAAAGAGAGAAAAATCCAATAATTATCACAAATTGTGATACTATTATCGCGATTCCTGCACCCAACATGGCGAAAACCTTGGCGATCGATACAATCAATCCGCTTTTGCTCATATCAAAGAGCATGAAATAACCATAGCCCAAAACAATTTTTATTGAACCCCAAATAGCTGCCTGAAGGAATAAATAAAATGATTTTGCGCCATCGGCAAGAAAAGCAAATCCTTCAATGAAATCAATAATGCCCACTAAAACGCAACCAATCGCAGTTAGAGCTATGACTATCTTCCCCATTGTGACCAATGGTTTATCCAATACTGCCAGCCCTAACTTTTCTATAAGCTCATCTAATGCCATCTGATCAGCTTTCCAATATGAATATTATCTATGATAAGTGTTTTCTTTTTCTGGGTGACTATGGATAGATGCGGATAGCAGATTCTGCCCTCTGCTTCTCAGAGAGACTCCTCTGTCTTTTTTCTGCAGACCAGGACCAGAAAATCCGGTATTCGAGCGCCATCCATCCGATCCGGGCACATGCTCCTCCAGCGCTCCGGCGGCTCGGGCTCGATCACCCTGGTGATTTGAAATCCGCAGGAGATCAGCCCGTTCATGATGTCCCCCAGGGTCCGGTGCCAGTAGAAGGTGGGCTCCATGCCGGACTTCGCTCCCCAGGGACAGAGAAATGGGCCCCGCTGAAAGTAATGGTCGACCTTTCTATGCAGCCTTCTCCCTTCCTCATCCCTGACCCATCCCCAGACCGGGGTCATGAAGCAGGGATGATTGGCGATGTGCAGATAGGTTCCGCCATCAAAGGATCGAGCAGATCGCTGCGGTTCGGGTCCCTCTCGCCATAGGATCGATGCCACTCTTCTGCATTGCGGTCCCAGATACGCGTGCCCTGATTCTGATCGAGATTCATGTGGCGAATTCCTCAGAGAGTTCTGATGCGGCCCGGTTTATATAGGCTCTTCCGACCTGGATTTTCAAAGCGTGACGGCAGAAGGCGAAGAGGCCAAAGTGCGCTGATGATATCTGGGTGTACTATGAGATGCACAAGGATGAGATTGAGAACCTGGATGAATATGCCAAAAAGCGTGGCCTTGTGAAGGGGCTGATTTAGGATAAATTATTTTAAATGGATTTTCAATGTTTCCATAAATTATTAGCTATCATAGCCCGGTAGAAGCCAAGCTCCCCAGCCCCCTGGCAATAGGAAAGAATGCACTTCAATTATTGATTGCTTTGAAGACCCAAATCATAAAATGCAGATACCCAACCACAATACAATCTACCTGAGAAAGCCTTATGCCCTCTTGACAACCACCTATCGGACGATCCTCCATGAATATCTCACTTATCCTCGCTCATCCCAGCCTGGGAAGCTTCAACCATGCCATAGCTATTGCAGCCATAAACGCCCTTGAGGCCAATGGCCACCGCATCAGCTTTCACGACCTTTACCGGGAGCGATTCGATCCGGTGCTGCCCTATGAGGAGATTCCCAAAGGCGCGGATTTAGAAAATTCTGGCTCTGCTGGGCAGCCCGAGGAATCCGTTCATTCTCAGCTTCGGCTTCATCTTCAGACTGCGCTTAGCCCAGAGCGTCGCAGAAAAACTCCTAATCCCGGTGGACGGGACAGCTTACAGGGGAAGATGATCAGGTACTTCCAGGGCTGCATCCTCTCTTTTTGGCCCACCATATTTAGGAAGTTCACGGCGGATTGGCGGAAAAATTTTTGGATTTTGGGAGGAGGAATTATAGTGAAATCAGCTCTATATTATTAAAAATTTGTGCCTAATCTAAAGCAAAAACAACATGATGGAATATAGACTTACAAAGAAAAACCGCCATGAATTAAGATTCTCTACATAAATCTTTATCTTTAGTACTTACAAAATGTAAAGAACTAGATGTCAGGGCAGGTTAAATACGAATAAGTGAATTCCTACAATCTGGTCAAATTGTGGCACATGTCCAGTTTACCAAGAATATGAGAGCCTGATCTCTCGAGGAGGACTATGAATAAGGATAATTTGAGTATGAATACTGTGGTTAAGGGCATATTCAGCTTGCTCTTAGCGATAATTACAATATATTCGATCATCCCTCTCTCAGCGGGGGAAGTCGAAACAGCAACATACTGCGATACGCTTGCCTTCAACAATACAGGCTTATTGGAAAACCACACCATTCCGCTCTTCGATCCGGGCCTTGGCAATCTGGTTGGTGTAGACCTGGCCGTAGACCTCGGAGTGGTTCAAACCTACCGCCTTGAGAACGAGGAGAAAGAGGTC
Source organism: Methanotrichaceae archaeon (assembly GCA_963813075.1). Classification (GTDB taxonomy): domain Archaea; phylum Halobacteriota; class Methanosarcinia; order Methanotrichales; family Methanotrichaceae; genus Methanothrix. The sequence goes on from CAWEXU010000005.1 coordinate 161,196, forward strand.
CATCAGGTTGGTGCGGAGTCTGAATCCATACTTCTGATCACCATGCCAGACGGAAGTTCGATCTCCGCCAATGCCTCCAGCACAGTAAGTGAAGAGCTTGCTGCGTATGATGGTAATACGGACTATGAGGGCGCATCCGGAAAGATGGTCGAGGTATCGTCAAAGGGCACTGCTAAAAAGCAGTACCAGGAGCTATCCGATTTCGTCGCCTCATTCCAGAATGAGACCATCTCCCTCCCTGCGGATATATCCTTCACGAGCTCGACCTCTGGAAGCCTTGTCTTCAGATTATCTACTATCGCTGAGTCCAGAATTTGTGTGACTTACACCTATGAGCCAGGTGGCTCAGGTTAAAAAAAAGGTGATATAAAATGAAAAAAAATATGATCTTATGGGCAATGCTCATAGGGCTGATATTTTGCCAGGCGGCATCAGCTCTGAGCTACTCGTCCTGTGCTGTATTCAGCAATACGAGTACAGATTGGCAAAAAACCGAATCCATGGATAAGTTCGATCCAAGCCTGGGAGTTCTTACAAAGGTCGTTGTGACTGCTGATGCCTGTGCTTCTCAGTCCTTCATAATTGATAGCGAAGACAATTCACCACAATGCTGGAGTGTCACCTCTGACGCCGTGCTTTCCACGCCAATGCCAGATGGATCGACTCTCGTCCTTGCCCTCCCTGTGCAAGTTCATGATTTCTGTCTAACTGCTGATCAGGAGGCTGATCCTACAGACTTTGAAGGAACAGACGCGTACAGATTCTTTGTGAAAGACTGTATTGATAGCGAAAAAGAGTTTACAGCGGCTGAGGACCTTCAAGCATGGATCGGCCCGGGCAGTGTAAGCTTTACAACCACTGCAGACGGTACTACTGAAATTGACGGATCTGCAAACTTCGACCAGAGGATCCGAACCCATGCCAATGAAACGATCTGTGTCACCTACTACTACGAACCGTGCAACGATAATAATGCCTGCACCACAGATTCCGTCGTAGACAACAAGTGCGTCTACACTCCAATAACCTGCAACGATGGCAATGCCTGCACCGATGACACATGCGATCCAGCTACGGGATGCGTCTTCAATCCCATAAGCTGCAACGACAATAACGCCTGCACTGCAGACTCCTGTGACCCAGCAACCGGCTGTGTCAATACGGACATAACTGCAACCTGCAACGACAATGATGCCTGCACTGCAGACTCCTGCGACCCAACCACTGGCTGTGTCAATACGGACATAACTGCAACCTGCAACGACAATGATGCCTGCACTGCAGACTCCTGCGACCCAGCAACCGGCTGTGTCAATACGGACATAACTGCAACCTGCAACGACAATAACGCCTGCACCGCAGACTCCTGCGACCCAACCACTGGCTGTGTCAATACGGACATAACTGCAACCTGCAACGACAATGATGCCTGCACTGCAGACTCCTGCGACCCGGCAACCGGCTGTGTCAATACGGACATAACTGCAACCTGCAACGACAATGATGCCTGCACTGCAGACTCCTGTGACCCAGCAACCGGCTGTGTCAATACGGACATAACTGCAACCTGCAACGACAATGATGCCTGCACTGCAGACTCCTGCGACCCGGCAACCGGCTGTGTCAATACGGACATAACTGCAACCTGCAACGACAATGATGCCTGCACCGCAGACTCCTGCGACCCAACCACTGGCTGTGTCAATACGGACATAACTGCAACCTGCAACGACAATAACGCCTGCACTGCAGACTCCTGTGACCCAACCACTGGCTGTGTCAATACGGACATAACTGCAACCTGCAACGACAATGATGCCTGCACCGCAGACTCCTGCGACCCGGCAACCGGCTGTGTCAATACGGACATTAGCGCAACCTGCAACGATGGCAATGCCTGCACCGCCGACTCCTGTGACCCAGCTACCGGCTGTGTAAACACTCTGATAGTATGTGATGATGGCAATGCTTGCACCGCAGACACCTGCGACCCGGCAACTGGTTGTGTTTACACTCCAATAGTGTGCGATGACAGCAATGCCTGCACCACTGATGAGTGCGTCAACGGCGAATGCGTCTTCACTCCAGTAGTGTGCGATGACAGCAATGCCTGCACCACCGATGAGTGCGTCAACGGCGAATGCGTCTACACCCCAGTAGTGTGCGATGACAGCAATGCCTGCACCACCGATGAGTGCGTCAACGGCGAATGCGTCTACACCCCAATAGTGTGCGATGACGGCAATGCCTGCACCACCGATGAGTGCGTCAACGGCCAGTGTGTCTACACACCAATCGTGTGCACCGACAATAATGCCTGCACCACCGATGAGTGCGTCAACGGCGAATGCGTCTTCACTCCAGTAGTGTGCGATGACAGCAATGCCTGCACCACTGATGAGTGCGTCAACGGCGAATGCGTCTTCACTCCAGTAGTGTGCGATGACGGCAATGCCTGCACCACCGATGAGTGCGTCAACGGACAGTGTGTCTACACACCAATCGTGTGCACCGACAATAATGCCTGCACCACCGATGAGTGCGTCAACGGCGAATGCGTCTTCACTCCAGTAGTGTGCGATGACAGCAATGCCTGCACCACTGATGAGTGCGTCAACGGCGAATGCGTCTTCACTCCAGTAGTGTGCGATGACAGCAATGCCTGCACCACCGATGAGTGCGTCAACGGCGAATGCGTCTTCACTCCAGTAGTGTGCGATGACAGCAATGCCTGCACCACCGATGAGTGCGTCAACGGCGAATGCGTCTTCACTCCAGTAGTGTGCGATGACAGCAATGCCTGCACCACCGATGAGTGCGAGAACGGCGAATGCGTCTTCACTCCAATAGACTGCGATGACGGCGATGACTGCACAACTGACGAGTGCGCCAACGGCGCGTGCGTCAACACTCCAATAGACTGCAATGACGGCGATGACTGCACAACTGACGAGTGCGTCAACGGCGCGTGCGTCTACACACCACTGGAATGCGATGATGGGGATGATTGTACCACCGATAGCTGTGCAAACGGCCAATGTGTCTACACTCCAATCGTGTGCAATGACAATAATCCCTGCACCACCGATGCCTGTGTCAACGGCGAATGCGTCTACACACCCATAACAAACTGCAATTGCCCGCCCGTATGCCCCTGGTTTATCAAGAATGAGTTGTATGGAGCCTCCTGCACAGAAGTAAAGGTGGTTTCTGCAAGCGAGGGACTTCTGGCAAATGACCATAAAGGCGTTGCAGTACTGGATCCTGAATTAATAACCATAGATCCGAAGTACGGAACTCTTGAGGTCCACGAGGATGGGTCCTTCATCTACGATCCGACTGGAGCCACAGGCCTGTATTCCGGCCTTTATGTGCAATTCAAGTACAAGGCAACAAGCGAATACTGCGAAGCCAAGTACCCAGGAATTGCCAAGATCCAGATTCGGTGCAAGTGAAAAATAAAGGGCTAAAAACCCTTTTCTTTTTTTATAGAACAAATACGTGCCCCTGATATTTCTTCTATAAGTGCAAAAAAAACAGCCTGGATGTAGATTTTGGATGAGCGGTCCATCGATAGCTTGAACAGGCTAGATATTTAAAAAAGTAAAAATATTCTAAACTTTCAGGATCTATTTTACTGTAATGGTTACAGGATCGCTGTAAATGATCTCTCCGGTAGTTGCATAATTTTCATCGAGCATGATGATCCGGCATTCAATCTCATAGATCCCTGCTCCAGGTGGATGCCAGTTGCTGTTCTTGTTAAGTTCTCCATCGATATAGGTCCTAACCCTGAAATCGCTATTTCCATTATCATCAATAACATGGGATCTGATCGGAATTTTCAAGCTCTCGGTCAAATTAAATGAATCTCCGTCTTTCGGAGAAGTGATCCCTATGTCTATCGCCGATGTGGTTCCGATGATTGCAAATAATGCAATCAATAGCGCGGCAGTAATTCTCATCTTCCTCACCTTAAAGTTTCCTTAGAAGTACTTAATATCAGTATTTGTTATAAGTACTTAACGACAGTACTATAAGTATTTTTACAGACTTAAAAAAATGGTATCTCTTAACGGGCTCTGATTTTCACTCCTGTATCTTCCAATGGCTCAAGGAGGAAATTTCAGCTCTAAAAAGCTAAAATCAGATAAGAAACAAAGGCAGAGACCGATTTGGGCGGATCAAGGGGATCGCGACACCGAGGCCCGCGTGATTTCCAAATTTCCGGAGAAGAGTGCATTCACCTTCAGCACGTACCCTTGCCCCTTATGATGTCGAAATTCCCTATCCGCCTAAATGCCCTTTAGTGCGCGAGGGCTCAACCTTCATGCTGTATCCAATGCCGCCTCATTGGTAGGCGACAGCGCTGGTATTAAGTCCGGGATTTTTCAACTTTAGCCTATCTACAATGTATTTTTTCGATGCAAAGCCCCCCATCCTATCGACCAGGGTCCCATTCAGAAAGACCAGGAGCGTAGGATAGCTGGTTATGTTATAGTCCCGCTCAATCGACTGGTTGAGGCTTCCATCAATCATTCCAATGGCTGCCTGGCTGCCCAGCTCAATAGATAGCTCATTGACGGCTTGCTTCATTCTCTGGCAGGGATTGCATAGCGGCTTGTAGACATCCAGGACGAAGAAGGGATAGAGCGCTATGGTCTCGTTCACAGTGCTGTCGTTCAGCTCCAGGACGATGCCGCTGCTCGCCTCTGCATCCGCTGCCGGTGTGGATGGAGCGGCCGAGGCGGCCCAGGATAGGGCCAGCAGAGCACACAATAGAGCATATATAACCGGATAGATCTGGCGTATTTCTGGCGGGCTATGCATCCATCTGATCTGCATGAGTTGTCTCTGTCTGAACTTGTCCTCCTCCTCTTCTTCCTTTTCCTTTAGCTGGAAAACATCGATGCCGCCCGGCTCCCGTTCAACTTCATAGAGCAGAAGGAGGGCTCCTGTTCGAATCCGCAGCATAAAAGCTCCTTTACCGCTTCAGGGCTGCGAGCATTGGTGTCATTGGTGGCGAAGTTTGCCTCCCTGACGATCTCGCCGTTCATGAGCATGGTGGGCGATCCTGATATCTGGAACTGGCCTGCCAGATCGAAGTCCTCCTGGGCATAGGCCAGTCCCCGGGCGGAGTCGTTGGTGCAGGCGTCAAGCTCCTTGAGGTTAATGGATACCGATTCGAGGCACTCTGCCGTCTTGCCTTCTTTCATGTAGCAGCGCACATAATCCCAGTACCTGTCAGCCTGCTCCTCCCGGATGCAAATCTGGCGCAGGTTCTCCTGGGCCTCCACCTCGCCGTGCATGGCCATTATGGTATTGTTCGGGGCATCCACCGAGCCGATGTACATCACCTTCAAGAACTCTTCTGTCTCCTCTGCATCACTGATGATATCACTCAAGATCCTTTGCATCTGCAGGCCAAAGGGACACCTGGATACCACGAAAGCCTGGAGGAGAGGCTGGTCTGATTTGGTCATATTAGCGCAGACCTGCTCTGGTGTCAGTCTGGGCGGAGCCGGAGGGAGGGCTATTTTGCTGGTGTCAAGATTGGGGGCTATCTCTTTCAGCTTTGCAGCCACAGTTTTCTTGTCTTGAATACCTCTCATTCTTCCCGCCAGCTTGCCGTCCTTGAATATGAGCGTGGTGGGCGCAGCGGTGATATTGTATTTGTTTCTGGTATCGTGGTTGGGCCGGATATCTACCAATGCAAAGGCTGCCTGGCCCTGAAGCTCTCTGGCCAGCTCGGATATGGTTACATTGTACAGCCGGCAAAAGCCACAGGAATCCATGACTCCGACCAGCACCAGCACAGGCTGATACTGAGAGATGGCTGCATCAATGGTCTTGTCTGTGATCAGCATGGCCTGGGATGGATTTTTTGGTCCCGGCTCGATCAGCTCTATGGCCACTCCAGAAGGCTGATTGGCGGCAGCCGAACCGGCGACAGCTTCGGTTTTTTCCGTGGTCGGGTCACTTGGCGGTAGCACGACCCTGCTGGCATCCAGTTCTGGCTGGAGCTCTTCCAGCTCCTCCAATAGAGCTGATTTGCTGATATTGCCTCTCATCCTGCTGACTAAAACCCCTTCCTGGAAGAAGAGGAGTGTTGGGAATGCTGAAATCTTGTAGTCCTGGACGGTGTTTTTATTCTCACTGCTCCTGGCGTTCATCCTGCCGAACTGAACCTGGCCTCCCAGCTCCTCGGACAGCTCTGAGGTGGTTTTGTTCATGAGCTGGCATGGGCCGCAGCCAGGATAATAGAAGTCCAGGACAAATAGGGTGCTGCTGTTCTGGATTAATTCGAAGCTCTTATCGGTCAGATCCTGAGGACCCGGCAGCGATTCTGAAAATGTTGAGTTGTTGGATGAATTTGAATCCTCAGAAGAAGTTAATCTCAGGGCGGCAGCAGATACCAGCAGGATGGCAACGAGAGCAATAATGGCAATTTGGGTGCTCTTCGAGAGAGGCATAGTGATAAGTGAGCATACGGATATATTAGCGTTTTCTTACCATTCTGGCTGGCAGGAATCGCGAAGGTTCTCTTCGTTGCGCTTTTAGAAACTTAAATCTTAATAGTTATCAATACCATTTCTGGCTCACAGATATTGTGAAAGTAATTTGCCATGGCGACTCATTCTAGTTTGCACATCGTTCAGTCAATTTGATCGAATCCTTGATGCTGGCTCATGATAGTAATCAATTATAAGATCTGATTTTCATTTAAATAAAGTTCTTACAAAATGTGCTTCTATCTTTAAGAATCGGGATCTATCTAGATAATTACATCTATTGATCCCGGCAAAATCTGAATTTGGGGGTCGGGATGAGAGGAAGAAGCAAAAATCTGTTAATGTATTAGGTGGGATGATATGAAAAATGAAATCTTGATAAAAGGAGATCCAAAATGCACTCGCATAAGATCTCCGGAAACTAAATACCGAAATCATTTAAGGAATCATGTGGTGACTATTTTCATCATTTTGGCGGCTATCAGTCTTCTGGCAGTCAGCCCGGCAATGGGGCAGGCTGTCCAGGCCAGCTCATCCGGCATCTGGACCGATGTAGATGGCGGCAGATATATTTCAGGACTTGACACCAATGTGGTTCGCTGGGGTCTAGGTCAGGATGGACAGAGCGGATTGCGCTTTGATGGACTGCCTGTCAGCTCCACTTTCGGGCAGGAGTTCTGTCTGGGAAAGCTTACCCATTACAACTACCCAATTAGTTATGCGGCTAGCAGGAGCTACATTACAGGTCACAATGCACTTCACGAATCCCTCATTAGGCGATGTCTACTTCACATATGATATGGCCATTGATGAAACGGCCAACAGCGGCGATTGTGACGATTGCGCATATAGCCCATGCTCCGTTCCGTGTCCAGACAAAATAACCTGGCCTGCGACCCCCCCGGCAGATCAGAACTTTACCATCGGTAGTGATACATACACCCTGCAAATAGTGGGTATCAAGGATGCATGTGAAGGCGGATCTTCGCTTCCATACTTTATAACCCAAGAATACAAGAATAACGTTGGATATCTTGTGGGAAGAATCGTTCTAACCAGCAGACCTGATGCAATCGACGACTTCTACAGCACAAAGACGAATATGCCCTTAACTGTGGCAGCTCCAGGTGTGCTTGGAAACGATTTTGAAAAGAGTGGATTGGATCTTGATGTCGTTAGTTACACACAGCCTGCACACGGTACAGTCACAGTAGACCTCGAAACCGGATCGATGACTTATACTCCCAATGCAGACTTCTGTGGTACAGATACCTTCACCTATGAGATAACGAATGGCCAGGGCAAGTTCGACGAAGCCACAGTGACAATCACAGTTGTCTGCGACGATAACAACAAATGCACAATTGATGCCTGCGTCGATGGTATATGCACCCATACGGAAGTAAACTGCGACGATGGCAATATCTGTACCGACGATAGCTGCGATCCAGCTACAGGCGAATGCATCCATGAGGATAACACCGCACCATGCGACGACGGCAACGCCTGTACCGAGAATGATGTCTGTGTTGAAGGGGAATGTACTGCAGGCACACCTCTGACCTGCAATAATGGACTGTTCTGCGATGGCCTAGAGACCTGCGATGCAATCAATGGTTGCCAGGATGGAGCTGATCCGTTAGTAGATGATGGCGTAGCCTGTACCGACGACTCATGCGATGAGACAGCTGACAAAGTTGTGCACACACCGGTCGATTCTCGCTGCTCGGACGATGATGTCTGTAACGGCATCGAGACATGCGATCCAGCAACTGGCTGTACAAACCCAGACGATTTGGTCTGCAATAATGGACTGTTCTGCGATGGCCTAGAGACCTGCGATGCAATCAATGGTTGCCAGGATGGAGCTGATCCGTTAGTAGATGATGGCGTAGCCTGTACCGACGACTCATGCGATGAGACAGCTGACAAAGTTGTGCACACACCGGTCGATTCTCGCTGCTCGGACGATGATGTCTGTAACGGCATCGAGACATGCGATCCAGCAACTGGCTGTACAAACCCGGATGATCTGGTCTGCAATAATGGACTGTTCTGCGATGGCCTAGAGACCTGCGATGCAATCAATGGTTGCCAGGATGGAGCTGATCCGTTAGTAGATGATGGCGTAGCCTGTACCGACGACTCATGCGATGAGACAGCTGACAAAGTTGTGCACACACCGGTCGATTCTCGCTGCTCGGACGATGATGTCTGTAACGGCATCGAGACATGCGATCCAGCAACTGGCTGTACAAACCCGGATGATCTGGTCTGCAATAATGGACTGTTCTGCGATGGCCTAGAGACCTGCGATGCAATCAATGGTTGCCAGGATGGAGCTGATCCGTTAGTAGATGATGGCGTAGCCTGTACCGACGACTCATGCGATGAGACAGCTGACAAAGTTGTGCACACACCGGTCGATTCTCGCTGCTCGGACGATGATGTCTGTAACGGCATCGAGACATGCGATCCAGCAACTGGCTGTACAAACCCAGACGATCTGGTCTGCAATAATGGACTGTTCTGCGATGGCCTAGAGACCTGCGATGCAATCAATGGTTGCCAGGATGGAGCTGATCCGTTAGTAGATGATGGCGTAGCCTGTACCGACGACTCATGCGATGAGACAGCTGACAAAGTTGTGCACACACCGGTCGATTCTCGCTGCTCGGACGATGATGTCTGTAACGGCATCGAGACATGCGATCCAGCAACTGGCTGTACAAACCCAGACGATCTGGTCTGCAATAATGGACTGTTCTGCGATGGCCTAGAGACCTGCGATGCAATCAATGGTTGCCAGGATGGAGCTGATCCGTTAGTAGATGATGGCGTAGCCTGTACCGACGATTCATGCGACGAGACAGCTGACAAAGTTGTGCACACACCGGTCGATTCTCGCTGCTCGGACGATGATGTCTGTAACGGCATCGAGACATGCGATCCAGCAACTGGCTGTACAAACCCAGATGATCTGGTCTGCAATAATGGACTGTTCTGCGATGGCCTAGAGACCTGCGATGCAATCAATGGTTGCCAGGATGGAGCTGATCCGTTAGTAGATGATGGCGTAGCCTGTACCGACGACTCATGCGATGAGACAGCTGACAAAGTTGTGCACACACCGGTCGATTCTCGCTGCTCGGACGATGATGTCTGTAACGGCATCGAGACATGCGATCCAGCAACTGGCTGTACAAACCCAGACGATCTGGTCTGCAATAATGGACTGTTCTGCGATGGCCTAGAGACCTGCGATGCAATCAATGGTTGCCAGGATGGAGCTGATCCGTTAGTAGATGATGGCGTAGCCTGTACCGACGACTCATGCGATGAGACAGACTGACAAAGTTGTGCACACACCGGTCGATTCTCGCTGCTCGGACGATGATGTCTGTAACGGCATCGAGACATGCGATCCAGCAACTGGCTGTACAAACCCAGACGATCTGGTCTGCAATAATGGACTGTTCTGTGATGGCCTAGAGACCTGCGATGCAATCAATGGTTGCCAGGATGGAGCTGATCCGTTAGTAGATGATGGCGTAGCCTGTACCGACGATTCATGCGACGAAGAAAACGACGTAGTTGTGCACGCACCAAACGACGGCTTATGCTCGAACAATGACGTCTGTGACGGTATCGAGACCTGCGATCCAGTCGCTGGCTGCCAGCCAGGCACACCTCTGACCTGCGATAACGGTCTGTTCTGCGATGGTCTGGAAAGCTGCGATCCAGTCGATGGCTGCCTGCCCGGAACCGCTCCGAACTGCGATGACGGCGTAGCCTGTACCACGGACTCCTGCAACGAGGATGCGGACAGCTGCGATAATGTTGCCGACGACACAAAATGCGATGATAGTGATGCCTGCACTATAGACACCTGTGATGCAGAGCTAGGCTGTCAGCATGAAGATGTAATCTGCGATGACCGCAATCTCTGCACCACTGATGAGTGCGTTGACGGCGCCTGTGTCTACACGCCCGTAGACTGCGATGACGGCGACACCTGCACCGCAGACAGCTGCGACCCAGCAACAGGTGACTGCATCAACACCCCCATAAACTGCAACTGTCCGGAGGCAGAGGATGACGAGTTCGGCCTGATTTATACCAGCACCTGCAGCCCCCTGGCCATCTCCATATCTGATGGCGTTCTGACAAACGACTTCGACCTTGATGAAGACGACCTTACGGTAGAGCTTCTGGAGGGGCCAAGCCACGGCACTCTCACCCTGAATCCCGATGGCTCTTTCACCTACAAGCCTGCTCGGGGCTTTATCGGCATAGATAGCTTCACCTACCGGGCCTTTGACGGAGAGTGCTACTCCGAGCCGGCGACGGTTACGATCTATGTGGCCAAATGCCCCTGGTTCATCAAGAATGAGCTGTATTCGGCAGCCTGTGGAGCAGATAAGGTAGTTGCGGCAAGCGAAGGGCTTCTGGCCAATGATGCTACCGCGATTGCAATTGTGAATCCAGAACTGATCACAATTGATCCTCAGTACGGAACTATAGACGTTGCTGAAGATGGCTCATTTGTCTACCATGCGGCCGAGAGCATCACTTCAGGCACATATGTGCAGTTCAAGTACACTGCAACCAATGGAGTCTGCGAGGCCAAGTATCAGGGAATCGCCAAGATACAGGTAGTATGCTCGTGAGAGCAGAAAGGACCTGGGTCCTTTCTTCTTTTTTTGCAGGGAAGATTCTATTATGGCTGATAGCTGTTTTTGGTATCCGTCGACTTGGCATTCTGAGTGGGTAACGGATCATGAGTTCTATCAGTGACATGTTCTCCGTGCGCTCTGTGTCTCCAGCCTGAAAAACTCGGTTAACGCATACTGTTTTTTCATGCCTTGGGGATCACAAAAGTTCACAGAGTGCGTGCAGAGACGAACTAAAACGGCCAAAAACATAGTAACCTGATTTTAGCCCACAAGAAACAGAACCGCGAAGAGCTTTTTAGACTCTGTTATTAATATTAAGCTAAAAATTGAACGAAAAAAGAGGATACGCACAGGATTCTGCAAGGGGCTATGGGGGATTAGTCCCACCCCCTGCAGTCTGCTGGTCAGAAAGCCAGCAGATCTCCTATAGATAAATCGTCCGATGAGATTATTTGTCCGAGAACATCGTCTCCGACCGGCTTTCATTCAGTTCCCTCGAGCAGAACGATGGCTCCTCTTTGAATCCGCAGCATAAGAGGTCCTTCACCGCTTCAGGACTGCGTGCGTTAGTGTCATTGGTGGCGAAGTGGGACTCTCTGACGATCTCGCCGTTCATGAGCATGGTGGGCGAGCTGGTTATCTTGAAGCTGGTCGTCAGATCGAAGTCCTCCTGGGCATAGGCCAGGCCGCGGGCGGAGTCGTTGGTGCAGGCGTCAAGCTCCTTTTGGTTAATGGAGACCGATTCGAGGCACTCTGCTGTATTGCCTTCCTTCATATAGCAACGCACATAATCCCAGTACCTGTCAGTCTGCTCCTCCCGGATGCATATCTGGCGCAGGTTCTCCTGGGCCTCCACCTCGCCGTGCATGGCCCTAATGGTGTTGTTTTCGGGGTCCACCTCGCCGATGTACATCACCTTCAGGTATTCTTCTGTCTCCTGTGCATCGCTGATGATATCCGCCATGATCCTTTGCATCTGCAGACCGAAGGGACACCGGGATACCACGAAGGCCTGGAGGAGAGGCTGGTCTGACTTGTTCATCTTGATACAGGCCTCTTCTGGTGTCAGCTTGAGCTGGGCGAGTGGGAGGGACACATTGCTCAAGTTCAGGCCGGGCTCTATCTCCTTCAGCCTTGCCACAATGGTAGCCTTATCCTTGTTGCCCTGCACAATTCCCGAGAACTCGCCGTCCTTGAAAATGAGGGTGGCGGGAATGCCGGTGATGTTGTATTTCTCTCTGGTCTGGACGTTAAGCCTGGTGTCTATCAAACCCAGGGCCATCTGCCCATTGAGCTCTCCGGCCAGTTCCGAAATTGTGTCATTGAACAGCTCACAGTAAGGGCAGGGATTGGTGAATCCCACTACCACCAGCAATGGCTGGTACTGAGAGATGGCTGAATCTATGTTCTTGTCTGTGATCAGCATGGCCTGAGATGAATTGCTTATCCCTGGCCCGATAAGCTCTATGGCCCCTCCTTGAGGCCGATTGGCTGAAGCGGAGCCAGCGACAGCTTCGGTTTTTTCCTTTGTCCGGTTAATTGGCGGGAGCTCTACCCGGCTTAGCATCCAGTTCTGGCTGGAGTTCTTTTAGCTCATCCAGGAGATCTGATTTGCTGATATTGCCTTTCATCCTGCTGACCAGAACCCCTTCCTGGAAGAAAAGGAGTGTGGGGAAGGATGAAATCTTGTAGTCCCGGACGGTGTTTCTGCTCTCTCCGCTCCTGGCGTTAATCCTGCCGAACTGGACCTGCCCATGAAGTTCATTTTCCAGCTCTAATATGGTATTATTCATGAATTGGCATGGGCCGCACCCTGGATAATAGAAGTCCAGGACGAACATGGAGCTGTTGTTCAGCATGGATGCCATCTTCAGATCAGTCAGTTCCATTGGATCTTTGATCTGATCTGCAATAGTTGCGGGGGGTAATGATTTTGACTCCTCTGCAGGGAGGAATCTCAACACCGTTGCAGATATCAGCAGTAGGGCAATCAAGGCGATTATGCCAATTTTGTGGCTCCTCAGGAGAGGCATACTGTCACATGAGTACCTGCGAATATATTAGCATTTCCAGTGAGGCATCCATTAAATCAAAAATAGTTAAAAATGCATCACGTGCTATGTTATCGATTTTCTTGAATATTATATCAAAAAAGCTGAATTGACAGGATCAGGAATATACCAATACCAGGATTATACCATGAGTATACCATGAGTATACCAGGAATATACCAGAAGGACTTAATCCAGCAAATCGCCTTTTGATGAGGATTTCTTTAATATCAAACTCAATAATCACTGTAGAATAGATTTTCGCAACAGAGGACACCGGGAAGCTCTAATTTTCGTCTTCTTTTGGATTCTCTCCGGCATTGAGTATGGTGCATATCTCTGTAAGACACAATAGCATCTTTTCGCCAGATGGGGTGATCTTGTATAACTTTTCATCTTTTATCAAATAGCCATTCTCAGTCAGCCAGTTGAGATATGCGCCAGCGTTTTTGAAGTTGAGGTTGATCTGATAGACTATCCTTGTTTTGCTCGCACCATTCTTCCCGCAGAGATTCAGAATGCTGCTCAGCACCTCCAACCTGGTCCGCCTTGCCATCTCAATCCTCTCAAAAAATATTTGACAGTATCATGTTTTGAATGCTGATAAATCTTTCGTAAAAAAACAGGATTCTCAAGAGCTGACGAATCAGATCTGCAATAAGGCGACAATCTTGCCGTCGAGCTCTTGGGCAGACTTTTGCAACCTTGGATCCTCAATTGACATCAGCTTTGCCAGGTCTCTTCTCAGAGGGCCGAGGACCAGATATGCCTCCTTGCCCCTGGCGGCAGATGTAATTTCCTGGAGCCTCTCCAGCCTCTGCATCATGTCATCCGGTCCATGCAATAGATCGGACAGCTCTTTTAATGCTCTGGCCACCTGTCTTCCCCGGTCGGTCAGCTCCAGGTATCTTACCCTCCCCTCCGGCCGGGAGGTCATCAGCCCATGCTCCTCCAGCTCGCGGATGATGCTTGAGGTATGGGGGAAGGTGGAGTCTATGTGCTTGGCGATCTGCGCGGCATAAACCGGCTCCATCTCGCTTATGGCCAGGAGGGCAAGAGACGGCTTCTCCCTGAGGAAAAGCCGCTCTAAAGGCTCTTTCATCTTCGCTTCAGGAACGGTACCTGCTCTTCACTCAGTCTCCTGGTCATCCTCAGCCTGGATCTGGACCGGCCTGATGACAACGGCATCAAGGGCTTCGGCCGGCGGGGTGATGGTCAATTGCTTATCAAAGTCGTAGTAGGTGTCGGTTGTCTCCACGCTGACCTCGACCGCTCCCATCTCTATCGATTCATTGAACATGGTCATCTGGCTGGTGTTGATGTCCAGACCGCCGATGATCATTGGCGTCATGGTGTAGCCCATTTTGCTCTGGTATTTAACCGGGAGATAGGTGCTCTTGGAGATCCAGAGGGTCTTCTCCATCATTCCGGTCTCATTCAGCTCTGTTCTATTGACAGAGGGCATGAGCATGGGATAGGAGACCAGACTGGCAGCCATGCTGAATGCGTTATCGTAGATGGCATTATTATTCTCTGCCTCTGTGGTTATAATCCGCAGCTTGTAGGCATCTGTGCCGTCGATGTTCTCCGAGCCTGCCACTTCCACCTGGGAGAGATTGAAGGTCTCGGCCATGGCCATTACCTGGTTATTTCTGCCCAGTCCCCAGATCTCCTCTGAAGTCCTTGGATCCAGAAGGCTGGTCCAGTTGCCGCTCTCATCCATGATATAGGTCGAGTTGCCCAATTGATAGACATCGGCTTCGGTGGTGGTGGTGTTCTTCTCCAATCCAGGCTGCTCTGCCTCGATGGTGGTTGAGCCCTTGGCATGGGCCTGCTGGCCAGCGAGGTTCACAATAGCGGTGGTCTCTGCGCCCTCTTTGATTATGGTTGCATTCTCTGGAGTGGCATTTGCCCCTATGGCATTGAGCGTTCTGGTGCGGGACATTGTGCTCTGCAGGCTGTAGCTGGTCAGGTTCTCTGCCGCGGATAAGGAGAGTACCTTCAGCTCTTCTATGCTCTTTTCCGGCTGATCCTGGGTTTCCGTACAGCCGGATATGGCCAGGGCAGCCAATATCAGAATTATCATCAGCAATCTCTTCATATCATCATCTCTTAATAAATCACAATAAATCTCATCTCTTGGCCTTGAACTTTTCTCCTGTGATCATCTCGAACAGCCGGATGTAAATCAGGCTGGTCTCTTTGATCACATCATCAGGAAGGGCAGGTATTGCAGGCTCCGCTTGCCCCTGTTCCCTGGCCTGATATAGAAGGTCTTTGTAGCCCGTCTGCCGATAGTACTGGCGCACATACTCCTTGGAGAGGTCCACCAGTTCGCCTTCCTCGTAGCGCTTTTTATCCCAGAACCGGTCCTCGTCTGCTGTTCCATAGACATCGACTACCATTATATTCCGATCAGCATCGAAGGCAAGCTCTTTTTTGCCGTCTGCATGGATCAGGCCGCGGCTGGCAACGCTCCGGTTGATATCCTCATCGATCTTAAGGACGATCTCCCGAGCATCCTCATACTCCTTAGGCGTCAGGCCGGATATCTCTAGAGCCTCTTCCTTCTTCAATAGGCGGTCGGTCTTTTCCAGTTTGGTAGAGACCTCCAGAAAGGGTTCGGGCAGAAGCTCGCCGGATCGGACGGTATGCCCGGAGGGAAAACCCAGATCCTGGGCGGTTATATCTCCCGATTCCACCCGGTCGAAGAGAGAGCCGGCCACATACCAGCGGCAGATCCATTCCAGGGGAATGAGATAGTTCCTGGATTGGGGGGTGATTTTAGACGAGGGGATTATCTCCACTTTGTGGCAGAGCATGCCGGCTGGCGGCAGATACTGCAGAAAGTGGGTCTTGATTCCCATTCTCTTCGCCCGATCAAACCAGTAGACGCCCTCCCGGCTGAGGGTCTCTCCTTTGAAGGGAATAATGGAAGGAATTATCTTATCGAAGACGGAGATATTGTCGGTAAACTGAAACTCCAGTCGGTCGCCCAGGTCGTATGCCTCTTTGACCTTGCCTTTCATCAGAAGCGTGCGTTCCATTGCAGGAGATGTCTCCGGCAAGATAATAATCCTTTGCTTTTCGGGGAAAAAAGAGATGAGGGAAAGGACCTATTCGAAGTCCTCTCCGCCCATGCCACCCATCCCAGGAGGCATTCCGCCCGGTCCGCCTGCTTTGGAGGCGATGACATCATCGATCCTGAGGATCATGACTGCCGCCTCGGCAGCGGAGTTGATGGCCTGGGTCTTGACCCGCAGGGGCTCGACCACACCCAGCTTCATCATGTCCACGGGCACTCCCGTATCCATGTCCAGGCCAGAGCTCTTGATGCCTTTTTCATGCTGGCTGCGCAGAGAGACCAGGGAGTCTATCTGGTCTAATCCGGCGTTCTCGGCCAGGGTCTTGGGTATGACCTCCATGGAGTCGGCGAAGGCCTCGATGGCCAACTGCTCTCTGCCGCCAACAGTTGCTGCGTACTCCCTGAGGCGAAGGGCCAGCTCTACCTCTGGGGCACCGCCGCCTGGAACGAGCATCTTATCCTCCACGACGACGCCTACCACCCGCAGGGCATCCTCCATCGCCCGGTTCAACTCATCCACCACGTGCTCAGTTCCGCCTCTCAGGATGATGGAGACCGACTTGGGGTTCTCGCACTCCTCGACGAAGGTCATCTTCTCGTCGCCGATCTTTCTCTCCTCGACCAGCCCTGCCTTGCCCAGGTCCTTCTCAGTCAGGTCGTGGATGCTGGTGACGACCCTGCCGCCTGTAGCGCGAGCCAGCTTCTCCATGTCGCTCTTCTTGACCCGGCGCACGGTATAGATCCCCTCTTTGGCCAGGAAGTGCTGGGCCAGGTCGTCGATGCCCTTCTGGCAGAATACGACATTAGCCCCGGTCTTCATGATGTTGTCCACCATGCCCTTGAGCATGCTCTCCTCCTGGTCTAAGAAGGCCTGCAGCTGATCGGGCGATGTGATCTCTATCTTGGCATCGACCTCGGTCTTCTCGATCTCAATCGCGGCATTGAGCAGGGCGATCCTGGCACCGGTTACCTTCTTTGGCATATTGGGATGGAGCCGGTCCTTATCGATGACCATGCCGTGTACGATCTCGGAGTCGGTTATCGATCCACCTACCTTCTTCTCCACGGTGATGTTGTCAGTGTCAACCGAGCCATCCTCATCTACCACGGCCTTCACTGCCTCCACGGCCAGTGCGGCAAGCTCCTCTCTTGCGGTTCCCGATCCCTTGCCGGTCATGGATGTGACGGCGATCTTCCTCAGAAAATCGGCATCATTTACTGAGACGCTGACGGCAATGGTATTCAGGATCTCCATGGCTTTGTCCGCTGCCGCTCTGTATCCAGCGGCGATGACTGTGGGGTGGATCTCCTGGTCCAGCAGACCCTCCGCCTGCTTGAGAAGCTCTCCCGCCAGGACCACGGCGGTGGTTGTGCCATCTCCCACCTCGGCATCTTGGGTCTTGGCGATCTCCACCATCATCTTGGCGGCGGGATGCTCAATGTCCATCTCTTTCAGGATGGTGACGCCGTCATTGGTGATTACCACATCTCCGAGGTTGTCGACCATCATCTTGTCCATGCCCTTGGGGCCCAGCGTGGTCCTCACCGCGCCTGCGACTGCCTTGGCGGCCATGATGTTCGACTTCTGTGCCTCGCGGCCTGCCGTTCTCTGGCTGCCTTCTTTGAGAATGATTATGGGCTGTCCGCCCAGTTGTCCTGCTGCCATTTAATCTCCTCCGTTGTATTAGATCAAAGCGTGATATCCGGTGTTTGAACTTCTATATGAATGTTTTGATAAATGATAAATGAAAAAGGATTCGAGGGGCCAGCACGATGGGCAAATCGATTCGCGTGTCCTGAGATCCTCGGATCCCATCCGATTTCTGCCCCTGCATGCTATGCTTTCCAGAGATCGGACTCCAGCTCCTCCAGCGCCCTGATGACTCCTTCTGCCGCCATCTGGAGGAAGGCCTTCCCCTTCTCGGGAGTGGCCGGGGATGGGTTTCCCATGATCCCATTTCCCATCAGGTGACGGACACTTTTCATTATCAGGAATCGGGGCATCTGGGGAAAATGCTCTTCTGGCTTTCCTTTCACCAGATCGCTGCGAATGGCCATCATCATTGAGGTCTCTGTCTCTCCGGCATGCCCGTCATGCGGCGTTTCCACTGCTGCCGGGTCGATCAGGTCAAACAATGATACCAGGCTGATCTGCAGGTCGCGCTCCTGCAATGCCATCTGAGAGGCCTCTTTCAGGGCGGATAAATGCTGGCTCCCGGCATGGCCGGTGAGGATCAGCACCTTTTTGAATCCACTGTCTGCAAATGAAATCAGGATATCTTTAACATATGAGCGCAGGGCATCGGGGCCCACGGTGATGGTGCCGGGAAAGCCGCGGGTGCTGCGGCAGACCCCGTAGTGGATGGGTGGAGCCAGGAACACCTCCCGCCTCTGGGCAACAGCGCGCGCCGTCTCCAGGGCCTGGATGGTATCGGTGAATGTGGGGAGGTGAGGGCCATGCTCCTCAGTCGCTCCCACCGGCAGGATCACCGTCCTGCTCTCCTTCTGTCCCTCCTCGATCTCCTGCCAGCTCATCTCCTCCAGGAGCTTCATACCTCGATGACCGCTCCTTCCAGGACATATTCTTCAGGCACCCTCAGGCCGTAGGCGGTGCTCCCTACAGTCAGGGTGTAGTTACCTGCAGGCCTGGTGTCAAACTGAGTGCCACCGTTGATGGGGCCTTCAGTCGAATATGGGAGAACCAGGGTAAACTGGCCGTCGGAGTCGCTCACATTGGACTGTCTGTACTCGAAGATCCTGTTCTGATTGGTCAGGATATCCGCGGTGGCTATGACGGTAGTTCCTGCCGGGGCATTTCCTTTGACCACCGCTCCCGGCACATTCTCGAAGATCTTGACCCACTTCTGGCCGGTGGTGGTGACTGGCGTCTCTGACTCATGCACCAGGCGGAAGTGCTGCAGGGCCTCCAGGGGCACAGCGGGAATCGCCGGGCTGGTGGAGCCGATCTCCGCCATATATCCCTTCTCTTTACTGGTTCGGACGAACTCCTCCAATTCTGTGCGGTTGCTGGTTATCTTGGGCGCTTCGGTGAGGACGGGAACTACCACACCCTCTGCTGCCTCCATTGGCTGATAGGACAGTCCTATACCCTGGTTTCCTGACACCTCCGATCCGTCGAAGAAGAACATTCGCGCAGTCATGGACTTGAAGTAGGGCTCTCGCCAGATCTGGAACTGGCCATAGCTATCTCCCTGCTCCTGCAGGAATGCACCCAGATAATTCGAATTGGATATACCGCTCCATGCAGCCATGGCATGGAACTTCCCGGTGGCCATCTGCTGGTCGACCATCACATACTTGGTGTTCATATACTCTGACCGGTCACGGTCCAGATCTGCCAGCACCTTCTCTCCCTGACTCTCGTTCTCCGCCAGGAAGAAGGGAGACGATCCCGGCCGGTCCTGGGTGACGCTGCCTATTCCCTGCTGGAAGGGATTGGCATTGGGAATTCTGTGGCCCACGACCTCGATTAGGTGGCCGTAATCCCACCAGGACATGATGCCATAAGCGGAATCAGGATATTGGTACCTCCCTTCCACGGGGCGTTCGTATTTCTCATATAGATTCATTCCCGGGCTGGGGGTATTGTTCTCCAGCCAGGCGGTGGAGGTCAGCCAATCTGAGTCCGGGCCGCCTGCGCCGCGGGCATAAAATGTGCTCCAGCTCATGCTGGGCAGTATGATCAATGCGAAGATCAATATCGCCGCGCCAACTACCTTGAGGTTGGACTTTATTATCATGGAGAGATCCCTGCCATTGACATCCAGGTCCAAATCCTCAAGGCCCACTTTCTGGAGAACCCATGTTACCAGGAATGCAGTCAGAATGGCCACATTGATTCCATAGTAATAGGCAAACCTGTTCTGGGCAAGGACCATGACCAGCATGATCAGAGACCATGACAGAAACGCTATATCCACTGCTCTTTGGCTTTTGACATTCCTGATTGCAAGCAGGAGAAGCGCCAGGAGGGCAAAGGTGAATGTCGTCAACAGGAGAGCAAGCCCTCCGTTGGCCTGAAAGTGGAAGAACCCTTCCACCCAGCCTATGCCCGGGAACCAGGTGAGGACATTGCCCAGTCCATTGGCAAATAATGGTGATACCTCACCGACGGTGGCCGCTCCACCCGACCTCTGCTGGAAGATGGACAGCCCCGCCAATAGGGGCCGGGTGAAATCGGGGATGGCCAGATAGAGTATCGCTGTGCCGACCAGGGTAGCACCCAGGGTCGCTAAAGGATAATAGTACCTCTTAAGGCCGTTCTGGTCCAGATACCGGGAGAGAAAAGCGAAGACCAATGCCGCTGCCGCACCAATCAGGAGGATGGTGGGCTGGAAGAGGCTGTAGTAGTAGTGGTTGAATCCGTAGTAGGGCTTGATGAATGGAAGGAGGGGAATGATAGCTGTCACGAAAGCAATGGCGGAGATGATGCTCAGGTACTCGACGCTTCTCCCCTTCAGATGCTCAAAGATGCTCTGCCAGAAGACAAAGAAGAGTATCACTCCCACAAACAGGAATCCGGATGACCAGGCATCGATGTACAGCCCCAAAGATATCCCCGTCAAGAGGGAGTAGACCAGTGGAGTCTTAAATTTGGACCAGTCTTCTCTCAGGGTATCGAAGGTCATGCGCCTTCCGGAGCGCAGAGCCATGAGCAGGAACATCATGGCCATGGTGCTGAGCAGGATCTCTGCCGCATGGTGGTCTGTGAATCCCAATGTGGTGCGGTTGAATAACTGGCCGGGAAGCACGGCTACGATCAGTGCCGATATGAGGCCGCAGCTCTTTCCTGCCAATTCCCTTCCAATGAAATAGACCGGGAAGACCAGGAGTGCTCCCAGGACCGCAGGCATAAGGGCGCCAACGGTATCAACGAGATGCATGCTGGGATTGCCCAGACCCAGGATCTCAGAGACTATAGCAATTGCCCAGCTGTGGAAGGGGCCGAAATGCAGTGTCGTCCCGGTGGGAAAGTTGGTCATGGGATCAAACCAAAGCCTCTGATGGTTGATCACCACGCCCTTGGCGAGCATCATGTGATACCAGGCATCGGTCTCGCTGCTGAATAAGACCCCATTATCTGTGAAAACGTACTTCCAGTTATAATATGTGCGCAAAAAGAGGGAAACGGCTGCAGCCAAAATCAATCCTAGATAAAGGAATATATCGTTATTCTGCCAGAAGCCGGCCGATCTCTTTGTCTTGGTCTTTTTTTCCAGGGGGACGGACGGGATATCATGCTGACTGGCCTCCTGGCCACCAGCCGTGATTTTTTTCCCTTCATCGCCCTTTCCATCCGATCTCTTAGACATCAAAGCCCACAAGACCGTTCTATCCTCATAAACGTTTTGAATCAACCTTTGGCCAAAGCATGATAGAAGGATAAGGTGTACATAGGATCCTGGTGTATTGGTTATAAAAAAATGATGGGCCCGACGCGATTTGAACGCGTGACCTCACGGTTATCAGCCGTGCGCTCAACCTGGCTAAGCTACGGGCCCGGTCCGCACTCTGCATTACCGGTCCCATTAATAACTGTTTCCCTAAAGCACCCCTGAGCAAAGGTCACGGGGCGGCCTTTGCCCAAGGTGCGTCAGGTCCTCAGCTCTTCGACAGCCTTAAATCAATGCAGCCAGATTATGATCATGGTGCTTATGGACCCTACCAATACTGAAAATAATAATGCTAAAGAGACTAAAGAGGATCTTGAAGGCCTCTATGATCTGGCCATACCTCTGAGCATGCCGGTTACTGTCATACGCGAGCTGGTGGAGAAGTTCGATGTCGAACCTGTATTGCGGCCGGGCAAGATGGATATGACCGGCGAGGTTATGGACAGAGAGATTCTGGTGCTCAGAGGGGACCTGGAGACCGTCAAGGCGGTCGAGAAGTATATGTTCGAAGCCCTGGACAGGAAGATCGCCCAATGGAGTTCGAAGGACCGAGAAGAGAAGTACAAGAAGTACTCACGAGGAGCAGGCCAGTTTGAGGCTGAAGGAGGTAAAAGAGAACCCCGAAGCGGTAAACAGCTGGGAGCTTACCTCAGAGTGATGGCGATTCTGCTCTAAAGAGAAAGATCTGCGGACTGAATCAGTCTATCAGTACCCATTTGTTTTTCCCCTCCCAGAGCTTAAGGGAGTAGAGCCTGATCGACGTGGCCTCCATCTCTTTTTTCAGCCGCTCTGCGATCCACCGGGCTATGCTCTCGGCAGTGGGGTTGGGAAGGATTTCATTCAGACAGCTGTGATCCAGCTCCTGCAGAGCGGATCCCAGGATCTTCTTGAGTTCATAGAAGTCCATGACGAAGCCGTCCTGGCCCACCTGGCCCTCCACCACCATCTCCACCTGGTAAGTATGGCCATGCATGTGAGCGCATTTTCCCGAATAGCCGGGCAGGCTGTGGGCCGCATCGAACTCTGCGATCAGGCCGAGCTTCATTCCTGGACACCTCCCCGCCTTCTTTCGACCTCGCCCCGCCGATCGAGCGTTTTTCGCATCAAATTGCCTTCTTGCAGCATGAACGGACGAATGCTTCCTGGCTTATTAAATAGCTTATCATATGACATCTGCCGGCAGATCCGCCAGGATCCTCAGAGCCTCTGCCTCCATGAAATGCAGCTGTGCCGGGATGATCAGGATGTGAAGAGGTCCGCAAAAGTCATAGTCCGGCAGACGGCTGAGGCGGTCGGCCTTCACCGTTGCGTCTCGAGATCCTGCCCTGGCTATGCCCACCGCAACCGCCTCAGACAGATGGTCCTCGCCGGCATTGGCCTCCATCTCGCTGAGCAGATCCGCGCCCTGGTTTATGGTCATATATCTCTCAACCGGATCCATCTGGATATCGAGGAAGAGCATGGTGTGAAGGTTGCGCTCCCGGTTTTCCATCAATACCTGGTAAGGGGTCTGGGGAATGATCCTCTTTCCCCTGGATATGTAGGGGAAGGGAATGGTGGTGGATCGGCCGAAGCGATAGTTCTGCAGTCCGCAAAGACCGGATACCGCAGTGACAATGGAGCTGGAATGAATCAGATCGGTCTTGATCCCCATCTTTATCGCTCTGAGCCTCAGGTCCAGGTGGGTGGTGGAGACCATAGCATCCCCCCCGGAGAGAAATACGATCTCCCGATCTCTGGCCTCCTCCAGCCAGGCGGGGTCCACCTCCACCTCCTGTCGCGATAGAATATGGATCTTCTTTTGGTAGAGTGCTTCCATCTTCTCCAGGGTGGTTCCCATCAGCCGGGAGGTATAAAACTCGGCATAGACGCCATCTGCAGAGCGAATAGCATCCAGGCCTTTGAGGGAGATGTCCTTTTCGTCATAAAGGCCGAGGCCTATGAAGTGGAGCATGACCATTCCTGGGATCGCCAGTTTAAAAAGCTCCCCTCTTGGCCAGTTAGTCCTGTCCAGTTCGTCAGGTCTATATTCCATCCCTGCAAAGTGGGGGATATGATTGGCAGGACAACTCAAGTAGTCGATTGCCGGGAGAGCATGGGTCTGGCCAAAGGGGGCGGACTGGCCCAGAGGGGCACCCTATCCGAGGCGACAAAGCCGGATGTTATCGCCATAGCCATGTCTCCGGGGAGGCGACACATCACCAAACCCGTCTGCGAGATGACATATGGTCTGCGCCGGGAGGGGATCCAGACCAGTGTCCTGGTTTTGGAAGGAGGGACCGGGGTTCCGGATAGCTTTCCCCAGGGGTCGCGAGGCTACGGACCGACCTTCGGCTTGTCGGAGAAGGAGGTAGAACAGGTAGCGCGCCATAAGATCGCCGTCTTCCATATGGGAAATGTCCGTTCCCATGTCGTTTTCAAGGCAAAGGAGATCCTCTCTCAGGTGGACATTCCTGCGGTGGTGGTTGCCCAGTGTCCCATGGACCTGGAGGACTTCGCCAAGGAGGGCGTCAAGGACCAGGCTGGTCAAGCCTTCCAGGCAGAAGACGGAAACCATGGGTGAGGTGGTGGATCTTGTCACCGGCATCACCAGGGGTTCGACCTGCAACCGGGTCAAGCTCAACCAGCTGGCTAAGGTTTTAAACAAGCATCTGGCAGAGATAAGCGATCGCGAAGCTCGAGAAGCTGCCAATAAGAAGAAGCGATGAATGGATTTTAATACCATTTTTTTGTAGAGATGGCCCGAATGAAGCTGATTGTGATTTTAGGGGACGGCATGGCCGATCTCCCTCTGGTGGAACTGCAGGGCAGGACCCCGCTGGAGGTGGCAGATAAGCCCAATATGGACCGTCTGGCCAGAGAGGGAAGAAGCGGACTGGCGCTAACAGTACCGGACGGATTTCCGCCCGGAAGCGACGTTGCCAACCTCTCGGTGGCCGGCTATGATCCTCGCCGGTTCTACACCGGCCGCGCTCCACTGGAGGCGGCGTCCATGGGAGTGCATCTGGAAAAGGGAGATATCGCCTTTCGCTGCAACCTGGTCACCATAGACGATGGCATAATGATAGACTACAGCGCCGGGCATATCAGCACCGAGGAGGCCAGAGAGCTGATCGAGGCCTTAAGGCCCTTGATGCCCAAAGAAAGGCTTTATGCCGGAGTCAGCTACCGACATCTTCTCGTCCTGGAAAAGGGTGCCGGGGCGGTCTGCACTCCGCCTCATGATATCAGCGACCAGCCTGTAGCTGGTTATCTGCCCCAGGGGGTGGAGGCAGAGGTGCTTTTGGAGCTTATGGAAGGGGCGAAATCCGTCCTGGCCCGTCATCCGGTGAACCTGAAAAGGATCCGGGAGAATAAGAGGCCAGCGAACGCCATCTGGCTGTGGGGCCAGGGGCCGAGGCCATCGATGCCCTCTTTCCTTGATCTGTACGGCCTGACCGGGGCCATGATCTCGGCGGTGGATCTCCTCCGGGGGATTGGCGTTTATGCCGGCCTGGAGGTGATAGATGTCCCCGGGGCTACGGGAACGATTGACACCAACTACTCCGGCAAGGTGAATGGAGCCATCGATGCCCTCTTGCGCCACGACTTCGCCTATCTGCATATCGAGGCCCCGGACGAGGCCAGCCATGAGGGTGACCTGGATCAGAAGATCCGCGCCATTGAGCTATTAGATCAGCTGGTTGTCGGCCCGGTGGTAGATAGACTGGAAAAGAGCAAAGAGGACTGGCGCATTCTCCTCCTTCCCGATCATGCCACCCCCATCTCCATCAAGACTCACAGCCGGGATCCAGTGCCGTTTGTCATCATGGGAAAGGGAATCGAACCGGACGACGTAGACCGTTTTAATGAGCAATCGGCAAAGAAGGGCGGATATGGCAGGGTGGATGCCACAGATCTGATCGGGATGCTGGCAGCATAATGGATCTACGGGATCGCTTTAGAGGATGCCTGTTAGGAGGGGCGGCGGGAGATGCCCTGGGAATGCCGGTCGAGGGGTATACCGCGGAGCAGATCCAATCCCTTTTCGGCCGGATAGAGGATATGCACTCCCCCCCGGAAGGCCATTTTCATGCCTGCCACCGGCCCGGCCAGTTCACCGATGATACGGAAGAGACTCTGATCCTGGCCGAGTCGATAATTGAGCACAAAGGCTTTTCTGCAAACGGTTTTTCTGAGAGGCTCATGAGATGGGGGTCGACCTGGAGCCTGGACCAAGGCTCTGGAGCGGGGTGGGATTTGCCACCCGCTCTGCGGTGGAGAGCATGATCGCCGGCACTCCCTGGCAGGAGTCGGGCATAAGCATACCGACATGCGGGTCGGCCATGCGCGCCGCCCCCATCGGCCTATTCTATCATGCCGACCTGGGACTGATCAGAAGCTATGCTGACCTGCAGAGCCTGCCCACCCATTCCGCTCCCGCCTCCCGGGCAGGCGCTGTGGCAGTGGCTTCAGGCGTCGCCTTAGGCCTTTTGGACCTCCCTAAAGAGATGATCCTGGAGGGTGCTGCCCGCCAGGCAGCGAGGTTGGATCCGGATCTTGCCGGGCGGCTCCTCTGGGTCCGAACTCTTATTGACCTGCCGCCAAAAGATGCCCAGGATATGATCAGGAACTCGCCCCTGGCCAGGGAGACGGTGGTCTGTGCCTTCTACTGCTTTTTGCGCTTCGAGCCGGAGGAAGGACTGGTTGCCGCTGCCAGCGGAGGAGGGGACACCGACTCCATCGCCTCCATCGCCGGCAACCTTTTCGGCGCAGCTTATGGAGCCGGCTGGATACCTGAGCGCTGGCTGGTCTGGCTCGATCAGAAGGAGAGGATTGAAGGGATTGCAGAGGACCTGTTCAATCTGTCTGAATCCTTTAATCGATAAGGCCGATATCATGCGCGGCGAATTTATATCAGTAGATCTCTGGATATCTTATGATAGATGTAGGAATTGTCGGTGGATCGGGCTACACCGGTGGGGAGCTCTTGCGTCTCCTTGCAAACCATCCCGAGGTCAATGTTAAAGCGGTCACCTCCCGCAAGCTTTCGGGAAAGCCCGTGAGCCTGGTTCATCCTCATCTGAAGAGCATTTATTCTCTTAACTTTGAGGCGCTCAATGCCAGGGAAGCGGCCGAACGCTGCGATATCATATTCACCGGCGTTCCCCACGGAACGGCCATGGACTGGGTTCCAGAGCTCCTGGATGCAGGGGCTAAGGTGATCGACCTCTCCTCGGACTACCGCCTGCCGGTGGATGTCTTTGAGAAGACCTATGGCATGAAACACCGTGCTCCCAGGGATGCGGTCTTCGGCCTGCCCGAGCTTCATCCCGAGGTGGCAGGAGCATTGCTGATCGGCAACCCCGGATGCTACCCTACCGGAGCTACCCTGGCCGTGGCACCCTTGGCCCATGCCGGCCTGGTGGAACGGGTGGTCTACGACTCCAAATCGGGGATCTCCGGCGCAGGGATAGAGCCCACCGAGACCAGCCACTATCCCAATATGGCCCAGAATGTCATTCCCTATAAGATCACTAACCACAGACACGTCCCAGAGATAAAGCAGGAGCTAGAGCGCCTCTCACCTGGCATCAAGGTGAACTTCACCCCTCATGTCATCCCCTCCGTCCGGGGTATACTGACCACGGCGCACGTATTCGCCAAAGAGGGAGCAGAGGATACCCTGCAGGACAGGGAAAAAGTGGCCAGGATATACAGCGATTTCTACAAAGATGCGCCTTTCGTCCGCCTGGCTGATGGAGTGCCCCGACTTGCTGCCGTGCGCGGCTCCAACTTCTGCGATATAAGCTTTGAGCCCGAGAAGGGCAGCGACCGATTGGTGGTCATCTCCGCCATAGACAACCTGGTTAAGGGCGCGTCCGGCCAGGCCATCCAGAACATGAACCTCATGGCAGGTCTGGACCAGAGGACTGGCCTCTGGTTCCCGGGATTGGCTCCTTGAATATGAGGTGGACGGAAAAGCAGGTGGATTCCTTATGAAGGTCAGAGATGTGATGAACGTCATGCCCGTCACTGTACAGGCATCGGCAAATGTGAGCGAGGCGGCCAGGCTCCTTCGGGAGAACAAGATCAGCGGGATGCCGGTTTTGGATGGCGAGAAGCTGTTGGGAGTTGTATCCGAGTCGGACCTGCTCCGACTCTTATCAGTAGAGGGTGAGTCCGAGGGGAGTCTATGGCTGCCCAGTCCCTTCGAGATATTCGAGGTCCCATTCCGCGACCTGGTGAAGTGGGAGAGGATGCAGTCCAGTCTGAAAGAGATCCCGAATAAGGAAGTCGCAGATGTGATGAGCCGGAACCTGCATGAGATCGGGCCGGACGACTCCATTGAAGAGGCAGCGAGCATCATGACCCGCCACCGGATCAACCGCCTCCCGGTGGTGGAGAATGGCCGGCTGGTGGGAATAGTAACCAGGGGCGATATCATATCCGGTCTGGGGATGGCCCATGCAGAGGATTGAGGGCGGGATCTGCGCCATTGAGGGCGTCCGAGCCTGTGGAGTGCGGGCAGGAAAGTACGGCCTGGCTCTAATCGCCGCCTCTGGTGCGGCGGCAGGGATGTTCACCACCAACCATGTCCGGGCCGCTCCCCTGACGGTCACCGCAGAGCACCTGGCCGGGGGCCGTCTGGACGGGATAATCGCTAACAGCGGATGCGCGAACGCCTACACCGGACCCCAGGGGATGGAGGACGCGAGAAAGATGGCTTCTTTACTGGCCGGATTTCTCAAGACGGACGAGCGGAAGATCGCCGTGGCCTCAACCGGGGTCATAGGCCGGTATTTGGATATGGATATCATCGGCCGGCTCTTCGATGAGGCAAAGGGGCGCCTGAGATCCGAGGGAGAGGCAAGCTCAGAGGCGGAGAGGGCGATCATGACCACGGACACCCGGGAGAAGGAGGTGGCTGTAGAGCACCAGGGCCTGCGGGTGGCAGGGATAGTCAAGGGCGCGGGGATGATCGAGCCCAACATGGCCACCATGATATGCTTTCTTTTTACAGATGCTGATTTTTCCGCGGAGGTGCTGAAAAGCTGCCTGGCTGATGCCGTCCAGGATAGCTTCAATATGCTTACCGTGGATGGTGACACCAGCACCAATGATATTGTCATTCTCACCGCCACCGGCAGAACGCAGGGCCGGATAGAGGACTTCT
Organism: Methanotrichaceae archaeon; assembly: GCA_963813075.1. GTDB lineage: Archaea > Halobacteriota > Methanosarcinia > Methanotrichales > Methanotrichaceae > Methanothrix. The sequence continues at coordinate 190,090 of CAWEXU010000005.1, forward strand.
CTGAGGCTTTGAGGTTTGTCTGCATGGACCTGGCCAGGCAGATGGCCAGGGACGGGGAGGGGGCGAGCAAATTCTTCGAGACGAGCGTCACCGGGGCCCGCAATGAGGCCGATGCCCGGCTGGCGGCCAAAGCGGTGGCAAAAAGCAGCCTGGTCAAGACCGCAGTATTTGGGGCCGATCCCAACTGGGGGAGAATCATCTGTGCGGTGGGCTACTCCGGGGCGGAGATGGACCCGGATCTGGTCACACTGGGGCTGGAGGGCTCCGGACTGAAGGTCGATCTCGTCCAGAGGGGCCGGATCGCAGAGGAGGTGCTGGACAGGGCCAGGGAGATAATGTCCGGGAAAGAGATCATAATCAATATCGACCTGGGCCTCGGAGAGGCCAAGGCGCGCAGCTTTGGCTGCGACCTGACCCATGAGTATGTGAATGTGAACGCCAACTATACGACCTGATATGTTTAGGGACCAGCGTTTGGGGGAGACAAGCCGTGACATTCTGGATTATCTGTCCAGCCGGGAGGCTGACCAGAGGATCTTTAAGGCCGATCTCCTGGTGGACAGAGCCCATCTTGTCATGCTGAAAGAAAAGGGCCTGATATCGGAAGAGGTTTACTCGAAGATCATTTCTGCTCTGGACGAGATCGGAGAGGGACTGCCCCTCGAGAGCGGAGAGGATATTCACGAGGCGATTGAGGCAGCAGTCATCGACCGGGTGGGTCCGGAGGGGGGGAGGATGCATACCGCCCGCTCTCGCAATGACGAGGTGGCAACATGCATCCGCCTGGCCCTGAGAGAGGAGATGCTGGAACTGATGGCCGAGGAGCTGGCCTATATCAGAACGCTGGTCCGTCTGGCGGCGGAGCATAAAGAGACCATCATCCCCGGGTTCACCCACACCCAGCATGCCCAGCCCACCACCCTGGCCCATCACCTCCTGGCCCATTCTGATGCCGCTTTTCGCGACCTGGGACGACTGGAAGACGCCTACAGCAGAGTCAATCAGAATCCCCTGGGTGCGGCGGCCTTTGCCTCTACCGGCTTTGATATTGACCGGTCCAGGACAAGCGAGCTTCTGGGATTCGAGGGACTGGTGGAAAACAGCATGGATGCGGTCTCCAGCCGGGACTTCATCCTGGAGGTCATGGCTGCTCTCTCCATCATCATGATCAACTGCAGCCGCCTGGCCGAGGAGATGATCCTCTGGTCTACCACTGAGTTCGGCTATCTGGAGCTGGATAACCTTTATGCCTCCACCAGTTCCATCATGCCCCAGAAGAAAAATCCGGATACCGCAGAGCTGGCCCGCGCCAAGACCGGATCGACCATCGGCTCATTCATGGCCGCTTTATCCATCTGCAAGGCCCTGCCAATGAGCTACAACCGGGATCTTCAGGAGGTCACAGCTCACCTGTGGCGAAGCTTAGACTGGACGCGCAGCACCGTGAGGATCCTGGAGGGATCCATATCCACCCTCAAGTTCAATACCGAAAGGATGGAAGAATGCTCCGGCACGGGCTTTTCCACTGCCACCGAGCTGGCCGACTCCCTGGTGAGGATCACCGGTATGCCATTTCGCACCGCACACCGCATTGTGGGCCGGATCGCCGCCGGGAAAGATGTGCCGGGATTGGCCCGGCTGGATGAGATCAGTCTGGAGGTCTGGGGATTCTCTGTCAGCGAGCGGGGTTTTTCCGAGAATGATCTATTGAGGGCAATCGATCCCAAGAGCAATGTGGCTCTGCGGGCGAACACCGGCGGTCCGGCGGCAGCAGAAACCGCAAGGATGATCCTGGAGAGGGAGAGGATGATCTCAGCTGAAAAGGAGCGTCTGGCCGGAATGCGAAGCCGGGTGGATGGAGCGATAGAGGTTCTGCTCTCTATAATGAAATCTTGAGTTAAATTGATCTGGAATTCAGAGGATATGCAATCATGAGTACACTGGTAACAGGCGGCGCGGGGTTCATCGGCTCGAATCTGGTGGAGGATCTCTTGCAGGCAGGCGAGGATGTGGTGGTCCTGGACAATATGCACACCGGTAGCCTTGAGAACCTGACAGGTTTGGAAGGCCGCCTGGAGCTGATCAAGGGCAGCTGCAACGATCTATCCCGCCTGGACCTTCATCCCCAGAGGATCTACCACCTGGGAATACCATCATCCTCGCCCATGTACAAGAAGAATCCATATCTGGTGGGGGAGGCGATTAACGGCTTTGCCTCGGTCTTCGAACTGGCCCGAAGGTCGGGATCGCCGGTGATCTATGCCTCCTCTTCATCCCTTTATAGCGGCCTTATCCCTCCTCACCGCGAGGACATGGCCATCCAGGTGACCGACTACTACACCGAAGCCCGGCTGGCCATGGAGAGGTTGGCACAGCTTTATCAGAGGCTTTACGGCATCCGATCGGTGGGCTTGAGGTTCTTTTCCGTCTACGGTCCCAGGGAAGGGGCAAAAAAGCATTATGCCAACATGGTCACCCAGTTTCTCTGGGAGATGAAAGCGGGCAGAAGGCCGCTGGTATACGGCGATGGCAGCCAGACCAGGGATTTCACTTATGTTCTGGATGTGGTGCGGGCAATGCGGCTGGCCATGAATTCAGACTACCACGGGATACTGAATGTGGGAACGGGCGAATCCTATAGCTTCAAAGAGGTGATAGAGCTCTTGAACCGGATGATGGATCTGTCCCTGGAGGCGCAGTACACCGAAAACCCCATAAAAAACTATGTCATGCACACTCTAGCTGATACCTCCAAGGCGGAAAGGACGATTGGATTCAGATCGAGGTTCGGCCTGAAAGAGGGGATGGAAGAGATGATCCGGTTCTACTGAGGCCGGCCAATACCGGCAAATCAGAATTTTTGCAGCCATGAATCTATTATCTTTATACCATAACGTCGATTTACTGAATCGCAAGACCGTACTGGACCTGATCGAGGTGAACGAGAGGGCGAAGATCCTGGATTTGGGGTGCTCTGATGGCCAGTTTGCCCTGAGGATCGCCGAGAAGGCGGGAACATTTGACATCTTCGGCATCGAGTTTTTAAAGGAGGCTGCGCAGCAGGCCAGAGACCGGGGAATAGGAGTCTGCCAGGCGGACCTGAACCGGACCCTGCCCCTGGCAAGGGAATGCTTCGATGTCGTTCATGCCAATCAGGTCATAGAGCACCTGTCAGAGACTGACCGGTTCATCAAAGAGATTTATAGAATTCTCAAGCCCGGCGGTTATGCTGTTATATCCACCCCCAATCTGGCCAGCCTGCATAACATCTTCTCTTTAATTTTGGGAAAGCAGCCATTTGCTGCCCATGTGAGCAACGAGGTGATTGTGGGAAACTCTCTTGACCCCAAATGCGGAATGCGCCATCTTAGCCGGGGGGAGGTTCATCTGAGGATCTTCACATCAGAATCTTTCAGAGATCTGTTCCGCTACCATGGATTTGAGGTGGAGCAACTTGTCGGAGTTGGGTACTACCCCTTTCCCTGTCATTTGGCCTCTGTTCTCTCCAGGCTGGATAAGACTCATTCCGTCTATCTGACAATGAAAGCGCGCAAATCTGCGAAAATGAGCCAGGAGCGGATTTGATAAGGGTGCATGCATCGCAAAGAGGGATATTCGCAGGACACATAAGGCCGGTGACATGAGAATAATGCAGACCCCGGTCAGGCTCTTTGCCACCGGCGGAGTGGAAAGCTATGTTCGCAACCTATCCCGAGAGCTTGTCTGTATGGGGCATGAGGTAGGGGTGATCTGCGCGGACGGGCCGGGGGAAAACGAGGTCGATCCGCGCATCCAGACAAAAAAACTGAAAAGCTGGGGAAAGGTTGCCAATACCAGCATCACCCCAGATCTGCCAATAGCCCTGCATAGAGAGGACTATGATATCCTTCACACTCATCTTCCTACTCCCTGGAGCGCAGACTGGAGCGGCCTGGTCTCACGCTTAAAGAAAAAGCCCTTTGTCCTGACATACCATAATGATATAATGGGTGAGGGATGGGCGGGAAAGATTGCCCAGCTCTATAATAGAACCGCTCTGAAGCTGCTCCTGAGGTCTGCGGGCAGCATCATTGTGACCAGGAACCAATATGTATCGCCATATCTTGAGGAATATGCCGGGAAGGTCTTCTTCATACCCCTGGGGATAGATGTCCAGGCCTTCAGGCCCCAGGCAGCTCCACTGAAAGGCGACATATTCTTCCTCAGCGTCCTGGATGAGTTCCATCGGTACAAAGGGCTGGAGGTCCTCTTTGCTGCCCTGAAGATCATAAAGCAGCAACTGCCTGATGTACTGCTGGTGGTGGGTGGAAGGGGTAGCATGCTCGACTATTACCGGCAGTTGGCCGGCTCTCTGGGAATCGGAGACAATGTGATCTTCGCTGGTTTTGTCCCCTCTGAGAAGCTCGCTGAGTACTACAATGGCTGCAGGCTCTTTGTCCTCCCCTCCACCGATCCCAGGAGGGAGGGTTTTGGGATCGTTCCCCTGGAGGCGATGGCCTGCAAAAGGCCGGTGGTTGTCACCGAGATCATGGGCATGGCCGGGGACATAAAAGAGTATGGAGCAGGAATGGTGACAAGATGCAACGATACAGAGGGCCTGGCCCTGTCCATCCTCACCATCCTGAAGGATGATGACCTGGCAGAAAGGATGGGGGCAGAGGCGAGAAAGCTTGCCATTGAGAAGTACAGCTGGACTGGAGCGGCAGAGCAGATTGAAAGGGTCTACCGGGAATTGCTCTAAAGATGGAATTGATAAGCGTAATCGTGCTGAATTATAATGGCAGAGGATTTCTGGACGGCTGCCTCTCATCTCTGGCCTCCCAGAGCTATTCAGGCTTTGAAGTGGTAGTGGTGGATAATGGATCTATTGACGGCAGTTGCGAATATATAGAGGCGAATTATCCCTGGGTCAGGCTGGTTAAAAACGATGAGAACCTGGGGTTTGCCGGGGGGACCAATGCCGGGATCAGGGCGGCAAAAGGGGACTATATCCTCACCCTGAATAACGATACCAGGGCAGACAGTCGGTTCATAGAGGAATTGATCCGTCCCATGGCCGATCCCAGGGTAGGCGTATGCGCCGCCAAGATGCTGTTTCCTGATGGGCGCATCAACTCCGCCGGGATATGTGTCTCCCGCAGCGGAGCGGCCTGGGACCGGGGAATGTTCGAGCCGGATCGAGGGCAGTACGATTCGGTGGAGGAGGTATTTGGTGCCTGTGCGGGAGCGGCCCTCTACCGGAAAAAGATGCTGGATGATATCGGATTGTTCGACGAGGATTTCTTTTTATACCTGGAGGATGTGGACCTGGCCATGCGAGCCCGTCTGGCCGGCTGGAAGTGCATATACGTGCCCCGGGCTAAAGTCGTTCACCACCATGGAGGTACTGCCGGAGTGGGATCGGATCTGGCGGTCTATTATGGCAACAGGAACATCCTCTGGTATCCGGTCAAGGATTTTCCTCTCATTCTTCTGATCACCTCTCTGCCTTTTATCCTGGGCAGAAATCTGGCAACGATTCCCTACTATGCTCTGCGCGGTCAGGGCAGGGTCATCCTTAAATCGAAGCTCGATGCTCTGAGGGGTCTGCCAAAGATGCTGAGAAAGAGAAAGAGATGTGGTGCGGCAGGATATTCCGGAGATAAGAGTTCGCAGATTTATCTATCGCTGGGCAGAGATCAAGAGGCATTAGAAATGTGGATTTGTAGAGTATAGGGAGCTTATAAAAATCCTCACCATCAGCGATCTGAAGGTGAAGTACCAGAGTTCGGTTTTGGGATTTGCCTGGTCTACTGCTGAATCCCCTTCTGCTGATGCTAATCCTCTATCTCGTATTCTCCAATGTATTCAGGGCGACAGAGGATCACTTTGCTCTTTACCTTCTGATAGGGGTGATAAGCTGGCGCTTTTTTGCCAATGGAACCACATCAGCCATGAACGCCATTGTAAGCAAACTCGAGCCTGGTGACAAAGATCTTCATCCCCAGAGAGGTGCTGGTTCTGAGCACAATTCTGTCTGCTCTTATAAGCTCGCTGCTGGAGTTCTTGGTGCTAATCCCTTTTCTCATCGTGCTTGGCGCAGGACTATCACCGTATATACCTTTATTTCTCATAATTCATGCCATTTATTTCCTTATAGTCTATGGAATAAGCCTGATCCTTGCAGCTCTTTATGTCTATTATCGAGATCTCACTCAGATCTGGAATGTGATCATCCAGATGGGGTTTTTCCTCTCGCCGATTGTGTATCCGTTATCTGCAGTTCCGGCTGAATATATGGATTATTATATGCTAAATCCAATGACCAGAATAATTCAGATGTACCGCGAGGTTCTGCTGTATCACCAACTTCCTCCTCTGGGACTATTGCCTTCACCCTTTCGGCAGGGCTTTTTATCGCGATTATTGGCTCATACATATTTCACCGGCTAGAACGCAGATTCGCGGAGGAGATCTGATTGCTGCTTCAAGGATTCAGACGGCCCAGGTTCACAAGAGACAAATTGGAACTTGGCAACAATGCCGTTGTTGTTGAGGGCCTTTCGAAGAGGTTTCGAATACCTCAAGAAAAGAAGCGCACGGTTTATGAGAACTTGATCGGTCTATTCCAGGGAAGAGCCGGCAACTATGAGGAGTTCTCCGCCCTTAATGATGTGAGCTTTTCCGTCAAGCGAGGCGAGACCTTTGGAGTGATTGGCCCAAATGGCTGCGGCAAGAGCACTCTTCTCAAGGTTTTGGCTGGTGTGCTGTATCCGGATGATGGACGGGTCATGATTAACGGGAAGATCGCGCCGTTTCTCGAGTTGGGTGTGGGATTCCAGCCGGAGCTTTCCGCCAGGGATAATGTATACCTTTATGGTGCCATCATGGGACTGACTGGCAAGGAGGTGAGCCGCCGTTATGAGGAGATCATGGACTTTGCTGAGTTGAAACGCTTTGAGAATATGAAATTGCGCAACTTCTCCTCGGGCATGTATGTGCGGCTGGCCTTTGCTACAGCGATTCATACTGATCCGGAGATTATGCTGGTGGACGAGGTTCTCTCTGTGGGTGACGAGGCCTTCCAGAATTCAGCTATCCGCCCAAGGACTACGCCAAGTGGGGCGAGCTTTGCCATCAGTGGGCCAAACACTGCGTCGAGAAATACGGGCGCGCGGAGGTCGAGCGGTGGTGGTGGGAGGTCTGGAACGAGCCCAATATCTCCTACTGGAAAGGCACGCGCCAGGAGTACTTCAAGCTCTACGATTATGCGGTGGAAGGCGTGCGGCGTGCCCTGCCCAGCGCGCGCGTGGGCGGACCGCACACGGCGGGCGGGGCGGGCGGGACATTCCTGCGGGGGTTCCTGGAGCACTGCCTGCGCGGCACCAACTATGTGACAGGGCGCGTGGGCTCGCCGCTGGATTTCGTGGCCTTCCACGCCAAGGGCAATCCGAGGTATGCCGACGGCCATGTGCGCATGGGCATCAGCGCCCAATTGAAGAATGTGGATGATGGCTTCGCTACCGTGGCGGCGTTCCCGGAGCTGAAAGACAAGCCGGTGGTCATTGGCGAGTCCGATCCAGAGGGCTGCGCCGCCTGCCGCGGGCCGCAGCTCGGCTACCGCAATGGCACCATGTATTCCAGCTACACCGCCGCCAGCTTTGCGCGCAAGCTCGACCTGGCGGCCCGGCACGGCGTGAACTTCCAGGGCGCGTTGACCTGGGCCTTTACCTTCGAGAACCAGCCGCTCTTCGCCGGATTCCGCCAACTGGCCACGGGCGGCATTGACCTGCCCGTGCTCAATGTCTTTCGCATGTTCAGCCAGATGGACGGCCGGCGCCTACCCGCGCGCAGCACCCTGGACGCCGGGGTGGACAACATGGCCAGCGCGGGCGTGCGCGGGACAGCCGACGTCTCCGCCCTGGCCTCCCTCGGCGAGCGCCGCATGGCCGTTCTCGTCTGGCACTACCACGACGACGACGTGCCCGGCCCGTCGGCCGATGTCGATCTCGTGCTGCGCCGCCTGCCCTTCTCGGAGCGGAACGTCAAAGTCAGCCACTACCGGGTGGACGCGGACAACAGCAACGCCTACACGGTCTGGAAGAGCATGGGCTCGCCGGCCGCGCCCAGCCCGGAGCAGTACCAACAACTGGAGAAAGCCTCGGCACTGGCGCTGTTGTCCACGCCCAACACAGTGCGGGTGCAGGATGCCCAGGCGCGCCTGCAATTATCGCTGCCGCGTCAGGGCGTGTCGCTGTTGGTGCTGGAATGGTGACGGATCCTACCGAGGGAGGCTGTCACGCTGCAGGACGGCCTGAACGATGGCGTCGGCCAGGGCTTTCATCCCCTTGTCGCCCGGGTGCCCGGCGACGCCATCGTGCGTGAAGGATCGTTCCGAACGCGCGGCGTTGGCGGCCTCGCGGCCGAGCGGGCCGGCGTCGACGAAAATGCCGTCCGGCTTCCTGACAGGCCTGGCGGAGCACCTCGTCCTTGGCGGCATCGGCCCAGAAACAACTGCGCACCACCACCAGCGGATGGCGTTTCGCCAGGGCGCATCTCAGGATGTTCATCACCCCGGCCTTGAATTGCGCCTTGGCGTCCTCGGAGTCCAGCGCCGGCACATTCTCGCCGATGGCCAGAACCACCAGGTCGGGGTCGAACGCGAAGAGGTCCTTCATTTGCCGCGTCCACGTCATAGGTCGCGTAGTTGCGCTCGAAATCCGCAATGTTCCTGACCATGATCTGGGGCGTCGACCCGGTATGCTGGGCGAGGGCGCCGGTGACGAGATGGACGTAATCCTTGTCCTCGGAACTGGCCGCCATGCCCCAGTTCCCGGTCCAGCCGATATCCGCTTTGGGGCCGTGCAAGGTGATGCTGTTGCCCAGGAAGAGAATCCGGCGGATGGCCGAGGGCTTGACCTCCGGCTCGGCCGTGACCGGAAACATGGAGATCCGGAACTTGGTGCAGCCATAGGGGATGAGCGTGACTGGCTCCGGCCGGTTTCGACCTGGCGGCCGGCAGCAGCGGCAGCCGGGGGGCTTTCGGGTCGGGATTCCAGGCGACCTCGACCGCATTGGCCCGCAGCTTCAGGGGCGCCGCCAGCGGCCAGTCCCATCGGGCGGGCATCGCCGCGCGCTCGACCGTCAAGCCGGGCTCCTGCACGTCCAGCGCGAACTTCCACCGGGCGGAGGGATCGGGCGTGTTGGCGTCCGTGGTGTCCGGGATGGGCAGCGCGAAGAGCAGCGGGCCGTAGGAGACCGAGGCGTAGGGCACGCCCCGGGTGCTGTTCTCCTCCGGGATCGTCACCGGCGTGGCTCGATGCGCGCCGTCGTAGGGCGGGCCCGACGCGGCATCGCGTCCCGTCTGCACGCGTGGCGGTCATCGGCAGGTGCAGCCGGACGGTGTCGCCCGGCTTCCAGGTCCGGTTGACGCGCGCGAAACCCTCTGGCGTTCCGCTCGACCGCGACGGCGGAGCCGTTCACGCTCAGGGTGGGAGCCGCGCACCAGCCGGGAATGTGGAAGTCGAGCGGGAAGGCCGCCTCCCGCGCGGGCTGCACGGAGATCTCGATGGTTTCGTTGAAGGGATAGTCGGTCTTGCAGGCGATCACGACCGGCACGCGGTCGGCCACCAGCGCCGTCACCTTGCAGGGGCCGTAGCAGGTCGCCGCCAGGCCGTTGTCGTAGGTGGCCATCCACATGTGCGTGACATACCACGGCACGATGCGGTTGAGCGCGGCGGTGCAGCAGAGCGGCGAGTGCTTGCGCTGATAGGCGCCGCCACCGGCCCTGCGGCCCGTGCGGGAAGTCCGGCGACAGGTTGGCGAACCGGTTGGGGCTCTGGAAATAGACGTGGGTCTTGAAATCGCGCGACACCGTGGCCGGCCCCGCGTTGAAGAACGCCCGCTCGAGCCCGGTCCGCCATCCGGCCTTCGCCGGTCACGGCGAGCAGGCAGACCTGGCTCCACACGTATCCCGCCACATCGCAGGTCTCGCTGCCCCGGAACGCGCCCGTGGGACCATACCACTCGTCGGAGACCGGCACGCCGTGGGGCTGCATGGCGACGCGCTCCAGCAGGTCGTGCCAGCCGACGGCCGCCTGGAGGTAGCGCGCGTCGCCCGTCCACAGATAGCCCACGGCCCAGGGCGTGGTGCTTTCGATGAATTCGACCACGTGGGCGTTGTCCACCGTCGTGCCCGGCTTCAGGTCCGGCGCCTTGCGGTAGCGGTTCAGACTCGGCAAGAGCGCCGCCGCCTTCCTGCTTGAACATGGCGTCCAGCGCCGTCGGCGATGCCCGGGTTGCCCGTCCAGCAGTAGGTGTCAAAAGCCGGCCACGGATTCGACAGGTTGCCGGTGATCGACCGCAGACAGTCGGGGTCTGCGCCGTAGGCCTTCTCGAGCGCCTCCAGAATGTGCTTGTCGCCCGACCCGGCGTAGAATCCCGTCATGGCGCGCCCCAGCAGGCCGCAGGCCCAGAGCGGCCAGCCCTCCAAGGCGGCGGTGACCGCCTTCCGGTCGTCGGGATTGTTCCGGTCGAGCCACCAGAGGAAGAGCAGGCCGTTGGTGTTCATGTGGTCGGCCACGGCGTAGAGCCGCCGTCTTCGCCTGCTGCGATCAGCGCCTCGTCGTGCAGGGCGTAACCCAGGCGGGCCAGGCCGTCGAACCAGTAGCCGCCCCCTTCGTAGGGCCAGGCGCCCTTGTACCAGAAGAGTCCTTCACCGGTCATCTTGTGGTCGGGAGCCCAGGCCCGCTTGAACTCGTCGTCATACTCGTCCATGTGGCCGGTGAAGCCGTCCCGCGCGGCCAGGCACCAGTCGCGCAGCCAGCCGGCGGGTTCCACCGCGCCGGGAGGCAGCGGGAGGAACGCCGGACGCGTCGGCGGCTCAAAGGGCCGCGCGTAGTTGACCCGGTTGGAGGCGGCCGGGGTCGCTGGCGAAGCTGCTGAGGCCGTGTTCCAGCTCGAAGCCGCCGCGGCGAGAACGAGAGCCAATTCCAGAGATGCGCGCTTCATGTTGAGATGTTTTGCTCTTGGCCAGAATCGCGGCGATCGACCCGCCATGCCGTGTCGATGCTCCGCAGCTGTCCGCGATCCGCGAAGTTCACCGGCTGCCGCTGATCCTCAGGTTTCGACCGACGAGATAGACCGGATTCTCATTCAGTGTGACCCGGCTGGCGGTGGCCAACGTTTGCCCCATCAGGTCCGTCAGAGAGGATAGCTGGCCTCCCACCGCCACTGTCTGTTCGCCGTGTGTTGTCCACGCGATAAGGAGATCGCTGCCATCGCCACGGCGGTAGGAAACGTTGAACAAATCGCCAGTTTGCATTACCTGTTGGCATTTCCCGCCGGCGGTCAGCCAGATGAATGTGCCTGCGGCCACCATGGCCGGCTTGGGCGCGCAGTTGAAGGACTGGTGATGGATCAATCCGAAGTTGTGTTCGTTGTAGTCGCGGGTGATGCCGTCGTCCTTCAAGTCGTACCAGAAGACTTTCTCGACCACCGGCGTGGATTGCAGCAGCGCCAGGGTACGGACGGTGTGGCGCGCCTGGGCCGCCAGGTCACTGCCCCCGCTGGTGCGGTGCGTGGGATAGCCGATCTCGGTAATCCACGTCCTGGTCTTGACCCCGGCGGCCGCTACTTTGCCGGCGATGTTGGTGACTTCGTTGACCAGCCCGGAGGATTCCGGCGGGCGAGGATAGCGATAGGGGTGAATCGACCAGGCATCCATGGCCTCGGGCCCGGCGGTGCGGACCGCGCCCAGGATGTTCTCCGCGCACTTCGCGCCATATTCACCGCCGATGCCGACCACGGTCAGATCAGGAAAGGCCTTTTTGACGGCGGCATAGACCGGCTTGAGCAGGCGCCCGTAAGCCTCGCCGTCGTGTGCGCCCGGCCGGCCGTTCATGCCGCAACCGCCCACCCACTCATTCCAGATTTCGAACATCTTCACCGTGTCGCGCGTTTGCCGCGCCAGGTCCACCGCGTAAGCGGCAAAAGCCTGGATGCTCTCCAGTGAGTTGGGGTAGGCGCCGTTGTCGTAGAGCCGGTTGGCGTAATCGAAGATGATCAGCGGCCGCATGCCGACTTCGCGGGCGTGAGCCAGATACTTGGAGGCATAGGCTGGCATGGCCAATTGCCCCTTTTGCGTTTCATACGAGCCCCAGGAGATCTCGTCGCGGAACTGGTCGATGCCAAAGCGCCTCATCAGCTCCATGCACTCCAGTGGGTAGGAACCTTGTCCGAAGTGAGTGCAGACGCCCACAAAGTCGGACCGTGCCGGGACGGCTCCACCCGCCAGGGCCGCGCAGGCGAAGGAGCGCGTCTCCACCGGTCGTCCGGCCTGCAGCAGCTCGATCTTGCAGGAGTACCAACCCGGTCGGTCCAGCGTGAAGCGCGCTTCGGTGCCATCCGCCGCACTCTCGCCACGCGCCACTTCGCGCCCAAAGAAGTCACCCACACTCCAGCGGACGCGCTCGCCCGGCCCTGTGATGCGAAGGGCTACTGCGTCGCCTACGGAATAGACATTTCCGAAACGCCGATTCTGGGTCTCCACCTTGATGGGGTGGGACTCCGTCGGCCTGGCCTTCACGACTGCGGCATCATCGATCCAGAGGCTGCCCTGGCCCTTGAAGCCCGCGCGTGGCCGGTCGATGACGATGCCCGCCAGCTTGAGAGGGTAATCCTTGCGGCGGTTGCCGTCGCCACCCCACGCATCACCCCGGCTATCCAGCATGCCCGCCGCGAACTGCCAGCCGGCTTGGTTGTGGTGGAGGACGTCCACTTGGTGCCACTCGCCGCCGGCGTCGGTAAAGCGCAACCGCAGGACAAACGGCGTGCCATCGCCCTTGAACCAGAAGCCAAACCCGAGGCCCGGCTGGGTGAACTCCGCCTGGCCATTGACCTGGATGTATTCCAGGCCCGGCTTGCCGGCGAAAGTGTAGTCCACGCGCAGAGAAGCAGCGCCGCCGTTACGCTCGGTCGCATCCCGGCGCACACTGGCTTCGGCCTGTTGCTCGCCCCGCTCGGCGCGCCAGTTCAGCGTGGCGCCCTCGAAATCATCCACGACGCGGGCCGTTTCAAACAGCAGTTCGGGTGGAAGATCCAAGGGCACGGCTTCCACCGTCTGCCAATCGGTCGCGGCGGCCAAGGCGAGTTGCATCGAAGCCAGGCCAGCCAGGGTGGTGACCATCCACTGCGTTTGGAATCGTCGTGCCATGCTCCAGGTTCAGACGGCCTGCCGGGGGCCGGGCATTCAAGACGAAGGAGAAATCAGCGTCGGCCCGCCTGCCAGGCGTGTGAAAAAGTCCTCCGCGGTGGCGCTGGTGGCGGTGGCCAGATCCTCAAAGGTGCAGCCCCGCACCAGCGCGGCGAATGACGCCGTCTCTTTTACATGGCCCGGCTCGCAGCGCTTGCCCCGGTGTGGCATGGGCGCGAGGTAGGGGCAATCGGTCTCGAACATGAACCGGTCCAGGGGCGCGGCTTTGAGCGCCTCGCGCGTCTCGTGGCTGTTCTTGTAGCTCAAATTGCCGGTGAAGCTGACCAACCCGCCCAGATCGAGGATGCGGCCCAGCGTGGGCAGGTCGCTCATGAAACAGTGGAACACCGCCCGTACCCGGCCAACCCACGGGCGCAGGCGCGCCTCGGTATCCTCGAACACCTCCCCGCGTTGGTGGACCACCAGGGGCAGGCCGAGTTCGGCCGCCACCTCGATTTGCTGCTCGAGCAGCGCGTGCTGTCGCTCCTTGAACCGGGCGTCTTCGGCTGGGTTGCCGCCTTGGTTGGAAGGCAGGCGGTAGTAGTCCAGCCCCGTCTCCCCGATGGCGACCACGCGCACGTGCCGGGCCAGGGCCCGCAACGCGGGCCGCAGATCCTCCGGCGCTTCGAGCGCGTGGTTGGGGTGCCAACCGATCGCTGCATACAGTCCAGGGTGTTTCTCGCTTAACCGCACCACCGCCTCGCTCGTCTCCAGGTCCGTGGCCATGCACACGATCTTGCCCACGCCGGCCTCGGCCGCGCGTGCCAGCACCTGCCCGAAGTCCTCCTCGAAACACCGATCGCTCAAGTGGGCATGGGTATCGTAGATGAACGCCATAAGTTGACCGAGGCTAGCCGGGGTGAAAGGGGAAGTCGAGGGCGCGGTGGGAGTGGAGGACGACAACCGGAACCGAGGAATTATTGCGATGTAACTAGCTATTTACCAGTATTTAATGTAATTGTAACAGACCGGCAGGCAGCTCGTGTCCTGGTACTTCGCGAAAAGAAAGCTGGACAGGGCCTGGGGTTTCCCTGTAAACGGAAACCGCAGTTAGCACAAGTTTACCTAACAACTACATTATTATGCGTACTAACAAGTGCATGGTATTGGTGATGACGCTCGGTGCTGGCCTGACGGTTTGCCAGGCTCAGACAGCCGCAACCACAACACCTCCGCCCCAACCAAGCGAGTTCGAGCAATTCGTCACGGAGAGCAAGAACCCCGCTCCCTGGCTGACTTGGGGGGCTGATTTCCGCGTCCGGGACGAGTATGTTGACAAAGCCAACATGCTCCCGGGGTCTGCTACCGCTGAGAGGAACGTCATGCGGATGCGCACGCGTCTCTGGAGTTCCGTCGCTCCGGTCGAGGGCATCGCACTGAATATGCGCCTGGCGTGGGAAGCCCGCTACTTCTTCCGCCCAGACCCACCGGCCGTTCCGGGTGGGCACTCCGGCAGCTTCGATGAAATCCTCTTCGACAACATGAACCTGCGGTTCACCAACCTGTTCAACACCCCGACCACCTTGACGGCGGGCCGGCAGGACTACCTGACCGGGATTGGCAGCGGATGGTGGCTGATGGATGGCACCCCGCTGGATGGCTCGCGCACCTACTTCCTGGATTCAGCGCGGCTGACCTACGACCTGGCGGATGCGAAGACGGTCATCAACGGCATCTTCGTCTATCAGAAGGCCAACAGCGACGCCTGGTTGGCGCCCATAAACCAGCAAAGTTACCGCTATTACCTCACCGAGCAGGACCAAATGGCTGGCATCCTATACCTGCAGAACAAGTCCATCGAGAAGACCCAGCTCGACCTCTACTTCGTGTTGGACAATGATGACAAGGTCATGGCTAACGGCAACGAGGGCTACATTTATGCTGTAGGTGCCCGCGGGGTGGTGGACGCGACGGACCGGGTCAAGATTTCCGGCGAAATCATGCCGCAGTTCGGCTCACACTGGAATTACTCCACCGCGCAGGTCCAGAACTACCAGGCGCTGGCGGCCCAGAGCCAAATCACCTACTCCTTCAAGGACAAGCTCAACAACACGGTTCGCGCCGGTTACGAGTTCCTCTCCGGCGACGACCCGACCACGAGCGAATACGAGCGCTCCGATTTGATTTGGGGCCGATATCCTCGCTATTCCGAGCTTCTGGTGTACAACCCGACCACGGGCCCGCGGACGGGCGACTTGGGCAACTACCATCGCTTCACAGCGGGTTGGAGCATCAACCCCTTCCGCAAGACGCAGTTTGCCCTCGACTATCACGCCCTTTTCTCAGTGGAGCATGAAGCCGTGTATGGTACCCAGACGACAGGCGATTTTCGCGGCCACCTCGTGACTGCGTTGCTTGAATACACCTTCAACAAGCACCTCAAGGGACATCTTCGCGCCGAGTTCTTCGCCCCTGGCAGCTACTATGATGGCACTGGTGCCAGCAAAGAAATGGAGACGTTCCTCCGGGCCGAACTCTACGGCACTTGGTAGGACGTCGCCGCGAGTTACATCCGATTTCGAGCCAGGGCCGGTCCTGTCAGGGGCCGGCCCTGTTCTTTGGGGATTTCGACTCCACCGCGCAAATGGCGCAAATCCGCCATGAACCACGTAGCCACCGACGTCAGTCGGCGCACTTCTTCATCCAGACGATTCAGCGCGGACTGACGACCACGGCTACCCGCCACCGTTTCGCGGCCCCGAGGCACGATTCGAGGGTTGCGGAAGCTCGCCGCGCTTTCTGGGACGGCAAACCCCGCGCCACCGATTACCGGATGGGCGTGTTCTCCGCTTCCATGTTCGCCACCAGATCCTTTTCCGCCAGAACCCAGTCCTCGAGCTTCAACGCGCCGCGGTCCAGTTTGTCGCGGTAGAGGTGGTAGGCGTGATCGCGGACGGCTCCCTTGGTGATGCCGGGGGTGAACGGCTGAGGCTGCTCAACGTTTTTGACTTCTTTGGTCTTCATAGCTTGGCCTTTCCGTGGTTTGTAGGAATATAGTGGCCATCAGCCGGAGACGCAACCTCGATCCGGCGAGGGTGCCATTTGACACCCCCGCCAGATCCGACCAGGGCCCAATGCGGCTGGGTTGACGTCCGCACGGTCGATACGCCACATTGGCGGCGCTAACGGACTCACATGGACGCCGACATCCAAGTCATCCCGCTGTCGCGCCGCGGGCGGGACCTGAACAGGTTTCTCGCCTTCAGCGATCACATCTATGCGCGCGATCCGCTCTGGGTCGCACCGCTCCTGATGGACCTCAAGAAGGTGTTCAGCGACGCCAACCCGCTTTTCGACCACGCCGAGATGCGCCTTTGGATGGCCGTCCGCCAGGGGCGCGACGTAGGGCGCATCGCCGCCCTGCTCGACCGCCAGCACAACGAGATCCAGTGCGACAGCGCCGTGTTCTTTGGTTTCTTCGAGTGCGAGAACGACCCCGGGGCTGCGGCGGCCCTGTTCCAGGCCGTGTTCGACTGGGCGAGCGAGAAAGGCCTTCGCCGCGTGCTCGGTCCCATGAACCCGACCTCAAACGACGAATGCGGATTGCTGGTGGAGGGATTCGACTCCTCACCCACCCTGATGATGACCTACAATCCGCCCTACTATGCCCCGTTGATCGAAGCCAACGGGTTTCGCAAAGCCAAGGATCTTCTCGCCTACAACATTGATCTCAAGAGCGAGCCAATGGACCGTCTGGCCAGGCTGGTGGCCCGGGCTCGGAAGAAGTGGCCCGAACTCAGCTTCAGGCCAATCCGACGCCGCACCCTTGACCAGGATCTGGCCAAGATCAAGGAGATCTACAACACCGCGTGGGAGCGCAACTGGGGCTTTGTGCCCATGACCGACCGCGAGGTGGATTTCATGGCCGAACGCCTCCGCCCTCTCCTCATGGTGGACATTTCCTGGCTGGCTGAGACCGACCGCGAGCCGGTGGGATTCCTGCTGGCCCTGCCGGACTACAACATCGCTTTCAAGCCTCTGCGCGGCCGGCTGCTCACCCCGGCGCTCTTCCAAGCCCTGCCCTATCTGCTGAACTGGAAAACTCCCCCCGGCTGCAGGGTCATCACCCTGGGGGTCAAGGAGGCCTACCGCGGCAAAGGCATCGAGTCGGTCATGCTCTTTGAGGGCCTGCGCGAAGGGTTCAAGGCGGGCATCACCGCCGCCGAAGCCTCGTGGATCCTCGAGGACAATGTCATGATGAACCGGCTCATGCAGGTCTATGCCGGCCGGGTCTATAAACGCTATCGCATCTACGAGCGGGAAACCTGAGCGGCCCTCCCCTTTCTTTCCTATTGTCGAAACGTCTTCGGCGCCTAAGATCATGAGGTCGAGGCCCTGCGGCCCCGGTCTTGACTCCGGCTGCGTATCAGCCGATATACCATCGACATCTATGCTGTGTTGTGTCTGCAAGCAGAAAGAGGCCACCGTGCATTTGACCCAAATCGTGGGTGAAAAAATGCAGAAGGTGGACCTGTGCGAGGAATGCGCCAAGGAAAAGGGCGTGAACGATCCCACCGGCTTCTCGCTGGCCGATCTGCTGATGGGACTCGGCGCCTCCCAGGAGATTGCTGAGGCTGCGGGGAGTTCGGAATTGCGGTGCCCGCAGTGCGGCTTCTCTCAGGCTGATTTCAAGAAGGCCGGCCGCCTCGGTTGCGCCGACTGCTACACCACCTTCGCCGAGGGCCTCGAGGGCTTGCTCAAGACCATGCACAAAGGGGTCCGTCACAAAGGCAAGGTGCCCCAGTCCCTGCGCGGCGCCCAGGATTTGCAGGACAAGCTGGCCTCGCTCCAGAAGAAGCTCGATCGCGCGGTGGCGGAGGAGAATTTTGAACAGGCCGCCCGTGTCCGGGATGAGATCAAAGCGGTGAAAACGCGGGTGGCTGAGCCGACGGCATGAACATCTACGATTTTCTTCTTTCACCCTCAGAGACGGCCCGGCGCGAGGGACCGAACAAGAGCATTGTGCTTTCCAGCCGCGTGCGGCTGGCGCGCAACCTCAAGAACCTTCCCTTTCCCGGCTGGGCCAAGAAACCCGACCGGATGCGGGCCTTGGACATCATCCGGCCGGCGGTCGAGAACCTGCCGCAGATGGTCGCCTGCTTCACGGAGGCCATGGACAACCTGGGCTCCCTGGACAAGCAAATCATGGTGGAACGCCACCTGGTGAGCCGCGAGCATACGGCCCGGGGCGCCGGCAGCGGGGTGGTCCTGAGCAAGGATGAAACCCTCTGCGTGATGATCAACGAGGAGGACCATCTCCGGATGCAGGCCCTCCTGCCCGGAATGCAAATCCGGCAGGCCTGGAACGCCATTGACGACATCGACAGCCGCCTCGAGAAGAAACTCGACTACGCCTTCAATGGCAAACTTGGCTACCTCACGGCCTGCCCGACCAACTTGGGCACAGGGATCCGGGTCAGCGCCATGCTGCACCTGCCCGGACTCGTTCTCTCCGAGCAGATCAATCCCATCATCCAGGCGGTCAATAAGCTTGGGCTGGCCGTGCGCGGCCTCTATGGGGAAGGCACTGAGGCGCTTGGCAACGTTTTCCAGGTGTCCAACCAGATGACCCTCGGCGAAAGCGAACCTGAAATCGTGGAACGGCTCTGCAAGGTGGTGGCTCAACTGATTGAGCACGAAGAGAATGCGCGTCGCACGCTGCTGGAGAAGAAGCCGAAATCGGTCTTCAACCACGTTGGCCGCGCCTACGGCATTCTGGCCAACGCCCACATCATTTCTTCCAAGGAAACACTTAACCTGCTTTCGTTGCTTAAGTTAGGATCGGATCTTGGGATGTTCCCCGGTGTGGAGACCTATCTGATGGACGAATTGTTCATTGTCACCCAACCGGCCCACATCCAGAAACAGATTGCGGGCAAACTCGAAGCCGAACAGCGTGATCTGCTGCGCGCCGACCTCTTGCGCGATCGACTGCGCAACGTGCGGCGCCCGGCCCAGCCTCCTAATCCACCAACCCCGCTGGACAAATCGGGGGAAGCCTAGCACCTTTGCACCGGCATCTATGAGCGATGATCTAAGCAACTTCACACCGCGGGCCCAGCAGGTGCTGGCGCTGGCCCGGAAGGAGGCCGACCGTTTCAACCACACCTACGTCGGCACCGAGCACCTGCTGCTGGGCCTGATCACGCTCGGCCAGGGCGTGGCCGTGAACGTCCTGCAGAAGATGGGCCTCGACCTCGAGACCGTGCGCCTGGAGGTCGAGAAGCAGGTGGGCAGCGGTCGGCGACCAGAAGATGGTCGGCAACGTGCCCTACACGCCGCGGGTCAAGAAGGTGCTGGCGCTGGCGGCCAAGGAGGCCAAGGCGCTGAACCACACCTACGTCGGCACCGAGCACATCCTGCTGGGCCTGCTGCGCGAGGGCGAGGGCGTGGCCGCGCGCGTGCTCAAGAACCTGGACGTGGACATCGAGCAAACCCGGCAGGAGATCCTGAAGGAGCTGGATCCGAATTTCGACCGGCGCCGACGGAGGAAGGCGGAGCCGAGCCGCCGGAGAAGCCGCCAGGCCGACAGCCGAGAAGAAGGGCGAAGTCAAGACGCCCGGCGCTGCAGCGCCTTCGGCCGCGACCTGACCGAGCTCGCGCGCAAGGGCGAGCTGGACCCCGTGATCGGCCGCGCGGACGAGATCGAGCGCGTGATCCAGATCCTCTGCCGCCGCACCAAGAACAACCCGGTGCTGCTCGGCGAGGCCGGCGTGGGCAAGACGGCCATCGTCGAGGGGCTGGCCCAGGCCATCGCCCGGGGCAACGTGCCCGAGCTGCTGCGCGACAAGCGCGTCATCACGCTGGACCTGGCCCTGATGGTGGCCGGCACCAAGTACCGCGGCCAGTTCGAGGAGCGCATCAAGGCGGTGATGGACGAGATCCGCCGCGCCAAGAACGTCATCCTCTTCATCGACGAGCTGCACACCATCGTCGGCGCCGGCTCCGCCGAGGGCGCGATGGACGCCTCCAACATCATCAAGCCGGCCCTGGCCGCGGCGAGCTGCAGTGCATCGGCGCCACGACCCTGAACGAGTACCGCAAGTACATCGAGAAGGACGCCGCCCTGGAGCGCCGCTTCCAGACCGTGAAGGTCGAAGCCCCCTCCGTCGAGGAGACCATCGCAGATCCTCAAGGGCCTGCGCCCGAAGTACGAGGAGCACCACAACGCCGAGATCACCGACGACGCCATCGAGGCCGCCGTGCAGCTGTCCGACCGCTACATCACCGACCGCTTCCTGCCGGACAAGGCCATCGACGTGATCGACGAGGCCGGCGCGCGCGCGCGCATCGGCGCCATGACCCGCCCGCCGGAGGTCAAGGACATCGAGGCCGAAATCGAGCGCCATCAAGGCGGCGCAAGGAAAAGGCCATCAAGGAGCAGCACTTCGAGGCGGCCGCGCAGCTGCGCGACAAGGAGAAGCAGGCGCAAGGACAAGCTCGAGAACCGTCCTCGGGGCCTGGAAGCCAGCCGCGACGAAAAGCGCGTGAACGTGGATCGAGGAGGACATCCTGCCAGGTCGTCTCCAAGTGGACCGGCGTGCCGCTCCAACGATGGAGCAGGGCGAGGCCCAGCGGCTGCTGCGACATGGAGGAGGAGCTGGCGCAAGCGGTCATCGGGCCAGGAGGAGGCCGTCGCCGCCATCTGCAAGGCGCTGCGCCGCTCGCGGGCGGACCTCAAGGATCCGCGCCGGCCGATCGGCTCGTTCATCTTCCTCGGGCCGACCGGCGTCGGCAAGACGCTGCTGGCCAAGGCGCTGGCCGAGTTCATGTTCGGCGACGCCGACGCGCTGATCCAGATCGACATGTCCGAGTACATGGAGAAGTTCACACGTCTCGCGCCTGGTCGGGTCGCCGCCGGGCTACGTCGGCTACGAGGAGGGCGGCCAGCTCACCGAGACAGGTGCGCCGCCGGCCCTACTCCGTGGTGCTCTTCGACGAGGTCGAGAAGGCGCACCCGGACGTCATGCACATGCTGCTGCAGATCCTGGAGGAGGGCAAGCTGACCGACAGCCTGGGGCGGGCGGTCGATTTCCGCAACACGATCGTCATCATGACCTCGAACGTCGGCGCCGAGACCATCCGCAAGGGCGCGACCTGGGCTTCGCCCCCATCGAGCGACGAAAGCGAGCTACGAGAAGATGCGCGAGAAGATGCTGGAGGAAGCCAAGCGCGTCTTCCGGCCCGAGTTCCTGAACCGCGTCGACGACGTCATCGTCTTCCGCTCGCTCACCAAGCCGACCTGATCGAGATTCTCGACCTCGAGGTCGCCAAGGTGATGGAGCGGCTCAAGGGCAAGCGAACTCACCCTGGAGCTGGACGACCAGGCCAAGGACTTCCTGGTCGAGAAGGGCTACGACCCGCAGTACGGCGCGCGCCCCATGCGGCGGGCCGTCGAGCGCTTTCTCGAGGACCCGCTGGCCGAGGAGATGCTCAAGGGCAGCCTGCACGACAACGAACCGGTCCAGGTCAACCTGCGGGACGGCAAGCTGGTCTTCAGCCAAAAATCGGCCGGGCAGCAGGCCGGAGCGCTGTCGAGCTGAGCGCTACTTATCGAGCTTCTCCACCAACTCGGGCTATGGGCTCATGCGCTGAAACCGGATGCGCCTCACGTAGCCATAGTTGCTTTCCGTGATGATCACATTGCCGAAGGGGTCCGTGTTGACGGCGCGAACGCGGGACACCTTGGCGGTGGCGGGGTTGGCGTAGAACCAGTGGCCGTCGCCCACCCGGAAGTTGTTGGCGTCGCTGCCATTCACCCAGCGATGGACGATGCCGGCCGGATCCACGTACCAGATGCGGTTGCCAGGACTGTGCTCGCAGGTGAAGAAACCCCCGTTGGGCAGAAACCAGACGCAGCGGGGGGCAATCAGGCCTGTTTCAAGGGCCGGAAAACCCTCGCCGCCGCCGGACTGGGTGCCGTTGCCCGCGATGGGCGTCCGGACGTTGTTGGTGCTCAAGCGGTAGATCTGGTTGGCGCCGCGGTCGCTGACGAAAAGGTCCCCGGTGCGCTCGTCGCCCACGATGTTGCCCAACTCCCTGAAATCGTTGCGGACGAGCCGGATGCCGCCCGTGGGAGTCCACTGATAGATGTTGGTGGCTGTGCCGCCCGAGCCGTAATAGACGAGCGACTCATCGCTTTTGACCCAGAGGGCGCGCCCATCACCCATGGGGACGGCGGCAGTGAACAGTGTGGTC
>CAWEXU010000006.1:0-71861 GCA_963813075.1 Methanotrichaceae archaeon
GCACTGATGAGCTACTACTCGGCCAGCTGTGTGATCATGGATGAGGATGTCTCCATAGAGGACGGGAAAGCGGTTGCAGACGGCCTGCTCAGTCAGTTCGGCTTCCAGAAGTTCCAGTTCCGGCCGGATGAAAAGAGGAGCAAGTACTACGTCCCCGGCACTCAGATCGAGGTCTTTGCTTATCACCCGGGACTGGTCGGCTCGGCCACCAAATACAGCAGCGGCTGGGTGGAGGTGGCGACATTCGGCATCTATTCGCCCATTGCCCTGTCCCAATACGATATTCCCTATCCGGTCATGAACCTGGGCCTGGGAGTGGAGAGGATCGCCATGATTCTGCATAACTCTCAGGATGTCCGGGCGCTCTCTTACCCCCAGTTCCAGAGCAATTGGGAGCTCTCGGCACGGGAGATGGCCCAGATGATCACCATTGATAAAGCCCCCTGCACTCCAGAGGGGCAGGCAATAGCCGAATCAGTGGTCGGGGTGTGCCTGGAGCAGGGCGATACTGCCTCTCCCTGCGAGTTTCCTGCCTGGGAGGGAGAGCTCTTCGGCAGGCATATTCAGGTCTCGGTGGTCGAGCCGGAGGAGAACACCAAGCTCTGCGGACCGGCTGCCCTCAATGAGGTCGTGGTCCATAAGCAGAACGTCATGGGCATCCCCCGCACCTCTCGCTGGGAGGAGGCATTCAATGAGGGAGTGACCACAGGCATTCGATTCATCGATTCCTTTGCCGCTCTTGCTGCCTATGAGGTCGAGGTGGCGGCCATGAATGGCCAGGAGTCTGAGACCAGAGCGAGGATTGTGAGAAGCCCGGCGGATATAAACATCAAAATCCACCCAGCTCTGGAGAGGTACATCACCAGCTACAAGCACAAGATGGACCTGAGGGGACCGGTTTTCACCACGGTAAAGAGCAAATTGATCTGAGGTGATCATGAAGGACGCATCATCCAATGCCGCTGCCAAGAGGGAGGCGGGCGAGGCGGCGGCAGAGCTGGTCAGGAACGGCATGGTGGTGGGCCTGGGAACGGGCTCCACCGTCGCCTGGACGATAAAGAGGCTGGGAGAGAGAGTAAGAGAGGAGGGGCTGGACTTTTATGGCGTTCCCACCTCTTTTCAGGCCGAACAGCTGGCCATCGAATCAAAAATCAGGCTCACCAGCTTAAACCAGCATCCAGTTCTCGATCTGGCCATCGACGGGGCAGACCAGGTGGACAGAGATTTGATGGTGATCAAGGGGGGCGGAGCGGCTCATACCCGGGAGAAGGTGGTATCCTGCTCGGCCCGAACTTTTGTCATCGTTGCCGACCAGTCCAAGTTTGTGGAAAGGCTGACCTGGCCGGTGCCGGTGGAGGTAATTCCCATAGCTTTTAGGCTGGTGGAAAGGCTCCTCGATGAGATGGGGGGCAAACCCGTGCTGCGACAGGGATTGAGGAAGGACGGACCGGTGATCACCGATAACGGCAACTTCGTTATGGATGTCGACTTCGGGACAATCGAGGAGCCATCGTCTTTAGCGGCCAAAATCAGCCCTATTCCGGGTGTTGTGGAGCACGGCATATTCGACAATCTTGATGAGCTGTATCTCGCCCGGGCGGGCGACGTGGTGAGAATTAGAAGAAAGGATTGATTACTATTAAATAATAGAGGAACGTAACTCATCTTTAGAGTTGATATTAAATATGGCAAAACCTATCAGGCTAGGATTGGTTCTCGAAGGTGAAGCTGCGAAGGAGTTCTGGAAGAACGAAAAAGCCATTGAGTTTACCCCAAAACAGTTGGCCCTGTTTAAAGAAGCCAAGAAGATTTATAGAACCAATCGCAGCCGACTTTAATGGGCAAAGAAAAGATCTCACCAGAGGAGCTTAGCATCGAGCCCTTAAGTGCTAGATTTAACTTGATGCCTTTCGATTCAGGCGATAAAGATCTAAATGAATTTTTGAAAGATGATGCGCTGGGCGAACAGCAAATCCTCCTTAACAAGACACATATCTGCTTTTGCAGAGATCGTGTAGCAGGCTATATTGCACTAGTCGCAGATTCTGTTCGAGTGGATCGCCTTGATGATGGCGAATGCCTAAATGCCAGCAAGTATCCTGTATATCCATGCCTCTTGATTGCTCGGCTTGCCGTGGATATAAGACTTCATGGTCGTGGACTTGGGACCTATTTGCTTCTGTTTGCCATAGGTGCAGCTCTCGATGGTCCGATAGGATGCAGATATTTGGTCGTGGACCCGAAAAAGGATTCAACTAAATTCTATGAGGATTTCGGATTCAGGTATCTGAAAAAGAGCAACAGAATGTTCTTGAATATTCGGGAAGCTGCCACTCAGCTAAAACCTCTTGAATCGTTGGATCCTTGGATGGATGAGGAATGATTAAGGATTGATGGAGGGGGTCAAAGGAGATGAGCCTTCCAGGTAAGCTTTCGGGGCTGGTTTGTTGTAGCCCCGAGATCTCTCAGGGCCTCAGGGAATAGATCCTTGACCGTCCTTTCTTCTGTACATTGATTTTGCCTTCCCGGCCCAGCCAGCCCAGTGCACCGTGAACATCTTCCGTCCGCAGGGCGGAGGCGCTGGCCAAATCTCTGGCCAGCATCGGGCCCTTCAGATTGAGCAGGTCCCAAATGATGCCGGCATTGATGCCGAATACCTGATCCACAGACTCCTCTGTCATCCCTCCTCCCCTCCCGGTCGCTCTCTTCGGTTTGACCGCTACTGCTTCGGCCATCCCTTTCTTCTTCCTGGACCTTGGTTTCTTCATAGTTTCATTGGCCATCTTTTATATCCTCCAATATGTATCCTGTTTTTAATAGGACTTCTTTGAATTTAAGGTTTTTCTGAACCAAAATTGCACGTATATACCGATCCCGGCCCAAAAGCAATAAATACCGAGCACTATTACCTGATGGCTCGTAATGGTTCTGCATAAAGGATGCAAGAGATCTATGGCTGGCGATTTTCTCGAGGGCTATTGCCTTTCTTCTGCCAGGCTGCGCTCTCAAGATAATAATCCTCCTGGAGATATGACATCAAATTTCCCTGGGTGGATTCCTGCCAATTCCTGCGGGGCATTAGTTGCTGGCAGATCTCTGTCGCTGCCTGACAGCAATCTCTAAATATTCAAATGAAGAATAGAACGGGAAGAATTCGGAGGTCTTAAATCATGCTTGATCGATTCAAAAATTCTATGATACTGTTGATCGCCTTTTTCATGGCTATCTCTGCCCTCTTTGCCATCGCCCTGGCGGAGGATGATAGCGGCAGTCCTGAGCACTCTATTGGCTCGGACGATTCAGATTGGTGGACCACATACCCGGACAAAAACGTCAACTCCGGCTCTGCCGTCGATCACCCGGATTGGGTCCTGGAAGCTCTGGAGGAAAAGCCCCTGCTGATCCTGATTCACCAGAACAACTGCCTGCCCTGCAAGACCCACGTCCCCAGGATCAATGATGCCGTGCAAGCCTTTAAGGACGATATTCTGTACTACGACATTCTGGCTGAGGGGGACGGCTTTAAAAAGGCTCTGGAAATCCTCGATGTCTATAACCCCACAGGAAAGAAGCAATATGTTCCCACCACCATCTTCCTCACCCTTATCGAGAACGAGGATGGAGAGGTCGAGGTGGGCTGGCATAGCGAGATCGATATCATGAGCACGGACAAGATCGAAGGCTATGCAGAGGATTCCATTTATTACCACGAGCAGAATGCAGCCGACTGGGAGCAGTGATCGGCTCAATGGCAGTGAAAGATGGGACCGGTGATCTGAAAAGGCTGAGCAATCTGAGCTCTAATCCTGTTCAAATCCTCATTTTGCTATTTTCCATCCTCACTTTATTCTCAGTCCTATCCATTTCCCTAAATCTATTCATCAGTCCCGCACTGGCGGATGAAGTGCAGGCTCCGGACTTCAGCGCTACCAGCTGGGATCAAAAAAGCTTTAATCTATCCGATTTCCGGGGATCCCCGGTCGTCCTGCACATAACCAACATCGAGAACCCGCTTTGCATCGAATGCGAGGAGTCTCTGGTGGGGCAGGTAAAAGAGCTGGCAGCCCTCAAGGCTTCTGACCCCAGCGTTCAGATAGTCACCCTGAATCTGAGGAAGAACCCTTACTCCATGGACGGCCGGGAGCTGGCAGAAAGCTGGTGGGAGGTCAATATAACCTGGCCCTGGACTGAGGACCTGGACCCCTATCCCATAGGCAGCAAATACCTGGACTACTGGACGGTGAGAGGCGGCTCCTCCAATCCCACCATCGTCCTTATCGATAAAGAGGGCAGGATCGGCCCGGTCTACCATGTCTACCGGGTGGGTGAGGGGGTAGAAGATGGGGTGCAGAAGGCGGACAGCCTCCTGGATGACCTGCAGGATCTAAATGAGAGCATACTACTCGGGCAAAGGGGCGCTTCCTCGACCGGTGGGCAGGATGCCGGCCCGGAGGCGGAAACCGGTATTCTCTCCACCCTCTGGGCCAGGATGGAAAATGAGGTCTCAAGAAAGGATGTCACCACTCTTGGCATGTTCCTTCTGGGGATCTTCACCTCCCTTGCCCCCTGCTCCATCGCTCTGATGATCGCCGTGTTCTCTTATGTGATGACCGTTCGCAGGAAGGACGAATACCTGCGAGCCAGCGCCTCCACCTCAAGAGAGGGGTTCATGATCGGCATCGCCTTCACCCTCGGCATGGCGGTGGTCTTCTTTGTGCTCGGCCTGTTCATATCCCAGGTGGGGGTCTTATTCCGGGACTCGAAGATCTTCGACCTTCTGGCCGGGGGGATTATGGTCCTTCTTGGAATCAGCAGCTTCAAGCCCCTGGGGGAGATCATCGAGCCGGTCACAACTCGCATGCGCCTGAGCCGACTCCCCCGTTCCCTGAATGACGCTTCCGGTGAGGGCTCAGCCGAGCCCCTGGAGGAGAAAAAGAGCCTGATGCAAAAGGCAGTGGAGTTCTCGCTGAACCTCTTCCGCTATTCCGCGTTCATCGGTGCCTTCACTTTGGGGATCTTCTTCGCCCTGGGCTGGGCTCCCTGTGCCCTCTCCATGGTGATGCCGGTCCTGATCTGGCTGGCAAGCCAGGACGTCGCCCCCCTGGTCGGCGGGACGATGCTCTTCTTCTTCGGCATCGGCCACGGAGTGCCCATCATCCCCATAACCACCTTCTCCAGAATGGTGGGCGGCAGGATCGGGGAGAAGTACGTATCGGTGGGAGAGTGGACCAGCAAGGTCTTCGGGCTGCTGGTGATCCTGGTGGGCCTGGTCTATGCCGCCAGGTATTTTGGATTTTTGCTGTGGTGATGGCAAAATGAGGATGGTGAAAACATCTTGACAATGCTGGAAAGCCTGCAGGAGATTGTCGGGGAGAGGGTCTCCTCCTCACAGGCGGAGAGATGCTGCTACTCCTCAGACGCCTCCCAGGTTTCCGGCCGCCCTGATTTCGTCGTCCGGCCAGCTAATACCGGCGAGGTCTCCCGAATTCTGATGCTATGCAATGAGAGGGAGGTGCCGGTTGTCGCTCGGGGGCGGGAAGCGGGCTTGCCGGTGGGGCGTCGCCGGTTCGGGGGGGCGTAATTCTGGATATGTCCGGAATGAATCGCATTCTGGAGATGGATCTTGAGAACCTGCAGGTCATCGTCGAGCCGGGGGTGGTGGCAGAAAAGCTCAATCGGGCTCTTGCCCCTCACGGATTCTTCTTTCCTCCGGACCCGGGCAGCAGCGCCTTTTGCACCCTCGGGGGCATGATCTCCTATAACAGCAGCGGCATGCGCTCGGTTAAATACGGCACCACTAAAAATTATGTCCTGGACCTCGAAATTGTGCTGGCGGACGGCAGGGTGATTCATACCGGCTCCCGGAACCTCAAATCCGCAGCCGGATACGACCTCACCCGGCTGTTCGTCGGCGCAGAGGGAACCCTGGGCATCATCACCCGGGCCGGACTGAAGGTTGCCCCTCTGCCCAAAGAGAGGAGGCTGGTATTAGCCAGCTTCGAGAGCGCAGAGGCTGCCGGCCAGGCGGTGATAGCGGTGTTCTCTCAGGGCATAACCCCATCCGCCTGCGAGATACTGGACAGGATCTCTCTGAAGGTGCTGAAGCTTGTCGATCCCGATCTTGCCCTGCCGGACGACGGGGACGTGATACTCTTCGAGGTGGACGGAACAGAGGCTTCGACCGCAGAGGCTGCAGCGCAGATCGAGGAGGTCTGCCGGCCGATGGCCATCACCATAAAAGCGGCCAAAGGCGGTGAGATGGAGCCCATCTGGGCGGCGAGGAGGCTGGTGGGAGCGGCCATTTCTCGCCTGGACCCCAAGAAGACCAGGATCTATATGGGCGAGGACGTGGGGGTTCCCATAAAGCAGATTCCGGCACTGATTAAAAGGGTGCAGCAGATCACTGCGGGCCTGGGCATACCGGCGATGAAGTACGGCCATATCGGAGACGGAAATCTGCATGTCGCTCTGTTCATCGATGTCAATGATCCGGATCAGTGGGAGCGGCTCAGGACGGCAGCGGACAGAATCCATCGAGCAGCCCTATCCCTGGGGGGGACGGTCAGCTCCGAGCACGGAATTGGCCTTGCCCGGGCGGAGTATATGACCGAGCAGGTGGGGGAAGAGAGCATAAATCTGATGCGAGCGATAAAGAAGGCTCTGGACCCCAGGGGGATACTCAACCCCGGCAAGATGGGGCTGTGATTCTGATATGAATAAGATCTCTCCCGATCGCAGGAGTTCCAGGCATCCTGTCAAGGAACCTGAACTTATAGATCTTGAGGCGGTCAATCAGTGCGTTCGCTGCGGTACCTGTCGCACCGTCTGTCCGGCCTTCCTGGAGGCTGGTTGGGAGTCGGCCAACACCCGAGGGCGGATGATGATCATAAAGGAGCTCACCTCGGGGCGTCTTCAGACGGATGCAGATGTGCACAGGAGCCTTAACACCTGCACCACCTGCGGCCTGTGCACTGAGAACTGCCCGGCAGGCATCTCCCCACCGGATATCATCGAGAGGGCGAGAAGGTTGCTTGCCATTCAGGGAAAGATGACTCCGGAGCAGGATGCTCTCAGCCGGAATATCTTCCAGAGCGGCAATACCTTTGGCACAGGGGACGACCGGCTGGCATGGCTCCAGGACAGGAGCCTGGTCAGGAAGAAGGCGGATTATGTCTACTTCGTGGGCTGCATGAACTCCTATCGCTACCAGGAGACGGCAAAGCGCACCTTCTCCATCCTCTGCCGATTTGGAGCCGCACTGCTGCCAGGAGAGCAGTGCTGCGGCTCGCCCTTGCTTCGGATGGGATTTGATGCCAGTGAACTGATCGAAGAGAACTCGAGGCAGATCAGGGAGATTGGGGCGAGAACGGTGATCACCGGCTGTGCAGGCTGCTATACCACCCTGAAAAATAGCTATGGGAATCAGTTTCAGGTATTGAGCGTGCCCGAGTTTCTGGCCGAGCACATCCTGGAGTTGGATATAAAGCCCCTGGATATCACTGTGACTTATCACGATCCCTGCCACCTGGGCCGGCACAACCGGGTCTACGAGCAGCCGCGCCAGGTCATAAGGGCCATCTGCCGCCTGGTGGAGATGAAGATCAAACCGGAAGGATGCCCGGTGCTGCGGTGGAGGGGGCGGGGTGCGAGCGGGATATAAAGATCTCTCATTGCAGATGGCCAGGAGGAGGCTGGCGGATGTGCCGGATGATGTGGACTACATTGTCACCTCCTGTCCGCTGTGCATCAGGAATCTGAGGGATGGGGGAGGAGGAGAGAGGGTGATCGATCTGGTGGACCTGGTGGGAATGGCTATGGAATGATGCGGAATAAGCTGTCATAATGCATGATGAGCTGTCCATGGATGGAAGCCATCCATCATGCCGGGATGCTACTCTTTCGGTAGAATATCTGAAATCTTTCGCCGTTCTCTTCCACTCTATATCCCTCGTAGCCCTTCCGGATAAGCTCCCTTTGGCCATCGATGTTCGAGCAGGCAATTCCGATCTCATCTCTCGCTGGCAGCTTCGTTGCAGGCGGTCAGCCGGCTGGTTCCCTTCTTGTAAAGGATGTATCTCCACCAGCCACGCGAACTTGGGAATCAGTGCCCGGACCGTGAACCCGCAGGAGAGGAAGTTATTCAGGCTGACCGGATTTTTCGGGGATACGGTGCAGCAGATGTGCTCGTACCCCGAGCTTTCCAGCACCTGTAGGTGGGCTGCGGCCAATTCCCGCTGCAGGCCATAGCCCCGGAAATGAGGGTGGACGGCGATGGCCTGGAGGTGGGCGAGTTTTTTCAGATCCTCATCCGCCGAGGTTTAGATCCCGGCCCAGGTTATCTTTCTCCCATCCCTGGATAGCGAATTATGCTATAGGCGGCAAGCTTTTCCTCTGCCAGGACCCCCAGAACGGAGAGGTCCGTCTGGAATATCCGGCTGGAGGTACTCCTCATCATGGGGCATGAAGATTTCAATCTCGGGGAGGGCGCTGACTACTAAAGACTGCAGGGCGGCCAGGTCTGAGAGGGAGCTCTTGGCAAGAAACCTCATCTCCAGGCTCTTGCCCCGTCTTACGAAGCTGCGGGGATAGGAATCCGCCATCTCTCTATGGCCGGTCAAATGCTCATGTCTCGAATGCTCTTTTTCTTCCATATTCAGTTCTCTGGAAATGAGCATGATCAGGTCCCATGATATTCATTTAGCCCTTTAAAGTTTGCCAGAAATCTATTTAGCTCTGTCCGGAGTTGAGCCCGCCAGGCGAATAATATACTAATTATAAATTCATCGGCAATCTTGTTTTAAACAAGGATCTCATGCCGGTTTTTCATTCTACATCCGAGAAAATTCGTATCTCCTAAACCCTTCAACGGCTGGCCTCCAATTGTATCCAAGCCTCCCCGGCGTTGAGGGGACCCCGTTGGCCGCGGCCAGCAGGCCGACTCGCGGCGTGCACAAAAAAAACAGTCCGTGTAGATCAATCTTAGCCTTGATAACAGCCCTGGATTCGAGAACTCAACTATGCTGACGTTTGAGATCCTTCGAGCTTCTTAAAAGCAGTTCAAACTTTCACCTGGGTCCGCCGGGCGAATTTTCCCTTTAATATATCTCAATGCAAAACCATCAACCTATCATTCCGATCTCTCTGACTTTGGGGAGCCCATGTTGCCTGTGTCCCGAAGGGCCGACTCGCGGCGCCCACTGAAAAGACTGCCTGCACATATCAGTGCTAACCTTAATCCTGCCCAGATTTGGGAAATCAACTGAAAGAGATCACTCTCATCAAAATAATCCTAAATACAAAGGCAAGTCCGACCGGCAAGCTGCATCCTCCGTTAAGCGCTTACTTCTTCCTGGATTCAAAATATCTTTCGTACTCCTTTATGAGGGCCTCTTCATACAGATCCTCGATATCCTCGGGAATGAAATTCTGCCTTCTTACCTCCCTGATCATTTCACGGCCCTCAATCTCCTCTGCCGTCATTCCCTTCTCGAAGTAATCGTGAAATAATTCTTCCAATCCTTTTACTTCCATAGAGCACTTTCCGACCTTGACCTGGCGGCATCCTACGGTCCACTCGTAGTAGCAATCCTTCTTGCCGTTCTTCCTGGCCAAAACCCCATCCATTGATATGTTAATCACATCCGAATTCCATTTAGAAAGTATAAATCCGACTTCCCTCTGCCATCATCTCCTCCACCAGGAGCTGGTAGAAGTCCTCCGGCACCCTCACCCCTTCTCCCGCCTGCACACCTCTCGCTTCCAGGTCCTCTTTGCAGGCTAAAACCCTTCCAGGCCATTTTCCCATGAGGGCCTCATCCAGAAGATTATAGACCCCGTCTCCCGCCAGATAGAGAACGGGATCTTCACTGTGCTCCATCAGGCGCAGGCACAGCTCTGTCCGTTCACACTTAGGCGGCCTGGTCAGAAAGAAGATTTCCATTTTATCCCACACCTATCATAAAGCTATGAAACTATCTGCTGCCCGGATCAGCTCCAAGAACTCATCCTCATCCACAAGCTCCACTCTCTCCACCAGCCCCTGGCTCAAGAGGCCTCTCTCCGCCAGGGAGGGCTCGTGCGCCAGGACCCGCAGCTCGGGATAGGCATAGAGGATATCGGAGAGGTTCGGCACATCAAGAAGGCTGGAGTTCTGGCCGGCAAGGGCAAGATATACCCCATCCGCGTACAGGCCTAGTGTTGCATCCATCCTGATGCTAACCGCTGCCGCATTGAGCACGCCATATGCCTTTTCGCTTCCATAGGGAGCGCTGTCAAGGAGATAGAAGATCGATCGCATGAAAAGTTAACCTCACTCCCTCATAACCTCATGATTTCATGATTCATCCTGACAGTGCTCATCTTGACAGTGTTCATCCTGACAGTGCTATTACCCGGTCGCTCTTCTCCAGCATCTCTGCCAGGTCGTAGAGGCTGGTGATCTTTATCCCCGGCAGGTAATCCGGGCATGTTCCGTCCTCCTCTGCCTGATAGCCTCTGGCAGCAGCGCATCTGGCGCAGGCCCTGACCACAGCTCCTCTATCCGCCAGCTCCTGGAATTGCCTGCCGGCATTTCTAAATTGAGAGGGATTCTGGCCGCTCTTTGGAATATGGACTGCATCCAGATAGAGGAATATGTTCACCTGGAATAAATTGAGCGCCCGGGAGGCGATCTTATAGGTCATATCTGCATTCTGGGAGATATAAGGCCCGTCTGTGAGGATGATGGTCAGGGTCTTCAACTAGCTCACCGGCATGGCATCTTCAGAGGTACTCCAGCAGAGTCCTGATGTGCTCAAGATTGGTGGCATATTTGGGCTCGAGGAGCGGCGTGCATTTATCAATCTCGGTCTCCCTGCCCACCAGCTTGATGGCGAAGGCATAGCAGCTCTGCTCACCGCAGATCTGGCAGTCGGTGCGGGGGAGGTACTGGTAGATCTCGGCATGGTCCACCTTGACCTTCTCCCGCGGAACGGGGGTGACTCCCTTAATAATGGCCTCATTGATGGTCTTTTTCAGGTCTTCTAAAACCTCCCTCGCCTCTGCCTCGCTCTTGATCATGGTCATGGTCACATTGCCCGTGGAGTAGATGGTGATCAGAATATTCCCCTTCTGGATGATCAGCGCTCCTATCCGGTCCGAGTACCTGGCGCGGGGGAAGAGGGGCTCTAACAGTTTTAGCGCTCCTTCCAGCGGCGGCTCGAAACGGGCGATTATCCTGAACTTGCTGCTGTCGGCGATGCAGGGCAGGAGCTGACGCAGATCGACGACCTGCAGGGGCCTGGTGCCGGCCAGCTCTTTTTTGGCCTCTGCCGGCTTCTCAGCCTTGGTCTGCATGAAGTTCGTTCCGAAATCCGTGAGGACTACCCTGCCCTCTTTAATGTCAGCCAGGCCCGCCTGCCCGAGCATCTGCAGGTGGTAGTCGAGCATGGTTCCTCCCACTGCCTGCTCTATCTCTTCTTTTGTCCTCTCCTTTTCCACCAGCATGGCCATGATCTTCCTTCTCGTAGCATTGGCCATGGCATTGCTCACGAGCTTTACCTCAGCAGGCGATCCAGTCATTTTATATCACATCTTCATATCGCATCGCTATATCGCATTTTATCGCATTATATCGCATTATATCGCATCTTTAGTTTTCGGATTTCAAAGGGCGTTCACAGAATATCTTCTCCTGGGCGGAAGGATAGTACCTGTCCCTCAGCTTCAAAGCCACATTCACCAGGGCAATCAGGACCGGCACCTCGATCAAGGGGCCGATGACCGCAGCGAAAGCCTCCTGGGAGGCGATGCCAAAGACGCCCACAGCAACGGCGATGGCCAGCTCGAAGTTGTTGCTGGCCGCAGTAAATGAGAGGGCGGCGGTGTTCTCGTAGCTCACCCCCAGCTTGTAGGACATAAAGAAGCTGACAGAGAACATCAGCAGGAAGTAGATGGCTAAAGGTATGGCCACGCGCACCACATCCAGGGGGAGCTGCACGATGTAGTCCCCCTTAAGGGAGAACATGACCACTATGGTGAAGAGCAGGGCGATGAGGGTTAGGGGCGATATCCTGGGCATGAAATCCCTCTCATACCAGCTCTTTCCCCGCGCCCGGATGAGGCTGAACCTGGTGATTATCCCTGCCAGGAAGGGTATTCCCAGGTAGATGAATACGCTTTCAGCGATCTGGGATATGGTAACATCCACGGCCATGCCGGCTGCTATTCCTAAAGCTGCCGGCAGGACGGTGATGAAGATGTATGCATAGATGGAGTAGAAGAAGACCTGAAATATGGAGTTGAGGCCCACCAGGGCGGCGCAGTACTCGGTGCAGCCGCAGGCCAGCTCGTTCCAGACGATGACCATGGCGATGCAGCGGGCAAGGCCGATGAGGATTATGCCGTACATGAGATGAGGCGAGTCCCGCAGGAAGATCACTGCCAGGGCGAACATCAGAATGGGGCCCACGATCCAGTTCTGAACCAGGGAGAGGCCCAGGACCTTTCGATCGGTAAAGACCTGCCCCAGCTCCTCGTACTTGACCTTGGCCAGGGGAGGATACATCATCAGGATCAGGCCGATGGCGATGGGAATTGAGGTCGTGCCGATCTGCAGGCTCAGTATGAACCGGGTTATCCCGGGAGCATAGTAGCCAAGGGCGACCCCCAGGATCATGGCCACGAATATCCAGACGGTGAGGTAGCGGGATAGAAAATCCAGACCCTTGCTCACTCCATTTGACCCATTTGACATTTCGCTCCACCATCTCTTGCAAAGAAAATAATGAATAAAGGGGATAAAGGAAACTGAAGGCAGTTATGTCTTGCCAAGCTTTACGTACTTGGAGCCGTCACCTTCATCCTTACCCTCATGCGCCTGCCAGTCCTCCCAGGAGTAGACGGCAGCCTCGTAATCCATGAGCTGCAGAGAATATGCCACCAGAGCAGACTGGCTATAATCATCGGAATAGACCACGATCGGCATATCCTTTTCCAGCCGGCTGAAGACTGTGTTCAGGTCATCTCCGTTCTTGATCTTGTCCCCTTTGATCACATTTGCCGGGTCCAGGGCAATGGAGCCAGGTATGCGGCCTTTTCCAAAATCGACAAATGGTCGGACGTCCACGATCTGCGCCTGGCTGGAATTGACATAATCGTATTCAGCTATCACACCCGGCCTGACTGAGGGATTATATTCAACCGCCGGAGTTACCGTCTCCTGGGCTTCAACCGGCAGACCGGCCGCCTTCCAGTCCTCCAGGCTTCCGTCCAATAGCTTCACATCCTCCTGCCCCAGATGTTTCAGGACCAGGAAGGCCAGCTCAGCCTCGCCGGAGCTTTCTGTGCTCCCGTATACAACCACGGAGTCCTCTCTGGATGAGGCCTGCCTCTCCCAGGAGCCTGGACAGCTCTTCATCGCTCTTGATATTGCCATTGCTGTCCAGCAAGTCCTTGCTTGGTATGTGAATCGCGTTCTTGATGTGTGATTTAGCATAACCGTCTCCGTTGGATGCATCAACTCACCACATCCGAGCTGGAGACGCTCTTCATGGACTTCATGATATTGCCATTGGGATAGGATGCCAGCCTATCAGGCGCATCTTGAGTGCTGTTGGAGCTTGTCGCTGCGCTTTCTTCCGATCCTTGAGTGGACTGGACCGGCTGACTGGATTCGATGGGCTGAGTGGGCTGACTGGACATTCCTGATCCAGGATCGGAGTTCAGAAATCCGCTGGGGTCCCAGGTTCCTCCACTGCAGCATCCGCCAGCATTGGCCAGGGGAGCTAAAGCTAACAAAGAAATCATTAGAATTGCAGGAATAGCAAAATTAAATTTTGTCATTGTTGTTACCTCTTTTGTCTTTGGATTCTTTCATAATTTGTGCCAGATTAAGCATCTCAATCACTGCTCCTTCTGAGAGCCTGTATCTGGACCATCTCCCGTCTTTGCGCTCTTTGATCAGACCGGCATTCTTGAGGATAGAAAGGTGATGAGATGTGCTTGATTGGGGTCGGTCCACGCCGATCATGATCTCACAGGCGCATAGCTCCCCCTCCCGCAGAAGAGAGAGAATCTTGAGGCGGCAGGGATCGGCCATGGCCTGGAAGATCTCAGATTCCGCCTTGATCTCCTCCTCATCCAGGTCTACGGTTATGGAGCGCAACCGGTTCACCTTGCACTCCGCCTTATCGCGATCGCCGATGAGCCTGGCCATCCTGTCGACGGCCTCTTTGGATATGCAGGACATGAGCTTCCTTTCACCTCAGCAGCATGAACAGCTTTTTTGCGCACGGAGATTATCCTTCTCTTTCTGCAGACAATCGCCGCAGATCCTGATTCTTCCCTTTTCTTTATGTGTGACCAGGAAAAAGGACCTTCCGCTTCTATTGCATATTTCGCATTCCATAGTGACCTCAAATCTGCAATATAGCACCATATCCAGCTATTTCGATATATAAGAGTTTCCAGTCAGTTGGTGAAACACAATTTCGACATCTGTCTATAATTATATATACTAAAATTGATAAAAGTATTATTGCTGTCTACAAAACGTATTTGACAACCAAAGTTGCATGATGTTTTTTAAATATAATTTTACATATGATATTAAGGCAAATGTTTTCCTCAGGTATGCCTATATAGATCGAATTGACGAAAGTCTTATATCCAATAATGTCGATGTGCCAGGATTAGCTCCTCATACAAGTGACTTGATAGCAAATGCCAAGATCCCGATATGATAGCTGGATCGGCATGGGAATGAGTGGGGAAAAGGAGAGTGCATCATGGATATAATATCGAGAAAATCTGGCATAGCCTCATTAATTGCAGTATTTCTTCTCGCTTTTGGCTTTTATGCCGCGGGAGCTGAATACTCTGTGGGATCGGAGAACGATGACTGGTGGACGGCATATCCCGATCAGTCCACCGGAGCTGGCGGCGAGGTCAGCCATCCGGACTGGGTGCTGGACGCTCTGAAGAATAAGCCTGTCATAATCTATGCGCATAAAAATTGCGGTTATTGCGTCCCTCAGACCGAGGCCATGAAGAACATAACCGAAGAATTTGATGGCAAGATCACGATCTTCGATATGGGTGCCGATGGCAGTGACGTCCGGTCTGGCGAAGCCCTGCAGGCCTACGATCCCGATGGCGGCACTATGTATGTTCCTCTGACCGTCATATTGACCCTGGCTCCTGATTCTGAAGGCGAGGTGGTAGCAGTATGGCACAGCACAGATCAGGTAACAGGCGAAGAGTGGATCAGGAAATATGTGGAGGACGCCATAAAACAGTATGATGAGAACTCCGCAGACTGGGATAACTAAAGCCGGATCTCAGATAAAGGGATCGTTGCCATGTCCAAAAATTGTAAGCCGTCCCAGATATCGGGATCCATCACTCTTTTTGCTGTATTAATTTCCATCATCTTTTCTATCTTCTCCATCTTCTCATTCTTCTTCGTATGCTCAACTCCAGCTCTTTCCCAGGGGGCTATGGCCCCTGATTTTCAGGCAGTGGATCTTGATGGAAAAAATGTCTCCCTCTCCGGATATCGGGGAGAGGTGGTCCTGCTCCATATCACCAACATAGAAAATCCCCTCTGCCGGGAGTGCGAGAATGCTCTTAATGCCCAGACCAACCAGCTCTCCAGGCTGGCGGAAGAGAATCCCGGCCTGAACATCATAACCCTCAATGTGCGGAAGAATTCCTTCTCTCAGGACGGACGGACTTTAGCGGAAGAATGGTGGAAGGCCAATATCACCTGGCCCTGGATAGAGGACTTTGACCCATATCCCCTCACCGGCAAGTACATCGACTACTCAACTCTGGAGGGAGGCTTTGCCAATCCCACCCTGATCTTGATCGATAAAGAGGGGAATGTGGCAGACCTCTACCACGTCTATCAGCTGGGCAAGGGAGAGATAGACGGCATCCAGAGTGCGGAGTCCTTGAAAAGCGATCTGGAGAGAATAGAGGCAGGCGAAGCCTCAGAATTTGAGGGGATCGCCTCCAGCCAGGGCATAAACTATCTGGGAATGTTCGCCCTGGGAATTGTCACCTCCCTCTCCCCCTGCTCCATAGCACTTCTGCTGGCCATGTTCTCCTATGTTATGACCGCCCGCAGGAAGGAGGAGTATCTGAGAAAGACATGCCTCGGCATCAAAAGAGGGCTTTATGATCGGCATAGCCTTCACCCTGGGCATGGCGGCGGTATTTTTCATCGTGGGCTTTTTCCTCTCGGATATCGGCGTTTTCATCCGCCAGGCCCGCTTCTTTGACCTGGCAGCGGGTCTATTGATGATCATCCTGGGGATAAATATCATCAAGCCCATTGGGGAGATCATCGAGCCGGTGCGCTCACAATTGTCTTTTGGCAGAGGCAATTCCGATGCGATTGATGGAGAGACGACAGAGGAGAAGAAAGGGATTATGGAGAGGCTGGTTGGAGTCTCTATGGACCTATTCCGGTACTCGGCATTCATCGGTGCCTTCACTCTGGGGGTCTTCTTCGCCCTGGGCTGGGCCCCATGTGCCGTGTCCCTGGTCTTTCCGGTGCTCATCTGGCTAATCTCTCAGGACGTGACGCCAATAGGCGGAGCCCTGATGCTCTTTGTCTTCGGGGTAGGCCATGGAGTGCCGGTGATACCCATCGCCACCTTCTCCAGAGCGGTGGGTGGGCAGATCGGAGAGAAGTACATCGCTGCTGGAAAGCACGTAACACGGATATTCGGTCTGGCGGTGATCGTCATCGGATTGATCTATGCGGTGAGGTATCTGGGATTCAAGATGTGGTAATGCGAAAAGAGTTGCCCCGCGGTGAGGAGGCCGCCTCCCGCTGGGCTTTTGCATTATCGAAAAGCGGTTTATATTGCAGGGGTCTTGGAATTATTTCCTATCGTCTTCCAGGCTCTCCCTGGCCAGATACCTCAATCTATCCAGTATGTCCCTGGCTCTCTGCACGCTGTCGCACTGGGAGAGGTCCTTGGGATTGCAGCAGGCCAGAAGGTCCATCATCCTATCTGCCAGGGAGAATAATCCCTTCTCCTCCAGGCTCTGCAGCAATAGGGCTGCACGATGGTTGAAGTCCCGGCACTCTGAAGATTGGGTGATCTTTTGGTGAATTATGCAGAGCTCCTCGATCTCCTGCAGCACCTCTCGATCTCCATACTGTTTTGCCATCATCATAACAAATAGCAGGCAGGGAATTTTAATGTAACCGGCGCCTGTAGAATTTCATCATAACCCGCTTTCTGCGCCATAAAGCATTAAAGCAACAAACAAAGAACTGACCCTGCACAGGCAGGATGATTTTCATGATCAATCTATTAATCGATCGAGAGGGTTGCATAAGCTGCGGCCAGTGCTGGGCGGCCTGCCCCGATCTCTTCGTTGAGAGCGAACAGGATGGCAAAAGTCAAATCGCCGAGAAGTTTCGCATCGCTGGGAAGCTGGATGAGGGAGTCGCTTTTGAAGATCAAGAGGAATGCGCAAAGAAGGCGGCAGAGGAATGTCCCGCTCAGGTGATCGGCGTGAGCCCTCCGGCCATGGGCTTCGATGCTATTTAAACTCATTTTTCTCATTGCCATCCAGCCAGACAAAATGCTGATTTACCATGACGGCATCTGGATATCAGATGATATCAGACTCTGCTTCCCGCTCAGGAGAGGGGAAGAAGAAGGTCCTGTTCCTGTGCACTCACAACTCCGCCCGCTCCCAGATGGCTGAGGGACTCCTGCGGGCCATGTACGGCGATCGATATGAGGCCTATAGCGCCGGGGTCGAGGCAACAGCAGTCGACCCCCGCGCTGTGCGGGCCATGAGTGAGATCGGCATCGATATCTCCGGCCAGCGCTCCAAATCCGCCCAGGAATTTCTGGATACGGTCTTCGACCTGGCGGTCACTGTCTGCGACCGGGCCAGACAGGCCTGCCCCATCTGCAGCACGGATATCGAGCTTCCCGCCCGGACGCCTCGATGCAAGAGAGGTCATCCACAGAAGCTTCGAGGATCCGGCGGCGACAAGAGGATCGGAGGAAGAGGAGATGCAGGCCTTCAGAAAAGTGAGAGATGAGATAAAGGATTGGATCTCTCAGACCTTTGGGGGATGACGGCAGGACTCTTTTTTCGCCCTAATTCGCCGTAATATTTCTTTTCTCCTTCTGCAACTATCACAATGCCAGCCAGTTGGCCAGATATCCGACAACAATCGCTATTGCGATGATGGTGAGCACAAAGGCTGCCAGCATCCTCTTTTTGAAGATGGCGGAAAGAAGCGTCAGCTCAGGGATGCTCGCGCCCGCTCCACCGATGACCAGGGCCAGCACCGCTCCCGTGCTCATCCCTTTCTCAATGAGGGCCAGGCCGATGGGGATCATGGTCTCCGCCCGGATGTAGATGGGGACGCCTATGATTGCCGCCACGGGAACGGCAAAGGGATTGTCCCGCTCCGGCGATGCTTGATATCAGCTCCGTGGGCACGAATCCGTGAATGAAGGCACCAATGCCCGCTCCCAGGAGGAGATAGGGCACGAGCTGGCGGAATAGGCTGAATGCGAAGCTTGCCGAGCGCTGCACTCTTGATTTTGCATCCTCAGCCTGCTGGCAGTCGCAGCAGCCTCTCACCGCGGCCACAGATTTAACCTGGTTGGCAAAGCCGAGACTGTCGAGCAAAAGACCGATGACGATTGCTGCCAGGAAGGTGACGGCAAAGTAGAGCGCAGCTGTCTTCCAGCCCAGGAGAATGATGAACAGGGATATTATCACCGGATTGAGCAGGGGCGAGGCAAAGAGGAATGCCATCGCCGAGGCAAAGGGCACGCCGGCATTGAGCATTCCCAGGAGAAGAGGTATGGTCGAGCAGGAGCAGAAGGGGGTAAGAGCACCAAAACCCGCTCCAAGAAAGCTGCCCAGAATTTTGTGCCGCCCGCCAAGAGCCCTCTTTATGGTTTCATCAGGCACATACTCCTGGATCAGCCCCACGAGAAAGGTTATCCCTATGAATAATACTATCAGCTCCGCGGCGATCTCTATGAAAAATCTCATAGCCGTCGCTAGGTTGTCAATAAACATCTCATCCCACCACCTAAAAATCTTTTTATCTTATTTTATCTTCTTCAGCTCTCGGGCCTGCTTGATCAATTCATTGACCGCGCTGTCTGCCAGGCGGTAGTAGGACCATTTGCCATCCTTTCGCTCTCTGACCAGTCCTGCCTCTCTGAGGATGGACAGATGATGGGAGGTGGTGGACTGTGGCTTATCAAGAGCAGTCATGATCTCGCATACGCATAGCTCTCCTTCCTTCAAGAGCTTCACAATCCTGAGCCTGCAGGGGTCGGCAACGGCCTTGAAGACCTCCACCTCCCCTTCCGGGCCATCCATGTCGATCGCCTTCATCAGTGATATGAGCCTTCTGGTCCTCGACCGCGCCCGATCCTCATCTCCGATGAGCCTGGCCAGGCTGCATATCGCAACCTCGTCGATCGATTCCTCATTGATCTCATCATTCATCGAATCTGGCATAACTGTCTATTTCACCCACCAACTACTCATAGATTTCTGGCCGGGTCATGAGTGCAGGAATGGCTTTTATGGCCTTTTGAATTGGATCCTATTTCTTCCTGGCCTCCCAGTACCTCTGGTATTCTGCCAAAAAGGCAATTTTATACATCTCCTCTGCCCCCTCGGCGATGAAGTTGAGCTTTTTCAGCTCCTCGACCAGCTCACTTCCGGTGGAGTCCTCTGGCTTCTTTCCCTTTTTAAAGAATTCCTGCAGGGCTTCATCCAGGCCCATGATTCCTACGCTGCGTCCGCCTACGTTGATCTGTCTGAGTCCTACAATGCGGGTGCCGCAGCAACAACCGCTGCTGCTCTTATCTCCGAAGATCTTATCTT
Organism: Methanotrichaceae archaeon; assembly: GCA_963813075.1. Taxonomy (GTDB): domain Archaea; phylum Halobacteriota; class Methanosarcinia; order Methanotrichales; family Methanotrichaceae; genus Methanothrix. The sequence goes on from CAWEXU010000006.1 coordinate 19,876, forward strand.
TCAGTCCCATTTTAATCACAGATCATATCAATAATTGCCGATATATAATGCTTGCGCCTTATGCAGATTCAGCTAGAAATTGATGTGCATCGAATTGAATTTGTTTTTGATAATCTATATTGCAATTCATGCTTATAATTACGCATCAATGATTATGGATATGATATTTTGCTTTGGCTTGGTCGATGACGGGGGGAGATGAAGAAATAAAATAGATTTTTCTGATTTTTCAGAAAATGTTAAATAATCAGAGATCGTAATAAGATCATGGCTGCGAAATCTGATGATAAGGCCTGTTGCCTGCCGGGATCGATGAGCTCCTGCCGGGTCGAATCCATAGTGAGCATAGATGAGCGCGGGCAGATGGTCCTCCCCAAGGATATCAGGGAAAAAGCAAAGATCCGGCCGGGAGACAAGCTGGCAGTGGTGAGCATGGAGAGGGATGGAAAGATCTGCTGCCTATCATTGATCCGGGTTGAAGAGCTGGAATGCATGGTGAAGTCTGTGCTGGGGCCGGTTATTGATGATATATTCAAGAAATGATGTCAGAAGCAGAATTAGAGGTGAATTATGATGGACGATTCAGAAATAAAGGTGCTGGTAAAGGAGAGCTACGGAAAAATTGCGAGAACGGGAGGCTCATGCTGCCCCACCAAGGGCTCATGCTGTGGAACAGCTCCTCCGGAAGAGATCAGCAAAGGTATCGGCTACTCAGAGGAAGAGATGAATGCCGTGCCCCAGGGGGCAAATCTGGGCCTTGGCTGCGGCAATCCAATCGCACTGGCATCGATCAAAGAAGGGGAGACTGTGCTTGATCTGGGCTCGGGGGCGGGATTTGACAGCTTCCTTGCTGCCAGCAGGGTCGGACCGACAGGTAAGGTTATCGGAGTGGATATGACCCCGGAGATGATCGACAGAGCAAGAGAGAATGCAGCTATTGGAAGCTACAGCAATGTGCAGTTCAGGCAAGGCGAGCTGGAGGATCTTCCGGTTGATGATAATAGCGTGGATGTTATCGTCTCCAACTGCGTCATCAACCTGGTGCCCGACAAGAAGAAGGCTTTCGAGGAGGCCTTCCGGGTGCTCAAGCCCGGCGGCAGGCTGATGGTCTCAGATCTCGTCCTGCGCCAGGAGCTGCCTGATCGCATAAAGGAATCGATCGAAGGCTATGTGGGCTGCATCTCCGGAGCAGCCTTGAAGGACGTCTATCTGGATACGATAAGATCTGTGGGCTTCGGCGAATGTAGAAGTGATTGAGGAATCCGCCTTCTCCCTGGATTTTTTTGTCAGCGACAGCACAGATCAGTCAACGGATCAGAGTCCGGGAATGAGCGCGGAAGAAGTCAACGAATTTGCAGATTCTGTATCCAGCATAAAGGTGAGAGCCATCAAGCCGCGATGATGGTGGGATCAGGCCCGGGATCTGGTGGTCGGAGGCCTGATTTCTTTTTATCTACATGCAAAAAAATAACAATTACGAGATCTGCTGCCCAATATACTGATTCAGAGATTATTCCCAATCACTCTCTCAATCCCAAAAGATATATAACTAATTAACATGTAGTATCTAGAACTGACGAAATGTAATATTCAGGGAGGATCAAGATATGGAAAAATTCTTGGGAATAGTCCAGGACGGCAGGTTCTCGGTCTTGTTGCCACGTTCGCAATGCTGCACAGTCAAGCTAACCCGCATTGCCAGGCCGGCATCAATAGCCGATGAGCTGGCAGCATCCCATGCGATCGATCTGGTCGAGCACGAGGGCAAGGCAATCATGGTAACCGGTGTCCTTCCTGAGCGCAAAGGATGGCTCTATGAGGCCAATGTAATAGATCAGGCAGGACCGATACTCACGGAGTTGGTCAAAGAGACGTTTAGCTCGGGATGACCCGCTCAAAAAAGCGAATCCGGAATTTGATGTCCCTCTCTCAGGAATGATCGGGCCGAGAATGACCTTGTGCAGGATGGGTTTGCCACAAGGTCGGCCCGATCAGCCTCAGGAATTCCGTTTGGGTTTTCATTATCTTTTTTCACATCTCTTTGCAGATAAGCAGCCGCTTTGAGGCTATTCCGTGAATTTGTCCACCTTCCCCCTGGCTCATTTCAGGATTGTCTCTCATTACGAAACGATGGCACCGTAGAGCATTCCCACCAGTGTGGAGATGATCACCACCAGGCTGATGTAGACGCTGGCCTTTTTCGCTCCGATAATCCTCCAGATCACTATCATGCTGGGCAGGCTCAGGGATGGACCGGCAAGCAGGAGAGAGAGAGCTGGACCCGCAGCCGTAACTCCCGTGCTGTAGCCAAAGAGAGTGCCGACAATTGGCACCTCAAGCAATGTGGGCATATAGAGCAATGAGCCGATCACTGAGGCCAGAAAGCAGGCCAGAAAGCTGCTGGTGCCAAAGATTGTCCTGACCCATTCAACGGGCAGGAAGTAGCTGATAATCCCGGTTACAAATGTGCCTGCTACCAAGAGAGGAAAGATCTTCTTGGTCAGCCACCAGGTCTCTTCCAGGAAGGCACTCTGCTCATCTGGCTGGTAGTATCGATACATCAGGAAGGCAGCCAATGCGATCAGAGCACCAACAATTATTGCCTTGGGCAGGAGCTCTATGGCACCGGAGGTAGCAATCAGCAATATTGCCACCAGCACGGCCATGAATATGCCGGTGATATAATTTGGCCGGCTGGTTTGATCAGGTTCTGCATCGGCCTGAATCATAGAAGGAGCGGAGTCGGTTTTGCAGCTCTGATCATGTTTTTGAAATATGGCCGCCATGATCAGACCTATGACCACGGCCATGCTGACTGCGGCCACCGCACGGGCTATGCCCAGGTCCAGGCCCAGGACCCTGGCGGTGAGGATGATGGCCATGAGGTTTATGGCCGGACCGGAGAATAGGAAGGCCGTTGCCGGCCCGATGCCTGCGCCTCTCTTTTCGATTCCTGCAAACATGGGCAGAATGGTGCAGCTGCACACAGCCAGTATCGTCCCCGAGGTGGAAGCCACGCTGTAGCAGAGCCACTTGGGGGCATCAGCACCGAAATATTTGAGTACAGTATCCTTGTTCAAAAGAGCTGCTATTGCACCGGCGATGAAAAATGCTGGAACCAGACAGGTCAAGACATGCGCCGAAAGGTATTCCAGCAGCGTTGCCAGCCCGGCCTCCAGGGCGGCCATGATGGTGTAAGTTACCGTGAATATCATCTCCCGCAACTTATTGACTCCTCTAGAATCCTTCCTGCCTCTGCGAGTTGCGAGATCTGCTTTAAGGCCATCCGGTCCACGAGGCGGACCAATTCGAATACCTGGGGATCTTTGATGCTGTAGAGCGTCCTTTTCCCGTCTATTCTCCGATCCAGAATATCGGCCTCGAATAGGATGTTCAGGTGCTTGGATATGGTGGACTGAGATCTGGAAAAGGCGGGGAGGATCTCGCAAACGCATCGTTCGCCTCCGCTCAGGTATTCGAGCAGCTCCAGACGGGTGGGATCGGATAGAGCGCTCAGAATCTTCAAGCGCAGAATAGAGACGTCCTTTTGAGCCATGATTAGAGTGCGATCACTACATATTCAGATATAAACGTATCGCTATAAGACGATAATAAGATATTGCTTATCTCCCCTGACTGTTTCTTTTCGTCTGCAAAGCAGGATGAAAGAATCAAACCCAAATAGAGGGCTTCCCCTTAAGGCGGAGCAAGCGCGCATTTGATAAAGCGGGAGCGCATGCAAAGATAAAAAGATGATCAAGATACCAATCGATAAGAGCATGTTGTTTGTGATTGTCCTGGCGGCGGCCATTCTCTGCACCATTGCCTCTTGTTCGGACCTGGTTGGCCCGGCACAGGAGGAGAATAACCGCACTGCTGCGATGCTAAATGGCACAGTCGATGAAGGGTTCAACGGCACAGTATACCGCCTGGGTGAGTTAGTGATCGAGGTTGCAGTGCCGGTCAATGCCAGCCGGCTGAATCACACTCTGCCGGAGAAGGTGGATAATATCACCCTTTATGATGAAGCCGGGAGTCCGGTGGCCTTAAACATCAGCGACAGGTTCTGGCAGGGCAACTACATCTACAGCCTGAACTTCGAGCGGCATGTCCGGGGGAAACTGGCCTACAACTTAACCTCACAGGGCCAGCAGTTTGTGATAGCGCCCAGAGAAAAAGGCCCGGTAAGGGTGATTCTTCCCCCGGGTTATGCCACAGGAGACCGACTGCTGGGAATCGCCTGGCCTCCTCCTGACGAGATCGGTACCATTGAAGGAAGAAGCGCTCTTACCTGGAATAATACCACCAGGGTATCCTACATCGAGGTGAACTACTACCGGGACAACGCGCCCGTAGCCTTGACGGTCATCATATCCATCCTGGCCCTGGCGGCAATAGCCCTGCTCATCGAGTATTACTTCAGCATCAGAAAGCTTAGGGCATTGAGATTGAAAGAAGAGGAAGAGAAGGGAGAAGTGCAATGAGCAAAGCAATCACCATCTGCGATGGAGTCTATGCGGTAGGGGGACCGGAGCTGTCCCGTTCCGAGGATGCATATGTCTATCTTGTGGATGCAAAGAGCAGTCTCGTTCTGATAGATGCCGGCGTAGGATATGGAATTGAAAAGATAGAAAAGAACATTCGATCCCTGGGTCTTGAGCCTGCCCGGGTCTGGCATGTTATTGCCACCCACTGCCACATCGATCATATCGGCGGACTTCACCACTGGCGGGATAGGTACGCAAGCCGGATAATTGCCCACGAACTGGACCGGGCGGGGATAGAAGGGGAAAATAATGATCTGACTGCCGCCAGCATGTACGGGGTGAGCTATATGCCGGTGAAGCTGGATACAATCCTCTCCGGCGAGCATAATCAGATGCGACTGGGTGAGGTCGAATTCCAATTTCTTCACACCCCGGGCCACACTCCCGGGAGCCTGTCGGTCTATATCGATACCCCAGAGGGGAGGGTCCTCTTCGGCCAGGATATTCACGGCCCGTTCTCTTCCTCCTGGCGCTCTGACATCGCTGAGTGGAGGCGATCCATGAGAAAGCTCCTCGACCTTAAGGCTGATTTTCTCTGCGAGGGGCATGCCGGGATCTATAAAGGAGATCGGATCAAAGAATATATCGAAGGCTATTTGAAAAGATATAGCTGAGGCTGTTCATACTGTTTTCTCGATTTCGTCAATTTTTCATTTTTTTATTTTTTCATTTCATTTTTTCTTTTACTATCAGGCCTCAAGCATCATGATTTCCTTTCCAGAGATGTTCTTTTGCGAGACTGATATCTTCCTCTCCAGAAAGTGGCTTGCGGTCCAGATATTGGTCCTGGTGTGCATGGAGACCTCTCGGGTGCTATAGCTCCCGCCGGCCATGGCCAGATAGGGGACCAGTTGATCGGCCAGGTGGACATCCACTGATGCGCAAGATGCCAGCTCTCCGGTGAGCTCTTCTGCGGCACTCTTTCCCACCTTTTCTGCAGGAAGACCTCTCTTTCCCAGGCTGCTTGAACCGATATGGGCTCCATAAGATCGCGACCAGAGGGTAATTCCGCTTCCAGTCGACGGCAGACGGAGGACCTCCAGGGCGATATTGGCCTCAAAGCCCGCCTCCTGCAAAATCTCTGCCGCAGACTCGGCCTGCCTTCCGGCCACATGTTCGGGAAGGTTTGAGCAATGGGAAACCCCTGAGATTTCCATTTCGGATCGATCGCGGGTATGGTCCGAGGAGCCCTTTATCTCCAGATTGGCAGCCTGTAGCTCTGAGGGCTCGATATGGCAGATTACTCTTCCCTGGCCCTGGGGGTAGTATCCTCTCTTCTCCAGCTTCAGGCTCACTTTAGCCCCAAAGCGCTCCAGAGCGGGCAGGAAGATATTGCAGAAGTAATCCACAGTTGGAGCCCATTGCACATCAGTTCCACCCTGGACCGATAGCGATGACGGTTCTTTGGCCTGGAGCAGGGCGGGCAGAAGGCACTGCAATAGAAGGGTGACACTCCCGGCGGTGCCTATTGTGACCTCATAGCAGCCCCCTCGAATCTCGCCCGGATAAAAGGCGATCTGGGAAGATCCCGGGGCGATGCCTGAGGTCTTGGCCTGGCAAATATCGGCCAGAGCCTGAATGGCATGGGCATGCTGAGGAGCAAGGCCCGGCCTGGGACGGCCTTGTCTGATCTTATTTATGTGGACCGGCTTTGCCGGTAACCGCACAGAGCGCCACAGCGGTTCTGACGATCTGGCCTCCGCCTTCTCCAAAGGAGCCGTCTATTTCAATCATAATAACCGTCTTTGTTTATTGATTAATTTCCATCTCATGCCTAGATATTGATTGCGGTCAAACCTATTGCCGGGAATATCGGATTTGGATTGCCGGGAGGCGATCGAAATCCTGAATATCCCTCTCACTGAATCCATAAACCTGAGACAAATTCACTTCTTTTTCAACCGTTAGGGGATCTGCTTTACAAAGGGCCTCCTGGACAGGAGAAGCCACAGCCCTAGGCACAGGAGCCCCACCAGGATATTCATTGACCCCAGGACCTGGATGGTATTGCTCCACTCCTGAGATATGACGGTCATCCCCAAGCTGCCCATTAGAATCCCAAAGCAGCTCATGAGAGCAGAGGCAGAGCCGGTATCATACTCTTGCTGCTCCAGCATCAGATTTGTGCCCGGGGTCCGGATGCAGCTTCCCATAATCGTCGCCGGGAAAAGGCATGCTGCAAACGTCCAGGGCTGGAAGCTGCCGAGAAGATACACCAGCAGCCCTCCAAGAAAGGTAAAGACGAAGCCGGCGATGATGATATTGCGGCGGGCGAACCTCTGAGAGAGGCGCAGATAGAGCATAGGCCCTCCGATCATCCCCAGGGCATTGAAGGCGAAATAAAGGCTGAAATGCTGCTCGCTCAGGCCGAAGCCGTCGATGTAAATGTATGAGGATGAGGCAATATAGGCCATAGAAGAGAAGCTGAGCAGGGAGAATATAATGAGCAATGAGAAAAATCCGGGATTCTTTGCCACCACTGCCAGCCTGCCGATGGACTGGCCTAATGTGCCGGTATATCTTGTCTTCAGCGTCTCCACCAGGGCCAGGCTCCCGGCAAGAGCAATAAGCCCAATGACTACCCAGGACCACAAAAACCCCTCTCCAGGATGTGAAGCCTAATAAAAGCGCCCCCAGGACGGGTGCTGCCATGGGGGATATGAGGACCATGGAGGATACCCAGGCGAGGATCATCTCCCGGTTGCGGCTGTCGTACACATCCTTGATCATGGCCATGGCCACCGCCGAGGCTGAGCTTCCTCCAACAGCCTGGAGGATGCGAAAGGCAATGAGCTGATTGATATCCTGGGATATGGCACAGAGGAATCCCGCCAAAGAGTAAATGGCAAGGCCGGTGATCAGAATAGGGCGGCGGCCGTATCTGTCGCTCAATGGCCCCCAGAAGAGCATTCCCACGGCAAAGACGATAAAGAAGAATATCAGGGTGAGATTAACCTCTTCGGCTGATACCTGGAAATACCTGGACATGCCGGGAAGGGCAGGAAGGTACAGATCAGTAGATAGAGGAACGAACGCGCTCAGAAATGCGATAAGGGCGATAAGGCCCCGGTTGCCCAGATATTTCTGCTTTCTGCCTCCGGGGACAAAGGCTGATTGTGAGTCTTCCATCTTTTCTAGAGACCTCAATCTTCCTTGATAATCCCATCATACTTTTTTTTCCAGAGCAAAAGATCGCACAGCTTATTGGCACTGGCTACCACCGTCTTCCGGCCGATGCGGTCTTCTGCAGCCGGCCGGACGGCAATGCCCCCAAAATGGCTATCATCGCCCACAACTATCATTCCCTGGATATGCATCCAGGCGTGAATGCTCTCCAGGGTCTTCTCCTGGCCACCGTTTCTTGAGCCGCCAACGGCTATCGCGCAGCCTATCTTATTCTTGAGCTTGAAGTCCTGTCGGCGGAGGGGAATTGTCCGGTCGAAGACCGCCTTGAGTTGAGCTGAAACGTTTCCGAAATAGACGGGCGAGGCCACGATTATGCCATCTGCTTCTTGCAATGCCCTCAGGAAATCGGGCGTATCATCTTCTTTGGGACAGGGTTTGCCTTTGCTGCAGTCCCCGCAATCGCTGCAAAAATCGACAGCTAACTCTGAACAGAGAAGCCTCTCTGTTTGAAAACCATGTTCGGCGGCAATTCTCAGTGCCTCGTTCAGCAAGAACTCGGTGTTGCCGGCCTTTCTTGGACTGCCAGAGATGCCAACTATTCTCATTATACCTTTCACCCTTCCCAGCACATTGCTGGAGGCTAATATATGCTTTTTTGGTTGGGATATGCTCTTGCGGTTCTATCTCCAATGGCATAGTCCAACAACAAATTCCAACGGCAAAGTTAATATCCAATACCCTAATTTTATTATGGGATTTAAAATGAATGCGGAGATCACATCGCTTCTGGAACAGGATGTCTATACTCAGAAAGGCATCTTCGTGGGCAGAGTGGACGATGCCGTCCTGGACCCTGACAACGGGGTGGTAAGCGGCCTGGCTCTGGGAGAGGTCAACCGGGATCTATTCGATAGCAAGGGCAAAGGGATCATCATTCCCTACCGCTGGGTTACTGCTGTCGGTGACATCATAATTATCAGGCACCTTAAGAGAAATGCAAGGGCTGAGCCAAAAATCGGCTAGCTGGGAGATCTACTCCGGTCTTCGGGCCCGCGCCCCTCTGGTGGCGAGGGCGGACGGCCGGGGTTTCAAGAATATCCTGGCAGGATGCAAGAAACCTTACGATGCGGGCTTTGCGAGTTCCATGGCCTCCTCAGCCAGCAGCCTGTTTGAGGACTCAGGAATCAGTCCAGTGCTGGCGTTCACCTTTTCCGATGAGATCAACCTCGCCTTTCTCGCTGCTCCCTTTGGGGGGAGGGTGGAGAAGATCGACTCTCTGGTCGCGGGCTCTTTATCTGCCGCTCTCTCTCTTCAGCTGGGAAAGCCCGTCTCAATGGACTGCCGGACCATTCCTTTATGCAAGGCTGAGATCAGGGAATACCTCATTGAAAGGCAGAATGAGACCTGGAGAAACCATGTATTTTCTTATGGATTTTATATGCTGAAGGGCGAGGGCCTCGATTCGGCCCAGGCCATGGAGAGGCTGCGGGGGATGAGAGAGAATGAGATTCATGAGCTGGTTTTCCTGAGAGGGATAAACCTTGCCAAGACCCCCTGCTGGGAGAGAAGGGGTGTAATGATCTATCGCGACAAAGGAAGGATCATGCAGGATTGGGAGCTGCCGCTTTTCTCTTCTCGAGAAGGAGAGGAGCTGCTGGCCCGGATTCTCAGCAATTCTGCCACTGGCTAAGCATTAGAATGTAGACCGATCGGTCCAGGATATCGCCTTTTCCTGTCCATCAGTCGCTTTGGGCGAGGATGGTAAAATACTTTTTAATTATCTCTCTATTCTCAGGGGGAAGGCTCTCGATGTAGAGCTCTGATGGCACAGCTGCTGCCTCTCCTGCCTGGGACTGCTGAAAGACCCTCTCCACCGGTTTTGTGTTTATGGGGATGGAGCCTGCACCCGTTCCAGGTGATAGCACTAAAGGAAGCTTATTCTCATTCAGCACGGCAAGGGATGGATTGCCAAATATGTTTTCGCTGAGGTTTTCATTAAAGCTCAGGTTATTCTTGGGCTCATCATCCTGGAAGATCTCGGATGCTCTGTCCTTCAGGTCAATGATCGACTGCAGGTCGGCGGTCTCTACCACATTTCCCTGTGCCAGGAGGATGACCAGCGCCAGGAGTAAAACGGCTGCGCCTCCTCTGCCCACAATCTGCCTTCTGTCCAGGATCTGAGAGGATTTAATTCCCACTAAACTGAGCTTCAGCTCCTCTGCCAGACTTTGCATGGGCAGAGAATCAAGATCCCTGTTGTCAAAAGCGGTTTTGGCTTTCTCGGACAATTCAGGGCCTAAGAGGGGAAAAATGTCCTCCTTCCTGCGTCTTTTGAGAATGGATGCAGTAATGCCTCCTAAAATTATGGAGATAATGGCAGGAATGGCTGACAGAAAAAGATTGTCCTGGTAGTAGAATTTCATAAGAGTGGTCAATCCCAGGAACTGCATCACGGCATAAATCGCGATTGAGATTATTAAGGCATCAAGAACCCAAACTGTCCGCTCAAAGCGGCGGTATGCCCTCATCAGTCGGGCGAGCGGTCTGAGGAACTCATAGTGCCCATTCATAAACTTTAATCTGATAATTTGGATAAGTAGTTTTTGAATGAAGGCGCTGAAAAGAGTTTATACCATCAGATTAATCAAGGTCATCACTGGCCTTTGCCCCGTCAAGGCTGGCATAACCCCTCGAAGGAAGGCAATAGCGCGACCGTTAAAGAAGAAGATGAAGAGGCGCAAAGAAGATCTGATCAGGATTTGGATTCAAGATAAAAATGGAAAAAATAGCAGACATCAATCGGACAGGATACAAGATTTTGGCGATCTTGGCGGCCTTTGCGCTTCTGCCGCTGCTAATCGTAGGTATTATCTCTCTCCTGGAAATGAACGAGGCATCCCGAGATGTCCAGGAGAATATATCCCAGCTGAGCGTATCCTTGAATCGCTCCGCTCTCCTGGTGATGCCCAATGAGGCGGATCAGGTGCAGCTTGCCATTGCTAAAGCTGATCAGTATAACGAGCTATTATCCCGCCTGGCCCATGAGAATGAGCTGGTGGCCAGCTATGCCCGTGACTTCTCTCAGAGCGATAGCTGTGTTCCTCCGGGCGTATGGATTGCCCCGGCCAGCTCAAATCTCTCGACATCTGAGAAAAGAGATGCCACCATAAGCTCCCTATGCGTGCCAGCAAGAATGATGCAGTCTCTGCATCAGACTGAGCCTGCTTTATCTCTTTCTTTTATTGGAACGGAAGACGGAGTACTGGTGACCTGGCCCTACAGCAATGAGTCCCTGGCAAGCACCGCTCCTTTTAGTTACAAGGACACCGCTAATTATGCCCAGGCCAAATCGAGGAAGAAGACCATCTGGACAGGACCCTATGTGAACGATGAGGGAGACCGCATGATGACCATCACCACTCCCTTCTTCAAGGGTGGCGATTTTGTGGGCATCATGGGAATGGATGTGTCGATCGAGTCCATCTTCATGGACCTCTCCACCATGAAAGGCAGAGGCTATCCATTCATAATAGACCGGACGGGCCTGATCGTTGCCCGGCCAAAAAATAAGCCGGACGAGCCGTTGAATATGATATTCGGCTCGGAAAACCTCTCAGAGGCCACCAGTCCCGAGGTGAGGGCGGTGGCAAAGAAGATGCTCAAAGGAAGCTCAGGATCTGCTATTGTGGCTTTGGGGAGAGCGGACGGGTATGTGGCATATTCTCCCATACCGTCTATTGGCTGGACCCTGGGAATCGTTTATGCAGCAGAAGAGATGAGCCTGCCTGCCAGGTTCATCGATGCCGGCATAAAAGAGGTAGCGAGCAGTGCGACCCAGGGATTGAGCGATGCCTCGCGAAGGATCAGAAATTTCGCTTTAATTGCTTTTGCCATTACCACAATCGCGGTACTGGCTGCAGGATTCCTCCTCAGCCGGAGGATTGATGGCGATATCAGCGCGCTTGTCAGAATGGCGGAAAGGATATCCAGAGGCGATTTTGATGTCAGGGCGAAGACCTCAGTAGAGCTGGAACCGCTGGGGGTGGCATTCAACAGTATGGCTTTGGGCCTGAAAGACTATACTGCTGCTCTGAATAGAGATGCAATCGTAGAGGGCGGCTCGGGCAAGGAGACCGACTTCATCGCGGAGGTCAAACTGAGCCTGGCGTCTGCTGTCCTTCCTGAGGAGGAGGGATATGAGATCAAGGCTTTTTACAGGCCCTCAAATGAGAATCGATTCGATCTTTATGATATCTCCAGAGCAGGTGATAAGATAGGCTTCGCCATGGCAGGAGTGGGAGGAGACGGTATTCAGGCAGCAATGCTCGCCATTATGTCGCGAGCTCTTATCCGCGCCTTTCCAGATAAGCTGAGCCCATCGCGGACCATAAGCGAGCTCAACTATCAGATCAACCAGTATGGTCGCGGCACGAATTTAGCCTGCTTTTATGCCCTGCTGGATCCAGCCGATCATGTATTGGAGTATGTTAACGCCGGGTACAATCCGCCTTTTATCGTTGATCCAGGAGGGATGGTGGACACTTTGGGCGGCGGGGGCATAGCTTTGGGTATGCTCGACCGGATGGAGCTTGATGAGACGCGCATACCCATTCAGCCTGGGGATGTTATGGTCATATATTCTGATGGGGTTGCGGAAGCCGAAGGCAATAATGGAGAGCCTTTTGGAATGGAGAGGCTCATCAACCTGGTAATACATAATCGCACTCTATCTGCAGCAGAGATTCTCGCCATTGCAGAAAGGGAGATTCAGGCCTTCTCGATAAGCTCAGAGCATCCAGTGGACCAGGCCATGATAATTATCAAGCGAAGATGAATCCGAGTTGCAAGAAAGCTTACCTTTTTCCCGCCTGCGTCAACTTTAAATAGCATTGCCAGATAGGGAGAGAGGCCGATGTGGTGGGTTCACTGGATTGCCATTTAGAACTCCGATCAAATCCGGAATGTCTGTGTGGCGAAATCCTTAAATAGGAACTTCGATCACAATTCGGAGCCGAAAAGAGTTCGTCCTTTTGGCCTGATCCGCGAATTCAATTGAGAATTCCTCAAATGAATCCTCTGAAGGCCGCAAGATATAAATAGGAAAAACTCCTTTCGTACTAGGCCAATACTGAGCGCAGGACAAAGCTCGCTGAAGGGCAAGCTTTAAATAACAGTGCTGCCTACAGTAATGGGCCGAAAAGGCATCGCATCCCTAAGGCTGCGACCCTGATCTGATGATGGGTCGAATTCCAGGCTGCGATATACGGAACAAGTGGAGACGCGAGTTTTTTCGTGTCTGACAATGGTCTTGGCGACTCAGCCAATTCCGATTGGTTCGGAATATTATATTGAGAATACTTCCTAGAAGAATTCTGGTTGATCCTGCCAGAGGTTACTGCTATCGAGGTTCGACTAAGCCATGCGAGTCGAATGTAGCAATACATGGCGTACTGCTCAGTAACACGTGGACAACCTGCCCTTAGGACGGGGATAAACCCGGGAAACTGGGTATAATACCCGATAGGTCTCGACTGCTGGAATGCATCGAGATCTAAAGCTCCGGCGCCTAAGGATGGGTCTGCGGCCTATCAGGTAGTAGTGGGTGTAGTGTACCTACTAGCCTACGACGGGTACGGGTTGTGAGAGCAAGAGCCCGGAGATGGATTCTGAGACACGAATCCAGGCCCTACGGGGTGCAGCAGGCGCGAAAACTTTACAATGCTGGCAACAGCGATAAGGGAACCTCGAGTGCCAGGTTACAAATCTGGCTGTCGTGATGCCTAAAAAGCATTGCATAGCAAGGGCCGGGCAAGACCGGTGCCAGCCGCCGCGGTAACACCGGCGGCTCGAGTGGTAACCGTTATTATTGGGTCTAAAGGGTCTGTAGCCGGCCGGATAAGTCTCTTGAGAAATCTGGCAGCTTAACTGTCAGGCTTTCAGGAGATACTGTCTGGCTCGAGGCCGGGAGAGGTGAGAGGTACTTCAGGGGTAGGGGTGAAATCTTGTAATCCTTGAAGGACCACCAGTGGCGAAGGCGTCTCACCAGAACGGACCTGACGGCAAGGGACGAAAGCTAGGGGCACGAACCGGATTAGATACCCGGGTAGTCCTAGCCGTAAACGATACTCGCTAGGTGTCGGCCACGGTGCGACCGTTGTCGGTGCCGTAGGGAAGCCGTGAAGCGAGCCACCTGGGAAGTACGGCCGCAAGGCTGAAACTTAAAGGAATTGGCGGGGGAGCACCACAACGGGTGGAGCTTGCGGTTTAATTGGATTCAACGCCGGAAATCTTACCGGGACCGACAGCAATATGAAGGCCAGGCTGAAGACTTTGCCGGATTAGCTGAGAGGTGGTGCATGGCCGTCGTCAGTTCGTACTGTGAAGCATCCTGTTAAGTCAGGCAACGAGCGAGACCCACGCCCACAGTTGCCAGCGTACTCTCCGGAGTGACGGGTACACTGTGGGGACCGCCGCTGCTAAAGCGGAGGAAGGAATGGGCAACGGTAGGTCAGTATGCCCCGAATATCCCGGGCTACACGCGAGCTACAATGGTTGGTACAATGGGTATCTACCCCGAAAGGGGACGGAAATCTCCTAAAACCAATCTTAGTTCGGATTGAGGGCTGCAACTCGCCCTCATGAAGCTGGAATCCGTAGTAATCGCGTTTCAACAGAACGCGGTGAATACGTCCCTGCTCCTTGCACACACCGCCCGTCAAACCACCCGAGTAGGGTCTGAATGAGAGCGCTTACATTGGAGGCGTTCGAATTTGGGCTTTGCAAGGGGGGTTAAGTCGTAACAAGGTAGCCGTAGGGGAATCTGCGGCTGGATCACCTCCTAAAGTTACGAGCATGCCAAAAGGCATGCCTCTCTGAGCCAATCGGAAGCTGAAAATGTCGATCAAGACCATGAAAAGCGAATCAAAAAAAGCGAATCTATCCAGCTAATTGATATTCATCTGCTGGGCAGGATTTAGGGCTTGTAGCTCAGCTGGTAGAGCGCCGCCTTTGCAAGGCGGAGGCCCTGGGTCCGAATCCCAGCAAGTCCATTGAACAAATGCACACATCGAGGCAGACTCGATGTGGAAGGGCTGAGGTCCGTTTCTCGCAGGAAGCGGTCCCAGGAAGCCGTGCACAAGCTTTGCGACCAGACGCTCACTGAGTTTAGTGGGGCATAAGCTGCTTATGCCAGCCAGGGGATGGCTCGGCTCAAGTGCTGAAGAAGGACGTGCCAAGCTGCGATAAGCCTCGGCGAGGCGCATGGAGCCATTGAACCGAGGATGTCCTAATGGGAAATCCTAAGTCTTAGACTTGATCCTTAAGGATCGGGAACGTCCCGGATTGAAACATCTTAGTAGGGACAGGAAGAGAAATCAACCGAGATACCGTCAGTAACGGCGAGTGAACGCGGTACAGCCTAAACCGAATCCCGCAAGGGAGATGTGGTGTTATAAGCTGGTCTAAACGTTTTGATTTGGAAGTCGAAGTGGCCTGGAATGGCCTGCCATAGAGTGTGAGAGCCACGTAGTCGTAACAGATCAAGACCGAGACCATGTCTTGAGTACCGTGCGTCGGAAATCGCGCGGGAATTTGGGGGTCACCAACCTCCAAGGCTAAATACAACTTGAGACCGATAGCGTAGTAGTAGTGTGAACGAAAGCTGAAAAGTACCCCAGATAGGGAGGTGCAAAGAGCCTGAAATTGGCTGGCGATAGTGCGTTAGGGCGTGAAAGGATCTTTTTATCGAAGGAAACGGCGGCAACGCCGCAGTACGAGATAGACTGCCAGCGTTCTAACATGCGTTTTGAAGAACGAACCAGGGAGTGCATATTGGCGGCGAGGCTAATTCTTTTACAGAGGAAGCCGTAGCGAAAGCGACAAGCGCGCATGAGAAGAGGCGCGACGTATACAAGTGCGTGCAGTCGCCCGTATGCGACCCGAAGCCGGGCGATCTAGGCGTAGGTAGGTTGAAGCGTGGCGAAAGCTGCGTGGAGGACCGTTTGAGTTGTTGATATGCAAATCGCTCTCGTGACCCGCGTCTAGGGGTGAAAGTCCAATCGAGGTCGGAAATAGCTGGTTCCTCCCGAAACATATCGCAGTATGACCTGGTCTGAGATAGTCGGCGGAGTAGAGCACTGATTGGGGAAGCCGGACTCGAAAGAGTCTGTTCTCTTGTCAAACTCCAAAACCGCCGTCGTCGTAGACGACCAGCAGTCCGGGCTGGGGGGTAAGCTTCTAGTCCGTGAGGGAGACAACCCTGACCGTGGTTAAGGTCCCCAAATATCGGCCAAGTGTCAACACTTAAGGGAGTCCTGGGTCATAAACAACTGGGAGGTTAGCTTAGAAGCAGCTACCCTTTAAAGAGTGCGTAACAGCTCACCAGTCGAGATTCAGGGCCCCGAAAATGGACGGGGCTAAGCCGATTACCGATACCACGGAGCACCGCAAGGTGATCTAGTAGGGAGGCGCTCTGCGTGGGCAGAAGCATCTGCGTAAGCAGGTGTGGACCGCGTAGAGACGAAAATCCTGGTAGTAGTAGCAGCAAAATCGGGTGAGAATCCCGATCGCCGTATGGGCCAGGGTTCCTCGGCAATGTTCGTCAGCCGAGGGTCAGTCGGTCCTAAGACGTACCTTAATCGGAGTACGCCAAATGGGAAACAGGTTAATATTCCTGTACCTTTCAACATTAAAACTGACGCTTCCGGATATGTCAAGCGTCCTTGCCTGGGCGTTCAAGCGTAGAAGCCTGCGGAGAGCCGTAATGGCGAGAACCAGGCGAAAGCGTGATGACGTAAGTTGGCAAATTCCAGGAGTCCGTGAAAAGGGAGTTGAAAGTCCGTACCGAGATCCGACACAGGTGCCCCAAGCTGAGAAGGCTAAGGCGTTTCGGCATATGCTAGCTAAGGGAATTCGGCAAATTAGCCATGTAACTTCGGGATAAATGGTGCCTGCTTTGCAAAAAGCAGGTCGCAGTGACGAGGGGACTCTAACTGTCTAATAACAACATAGGTGATTGCGAATCCGTAAGGACTAGTACAATCACTGAATCCTGCCCAGTGCAGGTACCTGAAAACCCGGTTCAACGGGAGGAAGGGCCTGTCAACGGCGGGGGTAACTATGACCCTCTTAAGGTAGCGTAGTACCTTGCCGCTTAATTGGCGGCTTGCATGAATGGATCAATGAGAGTCCCACTGTCCCTAGCTGGTACCCGGTGAACCTTACATTCCAGTGCAGAGTCTGGAGACCCCTAATGGGAAGTGAAGACCCCGTGGAGCTTTACTGCAGCCTGCCGTTGGGCTGTGGTTCTGATTGTAGAGCATAGGTAGGAGACGTCGAAACTCGGGCGCCAGTTCGAGTGGAGTCGCCCTTGGAATACTACCCTTTCGGAGCCGCCGCCCTAACTCTGAGAAGAGGACCTCGGTAGGTGGGCAGTTTGGGTGGGGCGCCACGCCCTTGAAAAGATATCAAGGGCGCCCTAAGGTTGACTCAGTTGGGTCGGAAACCCAACAAAGAGTGTAAAGGCATAAGTCAGCCTGATGTTACCTTGCATAGCAAGAGGTGATAAGACGAAAGTCAGGCTTAGCGAACCTCTCAGCTCTCTTGGTGAGAGCGTTAGATGACAGAAAAGCTACCCCGGGGATAACAGAGTCGTCACCGGCAAGAGCACATATCGACCCGGTGGCTTGCTACCTCGATGTCGGTTCTTTCCATCCTGGCCGTGCAGCAGCGGCCAAGGGTGAGGTTGTTCGCCTATTAAAGGAGATCGTGAGCTGGGTTTAGACCGTCGTGAGACAGGTCGGTTACTATCTGTTAGGGGTGTATTGCGGTCTGAGGGCAGGTTGGTTTTAGTACGAGAGGAACAAACCAACGGCACCTCTGGTCTATCGGTTGTCTGGCAAGGCATGCCGAGCAGCTACGTGCTCGCGGATAAGGGCTGAAAGCATCTAAGCCCGAAACCGTCCCTGAAAAGAGACCGCTTAGAGTACTCGTAAAAGACGAGTTTGATAGAGCTGGTGTGTACGCACCAAGGCAACGAGGTGTTCAGCTCGCAGCTACTAATAACTCTGCAGCGCTCCGCTAAACTCGGGCGAAATCTGGTCGCAAAGCAAAATGAGCACGGCTTATAAGCCAAGATCCCTGGACTATATGGTCAGGGTGGCATAAATACCGGTTCGATTCCGGGTCTTGGAATCGAGCATGGCGGCCAGAGCGACAGGGAAACTCCTGAACCCATTCCGAACTCAGAAGATAAGCCTGTCCACGTTCTGCACTGTACTCAGGTGCGCGAGCCCTCGGGAACTGTAGATCGCTGCCATGCTCACCTAACTATCTTTTTTTTATCGCTTCAACTGGAGCTTGGGCTCCCTAATTGCTGTTGTCACGAATCCTACTCAGCCATGCTGCATGGTCGATCGGGCTACTGTGCGCCCGGAAGGGCCGCAAAGCGGGAGAGCTGCCATGCTCACCTAACATCTTTTTATTAGAGCTTTTTAACTGGAGCTAGGGCTCTCTTAATTGCTGTTGTCACGAATCCTACTCAGCCATGCTGCATGGTCGATTGGGCTACTGTGCGCCCGGAAGGGCCGCAAACCGGGAGAGCTGCCGTGCTCACCTAACATCTTTTTATTGTTTGGAAAAGGGGACAGCTTGAGATTCAGGATCGCAATCTAGCAGCAAGTTCGTAGCCAAGGTATGCTAGTATTCATGCGTATTTAATCCCAAGACCTGGTAAATTTTTCTGCTTGGAACAGAGAGCCCGGATTGTAGAATGATTGGAATCATAGGAACATTATTGAAGTACGGCAAGAGAAACTCCGCCAGTTAGACATGGGCTCTTTGAGGCGACGGTATCTCACAAGTTGCATAACTGCTGAATTACAGTGATAACGATCATGGGCATTGGTTCACGTTTATCGTTCTTATGTAGAGCCATATAGCTGAGCAGAAAGGGCATTACCTACCTCCAACTAAGGAAAGGGCCTTAAGTTCACGAATGTATCAGGGCGTCTGCAAGTGACACTGCGTCGATAAAAGAAACTTATAGTTCCTAGATAACTGAAGATCACCTTTGCTGTTTTCTTTAAAGAAATTATATTAAGAATACCTTAATACATATTAATAATTGATACTGAACATTTTATCTAAAAAGATCTCCTTAATATATTTAGATGTAGCGTTCAGTATCAATAATTAATATGGATTTATCATAGTGCAACATTATGTGAGAAGGTGAGGCAGCAAATGAAACTTTCAACCAGCAAAAACAAAGAAAGTATGAAAAGAAATTCCAAGGAAATCCTTGAAGACATTAGTTTTCATCAGAGTGCATTTCTTTGAATAAGAAAATAAAAAAAATTTGGGAGATAAAGAGATAAAACTCAAGGCGATCAATGCTCATAATCCATTAACATTAAATCTTGAAAGGATTCAGGAAGCAAGGAAACTTATAATTTATAATTTAGGAAGTTCTGTAGGGCATGAAACAAAAGAGAAGCCATGAAATGATCATGCAAAATATCCTGGAAGTATGTGCTCATGGTTCCGGCAAAACCAAGATAGTATATCAATGCAACCTGAACTTCACTACGGTAAATCCTTATCTGCTTCAGCTTTTAGATAACGGTCTGCTGGAGGTCAAACCCGGGGAATCAACCTTCCAAACGACTAAAAAGGGCCTTGAGTTTATGGAGGTGCTCAAGCAACACCATGATGAGATCTCGAAGATTATTTTGCTGCTTGGAGACAATTAGATTTTATCATCAACCGGCATTGATAAATCAGAACATTCGATCACCGAAAGTAAGCGGTTTCATCGAAGCGATGCAGATCATCCCTTAACCGGGATAGCATTTATCATCTTTCATCATACTTGATGAATAATTAATTTAGAGACTAGAGATAAAATTGGATTGATTGAATACCAGGGCCGTTAATTGAAAGAATACGATTTTTAGGCCCGGGAATCTGGCACGGAAAATCCTCTGACTTGTACGTGTCGTGCGCTAAAGTCTATTCCGATTATGCTGAAAACATGTGTGCAAAAAAAACGTGATGATATACAAGTATCTACATGGGATGCGCCGTATTTAATTGCAGATCTATCTCTATTATCGATCACTTTAATATCTTCGTTACCAAGCTGAATCTTATTGTTTTTCCATTTAGGATGTAAACATGGAGATATGAAATTTCGATTAGGGGACTGTTATAATCGTAATAATCATAAAATTGATATATTATCTATATAAATTATTGCTTATGTTGATTCGAAACAAAAGAGAGAATCTCAGTTAGAATATAAATTTAGACGGCAGATTCTTGCTATTTAATAAAATACTAATGTCCTGTCTCTATGGACAGGCTAAATCTGCCCACTAGAAACGAAAAAAGGACAAAAGCTACAATAAAGCTTCTGCTTAGATCGCAGCGCGGAACTGTCTATATTTGATGGGCAGGCCTGGCAGAGGGAACGGTATAGACAGCTAATAAAAGGAGGTAGAAATATATGAAGTTGAGCTATTGGGCCCTGCTTCTACTGGCAGGGTTCGTATCGATAGGTGTATCATTAGCCGTGGATTATTCGGTAGAGACGTCAGGAAATGTTCCATCTATATTGGTCTTTACGCCGCCAGCTGGTGGAGCAATGCCATCCCTTACTCCTGAGGCAGGCCAACCGATTACAAAAGCAGATCAGTTTAAGGTAAAATGCAACGGTCCATTCGATGTTAATGCTGTGGCTCAGCCAACTTGGATGGCAGCCAACGGCAAAATGACCCACTGGGACACTATGTTGGGCATATATCCCGTCAACGGGAAACAACTCAACACCCCTATGCACCTGGTCGGAACCGGAACTGGTTCCTTTGGAGATAAGGACTTGGGCCAGGTTACTGTTCAGCTCCTCTCTGGCACAGGAACGCCGGAGACTACTTACAGCTTCGATTGGTCCCAGACCGTATCGTGGTCTGATTACCCTGACAACAACTATAAATTGGATGTCATATTCGGTTGCCAAAGGGTTGTGTGAATCAAAGTTCATTGCTGAGGTGGACAAGACATTTGCCTAACAGGGCCGCGATTAAATCCGTTGCATGTATCCGGATGAAATTTCGTGGCCCTTCTAAATATTTCATAATTACTACTAATAAATTTATAAGGGGGCCATTCAGAGTGCGAAGATCTAAATGCAGTCTAATTAATTTAATAGCAATCTTTGTATCGATAAGTTTAGCCAACGGATTTGGCGTCACCGGAGATCTCATAGAAGATACCATTCCCGCCGGTGGGCATATATCTCATGAGATTATTGTGAATACTAGTGCTACCGAAGGACAATCCAACTTCTTCATAGAAATTATGGGAGTAGATATGGACCCAGACGGGATAATGACTGCCATCAAAGCAAATAAAGACAACAATCCTAACTCTGCAAGACCTTTTCTATCGATTTCCCCGGTCAGTTTCCTTCTAGGACCTGGTGAGTCTCAAAAACTTCTATTGGAAGGTGATGTTCCCAGCGATGTCGGCTCAGGTACCAGGTATGCTATGGTGGAGATATTATCTAAACCCATCGGCTCCAATGAATCAGAACCAAAGATGAGCGCAATGGGAGCCATTAATGCAATAGTTATAATACATATCTCTGGAACAGATCAGATTATGACGGGAGAGATCTCTGATCTAAAGATAGAAAAACCAATTTCTACTAAAGTGCAAAATATATCCCTGAATTTCGAGAATACCGGAAACACCCATTTCAAGGCACTGGTTAAAGCTGATCTGCTTGATGAGATGGGAGAAGTATTGGCAAGCACCTCTACCCCTTTGAGCAGAGCCTCTATATTTCCCGGTGTTTCCAGGCTCTTTAAGTTTGCTATCACACCTGATGAGGAGTTAAAACCCGGAACTTACTCTCTAAATGCCACGGTAAATCTAGGGGATGAAAGCGTCCTAGCTACCAAGGTGGTGGAATTCAAGATCTAGCTAACCCGAATAATTAACTAAGCCACTGGGTTTGTTATCCGTGACGAACCTGGAGGATACCTTTTTTTTTAAAAAGGACAAAGGCAAATGAGGAAGAGGGAGAAAGAAGTATGGGTGAGCATAGCTTTTGCAATAGGTTTGCTGTAAGCATTTATGTCTTCCTTTTCCTCTTCACCGCTCCCCTGGCAGTCTATCCTGTAAATGTCCAGGCCAATGATGGCAGCTCAAACGTTGTCATGGCGGCTCCTGGGCAGGCAGTCCCTGGCTACATAGTTCTGGGTGATGGACTGAAAGAGGTCTCTATCACATTTGAGGGCAATACCACTAATTGGCAACTTGACCCAATGAAATCTCCGGTCATCAATCAAGGAACCCTTGTAATAACATGTGATGGCCCGTGGAAGGTTTCAGTATCATCTGATACAGGCGGCTATATGGCAGAACACGATAACCAAAGTCAATATGTTCATCAAGGCAAGAAGCTCATTACTCCGATGAACATAACTGCTCAAGGCGGAAACATTGTCAATCTATCCAAAGGAGGAGTCCTGATCGAGGGATCGGGCGATAAGAAAATACCAATCGTCTTCGAGCAGGTTGTAACCTGGAAAGATCAGCCTTTGCCGCAAAATCATAGATATAAGGCGCATATTTCCTTCCTTGAAACCATATAGATAATCCTATCATCCTGCTAATTTTGCTGCGCCATACTACAATTTAATATACCTTATAAAACAGAAATTTTTCAAGCAGACGAAATACCAGAAGATATTGCGATCCCGAAATTACTAAGTACCTGCTGATCTTATCTCTGTTACGAACTAAATTTCTAACTTAATATACATCTATCCTTTTATTAATGGAAGTTGACACAAATGTAGGCTTTGATATTAGCTACTCAAGCTCGATGCAGCAATATCGGAATTTCAGGCGCAGGTGGTCAATCATGAACTCGAAGGCATATCGAACTCCAACTATATTCTTCCTCCTGGCTATGGCTGCCTTCGGCCTCTCCTTGGCGCAGGATGGCAGCCCTTATTTCTCTACCGATCAGAATTCAGCAGGTGCCTCTCATGATAACGCCTGCACGATTATAGCCGACTTGCCGCAGGGAATCGTTCAGGGTTTAACCGTAACAGACACCCTCCCCAGGGGATTGATTTATGAAAGCAGCAGTCTTGAGGTCATAGGAACCGAGGTATCCCCTTTTGAGAAGGTAAGCCATCCCAATGACGGAAGCCAGCCTGTTACAATAACCTGGTACTTTGGCCGGGTGGACAACACTGCCAATCAGGACGTTTCCCTCAGGTTTCAGTCCATCGTTGCAAATGTCGTGAGCAACAAGGATGGAGAGTGCCTGGCTGCCAACCAGGTATCCACGAGGTTCAAGGATGAGTGTGGAGAAGTTCACACAGCATTTGGTGAAACCGCTTCCTTGAAGCTTGTAGAGCCCGATCTTAAGATCGCGATGAGTTCCCGTCCGGATGGTGGCAAAGCTGCGACCTACACCGTCTCTGTCGGTCACGCTGCCGAGAGCCATGCGGATGCCTATGGCTCTGATCTATCCATCCTGCTGCCCGCAGGAATTATCTATTCTCCCGGATCTGCAGAGATAGTCTCCGATCCGCCGGGCGGCGGCGGTGGCGGCGTGTTGGATGACACCAATCCTCGAGAACTCCAAATTCATTTTGACGAGATCGAGCGCCGCTGGAACGAAGACAATATGATTTTATTGGAGTTCCAGGCCACTACAACTGCTGAGAATGTGGGGGACCTAAGCGAAATTATTGCCACTCTCGGCTGGAAGAGCACGTCGGAGGATAATTTCGGGACCAGGAGCTACATGACGTCCCAATCTATCCCCGTCTGCATTCCCGCCAGCATCTCGAGCTATTCGCTCAACATAAATCAGGTCGCCGGGCCGGATCCGGTCGAGGCCGGCCAAACTCTGCTCCTCGCCATAAATTACGCCAATACAGGAAAGGATGATGTGCACAGCGTAACGATCAAGGAGATATACGACCGAAATGTTACCTATTTATCGGCAACTCCAGCAGCTGATGCAAATAAAGAGGACACATGGACGATAGGCGATCTGTTGGCCGGTGGATCAGGAACTATCAAGCTAGAAGTGAGAGTAAACCCTGATAGTTCAGATGGCGAATTGCTGACAAACTCAGTCAAACTGTCCTGTGAGGAGCAGGCTGCAGATGAAGCAATCACTGAAACGATAGTGAAAGCCAAATCGGATGAAACCGCAACAACAAATGCTTCAATCAATAGCATCGGTAATAGCATAAATTCCACCGCCATTAATGATAGCATAGAGCTGCCGCAAATTCCGGGCAATAATACTGAAAACTCAATTCCAATTGAAAATGATACGAAACTTGATCCGGCCCCGGCGACCAATGATCTGGAAATTGTCACCACGTTCGCTAATTTGACATCGGATGCAGAACCAATCAATGATTCATCATCGCTGGATTTAGGACTGAATGATACTAAAATCAATCCAAACGCTGATCAATTCGATGCCTTAGAAGAAGCAAGAGAGCCAACGACTGCAGAAACGCCATCTCAGGATATTATGTTCCCGTTCGTCGCAGATCTGGCAGATGATGCAGTTGGTCAGACAGGGACTAGAGAGATTTCCTCTGAGATGGAAAGCGGAAACAGAGACTTGAATCAAAGAGATCCAAATACGATCTTGGATGTTAGCATATTATCCTTTAGCAACGGCATGAAAGTCGATGTGATATTCTCAGAAAGCAGCATTGGGAGCGATAATGCTTACATAATGTCGCATGAAGAGGATGATGGCCTTAGCATGAGCAGTTCGCGAACCAACGGTTCAGACATTGTCGCATCGTTGCTCAACGTGACCGCAATATCTGAATCTATAATAAATCAAACTCATTCGAAGGTAAATCAAACTAAATCGCTGGAGACGATACCCAAGATTGAAGTCGATGAGACAAATCCAGCCGATAATTCAAAGGATCTGTCCAATAAAGAAGCTGTGACAACTGATATTGTGGCAACTGATATTGGGGCAAATGATATTGTGGGAACAGATATGCCAGCGACAATTATTGTGGCAGATACCACGGCAACCACTCCTGAGCAAGACAAAAATTCCAAGCCGGATCGACCAGTGAGAAACCATAAACAAGCTTAAGATTTCGATAGTCAGTATGAGGATGGATTGAGGCAAGCCGAAATTGGTTCAAGGTTCTTGATCTTAGCTATCTTCTTCCTGAGTGCTGCCAGCTGCTCGCCAACCTTTATCTCAGAGTCGTATACCAGCTTCAGTCCCAATCCACATATCCTCCTGTCTTCCGAAACCAACCCCGCTCATGCCATTCTCAATGCGACCTCGAGTTTGCCAGAGAATGCGGAGAATGCGGAGAATACGGAGATAATCCAAAACGAATATTCTTATAAAAATCAGCAATCTCTTGATACAGCTCAGCTTATAATGACTGATAGGAGCTACCAAATAGACAAAGCTGTTTCGAACTTTATTTTATGGATAAATAAGACGGCTGATAAATCGATTTATGCAGAGGAAGAGAATGTGACTTACACTATTAAATATAAAAATAACGGTGTGAGTGCCGCCAAATATGTCACCATCATAGATGCTCTTCCCGATGTAGAAGTCGTGTCTATGTCCCCTTCCGCAGATTATGTGGCAGAAAATAACCTCACCTGGGATATCGGCACGCTAGTCCCTGGTCAGTCCGGGTCAATAACCTTAGAGGTCAAGCAGCCGAAAACTTTTAATTCAAATTTCGATGACGACTCCGGCGTCAGCGGAAATGGTTTTGTGAATATATGGAAGAGCCTTTCCACGCATGAGGAAATCAATACTCTCTGCAATACAGCGACCATTTCTGGAATCTATGAAGATAAGCGTTATCCATCGGTGTCATCTTCTGTGACCGTCGAACTTGGCGCCAGGTCTGTAGCCAATATCAAGAACAAAGAGCATGGCAGTGGTTACTACAGAGAGTCGCAGAGCTCTAAAATCAACAACACTATCCCGAGCATAAGGCTGAAGAAGGATCTGTCTGCCAGGTATGAGCCGGTGGCATTGAGCCTGCCAGAAAATAAGGTTCAAAGGATAAGCTCAAAATGGTCAGATTGTACTTCTGCCTCGACTAATGAAAATGGCTCTTTAAATTCAGTAGTCGATGAAAATCGCTATATGGATCTGATAAATAGGGATACATCCTATGATACAAGAAATAGTGAAATTACTTATTCCTCCCAGGGAAATTTTTCGGGTGGAATTGCACATATTGGCTATACTAAAAGAGCCGCTGGCAGCAAGAAGGATACCACTTACATATCCGAGACATACCATGGAAGCTTCCAAACAAAGCAATCTCTGGACTCTTTCAAAACCAGCCCCACCTATAAAAAAGAAGCATCAGGAACCGGTTTCGTCTCTTCTGAAAAAATAGCCAGCTGCAGTCTGAGGTCGAATGAGCTGGGTAGTGGCTCCTACCAATCAGCGGAGTCCATCCAGGGCGGCTCGATCAAGAAGATCATCACTCTGGTCCATATGCCCAATAATCAGCTGGCAGGCGCATCCAAGATCAGATACGACAGCAAGTGGAGCGAGGCGATGTATGCCCTGGATACAGAAAAAGACACGGAGATCTTGAACCGGATCAGTTCGGCAGACTATGTCCAAAAGGATGCGCTGATGAGTTCCTCTTTCTTTTCCATGACCGGCGGATTTAATGGAACGAACAATTTGAACGCCAGGGCTCTGGAAGATGCGATGAATTCCACAGGAGAATCGTTCCGGCTGGATCAGGTTCTAATAGGCAGTCTCCGGCTGGATACAACCATTGGCTTAGGCCAGTCATTAAAATATGTATATCCACATATTAATCTTACAAAGCGGGTGTTCCATCAAGATGATGATATCTTCACTTATAGAATATGGATCAATAATGACGGAAATGAGACCCTGGGACCTGTTGTTGTAGTGGATCAAATACCGGTGGAAGCGACCTTTATTAGCTCAACTCTCAGGCCGATTGTTCAGGGACGAATTGTAAGCTGGACACTGCAAGCTCTGCCACCCGGAGAGACGACGATAATAGACCTCAAAATTTCATTAGAGAGTATTTCTCCTGCAGTTATAAACAGGGTGCAAGCAGTCGCCAGATACCAAAATCGGACTATCCTAGCAGAAGCGGCTTCATCACCTTATGATACAATAGACGGTATGACAACGAATGAATCGATAAAATTAGAGGATGCTACTACTTATGGGGATTGGAAACCACCTTCCTGCTTTTATCTAAACTCCAGTATGACCGGTTGTGGTACGGAGATAGATGACTATTATAATAACCTCTCTGACAATTGCAGTGATATTCCATGAACTTCTAGCTATGAAGAAATACGAGAGAAAGGCTAAAATTAGATACAGAAGGTTCTACTGTCAAGGAATGAGAGCTTTCGCCCTTTGGGTGCCAACTCCAGGAGGACCTGATAATGCTCTTCAAGGCCTTTCTTCAAATTGGAGACTGCCTCTTCTTCAGTAGATCCTTGATCAGCTACATTTGTGATCAGGTCAATTGCCACGAAGTATTTTCCTTCTTTATGGATCTGGATTAGAGTCTTCATTTGATCTATATTTTATGCATGTTTCCTGATAAAGTTGATGCCTGGTCTTCATGATTTTAATTGTGCAGCGAAAAGAAGAATCAATAAATCCACGCAACCATGTCCCATCCCTCCCCAAAGGGGCGCGAGCCCTCGGGAAAACAGCAAGATACTAGCTCAAACCGTAACTAGGGATTGCGGATTACTTCCTATCGCGAATACATAAAGCATGCTGCATTATAGACGAACGAGATCAAAGGAGAAATTTCATTCTCAAAGCAGATCTTGCAGCTCTTCCCTTTTTATTCCTGCATCTTCCAGAATCTGTATGAATGTCCCTCTGGCAATATTCTGGTTGCTATGGTAAGGAACTGTGACCCTTCTCTTTGTCTCCGGATGAGCAAATATATAATGGCTCCCGGTGACTCTCTTCAGTACGAAACCTTTCTTTTCAAGAATCGCCATGACTTTCTGAGGAGTTAGAGATGGCAGCTTAGGCATGAGCCTCCACTGTCAACCTGCACTCGATGAGATCGTCTTCCACAGGAATTGCCTCGCCGTCCTCTATCAGGCTTTCAATATAGCCAACTATTGCATCCCTGGCCATCTCAATAGCCTCTTCCACCGTCTTTCCATAAGTGATGCACCCGGGAAGTGCCGGGACAAGAACGGTATAGCCGCCTTCAGGTTCCTTACGCAGAATGATTTTATAACTTAGAGTTCTCATATTAATGTAGACCTATGACAAATGAATTATATCTTACGGCCACTGTAGCATCATCCTAGTTATAGAAGGCAATGCTCCAGACGATTCCTAGTTTTTGGCTCTTCGTTGTATCGAGTGGGTAGCGGGATAATTAACCCTGGTGGTTTACGGAATACGGAATAAAGCCGCAGAGGCGCAGAGTGGACGGAGGATCATAAAAAAATGTCGAATTCCTGTGACTTTTGCACGAACCCACACCAAATAGCGAGGAGCCAAAAGAATCATGCAACCACGCCGCATCTTGTCCCATAGGGTCGTGAGCCCTCGGGGGAACCGACTGACATTCGCCCAGGCCGGAACCAGGGCTGCCTGATTACTGTCATCGCAAATCCAAGAAATCATGCTCCAGTCCTATCTCAACAGAGCACGGGCCGCAGGAAAACGCTATGGCGCTCATTTTTTCCAACCGGGCTCGAATCCCCAAATGGAGGCCGATAAACTATTTATGTCAGGAAAACCGAAAAACATATAGGAATTTAGAGCTTGAAGCATGTGGAGGTAAAATAATGCCAAGTATAGTTCACTTCGAAATACCTTTTGATGACGGGCCGCGAGCAAAGACCTTCTACTCTAACCTTTTCGGATGGAAGATAGAAAGCATGCCTGGAATGGAATATAGCATGATAGACACCTTTGGCGCTCCCGGCGGTGGCATGATGAAGAGGGTGAATCCGCAACAGCAGATCCTAAACTACATCGGTGTGCCATCGGTGGATGAGTATTCAGAAAAAGTGAAGAAGCTGGGGGGCAAGGTCATAGTCCCCAAGATGGCTGTCCCGGGAATGGGTTACTTCGTGATCTGTCTGGATACCGAGAACAATGCCTTTGGCATCTGGGAGATGGACCCCAAAGCTAAGCTTTAAACCAAACAGCAGATGATGGCATCATGAAGGCAAAAATAAAATTTACTTAATCTTTTTTTGGAGCTTCTTGAGCTTCTTCTTGGCTGATTCGCTGCCTGTTGCTGCCTGTTTCGCAAGCTCCTCTGCCTTGGCCTTCTTCACTTTGTTCAGCTTCTCCAGCTGTTTCTTACTTACTGGCATGCGGTCACCTCTTCTTCGCCTCTGGCAGCCACTCTGAACCTCTTCCCTTTTAAGAATATCCCTGCGTTAATTCTGCCAGCCAGTATGTAGATGCTTCCATTCGAATATCTTCACCTATATCTTCACCTCCGGCCCTCAAGGCCTTGAGCGAGCCAACCTGTAGCTAGCATACCTGTAGCGAGCCAGAGTCTCGGGACCCCAAAGGATTACAACTGCTGCCGCCGTGATCGCCAGGAGGGCAAAGGCAATGACCGGATCGTAGTGCGAGCCGTAAATGGGAAATAAAACCAGCTCGCTGAGGTTGGAGCTGGCATGAAATGCGACCGCAGCGAATAGGCTCTTTCCTGTATTGTTGTAGATCCAGACGACTAGAACTCGCAGGACAACTGTGGCTCCACTCTGTGCCAAAAGCCAGATGGGAGCATTATGGCCCTGAATATAAGGCATCACATGCCAGACCGCCCAGACGATCCCCAGGATTATGCTGGCCTGGAAAGCCGATCGGCGGGCCTGCAATGGATCGGTGGCGTATCCCGTCCAGCCGATCTCCTCCCCGATCCCGCCAATAAAAAAAAGGGCGAAGAATACAGGCAGCAAATGAATAGGGAACTGAGGATCAGGGACTGGCATCTCCGTCAGCTTCATCACTGCATACTCCAGTGCCATGAGAAAGGGCATCAAAAGAAAAATGGGCAAATACCAGACCTTTGCCTTAATTCTTTTGTAATCAAAGCACCTGCGAGAATTGCCGCTTTATGCCATTTGATCCTTCCTCTCTGTAAATGAGGATCAGTGCTGCGACCATCGGGCAGACGAGCACCAGCGCGCCTGCAGGTAGACTGAAGGGAAGTGGTAGCTCTTGCTCGGCTATATTTCCCGCCAGCCAAAATGGTGCGGATAGAATGAAAAGCAATAAAAGGAATCTGAGAGGTGACCTCTCAGCTGACCTCTCAGCTGACCTCTCAGTTGACCTGGCGAAATCATCACCTGGCTCAAATGTTCTCTCCCTGATACCTGCCCTCATACACCTTCTCCGCCTCTTTTTCCAGCCTCATGAACACTAGCTGCATCAGCCGGGCGTTCCTCTTCAGCCGCAGCCCGGAGGGGTTGTGGACCACAAGCAGGCTCTGGCTCCGCCCCCGGTATCCCGGATCCCAGAGTGCGGTCTGGAGGCTTGCCCCGCAGCGCAGGAGGGTGGATCGGGCCCGGGCCAGGGCAGCCACGTCAACGGGAATGCTGACGATCTCATTGAATGTCACCAGATATGCCCCAGGAGGAAGATCGATCCAGCCGGATTGGTCGAATTCCAGGGATTCTGTATCCGGCAGCTTTCGCTCGCTATTTTCAAAGGCCACAGCTCCTGAGGAGGTGAAACGCTCTATCTTTTGAACAGTCAGCTCCATGCCGCACATCTGCGTCTGCGTCTTCGGGTCTATCATTGATTCTATAAATCCCTGGGCCTCGCCGCCGGTAAGAATGCTCACTTCAGATCACCTTGAATATCTCAATTCGGCACAATTTCCCATTAGACATAAATATTGTGCACCATGATCCTTCATCAGAAAGCTCTATTAACCCTATGGCAGGATATATGCAGGTATAATCTGGGAGCCCGATAAACCTGTTCGAGATCTTAATTTTGCCCATCACAGTCATCATCCTGCTTCTCATCCTAGCTCTGCCCCTGATCTTCATATTCCTCTTTTTGCATCTCTCCCGCTCCGCCTTCGAGATGGTCGGCTTCAGCCATTGGACTGCCACCCTGGCCGTCTTCGGCAGCATTCTGGGAGGCATGGTGGACATCCCACTTATGGAAAATCCATTCGCCGCTTACCCTGATTGGTACATGGCAGCGATGAGCCAGTACCCGGCAGCATTTCCCACCACCTTTCATCCCCTCTATCTGGCGGTAAACGTAGGTGGCTGCATCATACCTCTGGTCGTCTCCGCCCATCTCCTCCTCCGGGGCGGGACATCATTCAGCAAATCACTCCTCGGCATGGCGGTAGTAGCTGTCGTCACCTATTATGCCGCAGAGGCCATTCCGGGTGAGGGAATAGTCCTGCCCGTCTGGCTTTCCCCTCTCCTGGCAGCAGTTGTGGGTCTGGTCCTGGCCGGGGGCTACCGCCGCTCTCCTCCGCTGGCCTATATCAGCGGCACCATAGGGACCCTGATAGGAGCGGACATACTCAGCCTGCTCACCCCGGGAATCCTGCCGGCCCTCTCGCCCCTGCGGCTCCTCAACCCTCAGCCGGTTGTACTGTCCATAGGCGGAGCAGGGGTTTTCGATGGCATCTTCCTCACCGGAATCATCGCTGTCCTCCTGGCAGCAGGGATCGTCTGCCTCTTTCGAGGATCGTGCGATGGAGTGAGCGGGGAATTGAAGTAAACCAAAAAAGGGGATTTATCGATCCGGATGGGGCCGGATCAGCCGGCATTTATGCTGCCGATCTTCACCGGATAGATGAGCCTCTGGGCGATGTCGCCATTTTCCCAGGGCTGAAGGAGAAGAAGATAGACCTCTGTCTCTCCAGGGAATACTGCCCGATAGGTGAAGACCTTGGTCTCCGTTAATCCTGTCATCTCTGGACTGGCATTGGCCTGGTACGATCCGGTTCTCGCCAATGTCAGGAATTGGGGATCAAAGTCGCTCCACCAGCCAAATCCAGTTGAGGGATTCGAGGGGATGGTGATGTTGAACTCATCTCCAACATTTGCATTTATCACCGGCTCACAGGGTGCATTCTCGCATACGCTGCTGCCAAAAGCCAAAGCGATCATGGAGACGGCCAGGGCCAGGGCAGAGATTGCATATCGTTTCATATATCTGACTCCTCCAAATTATGGTGATTTATGTTGATTTCTAGCCTTCTTTCTATTTAAGAGGATGTCTGCGAACTATAGACCCACCTTACCGGTTCTGATTGTATGAGCCTCTTCGACCGGCACCACGAAGATCCTGCCGTCGCCGATGGCACCCGTCCTGGCAGACTCCTCGATGATCCTGACAGCCTCCGATATCCTTCCCGCCTCCAGCACCATCATGAGCACCGTCTTTGGCATATCATAGCTTTCCCCGGCAACCACAATTCCCTTCTGCTTTCCCCGGCCGTATACATCAAAGCGGGTCATGGCAGGGAATCCTTCTGCCTTGAGAGCTCTGACCACCATATCCACCCTTTCCGGCCTTATCACCGCCCAGATCATCTTCATTAAATTAGAATCCATGTGGATGAGTATATGGATCTATTTAAGAAAAATTAACAGGATTTCCGAGTTTTGCAGAAGAATTAAGAAATCGTCGGAAATGAGAGGTACAGAGGATAGTTGAGGTGGGGTGAGAAGCCGAAGAGGTTGAATCCGAAGAGGTTGAATCCGAAGAGGTCGAATCCGAAGAGAGTGAAGCCGAAGAGAGTGAAGCCGAGTCAGCGAAGGCATTATAAACTGAAACAGGGATTCTTGATAATGCGAGAGAGGAAGGACGGCTGCCGCTGGCCAACTCCGGCCGGTGTGGAAAGTCCCTCCACCACTGGACACACAGACATCCCAAAGGATGTGGGGCGAGAGCTCCGGCTCTGGCACAGAAACGAGACCGCGCAGCGTTAAAGCTATGATGCCGGAAGGCTGAGGTCGCGCTGAATGCGGATGAAACGGCGAAACCCTGTGGGTGCAAGCCAAAATAGAGCTGCGAATTTGGACGTCCAGCCAAGCTCGGGTATGGCGCTAAGCTGAATGCCGTCATAGAACAGAAGGGGGCTTACTCTCCTCACTCGTATATCACACTTAATTCTTCTTCTCCCAGGCAAATCTTTATCCTATGACCGCCCTGCTCTGCAGCAAATGGCCCGAAACCAGAAGGATCACTACTACCGTAAGGCTAAAGAGGAGGGCTACAGGGCCCGATCAGCCTACAAGCTCATGCAGATCAATGAGAAGTTCAATGTCATAAAGAAAGGCGATTCCGTGGTCGACCTGGGAGCGGCTCCAGGCGGCTGGCTGCAGGTTGCTCAGAAGCTTTCAGGAGGAAAGGTGGTGGGAGTGGACCTGGAGGGCATCGCCCCCATTCCGGGAACTGTCACCTTCCGGGCGGACATCACCGCTCCGAGCACAGTGGACCTGGTAAAAGATGCCCTGGGCGGGGATGCGGACGTGGTGATATGCGACGCTGCTCCCAATCTATCCGGGGCCTGGGACAGAGATCATGCCATCTCCATAGACCTCGCGCGCTCCGCTCTCAAGATGGCCAAAATGCTCCTCCGGCCGCGAGGCAACTTCGTGGTCAAGGTCTTTCAGGGAGATATGTTCAACGACTACCTAAATGAGGTCAGGCGGGAGTTTGTCGTTGTTCATGCCCATTCGCCCGCCGCCTCCAGAAAGGAGAGTGCCGAGACCTATGTCGTGGGCAAGAAGCTTCTTTCTGCCCCGGTCCGCAAAGGGGATATGCTCAATGTCACTATAGACTCTATCGGCAAATCAGGTGACGGGGTAGCCATAGTGGAAGGCTTCGCGATCATTGTCAGGGGATCGAAGGCAAACGAGCAGCTCCGGGTTAAGATCGATGCCGTCCTGCCCAACTTCGCCTTTGCCAATATCCTGGAGAGAAAGAGTTAATAACCTGCCCAAGAAAAGTAAACGGAAGGGGCTAGACCATGGAAGACAATGCAGTGATTTTCATTGGAGACAAACCAGTCATGAACTATGTGCTGGCAGTGATGACCCAGTTCAATAAGCCAATTGCCAGTGTGATATTGAAAGCCAGAGGGCGAGCCATATCCCGCGCTGTGGACACGGCAGAGATAACCAGAAACAGGTTCATGCCCAATCTGGCTGTCACGGCCATAACCATCGGCACAGAATCCATTGCCAATGAGGAAGGAAAGACGGTGAATGTCTCTTCGATGGAGATAGTCCTGACCAAGCAGGAATGATTGATTTTAACAAATATTTTTATTCAGAATATTTTTCCTGGCAGGAAATAATTTATTGTCAAGGGGATTAAGGGGTAGATGTGACAGTATTCAGAGCTTATGATGTCAGAGGTGTCTACGGCACCGATCTCACAGAGGAGTTGGTGAATAGAGTTGGTGAATCCTTTGGATCTTATGCTGAAGGTGGCACAGTATCTTTGGGAAGAGATACCCGGATCAGCGGCCCAAGCCTCCAGAAGGCTTTCCTGGATGGTCTTCTGAGCACAGGCTGTCAGGTGAACAGTTTTGGCATCATCCCCATTGCCATCATCAGCTTTATCACCTGGATGGAAAAGCTCAAAGCCGCGGCCTACATATCTGCATCTCACAATCCTCCGGAGTACAACGGCGTGCGTTTCAGGACCTGTGACGGCTATGGCCTGCTTTATCAGGAGTCCTCTATCATGAAGTATTACCGGGAGGGCGGATTTCTCGCCGGCCAGGGGACCAAGACCGATCGAGACCCGGAAGAGGCAATTGAGAGATACAGGGAGTATGTGCAGGATAAGGTGAACCTTATGCGCCCCCTCAAGGTGGTCCTGGATATGGGCAACGGCGCTGCCTGCACAATGGCCTCATTCTACCAGAGGCTTGGATTTGATCCCCTGATCTTGAACGGCACCGCAGACGGCCACTTTCCCGGTCGGGGTCCTGCACCCAATGAAGAGTCCCTGCGCCCTGCCTGCCAGCAGGTACTGAAAAAGGAGGCGGACTTCGGAGTGGGATTCGATCCGGATGCTGACCGGGGAATCGTCATCGATGACAAAGGAATGGTCCTGCCGCCGGAGAAGGTGGCGATCATTATCACCCGGGCAAGGTACAAGCCTGGTGACCTGGTCATCTCCGGCTTTGACTGCTCGATGATCCTGGAGAGGGAGCTGGAAAAGGATGGCATCAAGGTGGTTCGAGAGAGGGTTGGCGACGTCTTTGTGGCCAACCGGGTGAAGAACTCGAAGGCGGTTTTAGGTGTGGAACGGAGCGGCCACTTCTTCCTGCCCGAGTTCCAGTACTCGGACGATCCCTTCGCCATGAGCCTCGCCCTGGCTGAGATCATATCCGGCGGGGAGAAGCTCTCAGATCTGGCCGCCATGATTCCAGATTACCCTTATAAGCAGATAAGTGTCCACCTCAAAGAGGACCCGTCAGCTGTGATGCTCCGCCTGACCGATTCCCTGGCCTCCCTTGAGCCGGACACAACGGACGGCTTGAAGATCACCACCGATAGCTACAGCGTCCTCATCAGGCCGAGCAACACCGAGCCCATCATCCGGCTTTATATCGAGACCACAAAAGGGGATATGAAAGAGCTGGAGGATCAATACAATAATATCATCCACCAGGCGATGAAAGCGTGATCCAGAAAGACATCTGCATACTCATACCGACCCTCAATGAAGAGGAGTCAATCGAGCCCGTTATCCGGGATTTCCGAGAGCTGGGCTACGATAACATCCTGGTTGTGGACGGCCACAGCACCGATAAAACCGTGGAAAAGGCTAAAGCGGCAGGAGCACGGATATTCATCCAGTCCGGATCGGGCAAAGGCCAGGCCTTAAAGGAGGTATTCGGCCATATCAAAGAGAAATACATCCTCCTCATCGACGGCGACGGCACCTACCTCCCTCGGGAGGCGGCCCGGCTCCTGGAGCCTGTCCTGGAGGATCGAGCAGATCACGTGGTGGGAGACAGGCTGGAGAACATCCAGGGTGGAGCCATTAAAAGGCTGAACATGTTCGGCAACAAGATGATCAACCGCTTCTTCGCCGCAATCTACCGGGTTCCTCTTCACGACATCCTCTCCGGCTACCGGGCTTTTACCACAGAAGGAATAAAGATGCTCGAGCTGTCCATGCCCGGCTTTGAGATCGAGTCGGAGATCACTATAGAGAGCGTTAAAAAGGGCCTGCGGATAGTCGAGGTGCCAATCACTTACCAGCCCCGGCCGGCAGGAACCAAGACCAAGCTGCATCCGTTCCGCGACGGCCTGAAGATCATTCTTACCATCTTCCGCATGGCCAAGACAGAAAACCCCATGTTCTACTTCGGCCTGATGGGCTCGTTCGTGGGATTGCTCGGCTTTTTGGTGGGCGTCTATGTGGCCAGAGACTGGCTTGTTTGGAGGATAGAGCATATTCCCCTCACCATTCTTACCGCCATTCTGATCATCGTCGGCTTCCAGCTTTTCATGATCGGCATGCAAGGAGATATGATGGCCTCCATGCACCGGGAGATGATGAGAGAGCTCTATAGAAAAAGGAGATAGCGATAGTCCGAAGATATAAAAATAGTTTTAGGATATAAAAGTTAAAACTATAAAATTCAAAGATATAAAAATTTTAAAAAATATATTGTTCCGCTAGATGCCCTTTCTAGCGGAACTCCAGCCTTGCCTCGCTCTTCGCTTCGACAAGATATGCCCTTCCCGGCTCAAGGGTCTCGTTCTCTCCTAAATTGGTCCAATCCTCGCCCTCATACTTCCAGACAAAGGCCGAGACCAAACCCTTCTTTACCGCCTCCGGATACCTGTACCTCTTATGCTCGGCATTGATGGTGATGTTGGCCAGGTCCACGCTCTCATTCACCGGCAGGCCGATCATATTCCATCCCACATGCAGGTCCAGCCGGTAGGGCAGATCGACCGGTTTTCCCGGTATCTCCATGGTGAAGTTCCCGGTGCTGTCTATCAGATATCCCTCTCCCGCCACAAGGCGGGTCACATTTAGCTTGCCAGCCTCTTTCATCCCGAAATCCCACCCATCTTCGGCAATGGTGAATATGCTCCGGTAGGGCTTGTTCTTCAGGTATCTATCGGCAGATGCATCCAGGGGGTTCAGATAGATGGACACGGCATTCCACCCGGCAGTGACATTGATCCTCTGAACCTGGCCAGGTATCAACTCATACTCTATCTGGTAGCTCCTCTTCTCGCCTAGCCTCGGCCTGATTATTGGCCACATAACCCTCTTTTTCTCGCCCAGAGAATATTCGTCATGCCATAGGGAAAGCCCCTCCTCTTTCACCACGACCTTCTCTGCATCTTTGGGCAAGAGCACCTCGCCGATAATAGCAGGAGTAGCATCCAGGTTGATATCGCCGCTGGAGCTTTCCGCCTCAATCCAGTAGATCCAATCGGTGGCGCTCTCGTTAAGTGGAGTGATGCTCACCATCAAATCCGTCTCATTCTGATCGCTTTCGTTTTCCGCCGAGATCAATGTGGAATAGGGAAGGGAGGGCGAACGGGGCAGAGCAGGCCTGAAGCTCGGATCTCCCAGGATGACATTCATGTAGGATGTCTGGTTGAGCATCTCATGAACGGACATATCCCAGTTGGGCAGATCATCATCGTACTCAGAGTTCGGCATGAGGCTTTCAGTGCCTCTGGATTTGAGCCGGAACAGGTTGTCCGCTTCCATCTGTGCCTGGCCCACAGTGGCATTCTCGAAGACCAGCGATTGGTAGAAGCTCTTGTAGTAATCATCGGACAGGAAGATGTAGGAAAAGGCAGAGCCTCCAATATAGTTTACCGCTCCCGCCCTTATGAAAGCCAGAGCGATGGAATCCTCCAGGTTCCCGGGAACATACATCCTTGTTCCTGTCACATTCAGATAGTATCCTTTGAGATTAGAGGTTAGACAGGCGGCAGCAGTGGTGGTCTGAGGTGGCAGAGTGATCTCTTTTACCTGCGCCCCGGTAAGGGACGAGTCCATCATCGACCAGGCGGACAGCTCCCAGGAATCCTCACTTCCATGATGATCGAAATGAGCTATATTCTGGCCGTTATTCATCTGCGAGATCGCCTGCTGATAGGTAGCCTCTTCATGGCGCAGATCTTTGACCGCAAATCCTGCCTCCTCCAGGTACCCCCTTATGCTTATGCCCACGGGAGCCTGAGGGAATGAGAGAGCAGGAGAGGATACAACCAGTCCGTTATTCTTCCAGCTTCCATTAAGCCGGTCATAGGCCAGGGTGCGGGCCAGGAGTCCTGAGGCATCATACACAGAAAGCCCCATGATTCTTCCCACTGCCACCGTGCTGTAGTTGCTCGTATCCGGCTTGATCTGATAGTCTCTGTAGACCTCGTGCTCCATTACATCCGACAGCTTCTGGAACAGGCCGGTGGATATCAGGGGCATGGATCCGGGATCACCGACCACCATAAGATACTCGGGGTCCAGATTCAACTCCGCTACCTTTTGGTTGAGCATCTCCTCCGTCTCCAATGGGTCGATCTGCTGAGGGTCCTTTGCCACATCAACGATTATGGCTTTGTGGGAGGATGCGGCCCCTGCTGCGGTCATCGAGAGCCTGGGGACCTTGGTATGGCTGAAAGCGGTGATATTCAAAACATCGACATTGGAGCGAACTTCAATGGTGTTGTTGTCAGTCCGGCCTTCATCCGTCTCGATATTAAACAGCCAGTTTCCCGGGGTTAAAAGGGGCACTCTCACATCATAAAGGCCATCCCTGGTTATGTTTGTCAGCTTCATTTGGCCAGCTCTCCTGTCCGGGCTGTAGAGGTTGAGGGCCATGTAGCTGGTGTTCCTCTCAATGTTCCAGGAGATGTTGGTGCTTCCTGAGTAGATCCATTTGGGATAGGTCAGGTTGATGACCGGCGGATCGTCCACATTTATGAGAGTATGGTTATAGGTGAAGCCATCATAAGCCGCTGTAGCTCCGGTGTCCAGCCGCTGCGACCAGCCGGCGTCCATGGGGTACATCAGCTCCACCTCCACATTCAGGCTGGCGGATTTTTCAGGCTCCAGCCGGCTGAAATCCCAGCGGAGGAGAGTGCCGTTGAGAAACGCAGAGGTTTCTGTAACTGGCTTTCTGCTGTAGGGGTCGGTCACATTAACCCCACCAAAAGCGGTGCTGGTGAGCCTTATCAGCCTCCCCATGGGGAAGATGTCCCGCAGCTGCACGCCCCTGAGCACCTCCTCGCCGGTATTGGTCAGAGTGATATTGATTCTCACCACCTCACCATTCTCATCTGCAGGGACCTGATCCGGGCTCAGCTCCATTCTTATCAGCAGGTCTTTTACCATTGAGCGCTCAATCAGCTTGCTTGAGGCTGGCGGCAGGAGGGATAGATCATGGGAGTTGGTCAAAACCACCATTGTTGGGCTTTCACCTCTTTTTTTCATCTCTTCGATCAAGAGCTCTTCGCTGCCTTCGTAGAGAGTGATATTCATCTGACTCAGGTTCTGCAATACATTCTTGGATATCGGACCGAGCAAGATCGCCTCCTCAGCTCCCAGCCGGTTCAATGCAAGACCGGTCTCTTCCGGCAGGGTCTCATTCACAAAAAGCAGCGGCCAGTTCAGGTAGGAGGCAATGGGTGCTGCCTGAAGGGCAGCGGTATAGTTCTCTCCCACAATCACAGCTCCCGGAGAGGCTACCCAGCGGCGGCTTATCTTCTCACCCAGGTCGAAGCTGTTGTTGGCCATTATGGTCGCGTCGCTTCTCCAGGATACATTGCCCACCGCAAGAACCTCTCCCCCAAGCTGATTCAGCAGCCAGCGAGCCGCAGAGGAGGGTGGCTCAAGCTCTGACCAGATGGGCGTATGGACGACGTCGTACTCGAAGGCAATTCCCGAGGCACCTGATTCTGCCAGATCCTCGATATAACCTACGGCTCCCTTTACATTCTGGGTGGAGAGGACGTAGCCCACATAATCATCGCTCAGCCGGATGTAAACCGGGTTAATGCTATCCCCGATGGCCAGCCTGACATCATCGGCTGAGATGGGAGAGATCAATGTGAAGTCTGCCACCTTTGCCATCCGGGCGAAGTCGTATCCCCGGCTCCGGTCGAAGGGACTGTCCAGTGCCACACCAAGCTTAACCGGGCCCAGGTCAGATGTTATGTTCCGGGCATCCATTACGATCCTCATCAGCTGGTCCTGCTTCCACCCGGCCCATCTCTCCCGGTTGTAGCTGTTGGCATTGACCTTACTGATATCTATTCCTGTGTCCGTATAGAACCTCTCTTTGCAGATGTCGCAGTAGCAATAATTTTCGTCCTGGAATCCGAACTGGTAGAGGACGACACCATCGACATGATAGTCATCGATCAGCATCTCGATCTGGTTGTACAGATTGTCCCTCACCTCGGGGTTTGCCGGGCAGAAATAGCTGCTATTGCCTCCTATGGCTGGGTCAGGCTGCTGCAATAGATAGCTATCGATTCCGGACTGATCCGGCTCCAACGACCTCAGGCCAGCCTCGGCCATCAGGGCCATCTCCTCTTCCAGACCTTCCAGCTCGTCAGCTGCGGCTTCGGACACTGGTATCTCTAAAGTGACGGCGACATAAGCCTGGATACCGTCCTTTTGGGCTGCTTCCACCATAGACCTGACCCTGTCGCCAGAGCCGTGTATGGTTATTGCGCTTATATTTGCCCCTTTGAATGTATCCAGAATTGCCGAAGCACCATATCTCTTGATATCGCTCTCTTCGATCCAGCCATTTCTCTCACCGGCATGGACCTCTTTGGGGAGGATGAGCATCGGCTTGACAGTAGTGCTGTTCTCATGGGAATAGATGGCCAGAGGGGTGGCGGCAATAGATGCATGCCAGTCGTCTGCGCCAACCAGGATAACATCTTCGAATTCTCCTTTCACTCCCATAGCCCGTGGCTGGTCATCTGCCCCAGATATCTGAAAAGTAGATAGTATAATTATAACTAATAAACAAATGCTCTTCAAGCGCTCACCTCCTCCAATAAGACACCTGCCTCACGAAGTGCCTTCGTATAATCGTCTTCAACCCTGCCCACGACCGTCACCTGGGTGAGGGAGGTATTGCTTTCAGTCATCTCCTCTATGGCCTCCAGGGAGGCGGGTGTGACATTGCCTCTGCATACCACCATTGGCAAGCTCTCATTCATCGCTATCTGATAGGCTCGGTATATGTCTGCATGCCTGGGGGTGGTCAAAACTGCCCTGGAGGTACCATTATTCCAGATCTCCTTCATAAAGAGCCAGCACTCTTCATAGAGGCTTTCGCTATGTATGCGCTTGATTTCGACATCTTGAAGCTCTTTATTGATATCCTGGGGAATAACAGATTCATTGCCCAGGATCACGATACTGATATAGCCCTGCAGCCTCTCCAGATAATCTTTGGACAACTCGTCCTGAGGTATCATGTATACGTCCGGGGTCTTATTGCCAAATAGGGCCAGAGCACCTACTGTGCCATAGATGACATCGTCTCCGGTAACCACCGCCAGTCCCCCGGGAGCTACTGCGGAAATGGTCGCGGTCTCCTCAGGCATCGGAATGCCATGTGAGTCTGAGAGCTTGAAGATGAGGGGATACTCGCCTGCTTTTGATGCCAGAATGGTGAAGTTAGCATATCCGGGCTCCTCTGGGGTTACAGACACCGTCTGCGCCAGAGGTATCACCATCAGCTCATCGGGAGAGTACATCGAGACCCATATGTCCTCTTTGACATCTAAAATTATCTTGAATTTGCCCTCATAGCTCTTGTTGGTAGCGATCCTCTCCGGGACAACAATCTCCGTATCGTAGCCTCTGACCACCAATCCAAACTCGACCTCCGCCTGGACCGAGGAGTTCCTGGATCGGTTGCCCAGGGATGTGGCGGTTATGGTTACATTATCCTTCTCGCCTGGCTTGGTCGTCTGTACCTGCAGCTTGATCTCATGGGTCGCCCCGGGATCCAGGGGCAGGTCATAGGGCATGCCAAGGGGCTCATCGTCATCCAGCAGCACGACGCTCCAGCCTTCTGGCAGAATTCCTGCGTCAATCGAGGCGATATCTCTGAATGAGCCCAGATTCTTGACCGCCAGGTTAAACTGGGCAATATCCTTGGCGCTGGCTCGAAGAGAGGCTGATTTGGCATCTTCCACGGTCATGACAATGCCGTAGCTCTCCTGCACAATGACTTCCACATGAAAGTCTATTCTTAAAGGAATGGAAGGGGGAGCGCTCTCCATCAGGTATATAGATCCGGTGTAG
This sequence comes from Methanotrichaceae archaeon, assembly GCA_963813075.1. GTDB lineage: Archaea > Halobacteriota > Methanosarcinia > Methanotrichales > Methanotrichaceae > Methanothrix. The sequence continues at coordinate 61,921 of CAWEXU010000006.1, forward strand.
ACACCAGGCTCAGTCTCCGGGGGTATGCCGATATAGATCTTGATCTCTGCCTCGTCCCCTGGTGAAAGAGGTTTACCTTCCGGAACGTCGATGAAAATATAATCTCCGGCGTTTCCGATCATTTCGGTTTTAGAGATCTTGAAGATGGTTGAGTCTCCATTATTAATCACCTTAAGGGTCCTCTCGTCACCGTCTCCTGGATGAAGAACGATGTCAAATCTATCTTTATCTGGTGTCAGCTGGGCGGCGCTGGCGCCGATCAGCAGAAACAGAATCATAAATGGGTATATCAGCCTCATCTCACACCACATGGCATATGCTGGATTTTTTTACAGTGAATATAGCTATTTTTCTTACCTTATATCCTTTACCCAGAGAATTGTATAAGTTCCAGGCACTCTTTATCTGGGCGATCATCTGGATCGACCGGTTTGGGCGATTATCTGGATAGACTGGTTTATATCTGTTATGTGCATGAACAGCTTTTGGTGTGTTTCTTTGGACCGTGAGAAAGCAATCCTCGTGGCCACGCCCTTCAAGAAGCGGGGCAAGAAGAGCCTGAAGATAAGCGATTTCATCTTTGCTCTCTCCCTGGATCTGAAATGGGGGTCTCCGGAGAAGGTGCGCGCTCTACTCAGGGAGGCTGAAGCTGAAGGGATGGTAAAGATGGAAGGAGAGATGGTGTCTGCAGGGTCCGACCTGGAGGCGGTGGAGGTTCCCATGGGCTTTAAACCCTCAACGGAAGAGGGCATACTGGACCAGGGAATAAGGCTCATCACCTCCCAGACGGGCATGAGCAGAAAAGAGGTCATAGCCCTGGCCAATGAGAAACAGGATTCCCTGAAAAAGCTGGTGGAGCTGGATGCGGTGGTCCTCCTGCTGGCCAGAGAGATGGGGATCGATGTCCACGATCTGGCGGAAAAGGCTTATGAGAACCTCCTTGCCCGCACCAGGGGAGTTCAGGAGAGCTAAGGAGAAAGATATGGCAAGCATTACCCTCTATGAGCTGCTGGGGATACCCAAAGAGCGCGCCGATGAAGTCGCCAGGAGGGTCAGAGATGCATTCTCTGAATCGGATACGCCCGGGGAATGGGTTGGAAGGCTGATAGAGGAGTTTGGAGTGGACAGGAATAATGCAGATATCTTTGCCTGAAGGCAGACTCTCGGGACAGGATGGATATGCGTCAACCACCGCGTCCTGAAGGGCGCGGCTTGCCTCTACGCAAAAAGTCGCGAGGCGCAAGGGTGGCTGACTCTTCATGCTGACTACACTGTGGCACGATAATGTTGTGCTGGCACCCCAGGCACGGGAAGAGGCTTCATCTGTCATGCAATCCACCAGATTCCTTGCGGAATCTCGTGCTTCCGATGCCGTGTCTGTTCGATTTGCTGGTATGAGTCAGTTAAGCCGTGTGTCTGTTCCTCGTCAAAACGAGGGGAAGTGCCCAACCATATCGAATGGTCTGACTCTAGCAATAGACAACAGGAGACAGATTTGTGAGCATAAATAACTTACGGGAGTCGCCCAATTCATACCCACCCTGAAGGATGGGGACTCCTTGGGCAACAAGTTGAAGGGCGTGGTATTTCTTATGCCAGACCCTATAAGTGCGAGCAGCCGGTAATCGCAAGCTTAATCTGCCATGGGAGAGTTTTCGGCGCTTATGACTCCCAGGGTTCTATTTACAACCTCTTACCGAAACAGCTCTGAGCCCTACGACTACATCGGGGCCAACACCCGGTCGTGGTTCAGATTTTACTGGCCGCGCATCCAATCATTTGGCCTGAGATTTCTGAAGCAGAACATTCCGGAGATTGAGATCCTGGAGTTCCCGACCTGGGATGAATACAATAAGAAGCTCCAGGAGGGCTGGGATGTTGTCGGCCTCTCCTTTTATCTGAGCGAGACCCATGAGGCGGTACAGATGGCTGAAGCGGCCCATAAAACGGGCGCAGAGGTCTGGGCAGGAAACTACGGCGCTCTGACCACCGCTGTGCAGGACAAGTTCGACAAGATATTCGTGGGATATGCAGAGCATCAGCTAGCACCCTATTTCGGCAGGCAGATTAAGGACATCATTCATCCTCCGCTTATCGAGTATCTGAATACGCCCTTCAATATCAAGGTGAACATATATGGGGTCCTTTTCACCACTCGAGGCTGCCCCGTGGGCTGCAAGTTCTGCCAGACCCCGGTGTTCTGCAATAAGCCCAATATAATCTCCCTGGAAAGCATCGAGAGGGTCCTTGCCTACTACAAAAAAATGGGCATAAACGTGGTGATAATCGAGGATGAGAACTTCGGCTGCAACCGTCGCCATGCGGATGAGGTCGTGAAGCTCCTGGACAAGTATGAGATGGTCTGGGGGTGCATGGCCCGGGCCGATTATCTGAGAAAGAAGATCGATGATTGGGCTGACGCCCGGAAGAAGAACGGCAAACAGATATCCGGCTTTGGCGGGGCGGCTATCGGCATAGAGAACCTGCATCAAGAGCGGCTGGACGAAATCAAAAAGAAGGAAGGCACCGAGGATATTCTGGAAACGCTGAGAATGCTGCAGGCTCGAGGCCTGGGGGCGGTTGGCTACTACATGATCGGCTTTGAGGAGGATACAAAAGAGTCGCTAAAAGTGGACATAAAGAAGCTGGCTGCCCTCAAGCTGGATATAACCCAGATATGCGTCATCACCCCTCTGCCCCAGACCCCATTGTGGACGGAGATCGAGGAGAAGTACGGCATATTCGACCAGGACTATCATCACTATGATGGAAAGCATCTGGTCTGGAACCATCCCCATATCAAACCGGATGAGATGCTGGAGATCCTGGACCGGTCGCTCCGCCAGGTCCATTCCTGGTATGTGCCCCTGCGCATCTCAGGGAGGGTCTGGTACAATGCTTATCGCTATGGAGGATGGCATGGGCTGAAAGAGGTTTCTGCCTACATCTCTCGGGCAAACAAGTTCGACTGGAATCAAGGACCCAGGTTCCTCCCTTCGTCAGGAAACGAAGGATCCTCCGCAGGAATATAAATGGATAAATTGAAAGCATAAACGAAGGTTCTGGATGAAGATACTTCTCTTATCCTCCCCTGTGGTTCAGCTGGACTTCGACCGCATAGCCCGCCTGCCCAATCTGGGGCTGGCCAGCCTGGCGGCGCATGTAGATGATCTGTGCACCGTTCAGGTGGCAGACATCCACGGCCTGAAAGGTCACCGGGAATATGTGAAAAAAATTGTCCAGGGATATGATCTCGTCGGCCTGACTGCCATGAGCTTTCAGTATCAAGAGGCTCTAGCTCTGGCCAGGATCGCCAAAGACTCAGGCGCTCAGACGGTATTTGGCGGCTATCATCCCACTCTTGCCGCAGAGGAGATCGGCGAGAGCGATGACCGCCAGCTCATCGATTATATCGTGCGGGGTGAAGGCGAGGCCACCTTCCGGGAGCTGACAGAGTCACTGCTGGCAGGAAAAGAGCTGAAGGGGGTCCTGGGCCTCTCCTACCATGATCCGGGCAGCAATAGAATGGTTCACAACCCGGCCAGGCCTCTGCTTGATGTATCGGAAATAAAGATGCCGAACCGGGATGCCCGCCTGATCACAAAGGGATTCTACAGCTTTGATGTGCCCATCGACTCGGTGGAGACCAGCCGGGGATGCACTCAGGGCTGCAAGTTCTGCTCCATCAATCTCATGTACGGCCGGCATTTCCGCACCTTCCCCATTGAGAGGGTAGTCGAGGATATCCGGGATGCAGAAGAGCATGGTGCCGGCTCGATATTCTTCCCGGACGACAATATCACCCTGAACCCCAAGAGGCTGGAGAGGCTCTGCCAGGCGATAATCGATGCCGGGCTCACTCACCTGCGCTACAAGACCCAGGCTTCCGCTTCCGGCATAGCCTCGAGCAGGAGGCTGGTGGACAAGATGGGCGAGGCGGGATTTGATGGTGTCTTTTTAGGGGTGGAGAGCATCAATAAGAGGAACCTGGAGTTCCTGGGCAAGGGCAAGATGTCCAATGATGCCGAGACGGCAGTGCAGTATCTGCATGAGAACAATATCATCGTCTCCACCGGCCTTATCGGCGGCAATCCGGATGACGACGAGGAGGACCTGTGGCAGAACTTCCACCTCGCTCGCAGGCTTAAGGTGGACTTTCCCATCTTCTATATCTCCACCCCATATCCTAAGACCGAGATGAGAGCGGAGCTGCAGGAGATGGGTCTTGTGACCAGGAACGACTTTACCAAGTACGATGGCATGCATGCCAATCTCAGGACAAAACACCTATCAGATGAAGAGGTGCAGTACATCACCTGGGAGATGAACGCCCGCTACTACGACCTGGACTGGATCAGGTATAACAAGGTCAAGAAGCTATACCCGCGCTGGTTTGCCCGCGAGATCAGGAGGCTGGCACCCTTTTATGCTAAAAGAAAGCTGGAGCTGGCCACGGGGAGGAGGACGCCCCGGGATTTCTTCCGGGAGGATTTGGAGAAGGGGGAGCTGTGCAAGGGAGTGGTTTAGGGCAGGCTTAAGGGCGAGAGGGCCACAGGGCTCTGGTGAGTCTCATGGCCGCAGATCATTTGTATTTGCTGCCACTACTCATCCGGAATGCTCTTTTTAAACTGTAATAATTCCCGGATGGACCTGGCACAGAAATCGTGATCATCCGATCATTCAGACGGCTTCCAAATGTCCAGAAATTCGATTCTCAAAAAATCGCCATCATTTGTGGCCATTCTTTTAATACCATATGACCTACAGCAGGCTGCGTGCAATGCATCTCTAGGAAATAGATTATACTCTCTTGCGCACTCTAATGATATCCTGGATATCGAATAGTCTAGGTTCAAAACTATCAGATTACCCATTGATACGAGGAGGTCAAGGTATCCATAGAAATCGTTAACCGGCTCCGCATTCATTACAGAATTTTGCCATGACTCTCTTGGCATTTTTTATTTCCATCTTTCCTGCAATCGCTTTTGCCTTTTGAAGCATAAGGATGTAAGCCACTTCATCTATAATCAAAGGTGATATAAATCCAGTTATAGCTCCCTGTTCAACCTTCTCAAGAAGCTCAAAACAGCTTCTGCCATACACAGGGTGGTCAGTAAGAAGATAGGTGAATATGTTAGCATCAATGAATATTTGACTTGTAGTCTTCATGAGCCTCCTCTAGGCCTTCCCAGCACTTCACAATCCCGCGAACTTTTCTGGTTGCGCTTCCCTGAATATTTATCCTCACCTCTTCTCCTTCAGTCAAATCAAGATCTTGAAACGGTTTTAAGACCTTTCCTTCATATCTGGCCTTCACCATGGACAACATGAATCACCCTTATGAACATAAGAGTTCAGGATTTAAATATTTTTCTGTTTCTTAATATGTTAGACGTCTAGATAGAGAGCTCAGAGGGGCATCTCTAAGGGAGGATTTCGAGAACGTTGAGCTGTGCGGGAGTGGTTTAGGATATCGGCATCTGGCTATTTCGGGCCGGATTTCCCACCGCTACGATCCTCTTTTAGCTCGTTTTTCAATTTTGATGAAATGCCACCAAAGAATTAAAGACCTATCCGCATACACCCCCTCTTAGATTTGAGGGGATGGCAAAAATTGGCCAGAAGGAAAAAGAATCGCAGCAGCAATGGTTCTCGTTCCGTGGGGCAGCCAGCGCTCACGGGGCGGAGGACGCCCATCTGGATATTTCCATGCTGGAGACCTGGCTGTGGGATGCAGCCTGCGCCATCCGGGGGGCGACGGACGCGCCCAAGTTCAAGGACTTTCGAGATCTTTCGATCCCCATCAAAGCCGTTTAGACTTTTCATCTACGCCCGCCTGGAGAATCTTTCCTTTAATATATCGCAATCTAAAACCATCGACGGCTCATTCAGATCTCTCTGGCTTTAAGGGGCCAACTTTTCCTGCGTCCCTGAGGGCCGACTCGCGGCGTGCACAAAAAAAATAGTCTGTGTAGATAAATTTTAGCCTTTATAACAGCCTGGAATTGAGAACTCAATTATGCTGAAATTCGCGATCTTTCGATTCCCATCAAAGCATTTCAGACTTTTCATCCACGCCCGCCTGGAGAATTTCCCCTTTAATATATCTCAATCCATAACCATCGACGGCTCATTCCGATCTCTCTGGCTTTGAGGGCCCACTTTTTCCTGCGTCCAGAGGGCCGACTCGCGGCAGCCACTATAAAGTAGTCCGTGTGGTTCCTAATTAGCCTTGATAACAGTCCGGATTCAGAACCCAATATGATGATATTCGAGATCTCTCTCCAAAACATCGACGGGCCAAGATGCTCCTTCTCTGACCTGAAAAAGGGAGAGTCGAATTAGAAATCGGCGCCATTGCACCGCTAATCAGCAGCTGGAGCGTCTGAGACGCCGTCGCATAAAACCGCAATATATTTCTTAAAGAGTTGCTCCTACTTAAGTTAGTTATTTATACTCAGATGGCTAATATTATTACGATCAGACTGATTGTTTGATTGGCCGGCAGATGACCTATATAATATAAACTGCATACAACTACATAGAAACGCGAGGATTTCAATGCCGATTTCAGAACTTGGTTACATGGGCATAGGCCTGGTCTGGGGTTGGTGGATTGGAGGTCTGGGCGGAAGGGTCACCTGTTCGCTTTTGGATGGTCTGGCAGTGAGTCTGGCAACTTTGATTTTCTCCCTGGGGATAGTTGCCTTTACTGGCTGGTGGGCTCTCTGGTTCTTCCTGGGTGCAGGCGGATTGACCCTTTATCTTCATCTCGCCTGGAGACAGGAATTGACAAATCGTTTCCGGCCGCCGGACTTCGATCCGGAGAGGAGGTAAAAGATCATGATAGATGAATCGACAATTCAGATTATCCAGCTGATTGGCGCACTGCTATTTGGCACGATCATTGGATGGTATGTGTACTTGATCAACCGCTATAGAAAGGGCGATGTTCAGCTGAGCGACCTGGCAGCACTGATTGGCGTGATAGGCGGCAGTGCCGTTCTGGCCCTGTTCGACAGGGAGGGAGGTCTCTTCGGGGCTTATGGTATTGGCCTTGCCATTGGCTTTTTCTCCTACTTCTTATCCCTGATCGTCATGGTTTCCAGATCGAACAACTTCAATAACGACTGGTTCCTTGACGGTCGACGTAAAAAGCCTGCAGAAGACTATGTAGTTCCACCGGGCACCGCCGAGACCATAAGGCCGATGGGCGTTGAAGGTGGCAACGGTGGACATGGACCTAATGATTGAACATATAGAGGAAATTGATCTCACAAAAGCTGCTTCATAGCCAGCTGACGTGAAACATGAAAAGGAAATGGAGGGCATGATACTCATATGACCGACCAATCAATAAAAGATCTCAAGGATGCGATCTTTTGCCAGGAGGGGCCCAGTCCAAAGCTGATCATTGAGCCTCGCACCCTTCCTGACCGAGCCTCTCCTTTCCAGAGCGATTTCTGTCGCCAATGCGTTAAGGACCCCTACCAGCGCGCTCTTATACTCCTGGCGCTGGCAGGATCAGACCACATCTCGATGACAGGAGAAAGGCGCTGGTTAAAGCGGCCCTTAATGCAGCAAATAAGATTTCATCCACGCCCAAAAAGATCCAGGTGCTGGAAAAGATACTTCCACTGGCATATGGCAAGGATCTCCGTCTTGTGGAGGCCTTACTGGAGCAGGAACAGGATCAAGAAGCTTTGCCGTGTATTGCGATCGAGAAGAATATCGAACTTGAGTCTTTGCAGTCTGAAGACCACGAAACATTGGAATGGCCATCCAAAGACATCCTGGTAGGTAGCGAAAAAGGTGCAAAAGATCCTGATTCTCAAGGGCAGCGAGAACATGAAAAAGAGAGAAAAATTGGCGAGGAGACAAAAAGTCCCCTGGCAGAACAGATCGCTGCCCTGGGCGAAGATGAGAGGGGCGAATTGGCCCGAGAGGCTCTGGCCCGCCTGCAGACCCGCACAGTCAATACCGGTTTTGCTCCATCGCTAGAGGCTGACTCTCCCCTGGACCCGAGAACTCCCCTAAAGCCCGGTCAGACCTATTGCTTCTGGCTTGATATTGGCCCGCCGACTCTGCACTCTATCGAAACCACCCCTACAACTATTCCGGATTACGTACCACCGAAAGCCAGCCTGGTGGTAGCCATCTTTCCCTTCGAGGGTGAGATCGAGATCACCCCCGGGGCGGACGTGGGAGAGCTGGAGCTTCAAGAGGACGGAACTGCCCGGGTATTGCGCCAGCCGGAGCCATCAATGCAGGCAGTACTAGATCGGGATATCCTGGACCGACGCCTGCTCTTTCCGGTCAGGGCACCGACAAAAGAGGGCACATTCCGTTTGCGCTGCAATATCTACTACCAGCAGATACTGATTCAATCCAGGCTGGTCAGAGCCACTGTAGCCGGGGACGGTCTCTTAAGGGACGGTGCCCTGCAGTCTCAGATCGATTACGCTCTGAGCCACACCCTCTGGGCGGACCATCTTCGGGGCCTTGCTCCTCATCGACTCAGCATTCTCATGAACAGCAATGGCGACGGCACCCATACCCTCAGCTTCCTGGGGGCAGAGGGTGAGGAGCTTTTCAAAAATAGCGCCGTTATACCGGCGACTGAGTTGAAGCTCCCGATAGAGAATGCCAGAAAAGCCCTGTGGAAAGCCTCCTGGGGAGAAGAAAAACCCTGGAAAGAGGGTGGCGGGCAGACCTATCGCTATATGAATCGATCTGACGCGAATATTGAGAGGCTTGAAGAGGATCTGATATCCCTGGCCAGAAGGGGCTACTTGCTTTATGATGCCATAATTGATAAGTTCACCAAAAGCCTGAGCAAATCCGATGAGCTGGCCCGATTGATGCTCAATCCAGGAATGGTGCAGGTCGCCATCAGGGACTCGCCCACCCAGATCCTCCCGGCAGCCTTATTCTATGATTACCCTCTTGATGTTCAGGCTGATGGCCATAAGCTCTGCGAGGCTTTCGTCGCTGCCCTTAACAGCAGCACGCCCCTGGAGAAAGCACCCTGTTTCAACGGATTATGCCCCCACTCCAAAAGAGATGCCTCCGGCAATCCGGATGGTTACGTCTGTCCAAGCGGTTTTTGGGGCTTTCGGCATCGCCTGGGATTTCCGACATCCCTGCCTGAGGGAATGGATGTGCCCGCGGAGATCTTAATGGACGAGGGTCCGCAGTTGGTGGTTGGTGTCGCCACAAACCTTGATCGCCTCGATGGACACATGGAAGCGCTGCGAGGGATCAGGACCGATATAGGCTGGCATTATTCGGAGAAGCGCCAGGATATCCTCGACAACCTCAAAAGATCGAAATCACATCTGGTCTATTTCTACTGTCATGGGGGAGTGACGGCCAACAATGTCCCTTACCTTCAGGTGGGTGATGGAACGGGCAATGATTTCATAGATGGGTCGAATCTGCGTGCTTATGGTGTTAACTGGGTTGGACCTCAACCACTGGTTTTCATCAACGGCTGCCACACCACTGCCCTGGACCCGGAAAGTGCAATCAATCTGGTCGCCAAATTCGTTTTCGCGGGCAGCGCAGGGGTAATTGGAACCGAGACCACCATCTTCGAGCCCCTGGCATGCAGCTTTGCCGAGGCGTGCCTGGGAGATTTCCTGAAGGACAAAAGATCAATTGGAGATGCCATAAGAACGGCCAGGCTGAAGCTGCTCAAAGAATGCAACCCTTTAGGCCTGATTTATACCCCATTTGTCCTTCCCAGCCTTCACGTAAGGGAAAACGGAGAAGTGAAATAAACATAAATAAACATAAATAAATATAAAATAAGTATAAAGTAAGTATAAAGTAAATACAAAGTAATACAAACTAATTATATAATAATATGCTGAGAGGCAATCACATGGCTGAATCGAAATCGAAGACCTTCAGGCAATTGCTGGAGAGATCAGGCC
>CAWEXU010000007.1:0-110682 GCA_963813075.1 Methanotrichaceae archaeon
TCGGGGTTATCGTGGCCATGAACATGGAGTTTCAATGGGGCCACTTCTTCTCAGAAATGGATAGTACTGTTCTGTGGATTTCGGAGATGGAGCCCACGGTGTTTCAATGGGGCCACTTCTTCTAAGAAATGGATAGCGAGCTTCTCCATAATAATTCGGCAAAGCCCTGCCGAAACTGTTTCAATGGGGCCACTTCTTCTCAGAAATGGATAGATCGTGGGGACCTCTGGGGAAAGCGCCCGGTTCAATGAACGAGTTTCAATGGGGCCACTTCTTCTCAGAAATGGATAGGAAAAAGATGGCATTGGCATCCCCGGCAAGGACGGGAAAGTTTCAATTGGGCCACTTCTTTGCAGAAATGGAAAGTCCTGGCCGTATTATATGCCTCTGCGGCATCCTCTTCGTTTCAATGGGGCCACTTCTTTGCAGAAATGGAAAGCCATACGTGGATTCCAGTGGAACCAGACCGAGTAGGGTTTCCCATGGAAAACCAAAAAAAACAAATGCAAGAGACGAGCTATCCACCTCCATCAGATGACCTTTTCCGGTCGGGCTTGTCCACAGAAATATCTTCAAGCGCTCGCATGAGAGCCTTCTTCCGGTTACTTTCGCTCATTCCATAAAAGGCATCTACAATTGCAGCTACCTTATCCGTCAGATGCTCATCCTTTAAAGAAGGTTCATGGCAGGACTCATTTCGACCCTTTTTCCTCTTTCTGCAACCAACCTCTTGGTAGAACTCCTGGTTGATCAGAAGATGATAAATTAGACAGATGAGCTTCCTGGCCACGGCAACTATTGCCACGTTGTGCTCCTTCTTTTTGCTCAGCCTCTTGTAGAATCTGGACAGCGTTGTATTTTTCATATTAGCTATGGTCTGGGCAGCCTGGACAAGTACAACTCGAATATACTTGGAACCGCGTTTTGTGATTCCGCATTTCCTCTTTTTGCCGGCAGATTCATTTTCACCGGGATTGAGGCCACACCACTTCGCCAGTTGATCCGGGGTCTGAAAATCTCTGTAGTCTCCGATCTCTGACAGAATGACTGAACCTGAGATAAATGCGATTCCAGGGATGGACATAACAATAGCCAAATCCGTGTTCTTCTTTTGAATCTTTTTCAGAACCTCAAGGCTTGTCTTCTCTATTTTGGATTCGACATTGTCCATGATTTCGAGAGCATCCCTTATCAGCATTCTATTTGTATCACTCAGTTCACTGGCGAGTGCTGATCTGATCTCGTCTTGTTTTTTCCTGATCTTTCCGCAGGGTATGCCTTTCAGGATCTCTTCGGTAGGGTTGTCTTCAGCCAGACCTCTTATGATATGTGTTCCTGATTTGCAGAATATATCGTCCATAGAAGAGCTGAGTTTAACGCCATTTGATGAGAGATATTTGTGTATCCGATTCTTGAACTGAGTTCGTGTCTTGACATATCCTGCTCTGGCTCGCGTTAGGTTCCTGAGTTCTCGGTCTTCATCGCAGAAAACCCGAGATCTCTTGATTTGATTATTCAAACACAGAGTTGCAATATGCTTTGAATCTTTTGAATCTGATTTGTCATTTGGAATGGACTTTATCTGCAGAGGATTGGCAACAATGGTATCTATGGTTCGGCTCAGAGCATCATAAATCGGGATCCAATAGACTCCAGTAGCTTCGAATGCAACCTGTTCGCATTTGTTAGCTGCAAGCCAGCTTCTAAATCTATCAAGTTCGGATTTTGTTGTCCCAAAATTCTCTCGAATCGGCAGCACTTCGTCGCCTGCTATTGTGGCAACGATCAGATCTTTATGGACATCTGCACCGCAAACTCTTTCTCTTCGTTTTTTCATATATGTCTCTGCCTGATATGGGCAGATGATCATTCCCTTATTGGGGATAATTTCCCATACGCGTTCTAAGACGCAGTCCCGTATTCGAGGGATAATGGCTGGTTTCAATCGCGGGATCAAGTGTCCCATAAACTTGTCAGCCTTCACTGCCCATATCAGACTTAACATGGACGGGATAAAATAACTGGTTTTCCATCCGTCACGTGTGAGCCCCTGCCTGGGCTCATGGGCGTTTCAATTGGGCCACTTCTTTTCAGAAATGGATAGATCAGATCTGGAGAACGATAGGCAGAATATCACTGAGTTTCAATGGAGCCACTTCTTTTCAGAAATGGATAGCTGGCATGCTGGAATGTCGACTAGCCGATCATGCAGCGTTTCAATGGAGCCACTTCTTTTCAGAAATGGATAGCTCGACGAGTCAGGATAGCTCGATGCTAGACTCATAGATGTTTCAATGGGGCCACTTCTTTTCAGAAATGGATAGACGGAATCACGGCAGACTAATGCCAGCAATGCATAAGGGTTTCAATGGAGCCACTTCTTTTCAGAAATGGATAGTCGATAGCGACAGCATGGATGCAAGCTACAGATCAGTGTTTCAATGGAGCCACTTCTTTTCAGAAATGGATAGGTACAGCTATGAGATACCGACATTGCCATGCAGATGTTTCAATGGGGCCACTTCTTTTCAGAAATGGATAGGCTATAGTTCGATGACATGTGCAATTACCAGCTAATAGCTGTTTCAATTGGGCCACTTCTTTGCAGAAATGGATAGACGGAGGACTAGATGAGACTTCACGCAGAGATACGGGTTTCAATTGGGCCACTTCTTTGCAGAAATGGAAAGGAATACTACGGGGGACTATATCGATGATAGCTAGACGCGTTTCAATTGGGCCACTTCTTTGCAGAAATGGAAAGGATAACACTGAGTGACTATGCTGATGGTCCAGCCTAACGTTTCAATTGGGCCACTTCTTTGCAGAAATGGAAAGGTGGCAATGCCGGATCCGGTGATAGCGAAATCTATGCAGGTTTCAATTGGGCCACTTCTTTGCAGAAATGGAAAGGCAGTATGGTATGAGATCGTAATGTAGCAATCTCAATGGATTGTTTCAATTGGGCCACTTCTTTGCAGAAATGGAAAGGGGGTCACTCATGTACAATAAGTGCCTCCAGAGCTGCCGAAGCGTGTAGTTTCAATTGGGCCACTTCTTTGCAGAAATGGAAAGGGCCACGATTTTTGGGCCTTTACAGTTATCGAAAAAATGCTGATTTGCGAGAGCCTCGCTGACCTCTTACAGAAATAAGGGATCTTTTGGGCCTCATGCCTACCTATTCGCAAAGCAGAGTCTCTGCGAGAGGTTCGTCAACTTATCAGGATATTTTGACGAGTGCGTATGTCATCACGGGAGTTTTCGTAATACTGGCCCTTCGATAGCCTCTTGACCTCCCGGATCCACTTACTTTCCATCGCTCCTCAAACTATAATAAACTTCTGCTCTTTCTCCTCATGATGCACCCCCAGGAACTCAATCCTCTCCTCAACCCTGCCCTCCACGGGTCCCAGATCGATGATCATCACCCGGTCCTCATCCTGGTCTATAAGCTCTGTGAGGGCTGTCACCATCTCTGCCCGGCCTTTAGCAGAAAGATCGCAGCGGAAGACGGAGTAGTGAACCGGCTCCCCAAAGCCCTTCATAGCCCTATGCACCCGACACAATCTCTTCTGCTCCCGGATGTCGTAGCTCACCACATAAGCATTCAGTCCGCTCATTTGAACCTCACCTGGTAACGAAGGCAGGATATTGCTTCAGTTCTCCTGTGAGAACTCTGGCCAGAAGCCTAGCCTGCACCTCCAGTACTCGCCGGTAGCTCACCTTGTACCCAAAAATGGGATGAGCTATCTCAGTCTGCAAACGCTTTTCATACCCGGCCAGAACTCTCTTCTTGGCCTCGGAAACCAGAGAGATTCCAATGCCGGTCCGGATGAAGTCGTCTGGTGTCAGCTCGCGATTATTGAATAGAGTTATGGCCACGGAGTCAGCGATCAGAGGCCTGAACTCCTCCATCATGTCCAGAGCCAGGGAAGGTCTGCCGTACCGGGGATGGTGATAGAATCCCAGGTATGGCTCGAAGCCCACCGCCAGTACGGTAACAAACAGCTCCTTGGTCAGGACCCCATAGAGATAGGATAAAACGGCATTCACTGGGTCTCGGGGTGGACGCTTATTCCTGTTCTGGAAGGAGAAGTCGCCGGTGCCCTTGAGCATGCTGTCAAAGCGGCTGAAGTAGGCCTCCGCAGCAGCCCCTTCGATTCCGAGCAAGCTCGACATGCTTGAGACGGTCTCCGCCTCCCCGGCCAGCCGCTCCAGCTGATCAAGCACCTCCTGGAAAGCCGCAGGATCGTTCCTGCGCAGCATTATCCTGCAGTTTCTTACCTTGCCAGCCACCATGCTTCTGGCCAGTGCAAGAGATTTCTCCGGGTCGCGGGCCCAGTCGAATTGTCTTATTCTCAGCTCCACGTTCTTATGGCTCATGCCCTGGCAGATGCCATAGTACCAGCCGCCGTGGGAAAAGTGCAGCACGGGGACATTGCGCTGCATCAGCTCCATCATGGCAGGAGTGGTGATCTCAGCGCCACCATAGAGGCAGACCTTGGAGATAGCCATGATCCGGGCCTCGCTGATTTTGCCCTGATCATGGGACCAGACCTCCAGCCGCTCGCCGCGTTTGCGGATGATATGCCCCTGCCCGACCACGAAGAGGGGAATTGTGTCGTCCCTGTCGGGAAGGAGCCTGCGGACCTTTTCCTCCTGCTCTCCATTGGGCCTTCTTTGCCTCTCTCCATTGGCTGCCATCTCTGCATCTCTCTCCAATTGTCTCTCCTGCAATGCGGTGATCTCATCTGGCATGCATATCCCGGCCAGAGAGCAGCGATCGCACCGTGAACTCCCGTACAGGGGCGGAGGCACTTCTCCCCGCTCGACAGTGCTTCGTAGATTGGCCAGAAGCACCCTTGTCCTGTCCAGCAGGGAAGCGTCGAACTTCACAGGAACCCTTTCCTGGGAGCGGGTGAAGTAGAGCATGCCCTCGTCACACGAAAAGCCGTTCTCCCGCAGGGCCAGGCACTGAGCGGCCAGCTGGATGAGATGCGGCTCGTAGAGACCCAGCGGGGGCTTGGGCGCCTCTCCGCGCTTGTATTCTACTGGCGTGACTTTGTTGCCATCGCCCTCCAGAAGGTCGATCCGGCAGCACACTCCTGCCTGGGGAGCCTCAAGCGAGACTGAGCGGGCATGGAAGGGCTGGAAGTCTCCGGGGATGGGATCCGCCTGGGCATCGATCCAGGCGTGCTGCCGTCTGCCGTCCACCGTCTCAGCGCTGTCCTGATGCTCTCCCTGCACCCATTGAAGGTAGCAGAGTCGCGGGCAGTAGGCGAAGGCAGCGAGCATGCTGGCCGGGATGAGCTCGGGAGCTGTGCTCTTGCTGAGTTCCTCGTTTGCCAACTTTACAGCCTCCGGTAGATAAGGAGGATTGCATCCTAGATAAAGATATTTGACTGTTCACCTGGACTGAAGTCTGTATTGATGGCTAATACAGCAGGAATGTCATTGATAATTTTATATCTCAGTTTGCTTATCTGCGACCTGTTTTTAACGAATTAACCGGCGTTTGATATGAAAATGGGCCTCACGCATATCGGTGCAACTGTTCCTGCATGCGATTAATGTTTCACGCATGCTCTCAACCCACGACCCATTTTCATGCCTTATGGGTGCCTGGCCAGGCATGACGGTTTCAATTGGGCCACGACTTTTCAGTCATGGATAGGCAAGATAGAGCGCGGCATTCTTGTTTGCTACTATGGTTTCAATTGGGCCACGACTTTTCAGTCATGGATAGTGCCTGAGTTTGCAGAAAGCAAACTTAAGAAAGTGGCGTTTCAATTGGGCCACGACTTTTCAGTCATGGATACGCGAGATGATGATCGCCTGTTCAGGATATGGATGAGTTTCAATTGGGCCACGACTTTTCAGTCATGGATAGATTCCAGTATTAAACAGGTTGAGTTCAGGAACACGTTTCAATTGGGCCACGACTTTTCAGTCATGGATACGGTCAGACGGCGCTATGTGGCGAGGCAACACATATGTTTCAATTGGGCCACGACTTTTCAGTCATGGAGACGTCAGCCGAGTCAATGTTGGGAACAAATAACCGTTTCAATTGGGCCACGACTTTTCAGTCATGGATACATTGCTCGAGTCCAGGCGATGCGCACTATGCACCACGTTTCAATTGGGCCACGACTTTTCAGTCATGGATACGTTATGAGCTCGGCGCCTGTGTAGGGAATCTAGTTTCAATTGGGCCACGACTTTTCAGTCATGGAGAGTAACACGATTAGGGCTACAGTGATGCGGCATAGTTTCAATTGGGCCACGACTTTTCAGTCATGGAGACTCGCACACATCCACATGATGCTAGAATACGCGAGTTTCAATTGGGCCACGACTTTTCAGTCATGGAGAGACTGTGCGAATGTCGATAATGTCTATGCAGAATGTTTCAATTGGGCCACGACTTTTCAGTCATGGAGACGGCGATAATGAAACAATGATATCGCGAAATAACGTTTCAATTGGGCCACGACTTTTCAGTCATGGAGACGTCAGATGACCAGTATGGTAATTGGCGATAGTATTGCAGTGTTTCAATTGGGCCACGACTTTTCAGTCATGGAGACGGCGATTGACGCGGATACGGCATGGCATCCTAGATACAAGTTTCAATTCGGCCACGACTTTTCAGTCATGGAGACGCAACATGGATGCGATCTCATGAGATCCAGCATATCGTTTCAATTCGGCCACGACTTTTCAGTCATGGAGACGACATGATGACTGTGATGAATAGAATGTCCAGCGAATTGTTTCAATTCGGCCACGACTTTTCAGTCATGGAGACGATATCGACTATGCAGGAACATTCATGTTCAGCAACATGTTTCAATTCGGCCACGACTTTTCAGTCATGGAGACTGCAGTAGTGCATGGTTAGCAATATCGAAGTCATCAGTTTCAATTCGGCCACGACTTTTCAGTCATGGAGACACGGGGAGATCAGTCATGAGCACACGCAACGCGAATGCATAGTTTCAATTCGGCCACGACTTTTCAGTCATGGAGACGCTCAAGCGATTGCCAGTAAAGCATTGACGCTTATGAGTTTCAATTCGGCCACGACTTTTCAGTCATGGAGACTCTTATGGTCGTTATGCCATGATCGTAGCATTCAGGTTTCAATTCGGCCACGACTTTTCAGTCATGGAGACGGAATATGCAGACATGGTGCGAATTGACGATATATGGTTTCAATTCGGCCACGACTTTTCAGTCATGGAGAGCAATGTCCGGCATAAGCGGAATAAGACCTAATGTTTCAATTGGGCCACGACTTTTCAGTCATGGATAGGGCGGCCATTTTTAAGGCCTTTAATGATATCGAAAAAAGGCCGATTTTCGAGAGGTTCGCCCGCAGATAAATTATTTAATTAGCGTGAGTCATTCTCGACTATCTAATTCAATATGCAGATCCTTTTCGAGAGGGTCGCTCACTCGGTAAACTAATCGGTTATGTGCGTATGTCATCACGGGAGTTTTCGTAATACCAGTTCTTTATCTCGCTGGCAAACCTCCCGGATCCACCATTAGCGCCAGTACCTTCAAACTATAATAAACTTGCGTTAGGGCTCAAAGCGATTCCATATCTGGACTTTTTAGCACTTGGCATAATAAAAATGAATAATATGCGGATCTATATATCAGGGAGCCTAATGTGATAGCCTTTTATGCCTATAATATATTGCTTTTTGGAGATTTATATATTTAAATATTAATCCTAAATTTGTTTTAGCATTAAGGCCTTGACGAATAAAGTGATAGAAAGTTTTATATTATGGATTAATACTATTAGCCCATACGCCTATAGCAGCATAAGTATCCGATTTATAAGAATACTGACATATACTGTTGGAAGAATAAAACATTATGCTAATGTTTAGGCGAAAGTTTTATACACGTTTATTTAGAGTTAGTTAGCTATGGATGCATCAGCTCCGGTACCACCGGCACTATCTAACCAGGAGAAAGCCGCAGCTGAGACAACCATATACCCCAAATGGGAACCTGGACCGGATCTAAAAATTCCATCTCTGCATCAACGTTTTTTCTCAATTATTCATCACGCCCGGAGAACCCAAACCGCACAGATAGGCATCATGCTTTTTGCTCTGTTAATCCTTATTGGTCTTATTCTAAAATGGGATGAACTTCGACCACCCATAAGCTCACATGGCTTAACCCAATTATTGGCAGAAGTTATTCAAAAATTTTCTAGCCTATGGTATTCTCCAATATTCTTCGAGAATGATAACCCAGCATCTTCTAAGAGCCCCACCACATGGATCGGCTGGCTGCTAAATGCGCAGTCGTTATTGGGTGTTGGAACACTTCTTGTTGCTTTCTTTGTCTGGTACGGCGAGATTCGTGAAGACTGGGAGAATACTCTGCCAAAGCGTATGAGTGTCTTCTTTCTTCATAAAGGCTTGCCGGTTATCGTCTGCCGCAATGTCTGGCTGGCCGGCGAAGGCGATTTGCGTGCA
This sequence comes from Methanotrichaceae archaeon, assembly GCA_963813075.1. Lineage (GTDB taxonomy): Archaea > Halobacteriota > Methanosarcinia > Methanotrichales > Methanotrichaceae > Methanothrix. Next base: position 8,508 of record CAWEXU010000007.1, read on the forward strand.
TGGGGACAGCAGGTGGCTGCTCAATCAGTAGGCGAGCATATCCTTCACTTTTATCCGAATGTTAAGGCTCAGGATCCAGCATTGGCAATATGGGTAGACGGAAAGATCTGCAAGCATTACTCAGTATGCTTTGATCTCAAGGATATGGATAAAGATAAGGATCGAAAGCAAAATCTCTTTTTGGAAAAGTATGCAGGCTATTGCCGCTATCAAAATATGGCGAGTGACTCCAATATAGTCTCTTCCGTTCCCCTTGAATGCCTGCAGAGAAGGGTATCAGCATCAGTATTTCCTTTCGACTGGCCGAAAAACTAAGTCCAAACTAGACTTATGCCTTGGAAGCAATTCTGATCTTGGTCACTGCTCTAAGCTGCGTGTCAATGGCAATCTGAAATTCCTCAATAGTGGCAAAGTAAAATTCCCCACCTGCAAATTCCTGAGATCGATACTCAGGAGTTATGTAGATGCTAACCGGGAGGGAGTTCCACATGTTGAGAGATTTGTTCAACGAGGGTTTAAGCATCAGCGAGATAGCTCGGCAGACAGGCTATGATCGCAAAACAATAAGAAAATATATAAATTCCGAAACGCCCCCAATGAGGAAAGAGCAGCCACGGAAATCCGGAAAACTCGATCCGTTTAAGGAATATATGTTGTCCCGACTGAATGAGCATCCTTTTCCGCCATGCGCCTTTATCGAGAGATCCAGGATCAGGGATTCACAGGCAAATACGGCATAGTCAAAAACTTCGTTCGAGAAATGAGACCTAAGAACGATGTTCCTGCGGTATATCGATATGAAACAAAGCCGGGCGTTCAGGGTCAAGTTGATTGGGCAGAATGCGGCAAGATCGAGATCGATGGCAAAATAAGAAAGCTCTACTGCTTCACTATGGTTCTGGGCTTCTCCCGCATGAGATATGCCGAATTCACGTTGCAGATAGACATCTTTAACCTTCTCCAGTGCCATCTGAATGCATTTAATTATTTTGGAGGTTATCCCCAGGAAATTATTGTGTGACAGTAAACATAAAAGGTGATAGTTACAGGCTCAAAGAACGCAGACGCCAGGGAATGATTCAGATTGCCTCTCCCAGCGTTATTCAGCCGGAGCCGCAAAATGGAAAAGTCTTAAGTAGACCTGGGGAAATTTCATTGCCATAATTGGGGAATTTTGCTTTGCCATTGACACTGCGGCTGGGCAAGAACATTGAACGGCAACCGACTGTGATTTAATCTCGCTACCTTGACGCGGGATAGCTTACATGATCTTATTTGGATGGCTCAGAAGATTTCTTTTCATGCAGAGTCACATCCACCACCTGGCCCACCTTCCACTCCGGGCTGTGCGTTGCCACCACCACCGCCCCCAGGCGCGGATCGTAGAAGGCGATGGCTGCGGCGGGCGAGCCGTGCAGCATGTGCAGGGCCATGCCGTAGCGCCAGATGGGAGCCCGGCCCTCGACGATCACGAGCGAGCCGCGGGGGATATCGGGCAGCGGGGGCAGCGGCTCGGCGGGGGTGATGGGCGAGGAGACGGCGATGGAGTAGATGACGGGGCGGTCATCTTTTAACCGCCTTTCGAATTTCGAATTCTTCAGCAACTCTTTCGGCCAGTTTAGGGCTTTTCAAGAAATAAAGCTCGGCCAGCTCCCTGAGCTTCCCGCCAGCAATGATCTTGCATTCATAAATATCCGCCCTCCTGAGAAGAGGCTCTTTAATACCGCCTTTTTGAGGATCGATTACATTATCAGAGGTCGTTGCCAGATAGGTCTTAACCCGTGTTGCTCTAAGACCGGATTTTATTGCTTCAATTTTATAGAGCACATCCTTTCCGGCAGGGTCATGCTCCTGGCCTCCGGTCTTGCACTCCACGGTGCAAAGCGACTGATTCATCATGAAGGTGACATCCAGATCATTATCCTCTCCCGGAAAAGCCTTTCCAACTCTGACGCCTTGATTCAGGTCCCAGATCCGTTCATCTTCGACGAAGGGATTGAGCATTCCCCAGACAAAGACTTCCAGCCATTTTCCTGCCAGAAATTCCACCCGGTGCTTATCCAGGCTTCCTAAGAGCATCGAATCTTTGGTCTTCAGACCCAATTTTGATGCTATTTTTGATCTGAGAGACTCGTTATCCAGAAATACGTTCGATTCCTCGGTAAGAATGAGTCCATCTCTATTCCATCCCTTCCGATCGTTCTTCTTCTTCTCTTCCATGAGGTTCTGGATTTTCCCCAGCATTCCCCTGAGTCCATGATCCTCGCTATTGGCCGTCAACAGGGCCGCAAGTTCAAAAAGATCCTCGGCTCTTTCTTTTGATATCTTTAGATCGCCTGGATTTTGGACACCAAAACCATAGCCTTCTAAAAACTCCGCCGTGGAAAGCCGGTGTTTCAAATCTACAGACGAATCTCCAAGGAGATCTTTTGCTTCGTGTTGGTTGCCCTCAGGGACATAGAGGGTTCTCAGGTGCTTCTCTTTGGAGAACTCGTATGCACCAATGCACATGGGCTTTGTTCCACCTGTGAGATTCACAACTAACTCATCATTGAGGTGTTCCTTGTGGATCTTTTTTAGCAAGTCGTAAGTCTCAGAGATGGAATCCTCTTTCGCAAGATCCTTGATATCATGCCTTGGTCCATAATCCAGCCCACCGGCTGCCAGCGCATTCAAGAGCTGATTATGCTTATCCCTGGCCTTCATCAATGGGGTTACAATCAGAACCAGCCGGTCGGGAACGGGAGTTTCCGACCTTATGGAGAGCAGATTGGGGACATGCTGCCCGCTGATGAGGCAGACCATGATCTTCATCTTCGCCCTCTCTTGTCCCTCGCCTGACGGGTGGGCTCTCTCTTTGCGCCAACGGCAGCAAAATTGTACAAACCCTCTTTTTCCATGACTCCATTTATTTCCAGGCGGGTCTTCTGACCCATCTCAACAGAAGGCGGCGTTCCCAGGACAACAAGTCCACCGATGCCGTCATCGGCCATGAAATACGCTGCGCCTCTCTTCTCTTTGGGGTCGGCAACCTTGGTGACTTCTACGATATCGCCTTTTTTGTACTTCAGCTTCTTCGCAGCAGGCTGAGGCTGTTTCTGCGGTTTCTGTACATCGGGGCTGAAGCTGGAATCTTTGAATCGGCTATCTTTGACTGATGACTGGCCTCTCATCTTCGTCTGAATTCTCCAAGACGAGCCGCCCGTAGCCTGCATTGGTCTTGCCGCCGATGCCCCATTCCTTCGAAGGCCTCAGTCAGCAGATCGAAGGCAAGCTTTGCCCACTTCTGCCTCTTCGGTTCCAGGAACATCGCAAGAGACTGCAACATGGAAGGTTCCCACGACTGAGAGAAAGGTGACCGGATTTGGATCATCGAAGTCGTCGGTGGGTGCTGCCCGCTTCATCGGAATAGTAATCGCCATGATGCGGCGTCATCACATCCGGCTGAAGTGACTTCGCCAAGGCTTTCAGGAGTGATCCAAGCATCATGAAAGATAATATGTCCTGAATCCTCAGTGGTTCCGAAGATGGCTTTGTGATGATCGCCACCAGGTTCTCCATTCGCCAGCTTGAACCTCCTGATCTGCTGCGCCCCACACTTGATCACAATAATGAGCTGCAAGACCCTTCAGAGCAGTTCCAGGAATTAAAGGAGTCCCATAGGTGTGGTGAAGAGTGAGCCCGGTCTCCAGAACATTCTCGCCACCAAGGCCAATCACCATTCTGCCCTTAGTGCGAAAAAGCCCTTTAGGTTGGCTCTTGAAGAGAGTCTCTCTTCCGTTTGACGCAGGCTGCCCTGATAGATCTCTTCCGATTGAACCAGAGACTGGCACATTACCTCAAATAGATCCCTGCGTGCTCCTGGATGATTCTACCTTATCTTTCACTGCCACTCGCAGATATCTATCCCTGAGGAGACCGGCATTTGCACCCGTTGGATGTTCCGCTTCCCACCAATTTGAGATGGCAGCTCGGCATGAATCTGCCATATTCAATCCAGTCTCCAGTAGTGCCTCAGAGTAGCGCTTGAGCCAGGTTGCAGACTCTATGGCCTCATAAGTAGCCGCTGATATTTCATAAGATCTGAATTTCTGCTGATCGTCCCCAAATCGTCTCCTTTTTCGTCCATAACCTGAGAGATGGAACAATGTAAGTCTCTTCCTGTTGCGCCTTCTTTTGCCTGAACGAAGGCCAGAGCCTGGGCCAGCCCACAAGATTGCACTAGAGCCGGAAATCTCTTGGCAAGCTGGCTATATTCTTCATCCTTTTGTCGCCTCTTTCTGGTGGAGAGAACACAATCGTAAGCCTTCTGCGCCCTCTTCTGCTGTCGGGTTTGATGTTTCTCGCCCATGGTTCTAGCTCCTCGTGAACAGGCATCTAACCCGACCTTTGCCAACGGTTGCTTTTCCACCAATCTGCAGGTCGAGCTTGTCCTTCGGACAGTATGTTTCCAGCAATCCTCTTTTCATTCTTTGACCACTGTCAGCGCCCTTCTCTGCCGAAGACTCTATCACACCAGGCGATCCCTGCAAGAATCGCCTCCGCAGGAAGGGCTTCTTCATACCAGAGCACGCCCTTGGCCACGATCTTTGTATCGTCTTCAATCCTGACGTGAGCCGTCACTTCGGTGCCAGTCTTTGACAGGAAGTTGAAACAATCATCTTGAGGATAGCAAATCGCTCTTCAAAGATGCCTTTCCAGACCGAGCTAATTCCTTTGGAAAGATGATTCACCCAGCATTTCTGCCCACTTTTCAGTTTCATCATCCTCTTTTGCATTGAAATCCAGATCTTCAAAGAAGACCTTTTCGTCCTCCGGCAATCTTCGATCCATTCACGAAGCAGCTTCGTTTCTTGCAGGATTGATAGTTGGCGGAAGGTCCTTGTAACCGGCCGCTTCGAGATCCCTCTTTAGCCTTTCTAAAACCAGTGGACTGGTGATGTAGGCAAATGTTCCATAGAGGCTTCTCACAGGCAGGCAGACGATGTGAGCATCGGTGAGAATTAGAGAACCTGCATTAGATGAGTCATCCACGATCTGTTTTCCAAAGGCAACATGCTGCATGAATTTCTCTTGTTGTTCATTTCCCTTTCTGGGAAGTGAAGTGATCTCTCATCACACCTTTTGCTGCCGAGCCGGGAACCAGCGGCCAGTCTGTGACTTTCTCCCTCATGATAGGCATATCTATAAATCCAACTCCTTTTCCGTGCTCCAACGTGCAAAGGCGTTATCGTCTGCAACCAGTACATTCTAGTGTTATTCTCCATGATCTTGCACCTCCTATTTCTGATCTTCTTCATAGCTTCATCGTTTGCATAATCCCAAATGCCCCATAGGGCCAAGCCGAAGCCGTCCCGTCGGTCCTGCTCATCATCACAGACCGATCTAAGCCAGAGGCTTTTGGCGAGAGCGGCGGCATCTACATCTCCGTTCAATCTCGAAGAAGTAGACTGAACCCGCAGGAACGAGCCTTCTAATGGGCTTCGGCCCTTGCTTGCCTTTTTCCAGGCACCAGCCTGAAATTGGCTTCCAGCGATCTATGCAAGCCGAGACTAGCTTCAGCTTCAAGCCTTTGGGCCAATAATCAGGGACTTCATCGTTTGGCCAACCATTTAGCCAACCTGGCTTCCATCCATCGGAAAAGATAGCTGGCGTTGCCAAAACCATGCGCACTTTAGTCTTTCCGTCTCAGTCCTGAGACTATTTCCTTGGGAAAGTTCCATCCGTCTTGAGTCTCATGCGGCTTTCCATTTAGCCAGTCGTCTTTCGCCTCCAAAGGTATTGAATGAATCAATTTTCGCAGCCAGGTTACCAAATTCGCCTTGTGCCTCCAGTTTTGCTGCAAGCTGAATTTCCTTGTCCTGTGCCTTTAACAGAGAGATCAAGCCCGATCGTCTCGAAGAGCCTGCAATCTTTAGATGATCCGAGCTCTGGATCGATCATGACGTGAGTTCTAGGCTCTTTTTGGGGCAGATTTAGAAAATCCGTTCTGTTTTTGACGTCCTCAGGATCAGGAGGAGCTGCGAAGCATTCACCTTTGGCGTTTAACAGCCAATTTATCATGGTTCTCACGGACCAGAATGCAGGTATCTTTGCTGGCTTGAATTCCTCCACACTATTAGGCAACATGGACGGAAGCAGATCACCTGACGGAAGATTGCAGCCTTCTTTGTCGTTTAAAAGCCCCCTCATTGGCCGTATGGCATAAGCATGACAAATGCGCTTTTTGTTCTCCTCCTTGACTAAAAGATCCTTCGGCTTGGAAAAATAGATCCTACGATCATGAAAAGGCAGTGGCCCTGAGACAATAATGTTATTTAGCGCCGCAATAGTATAATCATCAAAGTTGCCATCCTTCATCTTGCCCAACATAGTCCTTAGGGAACCCGAGGACCGATGGATAGGGCCAATCAAGGCCTTTCATGCGATTTCCAGCATTAAATGGGCGACCATCTCTGGCAATAATGGGATCATGTGGAGAAATGGAAAGGTAGACAACAGTCATGCTGAAACCTCCTTCCGACCTGGCGCATAGGCAATTTCCTTAACATCTGCGATACGTCTTGCCAAAACAAGCTCTTTTGAACGGCGAATTAGATCGTCATAAGACTCAACACCATCCATCAGTTCATTGAGATCTACCGAGTTGATCTCCTTGGTTCCTTGCCCGGCCCTTTTGCGCTTGAGAAGTCTTTTGACATCCTTTATAAGAAAATCATGCGAAATGCCACCCCAACCACGATAATCCTCGGCCAGTTGACGCAAATCATAGGCTGCTTTGTCCGGCAGTCTGTCATTCATATGCATTTCCGTCCAAGACTTCAGGCGTTCATCCAATCCGTTTTCGCCTGCTTCCTTCCATTGCTCTCTTATAAAGATGGGTTCCCCGCCGCTTCGGGTGTGAAGGTGCACCGCCAGACCATTCCTGTCAGGATTCTTGGCGGCTTGTTCCGCCGCCCTTCCAAACAAGAGAATATCTTCAAGAGGTTCCATTGAGTGGACAATGGCGACCCCAACTGAGAGGGTCAAAGGAATCCTTTTTTCATTATTACCGCTCGATCGCAGCTCTCCAAATTCATCGTGTAATTTTCTTGCCGTTTCCAGGCATGTATCAACTGGTAAGACTAAGATGTCGTCTCCCCCTGAAAAGACTACGCACCCGTGGTTGCCTTCTACGATCTTCCTGGCTTTTGAGGCAAACCCTGATAGACTGTTAGAGAATTTGCGATGCTCTTCTGCCGATTCTATAGTGGAGAGGGCTTTTCCCATGTGGTCTCCGTCTGCTACGATGACTGCAAGGTAAGGATCTGGTTCACCAAATCCAAATCCACCGTTATCTTTTTTCTGAAGTCTCTGGACCTTCTCCTCTATTTGAATTAGTTTTTCCATATCATCTGTGTAAGGATTCTCTTCTGAGGTGTCCACGAGAGATCCTTGAGATCTTTCTTGGCACTATCAAGTCGAGATGGATAGAAGATCTGCCCATCAAAGGGAAAATCCTGATAAAGCCTTTTGCCAGTTCCTGATGAGAAACTATTTTCGCCTTTGCATAATCTGCAATTTAGATCTAAAGGTTTATAATCGCATTCTGGCCTTCCTGGCAATTTGCATTGAACTTTGCAAAGATCTCGTATCTCATCAAGAAGCTGATTGGCATCTCTTCTGCGACTGCTCCTGATGGCTCGAATCCACGGGTCTGCAGCTACTCGAATTACAGATGGAAATGGGACCCGTCCTCCACCCAATCTCTTGGTCAGGCCAACGGCGCAAAGCTGTTCGCCATTACTTAAGCGCATACGCAAAACAAGCCATTTTGGAAGATCTTTACTTTTAATGAGCACGCTCTCACGAGCACCATCAAGCGATGATTTAGGTACGCCAAGTCGACCTTTGGCAGGTATAAAATCTCTAATTGATTTTCTTCCCGCCAACAGACGCATCAATCTTTTACGAGTCTCAAGATAAGTCTCTTTATCCTTTGGAAAGACCCAGGCAGAATTGAATTCAATTACATCGTCGATCTGTTCCTTCCAGATATCATGGCGAATCGCCTTTCTAGCCATTGCTCTTGCTTTTCCTGCAGATCGCTTCCATTCTTTTTTGGCAGCCTTCTGCGCATTCTTGTCTATCGAAGCAGGATCAAGTCCCTCAGGCAGCTCTGCAAGAATTATATTTGAAACATTTAGTGCATCGAGGGAGTCTGAAGGGTCGAGATTCTCATTCCCATCTTTGAGATCCGGAAAGATCAATAATCCACCCGACTTAGCTATTTCCTTAGCAGCCGCCTTGCTGATCTCCGAAAGCATATGAGATCCAAACCAAAGGTCTCGTGTGCGTCGGGCTGCAGCAATAAAATCCTGCACCGGGCCGATAGACAGAACATAAAGAAAAGATGTCACGGAATCACCTCTTCGAAGCCATTTCCTTTGTCTCTAACAAACGTGATAAACGCATCAACAGATGATCCAGTGTCAGAAAATATTGATACTGGCGAATCGACAGTTCGTTTGTCTCTTATTTGAGATTCAGTTATAATATGACCCGATGCTAAGTCCTTTTTTCCGGGTTGAACATAAGCAGACTGCAAAGGCTCTGTACCCAATCTGATAATCATCGAAGCAAATCGATCGTTACCAAATTTTATCGGTCGTAATATCAGAGAGCTTGCCATTCTATCGTGATCTTTATTCGGCTGCAATGTAGGCTTTATATCCTCTCCTCGAATCTCTATGATGATCGGCATTCCAAACTCAGCTCGCGGGAAAGCAATATCTGTTACCCGTCGATCTTGTGGATGCCATCTACTTGGTCTGCTCTTCATCCCCTTTTGTGCCGAAATCAGATTTCTAAGCGACTCTGGCTCAGGCCAACGTGAACGTCCTGGTCGTGGTCCTCTGCCAGGATCCCGTCCGATGTCTACTCCTTGACGAAACTTCTTCATAACCGAAATGCAATCTTCCCAGCAGGAAATCGAATCTCGACCGTCTTTGAGGTAAATTCTCCCTAGAGTAGTCCACTTTTTAGGAGTGATAAACGATGACACATCGTAATAAGAGATTCGCTCCGCCCACCAATTCTGAAAATCTTTGAGACTGGGCGGAGTTATATTTTGATTCAATAGATTGGATTGAGTGCAATAAAGCGCTCCGCACCCTCTTCTAGTCTCCAGATCCAATTCCACCGAAATTGACCCATGCCCAAATGGCCGACTCTATATCCTTTTGTATATTATTGTCAGCGTTGTTCAATAGGGGTAGTCCCTTTTTATTTCTTTGATCGTTATAATCAGACAGGAAATGATTCATATGCTCTTGATTTGGAACAAGCGCAATCAAAGTGAATCTGGCTGACCTGATCATTTTTGAAGGATCTTTTGAATCTCTTTTGCCCTGGTGCTATCCCCTGAAATGGAAATAGCACATAAGGCAGAGAACTGTTTCGCGAATCTAAAGGTTTGGACCAAATAAGGTCGTATCCTTCGCGTCCGTAGCGTTCTTTGTACCGAGCACATTCAAAAGGTTCATCGTTCGACTCGACATTAACTTCAATTCGAACCGGGCTCGAATTCTTTGTTGTCCCCCAGATCTCGCCTTCTCGCTGGCGAAGCGCCGCAACTGTCGGGTATTTTGCACCTCTCGTCGCCCTCCACCAGAATCTAAGATGCCCTCGTATGCTCGACGGCCTGATCGGTGTCACAGGATCGTTCTCGCTAGTTTTGACACCGCCTCCAAATATCGGCGTAATTATCTGGATATTGTAGATTTTCTCAATCATATCCGAATTACGATCTACATTAGATGGCTTCTCCGGACAATCTATTATGCTGCGTGACGTTTTGCCCCACTCCTGAAATTATTCTCTTATCATTCACCAATCGATTAATATTCATCATAACTCACAAATCCCCCCATCCCGAAATGCGCCCCGTACCCCACAGCCACCGGCCCCTGTACCGCCTCCGGAAATCGAATGCGAAAGCCGTAGCCCGCCCCGTCCACCGCCGGCTTCCCCTGCCCCTCTCCCTCCGTCTAAGGAAGGCATGCCAGGGAACGTCCCGCCCGCCCAGACGCGTGCAGGGCACAGGCTCTACATCCACTAGATCGGGAAATCCTGCCAGCCGGAGGAGTCGCCGTAGATCGTGCTCCGGGCTGCCGATCTGCAGTCCAGTGGCATCTCTCTTGAGTGCACCCGCTCGTGTGACCTTGGGATGTCGCGTGGGCAGGAAGGGAGTGCGCGAGACCCACGATCTTGATTTAGCCAGGAGACGGCACTCGCTTTTTTCCTGGTCAGTCCCTCCAAAGTCCTCAGGCCTGCCCAAACCCAACAGAGCCAATTGAACGTCAGACTCTCTCACCTCATAAATCTCTTTCAACCTGTGCAGGGCCTTCTGTTCCGGAAAACGAAACCCCAAAGGAGCGTAAACTGTAATATGTGTGATCTCTCCCTGGCCATCCTGCCCCAGGCCTCGATTCGACTCGCAGAAGATGTGAGCGTGACCATGTCCCTGCAACGGCTTGTACGAGCTATCGCAGCCCGTGAAGACCGGGGAGCCATTGGAGAGTTCTACTAAAGCCCGGTGAACTATCTCCGCAAAGGCAATGGTCTCTGTAAGATGCGGCGGACTCTGGCCTGTTAAGGCGTAGCGCGCCACAGTAAGCTTCAAGGCCGTCTCCTCGCTCCATCGAAAAGCAGCAATACAAAAACTGGTGAGAAGATGAATTCGTGCTCTTCTTTTAAGAGACAACCGGAATTGAATTCGCCGACAGACTTCAGAAAGCTCAATTCGTTCTCCTCAACAGGCAATATATTTGCTTATAGATAAAGCTTTTTATTGGATGCTTCATACATTTAATTCTGAAAAATGATAAGATCTTTAATAGATTATGTTGAAATGCGGATTAGAAAATATTCAAAGTTGGCCACGTTCATCTCATAGCCATTCCCACCAGGTCCACCAGATCGATCACCCTCTCTCCTCCGCCTCCATCCCTCAGATTCCTTATGCACAACGGGCAGGAGGTGACAATGTAATCGACATCATCCGGCACATCCTCCAGCCTCCTCCTGGCCATCTGCAATGATAGATCCCTGTATCCTGCCCTCACCCCGCCCCCTCCACCGCAGCACCGGGCATCCTTCCGGTTTGATTTCATCTCCACCAGGCGGCAGATGGCTCTTATGACCTGACGCGGCTGCTCGTAGACCCGGTTGTGCCGTCCCAGGTGGCAGGGATCGTGATAGGTCACAGTGATATCCAGGGGCTTCAGGTCAATCTCCGAGATGTGCTCGGCCAGAAATTCGGGCACGCTCAAAACCTGGAACTGATTCCCATAGCTGTTTTTCAGTGTGGTATAGCAGCCTGCACAGCCGGTGATCACCGTTCTCGTCCCGATCTCCCTGATCTGCCTGCAGTTCTCCTCGATCAGTTCATTGGCATCAAATCCCATCCGAAGCAAGGGCGAGCCGCAGCACTGCTCTCCTGGCAGCAGGGTGACTCCAAACTGGCTGAGGATGGAGATAGGTATGCCTGGCCGTCTCCTGGTAGCGGTAGGAGTTCATGCAGCCCACGAAGTAGACATAATCCGCCCTCTCCCTGACCAGGCTCCGGTCCTGAAGCCATGCCAGCCGGTCGTCCCCTGTGCCAAAGGTATTGCCGCTCTGGAAAATACACCGGCTGAGACTCTCCTGCTCCGGAGTCACCTTTCCCTGAATGGCAAGCAGCCTTCTCGCCCTCTCGACGATATCCGGAGGGGAAATGCCCGCCGGGCAATTCTCAGTGCACAGGCCGCAGGTGGTGCAGGTGTTAAGGCTCCTGTGCACATCTGCATCCGTCTGAAGACGCCCCGAGGTGAGCTCCTTTATGATCATCATCCGCCCTCGGGTGTTGGCCGACTCCCAACCAGCCTCCAGGAAGGCCGGACAGACGGTGCGACAGGTACCGCAGCGAACGCACTGATTGACCGCCTCAAGATCTATAAGTTCAGGTTCCTTGACAGGATGCCTGGAACTCCTGCGATCGGGAGAGATCTTATTCATATCAGAATCACAGCCCCATCTTGCCGGGGTTGAGTATCCCCCTGGGGTCCAGAGCCTTCTTTATCGCTCGCATCAGATTTATGCTCTCTTCCCCTACCTGCTCGGCCATATACTCCGCCCGGGCCAGGCCTATGCCGTGCTCGGAGCTGACCGTCCCCCCCAGGCTCAGGGCTGCTCGGTGGATTCTGTCCGCTGCCGTCCTGAGCCGATCCCACTGATCCGGATCATTGACATCGATGAACAGAGCGACATGCAGATTTCCGTCTCCGATATGGCCGTACTTCATGGCAGGAATGCCCAGGCCCGCAGTGATCTGCTGCACCTTTTTTATAAGCGCCGGAATCTGCTTTATGGGAACCCCCACATCCTCGCCCATATAGATCCTGGTCTTCTTGGGGTCCAGCCGAGAGATGGCCGCTCCCACCAGCCTCCTCGCCGCCAGATGGCGCTCCATCTCACCGCCTTTGGCCGCTTTTATGGTAATGGCCATCGGCCGGCAGACCTCCTCGATCTGCGCTGCGGCCTCTGCGGTCGAAGCCTCCGTTCCGTCCACCTCGAAGAGTATCACATCCCCGTCGTCCGGCAGGGCAAGATCGGGATCGACAAGCTTCAGGACCTTCAGAGAGATCCGGTCCAGTATCTCGCAGGCGGATGGGGTTATGCCCTGGGAGAACACCGCTATCACCGCCTGGCCGGCAGACTCTGCACTCTCGAAGCTGGCCAATACCAGCCTCCTCTCTTTGGGCAGAGGGGCAACCTTCAGTCCGGCCCGAGTGATGATGCCCAGGGTTCCCTCTGCGCCGACGAACAGCCGGGTGAGGTCGTATCCGGCTGCGGATTTGAGGTTCCGGGAGCCGGTATGAATCACCCTGCCGTCCGCCAGCACAATTTCGAGGTCCAGGACATAATTTTTAGTGGTGCCGTATTTAACCGAGCGCATGCCGCTGCTGTTATAGGAGATCATGCCCCCGAGGGTGCAAAAGGCGCTGCTGCCCGGGTCCGGAGGAAAGAAGAATCCGTGAGGCTCCGAGGCCGATTGAGCTTTTCTGCCACCACCCCCGGCTCGACGATGACCTGCAGGTTCTCAAGATCCATCTCCAGAATGCGATTCATTCCGGACATATCCAGAATTACGCCCCCCGAACCGGCGACGCCCCACCGGCAAGCCCGCTTCCCGCCCCCCGAGCGACAACCGGCACCTCCCTCTCATTGCATAGCATCAGAATTCGGGAGACCTCGCCGGTATTCACTGGCCGGACGACGAAATCGGGGCGGCCGGAAACCTGGGAGGCGTCTGAGGAGTAGCAGCACCTCTCCGCCAGCGAGGAGGAGACCCTCTCCCCCACAATCTCCTGCAGGCTTTCCAGCATGGTCGAAATGTAATTCACCTTCCTCTCGATATCCTCACACTGCAATTACTGCGCCGTTATTGTACCCTTACCATAACAGGTATCCAAAATACCTGGCGGCGTAGACCAGTCCCCCCAGGGTCACCAGCAGCCCGAAGATCTTGCTGGTCCACTCTCCAGCGATTAGTACTGCTCCCCGATCCTGCCGCCCACCATTCGGGAGAAGGTGGTGATAGAGGGGATGATGGGCACTCCATGGCCGATGCCGAAGAAGAAGAGCATCGTCCCACCGACTAGGGGGGCGACGTCCTGGCTAGCCAGCCAGATCAGGACCGGCATCACCATGGAGAGGGCACAGGGAGCCCAGCCCAGGGCGAAGAAGATCCCCAGGGTGAAGGCGCCGATGAATGCGGAATAGCGGAATAGGTTCAGCGAGAACTCCACTGCCTTTTGCATCAGGCTCTTCTTCTCCTCTATGGGCTCGGATGAGCCTGGACCATCGGATGGCTTCATCATCTCCGTGCCAGCCTGATGTATTCGAATCCGGGATGTGACCGGCTCGATGAGTCTCCCCCAGGGGCTTGAAGCTGCTGATTCCAAGGAGGACCATGATGCTCCCGGCCAGAAGGTCGAAGATCTTTGAGTCCCGGAATAAGACCCCCACCTGGGATATGAACAGGCCGAGCACAAAGAAGACCACCGCCATACCGAGGGTGAAGGCGATGCCGATCATGAATCCCTCCTTGAGGTGGAGGCGCTGGCTCGCAGGTATTCGTCCTTCCTGCGAACGGTCATCACATAAGAGAACACGGCGATCATCAGGGCGATGGAGCAGGGGGCAAGGGAGGTGAAGATGCCCAGAAGGAACATGCCAAAGGTGGTGACATCCTTTCTTGAGACCTCATTTTCCATCCTGGTCCAGAGGGTGGAGAGATACCCGTTTCTTGCCTCCGGGCCGGCATCCTGCCCTCCGGTCGAGGAAGCGCCCCTTTGCCCGAGGAGTATGCTCTCATTTAGATCCTGCAGGTCATCCAGGAGGCTGTCCGCCTTCTGCACCCCGTCTTCTACCCCCTCACCTACCCGGTAGACGTGGTAGACCGGGCCGATCCTGCCCTCTTTATCGATAAGGACGATGGTGGGATTGGAGGAGCCGCCTCTCACCGTCCAGTAGTCCAGGTATTTGCTGCCTATGGGATAGGGGTCCAGGTCCTCGGTCCAGGGCCAGGTTATATTGACCTCCCACCAGGTCTGGGCCAGCTCCCTTCCATCCATGGAGTAGGGATTCTTCCTCAGGTTCAGGGTGACTATCTGAACGCTGGGGTCAGAGGCCTTGAGGGCTGCTAGCTCTTCTACCTGCCCTACGAGGGACTCCTCGCATTCGATGCAAAGCGGGTTCTCGATGTTGGTTATATGCAGGACGACCGGAGAGCCCCGGAAATCGGATAGATTGAAGTTCTTTTGATCCCAGCTGGTGGCGCTGAAGTCCGGAGCCTGCACTTCATCCGCCAGCGCGGGACTGACGAATAGGGATAGGGATATTGATAGGAGTGAGAATATAGAAATAATGGAAAATAGCAAAATGAGAAAATGTGCAGGGTCCAATCTCTGCACTCTCAGCCTGCTCAGATCACCTGCCCCCTCTTTCACTGCCATTGGGCCGATCACTGCTCCCAGTCAGCTGCATTTTGCTCATGGTAATAAATGGAATCCTCTGCATAGCTTTCGATCTCGTCCAGTGCTCATGATATCGACCTCGCCATGCCAGCCTACCTCGACCTCTCCATCCTCGTTCTCAATCAGGGTAACGAAGATGGTGGTGGGAACATATTGCTTTTTGCCTGTGGGATTATAGACATTGAGGATTTCCAGAGCCTTTTTAAAGCCGTCCCCTTCAGCCAGAATATCGTAGTACAGGATATCGTCCTTATATTTTTGTACTGCATCATTTATTCTAGGGACATGAGTCTTGCATGGCACGCAGTTGTTCTGGTGGATCAGGATCATCAGGGGCTTTTCCTTTAGAGCCTCAAGGACCCAGTCCGGGTGATCGACAGCAGAGCCGGAGTTGACGTTTTTGTCAGGGTATGTGGTCCACCAATCAGAATCGTCCGAGCCAATAGAGTGCCCAGGACCATTATCATCCTCAGCCAGAGCAATGGCAAAGGGGGCAGAGATAGCCAGGAAAAAGGCAATCAACAGTATCAGGGAATTTTTGAATCGATTAAGCATGATTTAGACCTCCGAAATCTTCCTGCTCTATTCTTTATTTTAATATTTAGAGATTCCCGTCAGGATCGAAGCAGTGATTTGCAGCAACACTTGCCGTGCGGGAATCGGCAGGAATCCATCCCGGGAATTCGATGTCAATCTCCGGGAAGGCTTTTTATCTTGAGAGCAAAGCCTGGCATAGAAAAGGCAATAGCCTTTGAGAAAATCGCCAGCCATAGATCTCTTGCATCCTTTATGCAGAAACATTACGAGCCTTCAGATAATCGTGCTCGGTATTTATTGCTTTTGGGCCGGGATCAGTATATACGTGCAATTTTGGCTCAGAATAACCTTAAATTCAAAGAAGTCCTATTAAAAAGAGGATACATATTGGAGGATATAAAAGATGGCCAATGAAACAGTGAAGAAAACCGAGGTCTAAAAAGAAGAAAGGGATGGCCGAATCAGGAGTGACAGGGGTTAAGCCGAAGAGAGCGGCCAGGAGGGTAGGGGAAATGACAGAGGAGTCTGTGGATCAGGTATTCGGCATCAACGCCGGCATCATTTGGGACCTGCTCAATCTGAAGGGCCCGATGTTGGCCAGGGATTTGGCCAGCGCCGCCGCCCTGCGGACGGAAGATGTCTACGGCGCCCTGGGCTGGCTGGGCCGGGAAGGCAAGATCAATGTGCAGAAGAAGGGGCGATCAAGGATCTATTCCCTGAGGCCCTGAGAGATCTCGGGGCTTTAACAAACCAGCCCCGAAAGCTTACCAGGAAGGCTCATCTCCCTTTGATCCTCTCCATCAATCCTTAATCATTCCTCATCCATCCAGGGATCCAACGATTCAAGAGGTTTTAGCTGAGTGGCAGCTTCCCGAATATTCAAGACATTCTGTTGCTCTTTTTCAGATACCTGAATCCGAAATCCTCATAGAATTTAATTGAATCCTTTTTCGGGTCCACGACCAAATATCTGCATCCTATCGGACCATCGAGAGCTGCACCTATGGCGAACAGAAGCAAATAGGTCCCAAGTCCACGACCGTGAAGTCTTATATCCACGGCAAGCCGAGCAATCAAGAGGCATGGATATACAGGATACTTGCTGGCATTTAGGCATTCGCCATCATCAAGGCGATCCACTCGAACAGAATCTGCGACTAATGCAATATAGCCTGCTACACGATCTCTGCAAAAGCAGATATGTGTCTTGTTAAGGAGGATTTGCTGTTCGCCCAGCGCATCATCTTTCAAAAATTCATTTAGATCCTTATCGCCTGAATCGAAAGGCATCAAGTTAAATCTAGCACTTAAGGGCTCGATGCTAAGCTCCTCTGGTGAGATCTTTTCTTGCCCATTAAAGTCGGCTGCGATTGGTTCTATAAATCTTCTTGGCTTCTTTAAACAGGGCCAACTGTTTTGGGGTAAACTCAATGGCTTTTTCGTTCTTCCAGAACTCCTTCGCAGCTTCACCTTCGAGAACCAATCCTAGCCTGATAGGTTTTGCCATATTTAATACAACTCTAAAGATGAGTTATGTTCCTCTATTATTTAATAGTAATCAATCCTTTCTTCTAATTCTCACCACGTCGCCCGCCCGGGCGAGATACAGCTCATCCAGATTATCGAATATGCCATGCTCCACCACACCCGGAATGGGGCTGATTCTGGCCGCTAAAGACGATGGCTCCTCGATGGTCCCGAAGTCGACGTCCATAACGAAGTTGCCGTTATCGGTGATCACCGGCCCGTCCTTCCTCAACCCCTGTCGCAGCACGGGCTTGCCTCCAATCTCCTCGAGCAGCCTTTCCACCAGCCTAAAAGCTATGGGAATCACCTCTACTGGCACCGGCCAGGTCAGCCTTTCCACAAACTTGGACTGGTCGGCAACGATGACAAAAGTTCGGGCCGAGCAGGATACCACCTTCTCTCGGGTATGAGCCGCTCCGCCCCCCTTGATCACCATCAAATCCCTGTCCACCTGGTCTGCCCCGTCGATGGCCAGATCGAGAACTGGATGCTGGTTTAAGCTGGTGAGCCTGATATTGGATTCTATGGCCAGCTGTTCGGCCTGAAAAGAGGTGGGAACGCCATAAAAGTCCAGCCCCTCCTCTCTTACTCTCTCTCCCAGCCTCTTTATCGTCCAGGCGACGGTGGAGCCCGTGCCCAGGCCCACCACCATGCCGTTACCGACCAGCTCTGCCGCCGCCTCGCCTGCCTCCCTCTTGGCAGCGGCATTGGATGATGCGTCCTTCATGATCACCTCAGATCAATTTGCTCTTCACCGTGGTGAAAACCGGTCCCCTCAGGTCCATCTTGTGCTTGTAGCTGGTGATGTACCTCTCCAGAGCTGGGTGGATTTTGATGTTTATATCCGCCGGGCTTCTCACAATCCGCGCTCTGGTCTCAGACTCCTGGCCATTCATCGCCGCCGCCTCGACCTCATAGGCAGCAAGAGCGGCAAAGGAATCGATGAATCGAATGCCTGTGGTCACTCCCTCATTGAACGCCTCCTCCCAGCGGGAGGTGCGGGGGATGCCCATGACGTTCTGCTTATGGACCACGACCTCATTGAGGGCAGCCGGGCCGCAGAGCTTGGTGTTCTCCTCCGGCTCGACCACCGAGACCTGAATATGCCTGCCGAAGAGCTCTCCCTCCCAGGCAGGAAACTCGCAGGGAGAGGCAGTATCGCCCTGCTCCAGGCACACCCCGACCACCGATTCGGCTATTGCCTGACCCTCTGGAGTGCAGGGGGCCTTATCAATGGTGATCATCTGGGCCATCTCCCGTGCCGAGAGCTCCCAGTTGCTCTGGAACTGGGGGTAGGAGAGCGCCCGGACATCCTGAGAGTTATGCAGGATCATGGCGATCCTCTCCACTCCCAGGCCCAGGTTCATGACCGGATAGGGAATATCGTATTGGGACAGGGCAATGGGCGAATAGATGCCGAATGTCGCCACCTCCACCCAGCCGCTGCTGTACTTGGTGGCCGAGCCGACCAGTCCCGGATGATAAGCAAAGACCTCGATCTGAGTGCCGGGGACGTAGTACTTGCTCCTCTTTTCATCCGGCCGGAACTGGAACTTCTGGAAGCCGAACTGACTGAGCAGGCCGTCTGCAACCGCTTTCCCGTCCTCTATGGAGACATCCTCATCCATGATCACGCAGCTGGCCGAGTAGTAGCTCATCAGGCGGGCGGCATCCTCTGCCTGCTCCCGGCGGAAGCATCGGTCCACAGAGAAGAGCTCTGATGGGCAGCTTCTGGCGGTAATGGAGGTTGGAGAGGGACAGAAACCAGCCGCTGGTCATATGGCTTCTCAGGGTGCGGGTGGTGGCCTCTGCTTTCAGGCCCTTGAACTCCGGAAACACCTTCTCCAGCACGGTGCCGATCAGAGCATCGTGAGCAGAAAGGACATGAGCGATCTCTCCTACCAGGTCGTCGCCCTCAACTTTGCCCTTCTTGTAGGAATGGAGGATCTGGCGGAAGGCCTCCACCTCCTCGACCGAAAGCTCCCGGCCAAGGAGGGCGTTTATCTGGCCGATCCTCTCGTCCGATATGCCTATGTCCGGCCGGGGCAGACCGGCGAGGTAAAAGCACCTGTCAAGCACTGCAAGAGCTTCCGAGCCGAACTGGCGGTAGACATCCTGAGCCTCGACCATTATCGGATTCATGGCCTCATTGAATCCGAGGCGAATATAGGCCTCTCGCAGCTTTTGAACGGTATCGAATATGGGGTGAACTGAGCCGAAAGAATAGCTGTTTCGCGGATATCTTTGATTTAAGGACGGCCGGCCAAGGTACTCTCTTCCTTGCTGCCAGGTCTTATCGAAATCCTCTCGGGCCGCCTCCCTGATCTGATTGGGATCAAACTTCATGATTTAAAACTCCGTGATATTTCCATGATTTCTCCGTGATTTCATGATTTAAGGCTTTTTGAGTTCATTATTTTGAATAGTGATTATTAAGCAATGATGCTTCCATTCTGGATACTTCCAGGGCATTGGTGAGATCTCCACGGGTTCTCTCCAGCATGGACCGGGCAAGATCGCTCTTTCTCCTCAGACCTCTGGTTATGGCATCCGGATAGTCGAATAGCATGAGCAGATAGTAGATCTCTTCCATGATCTCCAGATAGTATTCGCCATCTTTTGCCCTGCCGGAGCGAATGAGGTCCAGAATATGACGGCGAAGCTCGCCGCACACGTCGCCTAGACCTGCCAGATAGTTCACCAATTCCACTCCCACCTCATCCGGGCTCAGGATCTCATGTCTGGTGATGATGGAATGAACTGTCAGGGCCTCGGCGAACTCCTGCTCTGCCCCGTCCACAAAGCCGGCGTAGCGCACATCCTGGTGGTCCTTTAAAAGGAGGCGGATCTTCTCCAGCTCGCCTTTTGCCTCATCGATGAGCTTTTTGGCCGGCAGAAGCTCGCTTCTGTGCACCGATCTGATGGAGGAAGAGCACAGGCGTATGACCTTCCGGGAGAGGACCAAAGCCTCCTCGCGAGCCCGGTCCTTGTCATCAAAGCTCTTGAGCAGTTTCTCAGAAATATCTTCGAATCTGGATATCATTTGGCTATGTCCCATTTAGCAGCTTCTTGAGTCGGTTCACTGACCTCTGCCCCTCTTCCAGCGAGCGCGATTCAGTGACTATTCGGCCGCTGTAGCCGTTCAGTGCGGCCGCCACCTTCTTCCAGGGCACAGTGCCATTTCCCACCGGCAGGTGCTCGTCCCTCTCTCCGTGGTTGTCATGGGCATGAATGTGGACTATCTTATCCCGGAGCTTTAAAAATTCCTCCACATTTCCATTGGTATTGGCATGGCCGATATCGAAGATGAACCCCAGGTTTTCCCGGTCCACGGTCTCAATTATGCCCTCCATCTCCTCCGGACGCCTCCCCAGGATGGCAGGCATATTCACCATATTCTCGACGGCTACCCTCATGTCCAGATTCTGGGCATGGTCGCAGATCTCCTGGATTCCCTTGATGTTCTGCAGCCAGGCAGCATCCGGCATATGCATTCCCAGGGGAGAGAAATGGCCGGGATGGACCACCGCCAGGCGGGCAAAATCGCTTGCGAGGTCCAGGCAGGTCTTCATCTGCCGCACCGTCTCCTCCCAGATGGGCTGGTTGACTGAGGCCAAATTCAGGTCAGAATAGGGCAGGTGAATGGTGATTGTTAAATTTGTCGTCTCTACGATCTTTTTGGCTTCGGGAAGATTCTCTGCAGTAAGCCTCTGCCTGCCTTCATTTACGATCTCCCAGCCGCTATATCCCAGATCCTCCAGCTGATAGGCCCAGTCAAAGGGCCTGTCCACCAGCTTGCTTGATGAAAAGCTAAACATCCTCCTCCACTGCGTTATTTGATGCGCTATCTGATCCGCTATCTGATCCGCTATCTGATCCGCTATCGGGCATGCCTTCGAATAAATCGATCTCCTCTACTGGCTCCCCATTCTCTGTGACCGGTGCCAGCCAGTCGATGACCCTCACCCCTTCTGGGAACTGAATCTGGATATTCAGTGAGCCTAAGGGCTCCTCCTGTACAGGAAAGCTCACTATGCCCATATAGGCCGCCTGCTTGCTGAGATTAAACTGGATGGTATTGCCGCTAAGACCCCGCTGCAAAACGGATCGAGCCGCATCCAGAATCTTCTGGCTCCTGAGGAGCTGGTGCAGCTTTCTCAGGGATTGGGGGCCGTCATAGGCGTCGATGCGATCGGTGCGAATATCCATTATCAGGCCAGGAAATAGGTTTTCAATGGCCGAGACAACCCGTTCGACCTTTTCGGTAAGCTGGACAGCGGAATAGACTGTAACCTCGATCGTTCTCATCGCCTCTTATCTTCGCCTCTATATGTGGCTGGTCTTGTACCTGAGTATTGCTGCTATGCCGCCAAAGGCTTTGAAGAGCTGCGCCCCTTCCTCGAACTCCGTGGAGATGATCTTGACCTCTGCCCCGCTCAGGTCGGCGAGCTTGGACAGGTCGGACACGATATCCGTCTCCTCCTCTATGGAGAGAGGGCTGTGGCACTTCAGGCAGCTGCCCAAAGGCTCAGATGAGCTGCTACGGGTCTGGCTGTCGGTAAAGTCGCAGCTTCGGTTGGTGCAGACGATCTTGGCCCTGGTATTCCTCAGGTCCTCGGAGAGGATAAGAACATCCACTGCCCCAAGCTCCAGGTTATGGCGGACCTCCTTCTCTCCGTATGCCGCCAGGCCTTTGTCTGAGACCAGTTCCCTCATGAACCGGCGCATGACCTCTTTATCCTGGGTGACCTCCAGGTCCACAAGCTGCTCTTGAGCGGCATCCACCAGCTCATTAAGCCCGGACTCGTCGGTGTAAGAGACATCCAGAGCCGCCAGGACTTTTCGCTGCAGCTCATGATGCAGAAAGCCTCCTTCCGCAAATTCCTCTTTGGTGGGAGAAGGACCGCCGATCAGGATTCCTTCCAGGTCCTTGGGATCAATGCTCAGAAATGCATCATTGGCCGAATCGCCTATTCTCTTGTAGAAATCATGAATGGCGATCAGACGAAGCTGCTGGAACCTGTGGCTGGACTGGCCGCCCTTCCTCTGCTTGCCCGGGACGGTAGAGGTCAGGGTCTTGAGGGGCTCGACATATTTCCCTTTCAACAGACCGATTGCCGCCTCGCGCCTGTCCAGGACGATGAGCCCGAAGGTCCTCTTGTCGGCCAGCATCTCCTCCAGCGGCTCCAGATAAAAAGATGAGTCGCAGTGATATCTGTAGGTGACTATGGGGTCAGGCGGCTCCAGGGCGGTGCTGAAGAGCTCTGTGCGGTTAGCCCCTATGTCCACGCTGCCGATAAATACGACGACGCCATTCTCAGGGGGTTTGGGTATGAGCTTGAGCCTGGACATGGCTGACTCGAGGGAGCCCTGGACGCTGAGCCTGGTTACTCTTGACTTGATGTTGGATGCCTGTCCGTACTCCTCCCGCAATTGGCTGGTGACATCGGATATCTGCTTGTCAGGAGGGATATAGAGGGAAATGAGCTCCGTGCCCCTGCCCTTCTTGCTCCGGAGGCCGTCTAGAAGACGCTTAAATTCATACCTTTCCTGCGCTGTAAACTCCATTCTGGCCGATCTCCAAAATTGATCCTGGATCAAGGTATAAAAGGCTTCTTCAAAAGGATTTCGGGCGAGAAAGGGACAGGAGGGATGATATTCAAGAAATCGATAGCATACGAGAGGCAGGTCATTTGCCCACAATTGAGGATCGATACTGCCATTTATATCTGCAACGATGATAAAAATCCTTTTGAGCTTTCCTGCTTCGGATGGGCAGAGGTTCACGAATACCCCTGACCTTCAGGTTGGTCTCGATAACTTGGAGAGTTAACGGGAGTTAGGACGCAGTCTTGACAGGATGAGGTGAACCCTTGCACTTTGTCACGGCCCTGAAGGTGGGCGATCCAGGCCACCTGGACGGGCCGTTGGTAGGACGGAATTGCGCTGCATCTCACCCGTGTCGTTCACGACGTGCGTGTATAGGCCCGGAGCCGTCCAGGTGTTCCGCAGGGCAGCTAAATTCGACTCGCAAGGAAAGAAGCTGTGCCCGAGCTCCGGGCAGCCTTTGAGCTAAACCGAATGCCATTTTTCCAGTGTAAGGACTTTTAAATGCGAGGGGATATTGCGACATAAATTTAGCATTGACACAATTCGACTTACTATCATGAAAGTCATATTGAGAAACACTATCATTGAGAAACACTATCTTCAAATATCGGGCAACTGCCCCCAAGGTTCTTGATATAATATTCTCGGGAGACCTTCATCTACTCAAAAGAAAACTTTAAATATACTAAACAATCATTATATTATTGAGAGCTTTTTCCTCAGGAAATTTGATCTGACAGATTATGAGAGCAGTATTCATCTGCAGACAATAAGGCTTTGAGAGCAAGCGGGCTAAGAGAAGGGGGCAGTTGCCCTCGTCGCTCGCGGGCGCAGGAGCGCGCGCCAAAGGCGGCAAGAGGTCTCGGAGAATGAGAGCCGTAAGATATTCTTTGCCGAGATCTTTGAAACTTTTTCCCTATCTCTAATAAACCAATCGGAGGCTAAAATAAAATGAGAAGAATGATACCAACCAGTGCGTTGTTTTTAATACTGGTGATGTTAGCCACAGCTGTCGGCAAGGAAGCAGAAGACAGCGGTGATCCTTTACAGTTTCCCGTGGATGATTATATTGAGAGAAATGTGACTGTGAATACCTTGAGCGACGGTGACGTAAAAGTCACTTACCGCCTATATCAGCACATCACCTATGTCGCCAATCCTGTGGATACAGATTATCAGAGTATGAATGTCATGGTTCCTGTCAGGATTGATTGCGAGGATGTTGATGCCACGAATGCCCCCATCCTTTTCGTAAATTCAGCTTACGGCTATAGGTCCGCCTCTGTTTGCGCCAGGGGCTTGACCAATAATAACTCCCGTCTCGCTCTGGCAGCGGGCTATGTGGTGGTCGAGTCTGGCTGCCGTGGCAGTGATAATCAGTTTGAAGACGGCATTTACTATGGCAAGGCGCCTGCTGCCATCGTGGATCTGAAGGCCGCGGTTCGCTACCTTCGCCATAACGACGAGATCATGCCCGGCAATGCAGAATGGATTATCTCATCTGGCGGCAGTGCGGGAGGCGCCCTTTCCGCGCTCCTTGGAGCTTCCGGTAACAGCCATCTATATGATACATATTTGGAGGAGCTTGGTGCTGCCGAAGAGGATGATAGCATTTATGCCTGCGCCGCCTTCTGTCCGATTACCGATCTGGAACATGCCGATCTGGCTTATGAATGGGAGTTCAGAGAGACGCCTCGTCCTAACGGCGGACTGGTGAACCAGGGCCGTTCTCAGATTTTAAAAAATGCTTTTGCCGAGTATCAGGCGTCTTTGAATCTTCAAGGTGAAATTGATTCAGAAACCATCACAGCCGACAACTATGGTGCTTATCTGGTGCAGACTTATCTGATTCCTTCCGCGAACAGTTACCTGATTAACTTGAGCGATGAAGAACGTGAAGCATATCTGGATACCAGATCCTGGATTACCTGGTCTATCACTGGCAATTCAGCCACATTTACCTTTGAAGATTATGCCGAAAAGTCTTTATAGGGTGAAGAAACTTCCGGCTTTTGACGCCTTTAATCTGTTAGCGGTTGAGAACATTGTGTTTGGCAATGAAACGACCAATGCACGTCATTTCACAAACTACAGCATGAGGCAAACCACCGGTGACCCGAGTGCTGAGATTGACAACGACCTGAAAACGGTGGTGAACCTGATGAATCCCATGTATTTCATCTCCCAGGATTGTTGCAGCGGCTGTGCCAATTACTGGTGGATCCGCCATGGTACCAATGACACGAACACCGCGCTTTCTGTCATCACCAATCTTGCTATCATCCTGGAGAACAAAGGCAAGGATGTAAATATCTCACTTTATTGGGACGCGAGGCACTTAGCTAATGAGGATCCGGAAGATTTCATCGCCTGGATTGGTGAAGTTACCGGTTATACACCACCAGAGCAACAGCTTTAGAAAATTCTTCGCGTGTGCGGAGGGTCACGAATACCAGACCTTCAGGTTGGTCTCGCTAACTTGGAGAGTTAACGGGAGTTACGACGCAATCGTGACAGGATGAGGTGAACCCTCACACTTTATCCCGGCCCTGATGGTGGGGATCCAGGGCACCAGGACGGGCCCCTGGCAGGACGGAATTGCGATGCGTCCTGCCCGTGTCGTTCACAACGTGCAGGTATCAGCCCGGGCTGTTCAGGTGTTTTGTCTTTGGTAGCAGGAGGCAGGAGAGAACTGAAAACTTCGATCCAATTTACTGGTAATCGATTGGGAAATTTTACTCTAAAAACCGTTATTCCCTGAAATGATTTTATGCGGGGAAAGGGATTCGAACCCTTGAACTCCTGCGAGAATAGATCTTGAGTCTATCACCGTTGGCCTGGCTTGGTTATCCCCGCATACGATCCGCTTTGATCCGATCGACTTTTAGCAGATCGAGGATAATGCAATCACCTGCTGGTTTATGAATCTTGCCATCCGCATTCCTCCTGGCCTGGGCCGAAATGGGGGCGAGGAGGCAATCACCACATAAAGCGAGCCTCTCAGGCATCCACATGATCGACGCAGATCCAGTGATAGTACCCGTGAATCCCTGTGCCCGTGACCTCGTCGAACTCCTCCAGCTCGCAGCCGCAGATCTGGCAGATCTCGCCATCCGGGACCTCGATCTCGGCATCATTGCATAGCACTATTACCATAATCGGGCTCTATATCTATCTGCAGGGGCCATGAAGCTTTCGGGCGGCTCCTTGAGCACGGGACGTATCATCCTTATAGAATTCATAGGATTATTATATTCGCGTAGGGCAGGACAGGCAGCTTGAGCAGCGCTGGCAGCAACAATAAGAAGCATCTGCAGTCTCAAAAGAGCGTGGGATCTCGTGCGGGCGATAGCGGTGCGCAATTGATCATCCCGGCCCAATTGGAGCATATTTGCTCAGAGCAACAATTGCTTCATACTCTCATGATGTGCATCATTTATGTACCTGCCGGGATTAAAAGGCGTGGCCTCCAGCCCGCCTGGCGAATACTACATTAATTATAAAATTTTGAGGGCAATCTGTCCTTATAAATGAATCTCATATTGCCTTTTCATTCTACATCCGAGAAAATTAGTATCATTGCCGCCCAAACCCTTCAACGGCCTGTCACGATTGTATCCAAGCCTCCCCGGCGTTGAGGGGGCCAGGGCATAGCGCGGGAGGCCAGCAGGCCGACTCGCGGCGTGCACAAAAAAAAAACAGTCTATGTAGATCAATACTTAGCCTTGATAACAGCCTGGATTCAGGAACTCAACTATGCTGACGTTTGAGAGCCTTCGAGCCTCTCAAAAGCAGTTCAAACTTTCATCTGGGCCCGCCTGGCGAATTTTCGCTTTAATATATCTCAATGCAAAAACCGATCAACTGAAATTCCGATCTCTCTGGCTTTGAGGGGCCCCGTTACCTGTCGCCCGAAGGGCCGACTCGCGGCGCCCACTGAAAATCAGCTCGCACGAATAGACCAATTCCCTCTGAATCTCTTCGAGGTCTAACCATCCCGGACCTAATCTGGGACCACTATCGGGATCTTTTAGCTTGACCAGGATATCGATACCATTTTCCGGCGTCTATTCCCCTCTGGCAAAGGAGCCGAATACAGCAATTCGTTTGACATAAGACCAAAGAATGGACAATGCTAAAAAAAATTGAATTAAGTTTGGCCACCACAGTGCATGTCACCGCCGCTTGGCCTGCTAGAAACAATATGGCAGCAGTGAAAGGAAAACAGGCGGATCGTCTTGGTTGTATCGGGTGGTTACAGGAGCGATACATACATGGATAGCTGTCTCGCCTATAGTCTCACCTCATTAATATATTGTATCTATTGCTATTTCAACTTATTCCTCTGGTGGTATATCTCCAAGGCCAAAAGAGGATAAAGAGAGAATAAGATATGGAACGAGGGTGGTAAGGAGATGGGAACGGGAGGGTAAGGAGAGGTAAAAGATAGTAAGGCAAAAGAGAGCAAGGAGTGGGCCACGGATACTTCATCCTCCTCGATGGCCTCAACCCTTTTCATCTTCAAAAAACGAGGATCTTTATCCCCATCACCGTGGCGGTCACAATGCTGGCCGCGATTAGAATTCCTGTCGCCACGGCGGCAAACGCGGGCAGGAATCTGAACCCCAGGAGAAAGGCAATAGCACAGCCCGTCCAGGCCCCGGTCATGGGAAGGGGCACGGCCACAAAGACGGTCAGGGCGACCAATCCGAAATTCTCATGCTTCTGGATGGACTTATTGCGGGTGCGGGCGAACAGCCAGGTGAAGAACCTATCGCCGATAGTATAACGCCGCAAGTAATCGGATACTGGACCCAGGAATAAAAGCAGAGGAACTACTGGCAGCAGGTTTCCCAGGACGGATATGAGAAATGCCTGATCCCATGAGTATCCGTAATATCCAATGGCCAGCGGTATGGCTCCCCGGACCTCGGAGACTGGAAGAGCGGCTACCACGAGAGTGACCAGCCATGAGGGGACTATAGGAATGATTATCTTACTCTCCTATGGTTCCTTTAATCTCCACCTTGAAGACGGTCTCCTGGGTGGGTGAGGACACAGATATAGTCAGGTCCACGGGGATCTTCCCCAGAGCGATGGAAAGGGGGGCATCCGAGTTGGCGACATTCACCTTCACTCCTTCGGATAGCCGGGTGAGAGCGCCGATAATGGATCCGAAGTCTACCGTCTGGGCGACCTCTTTGAGGTCCGGGACCACAGTGATTGGAGCCAGCTTGATGGGCTCGATAGAAATTGGATTTTGAGAGTCGCCAGATATCCGGGCGGATATGGGGCTGGCTCCGTCTCCTGCCACCTGAACGCTCAGCGCCCCGTCCTTTCCAGAGCCCTTGACCTTGGCCACTATGGGATGCTTTTCCAGGTCCTCTGATCCCTGAACAATAGCCTTTACATCAGCATCTGCTTTGAAGATCACCATTGTATCACGGGAAGTGATTGGATTTTCTCCAATATAAAGGTGGCATAGTAAAGGTGACATAGGCCAGGAGGCGAAAGACTGATATCATATGCGGCAGTACTGCCTTGCTGATGGTTGAAGTAGGATATTTACACATTGATAATCCCATTGCCGTTATCTCTTCTCATAACCGTCCGGAGACTGACAATCTAGCCGGTTTAATCCTGCTGGATGGCTTTGACCTCGATGTCGTCAGTCCTTCCCAGATCCAATCCCGTCTGACCGATGTGAAGCAAAGGCTTTTGGAAGGGAGTCAGGGCAGGGCAAATATCCCAGATACATACATGATAGGCAGAGCGCTAAAAGCGAAAAGGCAGGAGAATCAGGCCGTACTGCAGCCCTGGGCCTGTGTGCAACCTGCTCAGAGGACGAGCCCCTGCTGGAGGCGGCGAGAATAGCTGCCCAGAACCTCTGTCTGCTTGAGCTGAAGATGTCAAGCATTCGGGACCCAATCAGGCTGCTGGAACTGATACCTCTTTTGAAGCGCTCCGGAGTCACCCTATCCCTCAGAATCAGGCCAGAGGATTTATCCAATACTCTACTCGAAAAGCTCAACGAGAGCGAGCTGGACCTGATTCACCTCGACCTGCGTGGCCTGAACGGAGTCAGCCCGAAATTGGTCAAGAAGGCAGCCGATGTTCGCGGTCCGGCGATAATGGCCCTGGCGGATGTGGGAGACTTCGAGGATGCCAGAAACCTCCTGGCCATGGGGGCAGAAATTGTATCTCTGCGCGGAGCGGATCCTGAGTTCGTCCAGTGGCTCTCCGGGGCGATGATAGAGTATGATTCCCTGAGCGGCTGGTGCAATGCTCCCAAGCATATCTGCGCCGGCGGAGACCTGCGCGGCCTGACCTTCTGCTGTCCTCCGGTCAAAAACTGCGCGGTTTTCGGCGCCCTGAAAAGAGCAGGCCTCACTCCGGAGGAGTTTGTGAACCGGAAGATCGCTGCTGCCAAAGGCACTCCTCTGGAGAAGGGAGAGGGCACCTGCTTTGGAAGCCTGGTCTGGTGCTGCAAGATCAGCAAGCCCTGCTACCTGCGGGAAGAGGCTCTGGCCAGGGCAAGTCTATCGGAAAAGGAGTACATGGAACTGAAAAAGAAGCTGGCAGAGAAGATCCTGCCCAAGATCCACTGATCGCTTATGAGTGAATCCGGGGACAGAATCGGCCAGGTATCTGTTGAGTTATCAGATCGAGTGGCCCAATGCGCAGTTCTGGCCATGCTCTTCGAGCTGTCCTCCAGCCCCAAGCCTGGAAATGTCGATCGCTGCCACGATTTTTCTGATATCGGTTTTCATCACTTCCTGACCAGCGCAGTCTCTGCTTATCCCGTCTTCAGGAAGGCGGCGAGGGGCGAAGGGAGCCCCGGCTCGCTTATCCTGGAAGGGGTGCAGGCCTGGGAGGACTGGAACCTTAGGAGCAACACTCACTTCGGCTCCCTGGTGCTCATGATCCCTATCGCCCTGGCTGCTGGACAGGCGGCAGTTCATGAACAGGCGGATGAGCCTGGCGATGGGCCGGATGACCGGCTTGAGGAGGAGCTGGCCAGGGTGCTGAGGAGCACCACCGTCCAGGATGCGAAAGAATTCTATCGGGCTTTTGATCTGGCGGGGGCGAGAGTGGTGCAGGTGGATGAGTTCAGCCTGAAGGATCCGGATTGGGAAAAGAAGCTGATTGAAGGCAACCGATCGCTTCTCGATCTGATGGGGCTTTCGGTGGATCATGATATTGTGGCTCGCGAATGGGCCACGGACTATGAGCGATCATTCATGCTATCCAGAAGGATGCAGGAGATGATATCCATACACGGCCTCAATGATGGTGTGGTCAGGGTCTTTCTTGAAGCCCTGGCCCAGGTGCCTGACAGCCTTATTTCCGCCAAGTTCGGAAGGGAAAAAGCTTTGCAGGTCTCCCGCCGGGCAGCGGAAGCGCTTCTTGATCCGACCCTGGATAAAGCCCGGCAGATGGACATAGACCTCTTGGAAGGGGATATTAATCCCGGCTCCACCGCAGACCTGATTGCGGCATCTTTATTTATCTCCCTTCTGAGGAACTTGCGGTTTTGATCATGTTCTATGGCAAAGAGGCTCTGGATGAGCTGGGAATATTAGAGGGCATAAACGAGGTAATTGCCACCACAGAGACCGACGGCAGAATTAATGCTGCTCCTATGGGCATAATCAGGAGTGAGGACCGCCTGTATATGCGTCTGTTTTTAGGGACTCACACCTATGAGAATATCCTCACCAGGAAATGGTTTGTGGCCAATGTCACCCACGATGCCTGGATCTTCGCGGAGACCGCTTTGGAGGACCTGCCCCCGGAGTACTTCACCCATAGCGATGGCCTGCCGATCTTGAAGGATACCGAGGCCTGGCTGCTATTCGAATGCGATCCCTTCGCCTCGGATATCATAATCGCCAATATCGAGCCGGTGAAAGGGGAGCTATTGAGAAAGGACTTTCGGGCCATCAACCGGGGGCTAATCTGGTGATAGAAGCAGCGGTGGCAGCAACCCGCTATATGTCTTTGCGTTCTGATTCCTATTTTGAGGAGCTGATAAAGACCCAGAGGATAATCAATCGCTGTGGCAACTCCAGGGAGATAGAGGCGATGGAAAGGCTGATGGACCGGATCGACGATTTCGCCCATAAGAGATAGGCAATTGAGCGATATGCAATTGAGCGATATGCAATTGAGCGATATGCAATTGATGGATATGCAACTTGATTTCTATGAGCATGCTTGAGCGACTGCCTGTAGGCTGCCAGAGCCTGGACCTCCTTTTGGGCGGGGGATTTGAGTCGGGCATAATAACTGAGCTTTATGGTGAGTCTGGCTCAGGGAAGAGCAACATCGTCCTGCAGCTGGCGGTGGCCGCGGTGGCTCGAGGATATCGAGTGATCTTCATCGATACTGAAGGATTCTCCGCGGAGAGGTTCAAGCAGATTGCCGGACCGGGTGCGGCAGAGATGGCGGCCAAGATCATGATCTTTGAGCCCATGAGCCTCGAGCAGCAGGCGATGGCCATCAGGGAGGCATCCAAGATCGCCGGCAGGGACCTGGGGCTGGTTGTTCTCGATTCGGCGACGTCGCTTTACCGCATGCTCCTGGAGGCGGAGGACAGCAGGCCTGCCCGTCGAGCTCTGACCGTCCAGCTCTCAGAGCTGCAGGAGATCGCCCGGAGGCACAGGATTCCTGTGGTCATAACCAATCAGGTCTATACCGATATCGAAGCCAATACCCTGCGACCATTGGGCGGGACGTATCTGGAGCACATGTGCAAAGCGATAATCTTTCTGGAGAAGACCGGAGAAGGCCTGCGGCGCGCCCGGCTGATGAAGCACCGCTCCTTGCCGGAAGGAGGATTGGCGGAGTTCAGGCTGACCGCTCGGGGTCTGGAGTGATTGTGCCAGCCGCTTTTGGCTGCGTTCAATGATTCCTTAGAGACGCGCACTCTTCTTAGAGACGAGCATTCTTCTTAGAGACGGGCATTCTTCTTAGAGACGGGCTTTCATGATGAAGGCCGCCTCCCCATCGGTGTAGTAAGAGGGCCAGATGGCCAGCATCTGGAATCCCAGGTTTGCGTAAAGAGACTGGGCCTTTCTGTTGCTTACTCTGACCTCCAGGGTGGCACCCAATGCCCCCATATTGCGGAATGCCTTGAGGATGGCGAGCATCAGCCTCATGCCTATCCCCCGGCCCTGGTACCGCGGCCTTATTGCCAGCCAGAAGACCCGGCCCTCGAAGGGAGCATGCTTGAATCCCAGGATGAAGCCCGCCAGCTCTCCGTTAACCTCCGCGGCAAGGGTGGTGGCAGGGTGGTACTCGTAAAAAGCGGCGAATATGTTCGGGTCATAGCCTCCAAAGACCTCTCTATCGATATCTAAAGCTGCCTCCAGGTCCTGGGCCTTCATCCTCCTGATGATCACCGCATCCTTGAGGGCCGCCTCGTCAATGCCGTCCTCATATTTTTTTTCGATCTGCTCCTCGGGCCACATTCTATATTTGCCTGGGATTTTTCAACGGAAATAGTTTATCCGCTAGAATTATCTTTTGAGCAGCTTCTCCATGCGGTTCATGCTTTCCGTTGCACCTTGTTTCATTCCCGTGCTGAACATGCCATCGCGGTCCTCTCTGCTCTGGAAGAGTTCAGAGATCGTCAACCTCGTCTTGCCGTTAAACTCTTGGAAGGTCGAGGTCTCAATCAGTACGTGTCCGGGCATGCCTTCAAATTCGAATGTATGAGACTCCCTCTCCGGCGGTACGACCTCTCGATAAACTCCCTTAAAGACGTATTCGTTGCCCTCATTATCTCTCTGGACGAAACGCCACTCTCCCCCAGGCCTCATATCCATTTTTTCCACCCTGGTCGTATAGCTCTCCGGTCCCCACCACAGGGGAATAAGATCCGGATCTGTGCTCGCCTGGAAGACCCGCTCTCGCGGGGCATCAAAGAAGCGGGTTACTACGACCTCCCGATCAGAAGGAAAATCAAACGCTGGGACATTCTCCCCGGACTCTACAGAAATTGTAGATTTTTCCTTATCAAGGTAGCTGGCAAGCTTATCGAAGGATTCATTCCAGCCTTGCCTTGCACCCTCTCTCTCCACTCCCACCGGCATGCCGGAATGTCTCAGGGTTAGCCTTGTTTGACCATCATGCTCTTCGAGCAATAACGTTATCCTCATTTCCAGAGGGAAATCCCCGCTCATCCCGTAGTAGGAGGCGGGGACGATGTTGCCCGATTCATCTGCGAATGAGTCCGTCAATACCAGTCGCTCGAAAGGAACGATTTCCAGATATGTGCCTTTGCCGCAATAGTCCTTCCCGTCGGGCGATCGCATGCAACTGAAGGATTCACCGCCCACGCGCAGATCCACCGAATAGACTGGTGTGGTAAAATCTTTCGGCCCCCACCATATCATGATATGCTCGGGTTGGGTCCAGGCCTTCCATACGAGCTCACGGGGGGCATCGATTATGCGCGTTATGACCAGATCTGATGTATTTTCGCCTTTCATTGTCATTCACCAATATCAATACTATCAGGGCTTGACAGTCAATTAATTTATGACACAAAAAACGAATTCATAGCACGAAGTGTAAACAATTTAAAATCGATAATTCTATTTCCCCACCGCCAGGGTCAGATTTCCGTAGGGCATCACCAGCATCCTCGCATCCCTGCCCTGCCTCTCTTTCGCCATGGCCAAAGCCTCATCCAGAGTTTTGGCCGGGTTCATAAAGCACCTCTCGACCATAAAAAGACCTTTTATTGATCGGACGACAACGGATATAAATACTAAAACGAGGAGATTATTAGATATGGCGTGCTCAGATCCCCTTGAGAAAGCAAAAGAAGTGATTACCAACGCAAGAGCAACAAAGGCTGAGGATGACTTCCTTGAGGGAATAGTGGAGAGCCTAAAAGATTTTTCTAAAGGTCGTTATATTGTCTTCGAGAACGATGATGAACTGGAAGACCATCTGATGAATCTTTAGGTTGCAATTGCATAATTCCAAATGGCATATAAATCTATCACAACGACCTACTTTGATAAAAAATTCTCTAAATTAACTGGTAAGAATAGATCTTTTAAAGTACAGGTTATAAATAAAATGAAAGGCATTCGCCAAAATCCAGAAATAGGCGAACCTAAGAGCCATAACCTCAGAGGTTTTCGTGCCTTGCATATCTCTGATCATTTCGTTATTGTTTTCCTTATCTTCAAAGAATATGTTATTTTTATAAATATTGATCATCATGATAATGCGTATGATGAAGATACCTCGAAAGGGCTAATAAGTCGTCTGCTAGAGGACGAGGAACTCCATGCTGCGCTTAAGATATCTGATATTTCCGCGGAGGACTTTGCTAGCTTCTTAAGGACTTTAGGAAAATGCAAATAAGCTAAGTCGCTGGATGCAAGCCCAAAAATATATTTAAAATATTGCCTATTTCTCCACCGCCAGGGTCAGATTTCCGTAGGGCATCACCAGCATCCTCGCATCCCTGCCCTGCCTCTCTTTAGCTATGGCCAAAGCCTCATCCAGAGTCCTGGCCGGGTTCATAAAGCACATCTCAACCGTATCCCTGGGCATAGATGAGACCAGGATCAGATGATGCTCCATGGACTCTTTGGCCAGGAAGGCCGCCTTGTGCCCACCGAACTCGTACTCTCTGCCGAACCTCTCCCAGCAGTCCTCGGCAGAGGAGGCCTCACAGGCCCAGCGCTCGAAGACCGGATGGCCTAGCCCCTCGCAGCACTCCGCCAGGAGGATGATGGTGCCACCGGGCAGGGCGGCATTCTTGGCATTGTCCAGAGCCTTCTGGGCCTGGAATAAATTGAGGTCCTTGGGCCTGCCTCCGGCACAGCTGACCACGATCTCCGCCGGCTCCACCGGACGGCGATACATCCGGTCCACCGCCTCCGCTCCCACTCTATGCGCCTTTATGCAGTCGCCCGCAGTGGACAGGACTATCTCCTTTTTGCTGTTCAAGACGGTGTTCAGGATGAAATCCAGATCTGCGATGCGGGCAGCCTCCTCCATATCCAGACGGACGGGGCTTTTCAGGTTCCCGGTGGTTGCCGCGGGATCCCTCATCAGCTCGTGATTTTTAATCACCGAGGCCTCGGAGCTCACCCCGGGTAAGATGGCCTTTGCCCCACCGCTGTAGCCTGCATAGTAGTGATACTCGATATTTCCCGTGGCCACAATCAGGTCCGAGGAGGCGACCGACTCTAAAACCTCCACCGGAGTTCCTCGCCTGGTCCTGCCCAGGGGAACGCAGGCTTCGGAATTGTGCTGAATATGAGGCAGACGGATGCAGTCCTTTAACAGATACTCCTCCTCGGCAGCAGTCATCTTTCGGTGGGTGCCCAGGGCGAAGACCACATTAAGATTTTTGATATCCAGCTCCTTTAGCTTCCTGACCAGAGGCGGAAGCATGAGGTGGCTGGGAGCAGGGCGGGTGATATCGCTCACCAGAATGGAGGCAGACCTTGCCCCGGCAAACTCCTCCAGCCTCCTTCCCACCGCCTGCTCTAAGGATCTCTCGACCTCCTCCGGGCCGGCTGGCGGAAGCTCCTGGGGGAGGACGACCTCTACCTTATCGTCTGCAAGAAGCTCCAGGCAGCCCTGGCCGTAATCGAGCTTTATGGCTTTTTTATTGGATTTCATGGCGTGGCAGTACGATATTAGCGGTTTGAATATATATGACCTACGTCTTCCAGACCACCGCTCTGGTGAGCATCTCAGAGAAGGCATCGAATATCGGCCGGTCCGTCTGGACGAGGAAATAGTTCGCACCGACCTGATTGCATGCCGCCCGGATCTTTTCATTATGCTCTGTCAGCCTCTTCAGGTACTCCGCCCGCTCTCCTTCTGTAACTCGAGTGACGAGGGATAGACCGCTCTCCAGGTCCACGAACTTCACATCTCCCCCGAACTTTAGCCCCACCTCATCCGGGGACAGAACCTGAATTACCACCAGCTCATGCCCGGATAGGCGAAAGATGCTGGATATGACATCCTCGGTATCCTCCAGGAAATCGGATATCAGCACCACCAGGCTGGTGGTCTTGATCTGGGACGCGAATAGCTCTGAGACCAGCTTCAGACTGGTCCCGCCCCTGGGGAGAGTATCATCCAGCATGGCAACGGTTGTGATCAGATTTCTCCTCCCCCGTTTGGGATCTCCGGGGTAGAACCGGTGGCAAAAGCGCGATATGGTGTACTTCTCGTTCTCCATGGTGGCCAGATAGGCAAAGCCCGCGGCGAGGCGGGAGGCATAGGCATACTTTCCGGCATAGCTCATGCTGGCGCTGCTGTCTAAGAGGATGTGGACCACAAGGCTTCTCTCCTCCTCATGCTCCCGGATGAAGAGCTTCTCCGTCCTGCCATAGACCTTCCAGTCCACCAGCTTGAAGTCGTCTCCCTTACGGTACTCCCGGTAGCCCACCGGGCTGACGCCGTGGCCAAAGCGCATCGATTTCCTCCCTCCGCTATATGCGGTGGAGACACGCTTTCTGACGAGCAGAGTAAATCGCTCCAGCTCTTTGAAGAACTCAGTGTCCATAATTTATCCAAATTCATCTCATAGCGATAGGCTCTTCAGGATGTCACCTACCACCTGGTCGCGGGTGAGGCCCTTCCTCTCCGCCTCGAATCCCAGTATTATCCTGTGCCTGAGGACCGGATAGGCCATCTCATGCAGATCTTCTTTGGAGACGTAGTTCCTGCCCTGCAAAAATGCTCTGGCCTTGGCCGAGAGGATGAGGCCGATCGAGGCCCTGGGGCTGGCACCGTACTGGACTCCCTCCCAGTTGCGGGTGGCCAGAACCAGGCTGACGACCGCCTTTTTCAGATCATCAGCAATCGGTATGTCGCGACAGAGCTGCTGCAGGGCTATCACCTCTTCCCGGCTCACCTGCGGGGAAACCTTGGGCTCTGCCCGGATGGTATACCTCTCCAGGATCTCCAGCTCCTCATCCATGCTGGGATATTCCATAAAGATCTTGAGCAGGAACCTGTCCAGCTGGGCCTCGGGCAATGGGAAGGTCCCTTCCATCTCTATGGGGTTCTGGGTGGCTAAAATGAAGAAGGGCCTGTCCAGCGGATAGGTTTTGTTGCCCACTGTCACCTGCTTTTCCTGCATGGCCTCTAAAAGCGCGCTCTGAGTCTTGGGCGAGGCCCGGTTGATCTCGTCCGCCAGGACGATGTTTGAGAAGACGGGCCCCGGCTCAAAGCGGAACTTCTTTCCTCCCCCAATCTCGTCGATGATGGTGGTGCCGGTGATATCTGCCGGCATCAGGTCCGGAGTGCACTGAATTCTGCTGAAGTCCAGGCTCATGCAGGAGGCCGTGGTCTTCACCAGCAGAGTCTTGGCCAGACCGGGATTGCTCTCCAGGAGGGCATGGCCTCCGGCGATGATTGCCACCAAAAGCTGCTCTATGGCCTTATCCTGGCCGACGATCACCTTATCGATCTCTTTTCGGAGCCTCTGGAAAATCTCCGGAGCTCGGCTGTAGACTATTCTGAGATCCTCCGACATTATTTTCTCCTTATCATCTTCTGAAGAGTTTTTGGTCTAATTATACCTTTTCCAGGGAATGGGAGGTGGATGGGTGGTGGATGAGAGTGGATGAGAGTGGATGAGAGGTGGATGGGTGGTGGATGGGAGGCGGATGGGAATAGGCGCTTCAAGCATCATTGTTCACGAAATATTCTTTTCGCGGTATTCAAATGAAGGTATTGGTGACAGTGGCTGGCAAAAAAAGCGCAGATCTGAGCAGAAGTCTTCACATTAACTCATGATGTGGCATATAAGAAGCTGGATCTCCAATGCTCAAATGCGATGTGCCTGCACAAGCCTTTTCATTTGTCACTGCAATAAGAGACTGGAGAGCTGAATATGCATAAGATAAGATCCACGGCAGGCGTAATTTTTTTGTCCACCCTACTTCTCATGACTGTTTCAGGGCAACATATTGCGGCACAATACCTATATGAGGGCAACAGCCTTCTGGAAGAGGAAAAGTACGACGAGGCGGTACTGATTTTTGATAAAGCCATTGCACTGGACTCTCGATTTACCGCTGCCTGGAGCAATAAAGGATACGCTTTATCCGAATTGGGCGAGTATGAGGATGCTTTAGAGGCATATGACAGGGCTCTGGAGATTGGACCTCAAGAAGCACTTATGTGGAATGGGAAAGGTGGTGCCCTACTTGGGATGGAACGGTATGATGAAGCCCTTAAAGCCTTTGATAGAGCGATAGAGCTTGATCCAACATTTGCACCAGCCTGGGGCAATAAAGGCATAGCATTCGATCATTTGGGCCGCCAAGAAGATGCCATAAGAATGTATGAAAAAGTTGATGAGCTCAATAAACAGGATCCCGATCCATTGGTCTGGCTCAATAAAGGAAACTCGCTGTACAAATTGGGGGATTTTGAAGAAGCCCTCAAATCATATAACAAATCCATTGAGATTGATCCTCAACTAGCAGATGCCTGGAACTCAAAGGGTCTGGTTCTTGGAAATTTGAGTCGCAACGATGAAGCACTGAAGGCATTCGACAAAGCAATTGAGATTGATCCAGCACTCTGGGAGGCCTGGAACAATAAAGGTGTCACCCTCAATGAAATGGACAGATATGAAGAGGCCATCGAGGCCTTTAATCAAGCTATAGAAATTGACTCAAACCAGATGGGACTATGGTACAACAAAGGCAACACATGTCTGAGCGGCGGGGAAATTGGAAGAAGCACTCTGGTCTTACAATAAGGCCACAGAGATCAAACCCGAACATGCTGAGTCCTGGATAGGCAAAGGCGACAGTTCTTGGTTATATGGGAAGATATGAGGATGCCATAGAAGCATTGGAAAAAGCTATTCAGATCGATCCAGAGAATGGAAGGGCCTGGTACTTGAAAGGCTTGGTTCACGAACGAAGTTAATAGCGATGCAGGAAGCTGAAGCTGCTTTTTCCAGGGCGGAAGAGCTGGGATACGTCGGAGAGGACAGTGAGGACGGAGATGACTATGTTCCGACCAAGTCTCTTCTTGATTTGCTGAGAAGCCTGTTATGATGGCTAAATATGATAAGCCGGATAATAGGCAGGTGTAGCTTGCCAATGATCAATAGAAGGGAAGGGAGAATCAGAGAGAAATATCCAGACGCACTTGAATGAACTCCCAGCCTTTCATCTATGCATCAGAGCAGCCACCAGTCATGATCCCCCCGGAATTTTTCATCTTGAATACGAGCGAGAATGATGCCTTTCCAGGAATACAGCCGAATGCCAGTCCATCAAAAGCGTTTCAACTAACAGCTATCCAGAAGATGTAAATATAGTGCATTCTATCTTATTAATGGAGACATAGATGACTGGTACTGATGCCATAAGGGCCACCGTGGATGAGCTTCTCCGGGTCCTCTCCGCCAGGAACATAATTGGCGAGCCTGTGGACCTGGAGGACAAGATCATCATACCCATCACCAAGATGGGGATGGGATTTGGCACCGGCCAGGGAATGGAACCCGGGGGCAAGGAAACCATTAAGGTCGAAGCAGGCGGCGGTGTGGGCATCATTCCAGTCGCTATTGTGGTGGTGTTCAAGGGGATTTCTGGTGAGGATGGAGTCAAGGTGATTCCTCTGTCCGGCCACAGCTCGGGCAACCAGCCCCTGGCCGAGCTTGCCAGTGTGGCCCAATCCATCCTGGAGAGATTCGCCGCCTCTCAGGAGAGAAAAGGAAAGGAGAGACAGGAGAAAAAGTCCTCTCGAGAGACAGCGGTGCACGTCGAATAGATTCGCTCGAACAGACGCCTGGCGAATAAACCTTGAGCTTGAGGCTTTCTGATGCCATTGACCTCCAATATTCTGGCAGGGATACAGATCACTGATATTTTGACACTGGCAGCTTTCATACTTTTGCTTTTCATTGCCCTCCTGCTAATCGTTCTGATAGTCCCCCTTCGATTTTGCCTATTTTTATACAAGAATGGGCGGCTGGTTGAGGGAAAGCTAAGAGGGTCCTGGCTGGGAATATCCGCAGGCGGAGAGCTGATAAGCAAAGAGAGCGCAACTATTGGCAGGCTATGGATATCTTTCCTTAGCATCAGGATCATTAATCGAGAGATCTCCGCTCCATCAGCTCTCGATTTTATTGGATTGGTCACTAAAAGGGAACGGGGAAAGGAAAAGAAGGGCTATGCGGAGAGAAAGGAGGGTGCAGAGAGAAAGGAGGAAAAGGCAGAAGACAGTTGGCGGGATCTGAGCCGGCATGACAAGAGCCGGCAAGACGAAAGCCGGCACGAACAGAATAGCATCAGCAGGGAAAGCACAAGCGGGGAATCAGAGGCTATCGATGATGAAGACGGCATCAGGACGCCCCGGCTCAGATCTATTCTGGCAGCCATGCCCGCGTTCATGAATTTCCTCCGCGACCTCACGGGATCGATCAATTTCAAGACGATCCGCTGCCGTCTGGAGCTGGGGCTTGATGATCCTTCCGAGACGGCCATACTGGCGGGACGGCTCTGGGCCATAGCCGCTTTCCTCCGCTATCTTGGAGCGGACATCCTCATTAAGCCCTATTTCGAGGATGAAAGGCTGGAGGGAGAATTTCTGGCAGAGGCCGGAATGCGTCCGATCCATGTCCCAGTGGCATTCATCTCCGCCCTCAGCGAAAAAGGAGACGAGATCGCTGATAAAAGAAATAAGTTCTCAAAAGAGCACCATCTTCTCCTTGATGGCCCTTTGTGCGCTTTGTGTTCTTTGTGGTGAAATAATTAGCTATGCAATAAAATTAAGAACCTATTAACCGGGGCAATGACTTTTGATGTCTGAAGCGATATTTGATGATGAATCGAAGAAAAGCAAATGGATCCCGAAAATACAGATGCATGTCCTGGCAGGAGCACAGATCAGGGCCGGAGAGAGGATAATTTATCCCATCATCAAGGTCTTCGTCATCGCTGCAGAAGATCGTCTGCTGGGATTGAGAATCAGCCCGATTGCGCTGCTGATAGTTGAGCCTGGAATGCAGTATGCCTTCTCACTGGAAGGAAAGAAAATGAATGTGGAGGAGATCTATAAGCTGGATGCCTCCCTGAAGGACATCGCAGCTGCATCGAGCCCTTGATTACGTGATAGTGAACTGCTGCCTCCAGAGGGGTGCGACTTCTGACTACGACGAAACTTTTTTTGATTTGAGGCTCATCTGCTCGATTATATTTGATGCCGCTTGTTGATTGCTGCCCCTCAGATCGGGCTTTTCAGCGCATCCAGAGGATATGGGAATCCTCCATAGGAACAAATGCATCCGGATGATAGGGCACAATGCGAGGGGTATAGTCCTCAGCTTGCCTGTTCGCCGGCACATCGGCGCAGTAGACGAACCCATTGACTGAACCGGCAAGCTCTTCCCTCTGATCCATGATGATCCTGACCGGCTTTGCCTTTTCCCCCCGGCCTGACTGGGGCAGGGGATCAGCATAAAGCTCCACCTGAATATCATCTGGAGAGATATCGCCCAAATATGCCTCCACCTGGAAGCGCCACCGATCCTCCTCCAGGGTCACCTTCAGATTGCCGAAATGAATTCCTCTCCAGCAAAGGGCGATCCTCTCCTGCCAACCCACCAATTCCCTGGCCAGCTTTGCACCCTCTTTTGCCCTCTTTCTATAGGCATCAGCCGCCGGCTGGTAGACCTTCTCTACATACTCTTTCATCATCCGGTTGCTGCTATAGCGCGGGGTCAGCTCGGTCATGCTGGCCTTGACCTTAGCCACCCAGGATGATGGGACTCCCTGATCGTCCCGCTGGTAGAAGAGCGGAACTACCTCCTCCTCCAGCAGCCGGTAGAGCTCTCGGGCATCTTTATCATCCCTTTCCGGGCCAAAACCATCCGGGGACTCGCTCTCATCTCCCAGCAGCCAGCCCACCCTGGGGTCGTAGGCCTCATCCCACCATCCATCGAGGGTGGAGAGGTTCAGCCCGCCATTGGCCAGCACCTTCATGCCGCTTGTCCCGCAGGCCTCATTGGGGCGCAGTGGGGTGTTGATCCATAGATCCACCCCCGCCTGCAGGTGCTGGGCCAGATCGATATCGTAATCCTCGAGAAATATCACCCGATCCGATATGTCCGGCCGGTCGGCGAA
The DNA here is from genome assembly GCA_963813075.1 of Methanotrichaceae archaeon. Lineage (GTDB taxonomy): Archaea > Halobacteriota > Methanosarcinia > Methanotrichales > Methanotrichaceae > Methanothrix. The sequence continues at coordinate 50,386 of CAWEXU010000007.1, forward strand.
GTTGGCCATCTGCTTTACCATCTCTTTTCCGGCGGTATCGGCAGGATGGGCCTTGGCGGCCATCAAGAGCTGTACCGGCATATCCTGATTGCTCAGGATCCTGACCAGCCTCTCCTCGTCCCTTAAGAGGAGGTTGGTGCGCTTGTAGGCGGTGGCCCTCCTGGCAAATCCTATGGTGAGGGCATTGGGGTCCAGCACGTGCTTTGCCGCCTCGATCTCCTCGGGCATGGCTCCATGCTCCTGCATCTGCCGGGCATGACGCCTGCGAGCATAATCGACGAGGTCTTTTCTGGCAAGCGCTCTGAAGTTCCAGATATCCTGGTCGTTCTGCCTGGCTATCTCTCCGATCTCATAGTCAACCCAGTCCGGACCGCAGCTTCCAGGGCAGGCTCTGCGACCACAGCTTTTGGGCGGCAGGAGAATCCCAGGTGGGAATATGGACCCCATTGGTCACGTAATCGATAGGCACCTCATTCTTCGGCCAGCGAGGATAACGGGACTGAAAGATCCTCCTGCTCACCTGGCCATGAAGCCGGCTCACGCCGTTGACAAAGCAGCTACCACTAAGGGCGAGAAAGGCGATGTTAAAGGGACTGCTGTCATCCTTTTCGCTCTTCAGTCCCATGATGGCCAGAGCATTCGGCGGCAGGCCCCGAGCATTTGTATAATGCTTTGCATATTTTCTCAGGAGATCTCTGTCAAACCGATCGAAACCCGCCTCTACTGGGGTATGGGTGGTGAAGACATTTCCCGCCCGGGTGGCCCAGAGAGCCTCCAAGAATGAGCAGCCCTCCTCTTGCATGAAGCTATAGGCCCTGGCCAGGACCACAAATGCGGCATGGCCCTCGTTCATATGGCAGACCTCCGGCTTTATTCCCATCTTCTTCAGGGCCAGCCAGCCGCCGACCCCAAGGACGATCTCCTGGATGAGGCGCAGCTCCTGCCCGGGAGCATAAAGGCTGGCGGTGATCGCCCTATCCCAGGGGGAGTTTAAAGGATCATTGGAGTCTAAGAGAAAGAGGCTCACCCGGCCGACCTGAGCCTTCCAGACCCTTAAATAAATGTGCCTCCCCGGAAGGCCGATCTTGATTCTGAGCCTGCCACCCTCCTCATCCCAGACCGGCTCTATGGGAAGGCTATTTGGATCGTTATAGGGAAAGGCCTCGATCTGAGATCCGTCCTGGGCCAGGAGCTGACGGAAGTAGCCCTGCTGGTAGAGAAGGCCGATCCCTACCAGGGGAACTCCCAGGTCGCTGGCCGTCTTCAGGTGATCTCCGGCCAGGATGCCCAGGCCTCCAGAGTAGATAGGAAGGGCTTCAGAGAGGCCGAACTCCATGCTGAAGTAGGCGACGGAGCGCAGACTGTAGTGCTTCTCGCACCATCCAGGCTGGGCCAGAAACTGGGCGTTTTTATCCTGCCAATCTCTTATCTCCCTTCCCAGGACCTCGTCCTTCGCCAGCTCGTTCAGGCGGCTTTTTGAGATGTTTTGCAGGATTAGATAGGGATTTTTTGTCTTCTCCCAGGCCTCGGGATCCAGCAGCTCCCAGACCTTGTCCGTTGTCAGCCGGACAGTCCAGCGCAGATCAAGGGCCAGATCAGCCAGGCCCTCCAGCCCTGAGGGCAAATACAGGTCATTATGGCTATTCATTATTCCGCCTCGAGCAATATCCTTTCTACTCTCTATATTTTCTATCTTCTATTATCTTCTATCTTCTATAATCTTCTACCTCTCTTATCTTCTCTTGGTGACTATTGAGAGCACATCACAGTCCTGCAGCTCATGGTCCAGCCCAATGGACTGGCCCGGGAACTTGGCGCTCTTTCCCCAGACCAGTGCATAGCGAAAGAGGTTAACGAAGTCCCGGTGCAGATGCTCGCATACCGATTTCACTGTGCTCCCATCCAGGAGCACCAGCGGCTCCTCCAGGTCTGCTTTGCCTCCCTTCGGCTTGAGGTAGATGCGGATGAACCCCAGGGTCTCGTATATATCATCCTTCAATTCCTCCAGGCCCTCGGTAGTGGCGCAGGATATGGGCAGATAGTCCCTGCCCAGGTCTTCTGCGATCTTGTCCTCGATGCCGCCATAGCGCAGGTCGAACTTGTTTATGGCCACCAGAGATGGAATATAAACCCTGTTTCCCGCCAGGAAGTCAACCAGGCTGTCAGTGTCTATATCCTCCCGGACGGTGACATTGGCGTTCACTATTCCATAGGCGCGTATGATCTCTGCGATCTCAAACTCCGTCATCCGGGTCAGAGGAACTGTACTGCGCACGATGATGCCCCCCTTTCTCTCCTGGGTGATGTGAACGTTTGGCGGCTGCTTGTCCAGCCTTATGCCGGCTTCATACAGCTCCCGCTCCAGGACCTTTAGATTATAGTTGAAGACATCTCCTAATAAGAGGATCATATCCGCTGCTCGGGCGGCGGTTATGACCTCCCTGCCCCTGCCCTTGCCCCGTGCCGCTCCCTTTATGATTCCTGGCATATCGAGAATCTGAATCTCGGCCCCTTTGTGCTTCATCACTCCAGGGATGACCTCAAGAGTGGTGAACTGATAGGCAGCCACCTCAGACTTGGAGCCGGTCAGATAGTTGAGCAGGCTGGATTTGCCTACAGACGGAAAGCCCACCAGGGCCACAGTGGCGTCGCCGGATTTCTTGATGTAGTATCTTCTCCCTCCGCCGCCGCCTTTGATCTTCTGAAGCTCCTGCTGGGCTCTGAGCTTGGCTATCTTGGCCTTGATCTTGCCCAGGTGATGCTCAGTGGCCTTGTTCTTCTGAGTATTGAAGATCTCCTCTTCCAGCGCTTTGATCTGCTCCTCAATGGTTGCCATTTAACGTCCTCTTAGTCGGCAGGGCGGCCAAAAAAGCCTTCCCTGCCATCAGATAGAAGTGTGATGCGCCACTTTCCCAAAAGCAATAGGGCTCCTCCTTTATAAGCTATGGTATGGGGTAATCAAAAGAATTTTGAGGCTAATGAGTGCCTCATCTCGCACATCTGCCGAGTATGGCAGGACTGGCAGGGAGATCCATCCGGCCGGTCGGGGAGCTGGCCGTCTTTGATCAGGCGGATCCTGTCGCGAATGCGCAGTACCCGGGCTTTGTCAGTGCTGTGGATCTGTGCCACCTCGCACCATCCCCAGGCCGGGATACTCCACCTGTCCCCATTCCACCTTTGTATTGCCCTTCTCCCCCAAAAGGAGGGAATAGCCGGCCAGGATAAGACGATCTCTCTTCCAGATGCCGTTCTCCGGCGGCCGGCCGGTGCGGATGATCGATGGCGTATTTCCTGGAGCCAGCCTGTCCAGCCTGCCGGAGAGGCCCAGCCTCTCTGAATAGAGCTCCACATCCGCCTCAAAGGGAATGAGCAGATCCATCTTCTCGCCAAGCCCTCTGGCCAATTGTCCGATCTGGTCATTTGCCTCCTGCAGGGCAGCCTGAAGCTCGCCCGGCTCCAGATCATAGATCAGGGGCAGCTCCACCTCCAGCCTTCCGAGAGCCTCTCTTGAGCTGGCCTTCCAGGTCGTCCTCCTGCAGCAATGAGAGGACGAGGCTGCGCATCAGGATCTGTTTTGCACTGCTGGATCTGGTCAGCTTTCCCAGGGAATCGAAATAGACAAGCCTGGGGCAGCGCAGATAAAGGCCGATGTCGGATATCCTGACGGCAGGGTACATCTGGCTGATATTCGCCCTCTATCTTTAAAAATTTTTGGATATGACAAACTCATTTGGCTATTATGTCCTTTGGGTGATGCTCTCCATCCTATAGGGAGCGCGGCGGCCTGGCTCTGGATTGCAGCGATTGGGTCAGGTTCGCCAGCCTGGCAGAACTGCTCATTTCCTCCCTCAATCCCAACTTGACCAGCCAGACATCTTCCGCTCCGGATCCGTATGATGCGGTTATCCCTGCCAGGATATAGTCTCCCTCCCGGTTCTGAATGACAAAGCTGCCGATATCGTCTTTCATCCCGCCGAGGACACTTCTCCACTCCTCCTGTCCGGCGGAGTTCGTCTTTATGATCAGGCCATCCCTTCCCGATTCATCTTTATCGATTCTTCCGCCGATGACAAAGCCGCCATCGATTGTCTGCTGCAAAGAGGTGCCTGAGCTTCCAAGATATGATCTCTCCCAGATCTTCCGGCCACGCAGGTCCACCCGGATGAGAATGATCCTCTCCTCTTCCAAACCGGACTCGGACCTGCCCACCAGGGCATAGCCGTCAGCAAGCTCCACCACCTGAAAGGCGGTGTCATCCCGATCTCCTCCGTAGGTGGCATTCCAGGTCATGATGCCCTGGCCATCGGTCTTCAATAGCCAGATATCGTCACCTCTCGTGCCCTGTGATGCCGTCCTGCCGGCGACGATAAATCCACCCTCCCGGCTCTGAATGACGGATAATCCCACATCATCCTCTGTGCCGCCGTAGCTTCTCTCCCAGAGGAGGTCTCCAGTATCATCGGTGCGAATGAGCCAGAGGTCTTTTCTGCCGTTTCCTTTAGATTGAGTGTAGCCGGTGGCGATATATCCTCCATCATCGGCCTCATCCACTGACCAGCCACCGTCGCCTGAGGAGTGTACAAATCCGCCAAAGGTATTATCCCAGATCAGGCTTCCATTCCCATCCATCTTCACCAGCCACAGCCTCTCCTCGCCCATGCCAAAGGAGTTTGTGCTCCCGGTGATGATGTAGCCGCCATTGCTCGTCTCCCGGACAAAATAGCCCACATCCTCGCCCGATCCACCCAGGATCCTGCTCCAGAGGGAGTTTCCGTCCAGATCGGTCCTTATCAGCCACAGGTCGCTCTTCTCCCCTCTGGTTGCGGTATTGCCTACCAGGATGTAGCCGCCTTCACCGGTCTCCTGCACAGACCAGGCACCATCGCCATACTTTCCTCCATAGGTCCTGTTCCATTCCTCTTCTACTTCTCCGCCATAAAGAGATGCTGAGACCGGAGAGATATGATATAGAGAGATGAGGGTGAGGAGGAGAATGGAAGAAAGGATGAGAACGAATAAACAGGAGATATGCAGGAATGGGGGATTTAGGGGATAATGGATTTTATCATTGATTCCTTCCTAGATCCCTCTATCCTGGAATTTCACTGACTTTTCCATAGAGAAGCTCCCGCTAAGAAATGTGCTGGAGTCAATGTCATTTTTGCCCATCTGATGCTGGGAGGAGGTGATTGCATAGTGGCCCAGGAACTTGGAATTGCTGCTGGATCCTATCCCTTGCTGTCCGGTTGAATCATCCAGGCCGGAGTTGATGGCTTCAAGGCAGGAGGATGTCTCGGCGGAAGCAATAGTGGCAGGTCCATTGGCTCGCTGATGAGTTGATGGATGTGTTAGTAGCGGAGGAGTTGATGGCTGATGTATTGGCTGCAGATAAATTGGCTGCGGATGAGTTAATGGAAGTGTTATCGTTGGACTGGCTAATGCCGGACAATCCCGGATCATATGGGTTTGATCTTTTCGAACTGGAGGGGATAGAACCGCTATAGCCTGCCTTTCCTCCACCGGCCGAACCGCTCTGGGAGAGCATATCATTCAAGGCCCCGTTAATCCTCTCCTCCAGCCTCTTCGTGTCTGCGCTCATGATCGATAATCTGGAGTGTCTTATCTTCCGGAAGGCCGTTCTGGCCGGCTTCATTCTGGCAAACAGAAGACAATGCCGGAAAGATAAGTGCCATTATCAAGATGATCAAGACTGCAATCTCCGCTTTCATTATCCCCACCATCACTGCTACGAAATAAAGATGTGATCAATACAATTTCAACTTTTCTATGGATAGCATTTATCTGTCCCTAGTGGAATCATGCCTCTGTGTACCTGGATTATTTCCCCTATGAGTCTCTCCGCCTCTACCAGGATAAGATGCTGGACGCAGTCTATGAAGTGGTGAGCGGAGGTAAGCAGGGGATTTTAATGATAGATGCTCCCACCGGCACAGGAAAGACCAGCTGCATCAGTGCTGCTCTGGCCGCAGCTCCGGGAAAGATCGTGGTGGCGGTGAGAACAGTCTCTCAAATCGATATCTACATCGATGAGATCAATCGCATATGGTCAAAAACCCGGCATAAGCCGGAGATCGCCTATATGGTGGGAAAGCAGAGGATCTGCCCTTTAGAGAGCGAGTTTCGGGGGGAGAGCGTCTATGCCGGCTGCTCCCGACTTCGAGAGTGGACCAAAAACTACGTCTCCTCCAGGATCGCCAAGGGCAATGCCAGCATCTACGATCCTTATGCCGATGACATGCCCGAGGAGGAGCCTGGCTACAGGACCTTCTGTCCATATTACCTGCGAAGCCGGGAGGGCTTCGAGATCAACGGGACCGTCCATTTCCGCCGCTCCGCCCGGGCCCTGGATGTGGTGGAAGACCTGAAAAAGAGAGTCACCCCGCCCTCCAGACTAGAGGACTCCTGCCAGGGCATCTGCCCCTATGAGATCATGAGCCTGTATGCCAAGAACAGCGATATAGTGATCATGAACTACTCTCACCTCTTCAGCCCCGACTTCCAGGATATCATCTTTCAATGGCTGGAGATGGATTCCGAGAAGGTCACTCTGATCATAGACGAGGCTCATAACCTGGGAGATGCGGTGCGGGCGATGAACTCACGCCACCTCACCCTGCGGATGATAGATCTTGCCGGGACCGAGGTGGAGAAGTTCGAGGGCACCTTAGGGCAGGCCAGGCTGGATGAGACGAAAGAGGGTGCCTCCTGGAGGAGAGAGGGAATCAGGGTCATAAGGCTGCTCCTTCCCAGGCTGAAAAGGTTCCTCTCAGAGCCGGCTGGAGAGGATGCCGGAGGGGGAGGCTCTGATGGATGCCGACCTGTTTCGCGCCTTCCTCTATGATGGGATCGATGATATCGACGAAGCACTATCCTATTTCTCAGATGTGACCGTAGCGGTCGCCGATCTTAACCTGGCGGAAGGGGACAGGGAGAACCTGCAGGGAGATATTCAGCCCAATCTCGCCCTGGTGCTGCTATTCCTCAGGGACGTGGAGACGGCGGAGACCGATATCGCTCTCCAGAGGAAGATCGTGGTCACCGGCTCGGGGAAAAGGAAGCTCGTCCGGCTGGAGGTCAATAACATCGACCCTGCGGCCAACATCCGGCGGATCACAGATAACATCAATGCCACCATCATGCTCTCCGGCACATTCTCTCCTCTTGAGGCTTATGAGCTGTACTGTCTGGGTGAGGATGGCAGAGCAAAGAAGCTGAGCCTGCCCAATCCCTTCCCCAAAGAGAACCGCCTCCTCCTGGCGGCAAAGAAGGCCACCACCCAGCTGGAGCAGAGGGAGGATATGGACAACAGGGAGGAGATATCAGGGCACATAAGATCGCTGATCGAGTGCGTCCCGGGAAATGTGGCGGTATTTTTCACCTCTTATCCCATGATGAACAACTACCGGGACGTCTGTCTCTCATCCTCCAGGAAGGTTGGAAAGAAGCTCTGCGTCGAGCCGCGCAGTGCAGACGAGGTTCCAGAGCTGTTGGACCTGTTCTTCTCTTTAGGTGCCAGAGGGGGGGCCGTCCTGACAGGAGTGTGCGGGGGCAAGCTGGCGGAGGGGATCGACTACAAAGGCGAAGCCCTGAAGGGAGTGGCGGTGGTCGGGCTGCCACTGGCCGCATATGATGAGATCCAAAAGGAGATCAACAGCTATTACACCATGAAATATGGCAAGACGAAGGGGATGCTCATCGCTTATACCCTGCCTGCGATAAACCGGGGGCTTCAGGCTGCAGGAAGGGTCATCCGGGCCGAATCGGAAAGAGGCGTCCTGCTGTTCTGCGACCGCCGGTTTGCAGATGACGATCTGGGGGGAGTCAATCAGTTCCTCCCCAACTGGGTGAGGGAGGAGTTGATTGTAGCGGATGCAATAGAAGGACGGGAATTGATCAAAGAGAAGATCGCGAAGTGGAAGACAGAGGGTATTTCCGAATATGTGCCTGGCTGGCAATTCAAAGGATGTGGAGGGAATGCAATTGCAGGAGAATAGCAGAAAGGGCAGTGAACTTTTCGGAGAGAGGAGGACGAAGCCCCGAAGGGGCAGCAAGAGGGATCTGAGAGAGCTGGCAAGATCGTTAGGCCTCGGGCAGTCCAGCCCCAAAATCGATGCTACAGCCAATAGATCCGCCCCATCTGGCAGGAAGGATAGGGGAGTCTAGTTGATCTGCTCAGCTTCCAGCACCCGCAGAGGGATGGTGCCCAGAGCCTTTCCCACACTGGATTTGGCTATCCTTCCCGCATGCTCCTCGCTCTCTGCATTGAATATCTTGATCTCGAACAGAAGTGCCACCAGGGCCGTGCTGCTCACGAGAAAGACGCCGTCTAAGGATTCATTGCATTCAGGGCAATCCCACTGGCCAACCTCTACCTCTACAAAGTCCATCTTTCTCTGGTTCAATCTCTTGCCCGCCTCAGAGATGGCCACACCAATGGCATCATCCTCGGTCTTGACATCTCTGACCAGCCAGGCACCCTCCAGCAAGACGTTGAAATTCGGCATCAACTAAGTGCTAGGATGATGTATCATATCTACTTTTTCCGCCAGAAATCGCTTTGGTTTTCCAGTCTATCGCGAAACGCATATTCATGGCAGGCGGAATTTTCAGCATAGATAGAGGTTGCCAGTCCACTTTTTGTTCGGCAATTTTTCAGTGTTTATATCTGTTTATTGCCTGCAGTATTGGAGCGAAGCATATACTATTAATAAGAGAGCATCATTCGGAACATTATGTCTGAGGAAGCACCGGCTATTCCGGGATTATCACTTTATTGCAGCATTTTTATTTCCGTTCCCTGAAAACGTTATCATACATCAAGTCGTTAATCATCAAGCATAAAAAGAGGGTCTTGCATATATGCGAGAGGATATGCAAGAGGACAGGGCGGTAGATAACCGGAAAAAGGTCCTGGACTACATATCGGATAACCCTGGCTCACATATGAGAAAGATAGCCAGGGAGTTGGATATGCGCCTGAGCACTCTGCGCTATCATCTCGATCATCTGGAAAAAAAGGGTTCCATTGCCTGCCAGAAGCAGAATAACTTAAAGGTATATTTCGCTCAGGGCAAGCTCAAGCCCATGGAGAAGACACTGGCCCCGCTGCTTCAGCAGAAGCGTTTTCGCGATATCATTCTCATTCTGATTGAATCTCCCGGATTGACATTTTCCCAGATCGTCGATAGCCTCTCTATCGGGGCCTCAACCACCTCAAAATACATCAGTATACTTGAAGAGAAAAAAATATTATTTCATGAAAGGTCTGGAAGGGAGAAAAAATATTTTGTAAATAATAAGGGGAGTGTGATTGATCTTCTCACGACCTACAAGCAGATGATGGCCGATATGAGCTACGAGATTCGCACTCCGATGAATACTATCATAGGCATGACCAGCCTCCTTTTGGATGAGAAGCTGACAGCTGAGCAGAGGGATTTTGTGGAGACGATCAAGGTAAGCGGAGACGCTCTAATGTCCATTATCAATAACATCCTTGACTTCTCCCGAATAGAGAGAGAAAACATAATCCTTGATATCCAGGATTTCATTCTGAGCGAATGCATCGAAGAAGCCCTGGATTCTGTGGCCTTGAGGGCAGGGGAGAAGAGGCTGAACCTGGCCTACAGGATAGAAAGAGGCACTCCGGACGGAATCTGGGGCGACCGCAAAAAGCTCTATCAGATACTGGTCAAGCTGCTGGATAATGCTGTCAAGTTCACAGAGAAGGGAGAGGTTCTGATATCGGTATCATCTAAAGATGGCGACGGCCTCAGTGAGATTCAATTTGCAGTCAAAGATACCGGTATTGGCATTTCTTCAGAGATGATGGACCATCTCTTTGAATCTTACAGCCAGGTGATGGACCGGCTATCCCAGTCCTTTCGCCAGGCCAACTTCGAGTCGTTCAGCGGCATCGATCCTGCGGGAGGATATAATCCAGGAGCCGGCATTGGGCTTGCCATCAGCCGCAGGCTGGTGGAAATGATGGGAGGGAGAATCTGGGCGGAGAGCAATCCCGGAGAGGGATCGACGATTCACTTCTATATCAGGGCAGAAAGAGCAGAGATCAAGCCCCCATATGTCGGAATCCAGCCAATGCTGGAAGGAAAGCGAATTCTCATCGTGGAGGAAAACACGACCATTAAGGATATGCTCCGCCATGTAGCTTTGGATTGGGGCATGCTCCCTGTGGCAATCGAATCGAGCGAATCGGCGCAGAAGATGATTCAAAGCGCCATTCCCTTTGACCTCATCCTCCTCGATACTTCTAGCAGCAAATTTCAGGAGCGCAAATGCCGCCAGCATTGTTCGTATGCATAACCGGTCCATTCCCCTGGTGACCCTCTCATTTGCGGGGGAGGATGTGCAGTCGGGCCTGTCGGATGCTGCCCTGACAAAACCGATAAAGATTTCCCAGCTCTATGATGTCCTCACCGGGGTTTTGGCTGCCCAGCCCCTCCTGAGTGCGAGAGCCCTCTTCACCCAGGACGGCGAGCCCGTCGGCTGGCCGGAGAGTTCTGCTGGTGGAGGACAATATCTCCAATCAAAAGGTTACTTTAGCCATGCTCAAGCGCCTGGGATATGAGGCCGATCTGGCCGCCAATGGAGTCGAGGCGCTGAAAGCATTTGAGAATCGCGATTATGATATCGTCCTGATGGACCTGAGAATGCCGGAGATGAACGGCCTGGAAGCCACAAAGGTCATCCGGGAGCGCTGGCCGGAGAGGAGAACAAAGATAATAGCCATCACTGCATTTGCATTGCAGGGAGACAGGGAGAAGTGTCTTGCCGCCGGGATGGACGACTACATCAGCAAGCCTGTGCGGATGAACGAGCTGGAGAAGCTGCTGGAAAAGCATGTGGGCTCAAATATTATCCCTCAAGCAGCTTAATAAAATTCAACGAGAATTGCTTCTTAATAGCGTCAAAATCATCATTATTTATATACATTTTAGAATTTTTGGTCTAACTGATGCATTTATTTTTCTAAAATGAGCAGCATGGACGGATATATAGTTATATTAGAAAGCTGGAATTAGCAATTGGATAAGAGCGTCAATGACTTGAAAACATCATTAATGCTTTGGGCTGAGATTTGATTTAAGCCCAGAAGCATTATGAGAGCAAATGGATGAAGGAATCAGCGAGTCGCGAATTGGATGATGGAAAATGGATATTGCCGCCGAGAGTGCAAATGCTGCTGCAGACTCCCCTGACAGCGGCCTGGATAATGAGCCCCATGACTCCCAGCCGCCTGCATCCAAATGGGTCTTTCCATTTCGCTATTCACTGGCCATTGCAGGCCTGACCGTCATCTTTTTTGCCTTAATATTATTCCTTTTGAGGGACGATCCGGATAAATCCACCGCTTTCTCAGATCTCGTCCTCATCCCGATTAACGGCATAGCTGCTCTCATTCTTTTTTATGCCGCAAGGTCATCATATAAACAGAACAAAAAGTTCTACTGGGCCTGGCTGATATTCTCCCTGGCCACTTTGAGCTTTGCCTTAGGAGATGCTATCTGGGCTTATGAAGAGGCTATCTTAGGCATCGATCCATTCTACTCAATTGGAAACATCTTCTTTTTAGCGTACTACCCGCTATTTTTATTGGGGATATTCTCCCTTCCATCCCAGGAATTTTCGGTTAGAGAGCGCTCCAAGATGATCCTGGATTTCGGAATAGTGATGATCGCTGGGACCATCATGTTCTGGGACTTCATCATCGGACCGGTCATCCAGGAATCAGCAAACTACAACCTTCCCACATTGATCATCTACATCTTCTATCCGCTTGGGGATATGATATTGCTCTTCTCGGTGCTTGAGATCCTCTACCGGAAGATCTATGGCAATGAAAAGAGGCCATTACTCTTTCTTGCTGCCGGTCTGACCGCTCTGATCATAACCGATTCCATATTCCTCCGCCAATCATGGCTGGATACATATGTAGGCGGAGGGCTTCTCGATTTGGGCTGGGCCATATCATATGTTCTGATAGGCCTGGCAGGAATGGCTCAGGCTGACGAGATGGCGAAGAATTCTCTGAATAAGATTGCTACAAGACAACTGCGCTATGGGGAACTGACCTGGATCATCTACCTGCCCTATATTTGTGCAGCGGGAGCTTTTGCATTGCTGATTTTGAGCCATGAAAATCCCATTGGCCTGTCCTTTTCCACTCTATCCGTGGCAGTAGGGGTAATAATCGGCATGGTCATTTTGCGCCAGGTTATAGTGCTGAATGAAAATGCCAGGCTTTATAAGAAAGCTCAGGAGGATATCCGGGATCGAGAGCTGGCCCGATCGGAAGTCATACGGCTCAACGAAGAGCTTGAAGAGCGGGTAGCCCAGCGCACTATGGAGCTTGAGAATGCCAATAAAGAGCTTCAGAGCGAGGTAGTGGAGAGAATTCAGGCAGAAGCAGCTATGAGGGATTCCGAGCGCAGAATGGCGGACATCATCAACTTCCTCCCCGATGCTACTTTCGTCATAAACAAGGATGGAGTGGTGATCGCCTGGAACCGGGCCATAGAGAAGATGACCTCGGTCGAGGCAGAGGATATGCTGGGAAAGGGCAATTACGAGTATTCTCTGCCCTTCTATAAAGAACGAAGGCCTATTCTGGTCGACCTGGTACTGAATCCGAACCTTGATCTGGAGAGCCGCTACGAAGAGCTCAAAAGGCACGAAGACAACAGCCTGGTCGGCGTCAGCTTCATCTCTAACCTCAAGGGGAGCCTGATCTATCTTCTGGGCAGTGCAGCAGTCCTTTACGATTCCGAAGGGAAGGTCTATGGGGCAATAGAGTCCATTCGTGACATCACCGACCGGAAGATGGTAGAGGAGGATCTCAAGAATGAAAGAGACAGAGCCGAATCAGCCACAAGGTCCAAATCCAATTTTCTGGCCAATATGAGCCATGAGATACGCACTCCGATGAATGCGGTCATCGGCATGGCCGGCCTCCTCCTGGAATCGGATTTGAAGCCTGAGCAACGCGACTACCTGGAGACCATCCGGAACAGCGGAAACTCACTATTGGCCATCATCAACGATATCCTGGATTATTCCAAGATAGACGGTGAGAAGATGGAGCTGGAGATCCTGCCCTTCGATCTCATGGGCTGCATTGAGGTTTCTATGGACCTGGTGGCAGCAAAAGCGGCAGAGAAGGGGCTGGAGCTGACGTACTTCCAGGATGATCTTGTTCCCAGGGTGATAATGGGAGATGAGATTCGTCTGCGTCAGGTGCTGGTCAATCTCCTGGGAAATGCCACAAAATTTACTGAAAAGGGCGAGATCGTCTTATCCTTGAGTTCCACCCCACTGGAAGAGGGAAAAGTAGAGCTGCATTTTAGAGTTATGGATACCGGAATCGGCATATCTCAGGAGAATTTAAGCCGGCTCTTTCAGTTCTTCACCCAGGTCGATTCCTCGACCACCAGGCATTACGGAGGAACCGGTCTGGGACTGGCCATAAGCAGGAGGCTGGTGGAGATGATGGAGGGAAAGATCTGGGTGGAGAGCGAGACGGAAATAGGGAGCACATTCCATTTCACCATTCGCTGTCGGGCGTGTCCTGATGAAGCCGCCCTGGATCAAACCGGGATGATCCTCTCCGGCAAGAGGGTGCTGATAGCAGAAGGCCATGATTCGGTAAGAGAGATGCTCTGCCAGCTCGTCAGCTCCTGGGGTATGAAAGCAGTAGCTACTGGCACAGGCAGGGAGGCGATAGAACTCATGGCGAAGGAGAATGCATTTGATTTTATGATTTCGGATGCCCACTTGCCTGATATGGATGGGGTTCTCATAGCCGGACAGATCAGGGCAAGAGGCAATCTTCCATATGTGATATTGATCAGCCATATTGGTGAGAGGATACAGAGAGATGATTCTGTCTCCGGGTGGCTGACCAAACCGGTGAAACCCCGTCTGCTCAAGGGTCTCCTCATCGATCTGATCTCTCCGGCAAACGGAGAGCCCAAAGATGCGTTGGGACAATCCCCGACTCCTGTGGAGAAGACCAGTAACCTTTCCATTCTCCTGGCAGAGGATAACCCGGTGAACCAGAAGGTAGCGCTCATAATGCTCAAGCACCTTGACTACAGGGCAGATGTGGCCCACAGCGGTCCTGAAGTCCTGGCATGTATGAAAGAAAAGCACTACGACGTCATTCTGATGGATATCCAGATGCCGGATATGGATGGCCTTGAGGCTACCCGACTCATTCGCAAGATGTCCGGATCCAACTCTCAGCCGTATATCATTGCCATGACCGCCTATGCCCTGGAGGGAGATAGAGAGGAGTTCTTGAGCACAGGCATGAACGATTATCTTAGCAAACCGATCCAGATAGGAGAGCTGAAATCGGCATTAAAAAGATTTGAAGATATGAGAAAAGATTGATTCTGATCAGATCATCCTGTCTTCTTCCCTCTCTTCTATGAAAAGCTCTGGCAATGCATTCATGTACTCTTTAATCATGATTGGAAAAGATCTGGACTCCATAAATCGCAGACCGAGCTGCTCAGCCCAGCGCTGAATGCCCAGGTCCTGGGAGACGACAGCAGCATCCAGCTCCTTGGCCAGGAGAAGGACATCGATGTCCGGAGCGCTATCCAGGATGCCGTAGCGGAGTGCGGCTCTGTACTTCTCGCGGAACTTTCTTATTATGCTCCCCACGACCTCCCGTTCTATCTCATCCTTCATATCTTTCAGGTCGCCACTGTTTTCGGATAAAGAGATACACCTGGAGACCGATTCCCAGATCGCTTCCTCGGATATGTTCATCCCCTTGTTTATGCGGCTCCTCATGTAATCCACATACTCATAAAAGATCTTTGAGGGCACCTTGACCTTATACCTATCCGGGGTCTTCTTGACCAGCCAGGTGTCGACCTTTCCCAGGACGCGGGAATCGCAGTTATTGTGCCTGGCGAAATCCTTGATCTCATTGTAGACAGAGGGATAGGGTATATAGCAGCTGATCCCCAGGTGAAGCCTGCCCTCTGAAACGCGGTTTAAGATGGCATTCATCCCTTCGCAGATGTCGGTGGCGCCCTCGCTCTCCCAGGCCATGGAGTCTGTAAGTGCAGTTGTATCCAGAACGAATCTTTGGCGCAGCATTGCTGAATGTAATGTATCAAGTCATATAAGATAGCTTCCAAGATAGCTCCCACAAGATAGCTTCCAAGATAGGTATCACCTAAAAAGGCTAATAAATCCCTTCTGTCGAATGGGATATGTGACTATTGTGCAACCTCTGGTCTTCACCCTGGCCAGAATTGAGAACCTGATGCATCAGGTGAGCTTCGATCCAGCGGAGATGAAAGGCAAGATCATCACCAATACCACCAGGGTCAAAAAAGATGTCCTGGACGATACGTTAGCCGTCTTCTATGATACCATTAACAGCGGACTCGCAGTATCGCCGATGATCAAGGTCGCGGAAGGAAAGAGGCTGGTAAAGATCAAGACCGCTTGCAGCCTGACCCTCTGCGGCGTCCTGCTCAAGCATGGCATACCGGTCCATCCCCGGGGCGGAGGTCTGGTGGAGGTGGTGGAGAGGGAGCCGACCAGATTCACTGATATGCTCATGTATTGGGCTACCACGGTCGATCCAATAGACGTCCTGACCGCCCAGGGGCTGATGGACATCAACGGAATGATGCGCACTGGAAACGGCCGGATCCTGGGCAACCTCCATGAGGCGCCTATGCTCGCCCGGGACAAAATCGAGGATGTGCTTGACAATCTGGCCCGGGCGGGATTTGCCGGGGTGCTGGAGCTGGGCCAGCCGAATATGAATGTGCTCGGGGTCTCTGTGGAAAGAGATCATGTGGGACTGGCGCTGGTGGGAGGAACCAATCTGGTGGCTGCAGCGAGGGAGTGTGAGATCGAGGTGGTGCACGAGTCCATCAGCGACCTGACGGATATTGCCGAGATGAAGCATATCGAAGAGCTTCTTTAAAAGAATTGTTCTTATATCACAAGCGATCAATTCCCCTTTGTGATCGATTCCGCCAAGAACCGCGAGATAGCTGGCGTTCTCTACCAGATGGCAGAGCTCTTAGAGCTGCATGACCAGAACCGCTTCAAGATAATTGCCTACAGCAAAGCGGCAAGGGCAATTGAATCCCTGAAAGAGGATATCGAGCAGGTCTGCCGGGAAAAGAGGCTCCAGTCCATTCCCGGGGTTGGCAAGGCGATAGCAGAGAAGATCGAGGAGTACCTGCGCACTGGGAAGATTCAGTCCCATCAGGATCTCCTGGCGATAACCCCTCCCGGCCTGGCTGAGCTTCTCCAGATCTCAGGCCTGGGCCCAAAGACGGTCTTTATGCTCCATGAGAAGCTGAACATAACCAATCTGGATGAGCTGGAGAAGGCAGCAAAAGAGCACCGGATTCGCCGGCTTCCCAGGATGGGTGAGGTTCGCGAGAAGAATATAATAAAGTCCATCGAAAGGTACAGGAAGCGAAGCTATCGCATTCTCTATAGCTCTGCCGAGCCCATTGTAAATGAGATCCTGGCATACCTGGGCAGGATGGAGGGGCTTGGAGCATGCCACTGCCGCAGGCAGCTACCGCAGGAGACGGGAGACGGTGGGTGATGTCGATATCCTGGCCACCGCAGCAAGGCCGGAGGAGATCGTGGCGGCATTTGTGAGAATGCCCCTGGTGGAAGAGGTCCTGGCCAAAGGTCCCACCAAAGCAAGCGTCATCATGAATGATACCATCCAGGTGGATCTGAGGATAGTTGAGCACCGATCATATGGCACTGTTCTGCAATACTTCACCGGCTCCAAGGAGCATAACGTCCGCATGCGCCAGCTGGCTTTGGATCGAGGCTATTCCCTGAGCGAGTACTCCCTCACCCGGCTGGCCGATGGCCAGGATCTGTTCTTCGACAAAGAGGAGGATGTTTACCTGGCTTTAGGCGTGGAGTACATCCATCCTGAGCTGCGGGAGGACCGGGGAGAAGTCGAGGCGGCATTGGGAGGCCGGCTTCCCAGGCTCATCGAGCAGGAGGACATAAAAGGCGACTTGCATGTCCACAGCAGCTGGTCGGATGGAAGAGCCTCGATTATCGAGCTGGCCAATGCCGCCCGAGACTTGGGCTATGAGTATATCGCATTATCCGACCATTCTCCATCTGTCGGCATCGCCGGCGGTATCGGGACAGATAAAATGGAGGAGAAGATCGAGGCGGTGGCAGCGGCAAATGAGAATCTGGAGGGAATCGCTGTCCTGATGGGGGCGGAGGTGGACATTAAAGGCGGACGGCAGCCTGGACTATCCCGATTCTCTCCTGGAGAGGATGGATGTGGTTGTGGCATCAGTTCACATGGCCCAGCAGCAGAAGGAAAGGGCGATCACAGGACGGCTGATCTCGGCCATAGAAAACGAGAACGTGGATATCATCGGCCACCCCACGGGAAGGATCATCAACCAGCGAGAGCCGTCGGATATGGACTTCCAGGCGGTCCTGGATGCCGCGGCAAGGACGGGCACCATTCTGGAGATCAATGCTAACCCCGGCCGTCTGGACCTGAATGATTTGAATGCCAGAGCGGCGAAGGAGATGGGGGTTAGGATGAGCATCAACTCCGATGCCCACGATGCCCAGCAGCTGCTCTATATGAGATATGGAGTGAACGTCGCCCGGAGGGCCTGGCTGGAGAAGAAGGATATCCTCAATGCTATGGATTTAAGGGATCTTCTCCGGTTTCTTAAAGAGAAGGATTAGCCGCCAGGATCTGGCGGGCTGATCAAATGCTTCATAGTTTGTGCTAAATATTCTTAGTTGTGCCATAAAATCCTTATTAGTTAGACTCGTATTATTGAATCAGAGGCTTAATGGGATCTTATGCCCTGTCTAACTTCGTATGCAATCGGCTGGATGAGGCCTGCTGCAGACGGATGGGAGCCTCAAGATGAGAATGCTATAAAAAAAGGAGATGTCACATGCCCAAGATAATTGATTTCGACCTCCCAGAATCGCTGGCCAACTCTCTGAAGGCTTATGCCGTGAAAACAAAGGCTAGTAGCATAGATCACAGCCAAATTGTGGAAGCGGCATTGATTGAGTTCTTCGAGAAGCGTGGCGTCAGAGTTGATACTTGAAGAGGATTTGTTGGATGCGGGATTGTGTCCAGGTAGTCTGCCAGACGGAATCCAGCATCCAGATAAGTTTATCCTTTTAGTCCTCCATTATATCCCGAAAGATGGTCTGCTCTCTTCCCGGTCCTACAGATACCGCAGAGATCTCCACCCCAAGCAGGTCCTCTAATTTTTCCACATAATCCCTGGCGTTCTCCGGCAGATCATCATAGTCTCCGATCCCGGTTATATCCTCGGTCCAGCCAGCCACCTCCTCATAGACTGGCTTGCAGCGGGCGAAGTCTACGGTGCTCTCCGGCGGATAGCCAAGGGTTTCGCCGTCCAGCTCATAGCCCACACAGATCTTTATGGGATTGATGCCCGTGAGCACATCAAGCTTGGTGAGGGCAAGCTCAGTGTAGCCGTTCAGATATACGGACTTCAGGCCCAAGACGGCATCAAACCAGCCGCATCTGCGCGCTCTTCCGGTGGTCGTGCCGTACTCGCTACCCTTCTCTCTCATCTGCTCACCCAGGGAATCGACCAGCTCCGTGGGCATGGGCCCCTCGCCCACCCGGGTGATGTAGGCCTTGATCACTCCCACCACGTTGTCAACCATCACCGGGCCGACGCCCAGGTTTGCGCAGGCGCTTCCAGCAATGGTGAAGCTGGAGGTGACGAACTTCTGGGTGCCGTGGATGACATCTAAAAATGCCCCCTGAGCCCCTTCAGCCAGAACGCTCTTCTCCTCCAGGATAGCGATGTTGATCTCTCGGGAGACATCGGTGATCCTGCTCTTCAATTTCTTTCCGATCTCCAGATACTCATCGATGTAAGGAGCATACCTGACCACGGTTGGGTCGCCGCCCATATCCAGGATGGCCTTCTCCTTGCCAGGTGCTATCTCCTTGAGCTTGGCTTCCAGCAATGCAGGATCGGTGAGGTCACCCATCTGGACCTCCTCGCGAGCGATCTTGTCCACATAGGCAAATCCAATGCCACGGTTTGTGGTCCCGATCTTCTCCGTCCTCGCCTTCTCACGCAGGCCGTCCAGCTCGATGTGATAGGGCATGATGATCGTCGTCTTGGGATCGATTCCCAAATCGACCTTAATGCCTTCAGACTCCAGGGACTGAATCTCATTCCACAGAACCCGGGGGTTAAGGACCACACCCGGTCCGATCAGAAGCCGGCGACCGAAGATAGCGCCGCTGGGGACCAGATGGAGCTTGTATGTCTTTCCTCCCACGACCACGGTATGGCCGGCATTGTCGCCCCCCTGGAAGCGAACAATGACATCGTAGTTCTCTGCCAGTAGATCTATAACCTTCCCTTTTCCCTCATCACCAAACTGCGCACCGGTGAGTATTGTAAACATACTTCTTGAGATGTCGGGCCACGTAGATAACTATTTTGATGGAAATCGTCCTCTTCTGCGATCCAGATTGGAGCAGACATACTCGGCGATCGCTTCTGTGACATCCAATCCCTGGGCCTCATAGATCCCTTTGCCTGATGGGGTGCCGTTCACCTCGATTACCGTCAGGCCCTCTCTCTTCTCCAGGAGGTCGACGCCGCAATATACAGCGCCAATGGCACGGGCAGACCTCACCGCCAGCTCTTCCAACTCACCTGTCACAGGGCAGGGGGTGGGCCGGCCGCCGCGCGCCAGGTTGCTGATCCATTCTCCCGGCGGAGCATTGCGGTAGATGGCTCCCTGCAATCTTCCGTCCACCACGAAGGCCCGGATGTCGCGCGGCAAGGCGGAGGCAACGGTGATGAACTCCTGCAGGTAGACCAGACCATTGGCCTCAACTATGCTCCGCAACCTTTCGATGTCCGACTGCTCGCTGCTCTTTAGGAGGATGATATCCTTTCCTTTATAGCCGAACAGAGGCTTGGATACCGCCTTTCCGAAGGAATGCAGGGCCTCCTCGGCAACCTCTGGGCTGGTGGTGACCACAGTCCTCGGTGTGGGCACCGAAGCGTCATGCAGCCTCCTGGATGTAGCATACTTGTTTGCCGCACTGGAGATGGCCTCCGGGGGATTTATGACTGAGATTCCCAACTCCACGAGGGCAGTCAGGGCCTCGAAGCGAAAGGAGACATCCACTGCCCCCCGCCTCCCCAGGTCACGGACCACCAGGGCGTCCAGGTCCAAAAGGTCGGTCCCGCCGCATCTGAAATCCAGATCCCCGTCGATGCCGCTTTTAAGCTCTGAGAAATCAAGGAACGTCGCATCCATCTGCCGCCGGGAAAATGAGGCCATTAAAGCGCTGAGCCGTCCAGTCGTCCCGGTCGGAGACCACGATTCCAACTTTCATGGGCGAGAGTTGGCGATCAGATATAATATCTTGATTGTATCCAAGCCTCCCCGGCGTTGAGGGGGACGCCAGTTGGCCGCGGCCCGGAGGGACGACTCGCGATGCCCACTAAAAAACAATTTGCGTAGATAATATGTGAAAAGGACATCTGCTAACTTTTTAATGATTCAGCCAACTGCATCGATTTCTTAAGGCGCAAGGCATCACGACAAAAGGTATCAAATACCAATACTGCCTAAGGACTATGGCGATGAAGACATTACATTATAGAGTTCTGCTTCGAAAAGAGGATGATGGAACCTATACAGTGATTGTGCCCTCGCTACCAGGCTGCCTGACCTTCGGCAGGACGGTTGAGGAAGCGATGGAGATGGCAAAGGAGGCCATTGAAGGCTTTATAGCTTGCATGATTGAACGCGGTGAAGAAGTTCCCATCGAAGACAGCGATTCTGTAGTATGTACCATTGCAGTTGAAGCAAACGCCTGAATCTCTGGATAGCAATCAACAACACTAGAATGGCGAAGTTACCCTCAATATCACCTGAAAAGCTGGCAAGAGTTCTTGAAAAGTGCGGATTCAAACTCGAAAGTATCAGGGGTAGCCATCACTTCTATTACAATTCATCAACAGAAAAATCAGCCGTGGTTCCGTTTCATGGAAATGACGTTCCAAAGGGCTTGTTGAATGAGATCTTAAAGGAGGCAGACATAAGTCGTGATGAGTTCTTTGAGAATCTTTAAGGCTGCTTATGTTGAAGATGGATGCTTTAGTCATCCTGTGAACGACGCTCAAATATATCGCGCCGCTGGATCCCATATCGATCCTTATGAAATCATTTACATTATCATCGGTGATGTGATCTCATTCATTTATATCAAATCTACTTCATGAAAAAAAGTATTCCGCTCAGCCGAGGAGCGGAATCATATCAAGGGCCTTGGGGTTGACGACAGCGGACGTGTCGGCAATCTTCTCTCCCAGAGCCCGAGCCTTGATCAAGGGGCGCACTGGCTTTCCGGCCTTGTTCCTGGGGATATCCTCAACGAATATCACATCCGAGGGTATGGCAATCGGCCCCAGGGTCTTGCGCACGAAGGTCTTGATATCCTTCTGCAGGTTGGCGTCACCCTTAACGCCGGGGTTGAGGACGGCATAGACCACAATGCTCTCGCCCTTCACCTTGTCCGGCTTGCCTACCACCGCCGCAGCTGCCACTGACGGGATGCTTTTCGGCTGAGGCCTCCACCTCTGCATTGGAGATCCGGTGGCCGGCAACTTTGAGGACATCGTCTCCCCGTCCCAGGGCCCAGATGTAGCCATCCTCGTCCACCCGGGCCTTATCTCCGGAGAAGTATTTGCCCGGGAAGGTGGACCAGTAGGTCTCATTATACTGAGCTGGATCCCGATAGATCTCCCTGAGCATGGACGGCCAGGGCTCGGTGATGATGATATCTCCCGTGGCCCCAACCGCTGCAGGCTGGCCGTTCTCATCCACCACCAGGACATTGTATCCGGGCAGGGGGAAGGAGGGCGATCCGGGCTTGAGCGGGGTTATGGGCAGGGGGGCGATAACCTGAGCGCAGGTCTCGCTCTGGAACCAGGTGTCCATAATGGGAGCAGACCCGCCGCCGACATACTTTCTCCACCAGATGAAGGCATCGGGGTTCATGGCTTCGCCCACTGATCCCATCAGCCGGACGGTGGAGAGGTCGTACTTCTGCGGCCAATTCGGTCCCTCGTTCATGAACATCCTGATGGCGGTGGGTGCGGTATAGATCACACTGACCCCGTACTCCTCGATGATGGAGAACCAGCGGCCAAAGTCGGGATAGTCGGGTGAGCCCTCATACATGACGCTCGTCGCTCCCACACAAAGCGGTCCGTAGGCGATGTAGCTGTGCCCGGTGATCCATCCGATGTCTGCCGTGCACCAGTAGACATCGGTATCCTTGATATCAAAAACCCAGGAGGTGGTGTATGCGGGCCCAACGCTGGTCCCGGCATGGGTATGAACTATTCCTCTGGGCTTGCCTCCAGCGCCTGCGGTGTAGAGGATGAAGAGAGGATCTGCAGAGTCCATGGGCAGCGTGTCGAATGTTGCCGGCTGGCCGGCCACAAAGTCGTCCCACCAGACATCCCTTCCCTCCTGCATGGCAGTCTCCTGGCCGTTCCTCTTTACCACTACCACCTTCTCGATGCAATCAAGTCCGGCGATGGCCTCATCCGCCTGGGGTTTGGTGGCGATGGGCTTTCCTCTGCGGTAAGAGCCGTCGCAGGTGATCAGAACCTTGGGCTGGCAGTCATCCAGGCGGTCGCGGATGGCGACGGCAGAGAATCCTGAGAAGACCACCACATGGATGGCGCCCAGCTTTGCGCAGGCGAGCATGGCCACCGGCAGCTCGGGAATCATGGGCAGGTAGATTCCAACCCGATCGCCCTTCTTGACCCCCATCTTCTGGAGGGCATTGGCAAATCGATTTACATCTCTGTAAAGCTCGTAGTAGGTTATCTTGCGCACGTCGCCCACCGGCTCGCCCACAAAGATGTAGGCCAGTTTGTTCCGCCGCCATGATTTGGCGTGCCTGTCTACGGCATTATGGGCGATATTGATCTTGCCGCCGGTAAACCATTTGGCAAAGGGGGCTTTCCACTGCAGAACATCACTGTAGGGCTCAAACCAGTCGGCATAGGTCCTGGCCATCTCATCCCAGAACTGGACATAGTTCTCCGAGCACCAGGCTCTCAGCTCTTTCTCCGACTTCATGCCCTTCTCTTTCATCCAGGCCATAACAATAGAGTTCTCGACAAGGTCCTTGGGCGGATAGAACAGGCCGCCATTAGGGGTCTGAGCAGAATTTTCTGTTTTATTATCAACCATTTTAAATCGCCTTACTATATTAGAGCTTTAAAAGGCATTATTTGTCTTTATGTGATTTATTCACCTTTGATTAATTGTTTGTAACACTGGAATGCCTTTTAGACAATTGATAAGGTTTTCATTACAAGGATATAAATT
This sequence comes from Methanotrichaceae archaeon, assembly GCA_963813075.1. GTDB lineage: Archaea > Halobacteriota > Methanosarcinia > Methanotrichales > Methanotrichaceae > Methanothrix. Next base: position 73,852 of record CAWEXU010000007.1, read on the forward strand.
TGTTGAATCCTATTTATGATGATATATTCTCTTTTAACCTCTTTTATCTTCAATGGTCTTTAAATTTAGATTCTTAGTGTTGTTTGCCTCAATATATTCTTATTTGTTAAGAAAAGCAAATTCAGTGGCTATCTACAATTACATCCAATCCCCGGATGATTTGAAGGTCATAATTGGAAGAGCATAGCTATCGTAAATGGCCATAATACATCAGAATCAATGATTATGATAAGCAGCCTCCACCGACCAGGACGTTGCCCCTGGCGGTAATGGATACATTTCATCACGATTCCTCAAATCAGGGGCATCAAATCAGCAGCATAATTGTAATCATTCATTTTTGCGTCTATTTGACATGATCCTTGGAATTTGATGAGCATTAAGGGTAAATATGGTTGCGACGGATCATGCCAATGAAGTTCAAGGAAGAATAGAGGCTGAAAGAGGAGCTTGCTTGGCAGGGGGAGGACCCTTTCGCCCAGGTGCGGCTTGGATATCAAGAGGCCCAAAGGGAAGATAAGGAGGCGAACAGGTCCAAAGCCATTCATTCAATATCGGATTCAACCATATCCATATCTAACCATCTCCCGCAGGCCATCTCTGAATACTTGAAAGCTTTTGGAATTATTTTTATCTGGCTCCATGTATGCAGAAATAGTCTTTGCAGCCTCTATTTTGCGCAGACCTCCAATAAAATATCCCGATCTTTTTAGCTCACGCTCCATTGACTCCCATGTTCCTCCTTTTATCGAATCCGGGTCTTTGTATCTTGATTTGTGTCCAAGCGTCTTAGGAGTCTTTGGATAAGCCTGATTGAGAGCTTGAACATCTCCGAAAAACCATGCTTCAAGCTCTTCTATGGCAATTCTGTTCAGGACTTGGAATCTTGGATGGTTGTCTATGCTACCAGCCTTTGTTCGAGTTATCAGCCCTGCAGCATCCGCGGCCCTATCCATCCGTTCCTTGAGAGCTATGCAATTGGATCGATCTTCATCAACCAGTACAACGATTCTCCAGTCCCTGGGCAACCATTTGGCATAGCCTCGCATTACCTGTGGCAGTTTTGATAGAAGATCATTCTTGCACTGATAGGGATGAATCTCGAAAGATGCACTTGTGCCCAAGATCTTGGGCACTATATTGAGGAGGGCAGCTTCTGCAGAGGGCTCTTCCACTAAAAATACTATATGCATGAACCATTACTCCGCATGGAGCTTTGCGGTCCGGCTTGACGACAGGCGTCTTGGACCTCCAGATTCTGTCAATGGATCGCCGACTTCAAAGTAGCCCTCCATCCAGAGGTAACCAAGCTGTGCGCCTTCATCCATAAACTCCGTGATTCCTCGCATATCTGCAGCACGGCGGGCCTGTGTGTAACCCTGTTCATCCCTGTAGAGCACCCAAAGCTCCTCCGGCCTGAGACCGTTCACAAAGAAAGGTGAATGGGAGGTAACCATAAGCTGGGTTCGGGCTGTGGCCCGTCTGCACTCCTCCGCGAGTTCCGGCAAGAGCCTGGGATGAAGCTGGTTTTCCGGCTCTTCGATTCCAATGAGCTGAGGCGGCTGTGGATCATAGAGCAGAGTGAGGTAGGCCAGCATCTTAAGGGTACCGTCGGATGCGAATTTCGCCAGTATCGGCTGATCAAAAGGAGCATCCTTGATCTGCAAGAGAAGCCGGCCGTCTGGCATGAATTCGGAATCAACTTTTTCCAGTCGTGGAATCCGACGAGATAATGTATCCAGGATCAGATTCAAACGGTCCTCGTGCTGTTCCTTCAAATACTGAATGACATTGGGTAGATTGTCGCCGGTTGCGGACAGCCGCTCTTGAGGACCTGCCTCAGAGAAGCCCCTGGTGCTATCCGCGGTAAGATATGAAAGATACCATCCGGTTATGAACTGGCGCAAGGCACTCACCCTTGGATTTTTGGCAAGCTGGCCAAGCGCATTAACAGCAAGCACATCAGGAGACGTCAGCATCTCATGGATCCTATCGCCCATTTCCACCGGTTTTTCTCCAGCAACCACCTGTCCCTCTCCATTTTTGAAATCGAGAAACTTAAATGGCTTTCCTTGCTGACCTCTTCTCCATTGTAGCCATTCCTCGGCTACATAAGGACCGCTGATGCCTTCGTCAATGGAGAGGTGATAGGTTATGATTGGCATATCGCTTCTCTCACGGTATTTCAGCTCGATCTCAATAGGACCACTGGATCCCCGAGAGCGGAGCTCTTTGAAGCGACCCCGTTTATCCAGAGCCTTTCGCAGGCCCACTGAGAAGCATTCCGAGAGAAAGGCAAAAACATCGAAGATGGTAGACTTCCCGCTGCCGTTTGGTCCGAGGAAGACGGTTAAAGGGGTGATGCCTCTGAGCTCAAGGTTTCGAAGGGCCCTATAATTCTTTATCTTGATATATTCGATTCTCGGAACCGAAGGTCTGGAGCGGTCTTCTTCAGTCATGTCTCTATCTCCGATGGATCATTATATTATTTATCATAATCGAGATAACCTTTGGCAGTGAATCTCATCTTGTTCAGGTCTCAATGAATGAACTATTCAAAGCCTGAAACAGATTCTGGTAGGTTATTCAGGGATTCTCAATCCGGGAGATAACTTGGCCAATACTTCCAGGATCTGAAGGATACGAGGATACGCCTGAGCACTCCCCAAGACAAGCCTTGCGGAAAGAGCTGGATAATCCTGGGCAGGCCTTAATGCAGCTTTCTCTGAAAAGTCAGATGCAGAATAAAGACTGGGCTGAATAAAATCCAGGCTGAATGAAACCAGAACGAAAACCAGACTAATAAAAAAAAGGGAGGGTGATATCCCGCTTACAGGTCAATGCGCGGGATGTTATCTACGGACTCGGGGTTAGCCAGAGCAGAAAGGTCTCCGGTCTCCTTGCCCAGGGCCTTGGCCTTGATGACACGGCGCATGATCTTGCCGGACCTGGTCTTGGGGACATCCTTCACGAAGTAGACCTTGTCCGGGTATGCGACCGGGCCGAGGACCTTCCTGACGTGAGTGGAGATCTCCTTCTTGAGCTCTTCGGACTCAGCAACTCCATCCCTGAGAATGACGAAGGCGACGATCTTCTCGCCCTTGACCTCATCGGGCTGGCCGACCACGGCTGCCTCAGCGACCTTGGGGTGGCTGACAGCGGCGGACTCGACCTCAGCGTTGGAGATTCTGTGTCCTGCAACCTTCAGTACATCATCGATTCTGCCCTGGATCCACCAGTAGCCATCCTTATCGCGGGTGGCCTTGTCTCCAGCCAGGTATGTGCCGGGCTTGACCTGCCAGTACATATCCCAGTACTCCTTCTTGTACCGGACTTCATCTCTGAAGAAGGCACGGAGCATGCTTGGCCAGGGAGTCTTCTGAACGATGTTGCCGCCGTAGCCCAGTGGCACGGAGTTGGCATCCTCGTCGTAGATATCGGTGTTGAATCCAGGCAAGGGGAAGCACACGGAGCCGGGCTTCTCGGGGGTCATGACCAGAGGAGCGATGACGTGGCATCCGGTCTCAGTCTGCCACCAGGTGTCGATGATGGGAGCCTTGTCAGAGCCGATGTTCTTTCTGAACCACATGTATGCTTCTGGGTTCAATGGCTCGCCCACAGAGGCCAGGATTCTTACCTTGGACAGATTGTACTTCTTCACGAATTCCTCGCCGGTCTTCATGAACATCCTGATAGCGGTGGGTGCGGTGTAGAATACGGTGACGCCGTACTTCTCAATGATAGACCACCAGCGGCCCAGATCAGGGAAGTCTGGAGAGCCTTCGTAGAGAATGGTGGTAGCGCCGAGGCACAGAGGACCGTATACCACGTAGCTGTGGCCGGTGATCCATCCGCAGTCTGCGGTGCACCAGAAGACATCATTGTCGTGGACATCCATTACCCAGGAGGTTGTCTGGGCCGGGCAGACGGCATAGCCGCCATGAGCATGCTCAATACCCTTGGGCTTGCCGGTTGTGCCGGAGGTGTAGAGGATGAACAGCCTATCTTCTGGGTCGAGCATAACGGTCTCGCATTCCTCAGACTGGCCCTTCACGAAATCATCGTAATAGACATCGCGTCCCTCGGTCATGGGTACTGCTACCCCGGTTCTCTTGACGACTACTACCTTCTTGACGGAGGGTGCAGTCTTCATTGCCTCATCCACGTTGGGCTTGAGAGGCAGGGGCTTTCCGCGCCTGTAGAAGCCGTCAGCGGTGACGACAACCTTGGCCTCAGCATCGTTGACCCTGCTGTTCAGGCCACCGGAGGAGAATCCGGAGAAGACGATGGTGTGAATGGCACCGATCTTGGCGCAGGCCAGCATGGTGATGGGCAGCTCGGGGATCATGGGGAGGTATGCAACAACTCTGTCTCCCTTTACCACACCAACGCTCTTCAGGGCATTGGCCATCTTGTTGACCTCTACATAGAGCTGAGCGTAGGTGATATCTCTGGCATCGCCGACTGGCTCGCCTATGAAGTGGTAGGCAACCTTGTCCTTATTGGCGCCCTTGGCATGCCTGTCCACGGCGTTGTAAGCGACATTGATCTTGCCGCCGGTAAACCACTTGTAATAGGGCTTGGCGGAGTCGTCAAGGACCTTGGTGTAGGGCACAGACCAGTCTGCAAAGGTCTTTGCCATCTCATCCCAAAACTCAACATAATTGTCAGAGCACCACTTGCGCATCTCCATCTCTGTCTTGAAGCCCTTCTTCTTCATCCACTGATATGCATTGGAATACTCAATTATATCCTGTGGGGTGTTGAAAATCCTGGTCTCTTCCTGCAGAGAAGCAGTCTTTGCTGTTTCAGCCAATTTCATACCTCCTTCTAATCTAGATCTGGCGTTCCCGGCTCCCGATTTAGTCAGACTTTGTTTTTGAAGAGAATTCTATAGTACTTCTGAATGTCTCTTCGGGCTGACTTTCCTCTTAATTGCACATCTTGCGCGCCGGAGGGGGCTCGGTGAACTTCGAATCGAGAACTTCTTGCTCATTTATAAAGTTATCGCGATATTAATGTTCATAGTAGTTAATGGTAATTATTTATCAGTAGTATACTGTGTAATTCAAATATTTTTTTAAAAGAATATGGCGTATAAAATGCCCAAACATAAGATGGATTAATACTATCAAAAAATAAGATTATAAAAAAGTGTGCCCGCTCAGATGAGCGGGATGGCATCAACTGCATCGGGGTTAGCCAGAGCGGACAGATCTCCGGTGGGCTTTCCTAATGCCTTGGCCTTGATGACACGGCGCATGATCTTGCCGGATCTGGTCTTGGGCACATCCTTGACGAATAAAACCGTCTCTGGGTAAGCTACTGGACCCAATACTGTGCGGACGTGCTTGGCCAGCTCCTTCTTCAGATCCTCAGTCTCCTCCTGTCCGGTCCTGAGGATGACGAAGGCCACTATTACCTCACCCTTGACCTCATCAGGCTTGCCGATAACTGCAGCCTCAGCCACCTTGGGGTGAGATACGAGTGCCGACTCCACCTCTGCATTGGAGATTCTGTGACCGGCAATCTTCAACACATCGTCGATCCTGCCCTGGATGAAGAAGTATCCATCTTTGTCCTTCATGGCCTTGTCGCCGGCCAGGTATGTGCCGGGCCTGATATCCCAGTAGGTGGACCAGTACTCTTTCTGGTACCTCTCGGGATCTCTGTAGAAGGCCCTGAGCATGGATGGCCAGGGTGTGTTGCTGACGATATTGCCTCCGGAGCCAAGAGGAACCGGGTTGGCTTCCTCGTCCAGGACATCGATATTGAATCCTGGCAGCGGGAATGTCGCAGAGCCGGGCTTCAATGGAGTGATGGGCAGGGGAGCTACCATGAATGTGCCGGTCTCAGTCTGCCACCAGGTGTCCATAATCGGCAGCTTGCCAGCGCCAAAGGTGTTTCTGTACCACATCCAGGCCTCGGGATTGATGGGCTCGCCCACAGATCCGAGAAGCCTCAGGCTGGAAACATCGTACTTCTTGGCCCAGCTATCTCCGGCCTTCATCAACATCCTGACTGCGGTTGGCGCAGTGTAGAAGACTGATACCTTGTTGTCCTGAATTATCTTGTACCATCTTCCCAGGTCTGGGAAGTCAGGAGAACCCTCATACATTATGCTGGTTGCACCAAGAACAAGCGGCCCGTAGACGATGTAGCTGTGACCGGTAATCCATCCGATATCGGCTGTGCACCACCAGACATCATTGTCCTTAACATCAAAGACCCAGTGCAGAGTCTGTGCGGGACCTACCTGGTATCCGCCATGGACATGCTCAATGCCCTTGGGCTTGCCGGTGGTGCCGGAGGTGTACAGGATGAACAGTCGATCCTCTGCGTCCATCTTCTCGCATTCGCATGCCTCGGACTTTCCGGCCACCAGGTCATCCCACCAGATATCTTTGCCCTCTTTCATGGGGACCTCGACGCCGGTCCTCTTGTAGACCACTACCTTCTGCACCGATGGGGTATTGGCAGTAGCCTCGTCAACATTTGGCTTGAGGGGCAGTGGCTTGCCGCGCCTGTAGAAACCATCCACAGTGATAACCACTTTTGCCTCAGCATCCATGATTCTGCTGTTCAGGCCGCCGGAAGAAAATCCGGAGAAAACAATGCAGTGAATGGCTCCGACCTTGGCTATGGCCAGCATGGCAATGGGCAGTTGAGGGATCATGGGCATGTACAGCATGACTCTGTCTCCCTTGACTACGCCCAGACTCTTCAGGCCGTTAGCGAATTTATTGACTTCTTTTTCCAGTTGTGCATAAGTTATCTTTTGGGTGGGCTGATCGACGGGTTCAGGGACGAAAATGTAGGCTACCTTATCCTTCTTGGCCCCCTGGGCGTGCCTATCAACGCAATTGTGGGTCACATTGCACTTGCCGCCCACGAACCATTTGGCATATGGTGGCTTCCATTCCAGGGTTGAGGACCAGGGCTCAAACCAATCGGCATAGGTCTTGGCCATCTCTCCCCAGAATTGGATGTAGTTGGCAGAGCACCAAAGGCGCATTTCACGCTCTGTCTTGAAGCCCTTCTCTTTCATCCACTTCATTACGTTGGAGTTCTCAGCTAGATCCTTGGGTGCCTCGAATATCCTGGTCTCTTCCAGTAAGACGGATGTCTTTGCAGTTGCTTTTTCCTCAGCCAAATCTTATTCCTCCTCTTATAAGCGATGATCGTAGATCCATCCCTGCAATTGATGTGAGATTTGCTTTCAATACATCATGGATTGTAGAGCCCCGGCTGCTCCTCTGGAATGGGTCTTAGAAGCATCTTCACGAATCATTATTTTCATTATTTATAAGGTTAATGGTATGCAAAATGCCTATAAGAGCATTTTTTTAAAAAATTTAGGTGTGTTCATTCTCATTCATGCCCTTTATGGTTCAGATGGCTTCAATGCGATCAAATATTGCTTCAAATCTATGATGATTATTTATAGTATGTTGCCGATATGTGAATCGTCCATATGGCAATCGCGATTGCATGATCCATTAACGATTCTGCAGATCAAAAATTATATAAAATAATATTAATATTAAAAAGCTGTAACTCTCTGTGCCGCCATGCATTCGATTATATTATTAATAATAAATACGATTTAAATTTGAAATATTACACCCTGATCAGAAATCAATCAACTGCTCTTCCTGAGACATAAAAGGAGTTGCATCCCGTGATCTCAACCATCACCCTCGAACCCAGGGGAATATTTTCTCCGACCACCACCACACCCAGGTAGTTTGCCGCCCTGGCCTTCACTGTGCCTCCCTTTCCTGCCTCCACCGCCAGGCAGGGCAGGAGCCTTCCCAGGTAACGGCGATTCTTCCTGGCGGCAATATCCAGCCACAACTCTGTCATCGCCCTTGAACGGTCCTTCTTTATTCTGTCGGGCATGTCGTACATCCCCGCCGCTCCTGTGCCCGGCCGCTGAGAAAAGCGAGTGACATTGACCTTGTCCGGCTGCAGGCGATCTATTGCCCTCATGCTTTCCATAAAGTCCTCTTCCCTCTCGCCGGGAAAGCCTGTTATTATATCGGTGATTATGGTGATATCCTCATACTTTTTCCGGAAGGCATCCGCGACTGCCAGGAAGTCTTTTGCATTATATTTCCTTCCCATGCTCTGCAGGATCTCATCGGAGCCGGATTGCAGGGGGATATGGAGAAATCTGTAGACTTTAGGGCTGCTGAAGGCCTCGATCAGCTCCTCCAGCTGGAAAAGGATGCTATCGGGATTCATCATCCCCACTCTCAGCTGGAAGTCTCCCGGGAGCCGAGCGGCCATCTGGAGGAGCCCGGCCAGGCTGAACCCCAGATCCCGACCGTAGGCCGCCGTGTCCTGGGCGGCGATCTGGATCTCAGCTGCCCCCTGCCGCTGCCACCCTCTTTATCTGGTCTATGATCTCCTCAGGAGGGCGGCTTTTTAGCCTGCCCCTGGCCTTGCGGACGATGCAGTAGCTGCAGCTCCCATTGCACCCCTCGGCCACATTGACAATGCTGCAGAGGCTGCAGAGGCTCGATGGGAGGAGAGGGGATGTGGGGAGAGGATGTGGGATGAGAGGATGTGGGAGCGCTCGATGGGGAAGGCATGATGGTGAAGATGATGATGAAGATGAAGATGATGGAGAGCATGACAGCGATGCATTTGGCATGCTCTCTTGCCCTGCCTGTCTGCGGGATGGTGAATCCCCAAACAGGTCTGCCAAGGCTGTGGCCCGGGCTCCATTCAGCAGCCCCATGATCTTTCGGCAGCTTATCCCGCGGATGGAGTCGGGCAAGGCTTCAGCCAGGCAGCCGGCCACAACCAGCCTCTCGCCCTCCAGCTGCCGCAGCCGGCGGAGGACCTTTCTCTCCGTCCTTTCGGTGACCGCGCAGGTGTTCACTATCACCGCCTCCGCCTCCTTCAGGCCGGAAGGGGTATGGCCCATCTCCTGCAGGGCCTCCGCCAGATCCAGAGAGTTTCCGAAGTTCGATGTGCAGCCGAAGGTCTCGATATAAAACTTCATTAAATCCTCATTAAATCCTCATGATATGGTTTCATTCAAAGGCTGATCCTCAAGCCCATTTCGGGCCATCTCCTCTCTTCTCACCTGATAAATCCCTATGATCGCCCCGATGACCGCGGGAGCGAGGAAGAAGCCGCCGATCCCCGCCACCAGAGCCCCACCGAAAAAGGAGAGCAAGACCAGCAGGGGGTGCATTGAGGACCTGGTGGAGATGATATAGGGCCTTATGAACAGCTCTGAGGGAAGGTAGATGAGAGTGGAGCTGATGACCAGGAAGAATAGCGCTCCCTCCAGGCCCACGGCGAAGTAGCGGTAGACGGCCAGGGGGACCAGGACCGCCCAGGAGGTGAGGATCGGGACCATGCCGGCGACAAAAACGATGCTCGCCAAAGCTATGGGCCGGGGGATGTTGAAGAGATAGAATATCACCGCTGCGATCAGGCTTCCCACGATTGAGGTGTAGACGGTGCCGATGAATATGCCGCTCAGAATGCGGTCGATTCTCTCGATGTACCTCTCCAGGACTCTCATATCTCCGTCCGGCAGGAGGGATATCAGCGATCCCACGAAGGCCTCGCCGTCCAGGAGGATGAAGTAGCAGATGGGAAAGGAGATGAGAAAGTTGATTATCCCCAAAGAGGCCACCCTGCCGATCTGGAGGATAGGAATGGATGCTGCCAGGGAGGCGATCAGGCCGAAGACGTTCTCAAAACCAGAGAGCAGGCTCTCCCTGGCCCAGGGAGGAAGTTCGGTCGCCGTCTGCTGCATCAGAATGCCCAGCCATGATCGAAGTGCCTCCTGGTTTTTTGCCAGGGCTATTATCTGGTTGGCCACTTCAAGGGTCCCCAGGCCCAGCATGAGAAATATGGGGACCACGACGCAGACGGCAGCGACGAGCGAGCCCAGCCTTCTTCTCTTGCCGAACATGTCCCTGATGGGCCGGCCCACATAAGCGAAGACGCTGCCCAGGATTATGCCGTCTAAGAATGGAAAGGCAAAGTAGGCGGTCACGAGGACCGCGGCCAGGGCTAGGAGCAGGATACCCTTGTGCTCTCTGCACCAGCGACCAGGGTCGTAGTCCATGGGTCACACCGAGGAACGAAGCATTTTGTCTTATTGCGGAGTTCGTCTGCTTGATAGATATGAGTGACGCTTTATTAATGTTTCAAGGGTATGAGAACAGGTGGATAGATATATGCCAGAGGTCAAGGATGCGCATAAGAAGATGATGACTGAGGATCAAGCGTTCTTCAGGTAGGGAAATGAACTCTTCTTGAGGCTTCGCCTGCCACTGTTTTCTGTTCTTTTTTCTTGCCTTGATCGTCTCCGTGAGTTTTTGTGAACTTTGTGCGCTTTGTGGTTGGTTAATTTGGCTCTTAATTTTATTGCATAGCTATTATTTCACCACAAAGAACACAAAGCGCACAAAGGGCCCATAAAGGAAAAGACGGCACTCCTTCGAAAGCTCATCTTCTCTCATGCATACGCCAGCTCCAGCATCCCCTCCAGCCGCTCCAGCCTCTCCCCAGGATCCTGGTTCTGCTCACGCACCCAGGCGAGCAGCTTCTTTACCGCCCGGCCACTGTCGATGATATCTCCTGCCTTCTCCACTCCCTCTCGCAGGTCCTCTGAGCGGCCGGTGATGCAGAGCAATGGAGCAGCATTCAGGCATACGATCTCCCTTCTGTCCCCCCGATCTAAACCTGACAGGACCCGAAGCAGCCTTACTGCCTCCTTTTCGATATCCCCGAGGTTGAGAAGGGCTGATTCATCCCCCTTCTCCAGGCCCAGGTCGCAGGCATAAAGAGCATACTCCCTGATCCTGCCATCCTCATCCAGCTCCGCCACATCCGTTCTGCCCAGGGTGGAGAGCTCATCCATCCCCCGCAGATCGTCCCCGCTCCGGCCGTGGACCACAAAGGCCCTCTTGTAGCCGATCTCCTTCATCGCCTGGGCGATGGGCAGAACCATCTCCCGGCTATAGACCCCACGGACCCCGTAGGCGGGCAGAGCGGGATTGGCCAGGGAGCCGGCGATGTTCAGGACGGTGCCGAACCTGATCTGAGAGAGGATTCTGGAGAGGGCAGAGGGGTGGACCTTGCCGCTCATGCCGTTGAAGATGCCGATCCCTGCCACCTCGATGCTCCTTTTCACCAGGTCCACATCGCAGTCCACGTCGACGCCCAGCATCTCGAGCATATCCACTGTGCCGCAGCGGGAGGTTATCGCCCGGCTGCCATGCTTGGCCATATTGATGCCATCCGCTGCCGCCACAATCGAGGCTGCGGTGCTGATATTGAAGGTCTTGATCGAGTCCATGCCCGTGCCGCAGTTCTCCGCCAGCGGCCCCTGGACATCGGGCCGGACCTTCAATGTGTCCACCTCGTATATCGCCTCCCAGATGCCGGCGATCTCCTCCGCTGTGGCTCCCTTAGCGGTGATGGCGGCCAGAAACGCCCCCTGCTGCAGATCCGGCTGCTCGTTTTTCAGGATCTGGCGGAATAGCTCAAAGGCCTCGCCTCGGCTAAGGCTTTTGCCTTTGATCAGATCGTCCACCTTCCTTCCAAAGTGCTTCAAGCTCTCTTCCGACACCACTTTCGACAAATCTCTAGCCATCTTCCCCTCCCTTTCGCTATAATTTCCATGCCTAATGACTATTGATTCTGAATTGATTCTATCGATTCTAATGATGCTATTGCTGCTCTTTTTAAACCGCACAGACAACCGACTTCAATCCTTCTCGCCTGGAGGAATGCTCAAATGCATCCCCGATCCGGTCCAGATCAGCTTTCTTGGTGATGATCCAGTCGGCCTTTATCTGCCCGGATTCAAGGAGCCGGGCTGCCATTCTGTTCTGCCGGCTGCTGCAGCCGTACGAGCCGGTGATGGTCTGCTCAAGGTAATGCATCGAGCGCAGGTCGATCGTCTCCTCATACTCGCCTGGCCGGGGACCGGAGAATATGCAGATTCTCCCCCCAGGCGCAAGCAGCCTCATCTGCCTCTGGCTGATCTTCACCTCCGGGGTGGCAGTGAGGATAGCGTCCACTCCCCTGCCATCGGTCTCGCTCAGAACCGTCTTTTCCGCTTCACTGAGCATATCCGGATCCTGCCCATCATCATCCCGGTTGCCGGAGGATAGGTCGATCACCTGGGCAGAGGTATGCCTCCTGATCTCCTCGATCCTTCCGGGCAGCCTCTCTGCCAGCAGGATCTTTTCCGCCCCCTTTAATTCCGCCAGGAGGACATGAAGAGCGCCAATTGGTCCTCCGCCCCAGATCAGCACAGTGTCCCCCTCTCTGACCCTGGCCTGCTCCTGTCCGTTAATGCAGCAGGCTAAAGGCTCGGTCAGGGTGAAGAGGGCAGGGTCCGCTCCCTCTGGCAGGGGATAGAGAGCGGTACTACTGCCAGAAGACTCAGAAAGGCTCTGAGCGGGCAGGGCCAGATACTGGGCAAACCCCCCGTCGATGTTGAAGCCGATTATCTTCATATCCCGGCAGCGGTTGTCTGCGCCCTGCAAGCAGGCAGGGCAGCATCCGCAGGCGATGCCCGGCCAGATCTGGACCAGATCGCCCGGCTTAAAGCTGGAGGAGCTGTTGGCTCTCGCCTTAAGGTCGATCTCCTCTATCCGGCCCACAACCTCATGCCCCAGGACGCGCGGATAGCAGAGGTCCCGGTGCCCCTGATAGAGCATCTTGATGTCCGTTCCGCAGATAGCGCAGGCCTCGACTCTGATCAGCGCCCCTCCCGGAGGGCACAGAGGATCGGGCAGATCCATCAGCTCCAGGTTCTTTGGGCTTTTCAGCACTGCTGCTTTCATGATTCGGTCCACGGCCCTATTTTTTGGGAAGCTCGACCGTCATCAAAACCCGGTCGGTCTCACTGACCAGTTGCTCCTGAGTGAATCCATAAAGCCCCGCCAGAAGGCTGGCTCCGCCCATGCCCACTCCCTCTTTGACATAACCCTGGGCATAGACCTGCAGCCCGGGAATCTTCGATCTCTCAAGACCCGGATCGGCATAGTAGTAGGGCCTCTTCGTAGCCTCCACTATCTGCCGGAAGTTGGCCGTCCGGTCCTCCATGATGTACTTCGTGGTGGCAATGGAGATGTCCCCTTTCAGGTCCAGGGACTTTCCCAGAGCCAGCACAGTTGCCATCTGCGTTCCCCCTGCCAGCACCACTCTACACCCGGAGTTGGAGCAGGAAAGGCCGCTGATCAATCCCAGGGCGCAGGGCATCATGGGGTCGCCCAATTCCCGTATCGCTTCCATTGGATCGTCCTTCAGGCTTCCCGCAGCCACTCCGGCCCGGTTCATGGCCTCTGCTGCCACCTGCTCCTTGAGGCCTGTCGGATTGGAGACAAAGCTGCTGCTTACCTTTTCCCTGTAGCCGAGGGCCCGGAGGACGGCTAAGAGCGGTGGTTGTGCCCCCTGCTATTGACTCCCCGATGAAGATGCAGTCAGAGAGCCCGGCAAGCTTGCTTCCCAGCCGCCTGGCCCTTTCAAATGTCCCCTGGGGATCGATGACCGCGCTCTCCTTTCGGATGTCCCCTCCAGGCTGGCCTCCCAGCTCAACGTAAGGTACGGCCGGCTTTTTTCGCAGGCCTGAGGCCACGAATAGGGAGTTGATGCCCGTGAGGTTCAGGGCCGCTTTGGTGATCACCGCCGGGGTGGGCGAGCCTCCGGGAGCTTCAGGCAGCTCGGGCATGGTGATGATTTTGTTGGTCTCCACCAATTCCGCGTCTGCTCCTGGGGTGTAGTCGGTCAATTCGGGAGTGGTACCCGCGGCGGAGAGGCCGGGAATCTTACCGGTGTCCGTATTGGATATGATGCAGAGGAATAGCGGCCGCTGGGGGCGAGGCCCGAAATCGGGATAGATCCATTCTGGCATGAAATACAATCAGGCGATCCGGGTATATTAAATCAACGCTACATTATTTAATTCAAGTTTATTTGAATGGCGCTAAAGTGGTTTTGTACTCTCGCGCAGATGCCACCGATCGCTATTGAAGAGACTTTCATCTTCTTTTTTTCTCCATTCCAACCGATATTGAAAAGTCCCCCTGGGGTCGTCTTCCTCTGTCCGCTCTGTGACTCTGCGGTTTTTCCCGTATACCAGATTCCTTTTTCTTCTCATCTCTGGCGATATCAGCCCTGTTCAGCCTGCCTCCCCCGAGGTCTTCTAGGGCATTGCTCGACAAAGGCTTATAAAGGAGAAGGTGAGACTGAGGCTTGTTGTAGGCAAATGACGAAAAGTCTATCGCCGAATAGTGGAATACTGGAGGTTTATAATTGAGCATAAGATTCTTGATTCTTCCCCTGATGCTCGCATTGCTCAGCGCAGGCCTGTCTCTAGGGCAGATCGCAGATAATACAAGCATTGTGGATGATAATTCCAGCATACTGGCAGCTGAAGATCTGAACGCCACTCTGGCCTTGAACCAGAGCGCCCCCCTGAATGGGACTGAGAATGTGACCGTTCCCGCAATCAATCTGACGCCCGCACTCTCGGGACCTAATCTGAACTACATCTGGTCGTTCTCCGGCATTGAGGCCGGCCCCATAACCATGGTTCTGGAGCAGAATGGCAGCGATCTCCTCGGCCGGGCCAAGTATGAGCCGGAGGGCGGAAAAGCCTGGAATGCCGATGTCATGGGCTCAGTTGCAGGAGATAAAGTGGACCTGACCATGAGCGCTGTGAAGGACAATGTGATGACCATCACCAGGCTGGCAGGCACCTTCGCCAATGAGTCCGTCAGCGGCAACTTCACCCAGGTGAGCGAGGGCAAGATCCTCAGCAACGGCACCTTCAATGCCATGTGGATCAATCCGGACACCTCCAGCTACACTCCGGCAACGGTCGAAGTGCCAGCAGCAGTGGTGGCGCCAGCTGCCATCGTGGATAATGCGACCACGACTGACTGAGACTGCTGCTGAAGAGGTAAAGGAAGAGAAATCAAGATTCGTCGACGTTCGTGAGTACAAAGATAAAATCGGTCCGGGCGGCGACCTGAGCGGCATTCCGCCAGGCATGAGCGGATTGTAGAGATAAAGGATCGCCGGTGGCCTGAAAAACCGGCATATCAACTCTTTTTTTCCGGTTCCTCGCTGTTTCTTGTGGGTAATAGAATGGTCGAGTCCTCTGTGAGTTCTCCGTGCGCTTTGTGCCTCTCTGGTAGTAGTTCGTACACAGTGGTTATAACCAGTGGCGAGCGACGTTCCACCACAGAGACACAAAGTTCACAGAGTACGCACAGAGCGCCTAACCAAGAACTGGAAAATCATAGAAACCTCTGGTTAGCCACAGGAAATAGCGAAAAACCTTTTTTCCTCTATCCAAAGGAAGGCATCACCAAGGAACCTGGGATGCTTTATAGTAAAATAATGATAATAGGATAGCTAAGGTAGAATGTGGTGGTTCCAAATGAAGGTTAATTGCTTGCTGAAAGGATGGCGTATCCTTCCTATGATGCTCTTTCTCGTCTTTGCTGCCTGTCCTTCGCTCGCCCAGGAGGCGGACAGCTCAGGCTCAGAGACGGTAGATCTCGATCCGGCGGCATCGCTCACGGTTTTTCCATCAGTTGATGCATCCATCCCAAAGAATGCATCGATCCCGGAGAACGCCTCCATCATGGATAGTGAATCCGCCAATGTGAGCCAATCTGTCCCCATTTCCGGCCAGTCTATCCTGGACCTGAGCTATATCTGGTCGGTTTCAGGCATCGAGATCGGTCAGGTGGTAATGGCCCTCAATCAGGAGAATGAGCTCCTCTACGGCCAGGCAAAATACGAGCCGGATGGCCAGGGGGCCTGGAATGCGGTGGTCATCGGATCGGTGAATGAGGACAGGGTAGATCTGGTCCTGACCTACCTTGATGATAGCGTGGAGACCTCCGCCCGCCTGAATGGGACATATGACTCCTCAAACCAGTCGATAAGAGGCGAACTATTGAAGGTGAAAGACGGGGCGATCTCGGAGCGGGGCAGTTTTGAGGCCATATGGATCAACCCCGATACCTCCAGCTACGCCCCTGCGGTCATACCCCAGAAGGCTGAGCCCTCAGTTGTCCAGAGCGCACCGAAGAGCGCGGATGCGGTCGAAAAGATGCCGGCGGGTGTGCAATCCGGCTCCCGCTCAGAAGATTACTTCCACGATGTCCGGGAGGATGCAGTGAGGGTCCTGACCGGCGTAGGCGACCTCAGCCAGATACCCATTGGAATGGGAGGAAGCGGACTGTCTTAAGCTCCTTTTTTATCCGTTTCATGGGACTCGATGATCTCAGAGAGTGCATTCAGGACCTCTTCCAGCTCATTGCGGGAAAGGCCGTATGTGCTCAGCTTGAACTGGCGGGTAAGGCCGGGCTTGATGCCGCACACTCCCCTCTCTTTCATCTCCCGGTAGAGGAAATAGCGGCCTCCTTTGGCGGTCTGAGATATATTGTAGAGCCTCTCGGTCAAAAAGAACATCAGATCGTGATTATGCGGCCGGTCCCCCACCTGGACCAGATCCATCTTCTCCATCTGGCTGGAAAACCAGCGGGCTTTCTCCAGCTCTTCGGGCCAGCGGCCCACCCTCTCCACCACTGTCGGGAATGAGGCCATCAGGGTTAAGAGGGGCGCTCCCCGCACAGTGCAGCCCAGTAGCTCCACTTCTTTGTTCTTCTTGGTGGCGGAGAGCTTGAACATGATCCGGGCGTACTCCTCCGAGGCTCCCAGGACCCCTACCGGCCCGCAGGCGGCCATGGACTTGTGGCCACTGCCGACGATTATGTCCGCCCCCAAATCCCGAGCATTCACCGGCATCCTGCCGACGGAGTAAGCGCCATTGAGGAGGAGCGGCACACCGTAATCGTGGCAGACATCAGCTATTGCTCGCGCATCGGCCAGGTTTCCGTAGTTGCCATCGGGATAGGTCAGAAGGGCCAGGGTCACATTTCCCTTCTGCTCATAAGCCCTCTCTATCGCTTCGGCATATCCATCAGCGCTTATGGCATAATCCGGTTCCTTCTTCGGGACTACATACTCCACATTCAGTCCCGCTCGTTCCGCAGCCAGGACCGAGGTGTAGTGGGCGTTGCCATCCATCACCACATAATCCCCCTTCTGGCACAGGCTATGCATGGCGGCGAACTTCCCCTCTCGCGCGCCATGAGTGACTCGAACCTCATCTGTGCCCAGGAACTCGGGGAGGACGCTGTGCACAAACTCCTCCACCGGTGGGTTCTTGATATGATCCAGCATCCCGGCGCAAAAATCGCAGATGGAGTAGCCGTCGCCCCACTCAATCAGAGCGGCCTTTGCCTCAGGAGTCAGTATTCCACCTCTCTGCAGGGGATCCACATTTATCCGGGCGATATCCCTCTTTAGCCTGGTGAACTTCTCTAGATTTTCAAGCATTCACTCCCAGATTATCTCTCTTGCAGTATAATCCTTTGCCAGCATCTTAGGCCAGGATCAGGCAAAAGGTGATATAATTTCCAGACAAATTCTTTTCAATGGCACTGGTGATAGGCCACCGCACAGCCTGCGCGCTGGCCGCAGAAAACAGCCTGGAGGGCATAAGAGCAGCGAAATCCTGCCTGGCGGATTATGTCCATATGGATGTGAGGCTCACTAAGGACGGCAAGCTCGTGCTGATGCATGATGAGAGCGTGGACAGGACTACAGAGGGCAAGGGAATGGTCCAGGATCTGGACTATAAGGAAATCAAGTCCATCCATATCAAGTCACTCCATACCGGAAATGAGCCGGTCCCCACACTGAGAGAGGCTCTATCCCTGGCAGAAGAGCTGGAGCTGGGGGTGGTGGTGGAGATGAAAGAGGAGGGCCTCGAAGCCCTGGTGGCAGATGCCGTTCCGAAGGAAAAGAGTATCATCACCTCCTCTTATCACGCCAGCCTGCGCGAGATCAAGGACATCTCCGACCTTAAAACCGGAATCATCATAACCTCACTGCCCATAAAGCCGGTGGAGCTGGCCTTATGGGCAGAAGCTGATGCCATATTTCCCAGGAGAGTTAATCCTCGTTTTTTCAAGGAGGCGCATCAGCAGGGCCTTGAGGTCTATCCGGGGGTGGTCAACACGGTGGAACAGGCGGCCTGGCTTCTGCGTCTGGGAGCGGACGGCCTCTTAACGGACGATCCCTGTCTCATAAAAGAGGCGCTGGATCAGCCGGTCAAGGCCACGGGGAGGGCCAATTGCGAATATTATCCCTGCCACCACTTCGAGGATCAGGATTGCACCCACTGCTTCTGTCCCCTGTATCCCTGCAAGGACGAGGATCTGGGCAAGTTTGTGAGAACGAAGAGGGGGAAGAGGTTCTGGAGCTGCATCGACTGTAAGCTCGTCCACCGGCCAAATGTGGCAAAATATCTGGCCGCCCACCCAGAATCGACTACGGAAGAGCTTAAAGCCCTTAGAGACTGATCAGACGACTCAGATCCAAAGCACCTCGTATCGCCGTTAATGCTTTGGAATATAGCTCTTACCGACGGAAAGCTTTATGGATACCTGCGGGATAATGCAGACCTCATGAGACATATTATGCTTGTACTGATTGCTCTGATTGCTCTGGTCGGGCTTATGCCGGGCGGCATGGGCAAGGATGCTGCGCCGTTTGAAATGACAACATTTAATGAAGCAGGTGATGCATCTATATTGACCACTCCTTCTATAGCTGCCTTCCTAAACGACAGCTGGGTGCCAACTGGATTTGTCGCTCCCTCTGCAAGCGCTCCTCTGTATAAAAAGAAATCACTCAGCAATAACACCACCAACTCCACATATGCCATTTATGACTTCCTGCAGAACGAAACCAATACCACAAACAATGCCACCCTGGAGAACTATATGGTAAAAGGCGGCAGCATATATCAGTTCCTGAAGGACAACTGGACCTCTTCCACCCCGGTTCAGGTCATCAAGACCGCTCCATTCACCAAGGGCAAAATGAGCTAAAGCTCATCTTTTTCTTCTTCTTTATTTATTAGTATATTATTATTCTTTATTTATGGTTTTGCTCCAGCATATCTTCTGACATTGAGGCTCACCATATCAAAGGGAATGGTGTGCCTGTCCTGTCTGATATGAGTCTGAAGCATCTGGTATTCCCTGCTATAGGATGAAGCAATCTCTTTGGCGTAGCCTATTCCCTCTGCGGTGAGCATGTACTCATACCTCTGCAGCCACTGGCCATCCATCTCATAATGCCTCTGGTCCTGATAGATCATGCCATTGGCTACCAGGATCTGGATATCCTCAAAAAGCCTCTCGCTATAAGGAAAGCCGTATTCGGAATGAAAGGAGTAGTCGAATAGGCCGGAGAGGCCGGCAGAACCCTGATCTCTGAGCCTGGCCACCGTCCGGTAGAGCCAGGTTATGTTTCTGATCCGGGGCACCAGGATCTTCTCGCCGTATCTCTCGGAGAGCATATTGTGCAGGGTATAAAAGAGCAGCAGCAGTCCATCGATGGGAAGATAGCTCTCAGAGCGGATAAAGGTCAGAAGCTTCGACGCCTGCTCTTTCACCACCTCGAGGGATATGTTTGGCTGATCATCAGAGAAGAAGGATATGGCGATTTGGCGGGTTAGCGACTTGACCAGTCCCGCCGCCAGTGCGGATTCATCATAAAGAAAGCCGCCTGTCTGGGTCCTCATAGAGCGGGGCACTCCGCTGCCAGAGGTGATGCTCACAAAAGCCCCATACTTTTTAGAAAGAGTATCCTCGAAGAGCTTTCTCATCCTCCCGTGGCGGGATATGGTGGATAGAGCCATCCTGATATCCGGAGCTAGAGAGCGATGGTCGAACCTGGCAGCCAGCGGATACTCCCTGCCAAATTTTATCCTCTGCAGTAGATCGCGGGAGACATCATCCCCCTTCTCCCAGATGAACCGCAACAGGTCTGGATCGGTGTACTCCTGGAAGAACAGCATTATCCTCTTCTGGGCGTCTTCCTGATCCATTCTGGCCAGAGCGTTCTCCAGAGCGGTGAGGAGCATAGCCCTTATCGACTGGACAGAAGGGTGATAGATCAGAGCATTGTAGTGATGGGCTCTGGCGACTAGCATCGATTCTGCCGCCGTCTGGGACATCTCCGCCTGGTAGTCTCCCCGGCCGGCCAGAGTTATTCTCCCATTGCATATGATGAGGGACTCTAGGATCTGGTCCGTATCCACCAGGCCCAGGGATACGCCGGAGTGGTGGGAGTCTCTGAGCAGAAAATCCACTCTGTCCGCATCCAGGTCGCCCACTATGATCTGGCCCAGTGGGGGCAGCTTTCCCTGAGCGATGTCTGCAATCTCGGCAAATAGCCTGTCCGCATCGCCAAAATCCCTTTCTGCTATCCTTATGGCCTCTTCGCCGAAAGGATGGCAGGAGATTATTTCTCTGGTGAACTCCTCGTGCCTGGAGGCCCTTTTGCCTTTTAGCTGAGGCTGGACCTCGGGGTTGCGTCCCAGGACCCCCTCCACGGCATGAGAGAGGGCGGAATGGCCCAGGTCGTGGAGCAGTCCCGCCAGGCGGACCTTGCGGACGTCATCTGCAGATAGGTCCAGGTGCTCGGCCATTCTGCCGGCCATATGCATGGTTCCCAGGGAATGCTCAAATCTGGTGTGGTTCGCCCCGGGATAGACCGCTTCCACCAGGCCCAGCTGCTTTATCCCTTTAAGCCTTTGCACCGGCCGGGATCGGATGACCTGCCACTCCAGCTCATCTGTCTGGATTGTGCCATGTACTGGATCGCGAATGGCACCTCTTGCGATCTTCACAGAACCGCCTGATCCATAAACGCTCTCCGCAAGGCATTATGCATTCTCATTTTATGCATTTTCATTTTATGCATTCTCATTTCTGGGCTAACTGAAGTATGGCTGCTGCCAAATCACCCCCGGCCTCCAGAAGGGCGGCTTTAGCCTCCTCCGGCTTGGCCCCGGTCTGGGCAACCACCAAATCCACATCGGATTGGGGAATCTCTATAATTTTCTCCTCTTCTGCTGCCGTTCCGGACGGAAGGCGCTCGGTGGCGTCGCCTGAGATCTGAAAGCTGCGCTGGCCGTGGGCATCCATTATCGCGACAGAAGCGTTTTGTATCACGATCTCCTTGTCGGGCATGCGGATGATGACCTCGATGACACCTTCAAGCTCATCGATGTCTATTCCCATGTTCTTGAGCATACCCTTCATCTTCTTGGGGTTCATGCCACCCCTTCCTCCTAAACCACCTAAACCAGGAAACATGTTAATCACTCCAATCCAAGGAGTCGATTATCGTAGGTAAAGATATCTGTCACTATTGTGGGCAAAAGGCGATGGAGCGATATACCTATCTCTTGGGGTTAGCTGCAGCCGAATCCAGCACCATCTTTATAAAGACCTGAAATAAAATAGCGGATCGGGGTATTAGCTTGAAAAAGATGATCTCATTAATTCTGGCTCTATGTTTTGTATCCTTGATTGGGACGACATTATCTCAAAATGATAGCAGCGACTGGCGCAACCATGGCCGTCCTGAAGCAGGATAGCGGCACAAATCTCTCTTTAATGAATATGACTCTGTACAGCGCCGCCATGGATATGGACGCATTTTCTGTGGGCGAGGCGGTTAAGTTTAAGGCCCCTTATCCCGGCTGGAAATTAAAGCAGGTAAGAATTGCAGGCTGGAACGGCTTCGATGGGAACACGACATCAATTCCTGATTCAGATAATTTCCTGATCGAGGTGAGGGATGCAGAGAAAAATCTCCTCTACAGGATGGCGGATTCCCAGAATGCTTACTTCACTTTCCCGGCCATAATTCTCCGGGGAATAGACATGCCCTCAATTCCAGTGACTGATGAATTCTATTTGATCTTTTATGATCGGGGCTCGATGTTCATAGGAATGGAGCTGGAAAATGCCACAGGCAACTCTTATTTCTATGACAGTCTGTATTCTGAACTGCTCCCAGTTGAATTCACAGACGCGAACAACGTTACAACCAAGGTCAACTGGGTCATCAGAGCGGTAGGAGAGTAAAAGGATTTTTCTAATTGCGGCCTGGCAGGCAAGCCAGACTGCATTCAACCTTTATTGGAAAAAAACTATTCTCATGCATCAGAATCTTTATATGGGCTCGGTTTATCTCCGATATATTGAGGTGATCATTTGAACAAGATGATATTTTTGATATCCGGACTGTTCTGCATGGCATTATGTTTTGGAGCCATGGCTGCAGACACGCCATCCGGATCAGATCTGACCATTCTCAAGCAGGATAGCGGAAAGAACATCTCTGAGATGAACCTGAGCTTTCTATCGATAATCGATGAGTTTGGGGCTGATGGTCTTGGATATGGCAGAGGCCGTCAAGTTCAAGGCTCCCAAGTCCGGCTGGAAGCTATATGGGGTGCAGATACTGGGGTGGAGCGGCTATAATAATACCACGCAAAGCTACCCAATGGACAGGAACTTCCTCCTTGAGATCAGGGATAATGACCTGCGTCTCCTCTATAGATTTGCAGATGCCCAGAACGGCTACTTCCTCTCAGATCAGGGCCCATTCTACGGAGTGATAGAGATTCCACCTCTGGCGGTCACCGAGGAATTCTATGTGGTCTTCTATGACCGTGGAGGCATGATCGTAGCTATGGAAGATGGAAAACGGAACTGGCAACTCATTCCTCTACGGCAATGGGAACCTTGAGCCAGCGCAACTGACAACGGCGACCAATGAGACCATTGGCGTTAACTGGATAATTGAGGCTGTGGGCAAGTAAGCTTGAGGATGCATATCGACCGGAAAGCAGGTCTTGAAAATATGCTATCTGGATCGATTCCCGCGGGCCTGTTCCCGCGGGTAGATTCTCACGGCGAAAACCAGTTATAGCTGCACATCCCAAACCCTGGACGATGTTTGAGTCCAAAGTGGCCTGCATATGCGGCCTTCCCGGCATTGGAAGCGTGGGCAAGATGGCTGCCGACTATATCAGCACTGCACTGGGATGCAGCAGCGTTAAACCCTTTTTTTCCAATAGCTTCCCGCCCCAGGTTATGATCTGTGACGGCCGGACAGAGCTCATGCATGCAGAGCTACTGCGGTGTCGGGACAAGGAGAAGATATTCGTGCTCTCCGGGGACGCCCAGCCTCTGGATGTGTTGGGAATGCACCAGCTGGCAGGAGATATCCTCCAGGCAATAGAATCGGAAGGCGTAACCGATGTAATAACCCTGGCCGCCTTTGTGGGAGAGACGACGGAGAGCATAGTTGGTGCAGCCACAGACCCCGAATCAGCAGCAGAGCTTGAGGATTGTGGAATAACCCTGCTCAGGAGCGGGGCCATCGGCGGCATGAACGGCCTATTGGCAGGACTTGCGCCCCTCTATAATATGAGAGGTTACTGCCTGCTGGGAACGAGCACCGGAGCCGATATGGTGGATATCCCGGCGGCAATGAACCTTCTATATGCCATAAGGGATCTATTCAAGCTCGAGCTGGATTTCTCCCTGATGGAGTCGATCCTCAATGAGCCGGATGAGACCGTTCCTGAAGAAGTGGACATGAATTATTGTTAAACTGGCCTGGCAACCAGCGATCCCTTTGGAACGGCCAATTTTGCTGCTACAGGCTCGCATTTGGCCCGCAGGATATAGATCAGCCTGCCCTTCAGTCTCTGATCGAACTCTGACATGGTCTCGAAGTTGCCCATGCCTTTGGACAATATCAGCCATTCCGGATCGAACAGGAGGATAGAGGCCTCCGGGCTCAGGTGTTCTAAGGCCGTTCCCACCACATTGCCGGTAGGTATTACATCCACCTCGGAGAAGCTCTTCAATTCATCGGCCGTAACATCATTGAGGATGGGCTCGGACTTCGATCCCACCACCACGGTCTTGCCCATCTCTTTCAGCTTCTCGATCACGAACAGATCGAATATGACCTCGCCGCGAGTTGTCTGTCAGATAAAGGATCCTGTCAAACGACTCCAGGCGCTTTTTCAGTTCATCCATATCCGCCTGCAGGCTCTCACGAAGGGTATCGGCAAAGACCCTGCCGAATGTCAGGTTATCAAAATCGTGGCCTTTGACCCCAAACTCCATGCTGTTCGCTGCGGAAGCGATTCTGATCAGAGCCTCGATCTTGTCCGGGGATTGCTCATAAAACTCCATTGCCCGAGGTAGGAGATCCCTGGCCACCTGGTTGCTCTCCTCCTTGAGCTCTCGATATGGATCTGAGCTTCCGCTTCTCCTTTTGATGATCAGCTCCCTTTCTGTGCCCATCAGGGCCGGCACTCCACCTTTATTGCAGGCCATGAAGTCCAAGAGCTCCTCTATTGCCGCTTTCTTATCCTCTTCCCGGGAGAAGACCAGATCGCACTCGAACTTCGCCCGGTCCAGAAGGCAGGGATAGCAGTTGGAGGCTACCCTCAATACGGCCACCTTCCTGACAGCACCCGGATGACATCGGGAATCACCCTCTCCCCCACGTGCACACAGGACCCGCCGCTCAGGACAAAGACCAGACCCTTATCCCCGACTGCATCACGAATGATCTGAGTCATCCGGGGATAGGCCTCAAATGTGAGGTTGAATCCACCATAGTCGTCCTGATGAGAGTCATGGCCGAAGATGACAAAGGCTATCTGGAAGTCAAAGTCTTTGGCCAGCTCCAGGCCGCTTTTGAGGGCGGAGAGGAATCGCTCATTGTCTCCTCCAAAGGTGAGTCCGATATCGTAGTTGTTCCTCAGAGGATCGTGCTCTTCCCCTGTGCCGCTGTGCATATTGATGTGAAACACGTTTGCGTCGTCTTTGAAGAAGTCGCGTGTGCCATCGCCGAAATGGGGGTCTACATCCACGATGAGAAAGCGCTCAAAGCCCATCTGCCTCAGGCGCAGGATGGTGATGGCCACATCGTTGAAGTAGCAGAAGCCCCAGCAGCTCCCCCTTGAGGCATGGTGACCGGCGGTTCCCGTAAAGGCGAAGGCGGACTCAGCCTGGCCGGTGGCCACCATCTCTGCGGCCATCATCACGCTGCCCGCAGAGAGAATGGCCACATCCCGGTACTGATCCGTATCCATGTTGGCCATATGCGTCTCGGTATGAGCCTCTCTTACCAGCTCTATTGGAGCGGGCCTGGCCCGAAATACCTGTACCTCTTTGCCATCGACCAGTCCGGACTCCATCAGCTTCTCGAAGGATGGCTGAACTCTCTCCTTCAGGACGCTGAATCCGTGCTTGCCGAAGTCCTCATGATAAGTAATTGCGACCTTCATTGGCGACTCCAAATTTATCTTTAAAGCTCAGTTATGCGGGGGTACCTCTCCAAGCAGCATGCCTTCTACCACTATTGGCATAGCCCTCTTGGCATCCTTCACTGCGCTATCCAGCTCCCAGTCTGAAGAGGAGCAGATGGTGATCAGAGGCTCGCCTTTCTTCACCCTCTCCCCCATCTTCTTGTGGATTATGACTCCTGCTTTCTGGTCAGCTGGGGCACCAGCCATGCGAGCCAGTTCGACCAGCCGTTTATTGTAAAAGGCCACCACGTAGCCACCAGCCGGAGCCAAAATCTCCTCGCAGTTCTCGCCGATGATTATATCCTCGCTCTTCACATTGGGGTTGCCTCCCTGGGCCTCGATGATCTGCATGAGTTTTGCATGAGCCTTTCCGCTGGTGAGGATCTCTTCTGAAGCGGCGTAGCCTTCTCCCCGTCCTACCACTCCCCCCATCTCCAGCAGTATGCCGGCTAATGAGAGGCTCTTCTCCCTCAGGCTGTTTGGCCCGGGCTTATTCTCCAGTAGGGTAAGCGCCTCGCGCACCTCCAGGGCCGGTCCTATGGTCCTTCCCACGGGCGAGCCTCCAAAGGTCATGGCACATTCCACTCGAATTCCCAGCTTTTCACCCAGGTCGATGAGGTCCTTGGCCAGTTTTCGACCTTCTTCTGGCGTGGCCAGCTTGGTGCCCGGTCCCACAGGCATGTCCACCACCACGGCGTCAGCGCCGACAGCTCCTTTCTTGGCCATGATGGAGGCGAGCATCTGGCTGTAGGGATCAATGGATAATGCATACTCCGCTTTGATCAGCTTATCATCTGCCGGGAGCAATATTGGTGGCTCCGCCCCAGACGATGACTCCGCCCACCTTCTCTGTGATCTCCTTGATCTCACCGGCGCTGAACTCCACCGGAGCCAGGATCTCCATCAGGTCAGCTGTGCCGCCTGCTCCGGTTATAGCCCGGGAGCTGGTCTTGGGGATGAGAAGGCCGGCAGCTGCCACTATGGGGACGATGAGAAGAGACACCTTATTTCCGGGAACGCCGCCGATGCTGTGTTTGTCCATTACCGGATGGGTGTCGAAGTGGATCCTCTCGCCGGTCTCAATCATCGCTTTGGTCAGCCAGACAACCTCTTCGGAGGACATGTTATGGATGTAGGAAGCGGTAACATAAGCCGCAAGCTCAATGTCGCTGAGGTTGTTGTCCACGATGTCCTGCACAATGGTCCTGATCTGATCCTCGCTGAGCCTCTGGTTATCCATCAGACTCTTTATATGGCAGATTGATGCCGGTTTAGGAGCAGGCAGGATATCCACATCCACCGGATTATTAAGGTCCTTGAGGGCCTCGGTGAAGATGCCGATCTCTCCGGGCTTGACCATCTCCATGGTGGTGTCAAGCAGGGCAGTGGTGACCGCTCCCTTGGTCCTCACCTTGACCCGGTCTCCAGGATTCAGGCCCCTCTCCCGGGCATCGACGACATTAAGCATGACTTTGTGCTGACCTATCTCTATATCAAAGGGTCGAACTTGCAGCATTTTTATAACCTCTCATTAAGCAGAATTTTCCAGCAGCGTAAGCGATCTTATCCATTCTCCCCGTGCCTCGCGGGTGGTTCCCACCACCAGACGGAGGCCATTGGCCGTCTCTTCCAGGACTCCCTTCGCTTCAATCCGCTCTCCGGGAAGGGCCTGGCCGGCATAGGTGTGGGTGAAGCAGAGGATCTCCTTTACTTCTGGATGATCCAGCCGGAAGATGGCCGGGCTGTCGAAGGCAAACTCGCAGTCAGTGACACCAGCCTCTATCCGCATTTGGCCAACTGGCCTGCCCTCATCCAGCGGCTGGATCTGGTCCCAGTCACGGGTGAATAGCAGGTCGAAGTAGGTGCCAAAGATCATGCCCCGGTTTCCCTTTCTCTTTTCATGGAGCATGAACTCCTCCAGGCTGATCTCGGGATTTCTCTTGGAGTATATCTTCTTCCAGGTATCTTCATCCAGATCCTGGATGGTGCCCTCCCTTTTCGCACGCTCCACTATATCTCTGGCCCTCCACCACATGGGACCATAGACCACAAAATCGATATCAGAGGTTGGAGCCTCCAATCCTATGAGCCTGGAGCCGGTGATCCCCATCTTCTCCCAGGGCACTTTACTCTGATTCAGGATGCGGGCGAGCTTCTCCGTCTTTGGGTCCCTTTCTGCCACCGCTCTTAAGCCCTGGGATGGGTCGTAGAGCCTGAGGACATCGGATTTTGGGACCACATGCAGGTCGCGAACATAATCCGGCCTGTTCTCGCCGCAAAAACTCGAATGCCTGGTCAAAGTCCATCTTGCGATAGCTTATGCCCCGAGCTTTTCGCTCTCCCGTCGGGTCGGGGACATATCTGAGCAGGGAGCGAAGGCCATGGGAATGGTTGTAGTCTGAGACGGCAAAGATCCAGCCCTCAGGGGTTTCAAAAAAGTCTCTGATCCGGGCCTTCACCTTATCGCCTTCCTCACTCTGTCCAGGCCTGCGCCCGGCCGGATGATCTCTCTTTTCTCCAGGTCCAGGAGAGTGGAGGGCTGGCAGTACATGCACTTGCCCCCATCCACCACCAGGTCCACCCGGTCCTCAATTTCCTTTGAGACCTCCTTGGCGGTCACCGGCGCTGGCTGGCCGGTGCGATTGGCGCTGGTTGAAGTTATCGGCCCGGCTTTATCGATTATTCTGAGGGCGGACTCGTGGTCCGGAAATCTGATACTCACCAGCGGCGAGCCGGCGGTGAGAATATCCGGAACCACGCTCTTTTTCCGGACCAGGATGGATACCGGTCCTGGGAGGAGCGCCTCTAAAATCTCTAGGTCCTCATCGCGGATCTCGGCCACGTTTCTGAGCATATCCAGGTTTGAGACTGCCAGAGAGATGGGTTTGGAAAGAGGCCTTTTCTTGATCAGAAAGATCCTCATCACCGCCTGCTCATCCAGAGCATTGGCCCCCAGGCCGTAAACGGTCTCGGTGGGGTAGACTATCGCTCCCCCTCCAATGATAAATCGAGCTGCACTGGCGATCATGTCTTATTTCCGTTTGATGTTGGCTATGTCCCCCAAAGTAAGCCCCCTACCGGAGCCGCCGGACTTGACCTGAGCCTCGCTGGCCTGATCGGTAAGCTTGATCTTCAGCTCCCTTTCAAGCTTCTTTCTGACATCATCCTCAGGTGAAATGTCCTCTCTCTCGATCTTCTTCAGGAGCGTGGCCTTCTCTTTAATCCTTGCTCCCAACTCCTCTGGCGACAGTCCCAGGCCCTCCCGCGCCTCTCTGATCTTGCGCCCGAAATCCGGGACTAACTCCACCAAATCCTTGAATTGGTCGCGCGGTTTGGGCCGCGTTACTGTAAAGGCCCTCTCCACAGGAACCATCTTCCGCGGGACAGGTGACCATTTGTCCTCTGGTTTTCCGAAGCGCGCACAGCTCTTGCATACTTCCATAGTTGATCGTTCAATCACTATTTTTTGGGGTAAACCTGAGATTTCGGCGCCGCAAATCTCACATTGTTTATCGGTCATTTCGGAAACCTTTATACGGGTCAAAGTTTAATAACCTTTGTAATTATGGATAGTGGAGAAGGCATGAATGAGTCACAGGCCGGCGCGGATTTCTCGCGCTACATCCTGGACCGGATGCGCCAGCTGGAAGAGCGTAACCTGGCGCTGCGTGAGCAGAAGGACCGCGTAGAAGGCGAGAAGAGGCTCATAGAGAACCAGAAGCTCAAGTTCGAGCGTGAGGCCCGGAAGCTCAGGAGCGAGCTGGAGCGCCTGCGCGTCGGTCCGATGATCGTGGGAACCATAGTCGATGTTCTGGATGAGAACCGGGTGATTGTCAAGAGCAGCACCGGCCCCAGATTCGTTGTGAGTCTATCACAATTCATTGAGGAAGAGATTAAGGTCGGCGCTCAGGTGGGCCTGAATCAGCAGTCATTTGCGGTGATGTGCGTTTTGCCCTCTCCCCGCGACCCGGCGGTCTTCGGCATGGAGATCGAGGAGGCTCCGGATGTGAAGTTCTCTCAGATCGGAGGCCTTGACACCCAGATATCCGAGATAAGGGAGATTGTGGAGCTGCCCTTAAAGCGGCCGGACCTGTTCACCTCGGTTGGAATCGAGCCGCCCAAGGGCGTGCTACTCCACGGGCCTCCGGGCACGGGCAAGACCATCCTGGCCAAGGCAGTTGCCCAGAGCACAGAGGCCACATTCATGCGGGTGGTAGGCTCAGAGTTCGTGCAAAAGTACATCGGCGAAGGGGCGCGCCTGGTCCGCGAGCTGTTCGAGCTGGCCAAGAGCAAATCCCCGGCGATCATATTCATCGATGAGCTGGATGCCATCGGCGCCCGCCGCATGGATGGAGCAACCAGCGGAGATCGCGAGGTTCAGAGGACTTTAATGCAGATCCTGGCGGAGATGGATGGGTTTGATGCCAGAGGCGAGGTCAAGCTGATCGCCGCCACCAACCGTCTGGATATGCTCGACCCCGCTCTCCTCCGGCCGGGCCGATTCGATAGGGTGATTGAGATCCCCCTGCCCAGTAAGGAGGCGAGGGAGTCCATTCTCAAGATCCACACCAAGGGCATGAACCTGGACCGTGATGTGAACCTGAGGCTGATAGCCGAGCTATCCGAGGGCTCAAGCGGAGCTGACCTGAAGGCGCTCTCCACAGAAGCAGGCATGTATGCCATTCGGGAGGAGAGGACCACCGTCTACCAGAGCGACTTCGAGAGGGCAGCAGCCAAGATCCTGCTCAAAGATAGGAACCATATGGCTGAGCCTGAGGGGCTCATTCAGCAGTACATCTGAAGTCTCGATAGATACGAGTGCAATTGGATCCGCAGAAATGAAATCCCCAAGATTGTGATCAGATCAGGCGACCAGTTCATAGCCGGCCGCTCCGGCGGGGTGGTCGGGGCGATCATTTCCTGGCGCGGCGGCTTTGCAGGCGTGGCTCCGGCCCATATTTTTCTTCAGGCGGGAACGCGAGAGCTGAGAGTGGGAGGCATCTCTTGCCGGGTATCCTATATTCCGGATGACGCCGATCTGGCCTTTTTTCCCATTCCCGCACCCTGCCAGATTAACGGCTCTGGGCAAACCCCATCCGGGAGAGGCAGAGCTGGTGAACGCCCGCCATTCCATCGCCTGCCGGGTATCCGATTCCTCCTGGTCGATCGTCTATGTGATTCTGCCCCCTGGAGACCTGCCCGGACCCGGGGATAGCGGCTCAGCCCTGGTGCAGGATGAGAGGGTTGTGGGGCTGCTGCTCTCCATAAACATGCACACCTGCCGGGGGACGGCGGTATCGGCGGAGATGATAGAGAGGGAGATCGAGAAATAATATTGGTTCTTAGCAGTTTTCTATGCCACTATTTCTCTCCCGTTTTTGTGCCTCTGTCTCTCTGGTGAAATCGGGATGCTTAGGCCTCACCACAAAGGAACAAAGGCACAAAGAAAAATTCTCTGCCGTACATTACCAACACAATTTAGCGAGGAGCCACCAAAAAGTAGCTTGCACATGATAAATTGCCTTTATCAATTTCTGCGGCTCTACATGAATAACTCGGAATAGTGTAGATTATCGTACACTATATCGGAAAGAACACCGTCAACGGATTTAAACATTGAGAAATAGACTGAAGATTCGATTTGGTAACCAGGCCCCCGTCCAGCAGGCCATTCGAGCCAGAGGACCTGGAGAATTGACTGAAGGTCCGATTTCGGCACCAGGGAGGTGTCCGACCTGCGAGGTGCGCGAAAGATCAGAGCATATCGAAAATGCCTCATTGACGAGGGAAATTATTCAGATCCTAGCATAAGTCCAGGAGGTTCTCGAAAATCGGCTTTTTTTCGACAGTAAGAACCCTAAAGGACTCCGTATCCATGCTGAAAAGTCGAGACCCTCTGGGCCGTTGGTGAAATCAGTTAATTTCAAACTATTCGATCTTGCATTGGACCTTCGAGCCTGGCGAATTCTGCCTCTGTATAATTTTATATTCACAATCCAAAACCATCGAAGGCTCATTCCGATCTCTCTTGCTTTGAGGGGGCCCCTTTGCCTGCGTCCAGGAGGGCCGACTCGCGGCGTGCACAAAAAAAACAGTCTGTGTAGATCAATCTTAGCCTTGATAATATCCCTGGATTCAAGAAATCGACCATGCCGATATCCAACATCCTTCGAGCCTATCACGAGCAGTTCAAACTTTCACCTGGTCCCGCCTGGCGAATTTTCCCTTTAATATATCTCAATGCAAAAACCATCAACGCGCAATTCTGATCTTTCTGGCTTTGAGGGGCCCTCGTTGCCTGCATCCCGGAGGGCCGACTTGCGGCGTCCCGGAAAGTGAGAAAACTGTCCTTGACGCAACCATATTTCGAGAACATGTGATAACAGGCCGATCAAGATACCAGATACACCCCGGCAACGATCAGCACCGTCGCCGCAATCTTCAGCACAATCGTTCTGCCGTTAGAATCCTCCACCAGCATCCCGGGAAGGAGCGAGCCCAGGATAAGCACATAGATCAGGGTGATGAACGGCTGCAGAGCGGAGACGCTGGATACCAGGGCCACCGATCCCAGGGCATAAGCGAAGATGAAAGCTCCCCGGCCCAGGAAATCGAACAGCTCATTCAAGAAGAGAATCGAGAGGAGCCTCGGACCGGATCGGAAATAGCCCCCCACCTCCTTGCGAACCTCTCCCCTGGCTAAGAGAGCGAAGACCGCTATCAGGCTTCCCAGCGACGACCAGACGATCAGATGCCATTCGATCATGTAGTCGAGCAGGTACTTGGAGGCCAGGGAGTAGGCGGCAGTGAAGATCCAGAAGACCGCCATATACTTCAGAGCGGGCGAGATCCTGCCCCTCTCCCCGCCACTGCCAGGGTTTGAGGCCGGGTGGTAGGAGATGAGCAGGGCGGCTGCGACCAGCAGGGCTCCGCCCACATAATCTGAGGGCCGGAGGATCTCGCCCAGGAAAAGGAATTCCCCCAGAAAGACGAATACCGGAAAGACATAGACCTGGCCGGCGATCCTGCTCGTCTCCTCCACACTGAGGGCGCGCAGATATGCCGCCCAGAGGATCACCTGCACTACGCCAATGGATAGGGCATAAAGGCTATGGGGATAGACGAAATCCAGCCCGGCATAAGCCAGGACGGGCAGGAGGAAGATCTGCTGAATCACTACCAGGACGAACAGGTATGCCAGGATATTATGGACATATCTGCCCAGGTAGAACTTATCTATGATCCCCGTGACCGCCAGGCAGGCGGCTCCTGCAATAGAGAAAGCAAACCAGTCCACGAATTCTCTTTTGCCATGGGGTTGTTATAGATTTCCCATACTGAACTTTAATTCTTATGAACACCTGGCAGTCATGGTAGTCACTTTGATCAGGCCGTACAATGCCTCGTTGACCGGAACAGCAATGGAATGCTCTTCTCCCAGGCGGACGATATAGCCGTTGATGGAATCGATCTCCTTGGTCTTGTTATTCAAAACATCCTGGAGCATGCTGCAGCTGTTCTCTCCTGTCTTCTCGGCTACAGAGAGGACCAGCTCCAAAACAGCATCGGGATCAAAGCTCAAACCCTCCGCTGCAGCGACCGCCACAGCTTCCTCGACCACCCTTTTCACAGTGCTCTGCAAAACCGGGGAAAGGATGACTTTGTTCTGCTGCCGGGCCAGGGCGGCTATCGGATTTATCACCGAGTTGATAAAGAGCTTATTCCATTGCTGCCTCTTGAAGTCTGCTGAGAACTCGACCGGGAATCCCCGCTCTTCAAATCGGGCTTTCATGAACTGCTCTAACTCCCGCGGGAGGCTGTTTTCGATGACCGTCGTCCCCTTGCCCTTCAGCTCTATTTTGCCCTCACGGGCGAGCTTGACCCCGTTGGAGGTGATCCCCTCATGAATCCTCCCCAGGGCTCCAGGGACCTGGGTCTCGAACAGCTCCCGGTTTCCCATGCCGTTCATCAGCAGGAGGAAAAGGGCATCTTTCAGCTTGCCATCAAGGAGGCCCGATTGTGCAATCTCTTCGCAAAGCCTCTGCAGGGAATATGTCTTGACGCATATCACCACCACATCCGGATGAAAGTCGGATCTGGCAAATTCATCAAGGTCGGTGAACAGGTGCCTGAAATGCACCTGCATCATGCCTTCGGGAGCCTCCACCTCCAGGCCATCGGATCTGATCTTTTCCATATGCCCGGACCTGCCCAGAAGGGCCACATTCTCGATTGTGGCCCCATCTTCAGAGGGTGGATCGGAGAGCATATAGCCCATAAGGGAGCCTATCGCCCCCGCGCCGTATATCAGGATATTTGCTGATTTGTCATTCATTTGCTCGATCGCCCCATGGTTTTTCAATTAAATTTTATTTGCAGTTCATCTCTTTTCTTTACTCTCATCAACACTCATCTTCTATTCTAGATATTCTATTCGATATCTTCTCTCATTACTCTATTGTGCCCAGATCTGCAGCAAGGGCATCATCCAGCCGGTCACTGTGATATAGGGGGCATGTGATCCGGGGTTGTGATCCGGGGTTGTGATCCGGGGTGTGACTGGGGATGCTGACTTGCAACGGGAAACGCAGGCGAGAAAATAGCGACAGGCTCCAGCATATTTTCAAGGGCCGGGGAAGGTTGGATACAATCGAGGCAGATGCAATGCAGCAGATGCAATCCAGGCAGATGCAATAGGGGCAAGCCGTTGATAGGCTATTGATTATATCGTAGTTAATATTCTCCGGGCGGGCCAGGATATAATCTGCTACTCCCTGCAGATCATATGATATTCTGGATCTCAGCACCAAAGGAATCTTTTGATTTGCACATGCTGAGCTTTTTTTTACGGGACACCGCGAGTCGGCCTGCTGGCCTCCCGCGCAAGCCCGGGTCCCCTCAACGCCGGGGAGGCTTGGATACAAACGTGGCGAGCCGTCGATGGTCTTAGAAACAACAATACGAATATTATTTTTATGTAGAATGAAAAAGCAGCACGAGATTGTGTAAGGAGAGATTGTCCAGTAGTTTTATAATTGAGATAGTATTTACCAGGCGGGCTGGGGCCACTTCTTCTCAGAAATGGATAGGATAACGGTGTTCGAAACATGGACCTAGCGGCAACGAGTGTTTCAATGGGGCCACTTCTTCTCAGAAATGGATAGATCGAAGAGAACCCGAACCTGAGCAAGTTACAGGGTTTCAATGGGGCCACTTCTTCTCAGAAATGGATACCAAATGAGTCCGGGTTGAATTTTCGCGGAGTTTCCCATGGAAAACCAAAAAAATCAAATACAAGAGACGAGTTATCCACCTCCATCAGATGACCTTTTCCGGTCGGGCTTATTCACAGAAATATCTTCAAGCACTCGCATGAGGGCCTTCTTCCGGTTACTTTCGCTCATTCCATAAAAGGCATCCACAATTGCAGCTACCTTATCCGTCAGATGCTCCACCTTCAAAGAAGGTTCATGGCAGGACTCATTTCGACCCGTTCTCCTCTTTCTGCAACCAACCTCTTGGTAGAACTCCTGGTTGATCAGAAGATGATAAATGAGACAGATGAGCTTCCTGGCCACGGCAACTATTGCCACATTATGCTCCTTCTTTTTGCTCAGCCTCTTGTAGAATCTGGACAGCGTTGTATTTTTCATATTAGCTATGGTCTGGGCAGCCTCGACAAGTACAACTCGGATATACTTGGAACCGCGTTTTGTGATTCCGCATTTCCTCTTTTTGCCGGCAGATTCATTTTCACCGGGATTGAGGCCACACCATTTCGCCAGTTGGTCAGGGGTCTGAAAATCTCTGTAGTCTCCGATCTCTGACAGAATGACTGAACCTGAGATAAATGCGATTCCAGGGATGGACATAACAATAGCCAAATCCGTGCTCTTCTTTTGAATCTTTTTCAGAACCTCAAAACTTGTCTTCTCTATTTTGGATTCGACATTGTCCATGATTTCGAGAGCATCCCTTATCAGCATTCTATTTGTATCACTCAGTTCATTGGCAAGTGCTGATCTGATCTCGTCTTGTTTTTTCCTGATCTTTCCGCAGGGTATGCCTTTTAGGATCTCTTCGGTAGGGTTGTCTTCAGCCAGACCTCTTATGATATGATTTCCAGATTTGCAGAATATATCGTCCATAGAAGAGCTGAGTTTAACGCCATTTGATGAGAGATATTTGTGTATCCGATTCTTGAACTGAGTTCGCGTCTTGACATATCCTGCTCTGGCTCGCGTTAGGTTCCTGAGTTCTCGGTCTTCATCGCAAAAAACCCGAGATCTCTTGATTTGATTATTCAAACACAGAGTTGCAATATGCTTTGAATCTTTTGAATCTGATTTGTCATTTGGAATGGACTTTATCTGCAGAGGATTGGCAACAATGGTATCTATGGTTCGGCTCAGAGCATCATAAATCGGGATCCAATAGACTCCAGTAGCTTCGAATGCAACCTGTTCGCATTTGTTAGCTGCAAGCCAGCTTCTAAATCTATCAAGTTCGGATTTTGTTGTCCCAAAATTCTCTCGAATCGGCGGCACTTCGTCGCCTGCTATTGTGGCAACGATCAGATCTTTATGGACATCTGCACCGCAAACTCTTTCTCTTCGCTTTTTCATATATGTCTCTGCCTGATATGGGCAGATGATCATTCCCTTATTGGGGATAATTTCCCATACGCGTTCTAAGACGCAGTCCCGTATTCGAGGGGTATTGGCTGGTTTCAATCGCGGGATCAAGTGTCCCATAAACTTGTCAGCCTTCACTGCCCATATCAGACTTAACATGGACGGATTAAAATATCTGGTTTTCCATCCGTCACGTGTGAGCCCCTGCCTGGGCTCATGGGCGTTTCAATGGGGCCACTTCTTCTCAGAAATGGATAGTACTGTTCTGTGGATTTCGGAGATGGAGCCCACGGTGTTTCAATGGGGCCACTTCTTCTCAGAAATGGATAGCGAGCTTCTCCATAAGAATTCGGCAAAGCTGCCGAAACTGTTTCAATGGGGCCACTTCTTCTCAGAAATGGATAGATCGTGGGACCTCTGGAAAGCGCCCGGTTCATGAACGAGTTTCAATGGGGCCACTTCTTCTCAGAAATGGATAGGAAAAGATGGCATTGGCATCCCCGGCAAGGACGGGAAAGTTTCAATGGGGCCACTTCTTCTCAGAAATGGATAGGGCCGATTGAGCCGGGAACTTATAATGCGATTATGTGGTTTCAATGGGGCCACTTCTTCTCAGAAATGGATAGAATTAAAAAGGAGGTAAGATTAATGGAAGAATTAAGCGAGTTTCAATGGGGCCACTTCTTCTCAGAAATGGATAGAGAGGCCATGAGGAAGTATATAGCAGTAGTAAGTGAAAACGTTTCAATGGGGCCACTTCTTCTCAGAAATGGATAGTGGAGCGTACGTATGCGGGCGTTCCGGATTTGCTGCTAGGTTTCAATGGGGCCACTTCTTCTCAGAAATGGATAGGGAATTAGGGGAGATTGTGACTGCAATCGCTAATCGAAAGTTTCAATGGGGCCACTTCTTCTCAGAAATGGA
>CAWEXU010000008.1:0-15264 GCA_963813075.1 Methanotrichaceae archaeon
GCCTCTTCGGATTCTGTCTCGGTCTCATTCTGCGATTCATTCTCTGCGGTCAGCTCATCAGTTGATTGTTCATTGGTTACATTTTCGGCTGCCGCAGTGGAGGCATCAGCCGCAGAATCAGTGGCTGAAACTACCGTTCCTGCTGCAACGTCCTCTGGAGGAGTGACAACCTCGCTTGCGGATCCACCGGAGGAGGTGCCGGAGCTGGTAGCTTCTGCTGGGGTTGTTGCAGCGCTATCGGTGCTCGCATCTGCGGCGATAGTATCCTGAGAGATCTGGTCTGGAGTGATGATGTCATTAGATGCTGGAGTGGTGGGCGCTCCCGCTAGACTCCTGCTGAGAGGCACTGCTGGTCTGTTCAGCTGGGGGAGCGTTCTGCGAGCTTGATTCCGGTTGGGCAGGCGCAGAAGAGCTCACCTGTGATGTTGTTACAGTTGCTGCTGCAGGAGCGGTAGCCGCTTGGAGTTGCAGGCGCTGCCGAGGCAGATGACGCCTGGGCTGCGGATTGATCTGATGCAGCAGCACCAGTCGGAGTGCTGCTTTTGGCTTCCCAGGTTTCAACCCGATGTTTCGTTTAGACAGTGTTTCTGCTGAAATCGACGATTCCTGTGCACTGCTTCCTGAAAGCAGGCTATGGCTTATGCTTGGGGCTGCCCCGCTTGATGATTCAGAGGCTTGCGCCAATACATCTGCTGGCAGAGCTGCAGCTAAAACTATGAGAAGCAGACAAACTCCACCGATCCTGACATAGTCCATGGATATCCTCCCGTACCTGATGCTATATGCCTTTTATCCTAATCAGACTTATTTATTGTTATTAGATTTATATTCCAATACATTAATTCAACGAGATCCCAGTCAATACCCTTATTTTGCTGATTTATGTTTTCTCTTTTGATCTAATTACATGGCCTCAGATCTTAATGCCTTTTTTTTGTTATGCCCCTATTAAAGGATGGAAGGACGCTTCACATTTATAAATCTGATTCCGAAAGGGGCATATACAGCTTGAATTCATGTGGCAGGCAAGAGTTCAATGCAAGAGATCACATCTTCTCTATCCGTTGCTCTTTTATATCTTCAAGTGCTGGCTGACCAGATTGGATATGATAATGATAGATGGATGACAGACAGGAGCGATGATGGGCAAGGAGTTGGCAAAGGATATCAATCTCGGGGATATGCCCACAAAAGCAGCAGATGATGCGGCAATCTCTGTAAGAGGCCTCACCAAGAGGTTTGGTGAGACGATCGCTGTAGACAATATAGACCTTCAGATCAGAAAGGGGGAGCTCTTCGGACTTCTGGGCGCCAACGGTGCGGGAAAGAGCACCATTATCAAGATGCTGACCACCATGCTCACCCCCACCTCAGGCGAGGCCAGGGTCTGGGGCTACGACATCGTCCGGGAGAGGAACGAGGTGCGATCCTCTATCGGGGTCGTCTTTCAGGATCCTGCATTGGATGGCATGCTCACCGGTAGGGAGAACCTGGACTTTCACGGCAGGATGTACGGAATGAACGCTGCCCTCAGAAAGGCCAGAATCGCCGATGTCCTGGAGCTGGTCGACCTGAAGGAGAAGGCAGACACCAAGATGCAGGACTACTCCGGTGGGATGAAACGCCGGCTGGAGATCGCCCGGGGGCTGATGCACCGCCCTCATGTCCTGTTTCTAGATGAGCCCACCATCGGCCTTGATGCCCAAACCAGGCGATACATCTGGGAGTACATCGGCCGCATGAACAAAGAGATGAATGTGACCATGATCCTCACCACTCATTATATGGAGGAGGCGGACTATCTGTGCGATCGGGTCGCCATCATGGACAGCGGCAG
Organism: Methanotrichaceae archaeon; assembly: GCA_963813075.1. Classification (GTDB taxonomy): domain Archaea; phylum Halobacteriota; class Methanosarcinia; order Methanotrichales; family Methanotrichaceae; genus Methanothrix. The sequence goes on from CAWEXU010000008.1 coordinate 1,838, forward strand.
GATCGTGGCCCTGGACAGGCCGGAGAGCCTTAAGGATACCATCGGTTCGGATACCATAACCCTGATGACTGATAGCGGCGGGGACGCCCTCGTCCGGTCTTTGCAGTCATTCTCCTGGATCAAGTCCATCAGCTCGGATAATGGAAGCATCAAGCTTCATGTTGATCATGCTCAGTCCAGAATAGCAGAAGTGGTGCTGGAAGCGAGCAGGAACAATGCGGTCATAACCTCTGTCGGTCTGCACAAACCAACGCTGGAGGATGTATTCATCAAATACACTGGCAAGAAGATAAAAGAGAACGGCGGCAAAGATCGGGGTGCAGATATCGCTCTCCCCAGAGGCGGCAGATGATCGCAGATAAGGTCAAAGGCGATCTGTACGCCATCTATAGCATCTGGCTTCGGGAGATGCTGCGCTTCTTCCGGCTCAAGAGCCGGCTGTTCGGCTCGGTTGCTTCTCCATTCTTCTTCCTGGCATTTCTGGGGATTGGCTTTAACAATATCGGCAGAATTCCTGGAATTCCCGAAGGAGTGAACTACATGAGCTTTCTCACCCCGGGAATCATAGGCATGACCCTGCTCTTCTCGGCGACATTTGCCGGCCTATCTGTCCTCTGGGACCGGGAGTTTGGCTTCTTGAAGGAGATAATGGTCTCGCCGGTGAGCAGGATAGCGATAGTGTTGGGACGCACCGCTGGCGGCCTGACCACTGGCATTCTTCAGGCTTTGATCATAATGCTCTCGGGGATACTGCTGGGCATGGGCATTCCCAGCATCCAGGGGCTGATTCTATCCCTGGTCTTTATGATTCTCATAGCAACGACGTTCATCGGCCTGGGTCTGGCCTTTGCGTCCAAGATGGAGGATATGTCCGGATTCAGCCTGATCATGAACTTCCTGATATTCCCGCTCTTCTTCCTCTCCGGAGCGCTCTATCCCTTAGACCAGTTCCCGGAGATTATCAAGATCCTGGCTTATTTCAATCCCCTCACCTATGGTGTGGATGGACTGAGATACTGCCTGATAGGCATAAGCGCCTTCTCGCCCCTTACTGACTTTGCCGTTCTGGGGGTATGCTGTGCGGCAATGCTGTTCCTGGGAGCATATCTATTCGAGACCACTGAGGTGAACTGATCTGGATTAGTCAACCACTGCGTTCTGAAGGGCGCGGCAGTTGACTAATCTATGCCGGGCTTGCATCTGTACCCAGCTTATGCGCGATAACCGATGTTGATCCGGCCGGCGTTGCTCTCCATGTCCAGAACGCTGCTTTTGCTCGCGCTGTTCTGGCTTTCGGATGATGCCTTCGGACTTGTCATAATCTCCTTATATTTTGATATATTCCCCTTCGATCCCTGGGGAATGGGATCCTCCCACCAGGCAGATGAGTTAAACTCATTATTGCCGTCCTCCGCAAGATCGGCATGGCCATCGTCCACTAGCATTCTGTTCACTGGAGGCCATATCGGACGGTAGCGGGAATCTATGAGATAGATTACGCAGACCATCTGCCCCCATTCATTGCGGCCTAGAGTGCTGTTCTCATCGATATCGATATAAACGATCTGATCCTTCAGCAATAGATCAGCCGCTTTTCGGGCCGCCTTTCCCTGCGGGGTCACTGTGGATGGAGCGGCAATATCCGCCAGCCTCACGCTGTCCACCCCTGTAGTCCTGGGATCATTGATCACCATCTCTATTCCCAGTGAGTCTGCGCTGATCACGCTCACAATTCGCCCTACTGCTTCATCGGGGACGGCCAGAGCACCAGGATTAAACGCCTCAAAGATCACTATTATCATGATCGATAAAATTGCCAGCTTCAGATTCATAGCAACCTCTGCATGATTTGCGATCTTGCCTCAACCATACAAGTATAAAGGATAAATCCTCTCCTCGACAGGATAGTATGAACAAGAGGAGTAGCTAGGAGAGATCGGATGACAATCAAGGTGAGCATAGCGACATTCAACCTCATGAGCCTGGACGACCGGCCAGATAGAAGCCCCAGCCTGGATGAACGCATACCAGTCCTTCGGCCTCAGCTCATCCGATTGGACGCTGACATTCTCTGCCTGCAAGAGATCTGCGCCCAGCACGAGCGTAACGGGAGGCCTCGCCTGGAGGCTTTGGACCGCCTCTTAGAAGGAACTCCCTATGAGAGCTTCAATAGGGCCTCAACCGTGGACCGGGATGGAAATTACCTTAGCCATCACAATCTGGTCATCCTCAGCCGTTTCGATATCATGGAGCAGCATCAATATCAGCATGAGTATGCCCCCTCGCCGAGCTACAAGAAGGTCACTGCCCTGCCCGAGGAGCTGGAGGCACGGGAGATCTCCTGGGAGAGGCCCATTCTCCACGCAAAGGTCAGGCTGCCTAATGGAGCGGTTCTGGATGTGATCAACCTGCACCTCAAATCCCGCCGGCCGACCAACATCCAGGGTCATAAGCTGAGCGAGAGAACCTGGAAGACGGCATTCGGCTGGGCAGAAGGGGTCTTCATATCCAGCATGAAACGCATTGGCCAGGCTCTTGAGACTCGCATTCTGATAGACAATCTTTTCGATGACAATCGCTGTGCTCTCATTGCCGTCTGCGGGGATTTCAACGAGGAGTTCGATGAGGTCTCCATAGAGGCTATCCGGGGTGACGTGGAGAACACGGGGAACATGGACCTGGCCATGAGGGTCATGGTGCCAACAGAGAGAAACATTCCCGAGCCCGCACGCTATTCTCTTCTGCATAACGGCAAGGGCAAGATGCTGGACCATATTCTGGTATCAAGGACGATGCTCGCCTTCTTCAAGGGCTCTGAGGTGCACAACGAGCTCTTGCATGATGAATCCATAGTCTTTGCTCCCAAGATCTTCTATCCCGAGTCCGATCATGCCCCGGTGATCGCCCGCTTTGAGCTGCCGGAATCGGATATTAGATGGTCCACCACGACAAGCGTCTTGAGAAGGGAGAGAGGCAGAGACAAGAGCCATCGATCAAGATACAAGTAAGATTGATAAAAATAATATGAGCAAAAAGAGCGGCGGGATCCTGCCTTTCAGGTTTCAGGACAATCATCTTGAGGTCTTGCTCGTCCATCCCGGTGGGCCCTTGTGGGCGGGGAAGGACGAGGGAGCCTGGTCGATATCCAAAGGCCTTTTCGAGGAGAACGAGAGCCCCCTGGATGCGGCGAAAAGGGAGTTTAAGGAAGAGACGGGCTTTGAGGTTGATGGGGTTTTCATAGAGCTGGGAAGGATAAAGCAGCCCAGCGGGAAGATCGTTTTTGTCTGGGCGGTGGAAAAGAACCTGGATGAGAGGAGGATTGTGAGCAATAAGTTCATGCTTGAGTGGCCCAGGAGATCGGGGATAATGCGGGAGTTTCCCGAGATCGACAGAGCAGACTGGTTTGAAATAGAGTCTGCCCGGAAAAAGATCCTCAAAGGACAGCAGGGTTTCATCGACCGGCTGCTGCATGCCCTGGATCACCATATGTGCATCATCCCGAAATTGATCAGGATGAGTTCATCTCTCAAGAGCGCTCTTGACCTTCACCACCAGTTCTTCTTTCACCGCACTCCTGCGGTCTCCCCCGCAGACGATGCCCCGCACGCCGATGATGTCCGGCTGCAGGCGCAAGAGCGTTTCCAGATGAGGAAATCCGATGCTGCCAGCCAGGGCAACCTCCAGATCATTGCTATGGCCAAGCTCAATGAAATCCGCCAAGTCCTTCTCGCCCATGAAGTCGAATGTCGGCTTTCCATCCTTTATGGCGGTGTCCACCATCACCACATCTGCCCCTGCCTCAGAGGCGGCTGCGGGCAGGAGCATGGGAGATATGCTTCCAACACGAAGGTAGTCAGAGTAGCCTGAAGCCACCACCTTCTTCTTTGGATCGAGGTCTTTTACCGCTCGTACGATGGCTTTGAGCATCTCCTCTGCCTGATCACATGTTTTCACTCCCAATAGGCCCGCTTTGACGTAATCCGCGCCTGAGGACGCTGCGCCCAAAGCTGCCAGGCTCGCTGTTCCCGGCTTGAACTCCATGTCGCCGATGGTCGCACTTACCGGCACCTTGCCTCTTGCCAGGTCTGCTACCGAGCGTATGACCCAGGGGAAGTTCGCACCTAGGGATCCCTCTTTGGGGTTCTTCACATCCAAAATATCAGCGCCGCCCGCCAGTGCAGCATGCGCCTCTTCCATGTTCATGGGGCTGACCAATAATCTCATATTCTCTCAATCCCGATTGGGCAAATGTGAAATGCATCTTCGTCTTCGATATACTTAATGGTGCTGTTGTTCATGCCCTGCGGGGAGAGCGCAGCCGCTATAAGCCTGTTGCTGAATTCAGCCAGGTAATAGAATCCTCCGACCCCCTGCTGATTATGGATGAGCTTCGGCCGGTTCAGGTATATGTAGCAGACCTGGATATGATCATGGGCCGGGGAAATAATATGGAGCTGATCCAGGAGATATCCAAGCGGGCAAAGACAATGGCGGACACTGGCGCCTCTAGATCAAGCGATCTGGATCTCCTTCCTCCATCCGTTATCCCGGTTCTGGGGACGGAGACGGCCTCCATCTCCCTGATAGAGGAGGTCTCAGGCCGAAGGAGGACGATAGCCAGCCTGGATATGTCGAAGCGCAGGGTCCTGTCAAGGGATAAGGCCATGGCGGATCGTAGCCCTCTGGAGGTTCTGGAGGAGCTGAATCATATCGACCTGGAGGGAGTGATAATCATGGAGCTAGATCGGATAGGGACCTGTGCCGGTCTGGATGGGGAGTTTTTAGAGAAAGCCAGGGCTCGAAGCCGCCATCCTCTGATCCTGGGGGGTGGGGTAAAGGATGAGATGGATCTGGAGGCTCTGGAAAAGGTCGGCTTTTCCGGGGCTTTGGTGGCCACGGCGGTTCATAATGGAATGATTCCTCGGAAAAGGATACAGTGAAAGAAGTGACTGCTCCCCGCCCTAAAGAGCAGGGCTTCCACGGCTTCCTGTGCCGACAGATTGCAATCCCAATCTGAGAATATTTATCGCTGCGTTCCAATCCCGGTCCATCGACAGCCCGCACTGAGTGCAGTTATGGACTCTATCGGACAGCGACTTTTCAATGAGAGTACCACACCTGGAACACATCTTAGACGTATTCCTTGGATCTACCAGGACCACCACCGAACCGGCACTTGCAGCCTTGTAAGAGGTTAAAGTCACTAGCATGTTCCAAGCTACGTCTGAGATGCTTTTAGCCAGGCAATGATTATGAACCATGCCTTTGATGTTAAGATCTTCAAAAGCTATTAGACCAAATCTATCTACCAAGTTATGACTAACCTGATGGGCAAACTCATATCGCTTGTTAGCTATCCGCTCATGGACTCGCTCAACAACCTTAAGAGCTTTCTTGCGATCTGGAGTTCCTTTAGGAGCCTTAGAGAGTTTCCTTTGGGCTCTAGCTAACTCGTGTTCTTCTTCTCGGAAGAATCGAGGATTAGCTATCGTCTCACCATTGGAAAAGGTGGCGAAGCTCTCAAGGCCGACATCAATACCTACTACAGCCCCATCTTTCCAGGGGGGGAGAGGAACATCTTCAGTTTCGACGGAGAAGCATGCAAACCATTTGCCTGTGGCTGTCCTTCTGACGGTCAGCCGTTTGATCTTGCCTTCTATCTGGCGATGGAGCTTGATCTTGATATCGCCTATCTTGGGAAGACGTACCATGCCGTTAACAAGATTGCCGCCCTTCTCAGGTTGTGGATAAGTAAATGAATCGTACCAACCCTTCCCTCGGAATCTGGGATATCCGGGTTCTTCTCCCGCCTTAACCCTTCTGAAAAAGGCTTTAAAGGCTAGATCTACCCGCTCCTGAACATTCTGAAGGGTCTGAGCATATACGTCTCTCAGTTCGGGTTTATCCTCTTTCCAACCAGGAAGAAGAGCGTTCGTTTCATATTTGGAAACCGATTTGCCTTCATTCTCCCAGGCGTTCTTTCTGTATGCTAGAGTCTGGTTGTATGTCCATCGGCACAAGTCCAGCGTTCGCTCCATCTTGGTTATCTGTGACTTCACATGAAAAACTTAAAAAAACAAGATGCTGCGGTTCAACCGCATCCCTCCTTCAAATCTTTCTCCACCAAGTATCCTGCCTGACTGATGATTTTTATCATCTCGTCGATATCCATCATGCTTATGGGCGAAACAGAGCTGGGTATTTTTGGTTTGGTTTTCTTGACCTCTGGCTCTTGATAATTCTCGTGATTCATAAGCAAATGATAGAGAATGCAGAGCACTTTTCTGGCCAGCGCAACGGCTGCAATATTCTTCTTTCCGCACCTTGCCAAGATCCTCTGGAAGAATCTCTTTAACTTTGAATTCTTCTTGGTCCTTGATATGGCTTTTGCAACTTCCACCAAGATCCTTCGCATATGCTTAGATCCCGTCTTAGTGATCTTCCCAGTTCGCAGCTTGCCTGCCGATTGGTAGACCGAAGGCACAATGCCGAAGTACTTTGCCATCTTATCCGCACTCGAAAAGTCCCTGTAATCTCCCATTTCTGCAATAATGGTAGCTGCCGAAATGAATCCAACGCCTGGCACGGATAAAGCAATTTTCAAATCCTCTTCGAAGGGTTTGACTTTTATGGCGATCTCAGCTTCCAGAATTTTTATCTTCTTACTGATATCATCTATGACATCAAGATTTGCCTTGATCAAAAATACCTGGACGGGATCTATTCCATTCCTAATGGCTTCTCTGAGTTCGTCCTCCTTTTTCCGAACCCTCTTCGAAGGTATTCCAGATATGATCTGATCGATCGTCTTTCCTTCCAGAAGCCTATCAATGATATATCTTCCAGATTTGCCAAAAGAGTCGGATATGACTGAGGAGAGCTTGATGCAGCAGGTCGAAAGTAATTGATGAATCTGGTTCTTGACTTTGGACCTTGCATTGACCAGTGTCTCACGAGCACGAGTTATGCTTCTTAGATCTCGGTAATCCTTCGGATAGATTCTGGAGGGCGTGATGAGATTATTGAGACAATATATCGCGATTCGTTCCGAGTCGAGTTTATCGGTTTTCTTGTGCTCAATATTCCGGATCTGATATGCATTGGCCAGGATAAATTCGACATGACCTTCCAGAATGGTGAAGATAGGATACCAAAAACCTCCCGTGGATTCTACAGCCAGCCTCTGGCATCTGTGGTTTAAAATCCAGGATCTAAATGCCAAGAGGCCATCTTGGTTCATATTAAAACGTTCTTGGAGCTTCAATCCACTCCGGGATATCATTGTAGCAATAAGAAAATCCCTGTGGATATCCGCTCCGCAAACTATTTCCTTATCCGAGTCCATCGTCTCACTTGCCTGATATGGGCAGATGATGATCACTCGTGCGTGCAACTTCACATACGCGTTCAAAGACGCATTTGGGCATCCGCGAGATCATGGTTGTCTTTGTGTCGAGATCAAGTCTCAGGGCACAGATCAGCCTTCACTGCCCATATCAGCCTTGCCTATGACTCTATGGGTTTTTCATGCTTTGGGCATGATCCCTGCCTGAGGATCATGGGCTCTTTGTGGGATAAAGCCTGAACTTGTAAGCCTTAAGCATGTACAGTTCTAAGCCGTTATAGTATATTAAGGTTCATAGCGTAGGGCGGGGTACGATTCATCTCCGGCCTAAAGACCGGAGCCCTCTCTACCCCTGCGCCCCCAGCACTGTAGACACCCTGGTCTCAAGGGTTCTGGAAGGAGCCAGGGAGGCGGGGCTTGATACCTCCAAGTACTTGCTCAATGAGATGAAGTACTCCGGCTGCCAGGCTTGCGAGTACTGCAAGTCTCATGATCACTGCCGCCTGGATGATGACGTCACAAAGCTCTTAGAGGAGATGAAAGAAGCGGATGCCGTGGTCTTCGGCTCGCCGATATACTTCTCCCTGTTCAGCGGACAGTTCAAGCTGATGGAGGACAGGATGTACTCATTGATCGATGCGGCATTCGTCCCCCGCCTCCGCCCAGGAAAGAAGGCCATCATTGTGACCAGCCAGGCAGATGCGGAAGTTGAGAACTATGCCAGAGCAGCGGATGATTTTGCCCTCGCCCTGAAGATGCTCGGATTTGAGGTGGCGGATATTATTCGTATGGTAGATGGCATCACCCCGGATGCCGTCCTGGCTAAAGGGGAACTGCTGGATATGGCGCGGTCTGCGGGAGCTGCCCTCGGCGGGCGTTAGAATAGACCCTGCTTAAGGCCGAGACCCTCAGGCCAACCAGCCTGACCTTTTTTTTCTTTCTCAAGAATTGATCAACCAGTCGTTTGCCATTGTTCCGGAGAATATCCAGGTCATTGGTGGAAAAAGAGAGGGACCTGGCGCGAGTGAATGTATCGAAGTGCTCGTATCTGACCTTGACGGTGATGGTCTTGAAGCGAAAACCGCACTCGATCAGCTCACCATGAATCTCTTCTGCCAGCCCGTCCATCATCTGCAGGATGGGGGCAGCATCTTTTATATCCCTCTCAAATGTCACCTCTCTGCCAATGGATTTGGTCTCATAGTTCACTACAACCTCGCTGGGGTCGATGCCCTGGGCACGCTCATAGAGCCTCTTTCCGAGGATTCCCAGCTGCTTTACCAGGCGGTCGGGATCAGCTGCTGCCAGCTGGCCGATGGTCCTGATATCCAGATCAAGCAGTATCTCCTCCGTCCTCGGCCCCACTCCGGGTATCTTCCTGACTCCCAGAGGAGAGAGGAACTCCTTAGCTCCCTTTTCACTGATGACAGTCAATCCATAGGGCTTTCTGAAGTCTGAGCCGATCTTGGCCAGCATCTTGTTTGGGGCGACTCCGACCGAGCAGCTCAGATCCTCTCTATCCAGGACCTCCTGCATTATTGTCCTGGCCAGGTTGGCGGCCTGATCGAGATCCTCCACTCGACCGGAGAGGTCAAGGTAGGCCTCATAAGATGCGCTGCTAACAACGCCCCGCCCCCTGCCCTCTTTGGGATCAGCGCCAACGGTGACTACTCCCACCCCTTAAAAGGGGCAGGCTTCTACGGTTTTGATTCCGACAGATTGTAGTCCCAATCTGAGTATATTGATTGCCGCATTCCAATCTCGATCCAAGGATAGCCCGCACTGAGGGCAGCTATGGACGCGATCAGAAAGCGTCTTTTCAACCAGAATGCCACACCTGGAACACATCTTAGACGTATTTCTTGGATCTACCAGTACTACCATCGAACCGGCACTTGCAGCCTTGTACGAGGTCAGAGTCACAAGCATATTCCAAGCCACGTCTGAGATGGATTTTGCTAGGCAATGGTTTTTGAGCATATTTTGAATACTAAGATCTTCAAAGGCAATCAAGCCGAACCTGTTAACCAGATATCGACTAACCTTATGGGCAAAATCGTATCGCTTGTTAGCTATCCTTTCATGGACCCGCTCAACCATCCGAAGAGCTTTCTTTTCTCTCTGGAGTGCCTTTCGGTGCTTTTGAGAGCTTCCTTTGGACTCTGGCGAGTTCCGTTTCCTCTTCTCGGAAGAATCGAGGATTAGCTATCGTCTCACCATTGGAAAGAGTCGCAAAGCTTTCCAGACCAACATCTACACCAACGAGAGAACCGTCTTTCCAGGGAGGCCTAAGTTGATCTTCGATCTCCACAGAAAAGCAGGCAAACCATTTACCTGTCGCAGCTCTCCTTACGGTCAGCCGTTTGATCTTGCCTTCTATGGATCTATGGAGCTTGATCTTGATATTACCAATCTTGGAAAGATAGAGCTTACCAGCATTGAGCTTGAACCCCTTCTGAGGATAGGTAAAAGAATCGTACCAACCTCTTCCCCGAAATCTTGGATATCCAGGATTCTCACCGGCTTTGACTCTTCGGAAGAACGCCTTCAAGGCAAGATCCACCCTTTCCTGGGCATTCTGAAGGGTTTGGGAAAAGACATCGTTAAGTTCAGGCTTCTCTTCTTTCCAAGTTGGAAGAAGATTGTGCGTCTCGTACTTGGATACGGATTTGCCTTCTTTCTCCCAAGCATCTTTTCGGTATGCTAAGGTCTGATTGTATGTCCACCGGCATAGATCTAGGGTCCTCTCCATCTTCGTCCTTTGGGACTTTGTTGGATAGATCCTAAATTTATATGCCTTGAGCATAGATACTTATTATGCGGTTGATTGTGTTTATAGTTTTCTGCACAACGGTGGGGCACGATTCATCCCCTCCCCTGAAGGAGAGGGGTCTTCTCTGCCCCTACACCCCGACGTTATAACCGGCCTTCCCTAAAATCTTTTCAATCCGGGTTTTGCATCATTGCGAAGACTGCTCGGAGCCCTCCAGGACATCATCTGCCAGAATCGTCAGCAAGACCGTCAAATCCTCCATGGTTAGGATCTGGGCCAGTGCGCGATCAAAGAGCATCGTCGCGTCTGCTGGCAGATCCTCATCCCTCTTCCAAAAAAGGATTCGGACAATGACGCCGGGAAAGGCCTCCACCTCCACTGCCACATCCGCTCCCTCCACCATCCTGCCGGCAAAATCCTCCAGCAAGATCTTGACCAAGCCCTCCGGGTCCTGGCTGAATCGCTCTGCAAGCGGCCTGATTGCCCGGCGAGAGAAATTGGAGCAGAAGAGCTTTCCTCCATAGGTCTCTTTGATGGATATCCATTCTCCTGCAGGTTCGTACCCCTTTTTCGATCTGCCGATCAGATAATGGAGCAGGAGCACCGATACCATCTCAATAGCCTGGCGGCGACTGGGCAGGAGGAGAACCTCCCTTTCCGCCTGCTTAATCTCATATCTATCTTGGAACAGTGATATACTATTGCTGGATGGAAGGCCGAGTCTTTCCAGCTCCTCCCAGGCCATGCCCAATGCTATATCGTATCCCATTGATCTTCTCCTCTCTCTGCAAGACAACTCAAAGAAGATTACTGGCGGTCATCATCATCCTTTCGGCTGGTCAGATGAAAAAACATAGAAAGGCTTATGCCGTCAAAAGGAGGAGAAGAAAGCATGAATCTTGGGCGGAGGTTCGACATAGGGGCGGGAATTTTCGTCTTTCTGATAATCCTTCTCACCCTTTACCTGACCTTAGACTTCCTGACAACCATCCTCTTGAGCGTGGTGCTCGTTTTTCTCCTCAAGCCCCTCTATGCCCTGTTCTTCAGGCTGACTAAAAAAAAGCAGATATCCTCATTTTTATCCATAATGCTGGTCTTCATCCTTATCCTCTCCCTGATTCTGGGGATCACCAGCGCCCTATTGGTGGAGCTGTCCTATCTGCAGTCATCAGGAGCCATATCAGATGTGGAGATTGATGAGACCATCAATGAGATCGATGCCTGGTCCAAGAGCTTTATCCCCTCCTGGCTTTACAACTCCATAATCGAGATCGCCCTGCGCTATGTGCAGGAGATAAGCGACATTCCCATAGCGTTCGCCACCTGGGTATTTCCCATTCTGCAGCGTGAGCTCACCACCTTTGGCTCCAACCTGCCCATTCTCTTTGCCCATCTGATCGTGGTGGTATTCTTCACCTATTATCTGCTCATAGACGGCAAGGTTTTTATTGATCAGGCGGTGGATCTGGTCCCCCAGGAAAAGCAGGATATTGTCAGGCGATTTCTGGATGAGCTTTACAGCATCTACCATACTCTCTTTACCGTGTACTTCTCCACCTCCATGCTCAGCGGTGTGATGGCAGCGATTGGCTTCTCATTGCTAGGCATCCCCTATCCATTTCTGATGGGGGTGGTGGTGGCGGTATTCACCCTCTTGCCCCTGCTGGGGCCGCCGTTCGTCTTCATTCCCATAGCAGTCTATTATCTGATCGTGGGAGACCTTTTCCGCTGCCTGATCCTCCTGGTATTTGGAACGGTGGTGCTGATGGTAATTCCTGAAAACGTTATCCGCCCACACCTGGCCATGATGAGCTCCCGGATACACCCCATACTCACCCTGCTCGCCTATACCGCACCCATATTTGTCATTGGAATCATCGGGGTGATAGTTGGCCCTACCCTCTACGGCTTCCTCCTCGCCGTCTACCGGTCGATCAATGCTGAAAGGAAAGGATTATAATCCAGGTGGCATCCTGCAATTCAGGGGATACTGCAGGTGAAGAATGAGGGATTTTGCGGTCAATTGGGGCTGAATCCTCCGAGCCAACAATATTATAATGGCTCTTCGCTGAATTATGTGGATGAGGTCCGGCAGAGAATATAGCCACTGTTCCTTTGCGTCTCTGTGGTTGGGTCAGTGCACCACGGTTCACCACAGAAGCACAAAAGACACAGAGAATCTCCAATTCAAGTTTACCCATGCCAAATCGTGAGGATCCATTATAATTGAGAGGTTTAATGGGCGGGCAGAAAGAGTATCAATTGGCGGTATTGTTCATAATCCTGGATGTTTTATTCTGGGGTTTTTCCTTTATAAGCACCAAGGTGGTCCTGTCACAGATTCCGCCTGTATCGATAGCATTCTTCAGGCAGATCATCGCTGCATCGACTCTGATAATGCTTGTTCTTTTTACCAGGACCTCATTCAAAATAGGTCGAAGGGACATGGGATATATCGTCCTCGCCAGCTTCTTTGGAATAGTGATGTACTTTTCCCTGGAGAATACCGGGCTTCTGTATACCACGGCATCCAATGCCTCGATGATCGTGGCCGCCCTTCCCATATTCACCCTATTTGCCGAAGCTATGCTCTTCCGTCTGAAGGTCACCTGGAAGATGATTCTCTGCTTGATCCTTTCCACCATTGGGGTGGCTCTGGTGGTCACAGTCGATGGGAAGGTGGATCTATCATCTGCCAGGTTTTTCGGCAATCTGCTGGTCATGGGAGCGATCATCTGCTGGGTATTTTACACCCTGCTGAATAGAAGGCTCTCTGAGAATTACCCCTGCCTGGCTTTAACCGCTGCTCAATCAACAGTCAGCATAATTCTATTTATTCCCCTCATCATCCCGGAGATCGAAAGATGGCCCGCGATATCCGAGATCTCTCTGCCGGTATTTGCTAATCTGCTCTTTCTAGGGGTTTTCTGCTCCGGCTTCGCCTACATTTTTTATATTTATGCCACCAGAAGGCTGGGAGCAACGGTGGTTTCGGCCTTTTTGAACCTCATTCCAGTGGTGACAGTGGTCTTCGGCTATCTCATCTTGCACGATACCCTCTCCTGGATGCAGGTCCTTGGAATGGCACTGATAATGATCGCTTTATATCATCTTAACCGGTTGATGAAAAGGACGTAAATCTTTAGCTGAAGAGAGGAAATGGCATATAATGCGATTCATGCCATCAAAGCCAGAGGATAACGCAGTTCCTGATTTGGAGGGAAGGGCAAAAATGGCTGGCTCGTCCAACCTCTCCATCTTAATCATCCCAAGCCACTCGATAGATAAAAGCCAGCTTTGGGCTCCTTC
>CAWEXU010000009.1:0-79431 GCA_963813075.1 Methanotrichaceae archaeon
GGGCTTCTAGCGTCTTTTCCATATTCTTCCAGTGGCCTCCCCGCCAGTAGAGCTTCTGGCAATTAGGGCATATCCACATCTCTCCCTCCCGCCCCTTAGCCTCTAAGAGGGTGTGGTTGCACAATGTACACCTTTGGGGATCTATCTTGAGAACGATTCCCATTTGGGCCATCTCCAGGATCTGTTCAGAGATCCGGGACGGGTGGATGAGAATGCCCTCCACCCCGGCAGCAGAGCAGGCAGAAAATAGCCTCTTGTCTCTGGTGATCAGGACCCTATTCTCCCTTTTTGCCTGGACCAGGAGCGACTTGTCGCTGTCATTCTCGGGATTGGCCACATCCTGGCCCATGAGCCGAAGCCACCTCCCCAGGCGGAGGAGCATGAGGTCGACCAGAAAGCCTCTCTTTTGAGGACCTTCTGCCGGCGGCCCATCGTCTCCCAGTCTCTCTTCCGGTACTCTCTCTTTAGGCGGCATCTTATCCGGCAGTCTCTTCCCCTCGTTTTTTCTTTATCTATTCCACATCTCTTCCATAATCTCTCCATCACGATCCGCAACTATTTATCAATTGATCTCGATCCTCCCATTTATGAAGAAGGCGATGAGCAACGTGGACGTGGCGGCGATGGTCAAGGAGCTTCAAGATCGGATCCTGGGGGGATTCATGGGCAAGGCCTACCAGCAATCCTCAGACAGGATCTGGCTTGCGGTTCAGTCCCCTGCCGAGGGCCGGCTCGACCTCCTCCTGGAAGCGGGCAGAAGGGTCCATATCACCAAGGCCGAGCGCCCGGCCAGCAAGACCCCGCCCCAGTTCCCCACCATGCTCAGAAGCCACCTCTCCGGAGGCCGGATCGTCGATATCCGGCAGCACCAGTTCGACCGGGTGCTGGAGATCAAGGTGGAGAGAAGTGGCGTCCCCCGCTACCTCATAGTTGAGCTCTTTCCCAAGGGGAGCATGATCCTGCTCGATGAATCCAGAAACATCCTCAGCATGCTCAGAAAGATGCTCTACCGGGGCAGCAAGATGGCCGCCGGGGAGCCCTACCTCTACCACCCCGGCCAGCTCGATCCAAGGACCATAACCCGAGATGAGCTTGCCCTCTGGCTGGCCTCCAGCGGCCAGGACCTGGTGAGATCTTTAGTGCGCGGTCTGAACATGGGCGGGACCTACGGTGAGGAGGTCTGCCTGGTGGCGGGAGTGGACAAGAACAAGGAGGCCATCGACCTGGATGCCGAAAAGATCGATAGGGTGCATCAGGCTCTAAGAGAGGTCTTCCTGAATGACACCCTCGATCCTCATCTCGTCATCGATAAAGGGGATCCCATTGGGGTCCCCATAGATGTCCTGCCCCGCCCTCTGAAGCTCTATTCCGGTCTGGAGAAAAAGTGCTTTGCCACCTTCAGCGAGGCCCTGGATGCCTTCTTTGTGGAAAGGGAGAAAGAGACTGCCCGGCAGAATCCACTGGAGCACAGGATAGAGCTGCAGAAAAAGGCCATTGAGGAATTCAGGGACCAGGAGGCAGAACTGGTTGGAAAGGGCGAGTTGATCTACCAGCTCTACGGCAACGTCGAGCAGATACTCACTCTGATGAATGATGCTCGGGCGCGGGGCTTTTCCTATAACCAGATCTGGGAGAAGATCAGCGGCTCGGGCCTTCCCCAGGCGAAGACGATTCTCTCTTTGGACGGTAGAGGTGAGATGCGGGTCTTGCTGGAGGGAGAGGAGCTGGAGCTGAACGCCGGCCTGACCGTTCCCCAGAATGCCCAGAGGTACTATGATAAGGCCAAGGAGATGGTCCGCAAGGCCCGGGGTGCGGAAAGCGCTCTGGCCATAACCGAGGAGCTGAAAGCGGGAAAGGCTGCTCCCAAGAAGACCCGCGCCGTTTCATCATACTACCGGAGGAGGAAGCCCAAGTGGTATGAGAGGTTCCGCTGGTTTTACTCCTCCGACGGTTTCCTGGTCTTAGGGGGAAGGGATGCGGATAGCAATGAGGAGATTTATACCAAATACCTGGAGAGAAGGGATCTGGCAATGCACACCGATGCCCCCGGCGCTCCTCTGACTGTGATAAAGACCGAGGGCAAAGAGGTGCCGGAGAGCACTCTCCAGGAGGCGGCCGGGTTTGCGGTGAGCTACTCCTCCCTCTGGAAGAGCGGGCTTGCTGCTGCAGACTGCTATCTGGTTAAGGGAGACCAGGTGAGCAAGACCCCGGAGCCGGGAGAGTTCCTGAAGAAGGGCGGCTTTGTCATCCGGGGAGAACGCAGGTACTTCCGGGACATACCACTGGGAATAGCCCTGGGGATAAGAGATGGAACACTCATCGGCGGTCCCGTGTCGGCGACAAAGCCCGGGTCGGACCCGGTGGTGGAGATCGAGCCGGGAGAGCTAAACGCGGACGACCTGGCGAAGAGGATCTACCGGCAGTTCTCGGAGAAGATAGAGGATAGAGCTTTCTTGAAGTCCATAGCATCTGTGGATCAGATCGTCCAGTTCCTGCCGCCGGGAAATTCCAGAGTCAACTACCCCACCCTAAAGGATGGGGCTTGTAGCTAGTGGTTAGTTAGCCTGCTACGATTGGCGGGTTGACAGGCAGCCTGCTACGGTCAGCTCTACTGAAGGTAGCGATGTTCCTGGATGCGTTCAAGTCTGCATCGATCTGGAAGCCACAGCTTTTGCATTTGAAGGTCCTACCATTACGGTTTTCCTTCTTTTGAAATCCACATTTGGAGCATGTGCGAGAAGTATATCTTGGGTCTATGGCAACTACCTTCTTTCCGATAGCGCCCGCTTTGTATTCTATGATGCTTCGTAGTTCTGCAAAGCTCCATTTTCCAAGTTTCTTATTCTTCTTGCCGTTCCTGATGTGGGTTAGATCTTCCAGAGCGATTACGTCATATGGTTTAGATAGTATCCAGTTTGCGATTTGATGGTTCACGTCCTTCTGAAACCGTCTCTCTCGACCAGAAAGCTCTTGAAGCTTTCTTTTAGCTGATCGAGTGCCTTTGGACTGAAGTTTGGATCTCAAATATTGATATTTGCCTTTCACAGCTTTAACTGGTCCAGATTGCCAGAACGTATTATCGCTACATACTGCTATGTTATTGATCCCAAGATCTACGCCGATCCTCTTATCTCCAACAAGTGTTTCTGGATCGGGTTGCTCTACTTGAACATTGAGGTAGCAAGCATTCTTAGTTATCTTGAGTTGAGCATTCATGACTTTCCATGTAGCGTATTTCTGGTAATAGTCTGCTAACTGGAAGTCATATCGTAGTCTCCCAAAAATGGTTGTGAGCTTGCAGTATCCCGATTCCAAGAATACCTTCATGGTCCTAACGTCGAATCGAACTGCTCCGAAAGGATGCTTGAAAGGCTTAGTCTCGAATTTGAGCCTCTTGAGCATGTCGCTGGCTTGATCCCTTGCTGTTTGGATGAGGGCGGAAGGCAATGTAGAATACTTTTCTCGGAGGTCTTTGTATGTAGCTTTGTTAAGTCTGGTCTTGTTGTAATCATGTGCCGCAAAGCCGTAGTCTATGACATCCTGGCAGGCGGCGTTCCAAAGCCGAGCTGTTTGGATGAGTTCATTTGATCGATCTAGCTTTATTTTGATGGTGCGGTACATGTTAATGGGTAGTTAATAATTTTATTAAATTTATAGTTTTTGGTGGTTATGCAAGGGGCACGATTCATCCCCACCCTGAAGGGCTGGGGTCTTCTCTACCCCTTGACCCCACGAGATAAAAAGTGACAGAAGCCAGTGATCATAACAACAGATATGCCCAGACCCCCTATCTCCTCGCCATCCGGCTGATTCTGTCCCAACCCGTGCCCCCCGATCGGAGGGGGTGGTCGAGCACCACATCGATGAATCCGAAGATGACGGGAGCATAGACCGCATAGAAGTCGCGGGCAAAGGACATGGCCTCCTCCAGGTCCTGAAAATGGCGGGTCTCCATCGACTCACCCGTGCCTGCGATCTCCGTGCTCCTGATAACGCTATCCGCCACGAAGCCGGAGAATCCGCATGAGGCCTTGGGAGGCTGGACAGCATCTATGTTCACCGGCACCCCGCCATAGGACTCATAGGCGAAGCGGATCTGCTCGTCTCTTGTCTCCAGGCCCTCGGACCTCGCTTCCTCCAGGATTTCCTCGTCCAGGCACTCCGGCTGGGGGAGCAGACTGGCATCAATGACGAAGGAAAATCCACTATCATCCCCCTCATCCAGATCCACTGCCTCCAATACCAGGCCAAGCTTCACCGGCTTTCCGTGGCCAAAGCTGCACTGCCAGCGATCGCTCTCTACGTAAATCTGGCTCTCAGATAGCGGCAGGATGTTCAGCATCGGGTGAAATATAATAACCTAAACATTTATAGACTTTTCTATTGGACTGCGTTCTGTGCTGCTCTGTTTTGCCGTGTTCGACCACATGATGTCTTCCCTCTCATATAATGAACCCTGGCCAGCGCAAAATTAATGAAATACATCGACTACGTCAGACAACGTTAAAAAATATGGCAAACCGCGGGTGACAGTGAAGCCATTCCCGATTGTATCCGCTCACTGCCTAAATTCGATCTAATAAAATCCCATTGCATGAGGACGATGAAATGAAATTTGAGAGGTCGAAGCAATTGGAGGATAAGCAAAGAATGTGCCGATGTACCGGTCTTTTCCTTGTCCTGGCAGCACTTGCCTGTCTGTGCATATCTGCATCGGCCAGTACCATGGAAGGAGATGCAGATCACTGGATCAAAGAGGGATACAAGCAGATATGGAAGGGCTCGTTCGCTCAGGCCAATGAGAGCTTCCAGAAGGCCCTCCAGATCTACGAACAGGCGATAGCCGCGAGTCCTGAAGACCTCAATGCCACTTTAAATGCCACAAATAAGAAGGTCCTCCTTCTGGTGAAGCTGGAGAGGTTTGATGAGGCCATAATGACTCTGGACAGTACCATAGAGAGCAACCCAGAGAATCCTGAGGCCTGGAAGATCAAGGGCTTTTCCCTTATCAACATAGCAGAGAAAAGCATAGCAAAAAGCAGTGAAGCAGAAAACAGCACCGTAGGGAGCGGTACGGCTGAATTGGATGGCATTTACAATCAGTCTCTACAGGCGTTCCAGCGGGCTCTGGATCTCGATCCGGATGACGCTGAAGCCTGGCGGGGAAAAGCCCTCGCCCATCTCGGCCTGGGCGAACGGGATGAGGCCAAGACAGCCCTGGACAGAGCAATCGAGATCGATCCCAGATCGGCTCTGGCCTGGCTGGACAGGGGCATCCTCCTGCTGGAGATGGGAAGAGCAGAGGAGGCGATAGGCGCCCTGGACAGAGCGCTGGCAATACAGCCCGATAACCTCGATGCTCTGAGCACAAAGGCGGAGGCCCTCACCATTTTGGGCAGATATCAGGAGGCGGAAGCGGCCTTCGACCAGGCCATGGACATGAACTCCGGAAGGTATGAGACGGGAGATTCTGCTGTCGATTGGCTTTTATAGATCTGCACTTCTTCAAATGACTGTGACCACTCCCACCAATAAATTGGCAGGCATCTAGGCTTTCGCCACAGACTGTAGCCCCAGTCTGAGAATGTTTATAGCGGCGTTATGGTCCCTATCCAGAGTCAGACCACAGAAAGGACAACTATGGACTCTTTCTGATAGATCTTTTTGAACCACTTTACCGCAACCAGAGCATATTTGAGATGTGTTTTTGGGATTCACTAGTTCGACACGTTTACCGGCCCATTCTGCCTTGTAAGATGTGGTAGTTATTAGTTTGCTCCAAGCAGCATCCGATATATGCTTTGCAAGACAATGATTCTTGACCATGCCCTTGATATTCAAGTCTTCGAAGGCTATAAAGTCATAGGATTTAACCAGGGATATGGAGAGCTTTTGAACAAAATCATCCCTCTTGTTGGTAATTCTTTCATGAACCCTATGAACCACTTTTAAGGCTCTAGCCCTTTCCGGTGTTCCTTTTTCTGCATTTGATAGCTTTCTTTGAGCCTTTGCCAGAGCATTTTCTTCATGAACAAAAAATCTTGGATTATCTACCTGCTCGCCATTTGATAGGGTGATGAAGTTTTTCAAACCCACATCAACGCCTATTGATAATCCGGTATTCGGAAGAGGTTCATCCGGATCAACTTCAACCAGGAAGGATACAAACCATTTTCCGGTAGGCATTATTCTGATATTAAGCCTCTGGATTTCTCCATCTACAGCTCTATGAAGCTTGATCTTGATATCTCCGATCTTGGATAACCATAGTTTGCCGGGCTTCAGGGAAAAGCCTGATTGAGTATAGGTGAAGCTATCGTACCTGCCATAGCCCTTGAACCTGGGATATCCCGGGTTTTCTCCTGCCTCGACTCTTCGGAAGAAGGCTTGATAGGCCAAATCAACTCTTTTGACGACTTCCTGTAGAACCTGAGAATGGACTTCTTTCAATTCGAGCTTTTCTTCTTTCCATCCTGGCAAAAGCTTCTTGGTATCGTAATAGGAGAGAGATTTGCCTTCTTGCTCGTAAGCGTTCTTCCTGATGGCTAGTACTTCGTTATAGGTCCATCTGCAAAGCTCCAAGGTGTCAGCCATCTTGGTTCTCTGAGATTTTGTAGGATAGATCCTATAGCGAAGCACTTTCAGCAAATCACTTCACCTTTTGCATCTCTACATATCGTTCTATTACATCCTTGGTAGCATCTCCACAAGTGCCAACATAGTAAGATGGATTCCAAAGATGGCCATTCCAAAGCTGATCTCTTAGTTCAGGATGCGTTTCAAAGAGCTTCTTTGCCGTAATGCCTTTGAAGATCTTGGCAATGTTAGCAGGAGCAAATATAGGATGAGCTGTCATGAAGAGGTGAACATGATCCGGCAGGATCTCCTGATTGATCAATGTAATTCCCTTCTGCTTTGCTATCAATTCATGCAACCAATGAAGGTCTTCGGCGATTGAACCAATAAGAACCTTCCTTCGATACTTTGTTGACCATACAAAGTGGTAATACACGTTATAGACGCATCCTCTTGCGCTTATCCAATGCTCTTGCTTAGTCATTCTGAATTACACATATGGTTACCATATGTATATATACCTATCGATAGGCACGGGCTGTATCCCGCCTTTGAAAAAGCGGGGATTAGCCCTGAGTTCGTCCTAAACGATTTTGGCGTGAAGCTGGTTAATGGAGCAATGGAAGTCGCAGCATCCAAAGACGACTTCCCTTTACGCAAGCATAACCTTATTCAAGCTATGCTGGCGATAAATGATCTATTTTATCTGGCTTCGCCAATGGTATCGAGCCTATTTCTAGAGGATGTCGTTGCATGGCTGGATGAAAATGAGATCCGCTATACTCCAAGTGTGAAATTTACGGGTAAAAGCGGCTACGACCACCTATTCGACTTTGTGATCCCCAAGTCAAAGAAGCGACCGGAAAGGATTCTCCAGGCGATAAACCGCCCGAGCAGGGATGAGGCAGGGGCAACGGCTTTTGCTCGGGATCGATACCAGAGAAGTGCGGGCCTCTGACTCCAGAGCTTATGCCCTGCTCAATGATTCGGAAAGAGGGGTTCCGCCTTCTGTTATGGATGCACTGCAAAGCTATGATGTCTTACCAATCCCGTGGAGCAAGAGACAGAATGTGGTGGAGGAGCTGACAGCATGAGGTTTGGACCAGGATTGATCTGAGGATTTGGGAGGCCGCTTCTTGCTCTACATTTATCACAATTTTTTGACATGGGATAATTTAACCAAAAATGAGCGTCCTGCTGGCGTTGCCTCGTAGGTATTACCATCTTGTTTTAAAAATTTGTGGGCAATAAGCCAGCTGAGGTATTCGTTGACCTTGATGAAACTGAGGTTAGAGCCGTATGTTATCTCGGTCTTCTTGGCTCGCCTTTTATTGCATATCGCAAGAATATCCTTGAGTATATCCAGCTTATCGCGGCGTATAGGACAATCCCTCCAATCGTGAAACAATTAATAATATCCAAATGTTAAAAGGTACAAATAAATTTCGGAAAAATCATTATATTTAATTTTATAATTATTTTATCTAATATTTAGATTTTTCCTGAATCACAATTTTTGCATAACCAGAATATTCAGCTTCTTTTAAGGCAGCAGATCCATATCGAAGCTCTTGTGCGCGAGGAAATTTGGTGTGAATAAAACTTCCCATCCAGTCCCGCGCGGAAAAGGAAGCGTCTGAGCATAACGAAAATATCTTTTTCATGGGCAAAGACAAAATTGAATATGCCAGTCATAAGTATTCAAAATACTGAGATCAACACCATTCAGGTCTTTGGTTTCTTATCATAAATAAGTACTTTAGGTCCTGAATGACGTTTCTTCATACCTGCCCTTATGATTCAAAATTAAGTTTCGCTTAAATACTAAACAGACCAATTGCAATTTAATGATTAAGTCAAGGCCAGTGGCCTGAACTTTGGTGATGCTATATGACCTACAGATCTAAACACGTAATATTGCTCATAGCAGCAATTGTGATCGGCTTAATATCTTCTGCAGGCGCAGTCTGCCCGGAGTGCAATGCGGCAGGGTGCGTCTGCACGAGCGACACAGAGGCGACATTGCTCGCCGGACAGAATGAAGAAATCGGACTGGTCTCTATCGACCTGGTAAAGGATGCATCCGGAAACGATGCGATAGATGTCACATATACGACCAGCGATGGCTGGCTGCTGGAAGATGCCCACCTCTACGTCGGCACAGTACCTCCGACAAACTCGGCACCGGGATCGTTTCCCTACAAGGTCGAAAACCTCGGCGGTGTCACTGCGTACACCTTCCAGGTTCCCTACCCAACGGGCTACGTGGACCCATGCGGGCCTCAGAATGACGGGACTATTGTCCAGGACGCCTTCTACCTTGCCCCCCACGGTGTAGTCTCCAAAAATGGTCAGGAGGAGAGCACCTGGGCCAACGGCACTCTGATAAGGGAGAAGAAGAACTGGGCGATGTACTTTGGAGCGGACATAAATGTCCAGTGCAATGACTGCCCTGTGGCCGTGAACGACGCCTACGAGGCGGTCGAGGACACAGAGCTGGTAGTCCCTGCAGTCACGGGAATTCTCGCAAACGATACCGATGAAGAGGGAAATACCATAACCATTGTCAGCAACACTCAGCCCGAGCACGGCTTGCTCGTCCTGAACGCCGACGGCTCTTTCTCCTACTTGCCGGATGCGGACTACTGCGGCGCTGACAGCTTCAGCTACAATGTGACCGACGGCATATGCGACACGCCCGTATCGGCCACGGTGAGCATCAATGTGGCATGCGTCAACGATTGCCCCACGGCGACGGATGACAGTGCAACCGTAGACGAGGACGGCTCAGTTGCCATACCGGTAGTGGCTAACGATCAGGATATTGAGAATGATCCCCTGTCTGTCGGATCCTTCGCCAATGGAGCAAACGGCGTCGTGACCCAGAACGGGGACGGAACATTAACCTACACGCCGAATGCGAACTTCTGCGGAACTGACAGCTTCACCTACAAGTTGACCGATGGCATCTGCGACCAGGCCAGCTGGGACGAGGGGACAGTCACAGTCACAGTGAGCTGCGTCAACGATGAACCTGTTGCATCTGGCGACTCCTACAGCACCGACGAGGACACGCCCCTAACGGTGGACGCTCCCGGAGTGCTTGAGAACGATGTGGACATCGATGGAGATAGCCTGTCCATAAATCCTGTGCTGATCGCTATGGCTCAAAACGGCTATGTCGTTGCGAACGCGGACGGCTCCTTCACCTATACACCGACTGCGGACTTCTGCGGCACCGACTGCTTCGAGTACAGCCTACTCGACGGCCAGGGAGGCTCGGATACGGCTGAGGTAATCATCAACGTAGCGTGCGTCGAGGACAACGTAGCCCCCGATGCAGTCGATGATGAGGCCGAGGTGAATGTGGGCTCTTCAGTCATTGTACCCGTCCTGGATAACGACGTGGATGCAGATGGAGACAGCCTGACCATAACGAGCATAACCCAACCTGCCGTGGGAACTGTAGTGGATAACGAAAACGGTACAGTCACCTACACCTCTACTGGGAGCTCGTGCGACGACGACAGCTTCACCTACACCGTATCCGATGGACAGCTGACCGATACAGCCACGGTGGCAGTCACAGTGAACTGCCCGCCCGATGCAGTGGACGACGGCCCCTACACCATATATCCAGGAGTGCCCCTGACAGTGGAAGCCCCTGGAGTGCTCGGGAATGATATGGACCCTGATGGAGACAGCCTGTTCATAATGGAAGTTGATTATCTCGGCCTGATGGGCATCGATCTCACATTGAACCCGGATGGCTCCTTCACCTTGATGACATATGATGAGGAGTGGGCAAACAGCGAGTGCGGTGATCCAGGCGCGATAGCTTACGTTATATTCGATCGCCCGGGCTATGGTTTTGAGGACATTGCGAATGGTAACCCTGATATCGAGGGACACTACGATATGGGCTTTATAAATTTCGAACTCGGGTGCACCAACGAAGCCCCCGATGCAGTCGATGATGAGGCCGATGTAAATGTGGGCTCTTCAGTCATTGTATCCGTCCTGGATAACGACGTGGATGCAGATGGAGACAGCCTGACCATAGAGAGCATAACACAGCCTGCAGTGGGAACTGTGGTGGATAACGGAGACGGGACGGTCACCTACACCTCCACCGGGAGCTCATGCGATGACGACAGCTTCACCTACACAGTATCCGATGGACAGCTGACCGATACAGCCACAGTGGCAGTCACAGTGAACTGCCGGCCCGATGCAGTCGACGATGGCCCCTATACCATATATCCAGGAGTTCCCCTGACAGTGGATGCCCCTGGGGTGCTCGGCGAACGATGTAGATCCTGATGGAGACAGCCTATCAATATACGATTTCGATTATCTCGCCGTTATGGGAATCGATCTCACATTGAACCCGGATGGCTCCTTCACATTGATACCGGATGATCAGTTGTGGGAAAACGGCCAATGCGGTGAGACATCCGGCATACCTTACGCCATATTCGATCGCCAGGACTACGATATTGACTGACCCTAAATGATCATGGCACATGACCTCGATGAGAGCTGCTATACTTATCAAATCCGGGTGCATCGATGAAAACCAAACCCCCGATGCAGTCGATGATGCGGCTTCAGTGGATGAGGACTCTTCGGTCATTGTATCCGTCCTGGCGAACGATGCGGATGCAGATGGAGACAGCCTGACCATAGATAGCGTCTCGGCAGCCCGACAAGCGGATACGGCGGCAATCAACGGAGACGGGACTGTCACCTACACGCCCGACGCAGACTACTGCGGCGCTGACAGCTTCGAGTACACGGTAACAGATGGCGAGCTGACCGATACAGCCACAGTCACAGTCACTGTGAACTGCGTCGAGGAGAATACCTGCCCGGTGGCGATGTATGACATCTACGACGACAACCATGAACACTCAGCTGGTTGTATCAGCCGCGGAAGGAGTGCTCGCTAACGACATCGATGATGACGGGGACACCTTGCAAGCCTCTCTCCAGTTTGTCTCGCCTGGCTCAGTCACTTTGAATCCCGACGGCTCCTTCATATATACACCAGCTGAGGACTTCACTGGTGTTGCTGAATTCATGTATAGTGTGAGCGATGGCGATGGAGGATGCTATTCTGAGGAAGTGGCCACTATCATCGTGTCATAAGACAACACCTGCTGTAGCCCCTTTCCCTCTTTTTTCTTTTTTAGAGTCACTTAAATGCGGTCTTATGAATCCTTGAGCCCTGTCTGGCCCTTCTATGCCATCATCAAGCCCATCTAATCTCCCGCGTCTCATTCCTTCCCCTCTTCTGCTCCTGGCAGAGTGAAGTAAATCGTGCACCCCACTTCCCCGCAGTCGGTCCACATCCGCCCGCCGTGTAGTTCAATGATCCTCCTGGTTATGGAAAGACCGAGGGACGTCCCATCGGACTCCTCACCAAGGGGGCATAGCCCGCCCCCTGTCGTCACCTCTTCCCTCCTTCCTCTGGCCCTCTCCCCTGACGAATAGTACCAGGCCGCTGTCCTCCGTCCGCTGGCCGATATGCACCCTGGGGCTCTGACCTCCCCGGGCATAGGTGATGCAGCTATCGATCAGGCTCACCAGGACATCCACCATCCTCTCAAAGTCGATGTGCACCCGCGGCAGGCCCTCTTCAAACACGATCTCGGCCCGGCTCGATTGCACCCTCTTCTCCAGGTGCCTTATGGCATCGTTTACCACATCGCCGAAAGGCACGTCTGCGGCTGACCCGGCAAGCCTCCCCAGGCTCGACTTCTCCAGGGACTCGCCCAGAAGATCCTGCATCCTTACGGCGGTATCGCCTATCAGCCCGATGTCGATATCTATCCTGAGACGGTTGGACGCCTCCATATCCTTCTTCAAAAGCCCCAGGACCCCTTTGATGGTGGTGACAGGTGCCATCAGGTCGCCGGAGATCCTGTACAGGAGCTTCTCTATCTCCTCGTAGTTCTCCTTTAGCTCCTCGGCCACTGTCTCAAGGAGCCTATTCTGCCTCCTGTTCTCATCCAGTGCCTTCTCGAGCTTCCTCTCCGCCTCTTTGATCTCTGTGATGTCATGGGCTATTCCCAGGATCTTTCGAATATCGCCGCCCTCGTCCAGGAGGGGGATGTAGTTTATGATGGCGGTGAATGCTCCCTGAGGAGTATGGTAGGAGTACTCAAAGGTCCGGGCCGTCCTGGTATCCCTGGCCATCCTGAGCTGGTCGCTCGCACACCTCTCCAAAGACCGGGGACTGTATCTCCTCATTTGTCCGCCCGACGATCATCTCCTCGGGGAGGCCCCTGGTTTGGGCGCCTGCCCGGTTGATGTACCTTATCCGGAGGTCTTTGTCATAGATCACAAAGGTGTACGGGAAGTTGTCGATGGCCGCACGAAACCTCTGCTCGCTGTCACGCAGGGATGCTTCCATCTTCTTCTTCTCGGTAATATCGCGCTGGACGCCCCAGGCCCTGATAAAATAGCCGTCCTCGATAATTCCGGTCAGGCCTGTTACTATGCATTGGTGGTTGCCCATTTTGTCCACTGCCGGGATCTCTGCGTCCACGAACCTGTAGCCGGACCTGATGAAGTTGGGGATGGACTGGTCGGCGTTCAGACGGAAAGAGCGCACGTAATCCAAAAGACGCATCCCCACAAGCTCTTCTGCCCTCTTCAGGCCGCAGATGCGTGCACATGCATCGTTGCACTCGGCGATGTAGACATGCTGCTCAAACAGATCGATCTGATCCTTCTCGGGCAGGGAGATGGGTATGGGTCTATCGGATTCCAGCCGGAAGATCCCCTCCCAGCTATGAACGATGAATGCCTGGTAGCGTTCTTTGCTCTCTCTCAGCTCCTCCTCGACTCTCTTTCGCTCTGTGATGTCCTTACCAAATACTGAGACGCCAAAGACCTCATCGCCTCTCTTCAAGAGGTTAAGGGTGAGCAGAAGTGTATGTGTTCCAGAAGCAGTGGGGTATTCCACGGTAAAAGAGCCCTCATTCAGGGCGCGGGTGTAGGCGTCGCACCACCATCTGGCATAGGCCTCCGTCGGCAGGAGCTGGTAGGGGGTCATGCCTTCTGTTATTTCGAGGCCCCTCGCCCGGGAGAAATAATCTTTGAGGCCTCGGTTGAATGTCAGCAGGCCGAAGTGGACGGGATCCACAGACCAGATCATGTCATCGGTGCTCTCAAAGATCGCCGATATCTGGGACCTGGACTCGGCGAGGGCAATCTCGCGCTCTTTGCGCTCGGTTATATTTCTCACCAGAACGAGGAAGCCCCCCACAGTGCAAGAAGCGATCCGGGCCTCAAAATCAGCCTCCCTGCCTCCAACTGTGAGTTTGTACTCGAATTCCTGGACGGTGGCACTCTCCCGAGCCTTCGCCATGTGAAGTGCCATCTGGCTGACCAGATGGGGAGGCAGAACCTCCTCTAACTTCTTTCCCAGGAAAGTGCTCCGGGGGTGCATATAGATCCGTCTCGCAGGATGCCCTGTAATCCTGGAAGGTGCCGTCCTCGGCAATATGGAACATCAGATCGGGTATGGCGTCGAGTATCGCCCTGCCCTTAGCCTCGTTCCTCCGGAGGTTATCGGATGCCAATCGGGCCTTCTTCTCTCTCTTCAATCTCGGCCTCCCTCTGGCTGGTAATATCTCTGCCCGTGGATATGACATACTGAACCGATCCATCCCTCCCGAGCATGGCGGTGTTTGACCAGGATATGAGGCGTCTATCTCCGTTCTTTGCCAGAATCAGGTTCTCATGGATGGAGGGCCCTCTGCCAGAACAGACTATTTTGGAAAACATCCCTGACATGATCGACCTCTTCCGGAACCAGGAGTTCCCAGATATCCCTGCCCAATACCTTGTCAGAGGTGTAGCCCGTCAGCTCTTCAAAGGCTCGATTTATGCGGACTATTCCGCCTTTAGGATCGAGGACCAGTAGCATGGCGCCCAAACTGTCTATTATCGCTGAGCAAAATCTCTGCTCTTCCCTTATTCCTTCATCTGCCCCGGCTCTCTTCTCTTCTGCGGACATAATCCCATCCGAGCTGACCTTCTGTGTTATCAATGCACCTGCTCCAGCGTCTTCAATCGACCTTTTTTAGCAGATGCTCGCCAAGAGTGCTCCATCCATAATGATATTATCAGCAATAATATTTGGCCTTTCCGGAATTTAAACAGTGCAAATATCCATGGAGAATTCCGTTAGCATCACTATCTTAGATTGACAATGATTCGGAAAGATATTTATTATATTTATTAAAATTTTAATTCGAGATCATATGGAATCGGAACGGATGAGATGGTAGATCATGTAAACGCTCCCTGGGATCCGGATAAGCTCTAAATAGCATGCGGCATAGAAATTGATTCCAGTTTGCTGCAATCATTGGGGATCGATCATGTCAGTAGAAGTCACTGTAACCGCCGCGAAAAAGAACCTTGAGGAGATTCTTTCGAAGCTCTTGCCAGGAGAGACTGCCACCCTGGTCAGCGCTGAAGGCAAGCCCATGGCTGTTCTGGTGCCGCTTAAATCCTCTGAGGATGCGGCAAAAGTGCTTGATTGGGATGCAGAGTGGGAGACCCTGGCTCGTGAGATCGATTTGGCCTGGAAGAGCAAGAAGGCTGGAGAAGAATTAGTCCAAACTAGCTCCCGAAAGGACTGAGCGATTCGGAATGGGCGATTTCGTCTTCCGTGATAGATACTCTCCGCAAAGCTATGACGTCCAGCTAATCCTGAGAGCAGGAGGCAGGCCGTGGTGGAGTGGAGGAGATAGGGCATGGGGCTTGGACCAAAAAGCGAGCCATCGAGGACAAATAACGTTCCTCTCATTAAACTGAATTAACTATTTATAAAATATATTAACGCTCATAAAACATGTGGTAGAATTTACAGCTTCCGAAACGCGGCTCAAAGGCCGCGCTTCTGAAACTGCTCCTCCCTCCTGTGATGTAGTTCTTTGGTTTTTTTGATAATCGTTTATCTCGAGGCCATAGATCATGGCACTGCGTCCGAACGCGAGGCATCCCGCGCCCGTCCGCAACATGCTACAACCTGCCATGATATAAAGCTTACTTCTGCTTTTGCCTCTACTCCTTCTTCAGCCAGGGCATCATGGCCCGCAGCTGGGCACCAACCTCTTCGATGGGGTGCTCGGCCTCCATCTTCTCCAGGGACTTTTTGACTGGAAGGCCGGCCTGGCTCTCCAGGATCCACTCCCGGGCGAACTCCCCTGACTGGATCTCCGCCAGGATATCCATCATCTCCTCACGGGACTGATCATTGATGATCCTGTGGCCCCGGGTCATGCCTCCGTACTCAGCGGTATTGGAGACGTTATTCCACATGCGCATGAACCCGCCCTCGTAGATCAGGTCCACAATCAGCTTCAGCTCGTGACACGCCTCGAAGTAGGCGATCTCAGGCTGGTATCCTGCATCGACAAGCGTCTCAAAAGCCGCCTTGATCATCTCCGTCACGCCGCCGCATAGATCCACCTGCTCCCCGAAGAGATCGGTCTCCGTCTCCTCAGTGAATGTGGTCTCGATGACCCCGGCTCGGGTGCCGCCGATGCCCTTGGCATAGGCCAGAGCCTTCTTCAGCGCCGCCCCAGAGGGGTCCTGCTCCACTGCCACCAGACAGGGAACTCCCTTGCCCTCCTGGTAGGTCCTGCGCACCAGGTCGCCGGGACCCTTGGGCGCAACCATGACCACATCGACGTTCTCAGGCGGCACGATCTGGAAGTAGCGGATGTTAAAGCCGTGGCTGAATCCAAGGACGTTGCCCTCCTCCAGGTTTGGAGCGATCTCTTCCCGGTAGATCTTGCCCTGATACTCATCCGGCAGGAGGATCTGAATGTAGTCCGCCGCTCGCGCTGCATCGGCAACGCTCATGGCCTTCACTCCGTCCGCCTCCGCCCTCTTCCAGGCTCTGGATCCGGGAATATCGGCCGCGATAACGTTAAGGCCGGAGTCCTTCAGGTTCTCTCCCTGGGCGTGCCCCTGATTTCCCCATCCCACTATGGCGATGGTCTTGTCCGATAATGCCTTTAAGTCTGCATCCTGATCATGGTATATTTTCACCAAATTTTATTCCTCCTAAAACAAAAAAATTAAGCTTTGATTACCCTCGTGCCTCTCACCATCGAGACCTTTCCGGTCCTTGCCAGCTCCTTTATGCCGAACTGGCGAAGAAGCTGAATTATGGCCTCGACCTTCTCCTCGTCCCCTGTGACCTCGATGATCATGGACCTCTGGGAGACATCGATGATCTTGGCCCGGAAGATGTTCACGATCTGCATGACCTCGCTTCTGCTCTCCCGGTCGACGCTCACCTTGATGATGGCCAGTTCCCTTTCCAGGGATTCGGCCGGGTCCAGCTCGCTCACCCGGATGACATTGATCAGCTTGGAAAGCTGCTTTATCACCTGCTCCAGGACATCCCTGTCCCCCTCAACGGAGATGGTCATGCGAGAGTAGTCGGGATTGTCAGTCGCTCCCACCGAGAGGCTATCGATATTGAAAGACCGGCGGCTGAAGAGGCCGGCGATGCGCGTCAACACCCCGGACTTATTCTCCACAATGACAGCGATGATATGCTTCATCTAGTAGCCCTCCTCGCCTAAAACCCCTCGTCTCTCCTCGGCATAAATCTTCTCCAGGTGACAGCACTGAGCCTCATCACACCACTCCAGCTCCAGTATCTCGCTCAACGTGGCTCCCGCCGGGACCATGGGTGATACCCTCTCTGCCGGATTGACGATGAAATCCATCACGCAGGGCCGATCTGTTGCCAGAGCGCTGCGAATCACATCCTCGACCTCCGAGGGCTTTGTGGCCCTCAGGCCCACCGCTCCATAGGCCTCGGCCAGCTTTACGAAATCCGGACTGGTCCGGCCGAGAATGGTGGCCGAGTACCTCTTATCAAAGAACAGCTCCTGCCACTGGCGCACCATTCCCAGGCAGCCGTTGTTCAGCACCGCCACCTTGACCGGGATGTCGTTTACCACCGCTGTGGCCAGCTCCTGGCTGTTCATCAGGAAGCTGCCGTCTCCGGCAACATCGATGACCGTGCACTCCGGCCGGCCCATCTTGGCACCGATAGCAGCCGGGAAGCCATAGCCCATCGTCCCCAGGCCGCCGGAGGATATGAACTTCTGCGGATCCTTATGCACAAAGAATTGCGCTGCCCACATCTGGTTCTGTCCGACCTCCGTAGTGATGATGGCATCGGGCGCAAGCCTGCAGAGCGTCTCGATCACATACTGGGGCTTTATCAGGTTCATGTCCGGGATGTAGCGCATGGGATGATCCTTTTTCCAGCCATCGATCTTATCCAGCCAGGGGCCTTTTGGCTTTGGCGAGACCTCTTTTAGCAATCCCTGCAGGGCATCGCGCGCATCCCCCACCACCGGTATGTCCACCCGCACATTCTTTCCCACCTCCGCCGGATCGACATCGATATGAACGATCTTCGCGTGCGGAGCAAAGCTGGAGATCTTGCCCGTCACCCGATCATCAAACCGGGCTCCTATGGCCATTATCAGATCCGACTCCTGAATGGCGTAGTTGGCATAGGTTGTGCCGTGCATTCCCAGCATTCCCAATGAAAGCGGATGGTCCTCGGGGAAGCAGCCCACGCCCATGAGGGTGGTGGTCACTGGAGAATTGACCTTTTTGGCGAGCTCAAAAAGCTCCTTATGAGCAGAGGCGTACCTCACGCCGCCACCGACATAGATGACCGGCCGGTCAGCCTCCATTAAAGCTTTGGCCGCCTTCTTGATCTGCATCTCATGGGCCTTGAAGGAGGGATGATATCCCGGCAGGTTCACATCCGGCCAGGTGAAGACCAGCTCATCCACAGTCACATCTCTGGGCAGATCGATCAGAACCGGACCGGGCCGCCCAGTACGGGCAATGTAGAAGGCCTCCCTGAACACCCCTGGTATCTCCTTTGCGCTGCGGATCAGATAGTTGTGCTTGGTAATGGGCAGAGTGATACCGGTGATATCCGCCTCCTGGAAGGCGTCCTTTCCTATCAGCCAGGTGTTCACCTGGCCGGTGATGGCCACCATTGGCACCGAGTCCATGTAGGCGTTGGCAATGCCCGTGACCAGGTTCGTGGCCCCCGGCCCGGAGGTGGCTATGCATACTCCCACTTTGCCCGTGGCCCTGGCATAACCGTCCGCCATGTGGGCCGCTCCCTGCTCATGGCGCACCAGAATGTGGCGGATGTCCGACTTATAGATGGCATCGTAAAGAGGTAGCAGTACCCCACCGGGAAGCCCGAATACCACATCTACATCCTCTCTTTTCAGGCTTTCCAGCACCGCCTGGGCACCGGTCATCTTCTGGGGCGTATCTCGATTCTTGTCTGAGCCCGTTCGGGCTATGCCTTTCGACATTTAGCTAAGTCCTCCTCTTCCAGCCGCATCAGCCGGTTGATTCCATTAATCACCGCTTCCACTGATGCCATTATAATATCTGCGCCAGCTCCTCGAGCAGTAATCTTCCGATCTGCCATTGCCATTGTCACCCACACTTCAACCAATGCATTGGTCCCGCCAGTTACAGCATCTACATGATACTCATCGAGGCGAACATCTGCCACACCTGATATGGCCCTCCTTATGGCATTGATGGCCGCGTCTACCGGCCCCACGCCCACTCCCGCTTCCAGCCTTTCGTTGCCGGCCAAGAGGATTTTGACCGAAGCGGTGGGGGTAACGGTATTGCCGGCAACCACGGTGAGCTCTTCCAGCTTCACCTTCGGTTCCATCTGAATGGAGAGCACGGTGTCCGCTATGCTCTGCAGATCCACGTCCGATACCCGTTTGCCCTTGTCTCCCAGCTCCTTTACCCTGGCCACTATATCGGTTAGCTGCTGGGGCGTAACCGGCAGGCCGAAATCGCGCATGGCCAGCTCGACTGATGCCCGGCCGGCATGTTTGCCCAGCACTATGCGCCTCTTTCTGCCCACGGTCTCCGGATGGATGGGCTCATAGGTCTTGGTGTCGGCCAAGAGCCCGTGCACATGGATTCCCGCCTCATGGGTAAAGGCATTCTCGCCCACTATCGCTTTGTTGGGGGAGACCAATAGGCCGGTCATTCGCGAGACCGTCCTTGAGAGCTGGTAGATGTCCTTGCACCTGATCCCGGTATTGATCTTATACAGGGACTCCAGGGCCATCACTACCTCCTCCAGGCTGGCGTTCCCCGCCCGTTCCCCAATTCCGTTTACTGTCACATGGGCCTGAGAGGCTCCGGCGCGAAGGGCAGCAACGGTATTGGCGGTGGCCATGCCAAAGTCGTTATGGCAGTGTATGCTGATGGGTGCACCAAGGCAGGAGAGACGGGAGAATATATCTGCAGTCACCTCAGGAACCAGCACGCCCACAGTATCGCAAAAGGCCAGCCTGTCCGCGCCCGCTTCGATTCCCGCCTTGTAGAGGCCGGCCAGAAAATCTAGATCTGCGCGACTGGCATCCTCGCCGCTCAGCTCCACGATCAGGCCATGATCTTTGGCATACTCCGTCACATCCACGGCCATGCGCACCACCGCCTCCCGGTCGGCCTTCAGCTTGATCTGGATGTGAAGGTCGGAGACCGGCACCACCAGATGAACGGAGTCCACCTCGCAGGCTAAAGCGGTATCGATGTCCGCGGTTAAGGCCCTAACATAGCTGCATATCTCGGCCTTGAGGCCTGATTTTGCAATCGCTTTTATTGCCAGGCGTTCTCCTTCTGAGGTCATTGCTGATCCGGCTTCAATGACATCCACCCCCAGAGAATCAAGTCCTTGAGCAATGGTGAGCTTCTCGCCCATGCCCAAAGATACGCCTGGAGTCTGTTCACCGTCACGTAAGGTAGTATCTAGAAATCGTATTCTACCCGATAAATCGATCCCACGCATTCATGCTCAATCACCCAACGGCTCACAAGCCGTCTCCGGCCATAAGATCTTTAATGATTGATAAAGCTATCGAGGGGCTTATAGATGCCGATCGGCCTCATAAAAATCTCCAGGAGATAAAATAAAGCCTTAATAAAAATCGCCTGACCAGAAAAGACCGGAATTTCAAGGGATAATATTGTTATGGCCCATAATAGTAACCATGAGCAACAGACCTTCGTCGAATGACGTCTGAGGGGAAACTTTAAAACGTTGAACCCCGAAGCATGTTGAGAATGGTGGAGGATAGAAAAGAATGAAGTTCAAGATGCTGTTTATTTCTGTATTCATGCTCTTTTGCCTTGCAGCGCAAATTTTTACTGTGATCAATATCGCATCCGCAGATGGATGCGGCGTCAATCCCCTGGGAGATACCTCAGGAGATACTGACTTTTATGTGAGCAAGAACCAGAATTCTGCGACCTCAGGGGGATCCCCGAGCCCAGATGCATCAACTGAGACAAGAGCAGCTGTGCCCTTGGGTACCTCAGTTGAGCAGAAGAAAGGGAATGTGACCATAAATAGCCTGAATCCCGACAGGATCAGCCCGCAAAAGGCTGGATCGACAATCGTCTGGACGGCAAATGCGACAAATCCGGACAATGTTGAGATGGTCTATAATTTCTTCCTGAAGGGATCCGCAACAAACGACGAGCTTATTGAGAAGACCGGATGGATCGCTGAAAATCGCTGGACCTGGAATACCTCGGAGGCCGACATAGGAGAAAATCAGGTCCAGGTATGGGTCAAGCGCCTGGGTGCAGAGGAAGCTGAAAACAGCAAGGTACAGAATTATACCATTTCAGCCGAAGCCATTTCCGTCGAGAACAATTCTGTTGATAACAATTC
The DNA here is from genome assembly GCA_963813075.1 of Methanotrichaceae archaeon. Classification (GTDB taxonomy): domain Archaea; phylum Halobacteriota; class Methanosarcinia; order Methanotrichales; family Methanotrichaceae; genus Methanothrix. The sequence goes on from CAWEXU010000009.1 coordinate 21,371, forward strand.
CATCGAGAACAATTCCGCCACCACCTCTGAGGAGCAGGTGGCAGATGAAGCTGCCAGCACGAAAAAATCAACATTGGCCGAGATGAATCCTCATCCAGGAGGGAAGACCGCGAATAGTGTTGTAGGAGAGTCCTCCACCAGCAAGTCGAGCACGACCTCCAGCGGTATGAACGGTCATCCCGGGGGCAAGACTGCTAATATCGATGTAAGCAAGCCGAGGCTTGCTCCGGATGAGAGAAATAGCGCTGCCGCTGCAGGCGCCCTGTCCGATGGACCCATCATGAGCACAGAAGATCCTTCAACGGCGACATCGGATATCATGGATGTGGGCGGAAAATGGACCGTTGACCTAATCGGCTCGGGATGCACTCTGGACGTTACTCTCATTCAGACGGGAGAAAGCATTACTGGACTGGGAAATCTGATCGAAAGGAATATGAGGATCCCTCAGACCGTTAAGGGCACAGTCACCTCCAACACCCTTGGCCTTAAGTCACAAGCGGTGATAGACGAATTTGGCAACGATATTGACAAGAGCGTGAGCCTTAGTCTGGAGAAGACGGACAGGAGCATTTCAGGCAGCTATGAGATGTATTCTGGCGATGAATTGATGGCAAAGGGAAATGCCACTGCCAGCAGATTCAGCAGCTGAGGGGCATATCCATTCCCCTCTTCACCAGCGGAAGAATCAATTAATTATTATCAATAATAAGGAATAAGGAGCACGAGAAATTGAAGATTCATTCAATTCTATGCCTGGCCCTGGTAATTGCCCTCCTGGCCAGCCCGGCCTGGGCGGGCTGCGGCAAATGGGTGGTCAGGGAAAATCCAAATTATGATTATCTTTCTGACGCGGACTTCGATCAGGCAGTGGCATCCTCAACAGGCGCTGCTGCTACCCTCAATTCTGACGGCACAACTAAAGAATCGAGCGAGAAAGATCTGCCACTAGAAAAAGCGCAAAAAGAAGAAGAAGAAGAAGAAGAACTAAAAGAGAATGCCGTTCCAAAAGAGGACCCCATCCCGGACCTGGGGGGAGAATGGAGGATATTGCTCGATATGAAGATAGATGGACAGGATACGCAAGAGATGCTGGATTTGATCCTCATCCAGACAAAAGATCGGCTGCAGGGCTATGGCACCCTTCTTGATGAAGGAGCCGATCTGCCGGCAACGGCCACCGGTTCCATATCCGATGATTCTGTCAGCCTGATTGTGTCACTGGTCGAGCAGAAGAAGGAATATAAGCTGGATTTAGCCATCGCAAAAGACGGGTTAAAAGGCATATATGAACTCTCTATGAACGAAAAGCTGGCCGGGAGCGGCAATGCCACCGCCAGCAGATCCTCTAGCTGAGAGGCTGATTAAGACTAAAAGGAGGACGAGATATTGAAGATGCATCCAATATTATGTCTGGTGCTGGTTATTGCCCTCTTGACCAGCCCGGCCTGGGCAGGTTGCGGCACATGGATAATCAGGGGCAACACCGAGTATCATTACGACGCGGAGTACGAAAGAGCGGTGTCGACCTCTACCGGACATGCTGCTCCCATCAACGCCAATGAGGCATCAAAAGAAGAGGCAGGCAAACCCTCTGATGAGAACACAAACCAAACAGAAGCCGCATCCAATGAAACCGCAAAAGCACCAAAAGAGGAGCCCTTGCCTGAGCCGGCCATAGAAGAGCCAGTTATAGAAGAAGAGCCGGTCGTAGATCTGAAAGGAGATTGGAAGGTGCTTCTCAATACGGTGATCGACGGGCAGAATATGCAGGAAGCCCTGGATTTGATCCTCATTCAGACCAACGACAGGCTGCAGGGCTATGGCAATATTCTCCAGAAAGGGGACAGATATCAGAGTAACGGCTACGGGCCGCATCAATTCCAATGAGTCCATCAGCCTGAATGTGAAGCAGGCGGAGCAGAATAAGGACTACCGGCTTGACCTGGCCATAATCGAGGAGAGAATGGAGGGCAGCTACAAGATCTATCAAGACGGGACCCTGGCAGGGAGCGGAAATATCACTGCCAGCAAATCAGGCCTCTAGAAGCAGGGTGATTTAATCGCATCATCAAATAATCGCATCATATCCATCATATGATCACTTGTGATAGGGCTCATGATGCATTATTCTGAAGCTGCGATATATCTGCTCCAGAAGGATTACCCGCATCATCTGATGAGGAAAGGTCATCGGTGAGAAGGATAAAAGCAGGTCTGCCCGGTCTATTACCGCTGGCGACAGACCCAGGGGGCCGCCTATGATGAAGGCCACCTCCGATTTTCCTTCCAGGATCAATCCCTCCAGCCTTTCCGCCAGCTGTTGCGAGTCCAGAGCATCTCCTTTCCGGTCCAGGACGATCACCGGACCGGAATGGCGCTTGAGCTTATCGAGAATTGCTGCCCCTTCCCCCTCCATTGCCCTGATCTCTGCGGCAGGAGATGCGGCCTCCTTCGAGCTGATGGCCACCTCCACCATCTCCAGGCGGGCATAAGGACGGAGGCGGCGGATGTAGTCGGATGCCGCCTCCTGCCAGAAGCTTTCCCGCAGGCGACCAACGGCGATTATTCTTAGGATCATCGGTCTTGACTTCTACCTGATTGCATAAATTCAGCTACAGATCCAGCTTATGCCCTTTCTCCAGCTGCTGAATCTGCTCCTCGCCTTTGGCGGCCAGCTCCCGGAACTGCTCGATGGTCTCCCGCATCTTGGGCAGAGCTTCCTGCTTGTAGCTGTTGATCGAATCCAGCGCCTCCATGACATCGGCAAAAGCGGTCTTCAGGTCCTCAGCGGATACATTGGTCTGCATCGACTGTTTCTGGATAGTCCGCCCCCTGTGTCTTCAGCATATGCGAGGTGCTGGTGATCAGATTATTGGTGGTCTCATTGAGAGTATCAATCTTCTTTAAGACGATCTTCTGGTTGTACAGAGCCCCAGCAACCATCACAGAGGTCCTCAAAGCGGATATCGTCACCGTCTTGGCCCTTTCTACCCCTCTCATCAGCTCCCGATTGTTTCTGATCACAACCTCGGTCGCCATCACTCCCTGCTGATTGACCACGATCATCTGCTGCAGATCCATGATCCTCTGCCGCAATGGAAAGAGGACCTCTTCGCTGACGAATTTGAGCTTTTCCGGGTCCTCGTTCCTGGCCCTGGCCAGTTCGATCTGCCTCTCGATCGACTCGTCCATCAGAGCGCCCAGCTGGACCTCTTTCATCAGCTTTCGGGTTAAATCGCGCAGTGACTGCTGCTCGATCTCCAGGGTGGTGTTGTCGTTTTTCAGGATTGCTCTGCCTCTATCCAGGGATTCGATTATATCCGAAATCGCTGAATCTGCTCTCTGGTATCGGGCAAAATAGTCCCGGACGGGATTAAAAAACTTGCCCAGAATGCCGGTTTTGGTGAAATCGATCAGGCTGGGGTCCAGGTCTTTCAGCTCCCGGGTCAGTTCCATCAGACCCTTCGCCACCACCCCTCCATCATCCCCGTTCTTGGACAGGTCACCCACAGTCACCTGAAGCATGGAATTTTTGGCAGCCGAGCTTTTCATAGACTCGGCCCCAAAAGACTCTACTGACTTGAGAATGTACCTCTTTTTGGCCAACTCATCGATATCCAGGGTCAGAATCTCGGCCACATTGCTTTCAGCTACCTTCTGAAGCTCGGCGACCTCTTCAGGCACCGGTTTTGCCTGCTCTATCACCTCGTTCTTGATCGCCCCTTCATCGGGGACCTCCATGGTGAAAGCCATCTTAACACCTCCTATGCTAGCTGAATCCTCGAGCATTTACAGCTCCGCATTAAAGAGATTGGACAGCTTATAGACGACGTCCTCAGTATCGGCGTTAATGCTGGCACCCTCATTGATATCGGCGATCTCCTCCAGGGCCTTGATATCTGCATTATAGCCTATTGTGTATATGGGTATTCCAGATTCCTCTACTAATTTCCTGATATCATTCAATGAATGACCTCTGTTTGTCTCGCCATCGCTGAGAACGAAGATCTTGGGCTTCAGATTAGGATCAAGCGCCAGCTGTTCTTCGAGCATCTTCATGGCCACTGCGATCCCTTCGAAGGTTGCCGTGCCGCCGCCGGCCTGCATATCATCAACCGCTCCCACAAAATAGGACCGTTGGTCAGATCGAACTTGGAAATGGGCAGATTTATATAAACATCGTCAGAGTATGATACCAGGCCGATCAGATTGTCCTTGCCAATGTATTTTTGACCTTCAAGCAATGATTTCTTCAGATTATTCAGTGGCTCGCCATCCATGCTGCCCGATACATCGGCCACGAAGACTGCACAGATATTGGCATTTTTCTTTGTCTTTCCAGAGCTTTTGGGCCTGGATGAGAACATCGCCGCTGACAGGACCAAATTCGGATTGGTATTCATCCAGGCCGTTAAAACCATATTTAGTGGCCAGGTTCTGGTAATTCTCCTGCTGAGAGAATTTGATGAATTCATCCAGGATTTTCTGTCTTCTCCGGCAGATAGCTTGCCGATCGCATAAATCGGGCTGTCATGTCTGACCCCAAAGGGAATAAATTCATAGGACCTGATATCAGGCGTATTGACATAAGTCTGATATTCCAGGACAAAAGCATCCAGGACCCCTGATTTGGCCGCTTCTCTCATTTGCAGAGTGGTATAAGCGACCACGGGAATATTCTCCTGGAAGCGATCAAATCCCGCTATTGCTTTATTGCTCAATGGGTTGCTGGCATCAAAGGCCTGCAGTGTGGAGATCAAGAAGTTCAGTCCGGTTGAACTGGCGAAGGGATTGGTGTAACCCATCTGCAGCTCGTTGTTTGCCACGGCATCGATTACTGTCGTGACATTGACCGCCCCATATTTGGCTTCAAGCTCCGCTTTCTTGGATTTAGTGATCAGAATTCCGGCCACATTTCCTGCCAGTCTTTTTTGCACTAACCTGGCATCTACTCCCCGGGAGATGAGCATCTCTCCCCAGAGTTCATTGGAGGGAGTATAGGCATCCGGCAAATGCTTTCCGGAAGTGATATAGTCGGCACCCTGGCCGGAAGCGATTCCTCTGAGCCTTACTGACGCCTGTTTGCCGTCGATCATTATCTTCGCATTATTGAAGTCTCTGGCCACCTCTGTCAGCCAGCCATCAGTACCGCTGCCTGCTTTTTCCGTTGATGAGAATATCTCGATATAGCTGGATGTGCTGCTATTAACCTGAGGTGGGTATTTGGAGATATCGGGCAGAGATTGTGGCAATGTTAGGCTCGAAAGATCAACCAGGCCCTTGGTTGGTGGCACTTCAGTCACTTCGATATCTTTGACTATCTCGTCCAGTGATTTTTCTCCACCATCAGTTAATTCCTAATATAAACCAATATAAATACCGCAACTGCTAATCCCACTATCTTTAAAAGCACATTCTTGTTCTTCTCGTCCAGCATACTATGCTCCCTCCCACTGAATTATTAATTTTTATAATATTTTGCCTGTTTGATCAGCTTATCGATCTCGATCATGCCAGCCATCTGCTCCAGCTCGCCACTCTCGATGCAGTTTAGGCCTGAGATCTCCAGCAACAGCTTATCCAGCTTAAGCAGGATCTGTTCGTTGTCCTCAGTCGCTTCTTTAACAAATTTTATATATTCGTTATATACCTTAAATTTTTCCTCCATAATCTCCTCAGAAAAGGCTCCTGCATTGCGTTGCTTTTTGATGAAATTATAGTCATCCTCATCGAATGCATTCAGTTTATTAATGATGCTGCGGATATTCTTAAAAAATATATTCTCCACCTCTGCAATAACCGCATCAAACTTATGATAGCTGATCTCAGAAGCGCTGAAGATCTGCAGAAGAATATCCCGGATGGTCTTATTCTTTTTCTGCAGCCGTTCAATCTGATCGAGCAAGAGGTCGATGTTTCTCTCGAATGTTTTAAGCCCCCGGTGGTCATTCAGGGCCTCCATATAATCTTCTTTGGTGCTTTTAGCGCCGATTGGTGTGGCCTTCTCCGGCACAGAAAGGAGCTTGTAGTTGCCGTAAAGCAATCCGGAGCCGCTCAAGACGAGAAATGCGCTGCCAAAGGCAGTCTCCAATGCACTCGGCCCCGATGATATCTACATCAAGCAATCCCGGCGAGAAGACAGCTATGTTGGCAGCGGCAATGCCCAGGTTCAGGCCCAATAGTCTGATCAGCATATCTTTATCCATGTCTTCTCGCCCTCAGGATCCTTATATGCAGATATTCCCTCAACATATGTCATAATACTATCGATGATAACTATTAAACCACCCCCTGTTCTGACTTGAGAATCGTTATATAGTAATAATAACATATATTAAAATTAATGATATAATAAGACAAAAAGAGATTCGTCTGATCCCCAAAAAGGATCATGCTTCTCGATATTCCTTAGCGATCCCGCAAAATCAGCACCGCAATCAGCATCGCAAAACCAGCACTGTAATTATCACATAAATGAGATCAGCGTCTGGCCTCAACATTCTTCAGGTACAGGACGCCGGTGGGAGTGATATTCAGAATCTCTCCACTCCTTTCGATCACCAGAGCCGCCACCAACATAGAGAGGTGATAGTCCGCCCTCTCCGGGCTCAGATTGAACTTCTCGCAGATCTGCTCCAGCCTCTTTGGCCCGCCGGCGATGAACTTGAGAATATCCCGCCTCACCCTGAGCTGCAGGACAATCAGAGCATTCCGATGTTCTTCTGCCGTCCACCACCAGTTAGGCTCTGATGCGTCATCGGAAGATCGGTCAGAAGGAGCATTGATGTCGCCATCAGTCATGATATCACATCAGTCCTCCCCCTTTCCATTGATCTCGCAGGTCTCGCTGGCTATCTCGCATGACCGGCAGATCTCCCGCTCCTCATCCAGATTGCGCGCCGCGGTGGCAAGCACGCTGGCGTTCACCAGGTTCCCGGCGAGGAATATGGCCGCAGCAACCTGATCATCCGGCACCCCCAGGCTTCCGGCCAGCCGGATGTGCAGCCTCAGGCAATGGCTGCAGCGCAATGCTGCAGACACGGCCACCGATATCAGCTCTACCGTCTTTGCATCCAGGTTGGAGCTCCTCAAGATGGCATTGTTGTGCAACACCTTGGTGATGAGAAGCTCAGAGTCATCCTCCATGAACTGAAAGATGTATGGCACCTCACCATAGGTCCTCTCCACCGCCTTCAAAATATCCTTGGCTGCATTATCCTTTCCCTTGACCAAAATGGCATCCAGCTCATCTTCAAAGCTCATGATCTCAGACTCCTGTAGCCTCTTTGCCCAGCTTCCCCAATAGCCCGGTAATCAGAAGACGAATCCAGTCTCTGAGCTGGGCAGTATCCTCACCAGTATATAGTCTTTCATCCTCGAGGGCCTGATGGTAGCCACCTCTCCCAGCTTCACACCCTCATCGAATGTCACTGCGGCCACCTTATCCCGGTAGCCTTCATAAGGAAGCTTCACCCGCACCCCGGTCAGATTGAGGGCTATTGGCAGAGGGGAATAGGAGAACTCGACCTCAGGAACCTGCTCACGCACCGCATCCATCACCCTGGGCGGAGATGTGGTCAGCGGGTCCTTGGTGATCGCTTCACGGGTTGTGTCCAGCGCCCGTCCCACCACCTCAACGATATTATCTAAAGTTCCAATCTCCGTGGCCTTGCGAGTCCTATGAGCCATCCTTCCGATGGAGGGCACATAGCCAAAGGCATAGGGCAGCTCTTCTGGATCTATCTTCGGTCCGCCGGTTACTACGACAGGCACATTGATGTTCCGGTAGAGAGACTCTTTCTTCTTGATGCAGTCCTGAAAGTTGCCGAAGATGAAAACCGCAGCATCATGCTCGTTTATCAGGGCGGTCTCATACTCATTTATCTGGGCGATCTCCCTGCCCACACCCCGGGCCAATCCCAGCATATTGGTCTTGGAGCCGTGACGTCGCAGGTATTCAGCAATATCGCAGGCCACATGAGGCAGATGATGAATGGCCAGGGTGGGCGTGACCACCGCCACCTCCGTACCAGCAAGCGGCGCCCGCACCAGTTCCCCTCTGAGATCCCGGCTTAAGATCTCCAGGGAGTTCATATCCTCTGAAGGAACCAGCAATAAGAGGATGATCTCCGTCTGAGTCACATTCTTCTGCAGGATATAGCCGCCCAGGTCCTCTACCAGCTCCAACACCAGGTCGTGCTTATACAACCCTCCGGTGAACATCACAGGCTCAAGCATTCTCCATCTCCCGGATCTTCTTTTCGATCTCTGATATCAGCTCTGGCGTAATCGACTCCTCGGCAGCGATGAAAAAGAAGCTGTCTTTGGTCATGACATTTCGCCGGTTGCGAAATCCTTCCGGCGCCACTCTTACCAGGGCATCGGTCAGATCCTGCAGGAACTCAGCTTCCATATCCGTTACCATCAGATCGGCAGGTGATGAATCTGAGGCTATGATCACAACATCTCTTGCCGGCTGCTCCACTCTTTCCCTGCCGTATCGCTGCCACAAAGCCCGGAGGAGGTCAGCCATGTGCTCCTCATCATTGATCTTGATCTGATGGCCACCCTGAACCGTCATCACGTCTCCAATATCCTTGACGGTCAGCGGCGGTATTCCGGAACGGAGGAGGCCGTAGACTGCGAAGAACGGAACGGCTATGTCGGCATAGACATAGAGCCTGCCTATGGACCGGATTAGACCCAGGTCCTGCAGAATGTCCATTATTATCTCGCGGTACTTCTTAGCTCCGAACTCCTCTGCCCCGGTCACCTCTATCTTGAAGACCTCCATTGGGTCCATCTCAGCCCTCCAGCAGCCCCGATACCAGGAGAGCTGCACCTACAGCTCCGATATATTGGGCATAGGGGGGAACGGTCACCTTCACCTGCAATAGCTCTTCCATTGCTTTGGGCAGGCCCTCGACGAGCGAGGTTCCGCCTACCATGATCACCGGCTCCTTGACTTCTACCTCCTGCAGCTGCTGCTCATAGACCTGCTCAGCAACGGAGTGACAGGCGGCCATGGCCACATCCTCGGGCTTGTTGCCCATGGAGAGGCTGTTGACCAGGCTCTGGGTACCGAAGACTATGCAGTAGCTGTTCATGGCCACTTTCCTGTAGTCTCCTTTCAGGGCCAGTTTGCCCAATTCGGTGATGTCCACTCCCAGGCGGCGGGCAGTGAGCTCCAGGAACCGGCCAGATGCACCAGCGCATATTCCGCCCATGGTGAAGCCGCCGGGAATTCCGTCCTGAACGGATATGGCCTTGTTGTCCATACCACCAATATCGATAACAGTTGCCGATCCCCTCTGAGCATCTGCCAGGAAGACCGCTCCTTTGGAGTTAACGGTGATCTCCTCCTGGATGAGCTTGGCATTGATATGCTTGCCCACCAGAAATCGACCGTACCCGGTAACACCCACTCCCTGAACATCCTCTTTATTGACCCCAGCAGCCTTGAGAGCCTCCTGGAAAGCGTCCTCCGCGCTCTTCAAGACCTCGGTGGTTGGAACCCAGCCCGTGCCTATCACCTTATTGTCTCTCATCACCACTGACTTGGTGGTGGTGGAGCCGGAGTCAATTCCAGCAGTGAGGCCCGTCTGCTTCTCCCTTGCCAGGAGACCTCTGTACTTGACCGTGGTCACCAAAGCTTCCATACGGGTGAGAAGCGTCTCTGCAGTTGTCCTCTCGGTGAATGAATAGCTCAAGACGGGAATCTTGGAGTGCTCGTGGATGTACTTTCGGATCTCCGAGCGGATGATGGCCGCCTCAGCGCAGCGGAAGCAGGTCATGACCACTACGGCATCGGCAAGGTCCGGGTTCTCCACTATTCTCACTGCTCTGGCTATGGCCAGGTTGAGATCTCCCGAAGCCACTTTTACCCCGAACGTCTCTTCCACATTGAGCATATCATCCAGGGTAACCTCCGGGTAGACTATTTTGGCCCCTACGGTCTCTGCCGCCCGTTCGATCTCTTTTTGAATGCCGCTGTATTCAGCACCGCAGGAGAGCTGCGCTATGCGAATCACTTCAAACCCCCCAAGAAATTCTTGATCTTCTGCACGAAATCCCTGGCCTCGGCATCATTGGTGGGATAAGAGAGATCCAGAATTGGAACTCCTTTTGTCCTGATGAGCAGCCTGACCAGCTCATTCGTCCTGTTGCATCCCGCACAACCCGTGAGCCATCCTGGATCCTGCACCATGATGGCAGCCTCTGCCTCCTCGATTATCGGGCCAATCAGGGCCATCCTGCCCCGTATCCCGGAAGGGACATCCACTGCTGCATAACGAAGCCCTTTTTTGGGCTCCTCTGCAGTCACATTCAAAGGCGGTGAGGCAAGATCATTATCGGTTGCGAGCTTTCTCACCGCTTCAGGAACTACAAGTGCCTTGTGGCCCATCCTGTCCACAAGGTCCGATAGGATCATGCTGGTGGGAGGATAAACGATTACTTTTGCCATTGATTTACCTCAGAATTAATCTTCTTTAGCGATCTCTTCCAACCTCTCAAGTGGGAGGGGACGTACCTCTTTTTTCGGAATAGGCTCAGACTCGCCCTCAGAGGCAATAGCTCTGGAGATCATGGGCAGTAGCTTAGACTCAGACTCGATCATATAGAAGCCTGGCCTGGCTCCGCCGCCTCTGCGACCGCGGCAGCGCCTTGGGTCGCCCGGTGGAAATCCCCGGTCTTTGACGAATATGCCGGCCGGATCCAGACTGCGAATCTCTTTTAGCAGCGCCTCAATAACTTCTGCTTCCCCATTGATGATCACGCCAAAGCAGGTCTCTTTGACCAGGACATCATAGCCTGATCCATAGATCTTCATGGCGATATCCGAGGGAAGAATATTGGACTCAGAGGACGTTATTAGATATTTTGTGACCAGCATTTATCGCTCCTCCCGAATGTAGATCGTCTCTCCTTCCTTCACATCCCTGAGCTTATCCGGCTCCATTACCCTGCCGATGATGTTAGTGGCCTCGAACTTCTCCCCCGAGGGGCCGTATCGCTTGTCCTCTTCCAGCCGGATGCCCACCAGACCGATCTTCTTTGAGACCTGGTTGGAGATGCCTATCGAGCCGGCAGGCACAGGCCCTGTTGGCTTGTTCTCCGGCAATAGCTCCTTGTAGCTCACTGCGTCTACTTCCGGCTTGAAGAGCAGAGTGCTCTCGTAAGTGAAGTAGACAGGCAGGGGTCCCACAGCCTTTTCTTTGAGGCCGGTGACATGCCGGAAATAGTCCAGGCTCTTTGGTGCCAGCTCATGGTAAAGCTGAACTGATATAAGGCGGGAGGAAGGAATGGATGAGAGGCGCACCTTTTTGGCTTTCAGAATCTCCATAGTGGCTCCAGGATCCTGCCGGACCACTACCGCGTCCTCGCCCTCATAGCCCTCAGCTTCGGTCTCAATTCCCCTTTCCACCATATTCTGCCTGGCATCCTTCAAAGGCATGCCCAGGAGCATGATGCGTTCCGGGGTTACATCAACCGTTATCAGCTGGCCGGGCTTTGCCAGTTTTATCATATCCATGCCTTTGGTGATCCTGGCTACCACGGAGTGTCCGGGATTCGAGGTGCGATCATGCTTGTAGATGAAGATCCTGCCCAAACCCCGCCCAACAGTTCTCACAGTGATCACTCCCTCCAGGCGGGGCTCACGATGCTCATAGGCAACGTGCTCCGTCAGAAGCTGGTCGGATGAGATATAAGAGCTTGATACGGAATCGACCCTCAAAGTGCCGTCTCGGGTTAAAGCAAGGAAGAACTCCGCCCCCAGTGGCGCGTCCTCGATCAGCTCTGCTTTGACCCGGGTATAGATCTCCATGCCCTCCTCCACAGGTAGAGTTAGATCAAGGGTGGACATCTTCTCTGTCAGGTCCTGCCATTCCACGATGGGCTCTATAGCCTCAATTCTGTCCCCTGTCTCCAGCCGGTCAAGGGTATTCTTGCCTCCCACCACATGGGCGAAGACTCCACCGTCCACAGGGGTGCCGTAAGCGGCAGAATGCCTCCTTTGCATGAAGATCAATTGGGTGTTCTCTGCATCAAAGCCAGCCGCGCCAAGGACTACCTCCCAGCGATTGTACTCGTGGGCATCCCGGCCAAATGATATTCTGGAAGAGAATGGCCCAAAGGCAACGCCATCCGCTGAAGCCCATCTTACCTGTGACCCAGAGATCTTGTCCACCATCTCATGCCAGATCTTCTGCAGATCATTTTCCAGAAGCTCAATTCTGAGTTTGCCTTTGGAGGTATTGAGCCAGTAGGAGTTGGTCTGGCGCGACTTCTCGCCCCGGCCTTTGACCATCCCCACAATTGCGCCTTCCGCGGGCTTGCTGCCTGCTTTTTGCAGGGCGTCGGCCAGGCATGCAACAGGCTCCAGCTCAATCTCTTTGCCGTCAACGAAGACTCTCAAATTAACTCCCCAGCATCTCCTTCTCTTCATCTTCTGTGACCCTGCTCAAGACCTCTTCCGGCAGGCCGGTGAATACAGCCCTCCCATTGCGCATGAGCATTGCCCGGTCACAGACGTTCTTTACAAAATCCATATCATGGCTTACAATTATAAATGTCTCGCCCAGCTCCTCGCGGGCATTGAGGATGGAGTTCGTCACCTCTATCTTGGTAATGGCATCCATCGTCCCTGTGGGCTCATCCAGGACCACAATCCGCGGCTCTTTTATCAAGACCTGAGCCATGGCCACCCGATGCCGCTCACCCTCGGAGAGCTCATCGGGCATCTTCTCCAGGACCGCTTCAGCCTGTTCCTCATTAAATCCGACCGTCTCCAGGGTATGAATAGCCTTTCTCTCTGCCAGTTCGAAGGGAAGAGAGAGGCCGATGGCTTCAGTCAGGTTCTCAATCACGCTTCTAGAGGGATAGAGGGTATACTCCTGGTGGAGGATGCCAATGTATTTGGTGGCTCGACCACGGCCGTTGGAGCCGAGGACGGTCATGTCCACCCATTCGTCTCCCACCCGCACTGCGATGCTGCCGTTGGTGGGAGTGAGAATGCCGCTGATCATCTTGGAAAGAGTGGTCTTGCCCCCGCCAGAAACCCCTACCAGGCCGAAGATCTCCCCTTCATTAACCTCCAGGCTGACCTCATCCACCGCCTTTACCACGCCACGATCGATGCTGATGTATCTCTTCGAAAGGCCATTGGCCTTGATCATAGGCTCGCCCAGCTCGACATCTTCCCGCTTGGCTAAAGTTCCAGCCATGGCCAGGAATTGGGCGGCTACATCCTTTGGATTGCCTTCTGCCTTGATCTCACCCTGATCGAGGAGGATGGCTCTTTGGGTCAGCTCTACCATGACATCCTCCCAGTGGCTGGTGATGATCAGAGTCATCTTGAAATCATTGACCGCCCGCTTTATGGAATCGTGAACCACTCTGGCTGTGGCCGGGTCGAGGGTCCCAGTTGGCTCGTCTGCCAGGAGGACCATGGGAGATTTGGCGAGCTGACGGGCGAGGACAACGCGCTGCTTCTCTCCTCCAGACAGCTCTCGGGCGACATGCATCAGCCGGTGAGATAGATTGACCTCGTCGAGCAGGTCTGCAGCTACATGGACGCTCATGGTGTCTCCCGTCTCCTCCACCGCGCGCATGACGTTCACTATCACCCTCTCATCGCCATAAAGAGCAAAGGTCCTCTGCAGCATTATAGCGATCCTCTTTGAGATATCACGCCTCAGAGGATCGTTTATATCTAAAGATACGAAATCAGCATCAAAGCTTTCCAGAGTGCCACCACACTTGCAGCTCTTTCCGACGTGACTGGGGGGCTCTACATGATGGCATTTGCCGCATCTGGCTACGTGGAAGATCACGCTGCCCGATATGTCCTGGAATGATTCCACCCCACGCAAGACATGCATCAAGACGCTCTTGCCTGAGCCGCTCCGTCCCAAAATGCCGACCGATTCGCCCTCCTCGATAACCAGATTCAAGTTGCGAAGAGCTACAACATCGCCGAATCGAACTGTCAGATCCTTAATCTCGATAAAAGGTGCCAATTTATCATTCCTCATAAGCTAATTATAATATAGGGTTCTTCCGCGCCTTTAACCGCTGCCAGACGGTGATACAACGCCCATACTATTCGTGATACAATGCCCTTGCTTTTCATGATATAATGCCTGCTTCATGGATGGTGCAATGCTACTTAAGTTTATCCGAAGCTTCATATACGTCCCCCTGATAACGATTGTTATAGCAAGACAAAGGTTCTTCTCATGGGTGAAATCAGCAATTGCGCCGGACATCTTGGCCAATTGACAGGGAAAGATTGGGTCGAAATGGCATATAAATTTATAAAGAACCAAAACACCATAATCTAATTGAAGGTATATCTATGGAAGCCCTGGAAGCAATAAAAACTCGCAGAAGCATCAGGAAATTCAAGCCTGGTGAGGTCTCCAAAGAAATCCAAAGAGAGCTGCTGGAAGCAGCCATGCTTGCCCCCTCCGCAGGAAACGAGCAGCCCTGGCAATTTTTGCTGATTGATGACCGCAGGACTCTGGAGGAGATCCCCCTGATCTGCCCAACTGCGACGATGTGCAGGCAAGCTCCTCTGGCAATTCTGGTTTGCGGCGACGAGAATTTGGAGAAGTATCCTGATTTTTGGGTGCAGGATTGCTCTGCTGCAACCGAGAACATCCTGCTGGCAGCGCACGCCCTGGGCCTGGGGGCAGTATGGGCAGGAGTCTATCCCATGAAGGAAAGGGTGGACGGTTTCAGAAGGATTTTCGCCCTTTCGGAGGAGATCACCCCATTTGCCCTGATCACCCTGGGATATCCGGACGAAGCACCTGCGCCTGCGAGAAGATACAAGGAAGAAAGGGTGCATTATAACGGATGGTAAAAAAATATTAATTGGATATGATGAACTGATGAAGAGGAGGACTTATGAAGATCTCTTTGGGAAAGAAGACATTGCTGTATCCTGCACCAGTTTGTGTGGTGGGGACCTATGACCGGAAAGGAGTGCCAAATGTAATGACCGCTGCCTGGGCCGGGATCTGTTGCTCCAGCCCGCCGTGCATTGCTGTATCCCTTCGCAAGGCAACTTATACCTATGAAAATATAATGGAGCGCAAAGCGTTTACCGTGAGCTTGCCCTCTGAGGACTATATCCAGCAGGCAGACTATTTTGGCATGATCTCCGGAAGGGATGAGAACAAGTTCGACCGAACGAAACTGACCCCGGCGAAAGGAGAGCTGGTTGACGCTCCTTTTGTAATGGAGTTCCCCCTTGCCCTGGAGTGCAGCCTGATCAACTCGATCGAGATCGGTCTGCACACGGAATTCATAGGGGAGATCCTGGATGTAAAAGCGAGTGAGAGCTGCTTGGGTCCGGATGGACTCCCGGATATCGAGAAGATCAGACCGCTTCTTTTCTCGCCGGAGGGGCGCAAATATCACGGGGTGGGAAAATTCCTGGGAAATGCCTTCCAGGCGGGCAGAGGGATTTAGATCTTCTTTCACCCATTTTGACCATCCACCCTCTTCCAACCCCAAATCGTTATTTTTTATCTAAATTGAATTATCCTCCTTTTTTTTATTCTTCTTTTTTGTCCTTCGCCTCAAAAGCCTTCTTTCTCCCTTTATAGGTTGTATAGGTTATGACGGCCGCAATCAACAGAGTGCCAAGGATCAGAGCCAGGGAGATCATTATTAGACCAAGCATATCCTCCAGGATCCCCTTTCCGACTGCCAGGACTACCTTCGGCCCGGGCTCAGAGGGATAGGATGCATTGATCACATGAAGGCCCGCCGCTTCCGCTCTAAAGGCCATGACCGAATGGCCGGAGCGACCTCCAACGGAATACGAGGAGCTGCTTGGAGACGGATAGGTCTGGAGCTTTAGGCCAGAGGCCTTTTCCACTACCTCGATCTGAAGTCCCGGCATTTTCTCGGAGGTCTCATAGAGAACGCCATCAAAGTAGCTATTGTTTTCATAAAAGATGGTATACTCACCTGGCCCGCTGAGATTCAGCTCTGCCTCTCCGGGAGCTGCCACTTGGGTCAGGCCGCCTATAGTGCTGGATATTCCAGAAAATAGATACCAGGCAAATACGGCGAACCCTACAAATACAATCAGCAGGGCCAGGCCGTAGCGCCAAACGCTGGGCGATATATCCCTGTTATTCATGATGGAACACCTCTTTTTGGTTTTCTAGTATTTTGGAAAAAAATCATGTTTGTCAAAAAAATCTATTGGAGAGCCCGGAATGGACCCTCAGGAAGATCTGAACCTAAAATCGACGAAAAGCCCTACCAATTTGCCATTCTCAAAGCACCCGTAGACGGGATAGCAGCCAGGACCAGGGTTGAGCTTGAGGCTGTTTCCTTCGTCAGAGGCGACGATCAATCCGCTGGCAACGTTCAAATATCCCATAAGCTGGCAGCTTGCGACAGGATACTGGAAGGTTTCGATCGCCTTTCTATCAGCCTTGTATGCATCGGATTTGAAAAGATCAGACTGGAAGGGCTCCCCGCCAACCCACGGATCTCCAAAACCCTTGTTGAATAGATTCTCCGCTCCCTTTTCCCCGGGCCGGTATTCGATCTCGTCTGCTGAAAAGGCAATCGCGGTCAGCGAAAATGCCGCCATCAGCACAATAAGCACAGCCAATCCACATTTTTTCATTAAGTTCACCATCCATGATAATTTTCAAAGATACTATGCGCCAGGTATTTAAATTTCTTCCGGCAGAAATGGCTTCAATTCCAGACATTTCAGGAGGATTTACGGATCGAGCAGCTATAGTTATAGCATTGTATATGCTGGCCATTTTCGTCATAGGAACCTGGCAGCATCGATTGAAAGGGCTGGAGAACTATCATCTCGCAGGAAGAAGCCAGGGGGCCATAGCCCTCACAGGGACCTTTTGTGCAACCATACTGGGCGCTTCAACCACCATCGGGATGGCAGGCCTGGGATACAGCCGGGGTCTTGCCGGCTCCTGGTGGATGCTATCAGGCACCATAGGAATGCTCGTACTGTCCCTATTTCTTGCTGAAAGGATAAGATCCACCGGTTGCAGCACTCTGCCCCAGCTTGTGGGCTCATTCTGGGGAGAGAGGACGAGAGATGCCGCCTCAATTCTCATCGCTATCTCCTGGATAGGGGTGATTGCCGTGCAGATAATTGCCTCTGGAAACATACTGTTTGCAGTCTTTGGAGGAGCTATATCCCATTACATGGTTGCATCTACACTGGTATTTGTCCTATACACCGCATATGGGGGAAAGATCTCAGTCATAAGGACCGACCTGTTTCAGATGATAATTATATTATTTGGATTGGTGATTTTATTTTCGAAAGCATTGAGTGCTCAAGGTTCCATGCCCCCAATCCTGCAGAGCTTTCCCACATCTGCGGAAATGAATTGCTGGGAGGTTATCACCATGATAATTGTAGTGGGATCAGCCTACCTCATAGGTCCGGATATGTACTCGCATATCTTTTCCTCCCGCAGCGCCAGAGAGGCAAAGACCTCTGCATTCCTGTCTGCGATCATCCTGATACCCCTGGCATTTCTGATCACCTCTCTGGGAATCTTTTCCAGCTATCTGTATCCGGCAATACCACCTGAACAGGCTATCTTATCCCTCATGACCGGATTATTAACCCCGGCGATTGAGGGCCTGGTGGCAGCTGCTCTGCTGGCAGCCTTCATGTCCTCAGCAGATACCTGCCTGATGACTGCCACCTCCATTTTAACCTTCGACATCTACGGCAAGATATACAGCAACGCAACCCAGGATCATCTGATGAAGGCCTCAAGGATAGCAGTGATGATCATCGGAGCCCTTGCCCTCACCCTTGCCGTATCCGTCCCCGAGATCATCAAAACACTGCTCATCGCCTACACCATATTCACCAGCGGCCTTCTCATGCCTGTTCTCGCTGGATTCTACCGGGAAAGGCTCGGCCTGACATCCACCGGAGCCCTCTGTGCTATTGCAGGAGGAGGATTAACTGCCATTCTCCTGGGCCAGAGCTATCCTCTGCTGGGGATGGTGGTCTCTGGAATGCTGCTTATCATTGTGAGCTGGCTGGAAAGATGGCAATCGAGAAGAGGAGCAGAAGGTTAATCGGATACTACAATTGAGGCCTGAGCACTGCCGCGGACCCCAATTGCGTGCATTATTTTTTCGTCATACAGCCGGCTTATATCCTCTTGGCTCATCCACGACCTCAATAGTGGCAATGGCATGTTTGAAGACCAATAGCTCTCCTTTTGCAGTTTGGAGCAGGATCTCGTATGAGTTGAATGACTCGATGGTTCCTGTAACCGGCTGGCCACCTGAGGTGAGGCGGACCGTTACCTTCTTGCCCTTGAACTTGGGTATGAATTGCGGCGACGATTGTTTTGCTGTGGGTTTTTCTTCTTCAGACATTTTCCCTCCCCCGATCAGAAAGCTTCTCTGCCAACACCTGGCTTTACATACCAAAGCTCCTTCCCGGATCCTGACTCTTCAAAAGACCGGGATATGAGATTGAGGCTACAACCCCCTCTGCCAGGCCCAGGTAAATTTCAACTCATGAGATTATCAATCTTGCGCCATACTTCTGGGAGATGGAGGAGGCAAGGGGAAGTACCACGCCGCAAATTACGACACTGCCAATTTCCAGATTTGTATCCAGTTTGCTCCCAGATTTAGATCCAGTTTGCAGCACAGCGTATTTAAGCAAGGGGATAAATCAAGCCCGTCGGGAATATATGAAGCGATTGATTCTGATTCTGGTAATATTGATGGTTCTTGCCCTCTTTGCACAGAGCAGATCACCAATAGATATCGGTGGCATGAAAGGAGATATGCTTTTAAGAGAGCTTACCAATAATTCCACCAAATAATTCTACCAATAATTCTACCAATAATTCATCCACCGCTGCCATGGAGGTTAACAAAACCATCGATCTCTCGCGAAGGGCACAATCGGCTGATATCTCAGGCAGCGAGGGATCACTGATTTTAAAGGATTTAATGAATACCTCAAATGCTACCGATAAAATAAAAGAGCATGCTAACCTCTCCATGTGGGGATCTGGGCCCAAAGCGATACCCTCGCCACCCGATTCCAGGTCTTCAAAGAGCAATGAGATCATCAGGATGAACCATCTGGGGTACTGAATATGAAGACAATGTTGGCGGTATTAATCTGCATGAGCCTTATCACCATCCTCCCGCAATCAGCTCTATCAATCCTTGATGTGGGAGGAGACTGGGGTGCATCGTGGCTAAAAGAGCATGGGACAGAGCCGAATATCGAAGAGACCCAAAACAATCTATGGAAATGGGGCAGCGCACCAAAGGGCTTCAAGATCCATAATGAGACAGTCTATCCACCGGGATATGCACCATCATGGTACTACCCAAATTATGCCATCAATAACACACCGATATTCATAGATAATTCCGCCTCGAAAAGTTATCAGCCTGCGGACTATGGAGGCATTGATCCCTGGCTGACCGCCCAGCTCTCAGGCCAGCCTGTAGCTCTGATATCCCAGCCCCCGGGCGTACTATTTTAATTTTATTTTAACTAATTATTCTAATTATTAAACTCCAGAGCCATTTTCATTCTGAAGTAGACCCCAGGCGTCTTATCCCATAATCCATCAGAAGTGGTGCCGGTCTGATTGACGATCGATGACTGCTCAAGATTATACCAGTGATCGAGACTCTGATTTATGGAGTTATTCAGGTTGAAGCCTGCGATCTCCTCATCGATGAACCTGGTGTCGATGGTCGAATTGGGATTCACCACAATTTGCCGGTTCACATCCAAGCGGCCTGCGGGCAGACTCTGAAGAGGAAATCCACTGCCAGAACCTTGCATCTGCATACGGCTAATGCTGGATTCATTATCAGACCTTCCTGCCACGGCCATATTCAGCGAGCAGTTCGATTGACGGGAGTCAACCGCGCTCACCCACTCCAGTGACGTATTCCCCAGGACCTCGGAGTCGATTTGCAGCCATCTACCTAATCCCTTGATCAATAGGCTCTGATCAAAGCCGCGCATATCCTCCTGGCCGGATGAGCCCTCGCCTTGATCTGTCAGGCCGCTGCCCGCGGAAGATAGAGAATGGGGCGAGATTCTGGCGACCTCCTGAAACTTTGAGCCCGGAGCCCAAATGCTCTCGGATACAGCTACATCAGAATTCTTATAAAATGCAGTTAAATTGCCATCGGATAATGATGCCTTCGAGGATATAGAGGCAACTGAACTGTTATGGGACGCGGTTGCACTGCCACCCCAGGCGAGCTGACCGGAATCAGTCTCGGCAGCCGATTGCATATGATCCTCCTGGCAGAGCAGCTCATAAGAATAGAAGCTGCGATTGCTGACCGAAGACCCCTTTCCCTCCACAGAAACAAGATCATTTGCGAGGAATGCAGCGCCGCCAAAGTTCAAGTTCTCGCCAAAAACCGCCTCAGATACAGAGTCAGCCGAATTATATACGTTGCATGAGAAGCTGACAGTTGCCAAGCTGTCCTGAATCGATCCAGGGGAAATAGTGACGAAGAGGATCGAAATTAGGAAAAAGAAAGCCTGCTTCGTTATTTGGGAAATATGGAATTTCTTCGAATTCATTTGCCGCTCACCACACCATATTCCATCTCTGATTGGCACCTGATGCCATCGTCCTCCAAGGATCTCGATAGACGGTAGCCTGCAAAGCTTGATTGATAATCTGGAGACACGCTATAGATCAGATCCACCCTTTGATCAAAGAAGTCAGCGGGCTCATCAAGCAGGAGCTGATCGGCCTGAAAGCTGAACTCATAAGGCTCAAGGGTTTTGGTATAGACATGAGGAAGGTCGCCAAAATCCAATTTCAGATTATGCCCACCGGTCAAATAAAAGGCATACTTCCCTTCACCCGAACAGGCCAGTCCCAGCCCTGAGCTTTCGCTCTTGACCAGGCTGAGGTTTTCTTCTTTGATGAGGCCTGATGAGGCTATGCCCCGCATAGTTAAATCCAGCTCAGTCAAATTCCTGGCCCGGATGTGAGTTGAGACGGTGCCCATATGCTGGGAGCTGGTGGTATTGAAGTTTATGGACTGAGCGAGGATCATTGGATCCGTGCCCCTGGACCTCGCAGCCAATTCCGCCTCGCCATAGCTTTTTATGTACTGGCCAGGGGGATAAAATAGAGTGTTTTGAGAGATGGTTTCGAGGGCTCCTGTGCTGCTGTCGTTTAAGATCAGATAGGAGCTGCTGAAGGCACTGGCCTCGGTCGAGGCATCCGCCAGAGCAAGAGCGAGCAGCATTGTGATCAATATCAGCGGGGCAAACCTCATATGCATCACGTCGAAATGAGTTAGAGGATGTTTGGCATTTATTTAGACTATTCCTTCATCCTTTAAGTCCTTTTGGACCGACTCCGGGTTGTCAAGCAGAACTTTTTTTAAAAAAAATGGGAAAACTGGTCAATCCAGGATATCAGTCTAAATTAAGCCCAGTTGTCCATATGGAATCCCTGGCTCTCTGCCCCGGAGAGATCCACGCTAATATCCACATCGGTATATCCGCTTTCTGATCCATCAGGAGTCAGATCATAAGCGCCGGAAAAGCTTCCCCAGGCGTTGTATCCACCAGACATAGTGGGAACAGCACCAGGTGCCATAAGCTGCTCGAAGCCTACAGTTGAGGCCATTCCCATGTCCGCATTTGTGAAGCGAGAGTCGTCATTAGCCCAAATGCTGATGGAAGGGTACATGAGGTCTGGATTATCCCGCTCAAAATAGGTATATGCCGAATCCTGGCCTTGACTGACCTGGGCGTAATTATCTCCCCAAAACTGAACATAGTTGAACAGTCCTGATAGGGCCATATTCTGGCCGGCTGTGGCTGAGCCAAAGCTCATAACCTCTCCTGGCGTCTCGAGATCAGGAGATTTGGATCCTAATGTCGCACTGCCATATTGGGTCAGAACATCATTGGTATCCACAGATTGCCCCTGATAGAAGATCCGGTCGGCGTAAACTCCGGATGCATAGTTTTTGACATTCGCACCTGAATATCCGTAGGGTCCATACTCATTGAAGTTTGCGGATGATGAAACTCCACTGAACCATTGCAGATTCTCCCCAGCCTGAGAATCAATCACCTTTTGGAATTGATAGTTCAGATAGTTTGTCTCTTCCCAGGCGGAAGACATTCCTATGACCATAAAGGCCAACAAAACGATTACTGTTTTCATAAGCTGCCACCTCTCATTTTCTTCCCGTCTTTGAAGACCGGCCTCGCAACCGGGGATTCAAAGATGATTTGCTGACTATAAGTATACTAACCGCTCATTATATATAAGATTAAGAAGTTCAAATTAGATTTTTAAATACGTAAATTTCTTTATAATGACTTATTCTTAATAGTTCATGCGTCCTACAATTACGATGAATTAAATCAATTGCGATGAATTGCATTTTATATAATTATTAAAGTCCCTGGATTCCTGATCAGAGAGGCAGCAGTCCAGCCATTCTCTGTCGTCATCCAGCTTCATTATCCAGTCGCCCATGCTCAATGAGAGGGTTATGTTCTGCTGGCCGGTATAGTCCTCGATGATCCTGCTTTCAGTCTGATCGGAGTGATCGATTCTCCCTATGTCAATATGGGTATTGCGCCCGACTGAGCTGTGATTGAGCAGAAAAACGGTTGACTTGTTGCTGTACTCCTCCAAATTTACCCCCTGACTGGTTAGATTGGCCGATATCAGGGTTCGATTCAGAGCCGTCCGGTAGATGCTGCCCCTGGATAGCTCCCAAGACTCCAGGGAGCTTTCTACATAGTCGCCATTATTCTCATAAATCTCTCTGACCCTTATCCCTGGACCGGAGTATAATATCCTCTTTTGATTGGCAAAATGGGCCTTCCAATTCTCATCTATGTCGATCTTACCATATTCAGAAGTCTCAATTTTTCGAGATTCATTCCGATCCGAATCATTGCCAGAATAAATATTGTCAGAATATATCACATTGCTTTGCAGTTTGGCTGCGATCTGAACAGGCCCCTCTCCAGTGCGCAGAACCATCTGATCAGCATAGCCTATTCTGCCTGCCAGGGGAGAGGAGGAGAGCTCATGGGCCCGGACTCCAGCAAATCCATCTATGCTGCTGTATCGAGAGAAGTTGCCAAATCCATTTACCAACCCTTTTGCATCGAACTTCATATCCTGAATTGAGCGGTGAATCTCCAGAGAGGAGTCATTTACCCGGGCAGAGATATCATAACCCATGAGCCCATTCGCTGAGGGCATAATGAATAAAAGGGCGAATAGAATAGAAAGCAAAAACCCCACCCATAGTCTCACCAGATCTCAGCTCCCCTGCCTTATCTCAATTCTCCTTATGAAAGACTATATCGGGAGACATATATACTACTTTTGACCAGTGCCTCTGCTCTGGAGCTTTACGGGATCATATTCTGGCGGGGATAGAAGCGGGAAAAAGAGGTTCCTCGCTGTTTCTTGTGGGTAGCGGGATAATTAACCCTGGTGGTTTACGGAATACGGAATAAAACCGAAGAGGCGCAGAGCGCACGGAGGATCATGAAAAAATGTCGAATTCCTGTGACTAGCGCACGAACCCACACCAAATAGCGAGGAGCCAAAAAAGATATCTCTAAAGAGGAGGATGAAAGCTCTTAATGACAGGGAAAAGCGAATGGGAAGAGTTCTTCGATGCTCATGCACCGATCTATGAAGATAATATATTCACGAAGAATACCCTTCAAGAGGTCGATTTCCTGATCGAGGAGCTGGCTGTGAAAAAGGGCGGATCGATCCTTGACGTAGGATGCGGGACGGGACGCCACTCCATTGAACTGGCCAGGCGGGGCTATGCGGTCAGCGGAGTTGACCTCTCCTCGGAGATGCTGGCCAGGGCAAAAGCTGCTGCCAGGTCTGCCGGCGTCAATGTTAACTGGGTTCATTCGGATGCCACTTCCTTTTCACTGCCAGATAAGTACGATGGTGCTATCTGCCTGTGCGAAGGAGCCTTTGGCCTCCTGGGCAAGAGCGATGACCCCATCGGCCAGCCGCTATCCATCCTGTGCAATATCTCCCGTAGCCTCAGGCCACAGGCAAGGGCAGTTCTCACCGTTCTCAACGGACTGGCAATGATTCGCAGGGTCACAAATAAGGACGTTGAGGAGGGGCGAATTGATCCATTGGTACTGGTTGAGTCTTCAGAATGCCCGCCCAGGGAAAATTTGCCTGCAATTCCGGTTCGAGAGAAGGCATTTGTGCCAACAGAGCTTGCACTTCTCTTCCGACTGGCAGGCATGTCCGTGCTTAACATATGGGGCGGGACGGCAGGCAACTGGGGGAAAAGGTCCATCGACCTGGATGAGATGGAGATCATGATTGTGGGCTGCAAAACCGGCGAGCCCTTGCTTGGTGAGAGATGATTGACTCTGTTTATCAGTATCCCGGCCCAGGCCTTGAAGAGAGGATAGATTAGCTCCCCTCCAATCTGGGTCTTATCACTCTATCCCTCTGCCAAAATATCCGCAGCCAAAACGCGGATTAAGCCAATTATGCCAGCTCTTCCGCTTTAGCAAAGGCAAGATCGGCATCTTCATCCCGACCCAGAGCCCTGAGGGCTTCGCCCCGGTTGCGCCAGGCATCGGCGAGATTCGGATCGAGCTGGATTGCCTTATCTAACGCCTCAAGAGACTCGTCATACCTTTCCAGTCTCCTGAATAGCTCCCCCAGGTTGCTCCAGGCAGGTGCATAGTCCGGCATCAGCCTGATGACCTCATTGACTGCAGCTACAGCCGCCTCATACTTGCCTTGTTTATAAAGGATGTCAACTTTAACCGACCAGGCAATAGCATTATCCGGCTCCAGCCTTACTGCCTCTTCAATAGCATTGAGGGACTCATTGTACTTTCCCTGTGCATAGAGAGCAGATCCTTTCAGGCTCCATATCGAGCTATCCTCCGGCTTCAGGACTATGGCCTGGTCAAGAGCAGTGATCGCCTTTTCATATTCCCCCTGCTTAAAAAGTGCGCCGCCTTTGTTGCTCCAGGCAGCAGCAAGCTCGGGATCTATCCTTATGACCTCATCGAAGGCCAGTATGGCTTCATCGTATCTCCTCAGATTGAGGAAGGCGTTGCCCTTATTGCTCCATGCCACCAGGTTCTCCGGATCCAGGCTGATGGCTTCGTCGTATGCCTCAATGGCCTTCTCATAATCCCCCTGGCCGAAGAGCTCATTGCCTCTGTCCAGCCACTCCTCGGCATTCTCTTGACAGGCTGACGGTGTACTAATCGCGATTAGAAGAACGGATAGGGCATAAATCAATCTCATGCTGATCTTATACGCGCTCAAAAGAGATATGATTATCGGACTTGAGTGATTACTTTTGCATTGATAGACTATGATTCAGTGCCACTTTCAGAACCACAGCAGGTCAGCTATCCATTTCCTGTCGACTCTTCCCCCTTCGGCTTTTTTATGACGACCCTTTTGTAGACCCCGTATTCAGATATGACCTCTCTGAAGAGCATAGTAATCAGGAAAGAGGAGAGAATTGCCAGAGTTGGGCTATAGAACAATAGGAAATAATAAATCAATGCTCCCCAAAAGCCGCTTGATATATAGTTGGAGGACTTGAATGCGAAGGGGGTGCTTCCCATCATGGCATTTCTTATCACTCCGCCTCCCACTCCCGTGATCACTCCGGTGAATATGCATGTTATTGCGGATATCAAGTTCGGAGTTAACTCCAATGGAAAAAGATGTCTGTGGCAGACTGAAGCTCCAATAATGACGAAGACCGCCAGCCCAATTGAATCCACGAATCTGAATAGCGAGTAGTTCTTTTTAAAAAAGCTTGGAATCAGGTAGGTGCAAACTCCGGCAAAGATGCAGACCAAAAAGTAATTGGAATCGATCAGATAAAACAGAGGAGTTCTCCCGATTATGAGGTCTCTGACCGTACCGCCGCCAACGGCAGTCACAGTTCCCAATAGAACGGTCGCAAAGATATTCAGCCCTGTGGATCTGGCATGGTAGGCTCCTGAGACGGCAAATGCCATTGTACCGAGCAAATCCAGAAAATATAGCATCATGTTCAATTCAGCGGATCATCTTAAATAACCTGCGGCTCTATTTGGGGATGGGAGAGGAGAGGAGCCTGCAGGCATAGTGAAGAGCATAATGAAAATATTAAGACCTGAGACGGGCGCTGAGGGCTTTATTTTCAGGAACCATATCAACGCCATCAAGGGTAGCATGCCATAAATTGCAGTGAAATCTCAAGTGGCCGTTCGAATTTCAATCCTGGATTCAGATCCATTTGTATTATTCATCAGAGGATAATACTCAATAGCATGCATTCCTGCATTAGACAATCTGACGGTGGATCAATTAGCCTGGATCTGTGATGTCTGAGAGATCACAAAGTTTTTTCGCAAAATCAAATTTACTCATGTCCTCAAATAGTAATTCTGCGCCGCTTCGCATATTCTTCAAGGCTGATGAAATCGTCATTTTCGCGTTCTATGAGGGCATGAATCTCCTCCGCAGTTGATTCGTCTCTCTCTTCGAGAGCCTCTAAATCCCGGTCACTGATGGATCGATCTTGTTTCGCCCTTATTCTGGTTTGTGCTGCCATTCTATCACTCTCTTCTTTGCCAATATTTTGCATTCTATCGTCATCAGCTATTCGCGTTTCCACGTGTCTGATGCAATATTTCCGAGCATCACTGCAATGAACATAGCTGCACCAAAGCTAATCCAGTCATCCTGTATCACTCGGGAGATCGAGTATGACCAGATGATCACTGCGAGAAGCATGATCATTCCAGCCTTTACCTTGCGAATAGCAGAGTCCATCCATAATCAATCCTCATTCTGAAGCTATTGCCGCCGTTTATAAATTTTCTCATTTTATATCGAATTGGTGATGATCCAAGCCTGAGCGCTCACTGGAAAATTTCTTATCCCCTGCCGTCCAGATATAACATCGATGATAGAGAATGTTTTTACCTCTGGCCTCAAGATGCCCCGGAAAATTATATTTGCCATCCTAATTCTTTTCATAATATCCGGATCGGCCCTGGCGGCCACCATCACCGTCCAGTCCGGGGAGAGCATCCAGGAGGCCATCGACCAGGCCCGCACAGGCGACGTGATCGAGGTTATGAGCGGCACCTACCAGGGAACTCTGGATATCAAAAATGAGGTCTCTCTCATGGGCATAGACTCTGGAAAGGGCATGCCGGTAATCGACGCCGGGTCTATCCTCGGATCGGTGTTCATAACTGCAAACAACAGCCAGATAAGCGGATTTAAAATAGTGAACCCTAATGGAGATGGGATTGACGTAATCTCCAGCAACAACACCATCTCCAATAACTCCATAGAGGCTTGCGGAGCTGCAATCTACCTCATGGTCTCAGACGAAAATACGATCGCCAATAACAATGCCACCGTCCGCTGCCAGGGGGTGATGGGCCTTCTCTCCAGCGACGGCATAATGCTGGCCCACTCGGATGAGAATATCATCAAGGACAACACCGCATCCGGCGCATCCATGGGCATATACCTGTACTACTCACATTACAACACCATCCTCAATAACACCGCCCAGAGGAACGATCATGGAATCGCCATCAAGGGCTCAAAGAATAACACCATCCAGGAGAACTGCGCCTGCAACAGCAAAGAGGAGGGAATCGGCCTTCTCAATGGCTGCACGGGAAATACAGTCACAAAGAACAGGGTGTACAAACAACTCCATCGGGATCTACCTGCGGGATTCAAGACAATAATACGATCTATCTGAACGACTTCATTGATAACCTCCAGAATGCCCTGTCCTCTGGTTCGGAGAACATATGGCATTCTACTGAGGAGATTAGCTACTCATGCGCAAGCAAGGGCTATCACCGGCCTTATTGGGCAACTACTGGTCTGACTACAAGGGCACGGACTCAGATGGTGACGGCCTGGGCGACGTCAGCCACAGCTTTGAGTATGACTGCCCAGGATGACCATCCTCTGATGATTCCCAGTGGCGATCTTATCAAGCCCAAAATAATCCATAAAGGATGGTAATAGAGTAGTCTGAATAGATG
This sequence comes from Methanotrichaceae archaeon, assembly GCA_963813075.1. Taxonomy (GTDB): domain Archaea; phylum Halobacteriota; class Methanosarcinia; order Methanotrichales; family Methanotrichaceae; genus Methanothrix. The sequence goes on from CAWEXU010000009.1 coordinate 49,491, forward strand.
GAAGATGGAGAGACAATTCTGTTTTTTTGAGCTTAAGAGGCTATACCTCCCTCTTTTCTCAGAGCCGGCCCGGGCGGAAGGTGCCTAGAGCAGCAGCTCGTACTTGACCTCGGTTACAGTGCTCCCCCAGATCTCATGAGTCAGCCTCTCCTTTTGAACAAATCCCACCGATCGATAGAGATTTGCCGCTATGTAAAGGGTATCGACCGTCCAGAGGAATATGGATTTATACCCTGAAATGCGGCTGAAATCAGTGGCCTCTTCCACCAGCCACCTGCCGATCCCCCGCCCCCGGATCTCCGGCTCCAGGAGAAGCCAGCGGAGCTGGGCCTGCTCCTCGGAACATTTCACTATGGCCACCGAGCCAACGATCCGGTCACCGTCCTTCAGGATCCAGATGCGCTCCCGCGGGGATGGTGGGATTGAGATTGAGATTGAATTGGATTGGGATTGGGATTGGGCAAACTCGGCCAGGGGTATAGCCACATAGATATCAAAGGTATAGTCCCAGCCCTGCTCGGGAGCATAAAGAGTGGCGTGCATGTAGGTGATATAGCCGATATCCCCCGGGCAAAGGTCGTGGCCAACAGAGATCGATGAATTAGGGAAGGGTTTTCTCATTCGCCCTCCGCTTAAAGAACCAGCCTGTACTTGACCTCGTTCACAATGCTCCCCCACCTCTCATGCCGGACCCTCAATATCGGCTCGAATCCCACCGATCGATAGAGCTTTTCTGCTATGGGAAGGCTTTCCGCCGTCCAGAGCACAATGGATTCGTACCCCATATCCCGGCAGAACTTGAGGGCATCATCCACCAGCCAGCTGCCTATCCCCCGGCCCCGGATCCTTGGATTGAGAAGAAGCCAGCGAAGCTGAGCCTCCTTATCTTCGCGCTTGACTATAGCCACCGAGCCAATGATCCGATCATCATCCTCCAGGATCCAAATCTTCTCCCGACTGGATTTGGACTGAGCAAACTCGGATAATGGTACTGCCACATAAACCTCAAAGGTGTGGTCCCAGCCCTGCTCAAGAGCATGGAAGATGCCATGCATGTATATGATATATCCGATATCCCCCGGATGGAGGTCATGCCTCATGCCGATGGATGGATCGGGAAAGGAGTTATTCATTATATCGGAGGTTAATTCTCAGCTCTGCATAAATAGCTAATTCAAATAACCAATTCAAATCAATTTATCAGATCAAGAGAAACTGACCGGGGGCCAGGCTACAGGCGAGGGTTACCATGTTGATCTCCTGGTGATCTCCTCCAGGTGGAAGCCTGCTGATTTCTCTCTTCCTGCCAGAATTCTTCGATCTTTTCTCTGAGTGGCAAAAGCTCAAAAAGAGAATCAAGATAATTGTTCAGCTTGTTCGGAGTGAAGAGGTCCGGCCGCTCCTCTCGGCACCCGACCATCTCTTCGACTGCAGAAAGCCCAATGGACAGGCCCAGCTCCCGGAAGGCCAGGCGATGGCCGGCGGGCCGGTCCAGGTCCCTCATGCTGGCATATGCCTCCAGGCCAACGAGGGCAGAGCCCAGCACCCTCTCCAGGAGGCCCCCGTCTATTGCAAATCCCTTCATCATCAGCTGGGCGATTCGCGAGCCATCGAAGAGCAGCCCTCCTATCCCCAGAGGGTCACTGGTGGGAAGGCTGATCTTTCGACAGATCCCGGCCATTTCCGAGATCTCCTCTTTAAGATCGATGGACGGCGCATCTTGGAAGTCCTTCCCTGCCGCCTCCAGCTCGCAGTAGGTGACGTAGCCGTCCAGAGGATCATGCTGCCCCATGGATGCGACCAGAGGCCGGGACAGGTCGATGCTCATCTTCCAGTACATCCTCTCCTTCCCGTATCTGAAGCTGCGGTGAGCAGCCCGTGCCAAATCCATCGCCCACCGCCAGTACGCCGGGTCTCCTGTCACCCGGGATACGCAATTGAGGGCATGCATCCATTTTGTCAGATAATGGTAGTACTGCCCATCCCGGTCCCATTCCAGGCGATCATCGAAGGGCTCGGCTGGGCCGCGCTCGTTTTGGCTCTTTCCGATGCGCAGTCCTCCGATGGTGGGATGGCGCTCTCCCTCCTCATCGTCCAGGCCGCTGATCCATCCCTGTCTCGGATCGTCCGGGCGGTGCCGGCCCAGGGTGTGATGCACCTGCTCTACCAGGCGGAGACCCAGGTTCCGATAAAGCTCATTTTCCGTCTGGCAAAAGAGCTCCAGGTAGCAGCATACGGCGAACGCATCCGTCCATAGATACCTCCTGGATTGATTCGCCTGGCCATCCAGGCCGGTCAGGTGGCCGAAGTCCAGCATAATCCTTTCCGCCTTTGCCCGGGCTTTAATCCTGTCACCATTTCCGGCCATCATCCTTCGCCCTCCTTCACCGTATTTCGCTATTCGTTGATATCTTTTGAATACGCTAATATTCTTCAGTCTTCAGTTCGCCCTTGTTCGCTCTTGTTCGCCCTTCACTCACCGCCCTCGACCGTCCAGATCCTCCCATAGTTGCTGGGGATGCTGATCTCCCTCCACTCCTCCGCCTTTGCCCTGAAGCTATCCTCGCCATGAATCTCCTCAAAGTAATCGCCTCCCAGCGGGAAGGGGAAGCTGGCCTTCTGATCGCTATCTGTGAAGTTGAGAGCCACCAGGCTGAAAGCGTTCCCAGCCCGCCGGGAGAAGAGCAGCAATCCACGGGACTGGTAATTATCCGGATCATCATAAAACCAGTGATCTCCCCTCAGGAACTGCTCATTCCTTCTTAGCTTCATCAGCCTTCTGGTCAGCCAGATGGTCCTCTTTCCGATGGGATCGTAGAAGTAGTCCCACCTCATGGGCCGGAACATCACCACCCTCCCCATTCCGCTCTCCGGGACGAAGTAGTTCTCGCACAGCTCCTGCCCCTGCCAGATCAGGGGAATTCCCCTGGCAGTCATGATCGCTATCAGATAGGGCTGGACTTTGTACCAGAGGCTCCTGTCCCCCTCTTTAAGAAGATCGTTGTCATCCCTGGTGATGGTGCGGAAGTTGCAGACAAAGCGGTAGTGATCATGGTTCTCGATATACTGCAGGGCGCTCTTCTGAATGGTATCCTCATTGATCTTCACCTCAGCCGGATATCCCAAAAGGCCTAGCCTGTGGCCAAGATAGGTCAGACGGCCACCTAACTTTCCGGCCTCAGCTTTAGCCACATCCCTGGCGGCATCGAAGGTCTGGTTCTGCCAGGTGCTGCTGCTGTAGGTCTTCTCCAGCACCTCCACCGGCCCCTCCAGCTGCTCCGCACACTGGATGAGGCGGATCTCATCACCCTGGAAGAACCTCTGCCAGTAGTCCATAGATCCACTCATTCCTTTGACCAGCTGATAGGTCTGGTAGACCAGATTGGCATAACCCAGCCCTGCGGGGCCGTCCCAGTAGTTGGGAACGCAGTCGTACCTGAATCCATCCACGTGATAGGTTTTAAGCCAGTGATGATTAACTGTAAAGAAGAAGTCACGGGTTATGGCCCGGCCAAAGTCGGTGCTCTCTCCATACATATTACTGGCGAAGGCCCCCAGAAACGGATTCTCCCCAAAGCCCATCTCCCGGTAGAGGTAAGAATAGGGAAAGAGGCTGTCCGTATGGCCGTAGACCATATCCAGGATCACCGCGATTCCTTTCCGATGAGCGGTGTCGATCAGTCTCTGCATATCTCTTCTCTTGCCGAACCTCTCGTCCACGCCAAAGTATCCAATGGGGAGGAATCCCCAATCTGCAGTGTTAGCGATATTGGTTACCGGCATGATCTCGATGCAGTTGACTCCCAGGTCCTGCAGGTATTCCAGGTGGCGGGTGGCGGTCTTCATATCCCCGCCGAACTCGTTGATCATCAGCTCATAGATGACAAGCTCCTCTTGCCTGGGAGTCCTCCATAGCTCCTCCTCATCGCTCCAGAGATGGGGCTCATAGCCCAGGGTGAAGGCGGAGAGCTTTCCGATGCCAAACTCCCGGGCATATGGGTCTATGATCCAGTCGATCGGCTCCTTATTCCTCCTTTCCAGAAAGTAGCGGTAGACATACCTGCCCGGCTTTCCCCAGGCGGATTTCTTATGGGGCTTTCCGGAGGTGTCTATCTCCACCTGGCCATGCCAGTACTCTCCATATTTGGGGTCAGTTGAGCATTCCAATTCAAAGAGCTTTGCCGGGATATCCTGCAGGAACTGGTCCTGCTCATGGATTACCTTGACCGAGATGCGATTGCCATCGTCTTTCGATACCCAGGGAAAGAAGACCCCGAAGTCTGCTATGCCCTCAGGCGTGCAACGAGCCCCCAACTTTTCCAGTGGCATTAGATCCATCGTCAAACTCTCCATTGAATCGAAGAATGAGCCCCTTTGAACTGCCAGCTAAAAAGCAAACAAGACCTTCTGCAAGAGACTCAAATAGTAAATAGAATTAGGCAGTTATTCTAGATAAAGATTATGAATAGATAAATATGTGAATAATATGCGAATAATATGCGAACAGGTGAATTTGCATTGAAAACGGATATCGAGGATCACAGATATATCCTATAGACGATACAAACCTCTGCACCCATGTACAACATGATAGTCTGCGGCATCTTTCAAAAGGAGATTGAAGCACTGAAAGAAGAGCTGGGCTTTCCCTTCAGGGCTAGCTACCTGAGCCCCGGACTCCATGTGGACTTCGACGAGCTCAGGCAGGCTCTCGATAAAGAGCTGAAGAGTGCCGATCAATCCGGCTCACAGGGCATAATTGTGATTTATGGCCAGTGCCACCCTAAAATAGATGAGGTCCTGAAACCCTACCCTGCCGCTCTCATCAAATGCCAGAACTGCGTGGATGCCTTGATCACCCGCAAGGCGGTGGAGAACAAGGCTCGTGAGGGTCTTTTCTTCTACCTCTCCCCAGGCTGGCTGGATGCCTGGCGGGATATATTCAACCGCCTGGGATGGGATGCGGAGACTGCCCGCATGCAGATGGGCTCATTTAAGGGATCGATCTACATGGATACATTAAAGGATGCTCCAAGGAGAGAGAACGAGCTCCTGGAGTTCTTCGATTTCACCAACCTTCCCTTTACCATCATGCCCGTGGAGCTGGACCACTTCAAATCGCTGATCATTGAGGCTAAAGAGAGCTTGGAGGATTGAGCTTGGACGAGCTGGAAGAGATTAAGAAAAAGAAAATGGAGAAGATGATGAAAGAGATGAATAAGCCCGATGAACCGGCAATAGAGCTGCCAGAAAAGCCAGTGGTAGTCACAGATGCAACCGTGGATGCCGCTGCAAGCCAGTATCCCCTTTTCATACTGGATTGCTGGGCGGAATGGTGCGGCCCCTGCCGCATGATCGGTCCGATAATTGAGCAGCTGGCCGTGGAGATGAAGGGCAAGGTGGTCTTTGGCAAGCTGAATGTGGACGAGAACCCTCAGACGGCAAATAAGTACAGGATATCAGCCATTCCCACGATGATGGTCTTTAAGGATGGAAAGCTCATTGACAAGCTTGTAGGCGCTTATCCCAAGCCCTCATTGGTGGCAAAGATTCAAAAGTACCTCTGAAGGTCTCCCCTGGGAGGTCTTCTCGGATCTGTTTTTTTAAGACATCAGGGCATCAATAATACAAGATCCGTCATACATGCGCCATCATACATGCCCCGGCATACATGCCGCATTTAAGGGATGCTGTTCGGGAGCATGATAACCGGATATCCGGTGATATTGTAGACCTCTCGATTGGAGAGATTATCCGGAGCCTGGTATGCGGATTTAGTTCTCCTGTACTGATTCTGGCTGAAGAGCGGGGTGTAGATATCGGAATTGGCAGTAAATATGGAGACATCTCCCCGGCGCTGGCTAAGGATGAAGACCGGCTTTGATTCGAGGCCGATATCGATACCGCCCTTAGGGATGCTGGCATTTCCTCCCAATGCCTTTGAAGCTCTGGCGCTCTCCCATCCGGCGCGCAGAACCCTGCCCGATCTTGTGGCATTCTGAGATGCATTAGCGGGGATGTCTCCCGTAGCATTCAATGTGATGTTAGGTGTTATATTGGCAGTGATGTTCTCGCTACTGCCCTGCGCTTCATCTGCATAAGCCAGAGATGCATAAGCCAGGAGGATTACAAGAGCCTTCACCAGGCCAAAGACGGTATACTTCATAGCTCGCCCCGTTCTAACCTCTCAAATGAGTTCTGCCCCTCATTCTCCGGAAGAGGATTATGGCCAGCATTGCCCCTGCTGCAATACCTGCTGGAAGCCCTGAGCTCTCTATCTCGGGGACGTTCCTGATTACGGGCTTGGCCTCGATGATGTTCTCCTCCAGGTCTATGATGCCACCATCCTGCCCGATCAGGGCGGTTTGCAGCTGATAGACCCCTTCCTCAAGGGTGGAGTTCCAGGTGATCTCCACCGTCTCATCGTCCCCGGAGAGAAGAACGGGAGTCTTCTTCTCGGTGATATTCAGGACCTCACCCCTTTGAGAGAGAGTGAACCTGAGGGACCCCTCAAAGGGAACCCGGGAGTCGCCCATGACGGTAGCGCTGGCCCCGGTCTCATCCTGATAGGTCTCAGTTATCTGGGCGTCCTCGACCGCCATAAAGGAGCTCATAAAAGCCCGGGTCTGATTGTGGTTCAGCTCCACGATCTTGACCCGGCCCTCATATGTCCGGCCGTTCTCCAGAATAGGCTTCCATTCGTAGTCCTTCTGAATGGCCATGGACATGATTCCTGAGATGGGCACTGCCCTCTCTCGGGTTACATACAACGCTCGATCTCCCTGGACCAGCATGTAATAGATGTCCACAATGGTCGGATCGCTGGCGCTTATCGCCATATGAAGGCCGCGGGAGTCGGCACGAAAATCGCGCACATCAAACCTTACCGGCTCAACACCGCCATAATAGAAGCGGTAGCACCTCTGGGACTGGACCGCATCCTTGACCTCGCCCGCATCATCCCTGCTATCCCTGCTATCTATGCTATCCATGCTATCTATGCTATCCATGCTATCCATGCTATTGTCCTCAGTCCCATCACCTCGCAGCGTAGCGCAGGCTGAATAGCTTCCCTTGTCAAGATCGAGCCTGGGCCAGCGCACGACATAGGTGCCCGGGCCATCGACATCCAGTCTTCTGGTATTCAGAACCTTGTTATCCTGGATCAGATCCATCTGAAGAACCCCTTCACCTCTTCCCGCCAGGGTAACATCGGCGGAGTCAATATTGGAGTAGAGGCTATAGATCTCTATGGACTGAGCGTTCACGGCCAGGGCCATCAGTAGGACGAATGCCGCAAGACTTCGGATAGAACAGATAGAGCATATTCTCATGGGACGAAACCTGCCTCCTAACCTGTCAATTCTGAATGGGTTTAAAACTAACGTATAGAATGCTTTTTCGGAGCAGGGGCCTGAGGGAGGGCAAAGCCCTCAGAAGCCCTGCCAATGGCATCCAAATGCCTGGCCTCGCAGATATCAGATCGATATCATATGAGTGAACGGCGCGATAATGCTTATGAGCAGGCTGGTCAGGATCAGCCAGGTGAATATGGCGACCGTAGTCCTGGTGAGCCTCTCCGCCTTCTCGGGCCGGAACACCCTCTCAAAGCCGGTCTGCACCAGATCTCTGAAGATATGACCCCCATCCAGGGGACCGGCAGGAAGACAGTTGAAGAGGCCGGCATAAAGGTTGATCCAGCCGATCCAGAGGAGGAGGTTGGCGATCCAGAAGAACCTCTCACCCAGGGGCTCAGCCCATCCGATCGGCTCGTATACCGAAGTCAGCCAACCGCTGAACCCCGGGAACCCCTTCTGGGTGAATCCGGGAATTCCAGAGAAGGGCAGGCTGAGCATGTAGGTGAACCCTTCTATGCCATTTTCCGGTATGCTCTTGAGGACCTGGAGGAACTGGCTGGCAGGAGCTTCCTGGAAGACGGCTCCCCCGGAGAAGATGGCGTCCCCTGAGATACCGATGCCGATGAAGCCTGTGCCCGCTCCGTCAACCTCCTCCGCCGGCACCCCTTCTTCCTGGCCAACTGCGGTGGTCAGGTTGACCTGATAGCTCTTGCCGTCTCCGGTGGTGATGGTGATCACCTGGCCGGGGCGGGTGAGGTTCATCTGGCTTCTGAAGCCCTCGACATTCACCACCTCCTGGCCATCGATCCGGGATATCACGCTCCCCGCGGGGAGGCCGACATCATCGGCAGGCGAATCGGGAAAGATGGAGGCAACCATGATGCCCCTTTCCGGCTGGCCAGGGAGAAATAGGGTCTCCTTTTGGCCGTTATTCGTGACCACCATCTCCGCCGTTCCGCTTCCCAGGTTTCGGTAGAGCTCTTCAATTTTTGCCGCATCTATTCCATTTACCTGCAAGAGAGCCATTCCGTTCTCAAAGCCCGCCTCGTCTGCTCCGGTGCCCTCCCCGACCCCCACTACAATCAGCCTGTCCACGGGGGAAATGGAGCCCAGAACCGGTCCGAAGAATAGGGCCATGGCCAGGGCGGCCACCAGGAAGTTGGCGATGACCCCGGCGGAAAGGATCCTGATTCGGGCGGCCTTGCTCACCAGGGGCGGCTTGTCCTTTGTGCCGAAGAGATCCTCATCGTCCGGCTCCACAAAAGCAGCTATCGGAGCAACGAACAGGGTTACTATACCCATGGACTTGACCCTGACCCCTTCCACCCGGGAGAGGATGCCGTGGGCGAACTCGTGCACCAGCATAGTGACAAATAGAGCGATCCAACCCCAGAAAAAGGGTATATACTCGTTAAGGCCGGGGATGAGAAGGATATTTCTCGGCGCATTGTAGCTGCTGGGCTCGGGCGGAGAGAGGATCATCAAGTAGGTCATGAGCAGTACGAGGATCAAAAAGTAGATCATGCTCAAGACGACCAGCGGTATTCCAATGGAGACGACAACCCTCCAAAACCTCTTGGGGCGGCTGAGAGTATCAAGCAGCTTCAGCCCTTTAGTTGTCCGCAGGAATATGAGGAGCGGAATTCCGGATAATCCTCCCACGGTCACTCCTCTTTTCCGCCATGCTTCGCTATCCCTCAATGGGAGTAATAGAATAGAATACAGGCCTATCAGCGCCGCTGCGATAAGCATCCAATCTGCGAATTCCAGCTGTAAATCGAAGATCAAGACTTCAGCCTCATATGGTCAATCTTACATCTTAATATAAAAGTTGAGAAGTGAGCCTTAGAGCAATCCCTGCTCCTTCAGCTCCATCTTGGCCAGTTCCTCGTGCTTTCTCTCCAGGAAGCTGTAGACATTGCCATGAGGCGCACCATCCAGGAGCATCTCGATAGCCGATCGGGCCACTCTGATCTGCTCGGGGTAGCCGAGGATGGCTACCGTCTTGCCATAGACTGAGACCTTGGTGCCCGAGAGCCGCTCCATTATCTCCCGCGACCTTCCATCCTTGCCTATGATGCGCCCTTTCAGCCGTTCCATATCGCTTCTGGTGCCTGCCGTCTTGGATATATCGAGAACATCGAGCATCAGCATCTCGTCATCCAGTATTACCAGCGCCCGCTCCGGCGAGAAACCTCTGCCAATAGCCTTAACCAGGTCCATGACCCTCAATACCTGCAATGGATCTTCTATGGAATTGACAGAAACCGTACCCGTCTCGCTGTCTATCTCCAGAGAGGTCTTTGTCTTCTCTTCTATGAATTGCTTCATGGAACCGTTGGGGCCCACCAGCACTCCTATCCGTTCTTCTGGGATCTTTATATCCATTGTCAGTCTCCTATATCTTGATCTGCTACTCTCTCTTGATTTGGGTCTTCGCTCTCTTTTATCTTTTCAGCTTTATCCTTCTCGATCCGGGCATAGATCTCCTCGGATGAGCCTATGGAATACTTTTTTTGAAAATAATGGACGATATTGGCAACGTCGCGCTCCAGGAACCTTCTGGCCATGGGATGGTCCAGGGTGACTGATTGTCCCATATCGATTATCACCGGCTCGCCATCATCGTAGAGGATATTAAACTCGCTCAGGTCGGCATGAACCAGACCGGCCTGATTATAGAGCAGGGACATGTATTCTACGATCTTCTGGTAGATGCGCTCGGCCTCTATGGATTCCAGCTCGACATCCTTCAGAGGGGGTGCAACATGATCTCCCGCGCCGACCAGGTCCATCACCAGAATATTCTCTTTCATAGCGATGGCATGGGGCACCCGCACACCAACCTCTTCGGCCCGCAGGAGGTTGCGGTACTCCTTGCGGGTCCAGGCGGCGACGATAGCTCTTTTCGTGCCCTTGACGCTTCCAAATCTCGGATCGCCATGCAGGTAATCCTGCATCACATTGAAGTTGCTGGTAGAAATGCGATAGATCTTGAGGGCAAGCTCTTTGCTGCCCACCAGAGCCCGGAATATATTTGCCTCTTTTCCGGTGCAGATGGACCCTCCAAGGGCATCGATGACCCCCTTGCTGGCCATGCTGTAAAGGTCCATCAGGGTTCGCTTGTCAAAGACTGCATCCTGGACATTCTGGTCATCGGAGTTTTTGATCCTGGTACGAAGAACATCAACGCGGGTATCAAAATCTTCATCCTTGCTGCGCCTGCTCATGATTTGTCTATCCGGCCTATGAAGAGCCCTTCAGAAAACCTTTGCGCTGCAGCCAGTCCACCTGGGGGCCGGTGTATCTCCAGACCACATCCGCCTTCTCATTCTGGAACTCCCAGGGGATGATTATGACCACGTCGCCCTCTCGGATCCAGATCCTCTTCTTCATCTTTCCCGGTATGCGGGCCATCCTGGTTACGCCATCCAGGCCTCTTACCTTGATGCGATTGGAGCCAAGCAGGCTTTCCACATGACCGAATATCTCTCTATCCTGTTTGCGGGGGAGGCGAACCCTGGTTATTACTGCTCCTTCCTCCGCACCATGACCTCTATTGTACAGCTTATCACCTCAAATAATAATTGCAGATTTTTGATTAGATGCCGGATCGATTGGGACCGTCCGCAGGATTGAATCGCTATCTGGCCCATTTGCAGCCAGAATCGCCTGATCCCGCGTCCCGCACATCTCAGTTGAAAATGGCGCTTAAATAGTTAAAGCTTGTGTCGATCCAAATCCTAATGGGCCCGACGCGATTCGAACGCGTGATCCCCGCCGTGTGAAGGCGATGTCATAACCAGCTAGACCACAGGCCCTCGGAGAAAGGAAGTAAGGCATCAGATATTAGTATCTTGCCCTAGGAGGAAAATCCCCGAGCCGATTTTAGGGCTAAACCTGGGAATTATTTAAATACTAATTCGCGAGCTTAATTAAATGAATGAGTCAGATCTTCAGAAATCCTGTTTATCTCCTGTACGAGCGGCTGCTCAAGGCTCAGATCCTGGCCGGAGCGCCGGTGGAGCATGTGGCGATAATTCAGGATGGAAACCGCAGGTATGCCAGGCAGAAGGGTCTCTCGAAACTTATTGGCCACAGTCTGGGAGCGGAGACCTCAGAGAAGGTATCGGACTGGTGCCTGGAGATGGGGGTGCGGCATCTGACCCTCTATGCCTTTTCCACGGAGAACTTCACCCGGGAGGAGTCGGAGAAGCGATACCTGTTCGATTTAATAAAAAAGAAGTTCAATGACCTGAAAAACTCAAAGAAAATTCACAACAATAAGGTCCGGGTGCGGGCTATAGGCAGGCTGGAGATGCTGCCCGAGGACCTGCGAGAAGAGATCCGCTCAACCGAGGAAGCGACAAAGGATTACGGGAGGATGTATCTGAATGTGGCCCTGGCTTATGGCGGCCAGAGGGAGCTGGTGGATGCAGCCCGCTCTTTAGCCCGCCTGGTGGAGAAAGGTGTGATCAGGGCAAAGGATTGCAACGAGCAGGTCATCGCCCAGCACCTCTATCCTCAAAACGGAATTCCCGTACCCAAAGTCAATCTGATCATCAGGACGGCAGGGGATTTTCGCACCTCGAACTTTCTCCCCTGGCAGGCCAATGGCAATGAATGCGCCGCCTACTTTTGCGCTCCTTTTTGGCCGGAGTTCCGGAAGATCGACTTTCTGCGGGCTATCAGGACCGCCCAGACCAGGACATCATGCCAATAAGCTTAATAACCTGAAGCATGCCATGAGGGATGTTCTTGTCCCGATGGGGTAGTGGATATCCCGGAGGCCTGCGGAGCATCTTTCGCGCAGAGAGCCTTCAACCCGGGTTCGAATCCCGGTCGGGACGCTCTCTTATAGAATTTCTACTGCCCCATTTCCAGGGATGCAGATAGGGCGATAGTTTAATACCGAGAAATGCCCAGGGGCTTATCGATGCCTTGCATACTGGTGAGCAACGATGATGGGGTTTATGCCGCCGGTCTCGAAGCCGCGGCAAAGAGCGTTCAGGGTCTCGGAGAGGTGACAGTTGTCGCACCCTCCGGACAGAAGAGCGGCGTCGGCAGATCGATCTCCGTCTTCGAGCCGCTTCGCTATGCCGAGGTGAACCTGAACGGCTTTCGGGCTTATGCGGTCACCGGAACGCCGGTGGATTCAGTCATCATCGGCATCTTCGCCATCCTCAAGAGAATGCCCGATCTGGTCGTCAGTGGAATCAATGTGGGCGAGAACATCAGCACCGATACCGTCACCACCAGCGGGACCATAGGCGCAGCCCTGGAAGCGGCAAGCTACGGCATTCCCGCCATTGCCGCCTCCATTCAGGCCGTTGACCAGGGCGATAAGTTCGATATGCATCATGGGGCCAAGCACAGCTTTGATGTGGCCACCTATTTTCTGCGCCGGGTGGCGAAAAGGGTCTTAGAGCACGGCCTTCCTGAAGGAGTGGATCTCTTAAACCTGAATGTCCCTGCCGGTGCCAGCGAGGATACGGAGATAAAGGTGACCCGCCTGGCGAAAAAGATATTTAAAACGGCAGTGCAGGAGCGTTTCGACCCCCGTGGCCGGCCCTACTACTGGATTGATGGCGAATTGATATGCTGCGACGAGGAAGGGACTGACGTGCAGACCATCTATCAGGACAGGCTGGTGTCTCTGACCCCCCTCAGCCTGGATTCCACGGCCAGAATCGACCTGAAAGAGATAGAGTTGCTATTTTGATCTCTATCTTGCCTTTAATCTGCACTCTTGCCTCTAATCTGCCCTCAAATCACTCCTTTGGTGCTGGGGATGCCCATTCCACCCAATGCCGCCGCCTGGCGCAGGGCCAGTCCCAGGGCCTTGAATATGCACTCCATCTTATGGTGGTCGTTCTCCCCGTAGAAGCGGATATGAACTGTCAGCCCGGCGGCAGAGCATAAGGCCTCCAGGAAGGGGACAAGGTGCGCAACCTCGAAGTCGCCGATCCTCTCCCCCCGAAACTCTCCAGTGATGACCAGATAGGGCCGGCCGCTGAAGTCCAGGGCAACGTCTGCTTTGGATTCGTCCATGGGAACCGAGGCCGAGCCGTAACGGCATATACCGCTCCTGTCCCCCAGGGCATCATCCAGGGCCAGGCCGATGGCCTCTCCCAAAGCCTGGGCTCTCCAGAAGCACTCATCCGCCTCCGCCACCAGGTCAATATTCGCCGTGCGGGCCAGGGAGACGAGCATGTGATCGAGAAATCCTGATCCAGAGGAAGCTTCCGCCCGGCCTGACCCGTCCAGGTTTATTTTTGCCTTGGCCCGGCAATCTCTGTACAATCCCGTTCCTTTTCCAGACCTTTTCGCCATTTGCCTTCACCTATCCCCAAGGGCTTGCAGGGTATCTGAGACGCTCAATTTTCCGGTGTAAATGGCAGTCCCGGCCACTGCTCCCGCCGCGCCCGTATCCCTCAGAGAGAGGACGTCCTCGATGGTGGTGACTCCACCGGCAGCGACAACCGGTATCCTGAGGCTGGCCACCAGCTCTTGCGTGGGCTGGATATCGATTCCTCTCTCCCTGCCTTCAACATCGATGTTCGTGAAGAGAATGGAGCCCGCCCCCTTTTCCTCAAACAGTTTTCCCAAATCAACTGCCCTCCTCCCGAGCGTCTTTTGCCAGCCCTCGGTGGTTACATCCCCCCGCTTCACATCCAGGGCCACCATAATTCTATCCCGGCCGTGCTCCTCTGCCAATAAGGCGACCATATCCGGATCCTTCAGGGCAGCAGTGCCCAGGATCACCCGGTCTACACCCAGGTCGAGGACCTCTCTTGCATCCTCTTCCGACCGGATGCCTCCCCCGACCTGGATATAGACGTCCTGCTCCTTTACGATCTGGGCCAGTATGGGGGCGTTCACCCTCTTGCCCTGGATCGCCCCATCCAGGTCGATGATGTGCAAGTGGTCGGCGCCTTCACCGATCCAGCGCTCCGCCTGAGCCAGGGGATTGTCCAGGGCCACGACCTCTGTTCCCGGTACTCCCCCCACCAGCTGCACGCATTTGCCGCCTCGCAGGTCCACTGCGGGAAAGAATGCAAACCTCATAAAAGGCCAATTGGCATCAAATAGACCTTAACCGTTTCGATGGTGAAAAAAAAGGGAGATCTCAATTGATCTCAATGGATTCTCGATCGGATGAGGCGAGCTGCTGCTAGTGCACCTGCTGCTGCAAATAGAAACTCGAACCCGGGAGTGCTCTCCTCTTCAGATCCGCTTTCGCTCTCGCTGGAAGCCTCGTTCTCCTCCTCCTCATCCTCATCATCGTCATCATCATCCTCGGCATAGATCGGTGCTGCCAATGCCATGATGGCGAAGAGGGCCAATAAGAGGGCCAATATGGACTTTCTCATCTATTCACCTCCGGGTTTTATCCTAATTTCATCGTAGTTCATCCTTTCTCTTAAAAAAGCAGCCTCTGCGCAATAACCGCACCTAGCGCGCAAATGGCATCCATTGCACAATAGCCTATAAATATCTAAAATAACATTGGTATAGGTAATTCGCATCCAATCGAGAAAACAGTGGAGAACAGACAGGCTGAAGGAGAATTGATATGGGCTTCCTAGAGCGGATGAGTGCTGTTGTGCAGGCAAAGATGAATAAAATCATGAACAAGATGGAGGACCCCAGAGAGGTCCTTGAGGTCTCTTACGAAAAGCAGCTGCAGCTATTGCAGAACGTCAAGAGAGGGGTGGCGGAGGTGGCCACTTCCAAGAAGAGGCTCGAGCTGCAGAAGGCCAAGCTGCAGATGAACATCGATAAGCTTGATGGCCAGGCAAAGGAGGCCGTTGCTGCCAACCGGGAGGACCTGGCGCGAAAGGCCCTGGAGAGCAAGGCCATGATGCAGGCCCAACTGAACACCCTGGACGGAGAGGTTATTGAGCTGAATAATCAGCAGCAGAAACTGCAGGCAGCTGAGGCCCGTCTGGCCACCAAGGTGGAGGCCTTCCGCACCAAGAAGGAGACCATCAAAGCCCAGTATACCGCCGCCGATGCCCAGGTCAAGATCACCGAGTCCGTGACCGGCATAAGCGAGGAGATGGCGGATGTGGGACTGGCGGTTCAAAGAGCAGAAGAAAAGACGGAGGATATGAAAGCCCGTTCTGCCGCTCTGGACGAACTCTTAGAGTCGGGAACACTCACCGACTACTCGGGAGGGGATGAGATCGAAAGTGAACTGGCACGGGTCAAGGCCAAGAACACCGTCGATGAAGAGCTGGCCAAATTGAAGGCGGAGATGAACAAATGATTATCAGAATCCTGGGAGAGGGTCAGTTCCGCTTTGATGACAGTCATCTGGGCGATCTGAATAGAATTGACAATCAGATAGTGGATCATGTAAAGCGTGGCGATCAAGACGGTTACCGTCAGGATTTGACCAGGATGATCTCCACGGTCAAAGAACTGGGCAAGCCCGTCACTGAATCGGAGATAATTCCCTCGGATATCATAGTCCCACCAGCCGACCTTTCATTCGAGGAGGCAAGAAATATCTTCTGCAATGATGGTCTTATCGAGGGCTGAAGATAGCGCCTGCGAGGCATTGAGCCGCAAATTCTTTTTTTTGGAAAATGAAAAACCATGATATAAAGACGGTCGAGCGGCGTTTTCTTTTCGCTATCCTCCTCACCTGCACCATCCTGGTAGTGGAGGCAGTGGGAAGCTGGTGGACCGGCAGCCTGGCTCTGCTTTCTGATGCTGCTCACGTCTTCCTGGACGTCTTCGCCATCCTCCTCAGCTGGCTGGCCATCCGCCTCTCGACCATGCCGGCGGACGAGCAATACAGCTACGGGTTTCATCGCTTTGAGGTGATAGCATCCCTGGCCAACGGGCTTACACTGGGATTCGTCTCTTTAGGGATACTGGTAGAGGCATATCACAGGCTGATAGAGCCGGCGCCGGTGAAGGGGCTTGACCTGCTCCTCATCGCGTCCTTCGGCCTGATGGTGAACCTGATTGTAGCCTATATCCTGGGCGGCGGTCACCTTCACCACCATGATCACGGCCCCCATCATTCTGAGGACCTCAATATCAGATCGGCGAGGCTCCATGTGCTGGGAGATGCCGCCGCCTCCTTAGGGGTCATTGTGGCGGGAATCGTCATCTGGAAGACGGGCTGGACCCAGGCCGATCCCATAGCCAGCATCATCATCAGCCTGATAATATTCGCCAGCTCCTACCGGCTGATCAGGGATTCCTTCCGCATCATGATGGAGGGTGTTCCCGCATGCCTCAACCTGGAGGAGGTATCCAGGGCCATCAGCAGCGTTCCCGGGGTGCTCCAGGTCCATGACCTCCATGTATGGGGAGTGTGCTCTGTCCATATCATTCTGAGCGCCCATGCGGTGGTCGAAGACCAGATGATCTCCCAGGTGGAGACGATAATGGAGGAGATCAAAAGAAATCTGCACGACTTCTTCGGCATTGAGCATACCACCATTCAGCTTGAACAAAAGAGCTGCGGCCAGGGCAGCGTTGTGGCTGGCGAGGGCAAAGGGAAGTGAATTCGTAAGGCTCGCAACCTGCCGGAGATAGGACTAAAAGCAGGACCCAATGCAGAACTTAATGCAGGATTCCGTCCGACCTCATGAGGTCAAGGCACTTCATGACCGAGTATGCCGAGCGGTTGACCCCTGCGCTCCTCTTCTCGGTATCAGTTCCCACGCAGTACAGACTCTTCACCGGGGTCCTCACGTCACCGAATCCCATGTTCAATCCCCAGGATGCTTTCTCCGGTATCAATTCCTGGTAGTGAATCATATCGATATGATCCTCGATATCCGGGACCTTCTGGACGATTGACTGGAAGGCTTTCTTTTTTATCTCGGTTATGTCGTACTCCCCATCCAGGGTGAAGGCGATGCCGACGAGCTGATTGCCTCTTGGAGCCAGTGTGGGATCATAGTTGGTGGTGGGGACCACCCAGGCATACGGATCCGAATCCACCCACATCTCTGAACCGTAATTGAGAAACAGCCTCTTGGTCAGGCCCAGCCATATGGTAAGGGATTTAACCTTTCTGATCGAGGATAGGCTTTTGGTGTATTCCAAAGGTAAGCCGTCGATCAGATCCGGCAGCCTGGAAGAAAATCCCGAATATACCACCGTATCGCATTCATAGCTACCCCTATTGGTGATCACCTGGTCGGCCTGGATCAACTGATCTGCTTGCCTTGCGCCATCGATCTTTACTACCCTCTCATCTGTAATTATCTTTACCCTGCCCTCAGGAAATGAGGAGGTGATGGAGTTTATCATCGATTGGAGCCCGCCCATCGGATACCCCTGGTCCTTGGCCCCCTCGGTCATGAACAGGTCGTACAGCTTTCCCACATAGGGCACGGAATGGGTATTGTGGATCTTATTGTCTATGAACCTGGAGATGGGAGCGTTAGTCGCTGATGTGCCCACCATGAAGTAGCACAGCCAGTCCATAAATCTCCTGGTGGTGCTGGATAGAGCATTGGGAAGGACGGCTGATAGAGGAATATTGGAGAAGTCCTTGCCCGAGTTCAAGAGATAGAGGATGTTGAAGAGCGCCCTCATCAAAAGCAGCCTGTCCGTCATGGGAATCAGGCTGAATGTCATCCAGGAGTTGATGCTCCAGGGAAAAGGCTTGACCTCGTCCCCTATTCTCACATAGTACTTTCCGAAGGGAGCAAACTGAGGAACGACCCGGAAGTACCTGTCCATCAGCACCTTGAGTGGGCCGCTCTCCAACCTGGTTATCGCATGAGGGCCTGTATCCAGGCGATAGCCATCCACCTCATAAGACCTGCAGACCCCGCCGATACAGTCCTCTTTCTCCAAAATCAGTACGTTCTTTCCTTCCCGGGAAAGGGCGAGTGCAGTCAATAAGCCGCTGATCCCTGAGCCAATAACCACAACGTCATTCTTTTTCATAGATCATTATCCAATTTTTAATATCGACTCCAACCTTATTGTATCAGGATGCTTAAGCCTTTTGGCCCGGCGGGCAGTTTCAGAAAGAGCATTTATATCCAATAAGGTGATCTTGGGCCTGAAGACAAGAGATAGCGGAAAATGGCACAACAGGCCTTTTGCTTATGGGAATTCGATTCATCATGGGCAAAGATCGCAATAAAAAAAATGCCTAATCTAGCGGGTTTAATGTGTGGGATGACATGATCACCAGGGAAGATGTTGAGCACATCAGCTGGCTTGCCAGCATCAAGATCGAAGAGGAGGAGAAGGATGAGTTGGTGGAGCAGTTCAACTCCATTCTGGAGTATTTCCACCAGCTGGATATGGTGGACACAGAAGGGGTGGAGCCCACCTACCGGGTGGTTGACCTAGCCAATATCTTCAGAGAGGATGTGGCCAGAGGCTCACTCACTCAGGATGAGGCGCTTATTAATGCGCCGCGACGCGAAAACGGCTATTTCAAGAGCCCGAGGATAGTGTGATTATGCTGTCCGAACTGAAGGCAACCCTCCTGGCCGGGTCGGCGGAGGAGTATCTCTCCCGGCTCTATGAGAGGATCGAGAGGGGTAAGCTCAATGCCTTTACCACCCTGGCCAAAGAGACGGCTTTAAGAGAGGCAAAAAGCTTTGATCAGAATCCGGGCAATGGCCTTTTGGCCGGAGTTCCCATCGCCATCAAAGAGTGCATATCTACCAAAGGGATTGAGAGCAACTGCAGCTCCAGGATCCTGCAGGGGTACATCCCGCCCTATGATGCCCATGTGATCGAGCGGCTTAAGGCTGAAGGGGCGATAATCATGGGCAAGACCAATATGGACGAGTTCGCCATGGGGACCTCTACGGAGACCAGCGCCTTCGGCCCGACCAGAAATCCCTGGGACATCGATTGCGTTCCGGGGGGATCCAGCGGGGGAAGCGCGGCCTGCGTTGCCGGTGGCGAGGCTCCCTGTTCACTGGGCTCGGATACGGGCGGTTCAGTGCGCTGTCCGGCGTCGTTCTGCGGCATTGTCGGCCTGAAGCCCACTTACGGCCTGGTCTCCCGCTATGGACTGATCGCCTATGCCAATTCCTTAGAGCAGATCGGACCTTTAACCCATACGGTAAAGGATACTGCACTCCTCTTAGAGGTCATCGCCGGCCACGACTGGCGGGACTCCACCTCCTCCACCACCGAGGAGAAGAGCAGCTATCTGCCCGACCTGGACAGAGGGGTTTCCGGCATGAAGATCGGCATTCCCAAAGAGTACTTCGGGGAAGGGGTGAACCCAGATGTAGAGAAGTCGGTCTGGGATGCGATATCCGTCCTGGAGGGCCTGGGAGCGAGCTGGCAGGAGGTGAGCCTGCCCCATACCCAGTATGCTCTGGCCGCCTATTATGTGATAGCCATGAGCGAGGCCTCAAGCAATCTGGCCCGTTTCGACGGCCTGCGTTACGGTCTGCGCCAGGCGGGAGAGGACCGGGACTGGCACACCACCTTCTCCGAGATTCGCAGCAAGGGCTTCGGCCCGGAGGTTAAAAGGCGCATTCTCCTGGGAACCTATGCTCTGTCCGCAGGCTACTACGGCCGCTACTATCTCAAGGCCCTGAAGGTGAGGACCCTGATCAAAGAGGATTTCCTGGCAGCCTTCAAACAGGTCGATCTGCTCGCCAGCCCGACGATGCCCATTCCCGCCTTCAGGATCGGCGAGCGCATAAACGATCCGCTCTCTCTTTACAAGGCGGACATATTCACCGTGCCCATCAACCTGGCAGGAGTTCCGGCGATATCCCTGCCCTGCGGATTTGCCGGCCAGCTTCCTATCGGCCTGCAGCTCATAGGCCCGCACTTCGGCGAGGCCGCGGTTCTGCGGGCGGCGCAGGCCTTTGAGGGGGCGACGCCATATCACCAGCGGACTCCAGAGGAGGTGGTCTAGATGGAGGATGTCATCATAGGTCTTGAGATTCACGTTCAGCTCAACCGGCTGGAGTCGAAGATGTTCTGCGGCTGCTCGACCAAATATCATAATTCCGAGCCGAACAGCCATACCTGTCCGGTATGCCTGGGCCTGCCCGGCTCACTGCCGGTGATCAACCGCAAAGCAGTGGAAAGCGGCATAAAGGTGGGATTGGCCCTGAACTGCAAGATCGAAGAGGAGACCCTCTTTTACCGTAAGAACTACTACTATCCTGATCTGCCCAAGGGCTTTCAGATCAGCCAGTACGACTATCCTCTGGCGACAGGCGGTCATATCATGATCCTGGGAGACGACGACCAGGAGAGGAATATCCGCATCAACCGGGCTCATATGGAGGAGGACCCGGGACGGCTGGTGCACGCCGGGACCATAGATAAGGCGAAGTACACCATGGTGGACTACAACCGCTGCGGCATGCCTCTTCTGGAGGTGGTGACCGAGCCCGATCTGCATTCACCCAAGGAGGCGCGGGCGTTTCTGGATAAGCTGAAGAGCATTCTCGAGTACCTGGACGTCTTTGACGGCACCCTGGAGGGGGCGATGAGGGTGGATGCCAACATCTCTCTGAAGGGTGGGGACCGCTCCGAGGTCAAGAACATCTCCGGCTTCAAGGGAGTGGAGAAGGCTCTGTCCTATGAGATCACCAGGCAGAGGAACCTGGCCCGGCGGAACATCAAGGTGGTGCAGGAGACCAGGCATTTCGATGAATTGCGCAACATCACCGTCTCCATTCGCAGCAAGGTGGGGGCGCACGACTACCGCTACTTCCCTGAGTGCGATCTGGTGACATTGCGCATCGCCTCCTGGGTTCCGCCCATAAGGGAGGCTCTGCCTGAGCTGCCGGACTCGAAGAGGGAGAGGTTCGTCCGGCAGTACGATCTGGCCGATGACCATGCCAAGTCCCTGACCACGGAGATCAGGTTGGCCGACTTCTATGAGTTCGTGGCTGCCCGGGCCTCGCCCAGGATGGCCGCGGTCTGGATCGCCGATGTCCTCAAGGGGGAATTGAACTACCGCGACCTGGGGATAGAGAGCTTCAGCCCGGAGCACATGGTACAGATTGTGCAGCTGCTCGGCGAGAATAAGATAACCGAGCACGGGGCGGTGGAGGTCATCCGCGAATTGCTGGACAAGAAGGGCAGTAATCCAGAGGAGATCATCAAATCCCGCGGCCTGGGCCGGGCGGAGGATGATGTGGTAGCAAAAGCTGTGGCTGAGGCGGTGGCGGAATGCGCTGCGGCGGTTGCGGACTACAAAGCGGGAAGCGAGAGGTCCCTGAACTATATTGTGGGCCAGGTGATGAAAAAGACCCGGGGGAAGGCCAGTCCGGGTGAGGTGCACAACCTGGTCAAGGCTCAGGTGGACAAGCTCTAGGCGATGGCCGGGAGTGGGGGAGGAGAGCGAGGCTTGGAGGAAGATCTCATCCACTTCCTGCACCTCCATTCCCGCTAACACGTTTTTCCATCTCCTGGAGCCATTTTTCCATGTTTTTTCGGTTGGGAGAAGAGTTAATTACTTATATCCTGGATCGCACATATAGGAATTAAAATGGCAATGCTATTAGGGTTGACATTGAGTGCAGCAGGACTCTTGCTGCTGAATAGAGTATTTAAGGAGAGCTTCGGCTCACAGAAGGCGGCCGAGGGCGACAAATCCAGGAATCGGGTCATAGAGATCCATGAATATGAGATCCTGGAGGACTTTCAGAGTCGAGCTTCTGATGGCTATAAAGTGAAGATAACCTGATAAAGTAATTAATATTATTTTAGATTATTTCAGACCGGAGTTTGTAAGATCATATCTTATCCCAGTCATGCATGCAGACAAAGAGCGAGAAACAAACTGCTATGGAATTTGCCGCCGTCCAGCCCACCTTACCTATTGCCCACTTTGCCGCCAACCCACGCTCGCCCGCACGCGCGGGGCACGGCAGACGGGGCCTGTCCCGTGGCCGCCCTTTCGTCCCCGAGATCAAAAAAGAAAGCTCGGCAGCCTCAGAATATGCCATCGGCAACTCTAAATATTGATCACGTTCATATATCTGTTAGCGCTCGCCTAAATTGCAGGTGCCGGAGATGAAAATAAAAGCCATTTATGAGAATAACGTGCTCAAGCCTCTCGGGGATCTGAACCTCCCAAACAAAGCACGGGTTAGCATCACCATCCACGAGAGCTTCAGCGATCTTCTCGATGAGCTGGGCGAGCCTGTCGCCGGAGAAGACATCGATACAGTCCTGAAAGAGATGCGGACAAAAAGATACTATGATTAGGATCGTTCTGGACACATCCGAATTCAAATCTGATTAATCCAATTGAGGGCTCTGAGCTTCCCGATCTTGGATTCAGGCGACTTATTTCAGCCATGGGACAGCCTTTTTCTACCATCACCCCCCTTATCGAACCATGCAGCCCAAGCCCGAGTTCACCCGCATCTCCCCAGACCGTCTGGTAGCAGTCACCGAGATCGACCTGGGAGCCCTCTCCGAGATATACGACGAGATGGACATATATCTATCAATTTATATGAAAAGCGCCAGCACGGCGGACCTGGACGCCAGCCGTTCCTTTGTCGCCTCCCGATTCCGGGCCATGGAAAAGTCCCTTCCCCCAGAGCTTCGGGAGTCCTTCCGCTCGACCGTCTCTTTGGCCCAGGATACAGTAGACTCCCCATCCTGGAAGGGGGAGAGATCAAGGGTGATCTTCGCCTCCAGCCCGGAGTCGTTTCTGCACGTCTACCGGATGGGCCTGGAGGCGGAGCCTTTAGTGGTCCTGGACACCTCGCCGTTCCTCCTCCCCCTGGCCAGGCTCAGGGACGACTACCTGGACTATGGATTATTGCTGCTCGACTCTCAGGAGGCCAAATTGTTTGTCATCCGCTCCCGCATTATAGAGGAGATGGGCAGTTCCTCCATCGACCTCATGAACAAGCATAAAAAAGGCGGCTGGAGCCAGATGCGCTTTAACCGCCTGCGAAAGGGGGCCATCAAGTCCTTCCTCACCCAGGTGGCAGAAGACGTTGCCAATCTGGATAACCTGCAGGACATGAGAGGCCTGGTCCTCGCCGGTCCGGGGGAGGTGAAAGAGCCAGCTTATGGAATTGCTCCCCCCGCAGGTCAGGGACCGGGTGATGGGCCTCCTGGATGTCCCCATGGGCACAGTTCCCGGCGAGCTGGTGAAGATGGGCGACCAGGTGGCCCTGGACCATGAGCGCTCCCTGAGCATGAAGAGGGCTGAGGAGCTGAAGGCCAATGTGCTCAAGGGCCAGCTCTCCGCCTATGGAACCGATCCGGTCAGGGATGCTCTGACTCAGGGAAGGGTTAACACTCTGGTCATGCTCTCCAACTACGTGCTTCCCGGCTGGATCTGCGAGAGGTGCCAGCACTTCCAGGAGGGAAAACAGCCTGAGGTCTGCACCCAGTGCGGCGGCAGGACCTCTCAGGTAAACGTCTTAGAGGAGCTCTATGAGCTGGCCCAGAGGACGGGAGCAGAGGTGGAGTTCGTGGAGGAGGACGAGTTCCTTCGCTCTATCGGCGGCGTGGGTGCCATCCTGCGCTACTGAAGGCGAAGGATGAAAGGGATCTTCATCCCGTGGTCATTGTCTGAATTATCCACAAACAGTCGAACCCATTGAGCTTAGGCCTTACTCATCGACCTGGCTATCGACATCTATCTATCTCAATCCATGAGACCGGCAAAAGTCGCTATAGGGCCGCCCCTCAATGGCCAGGTACATGAATATCCCTGACCATGCCCAAATGGCCAGGGCAAAGACTATGGTGAACATGAGAAAGAATGTCATCATGACTACCAGACCAAGAATGAAGAGCATAATGGATATGGCGGCATATTTCAGGCGGGTGGTATTGTCTATCTTCTCATACATCCAATTCCTTTGAATGGGAATCGCAGGCTATCAACTTTGCGGAACTCCCCTAATATCCGCTCTGACTGGGCCTTGACGGCAAAGGTGATTTAAGCCCTTGATGCAAGGCCCTTGAGTTATGGGATCCGGCTCAACTGAATTGAAAGCTGCAGATCGGGATACATATCAGAATACAGATCGGATACAGATCGGGATGGCGGGCAGGAATCGGGCAGCAAGAACCGCTACATCGTCCTGGTTTTGGTCCTGACGGGTGTTTTGATGTCCGTGGTTGATGGCTCTGTGGTCAGCATTGCCCTTCCCACCATTACCGAATACTTTCATGTGAGCATTGCCCAGTCGCAGATGATCATGACCGCCTATCTGGTGACTATCACCAGCCTTCTCCTGGTCTTTGGCAGAGTGGCGGAGTACGTGGGAAAAGCCAGGCTCTTTTTCCTTGGAATTGCTCTATTCACCGCCAGCTCTCTGGCCTGCGGCATATCCTCCAGCCTCGAGCTGCTGGTCTTATGCCGGATAGCTCAGGCCACCGGCGGAGCGATGATGTTTTCCATCAGTGCGGCCATCATCTTTCTCGCTTTCCCGAAAAGCGAGCAGGGCCGGGCCATGGGCTATATTGGCTCGACGGTGGCCATAGGCAGCATTCTCGGGCCAACCCTGGGTGGATTCATCGTGGACCTCTTGGGCTGGAGCTATATATTTCTCATAAATGTGCCCATAGGCCTTGTCCAGATGCTCCTTTCCACCAGGTATCTGAGAATCGAGGAGAAGAGATCTAACGGCCTGGAGGTGGACTGGATAGGCGCTCTGACCCTGATCATCCTTATCGTCTCCTTGATGGCACTATTGGGCCAGCTCTCTTATGGCCTTGCCCCCACCCCGGCCGTCCTCATCCTGGCGCTGACCTTTGTTCTCTCTCTGGCCGGATTTGTCGTCAATGAGACCAGACAGAAATTCCCCCTACTGGACCTGTCCATCTTCCGCTACCGTATGTTTGTCCTGCCCTGCATCAGCATGATACTATTCTTCGTGGCCAATCTGATGATATCCGTCCTCGGGCCGTTCTATTTTGAGGGGGTGAGGGGCTATACTGCGTCGCAGGTGGGATTGATTTATCTCATCATCCCCGGGATAATGGTCATCGGCGCTCCCCTTGCCGGGACAGTTTACGATAAGCATCAGTTCAGGTATCTGGCAGCTTTTGGAATGTCGGTCCTGGCCCTGGCCATGATCGCCCTTGGATATCTGGCAATGAGCACGGCAACCGACATCCAGCTGCTCTTGCTCTGCTTTGTCTTCATGGGCCTGGGAGGGGCCTTCTTCCAGAGCCCCAACAATACGGAGATAATGAGGGCCCTGCCCATCTCCAAGATAAACATCGCCTCCAGCTTCACCGCCACCATCAGAAACCTGGGGATGGCGCTGGGAGTCTCCCTCTCCGGCCTCCTGGTCTCCTTGCAGATGGCTCAGGCCGGGCACTATGGCACCATATCGGAAGCTGAGCCCCTGCTCCTCGCGAGCAGCATAAGCCGTGTGATGATGATCGCGGGAGGCTTATGCATCATAAGCGCCATTGTGGCTATCTATAGGGGATGGGACCACTCCCACCAATAAATTGGCAGGCATCTAGGCTTTCGCCACAGACTGTAGCCCCAGTCTGAGAATGTTTATAGCGGCGTTATGGTCCCTATCCAGAGTCAGACCACAGAAAGGACAACTATGGACTCTTTCTGATAGATCTTTTTGAACCACTTTACCGCAACCAGAGCATATTTGAGATGTGTTTTTGGGATTCACCAGTTCGACACGTTTACCGGCCCATTCTGCCTTGTAAGATGTGGTAGTTATTAGTTTGCTCCAAGCAGCATCCGATATATGCTTTGCAAGACAATGATTCTTGACCATGCCCTTGATATTCAAGTCTTCGAAGGCTATAAAGTCATAGGATTTAACCAGGGATATGGAGAGTTTTTGAACAAAATCATCCCTCTTGTTGGTAATTCTTTCATGAACCCTATGAACCACTTTTAAGGCTCTAGCCCTTCCCGGTGTTCCTTTTTCTGCATTTGATAGCTTTCTCTGAGCCTTTGCCAGAGCATTTTCTTCATGAACAAAGAATCTTGGATTATCTACCTGCTCGCCATCTGATAGGGTGATGAAGCTTTTCAAACCCACATCAACGCCTATTGATAATCCGGTATTCGGAAGAGGTTCATCTGGTTCAACTTCAACCAGGAAGGATATAAACCATTTTCCGGTAGGCATTATTCTGATATTAAGCCTCTGGATTTCTCCATCTACAGCTCTATGAAGCTTGATCTTGATATCTCCGATCTTGGATAACCATAGTTTGCCAGGCTTCAGGGAAAAGCCTGATTGAGTATAGGTGAAGCTATCGTACCTGCCATAGCCCTTGAACCTGGGATATCCCGGGTTTTCTCCTGCCTCGACTCTTCGGAAGAAGGCTTGATAGGCCAAATCAACTCTTTTGACGACTTCCTGTAGAACCTGAGAATGGACCTCTTTCAATTCGAGCTTTTCTTCTTTCCATCCTGGCAAAAGCTTCTTGGTATCGTAATAGGAGAGAGATTTGCCTTCTTGTTCGTAAGCGTTCTTCCTGATGGCTAGTACTTCGTTATAGGTCCATCTGCAAAGCTCCAAGGTGTCAGCCATCTTGGTTCTCTGAGATTTTGTAGGATAGATCCTATAGCGAAGCACTTTCAGCAAATCACTTCACCTTTTGCATCTCTACATATCGTTCTATTACATCCTTGGTAGCATCTCCACAAGTGCCAACATAGTAAGATGGATTCCAAAGATGGCCATCCCAAAGCTGATCTCTTAGTTCAGGATGCGTTTCAAAGAGCTTCTTTGCCGTAATGCCTTTGAAGATCTTGGCAATGTTAGCAGGAGCAAATATAGGATGAGCTGTCATGAAGAGGTGAACATGATCCGGCATGATCTCCTGATTGATCAATGTAATTCCCTTCTGCTTTGCTATCAATTCATGCAACCAATGAAGGTCTTCGGCGATTGAACCAATAAGGACCTTCCTTCGATACTTTGTTGACCATACAAAGTGGTAATACACGTTATAGACGCATCCTCTTGCGCTTATCCAATGCTCTTGCTTAGTCATTCTGAATTACACATATGGTTACCATATGTATATATACCTATCGATAGGCACGGGCTGTATCCCGCCTTTGAAAAAGCGGGGATTAGCCCTGAGTTCGTCCTAAAAACCCTGTGAGATCTATATCGATTCGGCCCCGAAGCCCCCGGCTGCAACCAGCTTGATTTAAAGATTCTGGAGCACGAAAAGGCAACTCGCATTGCAGCCCTCCAGGCGCTGCGCAAAGCCCAGGTGGCCCACTTCTCCTGCCACAAAGGAGCAGACTGGCAAGATCCCGAGAACAGCGGCCTATTGATGGCCAATGGCGAGGTTCTGACCATAAAGGATCTCTTCGAGCTGAACTTGGCCGGGGCCCGGCTGGCCACCCTCTCCGCCTGTGAGACAGGCATTCCCGGCACCCGGCTTCCGGATGAGGTGGTATCCCTTCCCTCTGCCTTCATCCGGGCGGGATTTGCTGGAGCTATAGGCTCCCTCTGGACAGTATCGGACAAGAGCACTGCCCAACTGATGAAAGCATTCTACAATAACTGGAGAAAGTTAGATAAGATACAAGTCGAGTCATTGAGAGATGCTCAAGCTCAGGTCAGAATAAATGGTGTGTTGGACATCGATTCTTGGCTACTTTCCATTCCGTCTCCCAACGGCCTTTCGCATTCAGATTTGTGTGAATTATATAGGACAGTACGAAAGCATCCATTCTACTGGGCGGCATTTTATATGACGGGGGTTTGATTATTTATTAATTAATTCATAATATTTTAGCTCGCCAAATCTTCAGAGACCACAAATCATTAAAGTAAGGAGAACCCAATAGAACCCTATCATGACGGACGCGGTGATGGTTGATGAAGGCCTGCTGATTCCAAAAAGCCTTCTCACTAAGCTGGGCACTGAAAATCTCGAAGTTGTGACCAGAGGTAGAGAGATTGTGATAAGGCCGAGGACCAAAACCAGGCAGTATTACGGTTTTATGGGAGTTGCCGAATACGACGAGAATCTCATCAAAGAGCTAAAACATGATTGGGAAGAGAGTGGCAAGGATTGAATCTAACAGAATATTCGTCTAACCTGCCGATTTTTATAGATGCTAACATATTCCTCTACTATACCCTTCCTAATGCCAAATTTTGAGATATTATCTCAGACTTTCTAGAAAAAATTGAGCTGCAATTGATATCCGCAATAACGACTCCATTAGTACTGAACGAGGTCTCTTATATTCTACTACTTCAGAGAGGGATGACAATTTTGAACACAGAGAATCGAGATATTGTCCGGAGCAAAATCAAAGCGAATAGTCATTTAGCTCATCTGTGTTATGACGCAGTCGATACGTTCAACGAATTTATCAGCAATCTTGATGGCTTGAAATTGGTCGCAGTTCAACCGGAGGATTATTTGCTCGCATCATCTTGGAAGAGCCTACAATCTGCTGCCAATAGATGCGCTTCACCTATCCGCAATGAGGAGATCTCATGTCCGGGATATCGCCACACGGGATAGAGATTTTGAGCGAGTGGATGGAATCGTAATCTGGACTCCATGAGAAGAAACCCGTCGTCTTTCTGTCTTCGATCTGATACAAGAGCACAGCAATGCTCATGACCCGCTTCTATCAGCACTGGCGGGTGAAAGGCATGCCGCCGGTCTTTGCCCTGTCCGAGGCCCAGAGGGAGCTGCGAGAGGAGGAGGGGTTCCGGCATCCGTTCTACTGGGAGGCATTTTATATGACGGGAGTATGATCAGGATCAGGGGAAGAGCGCTCCAGGCAAAAAAGCTCAATCCCATCCTTTTGTCCAGCGCCTTTCCAGCAGGCCTTGATAAAGTCCAAATACGAAAAGGGATAACAGTTAAAAGAATGCTCAAGCTTACCGCTTATGTCTCTGGAAAGGTGCAGATGGCTGAATACAGCTCGAAGGTAGTGACCATAGCTCGCGTCTTTGGCCTCAAGGGATATGTGATGAACCTGCCCGACAGCAGGGTGAAGATCATTGCAGTGGGCCATAAAGCTGATTTGGAGAGATTCCTTCGAGCCGTCAGGATCAAAAACACCTTGATCGACGTGGAGGATATTGAAACGGAATTTTCTGAGGCAAATGGATCTTACGAAGAATTTTTTAAAATCGCGGGAGAAGGGGAGACTGACGCCCGCCTGGACCAGGCGGCAGAGTATCTCAAAGAGCTGATATCTGCCGTGAGAGAAGGATTCAGGGATAACGGTTTAAAGCTCGATAGCATGAGCTCGAAGCTGGATAGCGTGGACTCCTCCTTAAATGAGATCTCTGGAAAACAGGATGACCTAAAAGAGGCGATTACAGAAGGCTTCCGGGAGACTGGCTCCTCCTTAAAAGAGATCTCTGGAAAACAGGATGACCTAAAAGAGGCAATTACAGAAGGCTTCCGGGAGACTGGCTCCTCCTTAAAAGAGATCTCTGGAAAACAGGATGAACTAAAGAGGCGGTTACAGAAGGCTTCCGGGAGACTGGCTCCTCCTTAAAAGAGATCTCTGGAAAACAGGATGATCTAAAAGAGGCGATTAAAGAAGGCTTCCGGGAGACTGGCTCCTGCTTGAAAGATATCTCTGGGAAACAGGATGAACTAAAAGAGGCGGTTAAAGAAGGCTTCCGGGAGACTGGCTCCTC
>CAWEXU010000010.1:0-131647 GCA_963813075.1 Methanotrichaceae archaeon
CCTGGAAATACTGCCTTTTGCCGCCCTCATCTCTCCAGGCGGCATGCAGGGGTAGAAGCGAGAGCAGACCGGTCGGGATAAGAAAAGCTTGCTCGGGCTTGAGCGGTTTCAGAGCTGAATAGATCGGCTCTGCCACCTCCTGCCAGAGCTGGCCTGTAACCGCCTCAATGGCATCAAACCATCTGTCTTTAGCTCGCAGATATTCTTCCGCTTCTATCTTGTCCTCGATCAGCTTCTGTCGTGCCTCCTGCCAGCCGCCATAGGCTTCAAACCAGGTCTTGACATGTTCTTGCAGTCGCTCTTCCGAGAAGCCATCCAGAGAGACGGTCTCAAGGAGACATCGCCAGAAGATTGATGGATGATCAGAGCCAACCCGCCCCCTGGAGCGGCAGCGATCTCGAGCCACGGCTGGCCCTCGATCACAGCCGCCTCGATCTCCTCCCATCCCGGCACCGCCAGGAAGCTCTCGTAGCCTGGGATGCTTCGAATACCATCCACCGCCTCGTCCAGACTGGCTCTGGCCTGCGTCATCAAATCGCGCAAGGGTGGCAGGGTCTCAGGTGACTCTTCTTTCCTCTCCTGGGACTCCAGGTTCTGCAATTCCTGCACCGCCTGGCTGTAGAGTTCATATGCCTCGAGATCCTTCTCCTCAATCCTCTCCAGGTCTGCTCGATCCCGAGCGAGCACATCACCCAGTCCCCGCACCGGCCCCGCTCCATGGCTACTGCTGCTTCCTTCAATTTGTTAGATTTAGCCAGGGCGTATCCCGCCCGCCGGTAGAGGTCACTGGTCTCAGCTAACTCCGCCTCCCTGCTGGCTTGAAATATGGATGCTCTGTAAAGCTCCTCAGCAGCTTTCATCGCGGTGGAGTAGGTTTTTTCGGCTTCTGAGAAGCGCTGGGAATCCAGGAAGAGATTGCCCAGCGAGTAAGCAGTTCCTCGACATCTGCTCGGAAAATCTCTTGCTGTAAAGACCATCATGGCCTGCTGGCAGTGCTCGATCGCCTGCTCGATGTTCTCTGCCCGGTCGCCCCGTATGCGGTTGTTATAGGCAGCGGCCAGGTTTACCTTGGTCTTTGCCCAGTCTGCCGGGAAGGCCTTCTCCGTCCTAACTTTCAGGGCCTGCCCATAATGCAAGATAGACTGCTCGATGTTGTCCGTCCTGTCGCCTTTTATGCGGTCGTTGTAGGCAGCGGCCAGGTTGTTCTCTGTCATGGCCCAACTTACTGGAAAATTCTCATATGTGTAAATCATCCGAGCCTGATAGTAGAACTCGATGGACTTCTGATGTTGTCAGCCCTATCGCCCAGGAATCCGTTGGCTATAGGCGTTTGCCAGGTTGATCTGGGTCATGGCCCACCGTTTCGGGAAGTTTTCCCGAGTATGAACCTTCAACGCCAGTTCGCTATGATTGATGGCACGCTCGATGTTATCGGCTCTATCGCCCAGAATGCGGTGGTTATAGACTAAGCTTAGGTTGTTCTGGATTACTGCCCAATCATTTGGGAAAGCCTTCTGAGTTATAACCTTTAGGGCCAAATTGAAGTGCTCGATAGCTATCTCAATATTATCGATTCGGTCACCCCTTATGCGGTCTTTGTAGGCAAGGCCCAGGTTGTTCTGGGTTGCAGCCCAATTATCCGGAAAGTCCTCTTCCTTATGAATTTTAAGAGCCTGACAATAGTGATTGATTGCTGCGTTCAATGTTGTCTGCTCTATTGCCTTGGATACGATTACTGTAGGCGGCTGCCAATTTATTCTGAGTAAATGCCCAATCATCTGGAAAGTCTCTCTCCGTCCTCACCTTTATGGACTGATGATAGTGCTCGATCGCCTGCTCGATGTTCTCTGTCCTGTCGCCGCGTATGCGGTCGCTGTAGGCGTTTGCCAGGTTGTTCTGGGTCATGGCCCACTGTTCCGGGAAGTCGTTCTGGGTGTAGACCTTCCAGGGCCTGCCCACAGTGCCAGATCGCTAGCTCAATGTTTTCCGCCCTATCGCCCCGTATGCGGTTGTTGTAGGCATTGGCCAGGTTGTTCTCGGTCATGGCCCATTGTTCCGGGAAGGTTGTTCTGGGTGTTAGACCTTCAGGGCCTGCCCACAGTGCCAGATCGCTAGCTCAATGTTTTCCGCCCTATCGCCCCGTATGCGGTTGTTGTAGGCATTGGCCAGGTTGTTCTGGGTCATGGCCCACTGGTTCTGGGAAGGTTGTTCTGGGTGTAGACCTTCAGGGCCAGGCTGGTAGTGCTCGATCGCCTGCTCGATGTTCTCTGCCCTGTCGCCGCGTATGCGGTTGTTGCAGGCGTCGGCCAGGTTGCTCTGGGTCATGGCCCACTGTTCCGGGAAGTCGTTCTGGGTGTTAGACCTTCAGGGCCAGGCTGGTAGTGCTCGATCGCCTGCTCGATGTTCTCTGGCCCTGTCGCCCCGTATGCGGTTGTTGTAGGCGCGGACAGGTTGTTCTGGGTCATGGCCCACTGTTCTGGGAAGCGTTCTTGATTGTATGACCTTCAGAGCCAGACGGTAGTGCTCGTCGCCTTCTCGATGTTGTCCGCCCTGTCGCCCCGGATGCGGTTGTTGTATGCGTTGGCCAGATTGTTCTGGGTCGCTGGCCCATTCTCTGGGAAGTCTTTCTTGCGTGTAGATCTTATCGCTTGACGATAGTGCTCGATCGCCTTCTCGATGTTATCAGCTCTGTCGCCCCGTATACGGTCGTTGTAAGCGTTTGCCAGGTTGTTCTGGGTCATGGCCCACTGTTCCGGGAAGTCGTTCTGGGTGTGACCTTCAGCGCCATATTGCAGTGCTCGATTGCCTTCTCGATGTTATTGGCTCTGTCGCCCCGGATGCGGTTGTTGTATGCGATGGCCAGGTTGCTCTGGTTAGATGCCCAAAGAAGTCCTTCTTGTGTGTAGATCTTCAGCGCCAGATTGTAGTGCTCGATGGCCTTCTCTATGTTATCGGATCTGTTGCCTCGGATACGATTGGTGTAGGTGGCCCAGGTTGTTCTGGGTCATGGCCCAACATTTCCAAGAGTTTTTCTCTATGCATACATTTAGAGCCTGATTGCAGTAATCAATGGCTTGTTCGATGTTGTCGGCTTCTGTTGCCCTTGATTCGGTTGGTAAATGCTAGAGCTAGAATTGCTGCAGTATTGGCCTTCTTGGGAGGTCCTTCTCGCGTACGACCTTTGAAGCCTCAAGATAGTGTATGATCGCCTGCTCGATGTTGTCGGCTATGTTTCCGAGGGGAGATCGTTGCCAAACCATTTCCAATCCGTTCTGCAGCTCTGCCCAGAGGGTGGATTCTGCTGGCGAGGGACGAGTTCCAGCGCCTGTAGGCAGAGCTTGATACGTCGAGGTGCATCGCTTGGACGAGCCTGTCGAGAAAGCCTCTTGAAGTACAGTTTTAAGCTCGGAGACTTACCGAATCGAGACGGATCGGCTTTGTTGCCTTTGAGCCAAACAACCTGTCAGAGATGCCCTTGATACTCCCTCGCCTGATTTTACCCAAGAATGTTCACGCCATCTTAGCATCCGTTCATTCTTGATTTGACATAGACTGTGCCTGAACCAGTCCTTACAAGCTACTTCCTCCCCCGAAACCCTAGGGATCGATTATCCCTTTTCCAACCGGTTAGGGAAGCACTCCTATGTCCAGATTTGAATATTGGATAGATTTTGCGAGTGATGCATTCTTATCCTAGGGATCACGACCTGAACTGTCTGAGCTCTGTCCATCTGAGCAGGATGAGCCGAGCCCGCCAGCCAGACGATGGATATCGATGTGGCGGCTAGAGCTGCCACGAAGAGGACCGAGCCGATCTTGAGCCGTCGGCTCTTCTTTCGGCTGACATCCACTAGTGACCTTCTCGATATCGGTGGGACTGTTCTTGTGAAACCTGAGGCGGTCAGGGAAATAGACGTAGGCAAGACAGCTTATGCAAAGGAGCCAGAGGAGGATGGGTGTGCAGATCACCGCCCAGGAAAGAGGGTCGGAAGCCCTCTCATTGAATTTGAAGAGAGCCAGAGCACCAGTGTAGACCGTCAGAAGGGATGAGCCCAATGTCAGAAAAGATTTGGCGGCCTCGTCCAAAACCTTGGGTGACTCCTGGATCATCACCCGGCCATACTTCAGCCAATCCAGGTCCTCTTCATACGGCTCCTCGCCCTGAATAGGCATATCAGCCCTCTGAAGATGGGACAATATTCTGTTGGCATAACTGCAGTGCGGGCATCTCTCGATGATTACCATCTGGCCGGGGGATTTGAAGGCCTCTACCTCCATTTCCATCCGTCTCACAGACAAACTCTTCCCGCACTTCTCTTCTTGCAGATAACGGAAATTTTTGCCACTTCTGAGCCTCCCTCCTGCTTGATCATAATGTATAATCCTGAACTGATCAGGGTTTCGGTGAACAGGGATTTGAGGGCACAATACCATAGATCTCCAAAAGTTGGCGCACTGGGCTTTCAGGGCGAGCTAGAAATCGAGCTGATGGTAGCCGGGGCGATTCGAGGCTGAATCGATATCGATCTCACAAAGGTCTTTAGCTTTCAAGAGCGATCTAATACCATGAACTTCGAAGTCGTCCTTCAGGAGGCCGAAGAGGGTGGCTACATAGTGAGCTGCCCGGCGCTTCCTGGATGCCACTCTCAGGGAGATGATGTAGAGGAAGCCAAAAAGAACATCAAAGAGGCAATAGTAGGCTGTCTGGAATCCCTGGCCATGAGAGAACAAAGCAATAGAGGCATAAAATTTATTCTATAAGGCCTGATATACTCTTGATGATCGATGATTCGAGCATCGGAGTATCCGTGGACGACATAAGGACATTTGAGAACCTGAAACTGATCTCCGAGATATCTCCTGTAAAAGACAGGATCCGGTCGTTCGAGAATAAACACGGCTGCAATATTGCTGCCTTCGAGGCAAGACTCAAGCAGCTTCCAGAGGATTTCGAACTCTGGGACGATTTTATCGAGTGGAAGGCCTATGAAGACCGCCTGAAGGATCTGGAATCAAAGCTCAAAAAAGATGAAATGATCCTGGAAAATCCCCAGACTACCTGTGCGCAAAGTAAGCCACTATCGGCTCCCCGATCTTGTTGACCCGCACAAATCCGTATCTTTCGAACTGCACGACTTTGCCCAGCTCCTCGGCAATTCCCGCTTCTCCCAGGCCCTCGTCCATGCCATCGGGCTTCATCACCTGCACTGCAACCCCGTCCGACGGGCGCCCAGTGAATGATCCTGGTCCTCTTGCCCATATCCTTGCCCAGGAACCTGGCCTTCGCCGGCTCCAGGCTCGTGATCTCCACATTGCACAGATCCTTGAGCCGGATGTTCTCCCCCACCTTGGAGCTTTCTAGATCGCTCCTGCAGATGAAGAGCTTATTCCCCGCAGGAATCTCCCGGAATCCCCGCTCGTCAGTGGGATGCAGGGGCGCTTGCGCCATCAGGGGCACATCGCCCTCTATCTCCAGCTCCACCGGCTCCCAGACGAAGAAGCGGCGGTTGGCCTCCGGGTCGACCAATTTGCGGTTCTCGGCATAAATCGAGTCCATGCTCAGGCTGATGTCCGTCTCGCCGACGCCTAGATCGATCATGAACTTTCGCAAGGCCTCTGGCCGGATTCCCCGGCAGCGCATCGCCCGCACTGTGGGCACGCGTGGGTCGTCCCAGCCCGAATACTCTCCCGCCTCAATCGCCTTTCTCAGCTTGCTGGTCGAGAAGGAGCCGAACTGATGAATCTTGACCCTGCCCCAGTGAATCACCCGCGGGTACTCCCACCCCAGGTAAGAGTAAAGATACCTCTGTCTGCTTCCGCTGTCGGTCAGATCCTTGCCCCGGATGATGTGGGTGGTGCCCAGCAGGTGGTCCTCCACCGCCGACTCGAAGTCGAGCAGCGGCCAGACCCGGTACTTGTCCCCCACCAGCGGATGGGGGGCGGTGACGATCCTGAAGGCCGGCCAGTCCCGAATCGCTGGGTCCTTGTGGTGCATATCGGTCTTCACCCGCAGGACCGCCTCGCCCTCTTTCAGGCTGCCGTCCAGCATCTTTTTCCAGAGATCCAGGTTCTCCTCGATGCTCTGGGCCCGATCAATGCACTCTATTCCCTTCTCCTTGTGCTCCTTGAAGGCCGCCTGGGGACAGCGGCAGACATAAGCCCCGCCCCGGCGGATCAGCTCCTCGGCAATGGGATAGTACTGCTCAATTCTCTCGCTGGCGACAATCACCTGATCCGGATGGGCGCCCAGCCACTCGCAGTCCTCTAAATACCAGCCATAGGCCTCGGGCATGGGCCTTTTTTTCACGGGATCGGTATCATCAAAGCGGATGATGAACTTGCCACCATACTTTTTCACATACTCCGAGTTGACGATGATGCCCCGCGCGCTGCCTAAGGTAGGCGGGCCGTTGGGATTGGGGGCAAAGCGCATCACCACCCCTTTCTCTGCTCCATCCAGATCGGGCAGCCCTTTGTCGGGCTCCTTTTTCTCTGAGAGCTGCACCAGTAGCTCGGGAGCTATCTCCTCCAGCCTCCTCTTCCACTCCTCGGGGCTGGTCTTCTCCACCTCGGCCAGCACTTCAGCCACCAGAGGCGAGACCTCCTTTGCCCGGCTGCGAAGCTCCGGACGCTCGCCCATGAGCTTGCCCATAACCGCCCCGGCATTGGGGGCGGCATTGTACTTCACCGCGTTCTGCAGCGCATATTTCTCGATGAGCTCTCTTATCTCTTCCATTGAATACCTCTCCCAGGGGGCAAACCCAGGGCAGCTTTGGCCCCGGCGAATCGCCTCTGCCATTTCTCAAGGTCAGAGAGGGCAGATCTTTTTCGCTCTACATTAATTTGATGCACAAATCCCCAGACTCTCCGCCAGGTGAAGGGCATCGCTGATGATCCGGTCATGGTCGAAGGCAAGCTTTGGCAGCTTTTCTGTGGGGAAGACCTCTGCAGACCGGGCGTCCGAGCCGGATTGGAGCCGGCCACTGCCCCGAGCGAGAAAGGCGGCTGAGACCACGTGGCCCCTGGGATCGCGGGCGGGATCGGAGTACACGCCCACCAGGCCCAGCAGGTCGATATCCAGCCCCGTCTCCTCCTTCGCCTCCCTTATCGCCGCCTCTTCGACCGTCTCTCCCCTCTCCACAAATCCACCCGGCAACGCATAGCAGCCCTGATAGGGCGGGTTGTTCCTTCTTATCAGCACAATCCCCTCCTGGAATTGTATGACCGCATCCGCAGCCAGAAGTGGGGTTTTAATGTCTCTATTCATCTCAATTCCTCTGACTATTCTGGTATGCCATTCTTGCTATCGCTCAGATACACAACTATACCACAACCATACCACAACCAAAAGCCTTATCTACGTCTGAAGCCGGGGTGATATACGGCAAAGGTCGATTATAATAAAGATCCCTCCCTACCCTACATCCAATCGGCCTTCGTCCATCTTTTTCTATTCTTCAGCAAGAGTCTGAAATAAGAGGTTTACCTACATTTGTTCCCATGCCATCTTATGTCCTGAAGCTGGGGGGCAGCCTCATCGATACCTCCCGAGATCTGATGCGCGCCCTGATCTCCCTCGCGGATGAGGAGGACTCCAGCTATCTGGTGGTGCCTGGGGGAGGGCCGTTTGCCGATCTGATCCGGGAGGTCTCTGCCAAAATGGGCCTCGGCGATGAGGCCGCCCACTGGATGGCGGTTCTGGCAATGGAGCAGTACGCATATCTCCTGGCCGATGGGACCGGAGCCCGTCTCACCACCCGAGTTCGCATTCCAGAGAAGCGGCAGGTGTCCGTTCTCCTTCCCTACCAGGCCCTGACCGAAGAGGACTTTTGCCCGGAGCACTCCTGGGACTATACCTCTGACTCCATAGCTCTGCTGGTGGCATCGAGGCTGGGCTTGCCGCTGATCAAGGCCACGGATGTCGATGGGGTGATAATTGAGGGCGAGGTGGCAGAGGAGCTTTCCGCTCGCCTGCTACTGGGAAGAGAAAGCTGCATCGATCAGGGCACCATCAGGCTTCTACTGGGGGATCTTGCGGGAATGAGGGTCTGGGTGACAAACGGCAGCGATCCGGTCGCATTTGCAAAAGCTCTGAGAAGCGGAAAGGGGGGCACAATCATCAATGGATAAGTAGTCCTCTTATCCTGTTGACCGATGGGAAGGTTTATACAGTGAAATAGGTCTACCAGGAAGGAGATAATATGAAGGAAGAACTGCCAGAGAGATGCATATCATGTGGCATTACGCTGACCGGCGTGGGCGGAGCCAGGTTTCCCTGTCCAAGCTGCGGAACCGTGATTGCCAGATGCAATCGATGTAAAAAACAGAGCAATGTTTATACCTGCAAGTCCTGTGCCTTTGTAGGGCCGTGAGGTGGAAGAATGGGAGACGCAGCAGTAAGAATGAAGGTAATGCCTGAGAGCACAGATGTGGACCTGGAAAAGCTGGCTGAGGAGATAAGGAAGGCCGTGCCAAGCTTCGCCAGAATGCATGCCATCGAGGAGAAACCAATTGCATTTGGCCTCAAGGCTCTGATCGTTGTAACCATCATGGATGACAAGGGCGGACGCAGCCCGGATGAGATCGAGGAATCTGTGAGGAAACTGCCCGGCGTAGAGTCCGTGGAAGTGGAAGAGGTCGGTCTGATCTAAACCACCTCTCTCGTTTTAAAAAGGATAGTTGGGGCTTGTAGATCAGTGGTAGATCGCCGCCTTCGCAAGGCGGAGGCCACGGGTTCAAATCCCGTCAAGTCCATCCAAGAGCAAATTACTTAAATTTTAGTGATCAATCAGTTGCCAATGTCACCGGCCATTTTAAGCGCGGAAAAGTCCAGAAAGCATTCCATCCTTGCCAGCCATGGCTCGCGAATGGGTGGCAAAGATATCATAGAGCTGGAGCTAGTCGCTGCCAAGGAGATCCTGGCCGAGGTCTTTGGAATAACAATAGCCGAGGCCGAGGAGATGATCAAGCAGCGAAGCCGGGATAGAACCCTCTGGCCGGAGAAGTTTGCAGATAATGATATATCATTGCAGTAAGAGAGTATGGCTCAATGGGAACGCTGACAAGATTTGTTAAATTGGCAATTAGTGCCGCACTGGCAAATAAGGCGGTCAGAGGAGCACTATCAAGTGGTCTGGCCAGGTCGATGAGATGGTTCATGAAGCCCTCAACCAGGGCAAAGGCGGAGTCCTATGTATCCGGCGCATCAAAAGCAAGTCCTGGAGCAAGGTCCAGTCCTATTGCTACCCTGTTAGAGGCCGCGATCGGCCTCATGCTCTGGAGATATAAAAAGATCCGCTGGGTTGCCGAATTGCTGGCATTCTCCGGCCTGGGAGCGCTTCTGCTGGATATGCTCGGGAAAAAAAAGGGCAACAGGGGAGATCAGAGCAGCAGGAAAAGCAGCCAGGGTGGCCGGGTCATAGATGTGGATGAGTACGATGTGATCGAAGAGGACCGGTAGCAGTTAGTAATTAAATCAATTAAGCATAGAATACGCAAATAATATGCAAAGAATATGCAAAAATCCGTCCATCCTCGTTTCCATGACCCATAAGGCTGTAGAATTGGTAGCAGAGCTGATGGCCCTCTCTGCCCGCACTGCCCCCAAAGGCAAAGGCCAGGACTCAATTTTGATCAGAGTGGTAGCGGGCGAAGAGCTGCAGGAGCTTTCGCGAGAGCTTGACCGTCTGGGCCAGGCCCGGGGCATAAAGTTCTACCTGAGGGACGCCAAAAATCTGGAAGAGAGCGACGCCTGCGTCCTGATTGCTGCCAGATCTAAAGATCACGCCGGCCTGAACTGCGGTGGGTGCGGTTTTTCCAGCTGCCAGGATATGATCGAGGCACAGAGTCGATTTCAGGAGACCGAGCAGAATCTGCCCTTTCACGGTCCAAACTGCGTCATCAAGATGGCGGACCTGGGCATCGCCCTGGGCTCTGCGGCCAAGACCGCCAGCCTGCACAACGTCGACAACCGGATAATGTTCACTGCCGGTGTGGCAGCTCTTTCCCTGGGCTGGATGGAGGGCTGCCTTGTGGCCTATGGCATTCCCCTGAAAGCCTCGGGAAAGAGTATCTACTTCGACCGGCGGGCATAAGGCCGCTCGTGTGGACGCTGTCTGGTGCATTGATCTGAAATCCCATACCGCGGGCATTGTGCTGTTTGTCAATGCTCCTTTGACGGTCTTGCAGCGACCTGGTGGGAAGCCTTCGAGATTAGAGGTGATATCTTGGCAAAGATACTGATAAGAGGCGGGGATCTGGACCTGGTTGAGTACGAGTTCCAGCCCTTTGTCCCGGGCCAGTGCATAAAGACCCTGGGATTGGAAAAAGACTACAAGCTCACGCCGGTTTCAGGAAAAGTCACAGCTACCACTCCTGGTCGAATC
The DNA here is from genome assembly GCA_963813075.1 of Methanotrichaceae archaeon. Lineage (GTDB taxonomy): Archaea > Halobacteriota > Methanosarcinia > Methanotrichales > Methanotrichaceae > Methanothrix. The sequence continues at coordinate 10,386 of CAWEXU010000010.1, forward strand.
CACCTGACTGTGCTGGACATGAACCGCTTCGCCCCCAACCGGCCGGGTGGGGGAGGAATGGGCTTTGCCCTGCAGATCTACTGCTCTGCTCAGGTGGAGTGCACCCCATCCGGGCTGGAGATCGACTATTCTCGGGAGCCCATAATCCGCCATTTTGTGGAGGTATTCAGAAAGACGGTCCGCTATGAGGGCGGATTCAGAATTGTAGTCCGGGACCACCAGAAAAAGCACGTAGGCCTCGGCTCCACCGGATCGGTCCTATTAGCTCTAGGCCATGCCATGAACACCGCTTTGGGCTCGCCACTCACCAGAAAAGATATCCGACTGCTCATCGGCCACAACTATGTGGAGGAGACCGAAGATGGCAGGGTAACAAACGGCTTTGAGACCGGCGTGGGTCCGGCAGCAGCAACCTACGGAGGCATGGTAATAACCGGCGACGAGCTGGCTCTGGTCTACAAGCACCGGTTTGCTGAGGGCAAGAATGTCTTTGTCACCATCCCCCCCACCATCGTCTCCTCCGCCGGCCGCTCGGAGTTCGATCTGCTCATGAACCGGGCCAGAAACCTTGATTATCAGGACCGGGAGCTCAAAGCCTATCTGATGCTCATGGACCTCATCCCCGCCCTGGAGAGGGGCGACCTGAAGAAGATCGGCGACACCATCTGGGAGATTGAGTTCCGGGGCTCGAAAAGGGCCGAAGTGGAGCACCATGGCTTTGAGATCTACCGCTACATGAGCATTCTGCGAGAATCTGGCCTGGAGTTCGTGGGCATGAGCTCGGTTGGCCCTTCCATCGCCATTGTCACCGAACGCAGCCGGGATGAGGTGGCGAAGATAATTGAGCCGGTGGGCCTGGAGATCGCCGTGGAGACCAGGGTGGACAATGAAGGCCTGAAGGTGAGCATAGAATAAAGGTGAAGGAGGATAAAAAAGACTTTTCAGGGATTCATCCTCTTTCTCTCCCGAACCACCTGGCCAGCCGCCCTCTCCGCCTCAATGCTGCGTCGACATTGAGGACAGATCCAGATCCATTCCAATCCCGTTGAGTCCTTCTGCAGGCCTCCGGGCAGGGAAGCCTCGATCTTCATCAGGCTGGGGAGGGTGGCATAGGGCGATTTGCAGACCCTGCATTCCACCAGCTCAAAACAGATCTCGCTCTCCAATATTGACTCATCATAGGGCACCAGAGCAAGCGCTTTGGCCGGGCAGAACTCGACGCACAGATCGCACTCCTCTTTGCACCTCTTCCAGTGAATGGTTCTGGAGTCGCTTGTATCCGTCCGGACGATGTTCTGGCTGGGGCAGACATTGGAGCAGGCCTGGCAGCCCAGACACAGGCTCAAATCTACCTTAATCATGCTCTACCTCCCCTGGCGATGAGCATGGCCGCACGATTGCGAGCCCTCATGCTGGCGAGTTCATAGTCCAGGCTGAGAGCACTGGCGGGACAGGTGGTAACGCAGGCCGGCGCATCCCGGCCGGAGCACAGATCGCATTTATGAGCTATTTTGTCCGTCCAGACCACTCCAAAGGGACAGGCCAGCTGGCACAGGCCGCAGCCAGTGCATTTCTCTACATCAAACGCCGTCTTCTCACCCTCTTTGTGCAGGGCACCGGTAGCGCAAACCATGGTGCAGCAGGCTTCCTCACAGTGATGGCAGAAGACCGGAACTGATGCCAGACTTCCCACAAAATGAACATTGATATGCCCTTTGCCTCCGTGCACCCGATCGCAGGCCACCTCGCAGGACCGGCATCCTATACATCTGCTGATATCAATATAAACTGGCATCTAATCCCTCCGGGTGATCTTGCAGGCCGAGACCTTGTACTCCGGTATCCTGGCCTCAGAATCGGCAAATTCAGAGGTCAGGATGTTGGTTCCAGGGAAATGGAAGGGCATGAATACCACCCCTCTTTTCATGCCATCTGTGAGCCTTGCCGCCGCCACTGCTTCTCCTCGGGGCGAGGCCACCGTCACCTCATCTCCATCGGCCACATTCAGCTGTTGGGCATCCTTTGGATTGAGCTCTAAGAAGAGATCGGGCTCACGCTTTTGAAGGGAAGGACTGCGGCGGGTCATGGACCCGGCGTTATGATGCACTGCCACCCGTCCGGTGGTGAGGACAAAGGGATACTCAGAGCTGACAGTCTCTGCAGCAGGCCGGTATTGAACAGGCACAATCGCCGCCCGGCCCCCATCGAGCTTGAATCCCCCGCCATGAAGTATGGGGGTTCCCGGATGGCTGGAGTCCGGACAGGGCCAGACCAGCCCCTGTGGACCGAGACGATCCCGGCTGATTCCGCCATACTGGGGCACCAGGCGGTTGATCTCCGCCAAAACCGATGCCGCGTCCGGATAGCTGAAATCCAGACCCATCCGGCCGGCAACCCGGCATATGATATCCAGGTCCGAAAGGGCGCTGCCAGGCGGCTCGATAGCTTTGGAACTCCACTGGACCCTTCTTTCGGTGCTGGTGTAGCTGCCCTCCTTCTCCGCCCAGACCGCCGCAGGCAAAACGACATCCGCGAGCTTTGCGGTTGAGGTCATGAAGATATCCTGCACCACCAGAAAATCAAGAGCTTCCAGGGCTTTTTGCGCATTATGGCTGCAGGGCTCAGAATTTGCCGGGTCCTCCCCCATGATGTACATCGCCCGAAGCCTGCCCTCTTCTCCCTCTCTTCCTTCTCTTCCCTCTCTTCCCTCTCTTCCCTCTCTTGCCACTCCTGCCTTTTCGATCATCTCCGTGGCCGTGAGGCCCTTTCCCAAGGGAAGACCCTCTATCCCCCAGCCAGTCTCGAAGAGCCTGATCGTCTCCGGGTCGTCTGCCTTCCTGTAGCCGGGATAAAACTCGGCCAGTGCGCCCATATCGCAGGCACCCTGCACATTGTTCTGGCCGCGCAGAGGCATGATGCCAGTCCCCTCCCTACCCAACTGGCCGCAGATCAGGGCCAGGTTGGCTATGGCCTGAACATTCTCCGTTCCGGTGGTGTGCTGGGTGATCCCCATGGAGTAGAGGATGACCGAGGCCGATGAAGTGGCATAAGAGCGTGCCGCCCGGACAATATCGCTGGCAGGAACGCCCGTTACGTCAGCCACCCTCTGCGGGGTGTACTCGGCCGTTGCCGCCACCAGATCCTCAAAGCCCCGCGTATGCTTTTCTATGTAGGATCGATTGACCAGCCCCTCTTTGATAATCACATGGGCCAGGCCGTTGAGAAGAGCGACATCCGTCCCCGGTTTTAAAGGGAGGAAGATATCGGCCATCCAGGAGGTATGAGTCCGGCGGGGATCGGCAACTATTACCGTCGCTCCGGCATCACGAGCCCGGTGGACCCAGCGGGAGAGGACGGCATGGTTTTCGGCGAGGTTCGATCCGATGATGAAAATGCACTTTGAGTTGGCGATATCAGGAATGGGATTGGTCATTCCCGCCGCCCCAAGGGTGCGGTTCAGCCCCACTACCGAAGGAGCATGGCAGAGCCGGGCGCAGCTGTCCACATTCCTGCAGCCAATGGATCTGGCCAGCTTCCCGAAGAGGTAGTTCTCCTCGTTGCTGCACTTGGAGGAGGACAAAAAGCCGATGCTGTCCGGCCCGTACCTTTTCAGAGCACTGCCAAGGCCTTTTGCCACCAGCTCCAGGGCCATATCCCAGGATATCCTCTCCCAGCCGTCTCCTTTTTTCCTCAGGGGGGTTCGGAGCCGTTCTGGGTGATAGATGATCTCCAAAGCGGCATTTCCCTTGGGACAGAGAGCTCCTTCACTTGCAGGGTGATCGGGCATATATTCGATCCCCGTGGCGTGCTCCTTCTCGACTGCGATAAAAAATCCGCAGCCTGCACCGCAGTACGGACAGACCGTTGGAACAAGCGCTCTTGCCATTCCTAACCTCCATTTAATATGTATATAGACCGCTGTAGGGTCTCTTTGACCTCGGGGTGAGCTTGACGAAATCATCATTCAGGAGCTTTTCCCGGTTCAGTTCAAGCTCAGGGAACTTTTCCATGAACCCGGTCACATACCTATGCAAAATCTCTCGATCGGCTTGGTCAATGGGCGAAATCTCCACCTGATCTCCCACCTGCGAAGGGTTCACTGAGCCCCGCAGATATATGGTCCCGCCGTGCATCCCCGTTCCCATGAAGTTCGCCCGGTGGCCCTGGTCTCTAAGATCCAGGAGGATGACTGTTCCTCCGGCCATGTACTCGCCCAGGAAGTCCTGGGCAGTGCCGCCTATGACCAGAACCGGCCTTTTGCTCTCGAACTCCTTCATATGCAGGGCGGTTCGGTAGCCGCAGCCGTCCCGCACATATATCGAGCCCCCTCGCATGGAAAAGCCAAGGACATCCCCTGCTCTTCCCTCCACCACGATCTCTCCGTCATCCATGGTGTTTCCCACCCCGTCCTGGGCATTGCCATGCACAACCACTTTGTGGCCGAAGAGAAAGGCAGCCAGGTCGTTTCCTGGGGTGCCGAAGATATCGATCTCTATTTGATGCCGCTCTGGCGAGTACAGTCTGGTGCCGATATAGCGCTGGCCGCATACATTTCTGATGATCACCTTTCTCTCGCCGGAGAGCATCAGATCCCTCAGCCGATCGTTCAACTCTCTGGTCTTGAGATTCTGGGCATCGATCTCGACCGTTCCCATACAGTCACCTCCTGCCAGGCCCTGGCTGATTGGTATGACGCAAATCTCTCCATCTTCGATCATTCTCCCGCTCCTTTTATTCCCAGGACATCCAGCTCCCACTCATAAAGCCCCACGCCCCGCAGGTGATCGCGGTTGCCGCGCAGGCTCTCTAAGGCATTGATTCCCATCCCACCAAGCATCTCTTTGATCTCATGAGACCAGGCAGTGAAATGAGGTTTGTCAGGCGCTGGGAGGCTATTTCCACATTCAGCCGGCCTGCCAGTCGCGGATCCTGAGTGCAGATGCCCCAGTTGCATTTGCCGGTGTAGCATTTCTGGCAGAGGTTGCATCCCATGGCGATTAGAGCGGCCGAGCCGATATAAGTGGCGTCAGCTCCCAGGGCTATGGCCTTGATCACATCGGCGCTGCAACGAATTCCCCCCGCAGCGATGATCGAGCACCGGTTCCTGATGCCGTCCTGGCGGAGCCGCCGGTCCAGAGAGGATATGGCCAGCTCTATTGGTATTCCCACGTTGTCCCTGATCACCTTGGGAGCAGCGCCAGTTCCTCCCCGAAGGCCATCGATGGCGATGATATCTGCGCCCGCATGAACTATCCCCGCGGCAATGGCGGCGAAGTTGTGCACGGCAGCGATCTTGACCGACACCGGCTTCTCGTAGTTTGTGGCCTCCTTGATGGCATGGATGAGCATTGACAGGTCCTCGATGGAGTAGATGTCATGGTGCGGTGCCGGGGAGATGGCGTCGGTCCCCACTGGAATCATCCGGGTGGCGGAGACGGCATCTGAGACCTTCTCTCCGGGCAGGTGGCCGCCGATTCCCGGTTTGGCTCCCTGGCCCACCTTGATCTCCACCGCAGCGGCGCAGTTGAGGTACTCGGCGTCTATGCCGAAGCGGCCGGATGCAACCTGGACGATGGCATGCCGGCCGAACTTTTCCCTCATCTCCCTGGGAAGGCCACCCTCGCCGGTATTGAAGTAAGTGCCGGATTTTGATGCGGCAGTGGCCAGTGAGAGGAAGGCATTGTAGCTGATCGCTCCGTAGGACATGGCGGAGAAGACGATGGGCGTTTGGACCATCAGATTGGGCGAGATCTCTGTTGCTATCTCTACATCTCCGTCATTCTCCCTGAACTCCATCAGGTCCGGCTTGGCTCCGAGAAACGTGCGCAGCTCCATCGGCTCTCTCAGGGGGTCGATTGATGGGTTGGTGACCTGAGAGGCATTCAGGACCATATGGTCCCAGTATATCCGGAAGGACTTGTCGTTGCCGCATCCGGTCAGTATCACCCCGCCGGTCTCGGCCTGCTTTTTGACGTCCTCCATCTTCTCCCGAGACCAGGAGGCGTTCGATCGGTAGAATGACGGGTTGGGCCGGACCACTATGGCATCATGGGGGCAGAAGATGGTGCATCTCTGGCAGCCGGCGCATTTGTAATCGTCAGATATCAATCGATCGCTCACCGGATCGTAGGTGTGGGTGCCAAATGCACACTGCCTCTCGCAGCCCCGGCACTGGCCGCATTTTGCCTCGTCCCTGATGATCTGAAACTCAGGAAAGACGAATGATTTCATCTTATGCCCTCCTGTTGTTAAGTTCGCATATTACCGGTTCTCCTCCGTTGGGGGTCCAGACGGAGTCTAATTCCGGCGAGATAAGTCTGATCGACGCTTCTTCGCTGGAGAGGTAGAACATCTCTCCTTTTGCAGCTGCTGTTATCGGCCGAAGGCGGATTCTGTCCGTCAGGCCGATCAGCCTGCCCGTCTGGCCGATGATGATGGCAAAGGGGCCGTTCATGAGCAGGGGACCGTAGACCATTCTCAGTGTGGTGAAGAGCTTCTTCTCCTTCTCGTTCATGGTATCGATGGCATTCCAGATGGGCGGGGCCAGGATCCTGGCCACGATCTCCATCGGTATTCTCTGCCTTCTGAGGAGTAGGTCTGCGGCATAAGCTATGACCTCGGTATCGGTCTGCAGAGTGCAGGCGTAGCCGTACATCTCCAGGTACCAGCGGTTGGTGCCGTAAGAGGAGATCTCGCCGTTGTGCACGATGCTCGTGTCCAGCAGGCTGAAGGGATGGGCTCCTCCCCACCAGGCCTGGGTATTGGTGGGAAACCGGCCGTGAGCGGTCCAGGCATAAGCGGAGTAAAGCTCGTCGAGCATGAAGTACTCGCCGATCTCCTCCGGATAGCCCACCCCCTTGAAGCAGCCCATGTTTTTCCCGGAGGAGAATATGTAGGCGTCTTCCGCTCTGCTGTTGGTCTGCATCACCATTTTCACCACATATTCCTCGTCTGACAGGCTGGCGTCCTCTCCCCTTTTTCTGGGGAGGGCGAAGTAGCGCCAGATGAGGGGTGGATCTCGAAGGAGGACCTCGGAGCGGTGAGGGATCTGTTCGTCGTAGACCACATCGAAGTTCTGGTTGAGGTATTGCTCGAATTCCGCCTTGGCCGATCTCTGCCCCTCGAGGGTTTTGCCGTTGAACATCAGATGGAAGGCATAGTAATCCCGATACTCGGGATATATGCCGTAAGCTGCAAAGCCTCCGCCCAGGCCGTTGCCCCGCACATGCATGTTGGCTATAGCCTTCATGACCTTGCCCGCGTTAAAGCGTTCACCATCCCGGTTCATTGCCCCGAAGATGGAGCAAGCGCAGATCTCCTTATTGTATAGCTCTCTTCTCGTCCTTGGCATAGCAACCCTGAACTCCAGCCGACCTTGCAGCTTTTCTTTATAGACAATTCTCTGGGTCTAATCCAGCAGCCAGATTCGTCCCCAGAATGCTCACAGGAGTGGCAGGTACCGGTTCAGCTCCCACTGGGTGACGTTCATGCGGTAGGCATCCCACTCTGCCTTCTTGTTGGCGATGAAGGCCCGGAAGACGTGCTCGCCCAAAGCCTCCCGGACGAGGGTGCTCTTCTCGGTTATGTTGATGGCATCGTTCAGGCTGCCGGGAAGGGAGGTGATTCCTGCTTTCGCCCTCTGTTCATCGGTCATGTGGTAAATATCCTGCTCCTGGGGCGAGGGGAGGTCGTACTTGTTGGCGATGCCGGCAAGCCCTGCGGCCAGCATGACTGAGAAGGCCAGGTAGGGATTTGCTGCCGGGTCCGGGCTGCGGTACTCCACTCTTGTGGCCGCCTCCTTTCCGGGCTTGTACATGGGGACTCTGACCAGAGAGGACCTGTTCCTCCTCGCCCAGGCGATGTAAACCGGAGCCTCGTAGCCGGGGACCAGCCGCTTGTAGGAGTTGACCCACTGGTTGGTGACGGCGGTGATCTCGGGGGCGTGCCTGAGAAGGCCGGCGATATAGTATCTGCCCTCATCGGATAGATTGAACTCGTTGCCGGGATCGAACATCACATTTCTTTTCCCCTGGAAGAGGGACTGGTGGACGTGCATTCCGCTGCCGTTCTGGCCGAAGATGGGTTTGGGCATGAAGCTGGCATGATAGCCGTATCTGCGGGCGATCTCCTTGACGGTGATCTTGTAGGTCATCACCGTGTCCGCCATGGAGAGGGCATCCTTGTATCTCAGGTCGATCTCATGCTGGGAGGGTGCGACCTCGTGGTGGCTATACTCCACATCGATCCCCATGGAGTCCAGGGCGAGGATGGTGTCCCTTCTCAGGTCGGTGGCGTTGTCTGCCGTGGTCAGGTCGAAGTATCCGCCGTTATCCAGGACCTCGGTGTTGTTCTCTCCTTTGAAGTAGAAGAACTCCAGCTCCGGGCCCACCAGGAAGCTATAGCCGTCGTCTTTAAGGCGGCTCAGGTTCCTTTTGAGCACATATCTGGGATCGCCCTCGTACGGGCTGCCGTCCGGGTTCTGGATGTCACAGAACATCCTGGCCACGGCGTTCTCCTGCTGCCTCCAGGGGATGAGCTGGAAGGTGGTGGGATCGGGCTTGGCGACCATGTCCGACTCATGAATCCTGGCAAAACCCTCGATGGATGAGCCGTCAAAGCCCATGCCCTCGGAGAATGCTCCATCCAGCTCCGTGGGATTTATGGCGAAGCTCTTGGGAACTCCCAGGATATCTGTAAACCAAATTCGGACAAATCTTACATTATACTTGTCTATTGCCTCAAAGACTTCCTCTTTAGACTTTGTTTGCAGAGCCATTTCTCTTACCTCCAAGTAGAAGGTACCTTTGAGCGGAATTTATAGATATTTGAGAATAAGGCTGAAAAGTTATGAAAAATTATGAGCGCATGTTGTTCATTTCTGAGGCGTGCAATTGTATTGAACAGGGAAATGATAGTTATGAATAGCTCATAATAGGAAGTGATCGGAAAGAATTTGGTCAGGGATTTAAAACGCGGGGTGATGCAAAAAAGAAGTTAGAAAAACCGACCATATGGCAAATTGACCTGGGTGATTGAGTGCATGACCATAAGTACGACCATAGCATGTCCTGCGGATCAGGGCGCTGATGAGCCCCCAAAAAGAGTTGTGCGTCCGGCCCACCTAGCCGCTCTCATTCAAGTTTTTAAAGGGAGGACTGTACATCTATTGTCTCACATTTGCCCTCTCACCCAAAATGCTTAAGTAGTAAATTGGTATAACATATATAAAAAATTTATGAAAAGATACAAAGTCTGAGGCAGGTCTATCTGCCAGGAAGGGAAAAGGTCCCCAGGTTCCTGCCCGACTGCTATCAGATCATAAATGGGGGGAGAATATGAGTCCGATTGAGCCGTTTAGCATAATCATATTGAGTGGAGCTGCAGGTGGCATTATCAATGCCATAATAACCGATAACGGTTTCATCCTGCCTCGTGAAGAGACCTCTGAGAAGGCGAGCATCATCATACCCGGCATCATTGCCAATCTGCTGATGGGAGCAGCAGCGGGCTTTCTTTACTGGGGGCTCACCGAGTCCAATAGCATCTCGGTGGTCTGGGGAACTACAACACCCGGGGTGGACGAGATCAAGGTCACAGTCTACGGGATCGCAATGTCCCTCCTGGCGGGTATGGCAGGAGCAAGGTATCTGACCAACGAGGTGGACAAGAGGCTGCTCAAGGCAGCGGCGGTCACAGCCGCGGCATCTCTTCCTTCAGACGAGGGCGCGCAGATGATGGCAAAGGCATCTCCTCTGCAAATGCTCCGGATCGCCAGAAGGATGCTGCCGGGGGCGCAGCGAGACGCTAAAATGGATTTACTGAAAAATAGGGAAAGCTACTGAGAGTTCACCTCTCATAGGTGGCCATGGCCTCTCCCTTCTGCAGCACATGACCCTGCATCGCCTCCTCTAGTTCCTGGCGCGATGCACCCGGCTCCAGATCGAGCACTACATCCAGCCCATATACGCGGAAGTAATACCGGTGTGGTTTTCCGGGCGGTGGGCAGGGGCCAAGGTATCCTATTTCTCCCGCGCTGTTATTTCCCTGAAGGGCAAAGAAAGGCTCCTCGACGGAAGCATCCCTGGGAAAGTCCCCTGGTATCAGATCTATGGGCGAAATGTTCCATATGACCCAGTGGGAAAAGGTTCCAACGGGCGCATCCGGGTCATCCATTATCATGGCGATTGACGTGGCATTGACGCCCTCAATCACGATTTCCGGCGAGGTGTCATTTCCTTCGCAGGTGTATTCATCCGGGAATTGATCAAAAGCCAGTCTGACATCCAGTTCATTCGTCTCCTCCTCACCCAGGACTGGCAAGCTGAGCAAAACCGCACAGATAATTGCAATTGCGGCCAGGGCCGCCTGTGCAACCATTCTATCTGTCATATGCCTCATAAAACTATATATTCTGCATTAAAACATATAAATTTTATTGATACGGATTGCAGAATCAATCCGGCTGATGACCTTCATATGCCTGGCCAATTCGTAAACGAGTGGCGGGCTCAAGCCCTGCCGAAGACCTTCTTCAAGAGCCCGCCGCCGCTCCCGCTCTTTTTGCTTCGCGCTGGCTTCTCATTCCCAGAGCTGCCAGGCATTTCGGATCTTGACCTTTTTTCCGGAGATTTTGCCGTCTGCACATTAGTGGCCTTTGCCTTCTCTTTGGAGACGATCTCTGTGCTCACCCCGCCATGCCTGGACTTTCTCGGCCGGATGTTGACTGTAATCGGCCTTTCTATCTCATTGCTGACCAGCATGGCCACACCAGAGGGCAGCCTTTTGATCTCCTCCTCCAGGTCGGAGGTCATGCCCTCCAGGCCCTTGCTCAGCGCCTTGAGGTCATTGGGATTGGTCACCCTCATGATGATCTGGGTGTTGCATTGAGATATGACGTTCTTGTCCACCCTGGCCGGCCTCTGGCTGATGATCATCAGTCCCAGGCCGAACTTGCGCCCTTCCGCGGCAATGGTGCGCACAATACTGGTTGACGCCGCATTTCCCGTGCCCCGCTCAGGAATGTAGTTGTGCGCCTCTTCCACCACCACCATTCCCGGAGAGATCAGCCTGCGCTTTCGGGCTTCGAAGATGTCCGTCAGCAGGCGGGCGACGATCATAGCCTGAAGTTCAGGCAGAATTCCGGTCATATCAATAACCGCAGCCTTTCCAGGCCGGAGCAGCTCCTCGCAGGGCGTCGCCGCACCGGAGAAGAGCCCCAGCTCCATCAGGGATTCCAGCTGGCCCACCAGATTCCACTTAACCTTGGAGTTGCTCCTCACCACCTGCTCAATGATATCCTCCAGGGTGTAGGCGTCCGTCTCCGCCCTCAGGGCGCTGATGGCCTCATAAAGCAGTCCGAGCTGGCCGCTGCTGCTGCTCTCATTGGGGATCATCTTCGCCACTTCTCTTGCCGAGAGGTTCATGGAATTGAAGCGAAAAGGCCTGTCTGCCCTGGGATTCATGGCCATCTCTCCCGGGGTATAGACCGTGACATCATATCCTCTTGGCTTGATCTTGTACCTGCCGAAATCGCCCACCTTGTTCGCCTCTTTCATGGAGGCATATTCCCCGTGAGGATCTATCACCAGCAGCGCCACCTTTCTGTCCAGGAGCTCTTCGAGGATCACTGCGGCTGTATAGGATTTTCCCGATCCGGTCTTTGCCAGCACGCTGCAATGCTTCTGCACCAGGGTATTGGCGTCCAGCTCCACCCGGATATCGTAGCCTTTCAGCATGCCGATATACATATCACCTTTAGCCAGGCCCAGTGTTGTCTTGATCAGCTTCTCATCGGCGATGAAAACCGGGTCGCCAGGCCGGGCCGGGCTGGTGGGGAGGTGCAGCTTGCCATTGTTTTCCACCCCGATCACCCTCGCCTCGGCGATCATCGTCTCTTTTGAGTCGTAATTTCTGGCGGCATCATTGAGCTGGTTTACGCTGTAGGCAGTGTTGGACCTCTTGATATCTTCAACCTGGGCCAGTATCCAATCCCGGCCTTCTCCTTTGGCCTTTATGTATGTGCCCCGTCCCATCTCTTTATTAATGAGGAACTTGAACGCTGTAGGAGTGGTCTCGCCAACTATTGTGCCCACCGATCCTTTGACTATCGACCTCAAAGACCATCACCGCATAACCATGCTTTCAGATCCCGTACATTCTATAAAAATTTTTTTTCTCCCCCATTGCTTTTTATCTGGTTTTAATAGAGATCTGGAAGTATAAAAAGATTGGTCCGGATAGAGGATGCTTATGTCTTAAATACTATATTTTCTGGTTAACAACTTTCCAGGGAAAAAAGGGATTGCCGGGGCCAGATCTCGGCCCCTGGTCTCTATTCAATCTCTATTTATTCATCTTCTGGAGGAACGATTCCCTCCACCATCCCGCTGATCAGGGAGAACCCTATGCCGTTGGAAGCAGATTGTGTGGGCGTGACCACTACCGTCCAGTATCCTTTGGCAGGATTTCTCAGGAAGTAGTAATCGTAGTTGGAGCCGGTCAGATGCATTGCATCCATATCGTCATCCTGCACACTGAGAATGGTTCCGTTGGGCTGGGTCAGGGTGAGGGTGAATGGGAATGCCTTTCTCCGGCCAGGAGACGCCTACCATCTCGGCACGATCGGACAAATTCTGACCGCTCGATTGCTGGTAGACCTTGCTCGTGCCCATCTGTCTTGAGAAGCGGATGCCTGACCCGCTCGAATAGGCAACCCCATTCTCTACCTGCAAGGTAGTCAAGGGCAGTGACTGTATCGTTCCAGGGCAGAGTTATAACCGTCCCCGTGTTTATGGTATAGGATTTGGTTGCAGGAGTGCTGCCGGTCCCGGTGGTGCTTGCTGCTGCAGTTTTGGGCGCAGCAGTTACTGGTGTGGTTTTTGCCGGTGCAGCTACAACTGGTGCAGGGCTATATGGATAATAGTACTTGGTTGGATAGGCACCGATGTAGGGATATAGATAGTCTATTGGGAGATAATGGCTATATGGGAAGTAATTGTGGTAGAATGGCCCGCATATTGGCACATGAACGCAACCGCGTGACTTATCGCAGTAATCTCTGGTGCAGGGATTGGCGTCATCGCATATCAGCGGTTTAAATACCGGATTGCCATTTTCGCATTCGATTGTGCAGTAGTTCTTGTCTGTGTTTATCTCCATATTCTGGCATCCTGCTAGACTATTGCAGGAGTCTTCTGTACATGGATTGCCGTCGTCGCAGTTCTTTGGTGTATAGACGCATGCTGCGCCATCAAAGGAGTCGACGGTGCATTTATTCCCATCATCGCAGTTCATCGGCGCATGAGTGCAATTGCCCTGATAGCAGTAGTCGAAGTTGGAAGGGATATTGTCGTTGCAGGTCTTCACAAAGTGCTTGCACTTTCCGTTGACTAAATGATCATCTGTGCATGCATCGCCATCATCGCAGTCTGATGCATTGTTGACTAAAGCACTGATCCCAGACATTGCAGCATCGGTCAGGTTCTCCTTAGCAGCATCGGTCAGGTTCTCCTTAGCAGCATCGGTCAGGTTCTCCTCACTTCAGGAGCGGTCAGATTCTCCTTTGCAGCACCGGTCTGGTTCTCCACTGCAGGAGCGGTCAGGTTCTCCTCCTTTCCGGCGATGGTCGCATTAGTCTCCTGATCGGCATTGTCAACATCATCCTTCTCTGGACTGAGGACCACGCCAAAAGCGATCTCACCTTGTGGCTCAGGAGAGCTGGCATTCTCTTTAACCTCTGGAGATGAACAGCCGCAATATGAGCGAATATCCTCGCTGGCATCATCACAGCTCACTTGCTCGTAGCTGCAGCCTGCCAGGCCCAAGTAATCGTTCGTGCATGGATTTCCATCATCGCAGCTAACTGGATCATGTACGCAGCCTGTTGCTGTGCAGTAATCCTTAGTTGCCGGATTGCCATCATCGCAGTTCACTGGATCGTTTACGCAGCCCGCCGGGCCGTAGTAATCGATGGTGCAGGGGTTGTAGTCCTCGCAGCTTATGGGAGGCTGAACCACATTATAGCCTTGCGGTTGTGCACCTGGTGCCGCTATTGTGATGTTGGAGCTGTTTGCACCCCAGGGCATGCTGGCATTGGAACTTGATTCATTGCTTCTATATGTCTGGAAGAATCCGCCCAAGCAGATCTGAGGAATATGTTCGCATTTCGTTCCATTGCAGAAGTCCTTTGTACATGGATTTCTGTCGTCACAGTCTCCGCACTGGGCTGAGACGCTGATGGGTATCAGCAGCCCGCAGAGAATGAATATTATTAGATATTGGCGAAGCTCGCCTTTTATATCTTTTATACGATCGTTGATCACACTTTACACCCCAAACTATTTCCGTTGTGAATCCTATTTATATCTAATTTTCGCTCTCTTGAAGGTCTATACTTTTTGAGAACCTATATAATTCATTCAGCATCATTTCTGGGAGGCGCGCTCCAGGGGCTGCAGAACCTTCCACATTCGCACAGCATGGCATCCCCGGCCGTAGTAGTTCCTGATAAGCTCTCTTTCCCGGTACCCTGCCTTGCGGTACAGTTCCAGGGCTCCGGTCTTCTTCAGCGCAGCCTCCAAACGGATGGATCTGGCACCCATCCCGAAAAGATTCTTCTCCAAAGCCAGCAATAGCTCTATGCCGATGCCCTTCCTCCGGTAGCCAGAATGAACATCCAGGGTATAGACCGCTCCTGTATTTCCGCTGGTATATCCGATTATGAATCCCAGTATTCTATCCTCAGGGTCGCAGGCGACTAATGCCACAGCATAACGGATCAGATATGAGAACATTCCTGGAGGAAAGGCGGTATCCTCCGTAAAGCAGAGCGATTCGATCTTTACTATCTGCGGGAGATCCTTTGGCTCTGCTTTGCGAATCCTCATTTCTTCTCTGGGGCTTTCCCTGCTACCTGAGCTACTACATTCGCATAGGCCCCGAAGACTTCAGGGATATCGATCGTTCCAATCACATCCACAATGCCTAAGGCGGCAACAGTCCGTCCTTCTGCCACTATGGGTGCAACAGATACTGGAATTCCTGCATAAGCACCGCTTTCAGGGATGGTCCGGATGGCTTTTCCCGTTCTTATGACCTCTTCTAAGATTGGGCCGGTGTAGTTGTCATCCATAACCATACCGTTCTCCACCCTGACGCCAGGATGCTTTATTCCTCTCATGGTCACTGGAAGCCTGACGATCTCATTGAGGGCAATTGCGAGACTTGCCAGATCCTCTGATCTGGAGTCTTCAGATATAACGAGTCTGGACATGTCGATATTATCTGGATGGGATATCAAATAAATGCTGCCCTTCCAGCTGCCTGTATTAAGGGGACAAAGGGACGGGAACGGAATTGAGACTGGATGGGAAGGAAGCATAGATGCTGAGCAGCAGGTGGGCTTTGGGGAAGCAATTGGCTTTTTGGCTCTTTTTTTGCCTAAAAATATCGCGAATAATGCCAGATGCCCTATTCATCTGCACCCATTCAGGCACCTGGCAGGATATCTGCAGAATCTGGCTTGATAACTGCAGAATATCCAGGTATCTTTCAGCCATTACTCTCCCTTTTGCTGTCCCTTCCTCTTCAATAGCCTGGCCTGGAAGCCGTGATACTTGGCAAAGCCCTCCGCATCCTTCTGGCTCAGAGTCTGGGAATCAAATGAGACCATATCCTGGGAGTATAGGGCATCTGGAGACTGGCGGCCTGCAGGGATGGCACTGCCGCAGAAGAGCTTCATCTTAACCGAGCCGTTCACTCTCTTTTGAGACTGGTCGATGAAGGCATTCAGGTCTGCATAAAGTGGGTCCTCCACCAGGCCCATATAGGCCAGCTCAGACCAGAATTCGTCCACCATGACCTTGAAGCGAAGCTCATTGCGGGATAAGACCAGTCGCTCCAGATCCTTGTGGGCAGTCAGGAGGATGGTGGCAGCAGGATGCTCATAGTTCTCCCGTGCTTTCAGCCCCATTACCCGGTCCTCGACCATGTCCGTCCTGCCCACGCCATGCTCGCCGCCGA
This sequence comes from Methanotrichaceae archaeon, assembly GCA_963813075.1. Lineage (GTDB taxonomy): Archaea > Halobacteriota > Methanosarcinia > Methanotrichales > Methanotrichaceae > Methanothrix. The sequence goes on from CAWEXU010000010.1 coordinate 26,406, forward strand.
TCTGATTGAGCTTCTCTATCAGCTCCAGGCCGTTCATCTCCTTTCCATCCAGCGAGACAGGCACGCCCTCTTTGAATCCAATCTCAACTATCTGGGCGGACCGGTCAGAGCTTGGGGTCTTCGTCCAGCCGTAGATCTCCTCCGGCGGCTCGAAGTAGGGGTCCTCAAGCTTCCCTCCCTCGATCGAGCGGGACCATATGTTCTCATCGATAGACCAGGGCTTCTCTTTGGTTACAGGGACATCGATGCCGTGCTCGCGAGCATAGTCTATCTCCCACTCGCGAGCCAGGTCCAGCTCTCTCATGGGAGCGATAACCCGGCAGTCTGTAGCCCGGAATATGGCCTCGAAGCGGAGCTGGTCATTGCCGCGACCGGTGCATCCGTGGGCCAGATTCTTTATGCCCAATTTATCGGCAATCTCTGCCGATTTGCTGGCGATGAGAGGGCGGGCGATGGCCGTTCCCAGAACGTATCCCTCATATGAGCCGTTGGCCTTGATCAGCGGAAAGAGGCATTTCTCCACGAACTCCATCCTGGCGTCTATGGTGTAATGCTCATCTGCCAGCTGCTTTGCCCTGAGGTTCCCTCGTTCTATATCCGACCTCGGCTGGCCGACGTCCACCAGAACGGTAACTATCTTATCAAATCCATAGCGCTCCCGGAGGAGAGGAATGCAAACCGATGTATCCAGGCCACCGGAATAGGCCAGTACAACTTCAGACACTTTGTCAACACCATTTTGGTACAGGAGGATGGATCGATTTAATCTTATCCCTTTTATCCGGCCTTTTTATCTGGGCGATAACTCTATAACTGCACTCGAAAAAGGGTCTTTTAATGACCCCGCTTATCAAGACGGCCGCTCTTTGTGTGGACTTTGATAGGGATGCCCGGGCCCTGCATGCTCAGGGTGCCCTGGCGCGAATGATCCAGCCGGTTTTGAATATGGTAAACCAGAGGCTGGAAGAGGAGAAGCCTGCTCAGATCAGGCTGAAGGATCTGGTAGCCAGCACCTGGCTCCCGCCCATTCCCAGCGGACCGTTCAAGAGGCTGCTGGTTAATGAGGCCAGGACTGCAATAGGAAGACCAGTACCTCAGACCGTCTCCATCGAGGTCACCAGGAGCTGCGGCGCTAAATGCGATCACTGTCTGATAAAAGAGGGCGAGGGAGAGCTGAGCTCTGAGGAGATCAAGAGGGTTATCGACCAGGCCCTGGATTTGGGGACCTGCATCATAACCTTCACCGAGGGAGATCCCCTCCTCCGAGAGGACATCTTCGAGCTGATAAAGCATGTGGACCCGGATAAGGCGGTGGTGAATCTGTTCACCCCGGGCCTGGAGATGACGGTGGAAAAGGCGGTCAAGCTCAGAGAAGCGGGGCTGTATAATCTGATAATCGGGGTCTATAGCGCTAATCCTGAGGAGCACGATCGAGTGAGGGGCGTTTTTGGCGCTCATGCCAAAGCGCTGGAGGCGATTCGCATTGCTCTGGACACCGGCCTCTTGGTCACCATGTCCTGCCACATTCTGTCCGGCCAGGTGGACAGGATAATGGAGCTTTATGAGCTGGCCAAAGAGCTTGGGGTAGCAGAGCTATCCGTCTGGGAGGGCATGCCAAAGAGCCCGGAGCAGGCCCTCACCCAGATTGAGAGGGAGAAGATCATAAACCTCTACCACAAGATCAACTCCACTCCTGGTGGTCCCCGCCTTTTTGCCAATACCTATTTCGAAGGACAGATGCTGGGGTGCATGGCAGGGAGGAGATGGATGCATGTGGCAGTTGACGGCACAATAAGGGCCTGTCCATATATGCGGGATAGCTATGAGGATATCCACGAGGTATCGCTCAAGGAGGCCTGGAAGAGGTTGCGCAGCACGGGCCAGTTCAATGGCTTCGTATCCTGCTGTCCGGCTCAGGATATCCCTGCCTAGTTATCTCATCATTCATATCGAAAAAAATCTTCATTTTTTATTGGGTAATAACGAATTCTTCTATTGTATATAAAAATTTTAAATAATTTTTTTACCATATTTAAGGGTTTGGGATCTCGGATGGACTTTCCCTGACAAAAATTATTGATTATTGTGGAATAAAATATTGCATATTATGATATTCATAAGATGGTGGATATTTCCTCCCTGCCGGGCGGGCGGCAGCTGAATAAAAGACATGGAAAATTATTAGTACAGATATGTCCTAATCTGATCTGAGGTAATACATGGGTTTCATGAGAAGCTTCAGGGAGAACCTTGGAGCCTGGATAAATAAGATCTTCAAGAAGAAGAGGGCCAAGATCGGGTTGTATGGCCCACCTAATGCCGGAAAGACCACTCTGGCCAATCGCATACTGAAGGATTGGAGCGGAGGAGATTCCATGGGGACGGTCTCTCCAATTCCTCACGAGACCCGCAGGGCGATGAGGAGAGAAGGGCTGGTGATCAATGCCAATGGATCGAGCATTGAATTGGATATTGTTGATACGCCGGGGATGGCAACAAAGATCGATTTTAAGGAATTCATGGCCTTCGGGCTATCCGAGACTGAATCCAAGAAGAGGGCCAAGGAAGCTACAGAAGGGGTCATAGAGGCCATAAAATGGCTGGATGACCTGGATGGAGTGCTGCTGGTTATGGACTCGACTGAAGACCCCTACACCCAGGTCAATGTGACAGTGATAGGGAATATGGAGGCAAGGAAGCTTCCTCTTCTCATTGTGGCCAATAAGATGGACCTGCCCGATGCCTCACCCTCCAGAATCAGCGCTGCCTTTCCCCAGCATTCCATCGTCCCTATATCCGCTTTAGAGGGATCGAATTTAGACGACCTTTATAAGGCAATCGCGACTCACTTCGGGTGATCTTGATGAGAGAAGTGCATATGGACCTAATCTCCGAGGAGAAGCTGGAGAATATGACATCTATGGAGAAGATCCGGCTCATACTGGACAAGGTCAAAAAGGGAAAGATCGTTGTCCTTGAGAGCGGCCTGACTCCGGATGAGGAGGTGCGGCTCATCGAGATGACCATGACTGAGATCAGGGTAGATGAGTTTTCGGGAATTGAGATCGAAAGCTATCCCTCCAAAAAGGGTGGGTCGTTTCTGGACCGGATATTTGGAAAAAGCCTCAAGGGCAGGATGACGGTAATCGGCCCGGCAAATCAGATCCACACCATTAAGAAGGACGAGTTTCAGATCAGCACCAAGGTCTCAATGGGGGATTGAATGCCCCACATCTGCACCCGATGCAATAGCGTATTTGAATCAGGAGAGGATATCCTCAGAGGCTGTCCATCCTGCGGCTGGAAGAAGTTCATGTTCGTGCGCAAGGTGCCGCAGGTCGAGGACAGATCCCGAGCCCCTCCGGATCAAATAATAACCCGTGCCATGGGTGTAAAGATGCCTCCCAAGAGGGGAAAGGTGTCCCTGGGGATGGATAGAAGCGGTCCGTTGAAAAAGGAGTTTGAGCCCGATTTCTCAGCCGACAGGCCTGCCACAGCCGAATCAACCCAAAAAAGCCCGGCTGAGATGCCGGATAGCTCCAATAAAATCTCTGAGGCGGACCGCCAGAGCGAATTGCATGGCAGCCCGGCCGGGGTTGAGAGGGCTTTAGAGAGCGTAAAGATAACTGCTCCCGGAACTTATGAGCTGAATTTGCCATCCCTGTTCGAAAGGGATGAGCTGATCATGGCGGTCAAAGAAGGGACATATTTTATTGACCTGACATCGGCCTTCAAAAAGAGCAAGAGAGAGTAAAAGAGCGAAGAGAGAGTAAAAGAGCGAAGAGAGATAAAAACGAGAGAAGAGTAAAAAAGACGGAGAGATGAACTTTTGCATTCAATCCTGTGATATGCGGATTTCGATTACCTTCCAGTTCTCATCTACTCCGCGCAGAGACTGGGCCATGGCAACTGCCGCATTGCCTATGATCTCTTGAGGAAATTCGCTCAATGGAATATCTTTGCCGTCCACCTTCAGCTCTACAGTCATCTCAATCGCATTCCTTTAGCTCTCCATGGCTTTTCATCCTTTTTTCATTCTCAATTCAATTTATTAGATTCTAATATATATCCTTCAGGCTCCGCCGAATATAGCTATTGGAAGGGTGTAGACGGAAGCTCCGGAGGAGACTGCCTGGGGCAGGGTGAACACACTGCCTCCTATATTGCTTGTGTTGGCATTCTTAACGGCGAACATGGGCGTGATTGTGACAGGTGTTGCGCCCTTCAATGCAGTTGCGGCTACAGTGCTCTCCGCCTTATTCCCGAGGGTGCTGAGCTCCATCACATTGCCCTTTACGTTGCCTCCGAGAGTTGTAGGAGCAATCGTGGGCATGCTTGGAGTGAGCTGGGGCAGGGTGATGGCATCTGCCTGGGATTTCTTACCTAATGTGCTCAGATCGATGACATCCGCAGCGCTGGCTGCGGTCAATATGCCTGATAAGAAAACGGTAGCGACGAAAACTGCGAGAATCGACTTCATTCATGAACCTCCTTTATAGAAAGGGTATAACCCATCGCTTCTCGTACTGGAGCTTTAACCATTTATTCTTTTTGCCTATTGAATAAGAGCTGCACTCCGAAAAATTATATTGGTATATTGCAATTAAGTGGTATTAATATAAATAATATAAAACTTCCATGAAAACCATCGAATTAAAAATGAGCTATAAAAAATAAAAAATTAGACTGCCGGGACTTCCTAGCAGTCTATGCCTTCGCAGGGCGGCTGTCTGTCCTTTTCGGGCACGGGATTCTCATGGAACTTGATGAGCTTCTCAGCCTCGAATGTTCCTGTGAACATCTCGTGGGCCTTTATGTCCTTGTAGAATATCTTGTGCCATGTAGCATCCGTTCCCCAGGTGCCGTTGAAGCTGTTCTTGGTCTCCAGGCCGATCAGATGAGCAGGATCATAGATGCCGCTTTCAGAGGTCATGAGGTCTTCTACCAATTCAGTGTCTCTGGCAGCATCCTTGAGCTTGCCGATCAGGTCCTCAGGGCTGACATTGTTCTTGGGCTGATAAGGCGTCGTGGAGACGAAGAATGCAGTCTCATCCTTCTCCATCTCATTCACCGAGAACATCTCCTGCACATCAGCTCCAATGCCTCCATAGAAGGCCTTGGAGTTCATGTACTTGCCACCGGTCAATGGGGTGGCGCCCTGATAAGTCATCTTCGTGGTCTCATAGAGATTGAAGGCCGACTTGTCGCCGCCGTTGACCGAGGAGACATTTCTCTTCAGCTTCTCTGCATTTTGTGAGTAGGCGTGTTCGGAGTCAAGCTCCAGATCGCCGTCTCCGGCCATGGTGTTATAGTACTCAAGGGCTATCTTCTTGTCAATTATGGATGTACTGACATCGATTATGCCCGATCCGGATACCTTTTGACTCTCACAGAACTGTTCATATTGCACTGGCGGAACCAGTGGCGGATTAGCGAGCACCGTGCTGCAGCCCATAAGGGCAACTGCCAGCACCATTGCTACTATTACTACTCCCTTCATATCTTTTTTCGCCCCCTATTCTTAAAGCTTTTAATTTGAGCTTATTTCGCCAAATAAGTTAGTTTGGCTTAAATAAGATATCTAACTTTTATATTATATAAATTTAACCTTCAAACTTTAAGGCTGTCCCAGCAAGCACTTGATTCTGGATGGGGTTCATCTCCATAAGATCTGATCGATATAATCATATCAAATACATAATATCTAATACAATGAACTTTAAAGAGATCGATCATGCCCTCGTATCTGGAGCATCCGTTTTTGAAGCCAGAGACCGTAGAAAAGAGGTTCTTCCAGCTGGACTTAGCCGCCAATGCCCTCAAGTCCTCCAGCTTGATTGTGGTTCCTACGGGTCTCGGCAAGACGGTCATAGCTCTCATGGTTCTTCTCGCCCGGCTGGACAGGGGACGGATTTTGTTCCTCGCTCCCACCAAGCCACTGGTCGAGCAGCATGCTGTCTTCCTGCGCCGGGTGCTCAAAGATAAAGATGTGGTGGTCATGATGACCGGAGAGATGATGCCCGAAAAGAGGACAGCCACCTGGGAAGGTGCGCGAATAGTGGTATCCACACCCCAGGTGATAGAAAACGATCTTCTCTCCCGCAGGATAGACCTTCAGGATGTATCGCTGATAATATTCGACGAGGCCCACAGAGCGGTGGGAAACTATGCTTACGTCTACATAGCCGAGCGTTATGCCCGGGAGGCAGCCAATCCTCTGGTCCTGGGAATCACCGCCAGCCCGGGAAGCGAAAAGGAGAAGATCGCCGAGATCTGCACCAATCTCTCCATAGAGAATATTCAGACCCGGACGGAGAGGGACTCTGATGTAGCGCCTTTTGTTCACCAAAGAGATATCGAGTGGGTGAAGCTGACCGTTCCCAAGGAGCTTCTCGATATCAGGACGGCGATCGAAGAGGTGTTGCGAGAGAGAATAGATGATCTCAACCGCCTGGGGATCGTCCCAATGGGGATCGACCCCAGAGCCTCGAAAAAAGAGCTCCTCGGCCTTCAGGCCATGCTCATGTCCTCTGCCAAGAGACAGGCCAATCCGGCCAGCTTCAAGGGCATCTCCATTCTGGCCGAGGTTCTGAAGCTCCATCATGCCGTAGATCTGGCGGAGACCCAGGGCACAGAGGCCCTTCTCAAGTACTTCCAGCGGCTGCAGGGTGAGGCCCTCTCCAAGAGCGGCTCGAAGGCCTCCAGACGGATAATGGAGGACCCGAAGTTCCGCCAGGCCATGCAGGCCCTGGAGGAGCTGAAGGTGGAGCATCCCAAGCCCGCTATGGTCAGGAAGATACTGACCGAGCAGATCGAGGCCAGGCCCGAGTCCAGGATCATGGTCTTCACCAACTACAGGGATACTGCCTCTGCTCTCCTCCGATTTCTGAAGGACGATCCAGAGATCAAAGCGGTCCGCTTTGTGGGCCAGTCCAGCCGGGCGGATGACGAGGGCCTGAGCCAGAAAAAGCAGGCAGAGATCTTGCAGAGCTTCAGGGACGGGGAGTATAACGTCCTGATCGCCACCTCTGTGGGGGAGGAGGGAATCGATATTCCGGCCACGGATATGGTCTTATTCTACGAGCCGGTTCCCTCTGAGATTCGCAGCATTCAGCGCAAAGGCAGGACGGGCAGGGCGCGGAGCGGGAGGGTGGTGGTCCTGATGGCCAAGGGCACCCGTGATGAGGCCTATTACTGGATATCTGACCGCAAAGAAAAGACGATGAACAGGCAAATGCGAGATCTGAGCGGCCAGGCTTCTGAGTCATTGTCCCGGGAGTTCTCCCCCCGCCAGCGGCAGATCACAGAGGAGCATCCTGGGGGCCAGAGCGCTGAACCATTCATTGCTGATGAATTTATTGCCGGGACATCCGTCGAGATAGAGGGTGGTGCTCAGGCAGAAAAGCAGGACCGGAAAGGTCCGGTGAGCCTGGCGAATTGGGCGACGGAAAGGGGCAAGATCTATGTGGACCCCAGAGAGCGGGGAATGGCCAGGCTTCTGGAGGCGAGAGGGCTTGAGATCACCCTCCGCAATCTGGAGGTGGGCGACTATGTGGTCAGCGACAGAGTGGCGATCGAGCGGAAGACCGCCCAGGATTTCGTGGCCTCGATAATCGATCCGGAGAGAAACCTCTTCCGACAGTTAAAGGATCTATCCCGGAGCTACGAGCGGCCGGTTCTAATTTTGGAGGGAAGAGACCTGTACTCCAGGCAGGTGAGCGCGAACTCCATTCAGGGTGCTCTGGCAACAGTCGCAGTTGATTTGGGCGTGCCCATCATCCCCACAGAGGACCAGGAGGATACAGCATCGGTCATCAGCATGCTCGCCTCCCGGGAGCAGAAGGAGGGGCACGAGCCGAAGCTTCACGGCCACAAGACCGCCCGAACGCTAAAAGAGCAGCAGGAGTATTTGATTTCCGCTATTCCCAGCGTGGGGCCGTCGGTGGCAAGAAACCTCCTCCGGCACTTCGGATCGATTGAAAAGGTGATGACCGCCAGGAAGGATGAGCTGCAAGAGGTGGACATGGTGGGGCCCAAGATCGCAGAGCGCATCCGGGAGCTGGTTGAAGGAGAATATAAGGGCTAGGTGGGCTAGATAACTGATGAAAAGGCGGGTATTTCTGGAATTTAACCAACAAGTATATAAGGCAATTAGACCACCCTGAAGGTGCTGCACAAGCGTCGCTTCAATTGAGTTTGATGGGATGTTTTGTAGTATAGGATCGGTTCATGGAATCGATGCCAAAGGTAAGTGAGTTTAAATGGAAAGATATGGAAGCGGAAGCAGAGGCGGCTACAGCAGCGGCCCGAGAGAGATGCACGATGCCACTTGCGCTGAGTGCGGAAAGACGTGTCAGGTTCCTTTCAAGCCCGATGGCTCCAGGCCAGTTTATTGCAGCGACTGCTACCAGAAGCATAAGCCAGCCAGACCACCCAGAAGATACTGAACTGGAAAATCATCCCTTTTTTGGGATTGTATAGGAAGCGGGGTCGATTTTTTTAAGCCCTGCATGAACTCATTTTTAATCATCCTTCTCCCAGAGAGTCGATCCCTGGTAAGATATTCGCCGGATGCGGTGGACGGGTATGAGCTTCGTTTTCAGATCCGAATTTATCACCATAATCCCCCGCTCTATACGGATGATCTCATCTCCACCGGCTGCAGATATGTCGCCCGGAGCCCCCCGGTCAACGTACTCTACCCTTACTCTGCCCAGATCATACTGAGGATCGTGGATGAGACGCAGCAGAAGGGCGTGACTGGTCCTCATTCTTATCCGCTACCCAACTCTTGCTAATTCTTCTATCCTACTCGCCAGGCACCATCCTTCAGGTCAGGATTGGGGATCCTCCCCTGATAGCCGCACATCTTGCAGCAAATCCTCATATTCAGTCCATCAAAGGCCCTGGCTTCTGCCACATATCCGCATCTAGGGCAGTTGGTCAGGAAATGGGTTCCTGGCATTGCTCCTCCCTGGCCCAAACAGTGGCATTGTCATCGATCTATTCCTCGCAAGCGTTATGTGAGTATGATCTATCAAAGAGAATCACTCTCCATCGGCAACTATTAGCAGCTATCCGCACTCTATCATTCGCTATCGCACTCTATCATCCGCTATCAGCACTCTATCATCCGCTCTCTATTCAGCGGTCCAGGCTCTCGGCACTGATGCCTGCTGCGGCAAGCTCTGCTCCAATCAGCTCATTTAAGAGGCCGGCCCGGATCTGCTGGGCATAGTTCCATAAATCAGGCCCGCATTTGCCGCAGTCCTTGCTTGATTCCTCCAGGATCCTGACCAGATCGAGCAGGGAGCGGTACATCAGTGGAGCCGCATCCTGGAGCTTCTGCTTCAAAAGGGCTAGGGCCACCAGGTCCCTGGATCAGTCTGCAGTCTCCCTCCCTCCAGGCCATGCAGCGCTCATCGATGCATTCTCTGGCCACAAAGGGGCAGGCTTTATGCAGTTTGGACAGTTGCAGGTCACCTTACCGGAAGCTGAATTGAGATTACTTAGTGACTATATATTGTGCTTTTGAGGTGTTATTTCTTTCCCTGGATTTTGCCCTGATTACCCTTGGGATGTGTTCTCTGAATCCCTGGCGATCAACCTTTGCGGGAAAGCTTAATAGCTCAGAAGCGGCGACTACCTCTCTGGATGGGCTCGTAGGGTAGTGGACATCCTAGCGGGCTTCGGTGACATTTGTCGGAGATACCCGCTGACCTGGGTTCGAGTCCCAGCGAGTCCGTTCCATTTTTTCCCTGAGAAGGAGCGAGATGAAAATGGGAAAATTCAAAGCAGCATTTATGTTTGTATCGCCGGATTGCGATCCAAAAGAGCATATTGTGAGGCTATCCACGCCGGAAAGGCTGAACGGGACGGCGGTGGGCGTCAAGGACTACGATCAGGCGGTCTTTGTGGCAAAGGAATTGGCAGACCAGGGTTTTGAGGCTATTGAGCTGTGTGGCGGCTTCGGCCATATTGGAGTGGCCAGGGTGGCAGAGGCAGTTGAAGGCAGGGCGGTTGTAGGAGTGGTTCGCTTTGACCACCATCCTGGGATGGGGCATAAGAGCGGCGACGAGTTCTTCCTTAAAGGGGATTAATAATTGGTGGACTTTTTCGGCAAAAAAAGGCTGGAAGAGCGCATAATCGAGCTGGAGGAAGCAATAGCAGTACAGGAGCGCGAGAGAGAAGAGCTGGTTCGCACTCTGGAAAAAAGGGATGAGAAGATCAAAAGGCTTACCAGCGCCAATCAGGAGGCCAATATAGCCCTGAAGGCGTTGGAGCGAAAGGCTGCCGCGCAGATTGCCTCCACCGCTCAGATTACGGAACAGGTGGGGGAAAAGCCGGGGTTGCCTGATGCCATGGAAGCCGTACACGAGAGAGCTGAATATCCTCATTCAGAGGCTCAAAGGATTCCGTTCACCCAGGGAGGATCTGCTGGTTGCATGCTTTCCCTCATCCGTACCCGAAAGCTCAGGCCTCCCGGAGAAAATCAGAAATGCGGCGAATATGGTTAAATCCCCGCGGGGAAAGATAGTCATATACTGTCCCCAGCTTTTTGCCCTGCTGTTCATTCCACCCTTTCCCATCAAGGAGGGTGTATCCAGAGAGGGCGGCACCTTTTTCCTCGAGCCCATCTCTGAGATGATGGACTGTCCTGTTTTAGTGGTATCAGCTCACGCGGGAAGCACATTCCTGGGAGTGGCATTGAGCCGGGAAGGCTTCGAGGTGAAGGAGCTGGTGGAAAGCCAGGTGAAAGAGAAGCACTCCAAAGGGGGATGGAGCCAGAAGAGGTTTGAGAGGCTGCGCGAGGAGGATATCAAAAATCATTTCGATCTCGTCACAGAGAAGCTCGCCCAGCTTGAGAGCAAATACGGGAGCATTGTGAAATATGCTGTCCTTGGTGGTGAGGAAAGCCTCGTCCGGCAGATCGCACCTAACATCCGCCTGCCCCTGGTGGAGAAAAGGCTGGAGCAGCATGATGAAAAGGATCTGGACTCGCTCTTAGAAGAGGTCTATCTTTTCACATGCTACAGGATAGAGATATAGGAAAAGAAATGACACCAGAATCAGCAGAATCGGCAGAAGAAAAAGAAGATCCCGAAGAGCTCATGCGCTCTCGGGACTGGCATGTGAGACGAAAGCTGGCCTGGAATCCTGATACTTCTGAGGAAATCCTGAGCTTTCTCGGCCGGGATACAGTGCAATGGGTAAGAGAGGCGGTGGCGGGCAATCCTCGCACCCCTGCATCGACATTGGCCCGGCTGGCCGAGGACAGCTCGGGATTTGTGAGAGCAGCCGTGGCCCTGAACCCTCAGGCTACGAGCGAGATTCTGGAGGCTCTGGCAGGAGACGAGATGACGGACTACGACTCCACCCTGCAAGTGAATCGATATCTCGTGAAGGAAGCGGCGGCAAAAAGCGCTAATATAAGCCTCCCGGCCCTGGAATTTCTCGCCCGCGATCCAGATGAGCACGTGCGGGCATCTGCCGCCACCAATCCCAGGCTTTCGGCCGAGCTGATGAAAAAGATGGTCCGGGATGTGAGCTGGCTGGTGAGAAACAATTTAGCCCAAAATCCGTCCACTCCCGAGGAGCTGCTGGTATACCTTTCTCTAGACCGGATCATGGACGTGAGAGCGACGGCTGCTCTTAATCCCCGCACTCCGGCAGAGGCGCTGGCTGCTCTTGCTGCGGACAGGAGCTGGGAGATAAGAGAGGCGGTGGCCCGCAATCCAGCGGTTGATGGAAAGATCCTTGACGAGCTCGCAGGTTACTGGTCCTGGGCGGTGAGGGAGGCGGTGGCCAAAAATCCTCGCACCTCCGTCCAGACGCTGAAAAGACTGGCTCAGGATCCCGACCAGAGCGTGCAGAAGGCGGCCAGCAGTCGGCTGAATTGATTCGCCGCTTTTTTAATGCGACTGCTTATTTTGCCTCTTCACCGAAATAGTAATCAACCAGATCATATAACGAAAATTTCATGAATTTGAGCCCATGGAAATCTCAGCCGCAATATAGCTCTCGGTGGAGGCATTGAGTTGGATGCGGTAATAGATGCCCATTCAATTCCTGCAGATGAAGTAATATTGGCATTAAAAGCAAACCCCGACGGCCTGGGAAAAGATGAGGTTTCCGAGAGGCTGAAGATTTATGGGCCTAACAGCCTTCCCAAACCGAAGACGACAAGCGTTGCCGTCTTCTTTCTCCGCCAATTTTACAGTCCATTGATTTACATTCTACTCGCAGCAGCGGCCATCTCCCTCTTCCTGGGGGACTGGCAGGAGAGCATATTCATCATGATTGTGCTCCTGCTCAACTCGGTCATCGGCACCATCCAGGAGTATTCGGCGGAGAAGAGCGCTGAAGCATTGAAGGATATGGTCCGAACCAGGACCCGGGTGATCAGGGATGGAGAGGAGTTCGAGATAGACTCCGAGGAGCTTGTCCCTGGCGACATAGTCCTCCTGGAGTCAGGGGGCAGGGTCCCGGCAGACGTCAGACTGATATCCGTCCAGGATCTGGTGATCGACGAGTCTCTGCTCACCGGAGAGTCCATACCGGACAGCAAGGACTCCGAGCTGATCCTTGACCCGAGGACCCCTCTGGGCGACAGGGAGAACATGGCCTTTGCCGGCACCATTGTAGTCTCTGGTAGGGGCAAAGGTGTGGTGGTCAGCACAGGATCGCAAACCGCAGTGGGCGGACTGGCCGCTTCATTGGCCGGCAAGCCCGAGACCAAGCCCCCTCTGATCCTGCGTATGGAGAAGTTCAACTCCAAGATCGCTCTGGGCGTTGCGGTGGCGGTGGCGGTGATCTTCGCGGTGGAGATCTACCGGGGCGAGCCCATCTATGATATCTTCATGCAGTCAGTGGCCCTGGCGGTGGCTGCAGTCCCCGAGGGCCTGCCTGTGGCCATGACTGTAGCTTTGTCCATAGGCATGTCCCGCATGGCGAAAAGGAATGTCATCGTCCGCCGGCTGGTGGCGGTGGAGGCCCTGGGTTCATGCAACTTCATCGCTTCGGATAAGACGGGAACCCTGACCGTCAACCAGCTTACCGTTACCAGGGCTATCATTCCCGGCCGGGATGGCTGGAATTTGATCGAGCTGGCGAAAGGCCCGATAACCGCAGAGGTGGCAGAGGAGGAAGGGGGATCTGCAGGGAGTGATGCCGAAGGAGGTCCGTCCGCTCCGTCCGCTGTCCAGGCTGGCCAGGCTGTCCAGCTATCTATTCTGAAGCCCCTGGCCAGAGCCTCGGTCCTGGCAAATGAGGCATTTTCCGGTTTCAGGGACGGCAAATGGGAGTACCACGGAGATGCAGTGGACGTAGCCCTGCTCATGATGGCCCTGGAAGGAGGGATAACCCAGCAGGAGGAAGAGAACAACTATCCCAAGGATCGCCCAGATACCCTTTGAATCCAAGCGCCAGTTCTCAGCCACCCTCCATCAGGGTCCGGATGGAAAAATCGCCTTCGTTAAGGGCTCACCAGAGAAGATCCTCAAGATGAGCAGCAAGATGGCGACCTCCGAGGGCGAGATTCCCCTGGATTCGGCGGGGGCGAATAAAGAGGGCGAGTCTCTGGCCACTGCGGGCTTCAGACTCCTGGCCCTGGCCAGTGGAAAGTTTCCGGATAATGAGGAGTTCACCGAGGACCGGCTGGAGGGCCTCACATTTCTGGGATTGGTGGGGATGATCGATCCCCTCCGGCCTGAGGCAAAAGCAGCAGTGGAAGCATGCAAGCGCTCCGGGGTCCAGGTGGCCATGGTCACCGGAGACCACCCGGCAACCGCTTTCGCCATCTCTCGCGAGCTGGGGCTGGCAGATAGCCCCGATCAGGTGGTCACCGGAATCGAGCTGAAGGATGCCGAGGCCAAAGGCCCGGAGGCAGTCGATGCCCTGACCCGTAAAGGCAGGGTCTACGCCCGGGTTGAGCCCCAGCAGAAGGTTCTGATCACCAACTCTCTGGTGAGAAATGGCAAGCTGGTGGCAGTTACCGGCGACGGAGCCAACGATGCCCCAGCGCTGCATGCTGCCCATGTGGGGGTGGCCATGGGCAAGGGCGGGACCGATGTGGCCAAGGAGAGCGCTGACCTGATCATCACCGATGACAACTTCGCCTCCATAGTCTCGGGAATCGAGGAAGGGAGGATAGTCTACAACAACCTGAGAAAGGTGATCTTCTTCTCCATATCCACCGGAGTGGCAGAGATCTTCCTGTTCATCCTGGCATTGATATTCAATATGCCCCTTCCCCTGATCGCCGTGCAGCTGCTCTGGCTGAACCTGGTCACCAACGGCATTCAGGATGTGGCCCTGGCCTTTGAGCCTGCTGAGGGCGGGGAGATGAACCGGGACCCGAGGCCGGCCAACGAGCCGATATTCAACCGCTTGATGGTGGAAAGAGTGGCTCTGGTGGCGCTTGTCGTCGGCGGTCTGACCTATGCCGTCTTCCACTGGCAGGTAGCTATAGGAAAGAGCATTGAGGAGGCGAGAAACATCGCTATGATCATGATGGTCCTCTTTGAGAATGCAGTGGTCTTCGCCAGCCGGTCTGAGCTCAAGAGCGCCTTTGCCACCAGTCCCCTTAGAAATCCCCTGCTGGTCTTCGGCACCATAGCCGCCATTCTGATCCAGGTGGCTGCCATGTACCTGCCCGGTCTCTCGGACGTGCTGCAGATTCATCCCGTTTCCATTTATCAGTGGGTGGAGCTGGTGGGAATAGCCCTGCTGGCCTTCGCCGCCATAGAGCTGTATAAATTCATGCGCCGGAGGTATCCGCTGAGTGGGTGATGATCAGGAAATCGATCGGGACGATAAATCGATCTAGATGATAAAAGGCAGATGATCGAGATTCTAAAAGGCAGATTATAGAAGTAGAAGGCAGAGCGAGAGGGGCGGTCAGACTCTCTGGTATAGAGTCGTCCTCTGCACCGCTTTTCTTCCGCAGCTCTCGATCAGCTCTTTCATCTCCTCCGCGGATATGCCCGGCTCCTCGCGGGAGTTGCGGGCGATTCTCTCGTCCATCAGGGTTCCACCCAGGTCGTTTGCCCCCCACATGATGGCTGCTCTTGCCGCCTCCCGTCCCAGCTTGGTCCAGCTCGCCTGGATGTTGGTGATGGCGGGATAGAGGGCCACCCTGGCCAGGGCATGCATCTTCAGCCGGTCGAGGAGATCCGCTCCGGGAACGGTTTTCCCCAGCAGATTGTTCTCCGGGATGAAGGGGAGGAGGACCAGCTCGGTGAAGCCACCGGTCTCATTTTGAATTCCCTTCAGGATCTCCAGGTGCTCGCAGCCGGTCTTCCATGCTCTCCACATGGCCGAAGAGAATGGTGGAGGTGGTGGGAATGCCAAGCTGATGTGCATTGGTGATGATCTCCTTCCACTCCGCGGTCTTGAGCTTCTCCGGGCAGATCATCTGGCGGACGGAATCGACCAGGATTTCCGCGGCGGTGCCGGGCATGGACCCAAGACCGCTCCTCTTCAGCTCCTTCAGGCAGTCTTTCACCGGCAGATTGGAGTTGCGGGACATATGGAGAACCTCCATTGGGGAGTAGGCATGAAGATGCAGCCGGGGATGGCTGCAGCGGATGGTCTCAAGGATATTGCAGTAGTCCTCCAGGTGCATACTGGGTGAGAGGCCTCCCTGCAGGCAGATCTCTGTTGCTCCCCGCTTCCTCTGCCTGGTCCGCCCGGCTGAGGATCTCCTCGGTTGAAAGGCGGTATCTCTCACCATGCTTAAATGAGCAGAACAGGCAGCTTGCTGTGCACTGGTTGGTGAAGTTGATGTTCCGGTTTATGACAAAAGAGACCTCATCCTTGCCGCTCTTCTGGCGCAGCAGATTGGCCAGGCGGTATAGCTTCACTGGCTCCGACCAGAGACTTTTCAGCAGATCATGATCAATGCTGGGGCTGTTGGGTGAGGGGCAGGCTCTTTTTATCTCCGAGAGATCTGAAGCGATCAAAGATTCTCACACTTCCATGGGGCAAATTGGGCAATCAGTACAAAACTGCATGGCGATCTATTTGGGATTATCGCATATCGACCGGCATTTCAATGGCTTTCTTCATCTTTTGCGCTCTGATCAGCGCTTTCTTCTGCTCTTTCTTCCGCTCTCTCTTCGACTCGCTCTTCTGCGCTCTCCTCAGCGCTTGCCATCCTCCGCTCTTTGGGAATCTGACTTACCAGCAATCCGCGCGAGTACAGACCGCATCCGAGCACCTCCCCTCTATAAAATACCACCACATATCCGGATTCCGAGTCTGATTCAATGGCCAGGGTCCTGCCCTCCATGAAGCTCCTGGCATCTGCTGAATCCAGGTGGATGAGGTTCTTTGTGGCATGCCGGCCGAAGACCTGCAGGGCGCTGGTGGTCGGCTTCCAGGGGCGGTCCTTCAGGTTCATGATGCGCATCCCGATGGCCTCGTAGCTGAGCCTGGGAATGATAGCTTCGTTGGCCGCCCAGACGCTGTGCGCCTTCTGAAAGAAGACATAACCAGAGAAGGCAGACTGGGGGATGCCAAACCGCTCGCCCCAAAGCTCCGCTACGAAAGACCTTTCCAGGGGCTCAAAGATGTTCCTCTTTTCCGGACGAGTTTGGCGACAAAGAATCCTCCTGTATCATTGAGATGGGGATAGTAACGGGCAGTCTTCTCAAGCTCATGGTTCAAGTTATTGCCGGCCCATTCAGTTATTCCCGGACAGGCCACTAAACCCGGAATCGATATCCTCTCCAGACTGGCCAGGTCGAGAACGCTTTCTACTACCAGCTCGTTCTCCTCTGGAGCATAGGTGCAGGTGGAGTAGACCACTGTGCCTCCTGGTTTTGTCAGCCGGATGGCATTCCGGAGCAGGTCGGCCTGCAGCCTGTGCAGATCCATCGACCTCTTGCTGCTGCTTTTGCACAGGACTCCCGGACCCCTCCTCTCCCGGCCCTCGCTGGAGCAGGGGGCATCCACCAGCACCCGGTCAAACTGGACCGGCCGGGAGGGAAATCTCCGGCCATCATAACGGGTGATGGCGACGTTCATCACCCCCAGCCGTTCGCAGTTCGAGCGCAAGGGAGCGATCCTGGCCAGCGATGGCTCGTTGGCGATCACTCTACCGAGGTTATTCATCATCTGAGCGATCTGGCAGGTCTTGCTGCCGGGGGAGGCGCACATGTCCAGTACCAGCTCTCCTGGCTGGGGATCTGCCACCAGGGGCGGGACCATGGACAGCTCCTCCTGGATGTGGATGTAGCCTAAGAGGTTCTCGGCCAGCTTTCCCGGGCTTTCCAGGTTCAGCTTCAGGCCCAGGGGATACCAGGAAAAGCTCTGATAATTGATCCCATTCTCAGCAAATCGTTCCAAGAGGGCGCTTCTTTTAGTCTTTCAGGGTGTTTATCCGGCAGGAGCTGGGAAGCGCCTGGCTCTGCACCGCCCGGAAACCATCGAAGTCCGGTATCAAATCCCTGTATCTCTCCAGCCATTCCATATTTTTGCAAGAATGCATTATAGCAGAAATAGATTGGCCCAATTGAGCAAAAGAATTTAATAGTCGGGTGTCGAGGCCAAGACCAGCGCAAAACTATTTTCTGGTTTTCGCGAAGGACAGTGATGCAATTGGCAGATTATGATACAGATAGGTCCTCTATGAGCACTCCAGCTCCTGTAGAGGCTGGGGGAGAGTACGATGTCAATATTGAGGACATTGCACGCGAGGGCGATGGCATTGCCAGAGTCGAGGGATTTGTGATCTTCGTGGCTGATACCAGTGTCGGCGACGCTGTCAAAATCCAGATCGACAAGGTGATGAGGCGCTTTGCCATAGGCCACAAGATTTAGGCGATAAATAACAAAGTATGATGGCAGGATTTTTTCCTGCCAAAGCAAACTCAATTTTGCCCGGTTGAGGTTCATCATGTACGAGCCCCTGATAAACCGGAGAGAGCTTAAATACAATCCAGGTTAATTGATCCATGATACCGATGGACCCGACTTTAGCTCAGACGGGCACGGATGCTTTCAGCAGCCTGCTCAGTAACGCCTGGATCATAATATTCGTACTGCTTTTTCTGGTGCCGATGCTCCAGAGAAACTATCTTCAGGCGGAAAGAAAGCGTGTCTTAGCCCGGCTGGGCAAAGCCAGAGGCACCCAGGTTATAACCCTGATCCACCGCCAGGAGACGATCAGCTTTCTTGGCATTCCTCTCGCCCGGTACATCGATATCGAGGACAGCGAGAAGGTCTTAAGGGCCATTCGCCGGGCGCAGAAGGATGTCCCCATAGACATCATCCTCCATACCCCGGGAGGCCTGGCCCTGGCTGCCACCCAGATCGCCATGGCTCTGAAGTCCCATCCCGCCAAAAAGACGGTGATTGTGCCCCATTATGCCATGAGCGGCGGGACGCTGATCGCCTTTGCCGCCGACAAGATAGTCATGGACCCCCATGCCGCCCTCGGTCCGGTCGATCCTCAATTGGGCGATGCCCAGGGAGCTTACCCCGCCACATCCCTCCTGGCGGTGGCCGAGAAGAAGAAGATCGATGAGATGGATGATAAGACTCTGGTCTATGTGGAGGAGGCGAGAAAGGCTCTGGCCCAGATTAGAGAACTATTGGGGAAGATCCTGGAGGGCAAATGCGATGATGCCGCCAGGCTGGAGACTATCATAGAGGAGTTCGTATCCGGAAAATACACTCACGACCATCCCTTCATGGCGGAGGATGCAAGAGCCTTGCTGGGCGACTGCGTGCAGACAGATGTGCCGGAGGAGGTCTATTCCTTGATGGAGCTTTACCGCATGGAAATGGGCAGGAGCCGGCCGGGTGTGGAGTACGTGCCGCTGGTGAGAGAGCGGTAGTGAGAGAGCGGTAGTGAGAGAGCGGTAAATTGTATAAGGCAAAGCATTGGGGAAGGAGCGAGATCAGGCCTCGCTCATTTGCCTATTCTTTCAATCATAAATTGAAATTTCTTTAGTCGATATGACTCACTTTAATCGTGGTTGTATGCTGGTTGCAGGAATCCCGCTTTCTCTGCGAGTCCTTTGTGAGCTTTGTGTTCTTTGTGGTTAAATTAATGAACATGTTATAAAATGAGCGATGATGGGCGGGTAAAGGCCCATCCTTTTCGTAACAGTCTTTTCTGACTCCTAGCTTTTCAGGATTTCAAGCTATCTGCTTTCCTGCGGCCGGTCCCCACATGGCGTTGTAGATCTCAGTGACCTTGACCATGACGCAGGCCTTGGCCGGGAGCTTGTTGTTGACCCCGTGCACCCAGGTCTTCATGGCCTCGTAGTCCACACCTTCCTTGCAAACGGTAGCATCGCCCTTGATCTGGAAGGACTTCTTGGTCTCGCCATTGTAGCACAGGATGGAGATCTTGGGGTTCTCTCCCAGGTTTTGGGCGGTCTTGTAGAAGAAGTTGTCCGCAATCATCAGCGTCTCATCATCCACGACCTTGAGCAGTCCAACAAACACCACATTCGGGACACCCGATTTGCTGGCAGTGGCAATGGGGACGGGCTTTTGCTTCTCCAGGGTCTCTTTCACTTCGGCTGGCATTTTCACCATATAATTCACCTTAGCGCTAATAGAAGTCCGCATTCAATAAATACCTGAGCGTCAAATATTCTATCTTATTTAATTTTTTAAACCAATTCGGTATTATTGCCGCCTATCCCGGCAGGCAGTGAGGAAGTTGGCCGGGAAGCCTCGAAAGGATGCGCTGTGAATATGCGAATAGCTGGCCACCAGGTTTCCTATGTGGATTCCATCCCGGCCGTCCGCAATTCCCGTGCCCCGATCCAGCCGGATGGCATAATCCACCTTCGCCTCCTGGTCCATCACCATCTCTGAATGGTGGAACTCGTGGCCCATGATATACTCTCCCGCTTTTCCCAGAGGGGAGTCCTTCGCCAGGTGGCCGTGCACATAGCTGACTATGCGTCTCGTACCCCGTCGGGCCTTGCCCGGAACCAGTCCCGCCATCTCCTGCGGCCCTCCGTCCCAGTCGATCTCCTGTCCCAGGTACATCAGCCCTCCGCACTCTCCAAAAATGGGGATATCCCTCTCATGCGCCCTCTGGATCGAGCTGATGAAGCTGTGGTTTTCGGATAGCTCGCGAGAATAAATCTCCGGATACCCGCCGCCTATGTAGATCCCGTCCACCTTCGGCAGAGAGGCGTCATGCACCGGGCTGAAGGGGACGATCCTCGCTCCCGCCAGCTCCATCATCTCCAGATTGTCTTTGTAGTAGAAGTTGAAGGCCTCGTCCTGGGCGACGCCTATGGATAAATCCCTTCCTGAATCGTTTTTCAGATAGAGGTCCGGCTCGATCTCGGGCAACGGCTCCGCCTCGCGGGCGATCTCGGCAATTCTATCCAGGTCCAGGCCCTCCTCCACTATCTGCCGGATCCGGTCCACTCTCTCCTGAAAGCCCTCATGGCGGGTCTTGCCCTCCAGCACCGGCACCAGGCCCAGATGGCGCATGGCAAGGTGCATATCCTCATTGCGCCGGATAGTGCCCACCACCTCCACCTTGGCGTAGCGTTCGATCTCCTTTATCGCCTTTTCCGCATGCCTGGCCGAGCCCACCTTGTTTAATATCACTCCCCGGAACTGAACGGCAGGATCGTAGTCCATGTACCCCTTGACCAGAGCCGCACAGCTGCGGGTGATGCTGCGCGCGTCCACCACGAAGATGACCGGCACTCGGAGCATCTTGGCGATCTGGGCGGTCGAGCCCAGGTCCCCGTCGTATCCCTCGTAAAGGCCCCGTACCCCCTCGATCACCGCCGATGTCTGCTCCCTGGGCGGCATGGGCATAGATCTCGCGGACAGCAGCCTCTTTCATCAGATAGCCATCCAGGTTGCGGCAGCTCCTGCCGGTGATCCAGGTATGATAGCTGGGATCGATGTAGTCCATGGCCACCTTGAAAGGCTGAACCTCCTGGCTGCGACGTCGCAAGGCGGAGAGAAGGCCGGCTACTATGGTCGTCTTGCCGCTGGAGCTTCTGTCCCCTGCCAGGAGGATGCGGGGACAGTCTGCCTTCATCCTTTTCACTCCTCCGAGCCCAGATCGCGAGAGAGCTCCATCAGCCTCTCATCGCTCAGGGGCTCGGGGACCCGGGGCTCAGCGCCGGACATGACCTCTCTGGCCAGGGCCCGGTAGACATCTGCGATCTTCGAGTCGGGCGCGCCCTCGATAACAGTCACTGTCCTCCTCTCACACTGCTGAACTATTGGCTCCTTGGGAATGAAGGCTACCATCCGGCTGTTCAGCTCCTGGGCGAACTGGTTGACTATTTCGCGTTCCCTCTCCCCCGCTGACTCCCGAGAGTTGCAGATCACTCCGGCAAGTGGGGTGTTCAGTCGCCTGAGGCCTTTGCTGATATTGTTCGCCGCGTAAAGGGGCATGTACTCGCCCGAGGTTATGATGTAGGCCTGGCTGACCAGCCCTTTCCGGATGGGGGCGGAGAATCCCCCGCAGACGATGTCCCCTGGCACATCATAGAGCACCAGGTCCACCTCCTCCATCGCCTTTGATACCTTGCGCAGAAAATCAATGGCAACGATTATCCCCCTTCCCGCGCATCCCACGCCCGGCTCTGGGCCTCCCACTTCAATGCATCTGACCCCCCGGTATCCCTGATGGACCACATCCTCCTCTTTGATCTCTCCGCCCTTGGAGGATGAGGTCCATCATAGTGGGAATTCTCTTTCCCACGAGAGTGATGCTTGAGTCGCTCTTCGGATCGCAGCCCACCACTAAAACCCTGTGGCCTTCCTCGGCACAGGCGGCGGCGATGTTCGAGGCAGTGCACGACTTGCCGATCCCGCCTTTGCCGTATATCGCAACGTGTTTAATAGATGACATCTAACTCCGCTATGCTCGTGGTTAGCCATAGGATATACAGCTTATCCAGGCATAGCTATTATCCGGGCACAGCCCTATCGAGCATAGCCAATTAGGGCATGTCTTATCCATCATGGATCTACAAAGAGGTGACTTAAGATAAGCAAAATCCGCTTTGCGATCGCATTGGCCATCATGGTCATGCATCTAGGGCTCCTTTCTGGAGCAATTGCACAGGACGCAGCTGAGGCTGCCAGCGTTCGAGGTCATCTCGCGGATGGCGAAGCTGTCTGGAGGGCAGATGACTTCGGCTGGTTCTACTACGATCTGGACGATGACACGGGTGGGGAAGAGCTCAGGGTAAAGGATCTGGAGGGAAGAACGGCAAAGAAGAGCAGTATAGTCTACTCCTCTCGCACCTGGTCAAAGCAGTTTGAGTATGCACCCTGGGGAAGCTATGAGGTGGTGGCCCTCATGGGAAAGCCCTATCTGGCCAGCTATCCGGAGAGCTCTTTTACCGAAGAGGTCAGCTCTCTGGCCAAAGGAGAGCTGCGGGAGATCCTGAGAGATGAGGATAAAGAGTACACACTGACCTCCAATGACACCCTCCCCCTCGATCAGGGATACTCTCTGGTCGCAGCCGGGGCCTCAGAGAAGAATGGGGTGGTGAACTTCATCCTCCTGAAAGATGGAAAGGCCATCTATGGATCTGTGGTGAGCATCGGCGACACCTTTGTCTATAAGGTAAACGACGTCCCGGTGATTCTCGTTCACCTGTCCAACTCCATGGGCAGCAATGAGGGGGGATTCGCCTCGGTGGACGGGATCTTCCAGATCAGCGACAGCCCGATCGCCAGGCTAGTCGAGGGTGGAATCCTGGGCAATATGAAGCTGGATGAGCTATCTGAGGAAGGGATCGAGTTCAGAAATGCCATCGACCTGAATCTCAAGAGAGACAATCAGCTCTACCTTACCCCAAATCTTGCTGCTATTCGTCCTGGATCAGCCGGATCTGGTTTACTATCCTCTGGGCATAATCACCGACTACGGGATCCACGAGATAAGAGGTCCGACATTCAGTGAGAGCACCAGAATCCCGGTGAAGATGGGACAGTGAAATGATTCAACGCCATAGCCAAATGGAATGCTACGAACTACAGCGGATTTTACTTTGATCCGGAGGATATGCTGGGAGATGAGACCCTGGTTCTGTATTCTCGTCCAGAGCAGAGGAAGGTATCTCCTCCGTCCAATCCACAGTACTTCAGGAAAAAATACCGTATTCCAGAAAGGTTTCCAATATACAACATTCTTGCAGCCTAAGGAATTTGAGTTCAAGCCCTGGGAGAACTATTACGTAATAAATTTCATGGGCATGCAATGGTTTGCCGGATACGATAGCAGCACAACTGGCACAAAAGCAAAAAAGAGCCTGCTGGAGCATGAGTATCTGGGCAGAGTGCTCTGGGACGCAGAGCTGCAGGGAAAAACATTTGCCGGAAACTATACTCTCCAGGAAGGATACGAGATTCGCATTCATGATGTGGGCAATGACAGCATATTTCTGGAGCTATCAAGGGACGGAACGTCCATAGAGAGCTCTGTGGTCAAGCCCAACTCCACATATGTCTATGAGAAGGATCTGGGCGATGTCGATGACCTGCCAATTATAATGGTGCATGTCGATAATGTTTTCACCAACGGCACAGAGGGTTTTGCCACCATCGATGCCATCTTCCAAATATCCGATCAGAATCTAATTCAGATTGAGAGAGGGGATGGAATTGGCGAGATGCAAATTGTGGGCCTCTTTCCCGATGCGATAATGATGGTCAACGATGAAAACATCAATCTCAACCGAGACTCCAGGGTCTACATAGCCCCGATGATGAGCATCCGGGTGGCGGACAATGATACCCTGCGATACTATCTCTATACAGAGCAGAATGTCGTTCCGGCTCCAAGTGCTCCAATAACAAATATTCCCGATAATATAACCTCAGGGACACCAGCGAACTTCTCCATATTTGAGCAGGCAGCGGAGATCAAACAGGTCACTGTGGATATAGTTGACTCCTCCAACCGGACGGTCTTCTCCAGAGACATCACCGAGCTTGGCCGGGGGTCGGGCGAGTTCTGGATGTTTAACTGGATCTGGAATGCTACAATCCTTCAGCTCAGCGATGATAGGAGCCGGATAATGGATGTTGGGGAAAATCTGGTGCCGGCATTGCTGCGGCTGAATCAGTCCTCACCGGAAGAGCAGGTGGGTGTATACTTCAACTCCTCGGGGAGGATCGGCAGGATACTGAACAGCAATTCGATCTACTATGTATCCCGAAGCGAGTACGAGAAGCTGAAGGTCACCTCTGATTATGATACAATGCTCGCCAATGAGACCCTCAGGAAGCAGTACATAAAAATTGAGCCAGAAAAGAGCGTTTTGCGCTTTCAGGATATCGTAAACGGCAGACTAGACCCCAGCTGGCCAGAATCATACCCTGCATGGGACGATTGAATCTTTAGAACCTCATGCAAGAGAGGTAGGAGCCCCACCAGGCCGGTATGAGCTGAGGGCGAGGGTAGAGAATGCTAGTCGATGCCATCCAGGTAACGGGTGAGTATTTCAATGTCACTGCAGCCCCCATGCGCGGCATATATCTGGGCTCGGCTCAGGCTCTTGCCGGAGAAGAGGTCTCCATTCCGATCGAGGTGCCATCATCAGAAATGGAAAGAAGGGTCAATTTAACATATAATACCTCTCTCGCAGATGCACTGAGCATTTCCGGGAATTGCAGCTCCTCCTGGCAGTTGGAGGAGGATGAGGGATGGATAAGCATTCTCTTTCCCGCCAACTGCAGCCAGGCAAGCTTGAGCTTTGATGCAAAAGAGGAAAACGCTACCATAGATCTCAATGTGACTGGATGGAGTGGATTTGAGCCGGAAGATATCACCAACGGCACAATTACCGTCCTCGCAGGAGAGAGTGCGGCAGATAAAACGAAGAAGAGCAATGGTCCTGGCTATGCCGCATCTCTTCTCGCTCTTGCCATAGCTCTTTATCTGAGGCGCAAGGGCTAAAGTGAGGCGCAAGGGGCTGGGACCGGCCCAGGCCTCACTGGCTTTATTCTCTTTTCTTTTTCTTTGAATTTCATCTTTATTTTCCGGAATCTTTCAAGGCTCTCCTGATTGCCCTGCCCAGAGCGATGCTCATCGCCTCGATCTTGCTCATGTCATCTCCGTCCTCTGCCCTGATGACCAGGGTGAACCCTCCGTTATAGGCCAGGGCGCGCAGTAAGTGGCCGAAGTTCTCGAGAGTCATACCTCCCAAGCTCTCGCTCTTGAAGCTGAACTCTCCCCGGTATCCGGGCTCGCCGAACCGCAAGGCGGCCATGGCCAGGGCTCTCCTCGATGGCACAGTTGAGCTTCCAATGCCGCTTTTTATCGCCTGGGCAATCGTTTTTCCCAGGGTGATTCCCGTATCCTCAATGGTGTGGTGGTCCCCTGTCTTTAAATCCCCAACAGCTTTGATCTTCAGATCGAAAAGGGCCGCTCTTCCCAGATTGGTCAGGATTATGTCCAAAAGCTCAATTCCCGTGTCTACATCGGTCCTGCCTGTGCCTTCCGTCTCAAGGACCACATCGATGCATGTTTCTTTTGTCTCTCTCCTGCTCGATTGCAGCATGATATGCCACTACCTTCTGGAAACTATTAAGCTCATCGATCCGGGAATGATGCTCTTGTCAGCTTAAGCAAAAAGAGTCCATCTCATGATAACTCTTGAATCCCTTCTCTGTCCTTTTCTCTGTCCTTTTCTCGGTGCTCTTCTCTGGTATCCATTCCATCCTGGTCATCATTCCGTCCTGTTAATCCAATCCATCTGCGCGCCTCAATCTCTCCGAAGGGCTTATCTACCTTTGAGCGAACCCTAATATTTCAAAGGTCATAATTCAAAGGGATATCACCATGATTTCTAAAGAGGAGATTTCGGAGATTTTGAAGGGGTACGATAAGAAAAATATCACTATAGCCACCATCTGCTCGCACAGCAGCCTGCAAATCTTTCATGGCGCTCGTAAGGAGGGATTCAAGACACTTGGCCTTTGCATCGGCCAGCCGCCCCGATTCTATGATGCCTTCCCCTTAGCCAGGCCAGATAAATTCGTCTGCGTCGAGAGCTATAAGGCTCTCCTGGATTATGCCGATGATCTGACCGCAGAGAATGTCATCGTAATTCCCCATGGATCGCTGGTCGAGTATCTGGGGATTGACCGGTTCGAGTCCCTGGCAGTGCCCACCTTCGGCAACCGTCGCGTTCTGGCCTGGGAGAGCGATAGAGAGATGGAGAGGGAATGGATGCTCAAGGCCGGGGTCAATGTCCCCATGCGGTTTGAAAAAGCGGAGGATATCGACCGCCCGGTCATCGTCAAGTATCATGGCGCCAAAGGGGGGCGGGGCTTTTTCATCGCCAAGACCAAAGAAGAGCTTCAGAGCAAGATGAGCAGCCAGGAAAAGTACACCATCCAGGAGTTCATCCTGGGCACCAGATACTACATCCATTTCTTCTACTCACCCATAAAGCCGGACGGATACCGACTGAGCAAGGGGTCGCTGGAGATGCTGGGCATAGACCGGCGGGTGGAGTCGAATGCCGACGAAATATTCCGCATCGGCAGCATGAAGGAGCTGGCTGAGGCGGGCATCTATCCCAGCTTTGTGGTCACCGGCAACCTCCCCCTGGTCCTGCGCGAGTCCCTCCTGCCCCGGGCCTTCGAGCTGGGGGAGAGGGTGGTGGAGACCAGCCTCGACCTCTTCGGAGGGATGATCGGCGCCTTCAGCTTGGAGACCATAGTTACTGACGAGCTGGAGTTCAAGGTCTTTGAGATATCGGCCAGAATCGTCGCCGGAACCAACCTCTATACCAGCGGCTCGCCTTACTCCGACTTCGTCGAGCCGGGATTGTCCAACGGCAGGCGCATTGCTCAGGAGATCAAGCGGGCAAATGAGCTTGATCTGCTGGACGAGATTGTCACCTGATTGGCATTGGCTGGCCCAGAAGACTTATCTCTGCCGGGCTTTACATTGAGCCACTATGTCAGGCCTGATAGAAACCTTCCGCGAATCCACGAATCTGCAATGCAGCTTCCTGGAGAAGCTGCTGGATCTGGATATGCCAAGCGTCGCCGCATTCTCCGAGTCCATGGTGGACTTTCTCCAGCCCACCCCGGAGAACAAATTCGTCTATGGCCTTGCAGCGGGACGGTCCGCTCTTGCCCTCTACAGCTTCATGCAGCTCATCCAGAACCATTTCGAGAACGTTTTTCCTTTTACTCTGGAGGACCCGGTTCAGAGGCACTACCGCAAAGGGATGAACCTGGGCATTGCCATATCAGGCTCTGGAGAGACACAGTCCGTCAATAAATATATAAGCGACTTCATTACTCGCGGCGGGGATTTAAAGCTCATTACCGCCAATGAAGAGAGTACTGCCTACAAGATGGTAAGCGAGTATGAGAAGGGCTCCGTTCTGGTGATCAAGGCCCGGACGAAGCATGCCACAGACAAGGATATGCGCTCCAGGCTCTCCCCTCTGGGCACGGAGTTCGAGCTGGAGGTCCTGGCCTTTTTGAATGCCCTCTTCGCGGACATTCAGTGCCGGCTCAGGGGAGTCTGCGATCCTACCTGCCCGGAGTATCGATCCATAATCATGGACCTGATGGAGAACGCCCGCCTCATCTCCGGCATGGATCCCGAGCACCTGGAAAACTGGCTGGTCAGGCTCCTTCCCCGCAGCGGACGATACATCATCGGCGGAGTGGGCAGATCCGGTCTGGTGGCCAGGGCTTTTGAGATGAGGTTCACCCATCTGAACAAGATCAGCTATTGGGAGAGGGATTTCAATACCCCGAGCTTTCAGATAGGCGATGTCTACATACCAATAACCGGGACAGGCAACACCTATGAGACCCTGGAGGGGACGACGATGGCCTTGAAGAAGGGGGCGGATGTGATGCCCATAACCGCCAATCCCTCGTCCCGGCAGGTCTCCATTCTGAGAAAATGCGGGAGGACCAGGGATATTGCTGTGGTGCCGGTGAAAGAGGAGTACCAGAGTCTCTTCAGCGGCGATTCATCCTCTACCACCTGGCTGATGTCCGACTACACCAAGTTCAGGTATCCCATCTTCGAGATCAACGCCTCCATATTCACCAACAGCGCGGTAGCAGTGGGCGCGGAGTTCCTGGGTATAGCAGAAGCAGGGATGAGGCGGATGCACGTATGAGGCGGATGCACGTATGAGGCGGATGCACTTATGAGCGGGAAGACCAGGATACTTGCACTCTCCGATACTCATCTGGGGGACGATGACCGGCTCCCTGGTGCGGTGGTCGAGCTGGCAAGCGAGGCGGATATAATCCTTCATGCCGGGGACTTCGTCTCCGTTGGGGCCTATTCCGCCCTGAAGGATCTGGGAAGGCTGGTGGCGGTGAGGGGAAACTCCGACTCTCCTCCACTCAAAAAACTCCTGCCGGAAAGAGAAGTGATCGATGTCGATGGAGTGAAAATAGGCATCGTTCATATGGCCTCGCATGGCGCAGATCTGGTGGGCGCGGAGATGATGGCCAGGGAGATGGACTGTGAGGTCCTGGTCTTCGGCCATATCCACCGTCCTCTTATTGAGAAGTCGAGGAGGCTTCTAATCTGTCCCGGGAGCACGACCCTGCCCCGGATGTCAGCGCCTTCGGTGGCGGAACTCGTGGTTATTGAGGGCACTGTACAGGGGAGAATCATCCCCATCGGAAGCCCAGCCTGCAATTATCTGAAGTATGCGGAGACGCTGGGAAAAAAGAAGTCAGAAGAGGGATGATCTTCAGGACTCAATTATGATAAAATCCTCGGGACTGGCCACAAGCCAGACCTCTTTTGCTCCATGTCCCTTAAAGTCTCCTGGCGCGGTATCCTCAATGTAGGTGTATAAAGGCCATCCCTTATAGGCGGTCTGTTTCACGTCGTCTGCCCTTATGGCATCAGCGAAGTCGGAGGCGTTCAGGCCTTCTGGGACAGTGATATTTTCCGCATAGAAAGCAGGCCAGGCGTCAAGACAATCCCCTGAGCAAGTACTGTTGCCGTCTCCTGGATCACTTAAGAAGTAATAGAGGGTAAAACCCGTCTCGTTGACCATAAATGTCCCGATAGAATCGTTACTGGCCAGGTTCACTGCATACTCATCTGTCTCTTCTGCCGCAACAGTTAGACCGGACAGCATTGAAATGGCCAGCAACAGGATGCTCGTTCTTAGTCTGATTGACAATAAAATCACCTTCAAGGTGTCCTCCTGCAAAAGCCTTAAAGCTTTCGATAGTGCGAAATAAAATATTTGTAAAAATATGACCTTTTCAAGTCAAAAAGTTCTTAAAGCATATAGTTCCTTATCATAAATTGAAGGAAGTAGATTTAGATGTCCGCCTGTGAACACAATCTATCCGGCAGCCGAGAAAAAATATGGTTGCCGTACTACTTTGAAGGCAGAGAGCGAGGTCTGAAACCCCATCCCTATTGCACCGAATGCGGCCTGATCAAAAACCTTTCTTCTGAACGGCTCAGAAGTATAGGCTTTTTCATGAACCTGATTGCCGATCTTGGGCAGCGCCATAAGATTGCCAAGACCCAGGTCAGGCTAATTGCTCTGGAGATGGAACGGCTCCGTCTAGATGACAATTTTGGAATGGATCGGCAGCAACAAGAGGATCTGTTTGTGGATATCGCAGTTAAGATCCTCAATGTGCCGCCAAGATCGGTATTAGAACTATTAATATAAATTAATTTGATCTTTGGTATACCACGTAGAAAAAAACATAATGTATAATTCTGACCGACATCCTTATAGCTTGAGCAATGCCACGTGCTACCACTTACCACAATAGTCCTTCCTGCGAACCGAGGAAGTATTGTGGCTGTGCGGGCTAGAGCCTCAGGCTATGGCCAGCAATAGGATTCAGAATTAAGCTACAGCAACATGGTTGGTGTTATGCATGCTCGGCATTGAGGATCCTTGGATCTGGGGGGTCTATCTTCTCAGCATTCTAAGCACGCTCTTGTGCGTGATCTATGGAATCATTTATTGGAATAGAGGCGGTGAGAGGGAGGCAGAGGAGATCGTAGAGGAAGCCGCCTGGGAATCGAATGAGGAAGAGATGGAAGAGAAAGAGCTTGGGTTGTGACGGGAATGAATCTGCTTTTATTCAATGTTATCATATTGATTTATCTTCTGGTCACTCTCTATTTAGGCTATCGCGGCTGGAAAGGCACCAAAGACACAGAGGGCTATCTGGTAGCAGGAAGGAAGGCCCATCCTTATATCATGGCCATGAGCTATGGTGCCACATTCATCAGCACCTCGGCCATAGTCGGGTTTGGCGGTAACGCAGGACTTTTCGGCATGGGCCTGCTCTGGCTTACGTTCTTCAATATCTTTGTCGGCATTTTCATAGCCTTTGTCATCTATGGCAAGAGGACCAGAAGAATGGGCCACAACCTCGGTGCCATGACCTTCCCGGAGCTATTGGGAAAGAGATTCGACAGCCGGTTTATCCAGTATTTCAGCGGGCTGGTCATCTTCCTTGGAATGCCCCTTTATGCATCAGTGGTCCTGATAGGAGCAGCACGCTTCATGGAGACCACTTTAGCCATAGACTTCCATGTGGCCCTGTTCATATATTCTATTATAATCGCGGCTTATGTTATCTGGGGAGGGCTTCGGGGGGTTATGTATACTGATGCCTTCCAGGGTACCATCATGTTCGTTGGCATGGCATTTCTGCTGTTTATGACCTACACCCATCTGGGAGGGATAACCGCTGCCCACCAGGCTCTCACCAATATGGCCCATCTGGTTCCTGAAAATCTCGCTCAGATGGGGCATGTGGGCTGGACGGAAATGCCAACCTTAGGCAGCAGCTGGTGGTGGACACTGGTCTCCACCATTGTGCTCGGGGTGGGAATAGGGGTTTTAGCCATGCCCCAGCTCGCTGTCCGGTTCATGACCGTCAAGTCCAGCAAGGAGCTGCACCGGGGAACGCTGATCGGAGGCATATTCATTCTTTTCATGACCGGGGTGGCCTTCACTGTCGGTGCCCTCTCCAATGTCTTCTTTTTCCAAAGACAGGGCGATATTGCCATAAATGTAGCAAAGGGCAATGCCGACAGCATCATACCCATTTACATCAATGCGGCAATGCCTGAATGGTTTGTATACCTTTTCATGCTCACCCTCCTGGCGGCAGCGATGTCCACATCCAGTTCCCAGTTTCATACCCAGGGAAGCGCCATTGGCAGGGATATTTATGAGACGATCAGCCATAAGAAGGGTGGGGGCTCAATAATGGTCACCAGAGCAGGAATAATTGTGGCCATGATAATCGCCGTCACCCTGGGCTACATTCTCCCCGATAATATCATCGCTCGCGGCACCGCGATCTTCTTTGGGCTGTGCGCATCCGCATTCCTTCCCATGTACACCACTGCTCTTTACTGGAAGGGAGCTACCAGGGCAGGAGCAATTGCCGGCCTGTTGACGGGGACATTTGTTACCGTTTTCTGGTATCTATTTGTTCATAAGGCAGAGGCAGTGCCGCTGGGAATAAGCAAGATGCTCCTGGGCAGGGATCTGCTGGTGGCCCAGATGCCCTGGCCGGTGGTGGACCCGATCCTGGTCGCTTTGCCCCTGGCAATGATCGCCACCATTGTGGTGAGCCTCTTCACAAAGAGGATCGACAAAGGGCACCTGGAGGAATGCTTCAAGGGAATGAAATGAAGTCCAGGCAATTACTATTTTTTTATTCATTTTATCCAGGAGAAAGCTATAAACCTAATTCAAGAGTCTCTGGCCGCGAGGATACTATGATAATTAAGATCAGGACAGCAGCATTCTTGATTGTGCTATTTTTGGCCTTCTTGGTGCCGGTTTTTGCGGAGATGAGCGAGTATCAGAGAGGGGTGGCCAATGGATTGAAGATCGGGCTATTCATGGGAGAATACTATGGAAGAGGGCAGTATGTGACAGACTATTCCGGGCAGTATAATACCTATCTGGATAGCTATAACCAGTTCCTCTGGGCCTCGTTTGGCGATAACAGGACGCTGATAAACGAGTTTACCCGCTATCCTATCCCTGCCCCGGTAAGATCATCCAGCACCGGGGTATTGAAGCCCGATGCCAGCGGAAGAATCCTTGGCTATCCAGCCGATTCGTATTATACCTGGATTGGAGCGGTGCCGGGGACAGCACCAGAGAACCCAGGAAATGCCCTGCCGGGAGTATAGAGCACCTTTAGACTAATACCTCTTCCATCGGCCTTCTGGGAGTGAGCTCATTGGCGGGCCCAACATCATCCAGGCAGAAGATCTGCTGAACAAATGAGTCATTTAAAAGTCCTTTTGCCTCGGATTCCGTCTCCACAGCCTGCAGCGCCCGGTTCATGGGCTGAAGGCTCAACCCAGCAGATATGGCTGAGAGCCTGAAGCGCTCGTACACCCGCCCGGCCCTGAGCTGAGACTGAAGATCATTTTTCTCGCTGGTGACAAATCCCAGATATAGAGAGCTATTGATGGTCTCTTTATCCTTTTTTATCTGGCCGGGGACGCTGTCCATGAATGCCACCTTTATCTGCTCGACCTTGGCCTGGACTCCTGTCGGCCCCATGGCTCCTCGGGAGAGCCAGTGGCCCAGCTCGCTCTTAAAGGTGACATTAGAGTATAGTGATCGGTCTGCCTCCTCTGTCAGATCGAGAAGTCTCTTTTTGGTCAGAGGATCGTCGGAGAGAAAGATGCCGATATCCTGATCCGTGTTGAGGGCCATGAGGTCCACGAGGTCCATGATGGCT
Organism: Methanotrichaceae archaeon; assembly: GCA_963813075.1. GTDB lineage: Archaea > Halobacteriota > Methanosarcinia > Methanotrichales > Methanotrichaceae > Methanothrix. The sequence goes on from CAWEXU010000010.1 coordinate 59,124, forward strand.
TCGATATCCCTCAGCTCGGCTTTTTGCACAATCTGGCCATCAGATGCCTCAAGGCTCGCGGTTACTGCTATTTGTCGAGGTGATGGCAGAAAAGAGGCGTGGGTCCATTGAGCTTATAGCACCGGGCTGCAATGAGACTCTGGCCACGGGATGATACGATTCCGGAAGGTCCGATTTTAGGAAATCTGATTCGGACAGGTCCGATTCCGTAAGGTAGCTGACTGTGCTATTGTAGCCGAAATGGTCTGCTGCTACGATCAGGTTTTCAAGCGCTCCGCCAATGCTGATATACATATCTCTCTTATTGCTGTCCGCGATCTTCGAGCCATCGGGATTCATCAGCAAAGATCAGGATCTTGTCTCCGGAGACATTGAAACTCCAGGGCTGGGTGTTGTAGATGGAAGGGGCCAGTATGGCATAATTGAGCAGGAAGGTTCCCTTCTCCTCTGAGCTGCCATTATCAGGAAAGTCGTTCTCCTCGACGCTCCATACCTCAAAGGATCCTTTGGGCTGCCAGATAATTCCTGGCAGCAGCATTCCCACCATCAAAAACAGGCTTATTAATACTACTCTGGTTGCAGACATCCCCATTTTTCAAGCCTCATAACTGAATTCTCTATTCAGGCCATTGTGAAGCCAGAGAAATATAGCCTGCGGTAGGATAGGCTGCGGCGGGATCGGCTGAGGTGGGATGTAGCCTGCTATCGGGAGGCCCTAAAAGGCTCTTATTCTACTGTGATCTGCTGGCATCATTTCTATGTTCCTGTGCAGGTCGTATTCAAGCTCACAGCTCTCTATCACTGAGATCTCATGATCTATCTGTTCAGTTTCGGCCATGCATCGCTCTAATTGCTTAAGCAGTGCCGATCTGCGTTTGAGCAAAGCGGTCTTTTGGAGTGAGAGGTCATCTAACATAGACATTTTCGTCTTCCTCCATTTGAATACATTTCAGCTAATATCTATCACTATTAATTGTTATGTATAAGCATAAAAGCATTTCGGTCTCAGAACGAATTCCCCCGGATCGCTGGGGAAGACTATATCCGGTTACAGGATCATATTCTTTCTAAACGCATCTATATCGGAAGAAATTCGGATATAGTATCAAGCCTTTTGCCCCTGAAGCAAGTCTGCAATTTGGCTTTCTGCATAATGGCCCGGGCATTTGATGATATGAGGAGATGAAGATGGTACACCCAAGCAAATTCAGCGCAATTAACCTATTGCCCAAGCTAAATCTGGATACGGAGAAATGGAACCGAATACCTGAGGAGCAGGTCATTGCATCAACCGTAAAAGCCATCGAAGAGAGGGGCATTCAGGTGGAGCGACTGGCAGATGGAAACCAGGCTCTGGCCAGGATCAGGGAGTTGATTCCTCCCGGATCGGAGGTTATGAATGGCTCATCGACCACCCTCATCGAGATTGGCTTTCAGGAGCTAATGGACAGCGGCAAGCACGAATGGAAGGATCTGAAGCTGGCGGTGACAGGAGAGGACGATGCTCAGAAGAGAGCCAGGATCAGGCGAAAGACCGTCACCTCCGATTACTTCCTCTCCGGAGTGAATGCCATTGCCCAGACCGGGGAGCTGGTGGCCTGTGATGCTACCGGGAGCAGAGTAGGCGCCTGGCCTTATGGCGCCGGGAAGCTGCTGCTGGTGGCAGGAGCGAATAAGATCGTACCCACCCTGGATGATGCTCTGCGCCGCATATGGGAGTACACCTTTCCCCTGGAGGATGTTCGATCCCAGAATGTTTATGGGGTCCCGAGCAAGATTGGAAAATGCGTCATCCTCGCCAATGAGTCCCAGCCTGGCCGGGTCACGCTGCTTTTGATAGATGAAAGCTATGGGTATTAATCTTTAATATATAGTAATTGAATAAAGTTAATCTAAAAAAAGCGATTATGATAGTCTTGCCCCTCTCACTTCGTCGAGACTATCTTTATCACGTCCCCGTCCTTCAGCTCGTGCTTCTCCCCCAGCCTCATCTTGGTCCTGGCATCGATGGCAAAGAGGAAGCTCTCGCCGATATCCGAGTGCACCCGGAAGGCCAGGTCCCGGGCGGTGCTCCCCCGCTTCATCAGGAAGGCGTCGGGCAAAATGACTCCCTTGCGGTCGGTGAACTTGCTCTCATCCTCCACCGGATAGAGGACGATGTAGTCCAACAGCTCGAATATCGCCCGGTTGATGCACTCCTGCACCCCGGTCCCGCCGTACTCCTTCATCAAGGCCCTGATCTTCTCCAGGCCCGCCTTCTGGGCGGGGCTGAGTTCGCCCTTGATCTGGAAATCCGGGTCCCCAGGCCGGTAGCTGATCAGGCCCGCCTTCTCCGCCATCCGCAGAGCGATCTCCGCTGCTCCGCTGACCGGTATCACCATCTCGTCCTTGAGGGCAAGGAGCTTTTTCACGTTCTCCGGCGGAGCGACATCCATCTTATTGGCCGCCAGGATCATGGGCTTGCTGTACCTGCGCAAAAGAATGGCGAAATTCTTCACGTCCTCCTCATTCCAGGCTCCCAGGTCCTTTTTCATCTCGGTCAGGGCGCGACGGATGTGGCTGTCAGAGACCCCCGCCCCCGCCATCTGCTCGATTAAGACCTGGTCCGGCTTGCCCCCCAATGCCCGGAAGTTCCTCATCAACTTTTCCCAGTTGCGGTTGATGATGCCATTGAGCCACATGCTGATCTCGTACTCCAGGAATTTTACATCCGATACGGGATCGTAGTTGCCCGTGCCCACCGGGTTTCCTTCGGCGTCTGTGCCGCCGGAGGCGTCCAGCACATGAATGACTGCCTCCGCCACCCGCAGGGCATCCAAAAACTCATTGCCCAGGCCCTTGCCGAGGTGTGCATCCGGCACCAGGCCGGCAACGTCGATCAGCTCGATGGCGATGAAGCGCACCCCATCCTTGCATCTCCCGCAGCCCTTCTCAATGCCCAGCTCCTTGCATGGGCAGGGGACGCGCACATAGGAGACGCCGTGGTTGGCGTCAATGGTGGTGAATGGATAGTTGGCTATATCCACCTCTACCAGGGTCGCAGCCTTGAAAAAGGTGGATTTGCCAGAGTTCGGCTTTCCAGCCAGCCCGACTGAGAGCATGTAAGTCAGAGTTCCCGCTCAGCGAGAGATGTTCTTGACATTCATCTCGACTGACTTGGCCTCAAACCGGGCTTCTTTATTCCCGGCGAGCTTGCCCGCCAGGGCCAGCCCCTTCTCCGAGACTGCTTTCTCCTGCAGGGCACCTGCAGCCAGGGCACCGGAGTAAAGCTTCTCCCCCTTGTCCGTCCGGGTGAGAACAGTCGACCAGCCGTCACCCGATCCCACGCTGCCCACGGATATGTCTGCCAGCTCGCTGGCAAAGTCAAAGCACGGCCCGCATCCCTTGAAGTTGTACTGGTCCGTCTCCTCCAGCTTCACCTCATTGACCTTGCCCTGCTTATCGATCACCCGGAACATGCCCTTCTTGATCTCAAAGCGTGCTACATCTTTGGGATCCAGGCCGAACCTGCCCTTCACCAGGCCGTTCATGAGCAGCTCGTAGTCGAAGTTCTCCATGCAGAACAGGCCAACGAGAAGAGCGATCTTATCCTGGCCGAACTGGTAGGGCTCCTCGATCAGCTGAACCTTTCTCAGCCCCTGAATCTGGCAGGGCGTCCCCACAAAGCCGATCTTCTCGAATCCCATATTCATGGCCTCGGCCAGGGCGTTGACGCTGTTGTTTATGGTGTACTTGGTGCCGGCAGCGGACTTGATCTCCTCCGCGCTGGTAACAACCCGGGATACCGTCCTCCACTCCTCATCCTTGTCGGTGATGATGGCGCAGTCGATCATCCCCGACTCCAGGGCATAAACGAGCAGAGCAGTGGCCACACCGCCATCCTGAGCAATACCTTCGCGGGATACGGCCTGAGCGGAGACCGCTTTTTTGTATATGCCCAGCTTCTCCTCCGGTTTCCGGGTTCTTCCGAAGAGCTTTGACTCCATCTGGCCCATATCCAGGAAGTTTCTGGGGCAGTAGGTGAAGCACAGGCCGCAGTGGGGGTCGTACATCACCAGCTCTGGCCTGTCCTCCACATGCTCAATCCTGGGGCAGAGGGCCTCGCAGGTGCCACAGCGGCAGCATATATCTGATTTTATGACCTTGTATTCCAGCTCTCCGAAACCACATTCCAGGTAAGTGGGCTCTGCAATCTTCTCCTTAGCGGCCATGATCATAATCTCCAAAAGTTAGTGGCCTAAATCACCTCCCGACCTAAAGCTTTTATGGTTCGAATGAGGTTTGCTCGTTGATGATCCTGGGTCTGGATATCGGCGGGGCGAACACCAAGGCGGCTAGTGTTGACGGCAAATATGCCAGGAGCGTCTATCTTCCCCTCTGGAAGAACTCGCCCCTGGAGAAGGTGCTGAAGAGAATCAATGCAGAGCAGAAGCCGGAGGCGGTGGCGGTGGTCATCACCGGAGAGCTTGCCGACTGCTTTTCCTCTAAAAAAGAGGGATTAGAGAGCATCATGAATGCGGCCTGCCGGGCCTTCTCCTGTCCGGTCTATTTCTGGGGACATGCCGGGTTTGCGAGAAAGGATGTGACAGATATCATGGCGGCAGATAACATGGATCTCGCTGTCATGGATCTCGCTGCAGCCAACTGGTCCGCATCGGCTGAGCTTCTGGCTCGCGAGCTAGGCACCTCTCTTTTTGTGGACATGGGCAGCACCACCACCGACCTGATTCCCATTAAGTCAAAGCCCCTGGCAGCGAAGACCGACTTCCTCCGCCTGGCCTCCGGAGAGCTGGTCTACATGGGCCTATTGCGAACACGTCTCGATTCCATTCTGCCCGTGGCCAGAATCAGAGGACATCATGTGCCGCTTGCCCCGGAGCTGTTCGCCATCATCGCCGATGCTCATCTTGCATTGGGGCATATAGATCAGGATCGGTATTCCTGCGATACAGCAGACGGAAAAGACCGGGGTCGCTCTTCATCCCTCCGCCGGCTGGCCCGTTCGGTCTGCGCCGACCTGGAGGAGATTGGGGAACGCGGTGCCATGGCCATAGCGGAGCAGGCCTGCACCGAGCAGAAGAGAATTCTTGTTTCGGCCATGGAGAGGCAGGCAGAGAGGCACGGCCTGGAAAGGGTGGCGGCAGCGGGAATCGGAGAGTGGCTGGTTGCCGAGGCGGCAATGACCCTGGGCTTGGAGTGCATTCTGCTCTCAGAATTGTATGGCAGCACGATCTCTGATGTCTTCCCCGCTTATGCTGCTGCGAGGCTGCTGGAGACGGATCCGGTCTATCTTCATTAGAGGCTTTGAGGCTCAGGTTTGATTTTCCGCGGAAAAGTCCCACATGACCTCGAATCCCTGGTAGGGAAGTATCTCTGCATTGAATTCGAAGATGATTTCATTCGATTCCTCTATCAGCTTCATCTGATCAAGGATATCCTGTTCGCAGTGGTGATTGATCTTCACCTTGAATACGTTTTTCCATCCGGTTTGGTTTTTTATTCTGACCCGAAAATTCTCCGAAAGATCCTGAACCGTCCAAATCATGCGGTCAGAAAGTCGATAGTAGTCAACAGAGCGAAACTCGAAGGCGTTCTTATCACCTGGCTGAAGATCATATGTCTTTCGAAACACATGTTTTCCGCTCTCAAAGGATACATATCTGGCCAACGACGGCCCTTCAAGCTTCGTTCCGTCGGGTTCGAGAACAAGAATGAAGCCGCTTCGATGTATATCTGAAGCAGGCGAGGTGTCAGTGAACATTGATATGCGGTGAGGACGGGTATAGTGTCGCGTATTTCGCAAATAGTAGAGGTGTCGTTTTTCAAGTTTGACTCTATCGTCCTGATAAGTAAAAGTTAGCTCTGCTTCCTGGTTCGTTCGCATGAACTCGGTCTTTTGCGCCAGAGCCTCGACGATTGAGCTGATAGGAATGCTTCCGAGTTGGCGGGTAAGAATCCAATTGACTATCGCCGTGGCAAGAATGGAGCCGCCGATGCCCGCCAATGGCGTTCCGAGCACGGGCTCGAGCGTGGGATAGTTGAGCAGGAGGAGTCCAACAAGCATGATAATCAGTCCAATGCCGCCGACGATGAGATTCAACGAGGATGTATTCATTCTTCCCTTCTGCTTGTTATCGAGCGAACAGGCATGATTGAGACTACCTTATCAATCTATCTTATATCCATAAAAGTATCTAGTACTGAGATTATTAACTTCAACTTTTAAATCAGCGCCATAGTCCCATCCTTCTGGGTGGGGAGGAGGCGCGTATAGATCCCAATCACTTTCATTCCACCATTAACTAGTTATAAAACTGGAATGAAAGGCACAAGCGATTATTATGCCGAAGATTGCCATAATTTATGCCAGCCAATCGGGAAAGACGAAGAAGATGGCAGAGGCCATTGCCGGTGGAGCGAAGAGCGTTGCAGGCGTGGATGTACTGCTGAAAGGAGTATTTCAGGCGAAATCTGGCGACGTCCAGGACGCCGATGCGGTCATTTTAGGCGGCTCGACCTATAACAACAAGCTGATCAAGAGCATGGACCCATTCCTTGCCCAGCTGGAGAAGCTCGATTTAAAGGGAAAGGTGGGAGTGGCCTTTGGGTCGTACGGATGGAGCGGCGAGGGGGTGCCCATTCTGATCGATCGGATGAAATCCTTTGGCATGTCGGTCATCGAGCCAGGGACAACAGCGGTCCAGATGCCCACTAAAGAGGACCTGGAGAGGTGCACGGATCTGGGAAAGACGGTAGCCAATGGTTTGATCAACTAGACTCTGGACAATCTATATAGTCTATGGGTGCATAATATCGGTAAGTATAATACCATATTTTATTTAGGTTAGATTTAGATATTATTCCTGCAGAGCTTCCGGCGGTGAATTGATGAGAAAGCTGTTTGGAGCTCTGTTGATCGCCATGATCGTATGTGCAACCGGCACTACCATGGTTGGGGCAAAGGATACCGTTCGCATTGCAGGCTCGACAACCGTTCTGCCTCTGGCTGAAGGCGGGGCAGAGGTCTTTAACGAGGAGCAGTCGGATCACAAGGTTACTGTCACTGGTGGGGGCACCGGCGTGGGGATGAAAAACATCGCCGAGGGCAACTCCGAGATAGCCATGGCCTCAAGAGAGGTCACTGATGACGAGCGGGAGAAGTTCGGTGACAAGTTCCAGGAGAATCTGATCGGCTACGATGGCATAGTGATTGCAGTCAGCCGGGAGATCTATGATGCAGGCGTGACCTCTCTGACGAAAGATGAGGTCAAGGGAATCTATGCCGGCGAGATCAGCAACTGGGAGGAGCTTGGCGGCCCGGATGAGGAGATACTGGCCATAGGAAGAGAGCAGGGCTCTGGAACCCGGGACACCTTCAATGAGGAGATCATGGGCGACAAGTCCGCCGAGACTCCGGGCGTGAGCACAACCGCGGGCAGCAATGCCGAGATCAAGACTGCCCTCACCGGGAGCGAGCAGGCCATTGGATACCTGGGATACTCCTATGTCAAGGATGATTCAATAGGCACCATAACTCTTGATGAAGTTGTGCCAACGGAGGAGACCATCAAAGATGGAAGCTATGAGCTGGCTCGCAAGCTGTACTTCTATACCTATGATGATGCAACTGCCGGCGCTCAGGCCTTCATAGATTTCATGCTGGGCTCCAAGGGCCAGGAGATCGCCGCAGAGTATGGATTCATACCGCTCTAAGTCAAATCAAATTTTTTTTATTTGAGGCTTTATCACAATTAAGGTTGACTTTTCCTGACGGTCGAGACATTGTCTGGCTAACGGTTTTGTCTTTTTTAGATCCGCGCATGCGCCTTAAATAGGAGATGGGCCTGGAATTGATTTGAGGTCGTATCTGGTTTATGAGGGCAATAGCAGTTTCAGTTGTCTTTCTGTTCATCAGCCTTGCCGCTTCCGGCATGCCCGCATCATTCTATCAGGCCATGGCCAATATGGACACCTCAAATTACCTCTGCGTCAAGAACTACGATGCCGGTGCCAGCGTCACCGAATCGTACTCGGACTTCGATCAATTGGAAAAGGAAACTGAGGTCATAAGCCAGTCTTTTCATCCCTCCGGCAGTGTAGCTGAGGGCAGCAGAGGCAATGCAACCCTGAAAGCCAGCATGAGCTCTTCTGTCGCCGGCAAAGCCCACATTGCCTGGCAGTCCAGGGATACTGAGCCGGGCATCTACGGCCGCCATGAGATCTACGGCCTCGCGCAAGAGGACCTGACCGGTGTCTATAGCATAGAGAAGTTCATTCATCTGAGCAGCAACCGTTCATGTGCTCTCACCCGGCCGGACTGGCTTTCCTGCATATGAAATCATAATTTCAGTTCATTCCTGTCCTGCTCCTTCCGACCTCTATTATTATGCTTATGGCATTGCTATGGCCAAGATTCCAGTGGAACCTGAACGGTTCAGACGAAAGCTTCGAGGAACATCATCCATAGCTTCATTAATTCTATTTAAAATTTATAATATTAGAAAAATATTTATAAACATCTTATCTACTGATTATGATAAGCTGATCCTCTCAAGATTCCTATCTGCATTCTTCCTCTTCATCCTGGCCAGCTTCACGATATCCTCAATTCTTGCCTCTTTCCGCTTGAGCGGCAGTCCTTCCATTAGCCGCTTGCCCTTTTCGGATCTGATGATCACTGTTGAATATCCTTCCGGGCTTCCAACTGAGCCTATGGAAATATCGGCCAGCCTTGAGACCAGATCTTGGCAAAATCGGCAGCCTTCGCGGATATCATTCTCCAGCTCTCGCACGCTGCAAGAGTGCTCCATATCCCCGAGAGTTGCAGTGTATTTTCCTTTTGCGATTTGAATCCGTTCTGCTTTCTCGATATCCACACCTAAAAGCTCTTTTAAATGAACTCTTAATTTTCTATAGTCGAAGCTCTCAAAGCAGAACAGGCCAATGAGAAATATCTCCGCGTCTGGAAATTCATCCTCAAAGTAGCCCGATTGCTCCATCTTTCTGATCACCCTTATTTGACAGGGCGTGCCAACCACGGCAATTCTTCTCTTTCCCTCTCTCAAAGAATCTAAAAGCGGCTCTATGGCTGAGACCCGCACATACTTGGTCCCCTTGGCCTTCACCACTCCCTCTACATCATCCACCGCTGCCGCCTTTCCCCCATATGTCTCCCTTTCGTATACTACCACTGCAGCATCAATTAGATCCTTCTCCATGGCTCTGGCTAATAGGGCGGTGACAACTCCCCCATCCTGGCCCTTGATATCGGTCCTGGCAGCGAGGATGTCGCTGTAGACTCCCAGGTCATTGTCCCTATTACCGTTCAGGTGCTCCTCTTCGATCTTTTGGCAGTCCTCGGGACTCAGGGGGAAGATGTTTCTCTGGTCGGATATGGCACTGGTGGGGCAGACCAAAAAACAGGCACCGCAGGCAATGCAGTCCTCTGACAGCTCTCCGTAAGGCGCATCCACATCCCTCTCAGTGCCACGATTCTGGAAATTGATGGCAAATACGCCCACAAGCTCTGCACAGACCCGGCAGCACAGGCCGCAGAGAATGCATTTCTCATTCTCGGTCCTGAACCTGGGCTCAGAGATACCATACTCTTTTGCCAGGTTTTGTATCCTCTTTTCCCCGGGGCACCTGGCAAAGAAAAGCTCTATTATCATCCGCCTGATGTCCAGCACGGCAGGGGTTGCCGTCCTTACCACCAGCCCGTCTTCTGTCGGATAGTTGCAGGCGGTAACGAACCTCTTTCGGCCAGCCTTTTCTATCTCCACAGTGCAGAGCCTGCAAGAGCCAAAGGGCTCAAGTGCAGGGTGATGGCACAGAGTGGGAATCCGGATTCCGATAGATAGGGCCGCCTCAAGAATAGTGCTGGAAGTCTCGGTTTCTATCTGCTGATCATCGATCCAGAATTTCAACTTCTCCCCCTTGACTCTTTTACAACCGCTCTGACCTTTTTGGGGCAGACCTCAAAGCATATCCCGCATCGCATACATTTTGACTGATCGATAACCGAGAATCCTCTTCTATCCGCATCGATTGCCCCCTGAGGGCAGTTCTCCCGGCACAAGTCGCAGCCGATGCAAGTTCTGTGGTCTATGGTGTAAGATACAAGGGACTTGCAGGAGAGAGCGGGACATCTTTTCTCTTTGATATGGGCATCGTATTCCTCTCTGAAATAGCGAATGGTGCTCAGGACCGGGTTGACTGCCGTTCGTCCCAGGGCGCAGAGAGATGCTGTTCTCATCAGTTCTGCGATCTCCTGCAGATTCTCGATATCCGACTCCGTGCCCCGGCCGGATTCTATGGCATCGAGTATCTCTCGCATTTGCTTGAGCCCCTCCCGGCAGGGAAGGCATTTGCCGCAGGACTCGCTGCAGAGAAAGTCCACAAAGTAGCGGGCCAGGTCGACGGCACAGGTATCCTCGTCGATGACGATAATGCTCCCCGAGCCCATCATGGAGCCCAGACGGGTCAGCTCGTCGAAGTCCACCGGTGTTCCCAGAAACCTGGCCGGGATAATTCCTCCTGATGGCCCACCGGTCTGCACCCCTTTGAGCTTCTTGTTCTCGGGAATTCCTCCCCCAATCTTGTAGATTATATCGGCCAGGGTCATTCCCATGGGGACCTCCACCAGACCGGTGTTGTTCACCTTGCCCACCAGGGAGAAGATCTTGGTCCCTTTGCTCTTCTCTGTGCCGATGGAGTTGAACCATTCTGCGCCATGTTTTATGATCAAAGGCACATTGGCAAAGGTCTCGACGTTGTTCAGGGCGCTGGGCCGGCCCCAGAGCCCCATCTCGGAGGTGTGGACGTACTTCGGCCTGGGTTCGCCCACCTTTCCCTCCAGAGCGTTCATCAGAGCGGTCGACTCTCCGGAGACAAAGGAGCCGGCACCCCGATGAATGGACACATCAAAATCAAAGCCTGTGCCCAGGATATTCTCGCCCAGCAGGCCATACTCCCGTGCCTGTTGCAGGGCAATAGTCGCGTTCTGGACCGCCAGTGGGTACTCCATACGCACATAGATGAAGCCGCTATGCGATCCCATGGCGTAGGCGGCGATGATCAGCCCTTCCAGGACGCTATGGGGATTGCCCTCCATCAGTGCCCGGTCCATGAAGGCGCCCGGGTCTCCCTCATCGCAGTTGACGATCACATATTTGGGCTCGCCCGGAGCATTTCGGGTCGATTCCCATTTCCGCCCGGTGGGAAATCCGCCTCCTCCTCTTCCCCGGAGATTGGATCTCTTCACCTCATCGATCACCTCTTCCGGGGTCATCTTATAGAGAGCTCTGGCCAGGGCACTGTAGCCACCCAGCACTATATAATCTTCTATATTTTTAGGATTTATTTTTATGTTATTTTTTATTAGATGCCTCATCTGATGCTTATAAAAGGGAATCTCGCTCTCGATGACGGCATTCTCACCCGTTTCGGGATCTTTATAGAGGAGGCGGTCAACCAGATTGCCTTTTAGTATTGTCTCCTCAACTATCTCGGGCACATCACCCGGCTGGACACCGATATAGTAGACCCCTCTGGGGTAGATCACCATCAGGGTTCCTTTTTCGCAAAATCCAGGGCATCCGGTCTCTTTGATCTCTACCTCCTTTTCCAGGCCTTTTTGGAGGAGGTATTCATGGAAAGCTTTAACCACCGATCTGGCCCCGAGGGTCAGGCAGCCTGTTCCGGCACAGATTGCGATCAGGGGCTTTGCAGGATCTCTTCTGGAAAGAATTTCCGATCTGAGCCGTTCGAGCTCTTCAATTGATCTCAGCCTCACCATCCTTCTACACGCCCTGATTCTCGTTGCATGCTGTCATTTCCGTTGAGTGCCATGGTTATTTGCTGTGGTCCTGCCAGAATGCGGTGATAGCTAGCAAAGTCCTCGATTCTCACTGTGCCTCATGCTGATATTCAACGATTCAGTCGTACTTTTTTAGTATCCTTTCCACTCTGTCCGATGTCACCCGGCCAATGTAATCATCATCCACTACTATTACCGGGCCTATGGCGCAGCATCCCATGCAGTTGACCCGTTTCAGGGTGAATTTCATGTCCGGGGTTGTCCCGCCCTGTTTTATCTTCAGCTTCGATTCGGTTCTGTCCAGTATCGTCTGAGATCCCCGCACCTGGCAGGCAGTGCCCATGCATACGCTTATTTTATGTTTTCCAATGGGCTTCAGGCTTATGGCCTCATAGAAGCTGGCTATCCGGTATATCCGGCTTCGGGGAATCTTCAGTCTCTCGGATATCTCTCGGAGGGCATCTTTTGAGATCCAGTTGAACTCGCTTTGCAGGTCTAAAAGAAGCTGAATTAAAGATCCATCCTGGCCGTTATATCTATCGATTATCTCCTCCAGCCTCTTATGCTCGTTATCCTGCATTTCAACTTCCTCTCTGCCTGAATCTGCCTTCATCCCTTCGCCGATATGTCATCACTAAGCATGAATATATACGTTTGCTCGACGGAGCCAAGAGCTATTTCAGATACTAACATCAAAAAATTGAAATAATTAGGTGGTTTGGATTTTCTCTTTCAAATGATCATATCGATGAGTCAATTTCATTCATTTTTGTTTCGATATACTCCTTCAATGCCACCGCATTATTGTGCTGTTCATCTTTAGCTGCATATAGAAAGACCAGATCACTCTCCCTCGCTTTTACGATGAGCTGATCCACGAGCTCGGCCTTCCCGTCAAGCTCTTTGAAAAATCTCTTTTTGAACTCCTCCCATTTGCCTGGATCATGGCCGAACCATTTCCTCAACTCATCGCTGGGACCTATCTCCTTTTGCCAGAGGTCTACTTTAGCCGCCTCTTTGGTCATGCCCCTGGGCCAGAGCCTATCCACCAGTATTCTAAAGCCGCTGCCTGGTGCAGCATTATAAATCCTCTCAGTCTTTATCATTGCAGACTCTCATCCGTCATCCATTATCAAGCATCTCCGAGAGCTTTCCGCTTATGTCTTTGCCATACGGGCCCGTACATAGATGCGATCAACTGCCAGACATCAGAATAAAATTTCGTAGCGCGCTCAGGCTGGTCTGCATTATCTCGAAGCGTATCACTCTCGGCATTTCGTCACCATTAAATGGTTAGAATAGGCTTTAGTTGATATATAATTTTCCTGAGCTGAAGTTGCAGAAATCACGGTTCTAAATTTAAATGAAATCTATACTACGAAGATTATTTCTATCGGGCAATATGATCAACCAAAAACATATTAACTGATCAATTGAGTATAATATATCAGTTTATCTGCGTTGGGTGCAATTTCGCTGGATTCAATTACAGATGGTGTCTTCGAAAATAAAATCATGTTGTGAAGCGTGAGGCCAATGAATAAGAAAGGATTCCGGGGCAGTGATGGCTGGGATTAGTCGGACCGCTGATAGCCGCATAAATCCACGCCACATTTCAGAATTTATATTTCTGGGGCCATAAAGCATGGATTATATTGATCTCTCTATAAGGGTTCAAGATGACGCAGATGTACTGGCATCATCGGATTTGGGTGAATCATATGGCCGGCTCAATCTCAATCCAGATGAAATCCGTCCGATGTTAGATGCCATTGACAAGGATGATACCGATGGAGAGCTCCTCAAGAAGCTGGGCAAAATCCTGTTTGATGCACTCTTCGACAAGAGTATCTCCAATCATTTAGCTGCTGTTTTGGCCGAAGGGGAAAGCACCGGACGAGGCGTCCGCTTGCGACTGATCTTTGAAAAGCCCCAGATAGCTGCTATTCCCTGGGAGTTTCTCTATGATGAGAGCACCAATACATTCCTGGCCAATGATCCCAAGACGGCACTCTCAAGGTATATCGATGTTCCCTTAAAAAAACAGGATATCAGGCCTGCCAGCATTCCTTTGAAGATGCTCCTGGTCATCTCCAGTCCCAAAAACCTTGACCCTCTGGACTCTCTGGGAGAGGAACGGCTAATCAAACAGGCTCTGGAAAAGCACATTAGCTCGGGCCTGATTGAGATCGATGTAATTTCCAAAGCCACCATTGATGCCGTCTATCAGAGGCTCAGTGACCGGGAGTATAATGTTTTTCATTTCATAGGGCACGGGGTTTTCGAGAATAACAAGGGCCATATTGCCCTGGTGGACGAGAATGATCGTGCCAAATTATTGGATGATGAGGCCTTTGCAAACCTGTTCCTTGGAAAGAGAGGGCTGGGTTTAGTGATACTGAATTCCTGTGAAGGAGCCACAACATCATCCGGCCAGGCTTTTAGAGGCATGGCCCCCCGCCTGGTGCAAAGGGGAATACCGGCAGTAATAGCTATGCAGTATACCATCCTGGACAGCACCGCCAAGACCTTTGCCGAGGAGTTCTATCGCAGTCTGGCCCGCGGCAATCCGGTTGACCGGGCAGTGCAATCAGCACGAAACCTCATTTCCATCAAAGCCAAGCTGGATAATAGAGACTTTGCCACTCCCGTTCTTTTCATGAGGGCCAAGGATGGGGTGATTCTGGATCTCCAAGCCACGCGACCTGCAGTCTCTCCTCCGCCTGAAAAACTACCGGATATGAAGATATCTGAGAAGGTCTCCGAGGTGGTTTCTGAGAAGGTGCCTGAGAAGGAGACAACGGTGCCTGAGAAGGATGTGAAGGTATCTACGAAGGTGGCCGAAAAGGGGACAAAGATGGCCGGTAAGGAGACAAAAGACGCCAAAACCCCAATTTACATTCTGGCTGCTTCGCTAATTATTGTAATCGCTGCCGCTTTATTTTATTTCTTATCTCCTGATTATGTCCAGATCTCCGGGACGGTGAAGGACTGGAATGGCAATCCTGTAAAAAATGCTGATGTAATGGCACTGCCTTCTGGCATATCGATCCGGACCGATTCCAATGGCTACTTCATTTTATCCGATATACCGGCGAACGGTGTGGATAAACTGCGAATAAGAAACTATCGCATAGGTTAGTGATGGTGGCAGGGCATATTTAATCACATAGTTTATATACTATGAGATACATATGCCCTGTGTTCCCCACCATGACAGCAATAGCTACTAATTTCTTAAACCTTCCGTTTGCCCATCAGCTAGTGGATGCATTTAAAGAATACTCAAATGAGTATGAATTCACAGCGGAAGGTGTATTTCGCAGGATAATACCTCCTGCTTGCTCGCAATGTGGAAAACAGATGTGCCATAATGGCTCAAACAAGTATCAAATTTTAGGTTTGGCAACTATAAAATTAGGTAGATATCATTGCAGCAAATGCGGCCTGAATCTGCAAGAGGAAAATATATTTTTGGACAATATGAAATTTGAAATCAGCAGAATTTTTGCAGGCTTGTATCAAGTGTTGAGAAATCACGATGTCTCGTACGAAGGCATATCGGATGTGATGGATTATCTGATTCCGCAAAGCAGTGACACTATCTGCAGAAGATTCTCCGACTCTGTTGCCAGCGTTCAGTTGCCTGAAACTTCGCCGATTCAAGTTATCCACTACGATGAGCAGCATCCCAAAGCAGGAAGATGCCAGAAGTATCGTTTGACTCTGTTGAACGGAGTGACTCATGAAGTGATTGCGGAAGAGGTTTCAGATAACAAGTCTCAAAAGGCCATTAAACCATTTTTTGAGAATAATTTAAAAGATGTTATAGAAAAGTTCAACACCAGTATTCATCGTAACCGATCAAGGCAAAGGATATGCAGAGCTGATTGCTGATGTATTCAATGGCAACGCAATCCACCAATACTGCATCTTTCATCTGAATCAGAATATAGCAAAAGAATTCTCCAGAAGATGTCAAAATGAAAGACGAGCTTGTAAAATACAAATTATTTAATATATTTTATAATCGAGAGGAAGAGCTGAATTATTTGAAGGATCTCTGTGAAGAAGAAGCATCAATTAGCTTTAAAGACAGGAACGAAGAACATGAATGGCTCAAGAAGGCAAAGATCAGATTTTACGACTTTTTGCATGAACAGGAATTGTCGCGAAGGCGCGCGCACAAGAATTTAGGACTTAGAACATATTATGAATCATATGTAATAATGAATGAGTTATTAAATAATGCTCAATTCATTCAGCCCGATTGTTCAGAGACGACTTGATAAGATCCAAAAGGATTGGAACCATTTCACCGCCTTTCAGCGAGTTGATGATGCACCTGCCACCAATAATGCTATCGAAAACTACTATTCCACCAGCTTGAAAGGCCAAAGCAAGAAACAGCTTAGGACCGATCGCGGCATCAATCTCCACATGAAGCTCTCATCGATGAAGCGTTTTGATATGATAGGCAAACCAAAAATCACTTTTCTTGAAGATGTGACCAATGAGTTCATTGAGATGCATATCTCTGATGAAAAAAAGAAAGATAAATCGATACTATTCGATAACATTGTATTTCAGCCCACCTCGATAAGACTGTATGGCGACATTCGAGATTATGCCGGCGATCCTACCGGAGCAGCAGCGAGGATAACCATAAAATCAGGAATTAATTATTTAGTGAATTTGACTGACATTGAGTTCGGCAGGTATGAAACCAATATATACAGCAACGCCACCGCCATCACCGCATATGACACAGACGGGAAAATAATCTATACGTCACCACTCCGATTTACCGATCATGAAATAGAGGTCCGAGAGAAGAAGCTCCCAATAAAATTTCCATCAAAGACAGAAATTGATATTATTGGAAAAGTTTTTAACATATCTGATAATAAGGCTCTGGCCAATACAACGGTGAAGATTGGACCCACTTCAGATAGAACAAATGATTCAGGTTATTATAATCTGTATGGCGTGCCCAGGAGCAGTCAATACTATCAGGTCTCAAAAGAAGACCAAATAATTGTGAAGAAAAATCTCTCTGATCGGTATATAGACTGGACGCAGCCCAACTGGATCTACTATCAGAATGCATCACTCCTCATACCGATAGCACCGGATGATGAGGGATGATCTCTTTCCTTTGGAGAAGAGATTGTCTCATCTCTAGATATCCAGATTCCTGCAAGCGTAAACTTAATAATTGATGTAAACCTATTCTCAATAAGAAGGTGAATATAGAGGGTAGATTATGTTCACAAGGTCTAAAGATTGCATTTTGGTTGCAGCGATCCTCATAACCATGGCTTTAGCAGAGGGAGAGCAATACACGGTGGATATATCCCCGGAAGGGTATTTGACTACCAGCGATAAAATGACCTTATATTATTCCCTTAATGATGCTCCTGGCAATGGCATCAGCAATTGCATGGGCGAATGCTCTTCGTTATGGCCTCCATTCTATGCCGATCAAATTCTGGTGCCCTCCGCACTTAGCACCACCGACTTCACAACCATATCCAGGACCGATGGCAAGATGCAGACGGCATACAGGGGATGGCCTCTATACAGGTATATCGAAGACAAAAAGCCTAAAGATGCCAATGGGGATAAAGTAAACTCTATCTGGTTTGTTATTTATCCAACAAAATTCCCTCCTGGCGTAATTCTGCAGGCTCAAGATGCAGGCTCAAGATGCAGGCTCAAGAGGTCTATACGAATAGATCGCCTGGGCTTGCATGCAAAAATTTATAATCAATCAGCTTTATCTTTAAGTGGAAGGCAGGCCTATGTGGACAAGGAACGGACTTTGCATCCTGGTTGCATTGATCACCACAGTGATCATCACTTCTATCGCCTTTGCATCAGAAGAGGATTATACTGTAAAGCTCTCCTCTGAAAGATATATGACTGATGAGGATGGAATGACTTTATATTATTCTCTTAATGATGCTCCTGGTAATGGTATTAGCAATTGTATGGGCGATTGTTCTTCATTATGGCCTCCGTTCTACACAGATCTGATTCGAGTGCCATCAGTGCTCAGCACATCCAGCTTCGATACTACATCCAGAATCGATGGCAGTTACCAGACGGCATATAAGGGGTGGCCGCTATATCGCTGCAGCAAAGACGAAAAGCCTGGTGATACCAATGGCGACGGTGAAAAAGGCATCTGGTTTGTGGTGGACCCAATAAAATTCCCTCCGGCTTATGGCGGATCATATGGCTCAAATACCTGGCTATTTTACATCAGGTCCATCCTGAATAAATTTGATTAAGGGCCATTCTGGTTCATATCAAAAATGCTTTTCGGGCGGTAGAACGGATAGATGCAGGCATCACCTATGTCAATGCTCCCACCATTAGTGCGGAGATCCACCTGCCGTTCGGCGGGACCAAAGCCAGCGGAAACGGGACTGGAGGCCGGGACCATAGCCATAGATGAGTTCACCGATCTGAAGACCATCTACTTCGATTACGCGACCGGCTGCAAAAGGCGCAGATAGACACCCAGGTGGTGGAATGAGAAAATAGGCAAAGAATGGCATTGCAGTGCATCTAATACATCTATTATAAATTCCAGGGCAGCGAATATTATGCTGGTGATTTTCCCATGGTGGCGACGGTAATTGAGGATCCCAGCCTCAGGAATAGATGCGGCGTCTTTCAGGAT
Source organism: Methanotrichaceae archaeon (assembly GCA_963813075.1). Taxonomy (GTDB): domain Archaea; phylum Halobacteriota; class Methanosarcinia; order Methanotrichales; family Methanotrichaceae; genus Methanothrix. Next base: position 77,633 of record CAWEXU010000010.1, read on the forward strand.
CGGCATGAAGCAGGAGAGCTTCTGGCCAGAGCCCTGGAGAGCTTCAGAGGAAAAGATGCCATCGTCCTTGCCATACCCTCAGGTGGCGTTCCCATCGGCCTGGCCATAGCCACTCATCTGGATCTGCCTTTCGACCTATTCATCGTAAGAAAGCTTCCCATTCCTGGCAATCCCGAAGCCGGCTTCGGAGCGATAAGCCTGGAAGGGGACGTAGTCCTCAATCATGCGATGGTCAGGATGCTGGGCCTGAGCGATACGGAGATCGAAGAGCAGGCAGATTCGGTTAGAGTTGAATTGAGGGCCAGAGAGCGCATATTTCGAGGGAAGAGGCCCCCTCTGGACTTGCGGGGAAGGACGGTCATACTGACCGACGACGGACTGGCATCCGGTTACACTATGATGGCCGCTGTCCGCATGGTCCGAAGACAGAAGCCCCACGAGATCGTCCTCGCCGTACCCACAGCATCCCTAAGTACAATCGATCTGCTGGCCAGGGAGGTGGACAGGATCATCTGTCTCAATGTTCGAACGGGCAGCTATTTTGCGGTGGCCGAAGCCTACAGGAACTGGCATGACCTTTCCCGAGAAGAGGTTGTGGATCTATTAAGAGCGCATAAGTTTTTGGCCGATGACCTGGAATGAGGCCGATGACCTGGAATGCGTCGAATGAGAGGGCTAATCCCGGGAAAAAGGTCGAACTTTTTTTCAGCCGGGATATAAGAGGCTCTATACGGGATTTCTATTTTCCTATGCAGGCCTGGAAAGTAATGGCAAGCAATAAAATATTACCGGAGCCAGATCAGCTCTCAAGACGCCTCTCGGCTAAATATGCCCTGGCTTTCATGGGATCACAAGCCAGCTCATCAATCCGGTTCTCGGACATCTGCCAGAGGATATCGTCCGCCTCGGCCACTTCATCTCTCTCCTGCCACCAGGAGAGGCAGGCTTCAGCAGCCAGCCTGCAGGCGTCTTCATCCGTCAAATGCAGCGATGCACAGTACGCCTCGCCCACGCATGCACTCGCAAGGGCCCTGGTACAAAGGTCACAGGTCATTTTGACACCTTTTTTGGTAATGGCATTCATGGATCATAATTAGCCTCAGCTGTCTATAGATCTTCAGCCGCAATTGAGCATCGTTGTTTGGCGCTGAATAGATCGCACAGTATTTGGTAATCGCTCACAGGAAAGCGGATGGATATGGATAATGTAAATCCGCATGCTTGTGAGGGGTTCAATTCTACAGTACCCGACTCCTGGTCAATGTATTCTCTCACATCGTGAGGATGGCCGGTATATTGCCAGCCTCCATTTAAACCCATAATTCTGGGGTACAGCCAGTTATGGGCTCCAGGGTTGTTAATGGGATCAAAACCCGACACTATGCCTGCTAAAAATGCTTCTGCATCTTCGGCAGCGAGAAACTCGATCCATATGATGCCCGGCTTATTTTCTTGACAGGAATTGCAGGTGATGATACCGCAGCTCCAGATGGCTTCCAGCAGGGGTGCTATCCTTTCGTCCACCTCGATCATCGTGTTCGATCTAGGGTCGTGAATTGCGGTTTGCTTGTGCTCAGTCAAAATCCTTTAGCTCCTTTCATGAAAGCCTCTTTTCTTTGCACTATTATTAATCATCATAAATTAACATCATAATTACCATCTTAAATCCATCTCCCCTGCAGATGCATAAGTTTAGCTTATGCAGAGGTAACAGCTGCTAACTGCCAAAGCTGCAAATTGCCAAAAAGTTTAAAATCTGAAGGGCAGGTTGACGCCCCACCTGGCCGATTTATAGACGCAATTTCGGCCAGAACAGATATATCTAGTTCAGTACCTTCCAGAAGACCTGGCAGGTCTGTGCTTCTGGTAGCAATCGCTGCAATAAACGGGTCGTGATCCATCCGGCTTGAATGGAACCTGGGTTTGCTTGCCGCATTCTGAGCAAGTTACGTCTGTCATTTCTCTCGGGCCACTGTTGTAGCCACCGCGACTGCCGGAGCTACCGCTGTTTTCGTATTTTCTCTCAAACATTTTATTTCACGTACCTTTTGGATCGACTCAAAAGAATCGAACTCGCTACAAAAGACATCTCAACAAATCTCTTCGAATCGATGAAAATGTAACATCCCTTATAAGATCAATCAGGATGATATACCTGTCGGTAGAATTATGAAATCAGCGGAGGAAATTATGATACATTGAATTGATATACTCGAAGATATGTGGTGAGGAAATATCTGAAATACGGGGTCTGCTTTGGCAACTGAGGTAATTTCCCCGGCGAGAAGGATTAAAGCATGAACGATCTGGATGGACTCTCATACGCCGAAGCGGCGGAGCGGCAAAAGCAATACGGCCCCAATGCATTGCCCGAGACTAAAAATCGTTTTTTGCGGCTCATTCTGCGCCAGTTTTCCGGAATCTTCAATCTGCTCCTCTTAGGTGCAGCGGCGGTAACCTTTGCATTGGGCGAGGTTATTGACGGGACATTTATCCTATTTTTTGTGTTCCTTGGAACTGCACTGAATGTGTATCAGGAGTACAAATCAAATGCTGCAGCGGACAAGCTGAAATCCTATTTTGTTCGCTCGATTACCGTTCGGCGGGATGGCAAAGATCAAGAGGTCCCTGTGGCCGAGATCGTCCCGGGAGATATCCTGAACCTGGAATCCGGTGATATCGTCCCTGCGGATGCCATTGTTCGAAGGGCGCACAATTTGCTGGTCGACGAGACGACCTTTACCGGCGAGAGTATTCCTGTATCCAAACTGGCTGCCGATTCGTCAATAAAGGAAGAGGACGATGATCACCGCCTCATGCAGGGTGTGGTGATTGTGCGCGGCAATGCCCTGGCCGAGGTCACTGCTACCGGCGAGAAAACCCGGTTTGCGGCAATTGCCAGGACCGCTTCCGAGGTTCAGGCGGAAAGCGAGCTCACAAAGGGCATCGACCGTATCAGCACCTTTATTCTGCGAACCACTATCATCACCCTGCTGTTTGTCGTCCTGGCAAATGTGCTGATCGAGGGCAAGGGCACGGATATTCCCCAGCTTCTAGTCTTCGCTATCGCCCTTGCGGTATCGGTCATTCCCGAGGCCCTGCCCCTGGTCCTGACATTTTCCCTCTCTCGCGGCGCCCTGCAGCTGGCCAAGAGGGATGTGATCGTCAAACGTCTCTCCTCTGTGCAGGACCTGGGATCAGTGAACCTCTTGTGCACTGACAAGACCGGCACCATTACCGAGAACCGTCTGGTCCATAAGGGAGATTACATGGACCCGGACTCCCGCTACCATCCGCTGCTTTTAGCCCGCCTGGCAGCTCACGGCCTTATAGAGAGCAATCCGGAGCCATTTGACCGGGCCACTGACGAGGCCCTCACCCCTGAGCAGAAAAAAGAGCTGGAAGACTTCCAGATCCTGCAAGAAGAGGCATTCGATCCCAGTCTACGCAGCAATGGATCGATATTGAGGCTGAAAGACGGCTCACAGCTTCACATCCGCCGGGGCAGCCCGGAGTACTTCTTCGAGCAGGGATTGATCGACAGGGAGCATCTTGGACCCTGGCTGGAGGACGAGGAGAGGCATGGCAGGAGGGTTTTGGGCGTCAGCTATGATGATGGCCGCGGACCTAAATTCGCCGGTTTTGTCTCTTTTGTCGATAGCCTGAAGGCCACGACAATCGAGACCATCGAGCTGGCCAGACAGCTGAATGTGGCCATCACGATCATCACCGGCGATGCCCTGAAGGTGGCGGAAGCAGTGGGCTGGGAGGCCGGGCTGGTAGCAAGCAGCGATGAGGTCATGAGGGCGCAGGATTTTTTGGCTCTCCCCACTCAGGAGAGGCACAAACTCATTGGCAAAATTCGTGTCTTCGCCCGCACCACTCCCGAGCAGAAGCTGGAGCTGATAGAGCTGCTCAAAGAGCAGTATACAGTCGGCTTTCTGGGAGAGGGGATTAACGATGCTCCCGCTCTAAAGGCGGCGCATGTCTCGATGGTGGTTCAATCGGCTGCAGACGTGGCCAGGGAGACGGCAGACATCGTGCTGGTAAAAAACGACCTGAGGGTCATAGTCGATGGCATTCGTTTCGGGCGGGAGACACACGCCAACACCCTGAAATACATCCGGGCGACGCTTGTCTCCAACTTCGGCAACTTCTATGCCGTGGCCATAGGATCGCTATTAATCACCTTTTTGCCTATGCTGCCAAAGCAGCTGTTGCTACTCAATCTCCTATCGGATTTTCCGATGATGGCAATCGCCTTTGACCGGGTATCCGCACAGGAGGTGTCCCGGGCGCAAAGCTATGATTTCCGATCGCTGTACATCACCTTTGTCACCTTGGGTTTGATCAGCACAGTCTTCGATTTCATATACTTCGGCCTGTTCTATCGCATTTCGCCGCAGGTCCTGCAGACCAACTGGTTCATCGCCAGCGTGATCACCGAACTGCTGCTTATGGTATCTATTCGGTCTATGCTGCCAATCGAGAAGGCTGGCTGGCCGGCGCCGATGGTTGTGCTCATATCAGCAGCGGCCTTTGTAATCACCCTGGCACTTCCAATGATACCATGGACTGCCAGTCTCTTTGAGTTCACCAGGCCCACCTCAGCCCATTTGGCTATCATTATGGGCCTGGCTGTGCTCTACCTCATCACAACTGAGATTGCAAAAAGGCCGATTGCCCGTTTCTTGAACAAGAGCTGAGCGACGGGGCCAGCCGGCTCAGCTCAGCTGGCCTTGGACCATAGACCTCTGCTCTTTTCAGCTCTTTTGGGGCTGGCAGAGGTCCTTTACCCCATTTCCATTTCACTCCCCCATTATCTGCACTACCACCTTCCGGTGACGATTGCGATTATCCAGCTCCAGGAAGACGATCTGCTGCCAGGTGCCCAGCATAAGCTTCCGACCGCTGAAGGGCACCACCAGGCTGGGCCCGAGGAGCGAGGCGCGGATATGGGAGTGGCCGTTTCCATCATGCCAGCGCAGGTTATGGGCATAGTCCAGATCCTGGGGGGCAATTCTTTGCAGGGCATATCCCAGGTCTGCCACCAGACCATCCTCATACTCGATGGTGGTAACCGCTCCCGTCGCTCCGGGAACGAAGATCACCACCACTCCTGCGTTCAGGGAAGTGCTATCCAGATTGTTCTGCACCTTTGCGGTTATGTCCACTATCTCGCCGCTATGGGTCTCAAAATCGATGTACTTTGTCTCGATCATGCTCGCTTCCACCAGATGGTGACCTGATTGGGGTCAAGATAATTGATAAAAGAATGGTATAAATGATATGAAAGGGATAAAAGGTTAAAAGGAGGATGCAGAGCTGGATGATGAGCTCATGGATCCTCCACCAGACATCATGCTGGTTGATTCTTTTGTGCTTATTCTTCCTTTTAGCCCTTGAGGCGCAGAGAGCTGAACAGGAGTGGAGGGGGTTGAGCTTCCAGCTGCATTTCCTGTGGCATATGCGCTTGATTCCTCTTTGGCATCTGCTGGCGGCTGCCTGAATATATTCGAGGAGACGGAAAATGTGACCTCTCCGGACCGGCTGGATCCGTCTGCCATATAGGCGGTAAAGATGCCTGTTGAGAGAGAGGATAGGGATAGATTGAGCCGGTAAAGGTCCAGGACTCCCACGGGCATCACAATCAAGCTCAGCTTATCTCCTGATACCGAGCCGCTGACTGTGGCGGTTTTTGTTTCATTTCCTCTGGTTATCGCACCCTGGCCCATGACCATCTCATCATTCTGAACCAAATTCAGTATCATCTGCTCTTGAGGAGTGCCGCCCAGTTCGATTGACCATGTGCCGGTCACATTCACATTGTCGATAGAATTAACCGCATCCGTTTCTGTTACAGGCCCGGCTGAAAAGGATGGTTGTTGGCGGTCAGGTTTGCTGATAGGATTGGACCCGGTTGTCACCCCTGCTCTCTCTGCAGCTAAAATAAGCTCTGGGGAAAGGGGCATGGACATCGATTCCCCCAGCTGGCCCGGATCGAGCGGGTCAGATGCCCCGGCTTGAGCCTGCACCAGCAAAAAGACTACCGTCATCATCCCAATCAACAGCATATGGCCTTTAGTATTGGCAAATCCAAATTCTGAACCATATTTTTTATGGTCAGAACACTCTATTTCCTTTGCACCACACATATTCTCAGAACCCAAACCCAGGATTCTGCTATTACTATATGACGATTTTGGTATAGCAAAATGTCGAAGATACTATCCCACCGCCGGCCGCTGCAAGTCTTCTAAAGGCTTGCGGGATCCGGACAGGCGACAAGCCGAAAACTCAGGAGGGCACTGGGCCGCTAAAAACACCCTGGAAGATCCTCCTCACATCTCCTCAGAACATTTCTATACCTTGCAGCATAGCATCATTGTCATGATAGTAGCCGAATTCTCCATGGTCCCCATGGGATCGGGAACCAGTGCCGGAGATTACATCAAAGCCGTACACGACATCCTGAAAGAGACTGGGGTTACGTTTATTCCCGGGCCGATGTCCACGGCAGTGCAGGCCAATAGCCTCCAGGAGCTCTTCGCGCTGGTGGAAAAGGCCAATCACAGGCTTGTGCAGATGGGCGTCCAGAGGATAATCACCTCCATAAGAATAGACATGCGTTTGGACAGGGAGATCTCTCTGGAGTCCAAGCTGTCCCGACTTGAGGCTGGCCAACAATAGTCCCATGCCATTCGCGAAGATAGTTTTATCTTTGAATAGATATTAAGACACTGATGCCGATTTAGCCATGTGCTCAACCAACTTTTTAAAATTATTTTTAATCAAATATATTTCCCAATGGAAAACTTTTTAATATTTCAGAGAGCAATGAGATGCAACAGTCTCCTCTGCCACTTGATTATCCTGATAGGTGAGATCAAAATTATGCATTGAATGAGGCAAAATTATTATGAAACCATTGCTGCAAAACCGGACCCCGACGATGGAATTCCATACAGATGCCGATCAGGCAACTGAGCCCTTATCTTCAAATGAGCTGGATTGTGCCTATCGCTTAATCATCGAGTCCATGGATGAGGGAGCAGTCATACTTTCCGCGGAGGGGAATATTCTCTACTCCAACTGCCGCTTTGCGCAGATGGTGAAATCACCCCCTGAAGAATTGAACGGCTGCTATATCTTTAGCTTCATCTCGCCCATAAGCCGGGCAGAGATTCAAAGACATGTGAACGGAGAGGATTCCGGATGGTGTGAGCTGTCTCTCCAGGCTCTTGACGGCAGCGTTCTCCCCGTCCTGACAGTCATTCTTTCCCTATCAATCGGCAAACCAGATGCCCCCATGGTTGCCATTTTTAGGGATTTAACCTATCAGATGCAGACTGCTTGCCTGGCCGCAGCCGAAAGGCTGGCCCGTTCCATCATAGAGCAGGCAACAGAGGCCATTGTGGTCTGCGATGACGGGGGAAAAATCGTCAGAGCGAGCGATGTCGCCGCTCTGATCTGTGGGCGGGACCCGGATGGGCTCTGCTTTGAGGAATCTTTCGATCTGCGCCAATCGAACGGAGAGCTCATCTCTCCAGTCAAGATCGCCCTTGAGGGAAGGATCATGCTCAAGTCCGAGGCCAGATTGCGTTGCTGCAATGGCAAGCTCTTTCAGTTGCTCGTGAGCGCCGGGCCACTGAGGGACTCCAGGGAAGAGGTCATTGGGTGCGTAATCACCCTCTTTGACATCACTGAGCAGAAGGTGATGGAAGACGAGCTGCGACGGGCGCGGGACGAGCTGGAAACGAGGGTCGGGGAGAGGACGGCCGCCCTGTCACAGGCTAAAGAGGAGCTGGAACGCACAAATGAGGATCTGCTCATTGAGATCGAGGAGCATAAAGAGACGGAGCGCGCCCTGATCAGAGCGAAAGAGGCGGCGGAAGCGGCTGCCCAGGCCAAGTCCGACTTCATGGCCAATATGAGCCACGAGATTCGAACCCCCATGAATGCGATCATCGGGATGACCTCTATCCTGATCGATGATGAGGATCTCAACTCTGAGCAGAGGGATTTTATAGAGACCATCCGGGTCAATGGTGATGCTCTGATGGTGATCATCAATGATATCCTGGACTTTTCCAAGATGGAGAGCGAAAAGGCGGTCCTGGAGGAGCAGCCCTTCGAGCTGCGAGGCAATCTCGAAGAGGCTTTCGGCCTCGTCTCGGCCAGAGCCAGGGATAAGGACCTGAAGCTGAGCTATGTGATAAGCGAGAATGTGCCTGAGCATATCATCGCCGACCCCAACAGGCTGCGCCAGATCCTGGGAAACCTGCTTCATAATGCCATCAAATTCACTGAACAGGGCGAGGTAAAGCTATCCGTGTGGGCAGAGGAGGCTTTTGAATCAGGCTCAGCATCTGGATCATATGAGGTCCATTTTTCGGTCCAGGATACGGGAATAGGCATCCGAGAGGATCAAATGAACCTCCTCTTTCAGCCATTTTCCCAGGTCGATGCCACAGTCACCCGCGAGTATGGAGGAACGGGCCTGGGACTGGCCATCAGCAAGAAGCTGGTGGAGATGATGGGGGGAGAGATCTGGGTGGAAAGCCAGATCGGCAGGGGTTCGACCTTTCACTTCTCCATCCGGGCGGATGCCGCCCAGGAAGGTCAGAGCTCATTGATCGGGGTCCAGCCCCACCTGGCAGGAAAGAGCGTTCTGATCGTGGAGGATAACCGGGCCTGTCGCCATATACTGGGAGGTTATGCCTACTCCTGGGGAATGTCGCCTCTGATTGCCGCTTCGGCTAAGGATGCGCTCCGGTGGATTCAAAGAGGGGACCGATTTGATGTCGCCATCCTGGATTTCAACATGCCACAGATGGATGGAATGACGGTGGCAAACGAGATCCGGAAATACGATAAGTCCATTCCACTGATCATGTTGACCTCCATGGGCCAGCAATTAAGCTCAGGCATCTTCGATGCCCACCTGTTCAAGCCCATAAAGCCGTCTCAATTGCATAAGATCCTGACCCAAATCTTCGTAATCCGGGAGAGCCAAAAGCCGGCCAGGCCTCACCGGGGGGATGAGGAGGAAAAGGTCCAGATCAAACACCTCAAGATACTGCTGGCTGAGGACAATGTATCCAGCCAGAAGGTGGCGCTTCAGATGCTCAAGCACCTGGGCTACCGGGCAGATGTGGCGGCAAATGGCATTGAGGTGCTGCAGGCACTTGAACGCCAGCCTTATGATCTGGTGTTCATGGATGTCAGGATGCCGGAGATGAACGGCCTGGAGGCCACCAGCATCATCCGCCAGCGCTGGCCGGATAGCGGCCCCTCAATAATCGCAATTACCGCTTATGCTCTGGAAGGAGATCGGGAGAAGTGCCTCGATGCGGGCATGGACGGATATATCAAAAAGCCCATCAGAATAGAGGATCTGCTAGAGCAACTGAGCGGCATAGAGCCCAGGTGTTGTGACAGTGATTGATGACAGTGATAATTGAGAGAAAATGATACATACCTCCGGCGCAAACCTGGGATTATGATGAATTCGGCTCGAACGATCTATATGACTACATCGATTCTCATTCTCCTGGCCTGTGCAGCCGCTTCCGCCATCTCTTCAACAGATCCAGTATGCCCAAATGAAACAACTCAGTGCAATGGAAGCTGCATTAATGAGACCATTCCCTGCAATCAGACCTGTCCGGATGGCGCAATTCTGTGCAATGGAACATGTGTCGATACATCAACAGAAGCTCAGAACTGCGGAGAATGCGGAAATGTATGCTCTTTGGGCACGTTCTGCATCAAGGGAAATTGCAGCTGCATGGCGGGTCTGGTCCTGTGCAATAAGACCTGCACGGACACGAGCATCGATCCACGGAACTGTGGTGAATGCGGAAACGTCTGTCCGGGATTTGCGATCTGCAATCAGGGAGCCTGTTCGAATGCGCCCCCCGAGATATGCATCGATGGCGATTGTTCTTATCCGATCATTGTCCAGCACCGGAGGCTATGAAGCTGATAGTTCATGTTACAATCGCTATGGCTCAGCATCTTCAAAGCTCTGATCAATGTCAAAACCAGTCCCCATCTCTCTTATAAACGAGTTGAGCTTTAAGATGGGGACGATCGGGACGCATTCATAGGATTTGACCTCCTCCTCGATCAGGGTAACCACAACTGCATGAGCCTCCGTTCCGGTCAGCATCCGGTAGAATTCGCATCGCTCCTTATGCTGTTTTATCGCTCGTTTCAATGCCGATAATCGGGGTCGATGGGCTCCCCATTTCTTGCACTCCACCAGAATCGTTCGGTCATTGTTCCGGGCAATGACATCATATTGCCTGCGCTTTCTTTTCAGGGTTTTCACTTTATTTATCTCCACTGAAAAGTCGTTCTCTTCAAAGATGTAGGCAGCAAGTCTTTCAAAGTTCTGCCAGATGACAATAAATGAAGCCCTCTCCAGATCGGCAATGGATTTTATCTGGGCAAAATCGGAGATCTCCTTCTCCTCTTTCTGCTCTCCTTTCCAGCTGGCGACAAATGGGATTGAGCTCAGTATTTTGGGCTCCATAATAAGAGCTAGGGGTCCTGCGATATATAGAAGTCGATATTTAAAGTCTTAAGTGTGTTGTCTTCGTTGTGCAGTCTTCAGTGTGTAGCATTCAGCAATATTCATATATCAGATGGCCGGAACATATATGCTGGCAGGTGCAGTAGATGGTGAATATGGTTTGCGAGATTGCGGGCCAGGATGGAGGGCGTTGGTCATGTCGTCAAAGCTGATTGCATCCCTCTGCCCCTATTGTGCGGTGGGCTGCGGCCTTTTCATTCGGGTCGATAAGGGAAGAGCCACTGGTATCGAATATATGACAGACCACCCAACCAGTGCCGGAGCCCTCTGCCCCAAAGGAAACTCCGTCCTGGAGCTCTTGGACAACCAGGAACGCCTCAAGCATCCTATGAAGAGGTCTGGGAGCGATTTCGTTCCCATCAGCTGGGACGAGGCCCTGGACCTGGTGGCTCAGGGTCTATCGAGGAACCTTGACCGCTACGGTCCAGAATCTTTAGGCTTTCTCGCCTCCTCCCGCACCAACAACGAGGAGAACTACCTGATGCAGAAGATGGCCCGGCTTTTGGGATCGCCCAATGTGGATAACTGCGCCCGGCTATGCCATTCTCCCACGGTGATGGGTCTGGGGGCTACCTTTGGCGCCGGTGCCATGACCAACAACCTTCCCGACCTGGAAAACTCCAAATGCATCTTCGCCATCGGCACAAACTTCACCGAGGCTCATCCGGTCGTATCTCGCTGGGTGCAGAGGGCAAAGGACAATGGAGCGGTGGTTATAGTAGCCGATCCCAGGATCACATCCACCACCTGGATGGCGGACATCCACCTCCGCCTGAAACCTGGGTCCGATATCGACCTGCTCCGGGCGATGATGAAGGTCATCGTGGATGAAAAGCTGGAAGATGCTGACTTTATCGGCTCCCGCACCACCGGTTATGAGAAGCTCAAAGAGGGCCTGTCGGACTTCTCTATGAAAGAGGCAGCAGAAAAGACGGGCCTTTCCATCGAGCAGATCACAAAGGCGGCCAGAACTTATGCAAAGTCCTCCTGCTCGGCACTGCTGTACTCCATGGGCATCACCCAGCATGTCTCCGGTACGGACAACGTCATGACCTGCGCCACCCTCGCCCTCATATGCGGCCAGATAGCAAGGCCTGGAGCCGGGGTCTGGCCTATGCGCGGCCAGAACAATGTCCAGGGGAACTGCGATGTGGGAGGAATGCCGGAGTTTTATCCCGGATACAAGAAATCAGTGGATCCCGAGACGGTTGAATTCTTCAAAGCGGCCTGGAATGCCATTGATCTCCCCTCAGGTCCCGGCCTGACCTCGACCGAGATGAACGATGCGGCAATGGAGGGAAGGCTAAAGGCCCTTTACATCACTGGCGAAGATCCCATTGTATGCGACGCCAATGTCACGAAGACCCGCCGCGCTCTGGAGAGCCTGGATTTCCTGGTGGTACAGGAGATATTCATGACTCCCACCGCTAAAATGGCAGACGTCGTCTTGCCTGCTGCCGCCTGGGCGGAGAAGAGCGGCAGCTACACCTCTATGGAAAGGAGAGTGCAATGGATTGACCGGGCCATAGAGCCGCCCGGGGAGGCGAAAGAAGGCATCTGGATCATCTGCCAGATCGCCAGGAGGCTGGGACTGGGCGAGCAGATGGCCTATGATAATGCCTCCCAGGTGTTAGAGGAGATACGTCGTCTGGTGCCTCAATACGGGGGGATGAGCAAAGAGAGGATCTCCAGGGTAGGTGGGGTCCTATGGCCCTGCCCGGATGAGCTGCATCCCGGAACGGATATCCTGCACACCCAGAGGTTCTCGACCCCCGACGGCAGGGCGAGGATCTTCGATCTGGAAAACACTCCACCGGGAGAGGTCACAAACTCAGAGTATCCCATTCTGCTGAGCACGGGCAGGATTGTGCTGCAGTATAACAGCGGCTCCATGACCATGCGCAGTCAGTCGCTAAAGGAGCGCGAGCCAGAACTCTATGTGCAGATCAATCCTCTGGATGCAACAAAGCTCCTGATCGCTGAAGGCGATAGGGTGGCAGTGATAACCCGGCGGGGAGAGGCTGAGGCTCATGCCAGGATCACAGATGGGGTAATGCCCGGGATGGCCTTCATGCCTTTCCATTATCACGGGACCAACCTCCTTACATCCGACGCCCTTGACCCCGTATCCAGGATCCCGGAGTACAAGATGGCTGCTTGCCGGATAGAGTCAAGGGCCTGAATCGGACTGTCCGGCAGGAAAGCTCTTCTCTCCTATTTTTGACTTGAATACCTCCCGCCTCAAGCCGCGATCTTCTCGATCTTAATCGCGCAGGCCTTGTACTCCGGCGTCTTGGCCTGGGGATCGAGAGCGGCGTTGGTCAGAAGGTTGGTCAGGACATCCTGGTAATGGAAGGACATGAAGGCCACACCGCGAGATGATTTGTCTGTAACCTTAGCCTTTGTCTTGACCGAGCCCCTTCTCGAGCTGACCAAGACCATCTCTCCGTCCTCGATCCCAAGCTCCCTGGCATCGGCAGGGCTTATCTCTATTGACTCCTCCGGCCATACCCACATGATACCTCTGGACCTGCGGGTCATGGATCCGCAGTTGTAGTGCTCCCGTCTCCTGCCGGTGGTGAGAATTATAGGATATTCAGCATCCGTCTTTTCTGCCGGTGGCCTGTGCTCCACGGCATTGAACCTTCCCAGGCCGCAGCTGAACTGTCCAACATGCATCGTCTCTGTGCCCGGGCTATCAATGGTGGGACAGGGCCACTGCAGCCCGCCGTCATCCAGCCGGTCAAACCTCACTCCTGCGAACATGGGAGCTAATGCGGCGATCTCATCCATGATCTCTGAGGGATGATCGTATTCCATCTGGTAGCCCATCCTCTGAGCGATCTGGCAGATCGTCTGCCAGTTCTCCTGGCCACAGAGGGCAGGGATCGCTTTGCGCACCCTTTGAATACGTCGCTCGCCATTGGTGAATGTCCCGTCGCACTCAGCGAAGCTGGCCGCGGGCAGTATCACGTCCGCATATCCGGTGGTCTCGGTGGGGAATATCTCCTGGATGACCACAAACTCCATCTCCTCCAGGGCTTCACGCACCCGGTTGGTATCTGGATCGGTATGAGCAGGATCCTCTCCCAGGATGTAGATTCCTTTTATTCCGCTCCCTGGCTCGATCATATTGGTGGAGGTCTTGCCGATGTTTGCAGGTAGCTTAACCTTCCAGGCCTCCTCGAACTTTGACCGCACGCCGGTGTCCACTACCTGCTGATAGCCTACAATGGCATTGGGAAGAGCTCCCATATCGCAGGCTCCCTGAACATTGTTCTGGCCGCGCAGGGGCATGACGCCAGTGGCAGGCCGGCCTACGTTGCCGGTGAGCATTGCCAGGTTGCCTAAGGACATCACATTTTGCGTTCCAGTGATGTGTTCGGTCATCCCCAGGCTGTAGATGATCATCGCTTTATCGACTGAGGCATAGAGCCTGGCCGCCTCAATTATGTCCTCTGCGGGAACGCCGGTTATCTCTGCTGCGCGCTCAGGCGGATAGGCGGCCACGACCTTCTCCAGCTTTTCGAAACCATCTGTGCGGCTTGAGATGAAGTCCTCGTCCTGCAGGCCTTCCCTGATTATCACATTCATCATCCCGTTCAGCAGAGCGATATTGGTCCCGGGCTTCAGGTTGAGCCAGACCGAGGCCAGGCCGACCAGCTCTATCTTCCTGGGGTCGGCGACTATTATCTTAGCTCCCTTTCTGGCTGCTTTGATGATCTTCAGGCTGACTATGGGATGGGCTTCAGTGGTGTTGGAGCCGATGATGAAAAGGACATTGGCATCTTCGATCTGGTCGAAGGAGTTGGTAGCTGCACCGCTGCCAAAGCAAGCGGCAAGGCCGGTCACCGAAGGGGCATGACAGACCCGGGCGCAGTTGTCCACGTTGTTGGTGCCGAAGACTGCTCGGGCGAGCTTTTGGACCAGGTAGTTCTCCTCATTGGTGCAGCGAGAGGAGGAGAGCGCTCCCAGGGAATCGGGGCCGTATTTGTCTTTGATCTCGCTGAACCTGCGGGTGACCAGGTCCAGGGCCTCGTCCCAGGAAGCCGGCTCGAATTGGCCGTTCCGCTTTATCAGGGGGGTGGTTATGCGGTCGGGATGGTGGACGATCTCCTCCAGGCCATAGTGGCCTTTAACGCAGAGCTGTCCCCGGTTTACCGGGCTGTTTTTATCTGGATGGACGGATATGATCTTATCTTCAGATATTCGGAGTTCCAGGCTGCAGCCCACCCCGCAGTAGGGGCAGATGGTGACCACGGTATTGTCCGGCCGGACCCATTTCTCCGAGCGGTCGAAGAGAGCGCCGGTGGGGCAGGCATCCACGCATGCGCCGCAGAACTTGCAGTCTGCCTCTTGCAGGGATTCGGGGCCGATCCAGTGGTTGCGGTGAAAGTCCGGATTGGTGGATAAGATGCCCAGACCGCGCACCTCTTCGCACATTCTTATGCACCGGCCGCACATGATGCAGAGGTTGTAGTTGCGGTCGAAGAATGGCTCTCTTAAGACCGGCATGTCCCGAAAAGAGGTGTGGTATCTGATTTTGTCCAGGCCGACGAATGTGACGGCCTCTTGCAGCTCGCATTGATTGTCGTTAGGGCAGTATTTGCAGCCTACTGTTACCGGAAACTTTCGCATGCACTCCCGCAGGTCGGTGCATTCGTCTTTTCTCTCGCAGAACAGGCAGGAGGTGGGGTGGTTGGTGAGGGCGAGGAGCATCTCCAGGGTGTTTCGCCTCATCTCCTGCAGCTCCTCGGTGCGGGTCCTGACCACCATTCCCTCTGCTGCAGGAGTGTTGCAGGATGTGGGATAGTAATCCAGCCCCTCCACAGAGACGATGCACAGCTTGCATGAGCCTATAGGCAACAAGTCCGGGTGGTGGCAAAGAGACGGCACATAAGAGCCCGCAATGCGGGCAGCATCGAGGATGGTGGACCCCTGGGGGACGGACACCTCTCGATCATCGATAGTGATTTTGATTTCTGACATGTTCCCAACCGCGCCGGAGTTTGGTAAGGATCTATTGTATTTGTAGGTTGCTCTGAACACATATTGAACATCTGTGGAGATTGGAATGGTGAGTATATCTGGCAGTCTACCAGTTGTCGCTGTTATTTTTATCGGCCCGCTTCGGAAAAGTAGATTCGACTTTTTCGGGCGTCCTGTCAGTTTCTATTAGCTTTTCCTCTTCTTCAATTTTTACATCGATCAATCGAAGGAAAAACCTTTCGGAGAAGCCAGAAATAAAAGCAGCCAGCAGAATTGCACCAAGATTATTTAAATCTATTCCTGAAATAATTTTATATGAAATGAATACGTATATCAGCAATGCAGCAAATGCACCGACTATGGGCTTTAGCTGTGTTCTGATTAAACTCTCTCGATACTTTGAAAGATTGGTTGTGGATCCTCGACTTCTGTGGTTTGATTGGATTACAGATAACGGATTTTAACCACAAAGAGCACAAAGATCACAAAGGCCTCGCAAAGGTTAATCCAGTTCTTGATAGTGGCTTTGAGGGCCACCTTTGCCTGCATCCTGAAGGGCCGACTCGCGGCGTCCACTGAAAAGCAGCTCGTGTTAATGGATCGAACTCCCTCAGAATCTGGCCTGAAAGAAAATGACCGCAAAAGTCATCTCATCGGAGCATCGGCGGCCACGCAGCCAAGAGTGGTCGAGGGGCCAGGTGGTGGATGTGACGCTGTCAGAAGGCGATAATAGTGCCATCATACGAGCGGGCAGGCAGATGCACGAATCCTGGCCTGTCTGGAGAATATTAATCATTTTATAGCCCGCTGGGGCCAGGCTGCAATTCTGCTGCTCACCACCAGGGCAGTGCGGCGCAAATTGCGAGAGCGCTGGAATGCCCTAATTTATTGTCTTCCCATTCATCGGATCTCGTATTTGCTGCCAGCCGGACATAACGGCAGACGATCAGTGGCTTTCAGGCTATTCAATAAGAAAAGAAAACTGATTGCGGGATATGAGCAAGGATGCAGACCGAGATCGTTCATCCCATGCATAATGATCATAGATCTTGGTCCAAATGATGGCATAGCTATGGTGAGAATTGAATTTATAAGTGTTCATAGGGAGCACTTGGACCGGAAATTTATTATAGAAAGATCGCTGATAAAAGGCAACGTGGTTCCAGGAGGTCCTTTGGGTCTGAAGCGCCCAGTAATACGAAAACTCCTGTGAAGACATACGCACAATTATTAAAACTATAAAGAGTATCGACGATCCGCGCTAAATCAGCGCATAGCGATATTAGATTAATAAAATCTCTTGAATCTGAGAAATATTTGGCAGTCAGGTCGATCCGCGAATAACGGCGTTATTTCGACAGCTGCAACAGCCCTAAAATGGCTGCCCTATCCATTTCTGAGAAGAAGTGGCCCCATTGAAACGCAACTTGAGATGTTCACACATTCCTTCTGCCTCTATCCATTTCTGAGAAGAAGTGGCCCCATTGAAACAATGGGTTGATTAATATCTACCCTTATCTATGCGGTCCTATCCATTTCTGAGAAGAAGTGGCCCCATTGAAACTATCGTTCTTATTTCCTGGGGCTGCCGATGTGACAACCCTATCCATTTCTGAGAAGTGGCCCCATTGAAACAAGAGTTCATTTCAGTTTGCATTTATCTCACCTTCACTATCCATTTCTGAGAAGAAGTGGCCCCATTGAAACGCCCATGAGCCCAGGCAGGGGCTCACACGTGACGGATGGAAAACCAGATATTTTAATCCGTCCATGTTAAGTCTGATATGGGCAGTGAAGGCTGACAAGTTTATGGGACACTTGATCCCGCGATTGAAACCAGCCAATACCCCTCGAATACGGGACTGCGTCTTAGAACGCGTATGGGAAATTATCCCCAATAAGGGAATGATCATCTGCCCATATCAGGCAGAGACATATATGAAAAAACGAAGAGAAAGAGTTTGCGGTGCAGATGTCCATAAAGATCTGATCGTTGCCACAATAGCAGGCGACGAAGTGCCGCCGATTCGAGAGAATTTTGGGACAACAAAATCCGAACTTGATAGATTTAGAAGCTGGCTTGCAGCTAACAAATGCGAACAGGTTGCATTCGAAGCTACTGGAGTCTATTGGATCCCGATTTATGATGCTCTGAGCCGAACCATAGATACCATTGTTGCCAATCCTCTGCAGATAAAGTCCATTCCAAATGACAAATCAGATTCAAAAGATTCAAAGCATATTGCAACTCTGTGTTTGAATAATCAAATCAAGAGATCTCGGGTTTTTTGCGATGAAGACCGAGAACTCAGGAACCTAACGCGAGCCAGAGCAGGATATGTCAAGACGCGAACTCAGTTCAAGAATCGGATACACAAATATCTCTCATCAAATGGCGTTAAACTCAGCTCTTCTATGGACGATATATTCTGCAAATCTGGAAATCATATCATAAGAGGTCTGGCTGAAGACAACCCTACCGAAGAGATCCTAAAAGGCATACCCTGCGGAAAGATCAGGAAAAAACAAGACGAGATCAGATCAGCACTTGCCAATGAACTGAGTGATACAAATAGAATGCTGATAAGGGATGCTCTCGAAATCATGGACAATGTCGAATCCAAAATAGAGAAGACAAGTTTTGAGGTTCTGAAAAAGATTCAAAAGAAGAGCACGGATTTGGCTATTGTTATGTCCATCCCTGGAATCGCATTTATCTCAGGTTCAGTCATTCTGTCAGAGATCGGAGACTACAGAGATTTTCAGACCCCTGACCAACTGGCGAAATGGTGTGGCCTCAATCCCGGTGAAAATGAATCTGCCGGCAAAAAGAGGAAATGCGGAATCACAAAACGCGGTTCCAAGTATATCCGAGTTGTACTTGTCGAGGCTGCCCAGACCATAGCTAATATGAAAAATACAACGCTGTCCAGATTCTACAAGAGGCTGAGCAAAAAGAAGGAGCATAATGTGGCAATAGTTGCCGTGGCCAGGAAGCTCATCTGTCTCATTTATCATCTTCTGATCAACCAGGAGTTCTACCAAGAGGTTGGTTGCAGAAAGAGGAGAACGGGTCGAAATGAGTCCTGCCATGAACCTTCTTTGAAGGTGGAGCATCTGACAGATAAGGTAGCTGCAATTGTGGATGCCTTTTATGGAATGAGCGAAAGTAACCGGAAGAAGGCCCTCATGCGAGTGCTTGAAGATATTTCTGTGAATAAGCCCGACCGGAAAAGGTCATCTGATGGAGGTGGATAACTCGTCTCTTGTATTTGATTTTTTTGGTTTTCCATGGGAAACTCTGTCAGGTTACTCGGATACTGGTTCTCTATCCATTTCTGAGAAGAAGTGGCCCCATTGAAACTATCCATTTCTGAGAAGAAGTGGCCCCGTGCCCGCCGGGAGAATACTATTCTAATTATTTAAAGCATGATCCAGTTATCTTTATCCGTCTATCTCATGTTCTCGTCTCATCCTACATACTGAAAATATTTGTTTTATTATTTCTCAAATCCAGCAACGGCTATGCCACGATCGTATCCAAGCCTCCCCGGCGTTGAGGGGACCAGGGCATTAGCGCGGGAGGCCCGAAGGGCCGACTCGCGGCGTGCACTAAAAAAATAGTCTGTGTAGATCGATTTTAGCCCTTATAACAGCCTGTAATTGAGAACTTAATTATGCTGAAATTCGAGATTTTTCGATCCCCACTCAAAGAAGTTCAGACTTTTCATCCACACCCGCCTGGAGAATCTTTCCTTTAATATATCACAATCCAAAACCATCGACGAAGCGAATACAGCCCTCAAAAAAAATACCGGATCATTCCGCTAAAGTTCTCATCACCTTCGCCTCCGCCTTCACCGGCACGGGATAGAGCATCTGGGACCCTATCCTCTCCATGATCTCCTTAAGCCTTGCTGCATACTCCTCCGCTCGATCCTCCGGAACCTCCAGGATGATCTCATCGTGGATGGAGCCTATCATCCTCGCTTCCTCATCCAACAGCTTCTCATAGACCTCGGCCATCACCAGCTTGATCAGGTCTGCGCCCGTCCCCTGGCAGGGGGTATTGTACATCTGGAACTTGCTGGCGGTGATCCCTGATCCAAAGCGCGGCCAGATCCGCCTTCTCCCGAGGACCGTTCTGGTGGCTGTCAGCGGCAGGGAGAAGAACCCCCGCACGCAGTTATGGAAGTGATGCTGTGCAGTGTAGCTCATCTGGGATAGCTGCATCTTCTGCCACTCTCTTATTCCCGGATAGCTGCAGAAGAACTTCTCCATGCGCTCTTCCGCCTCATCCAGGCAGATGAACTCGCCATAGTCGGATAGGATGCGCCACTGCAGGGTCCTGGCCGATCCTCCGTAGATGAGCAGGAAGTTCATGGCCTTGGCCGCCTGCCTCTGCGAATCTGTCACCTCTTCCAGGGGAGTTCCGCTGATCCGGGAAGCAGTCAGGCGGTGCAGGTCGACGCCGTTTATAAAGGCCTGCTGCATCGCCTCATCCCCGGAAAGACGGGCCATTATGCGCAGCTCTATATTGGAGAAGTCGGCCTTGACATACCTCTTTCCTTCCGCCGGGCGAAACAGCCCCCTTATGGCTGGGGCATCCTCTCCCCGGCGGGGGATCTGCTGAGCATTGGGATGACGGGAGCTGATTCGTCCGGTTGAGGCGGGAATCTGGAAGTACTGAGGATGGACCCTGCCGTCCAGAGGATGAACCCTCTCCAGCCATTTGTTCAGAAACAGCAGATTGTAGGAGAGGTGCCTGTAGCGCATAAGAGCCTCGGCGAAGGCGCAGCCTGCAGCGGCAAGGCTCCTCAAGACCTCGGCTTTGGTGCTGGCCGGTCTGTAGCCCCTCTTCTGCCAGAAATGCCATGACATCCTCCTGCCGGTCGGGATTCAGGTAATAGCAGAGCCTTTTGCCGTCATAGGAGACGGTGACAAATCCTTTCCTCTCTGCCTCATCCTGCATCCTCCCCACCAGGTCGAAGACTTCATCCTCCTCCTGGGCAAGGAGCTCCTTTGCTCCAAGGGAGTCCAGACCAATCCCCGATATCTCCATCTCCGCCAGGGCAACGGCAGCCCGAAACTCCAGGTCTGCTATCTTCTGCAGATCGTTTTTGGCTATTAGCTCCGCCAGAATATCATGAAGTGGCAAAAGTACCATCGCATCGATGGCAGGGCCTGAATCCTTATCCAGAATGATTCCGAGATGCCTTTCCGCCAGTGAGGCCAGGCTGTGATCGACAAGCCTTTTCGTCCAGGGATTTTTTGGATTGCCGGATGGGGTCAGATAGTAGTACCCGGACCAGCACATATGGGAGGCGAGCATGAGGTCGAAGGTGCGGCAGGAGTTCAGCTTTCGACCGGCAATTGCCCTGATGAATGAGAGCACGGATTTCGAGTCGTACAGAACCTTCGTGATCCTCCCGTTCTCCAGCAGCCCGGCCAGGTCGCTGAGGACTCTCTCCATAATCACAGGTCGGTCGGCAATATCGGCTATATAAACTGAACTGTTGCTGGGATGATTGGGAAGAGCGAGAATGATTCTCTGGATCTTGTGGCTCAGAGGATCGGGGCCGGTGGCAACGAAATTCAGGCCAAAGTATCCAGCCCGTTCTATCTCTTCTAATATGGATTCCCATTCGGGCAGAGACTGAACTGTTGTGACGGAATGGGGCGTGAGGCGATCTATCATATAAACCTATAATTGTGATGAAGCACTTCTAAAAACTTTCTGAAGATCTCCAAGTAGAACTCTTTACCCCAAGGACGGTGTTGATGACCTAGCACAGCCAGTACTGGCAGGTGGACCAGGTGGTGGATGTGACGCTGCCTATGGAGAAGTAGTGGCAAAATACAGCTCGATTTGCTGGGCAAACTTGCAATTCGACCGGGCCCGCCTGGAGAATACTAGCTCCAGTATATCACAACCCATCAACGGCCAGCTTCGATTGTATCCAAGCCTCCCCAGCGCTGAGGGGGCCCAGGGCATTAGCGCGGGAGGACAAAAGGGCCGACTCGCGGCGCCCAATGAAAAGCAGCTCGCATGAATAGATCAAATTCCCTCTGAATCAGCCCTGAAAAAATGATTGCACCATCATCTACTCCCTCGCTGTCTTCTTGACTCCATCCTTGAAGGCACATTTCAAAAAATCCCAGCGAAAGATAGTTATCCTGAGCGATTAGGATTACCATAGAGTTGAATGAATCGAGAAGCATTCCAGGAATTAGCCTTGATAAGGCGGAAGGAATCAGAAGCTCTGCTCGAAGAGGGATGCTGGGATGGAGCATATTATCTCTGCGGATATGCAATAGAATGTGCGCTCAAGGCATGTATATCAAAAAAGACGAAAGAGAATGACTTTCCCCCGCCCAGATCAACTATCGAAAAATACTATACCCATAATCTAAAGCTCCTAATGGAATCTGCTGGGCTAATTGTTCAGTTAAAACAGGATATGAAGAGCGACAGAGAGTTGGAAATTAACTGGCTTACGATAGCGGCATGGAATGAGTCGTGCCGATATGAGAAACATGGCAAAAGCGAAGCCAAAGACCTTCATTTGGCGGTAACAGATCCCAACCATGGTGTCCTGAGATGGCTAAAACAGCATTGGTAGATAAGTATATAAATGACGGAAGATTGCTGATATCCGCTCTTGATAAAGAAGGCTTTCTGATAGACACAGCCATGTGGTTTTATTCTGAAGAGCTGGATGATTGGCAGCTTGTTGTCGCCACCCAGCTAGTTGATCAGATCGGTCTGCGAGAAACCCTGAGAAGAGCGCAATCGGTCCTGAGAGAGATGAGCGCAACTTCATTATCACTATCCGATATATCTATCTTGAGCCCTCAGAGCAGTCTGATTAATGCTATAAAGAGCACTGTTCGACGGTCAAAGAATGTGGTTCTCAAAGGAACCGTTGCAGACGGCATTCTTGTCAACGATGCCTACGTGTATTGCGCAGCTTGAAATGGAAAGCCAGCGGGTGCTCGCATTTTAATATTTTTTGAATCTGTTGTCTGCACTCTCAGAACCCTGCTTCCTCTGCCCGACATCCCCCCGGGGCTCGCTGGTGGATCGTGCATGGGTGCCATCTGGCGATACGGCATGGCATCGCACCTATTACATGCCTCCCCCGCCGCTGCCATCGCCTTTTACGATCCGCATCTCGGGGCGGTGGTGGGGCCACGCACAGCCGGGAGTGGGGGGCGGGGCAGGTAGCAGATGTGACCCTGCCGTTAGAGAAATATGGCGAAGCATCTTGATTTGCCGGGCAACTGGCAGTTCAAACGGGCCACCGCTTGTAGAATATTAGCGCCTATATATCGCTACCCATCGACGGCTCGCCCCGACTGTATCCAAGCCACCCCGGCGTTGAGGGGACCAGGGCACTACCGCGTTTAGCCGCGGCGCCCACTGAAAAACAGCCTTCATGGATTACTATTAGCCTTAATCCAGTCCATATCCATTAAATTGACAAAAGAAATGTCTGGAGGCCGTCAGAACCAATGCCCCCTCACATGTATATGGGAACTTCCCATTTGCTCTGCAAATCCCTTGGCGCCTTCTTCTTTGACCATGCCGGATAGACCAAAATATTGCCCTGTTCATCCTCTTCATGGACCATCTGCCCTTTTTGTTCATTTTCGTCTTCATCTGCCATTTCCCATCCCTCGGATCTTGACAGCCGATCGATGATCTATTCCTCGACCAAGCATTTATTAGTTTTGAGGATAAAGATAGATCAATTAAATTCTCTGGTGAATCATATGAAATTTGTCTCCCGGGTATTACAGGTCATAAAGAGGACCAATAGCGTAAAGTCCATTCGCTTTGAAAAGCCGGAACACTTCAGCTATCTTCCCGGCCAGTGGACCTTCCTGGTCTTCGGCGAAAAGTCCGATCGGCTTATGAAACCCTTATCCTTCTCAAGCAGCCCCACAGAAGACTATCTGGAGGTCACAAAGAAGCTGACCGGCCTGAGGTTCTCTGAGCTCATAGACGATATAAAGGTCGGAGACACCCTTTCGCTGGACGGCCCCTATGGGAACTTCTCATTTCTGGGCGAGCATGATAAGGTCTGCATGCTATCAGGAGGGATAGGAATCACCCCTTTGATTAGCATGATCAAGTTCTGCACCGATAAGAAAATGAGCACAGACATAACCCTGCTCTACTCCAACCGCAATGAGGATGAAGTCGCCTTCGAGGATGAACTGGTTGAGATGCAGAGAGCCAATCCCCGCCTGGCGGTCAATATGACCATCACCAACCCCAGCCCGGAATGGAAAGGCCTCTCGGGCCGGGTGAACGCAGAGATGATAAAGAGCACCGTGCCCCAATGGGCGGACAGGGTCTACTATGTCAGCGGCCCCCAGCCAATGGTCGAATCGATGACCGCCCTCTTAAAGGAGATGGGACTTGACCAGAGTCAAATCAAACACGAATACTTTACCGGATACAAGGGACCGAACACAGGAGAAGAGCTGGTGGGGTAAAATCTTTCGATAGAATCCTTCATCCCTTTTCACTTTTCCCTTCCACTTATTTCCCTTTCACTACTTTCCCCTTCCTTCTCCCTGATCCGGGCATTGATCACCCGGTCCGACCTCTGCAGGGCCTCATGGGTCCCACCGTAATGAAGGGCCGCATCCCTCATCATCTGCTTGAAGCCCTCCATATCCCCAGCATCCGCTTTTTCGCACAGCCGCATGCACTCGGACACAAAAGCCTGCCGGGCAGCAGTCGCTTTGGGATTCATCTGAATGGAGGCATAAAGCTCCGGATTCTGGTCCAGGATCCGGCCCACAAAGTCGATCATGATCTCATAGACCGGAGACATGAACCGGTGCGACCTTTGCACATCAAAGTCCAGGGCCTTCAGGGCCGCACCGATACTGATATAGGCGAAATGGGTGAGCGCCTGCACCACCGCCATGATCTGGTCATGCTCTTCCGCCTCCAGGATTTCGATTTTAGCACCGTCTGACTGGAAGAGGGACCTGATCACCTCAAGCCACTTTCCCGTCTTCCCCTCCACCGGGGTGAAGATGATCGTCTGGCCGGATAGAGAGGGCATGGTGGGCCCGAACATGGGA
Source organism: Methanotrichaceae archaeon (assembly GCA_963813075.1). Taxonomy (GTDB): domain Archaea; phylum Halobacteriota; class Methanosarcinia; order Methanotrichales; family Methanotrichaceae; genus Methanothrix. Next base: position 102,327 of record CAWEXU010000010.1, read on the forward strand.
TGGGTGCCCAGCACCTCCACCCCCTTGGGAGCATAGGTCTTCATCGCCCTCACCGGCCCGGACTTGACCGAGGTCACATCCATGATCAGGCTGCCGGAATGCATGCGAGGGGCAACCTGGCGGATCACCTCCACCGTCTTCTCAATGAGAACGCTCACTAAGACCACATCGCTCTCTTCCACCTCAGCCATCATATCATGGGCATAGCGCACTCCCAGACGTTCGGCTACCTCCACCCGCCCGCTCGGCCCCCAGATCGCCACCTCCCATCCCTTTGATTTGAAATAGCGGGCAAACCAGGAACCCGTCTCCCCAGTCCCGCCCAGAATCAGTATGCGCACCATCTTCCCGCCCCCGTTCTCGTCTCCCATATCATCCCCTGCTTTCCCTCTGCCTCCGCTCCTCCAGGCTCTCCCTGACCGCCCTCTCCATCACATCCACCGGAGCCTTCCTGCCCGTCCAGATCTCAAAGGCTGCTGCACCCTGATAGACCAGCATCATCACTCCATCGATGGCCAACGCCCCAGCGGACCGAGCATCCCTGAGAAGCTCCGTCTCCCGGTTGTAGACGATATCAAAGACGACTTGATGGCTCTTCAAAAGATGGCCGTCGATTATCCTCCCGTCTCCCTCTCTCATCCCCACCGAGGTGGCATTGATGATCACATCCGCCTGGCCGACCAGCCGGTCCAGATCGCACAGGCAATAGCCCATAGCTCCCAACGAGGCAGCCAGCTCATGAGCCCTCTTTAGGTTCCGGTTGGCAATGGAGATCTCCGCCCCCTCCCGGTCAAGAGCATAAGCCACCGCCCTTGCTGCCCCTCCCGCGCCTATCAATAAAACCCGGCTGCCTTTAACCCTGACTCCGGCATCCTGCAGAGCCAACAGAGCCCCCCGGCCATCGGTATTATGGCCCAGGATCCTGTTTTTAGCCCCCTCATCCCCTGCCACCCCGGAGAAGGATACGGTGTTCACCGCTCCAATGGCTCGGGCCAGATCATCTGCCTCCAGAAATTCCAGGTTCAAAGCCTCCTCTTTAAGAGGAATGGTCAGATTCAACCCGGCAAATCCCATAGCATCAGCGCCAATAATGGCATCAATAAGCCTATTCCGGCCCACGCGAAAGGCATGGTAGCAGCCATCCATGCCCAGAGCCCGAAAGGCGGCATTATGCATGGCAGGAGAGAGGCTATGCTCAATTGGATCGCCGAATATTCCGTAGATCTTCATGTTTTCAGGTGCTCCATTGATTCAGATTCCCGGCCTGAATTATTAAGGATGACTTCAGATGCTCTACAGGATACTACAGATGCTCTACAGAATGCCCCATACATGCAGGATATACCAGAGAACTCCCCCTGCCACGGCCCCAAAAGCGGTAGCTACCAGGTTCACCCCGTTATTGCTCAGGGTGCCCCGACTCTGAAGGGTCGCCCCCAGGAGGCTATCGAAATTGGTTCCAAGGAGCCCTGCTGCCGCCCCAATAGCGATTCCAATTGATCCTGTCATCCCGGTGATCGCGGCCAGGATGCCGATGATCAGAGCGCCAATCAGGGACGCAGCCTCGCCAAGAAGCGTCACCCCACCATCCACACCGGGCTCAGTCTCCTTTAATGTGGTAATCATCCTTGGCCTGGAACTGCTGGTCTCCCCGATCTCGCTGGCCAGAGTATCGCCATTGGCCGTGGCCACAGAGCCGACGAAGGCGTAAACGAATATGTCATTGCCGTAGACGCCATAGAATACCGCCATGGCCAGCGGCACCAGGCTGTTGCTGAAGACATTCTTGTAGCCTCGCGCTCCCCCATGAGACTGAGCTATCCCCAGCTTCTCCTTTTTGGCATATCCGTAACGAGTGAACCCGCCACCCATCAGATAGAAGACCAAAAGGAGCAGAAACCAGTTCATGCCGGCGAAGATTATCACCAGGAATCCAACGATGGTTTCGCTGATCACGGCATTTGTGTCTGCCGCTTTGGCCCAGTAGGCGCCCACCCCGAGGAGGAGGGCGAAAAGGCATATCAGTATGATGGTATGCAGCTCAGGAAATGGATAGCGGAAGGAGAAGAGCCACATCACCATCGCCGTGCCAAAGGGAACGGCAAAGTCCCTCATCCTGGATGCGTGATTGAGAAATGTGCCGGAAAGCCCCCCCAGGACCGCCAGGAACATGGCGCTCTCTTTGGGAATGGTGCCCGCTGAGATCCAGATCGCGAGGGGATAGCCCAGAGCCACAGTGATGAGTAGATGGACCAGGCTCCCTGTCAGGGATTCGAACCTCCGGAAGGCCAGAGAGGCAAAGGTGGAGGCCACAAATGAGATAGCTATAACATATAAAGGAAGATCGATATTCACAATGGAGAGGATATATCTGGTTGCAAGAAGCAATCCAAGGGTCGCAGCAAGCAGACGGATGCTCTTTTCCAGAAGGAATACCGCCGCCAGAGGAATTAGAGTGAACGCCCCGGCATAAGGGAGAAGCAGTGCCATCAATCCTGTGGCCAGCCGGGCAGCGTCCTCGCGGTGCATGAACTACAAACCAATTTCATCGCAAAAATACTTTGCCTATGGAAAACCAGTGGATGAATTGATATGATTCGCCGCCTTTATGAAAAGGGCCTGGAGATGGGCATATCCAAGGGCAGTCTCCCCGGCTGCATAGCCGTCGTCCTCAGCTCAGGCGATCTATCTGAAGAGGGCCTGGATAGGCTGAAGGAGATAATCGAATGGAGCACGTCGATAGGTCTTGCCTCTTTGGTCCTTTATATCAATGATACGGAGCCCTCCCTCTGCCACAAGATCGCCGCCTCTTTGCGAAGCTCTCCAGCCCAAATCTCGTTGCACACCGCAGATGCAGATCTCTTCACAGGCTCCGGTGGGAAGATTGAAGGTAGCAGTCTCCTTGGGCTACGGGGGAAAGAGAGAGGTAACAGAAGCATTTCGAGATCTGCTCCATGAGGTGGAGGAGGGAAGGATGAATCCCGATGAGATCGATGAAAAGGCGATAGAATCTCGACTCCGCTTCAGCCAAAAGCCGGATCTGGTGATAAGGGCAGGAGGAAAGCAGCTGAGCGATTTCATGATCTGGCAGGCGGCCTATTCGGAGCTTTATTTCACCGATGTCAACTGGCCCAGGCTGCGCAAGATAGATTTTCTCCGTGCGATCAGAGACTATCAGGGGCGGGAGAGGCGCTTCGGCCGCTGATCAATCCCTATTTGGCCGGGGGATGTCCTTTGAGGAGAGAATGCAGAGAAACTGGGCGGGAACCTTCTCCGATATGACGATGTCATCGTTTACAGTCATCATCTTCACTCCGGCATCTCTCGCCGGTGCAGCGTCCACCTGGATCACCCTGGGATTTCCAGTGCGATAGCCTGCCACCTCCCAGGCCTTCTCCGGGGTGGTGGAGAGGTGGACATACCTCTGGGATGCGGACTTGAGTCCGATCTCCAGGATTCGGTCTGCCTCCTCCTCGCTCGCTCCGTAGTAAAGCCGTTCATGGCCGCTTTCCGGATGATCCAGCTCGATATCTATTGAATGGCCGTATCTGGCCCTGATTTTATGGTTTGAGATCTCATATCTCTGCTTGGGATCGGATTGGACAAGGGCGACCACCAGATCTTTGTTGGCCCATCCATGCCTGTTTCCCACCACCTCTCCCAGCTTTGATAGGTCTACCCAGCCCTGGGAGTCCATTTCCAGCCCCAGATCGCGGGGAAAATGTCTGAGGCCTCCCGCTACCAGTCTGCCCAGCTGTTCCGTCTTGGCCTCATCCAGAATAAGCTGACCGGCAAGGCCGCACTCACAATGCTCACCTCTGAAAAATCCATGCTGAGGGCAACGCTTGATCATCAGTAGACCTCCTCTGCCATCATGAAAAGCCTTTCGCTAGATATAGCTGACTCTTTTGCAGTTGAAGATGATAGAGAAGAAAGCCTCAAATATATCCGACTCGAATAAACCATTATGGCCGGTTCGAAGGATGTCGAGAAGAGAATATGCCGGATGCTCGATATGGATGAGGAGGAGCTGATGGCCGAGCTGGAAAGGTCTTTTATTTTGTCCGATGGCTGCGACGAGAGGATCTCAAGCAGCCTGGAAGATATGATGCAAGAGGTGGACAGGCTACTCTTAAAGCTGGATGAGCTGGAAGAGAATGAGCCCGATACCGGTGACATGGAGTCAAATCAGGGGTAAATGCAAATGGATTCTCTTCCCGATATTCAGGCCTGCGAGCCAGACTATCCCTTCAATCTGACCAGAGTGGGCGTAACAGGGGTCAAGAAGCTGATTAAGGTCGAGCGGGGAAGCGAAGAGAGGCCTGTGGTCCTCATATCCAATTTCGAGGTTTTCGTCGACCTCCCTTCGGACCGCAAAGGCGCCAACCTCTCCCGGAACTTCGAGGCCATAGACGAGGTCTTGGAGGACGCCATAAACCGTCCGGTCTATGTGATCGAGGAGCTGTGCGGAGAGATCGCCAAAAGGCTCCTTGCCCGGCATGAGTATGCATCCCGAGCAGAGGTGAAGATGAAGAGCGAGTATATCGTTCGCAGACAGACCCCCTTCACCAAGGTCACCTGCCAGGAGGTAGTGGACATATTCGCTGAGGCGGTGGCAAGAGCTGGCCCCACCGGCTACCTGAGAAAGACGGTGGGGGCAGAGGTCATGGGAATGACTGCCTGCCCCTGTGCTCAGGAGATCATGAAGGATCAGGCTAAAGGTGAGTTGATCAAGGCGGGCCTCTCTGAGGATGTGGCTCTGGATGTTTTGAGCCGGTTGCCTGTGGCCACCCATAACCAGCGGGGCAGAGGCAGCATCTCGGTCGAGGTGCGCGATCGGCGATGCGTCTCCATCGACAGGATCATCAAGATCATCGAGGAGTCCATGAGCTCCAAGGTTTACGGCCTGCTTAAGAGGCCGGATGAGGCATTGGTGGTTAGCCGGGCGCACAACAATCCCAAGTTCGTGGAGGACTGCGTCAGGACCATGGCCCAGAAGACGGTCGAAGCCTTCAGCGATCTGCCTGATGATGCTGCAGTAACGCTCAAGCAGATCAATGAGGAGAGCATCCACCAGCATAATGCTTTCGCTGAGAGAACCGCCACCATGGGCGAGCTGCGAGCGGAGCTGGCCTGCCTGAAGTGATTATTATGGAAATTGACAAGATTGCCGGTCCCCTCCGCAAGGTGCTGCGGGAGAGGGAGATCATTGCCCGGTGCGAGCTCTTGCTCCGCACCTATGATATCGTCAGGGCAGCGGATTTGAGCGAAGAGGAGCGAGAGGATCTGCACAAAATCGTGGGCAAGAAGATAGCTCCAGGAATCTTCGCCAGCATCATGAGCAAAGAGCCAGCTTTTTTCGATCTGCCCAGGCTTGATACATTCACCCAGATGGATGGGCGGATATTTCACTTCCTGCACACAAAAAAGTATAGCAAGCAGGACTTCGCCGAGGCCAACCGCAAATTTCTCAATTCGATCCCGGAGCTAAAGACGATTATGCGCCAGAGTCTGACCAGCCTCCTGGTGGAGTTCATGACCGAAGCTGGATACAGCCTGACCTCAGAGAAACCTGAGGAGCTGCTCTTCAGCGCGCGGGATAGGAAGGTCAGGGCCTTTGTGGCCACCAGCGTCAATTCCCTGGATCTCGATAAATGCTGGGGTGAAGAGGGCGAGGACGTGGTGGTCCTGGTTCCCAGCGGAGAGAACCTTGAGCCTTTTGTGCAGTTCTACCGGCAGAATGGCCGGACGGCTGAGGATAAAGAGATTCAGATCTGGGTGACGAACATGGAGAAGGGCAGCATAGATCCCTTTGTGGGCTACACCACGGACCTTGACATTTACAATCTGTTTGAAAATCCGCGCCTGGCGGAGATGGTGAGAAACAACTGGAGCCGAAGGGAGTAGAAAAAAGCCTGCAAGGTGCTGATAACCACTTTACAGAGGAGCCTGGAGGATGCAAAGCGTCAATCGCACAACCCTCTCCAATTCCGATTTTTCCTGTCGAACCTGATGACAGAATATTATTATTATAAACTAGATGACTTCCAGATACCAGTTCCAAAGCAAGTATTAAATAGATTGAACGCATTAAATCTAGATCGACAGATTTAAAGTTGATTGGGAGTGGGGTATAATGAAGCGCAAAATAAAGTATTATCTATCTGCATTAGCAGTGTTCCTGATTATCACGAGCACTGCCACAGCTCTGGTCGGAGATGTGGGCGATCTTGACCTAAACACTCAGCCGGACCGGAGCCAGTCAGGCACAGCCTCGGAGAATAGCGTTGATCGGCTATCGGATATTGAAGGGACCGGCCAGGTGGAAGCTTATATTCCTTACCAGGGGAGTCATCATCATTAAATCAAGCACCCTCGATCGGCGGCCCGGTCAAGGATCGGTTGACTGCCGATGCAATCGGCCTCTCTATTCCCCAGGCGGAGAGCTATACTCCTGATGAGAGCCTGAACTTCGTCTCATATCCAATTCAGGAGAAGACTGCGCCCTCTGCCTACGGCCAGGGGGATTCTGCACTGCCAGACTTTGAGGCCGGCTATGTCCCCAGCAGAACCACCGGCCAGGACCCCGACCTGGCCACAGGCTCAGCAGCTAACTGGTACTATCCCGGCCTGGTCCGTTCCTCAAACCGGTTCTATGTCCAGACCGCCTCTGGCCTTGACACCGTGGCAGGATGCAGCTACAAGGGCTATCTACCCCTCTGGGCGGACATCAAATCAAAGGGCAACTTCTTCGTCTATGAGTGGTATCCTGGCGAATCGGCTCCTCTGGTAAGGTCCTGGGGCTGGGCTGGAGAGGGCTATAAGAAGGGCTGGTTTACTGGTGATGTTCCCGGCTGGCATATAATCTGCTACCACTGTGGTGCCTGGTCCAACTACATCTACATCTACGTCTATCCCTCCATGCATCCTTCTGTCCCGTCTTCCTCATCATCCGGCTACCTGGCGGGAGATGGTGCCCCTATCCAGCCATCTGTTCAGCCCACAATTCAGCCTTCCATTCAACCTTCTATTCAGCCCACATTCAGCCTTCTCATTCAGCCTTCTATTCAGCCTTCTATTCAGCCCTCTATTCAGCCTTCTATTCAGCCAACTCTGCCTGCAGGCGCACCAACACCGCCTGACATCTATTCCGAACCGCTTGCACTCACACTTCCTGATTATAATATGTACCAGCCAGCAGCCGGCCAGGCGGGAAGAGCAGGCTACATTGGAAGCTCTTCTCCAGGGAGCCCGACTCCCGCCGCAGTCGCGATGTACCCCGCCCAGGGATATGTTAAAGGAGGGGATGGAAAACCCTCCACCGCCAGGACGACCACCACCTGCACCACATCCACTATGATCGCTGAAGGGGTCTATGCCAGCTGCCCCTATCTGGATGAGAGCGGCTGCTGCCCGGATGAGGAGATCTCAGAGGTTATTGATGCCCCGAACAAATACAAATCCAAGCACAGCAAGGCAGTATATCCAAAGCCGTCCACCTGCAAGTGCAACGAGTACTATGTCTTATCCTGCCAGGGGGATATCGATACCGTGGCAGGCGTGTATTGCGATGAGTGGATCCCGCTCTGGTCAAAGATAAGCCGCTCCGGAGAGTACTGGTCTTACGAATGGAAGGTCTGCCACAGCACGAGTGGTAAGGGCTGCAATCCCGAGGTCAGAGATTTCGGCTACAAGAAAGCAGGCTGGTATCAGACCTGGTTTAAGGGAAGCGAGCCTGGCTGGCACATCCTGAGCTACCACTGCAACGATTGGTCCAACTACGTCTATGTCTATGTCTGGCCGGCCAATTAGGTCATCCTGGCGATCTGGAGCGGAAATGAAGATCAATATGCCGGATGGAAGCAAGATAGAACTGGCAGGGAAAAGTGGTCGCATCGAGGATATACTTAATGAGCTTGAGATCAACTCTGAGGAGGTAATAGTGGCCAAGAACGGGCGAATAGTGGCGGAAGAGGAGACGGCTGGCGGCTCAGATGAGTTGAAGATAGTGCGAATAGTTCATGGCGGCTAGATCGATCCTCTGGAGAATCCTTTTTCTATGCTGAGCGATGCCGAGAGGGAGAGATACTCCCGCCAGATCCTCCTCTTTTCTGAGGATGGCCAGGAGAGGCTTAAGAAAACAAGGGTATTCATAGCAGGAGCGGGTGGCCTGGGATCGGTCATATCTCTATACATGGCCGCTGCGGGCTTTGGCAGGATTCGCATAGCGGACTGCGACTCCGTTGATACGAGCAATCTCAACCGGCAGATCCTGCACAAAAGCCATGACCTGAACCGGAGCAAGGCCGAGTCTGCGCTGGAGGCCCTGAGCGCTATCAACCCGGAGGTGGAAGTCGAGGCCCTGGAAGAGACGATCTCCATCGAGAGCATCGAGGACCTGTTGCAGGGCTGCGACATGATCATGGATGCTATGGACAACTTCCCGATCCGGTATCTGCTGAACCGCGCCGCTCAGGCAAGAAATATCCCCATGTTTCACGGCGCTATCCGCGGCTTTCTGGGCCAGGCAACGACCATAGTGCCAGGAAGGACAGCCTGCCTGCGCTGCATCTTTCCCCGTGCTCCGCCGGCGGAGAAGTCTCCTGCCCTGGGCCCGACCTGCGGGGTTATAGGCTCCATTCAGGTGAACGAGGCCATCAAGTTCGCCCTGGGCAAGGGTGAGCTGCTGGAAAACCGCCTCCTGCTCTGGGACGGTCTTTTTTCCACTCTGGAGGAGATCTCATGCCAGAGGAATATGTCCTGCCCTGACTGCAACTTTTTCTGAGGGAATTGAAGAGGGTTGAAGAGATTGATTAAAGATTTACTGAAAGTATATTGAGAGCCGGATTCTGGAGCATAGAGTAATCTATTAAGCCTGATCGGTTATATCTGAATCAAATCTGGACTGATAACATCATGACTATGAGATGAGCATATGACAAAGGGCAAGAAGGCGCTGTTGGTGATGGGCTGCCCGGAAGTGCCGGTGCAGATCAGCATTGTAATCTATCTGGCCCATAAGCTGGAAAAAGCGGGCTGGGATGTGACTGTTGCGGGAACGAATTCCCCGATAAAGCTGCTAAAAGCCGCCGACCCGGAGAGCTATTATGTTAAAAAGACTGCAGATCTGGACTGGATGATTCAGGAGATCGTGGAGAAGAGGATGGACTTTGACGCATGCTTTGCCTTCATGCATAGCGATGCCGGCATGGCCTATGGGGCCACTTTTGCTGCGATCTCTCATGCTAGGCATTATGCGGTGGTCTTTGGCAAGAATGCCGAGGCCCTGGGGGAGAGCATAGACTACCCGGCAGAGAAGATCGTGGCCAAGGCGACCCATAATCCAGGACCCTTGAAGAGCAAGATAGACAGGGTGGTTATTTGAGCTGTATTGAGCAGTTGAAGTACAGGCTGTACCTGGAGAGGACCTCATTCAAAGAGGCCCGCGAATATATAGAGAACAACTCAGAGGAGGTCTACTATGTCGATCCGGGATACAAGATCTTCAAGGACTACTATCTAATCGGCGTACCCCCGGTGGCTATGGGAGTGCGGGGAAATGAGATTCTCTTCACCTATGTCAAACCCTGCCACGGCACATTCGTTATGGGCATAGACTCCCCTGAGGAGATCGCCCGGCTGAGGCAGAAAGAAGAGAATAAGATCAAGAAGACGATGAAAGAGGGTCAGAAGAAAGGGCCGGCAAAGGACAAGAGCAGAGGCTGAGGCACCCATTACCAGCTTTGGCGATCTGTATAAAAAATAGAGTAAAGGCGATAATGATGATGGTGAGGATCAGGGCATTTTCTGTCTTTCGGGAGATCCTGGGAAAGGAGAGAGAGATGATTATCCCTGAAGGCTCGACGGTCATCTCCCTCCTGGAGGAGATTGCATTGTCCTCACCAACATTCAGGGAGCAGGCCTTTGACCGCTCTGGCGGGCTGAATGACTATGTCCTGCTCATGATCAATAAAAAAATGATCGATCCATTGCATGATCTTTCCATTCCTCTGAACGAGGGCGATGAGCTGGCAATATTTCCGCCGGTCGCAGGAGGCTGAAGTCCTTGATCAAGGTCACCTCAGACGAGATCAATCTGGAGGAGATGGTCCAGAAAGCGAAGAGAGATGATTCCGGTGCCATTGTCACATTCCTGGGAACGGTCAGGGACGAGGGCATCCAGATGATGGAGGTGGAGGCATTCATTGAGGCGGCAGAGACCGAGCTGGAGCAAATCCGCCTTGAAGCGATTGAACGATTCGGCCTCAAATCGGTGCATATCGCCCACCGAACCGGCCGGCTAGGGGTAGGGGAGAGCATCGTGGCCATAGTCTGCTCTGCCCCTCATAGAAGTGAGGCCTTCGAAGGGTGCAGATACATCATCGATGAGCTGAAAAAAAGAGCCCCCATCTGGAAGAAGGAGATTGGAGATGATGGCGCGCGATGGGTGGGAGGAGAAGGAGCGAGAACCGGAAGGGACAAGGAATCAAGCGATGAATAGAGAGAATCAAGGAGAGAATCAAGAGAGGAATAACCATAGAATTGTGCTCTGCACTGCCTCTCCCGAGAATGGCGAAAGAATAGCAAAATCACTGGTAGAAGAGCACCTGGCCGCATGCGTGAATATCTCAAATGTCAATTCCTGCTATTTATGGAATGGTTTGCTCAATTTGGACCATGAAGCCCTCCTGATTATAAAGACCGAGCAGCGAAAGGTTATGGAGATGATATCGAGGATCAGAGAGCTGCACAGCTATGAGCTTCCCGAGATCATCGTCCTGCCGATAATCGACGGCTATCAACCATATCTTGACTGGATATCGCAATCATTAGGGTAGCTATGAATATGATAATGATATTCTCGATAGGATAACGATATATTTTTGCAGTGCATTAGGCTCTCCATGGCCCGAGATCTGAACGAGCGCGATATAGAGATTCTGAGAAAGCTGGCACCGGAGATTGCGGAGATGGAGAAGCATGGCTACCAGATCGAGTACATGAACATCCTTCCTCCGGTGGCGAACCATCACTCCCGAGGGCTTGCTGACTTCGAGCAGCGGCTGAAAAAGCTGTCTGTCGACGATATGCAATACCTCGCGGATATGATCTTCCAGGGAAATGAGGGACTGAGCTGTCTGGAGCCCGATTATGCCGAGGTCTTCTCCACCATTGCCGGCCAGAGGCTATCTGTCGATGTGGCAGACAGGATTCGGGAGGTCTATGAATCCGGAGAAGGATGCGGCGCGTAAATCAGCATGTCTGGATCTGTGAGAGTGACTTGAATGGCCCATAATCCCGGGGCGAACAACGCCAGGATCAACGTTGACGACGGCGGAAGAGGGGGATTGCCAGTGGTATTTGTCCATTCCCTCGCCGGAAATGCATCCCAGTGGTCCATGCAGCTCGATCACCTCCGGAAGGATCGACGTGCGGTGGCCTTTGACCTGCGGGGGCATGGCCAGTCCGATCTGCCTTCCGATGGCGACTACTGGGTGGAGTCTCTGGCAAAGGACATCGATATTGTAGCCCGGTCCCTGGATCTGAAGCAGTTCGTCCTGGTGGGGCACAGCCTGGGAGCTTCGATCTCTATTGCCTATGCGGGAGAGAACCCCCATAGAGTCAGAGGTCTATTGCTTGCCGATCCATCCGGGGATGGTAGGGCATTGCCGGATGAGATAATAGAGCCGTTTCTGGCCGCGCTGCAGTCCGATGACTATCAGCGTACCATCAGTGATTACTGGCAGACGTTGCTGGTTGGGTCCGGCCAGGTGGTTGTAGAGAGGGTTATGAAGGATCTATTTGCCACCCCGAAAGACGTGGTAGCAGGTGCCTTCAGGGATAGCCTCCTATTCGATCCGGTCACCATGCTCCAGCGTTATCCAGGGCCAAAGCTCTCTGTTATAAGCCACCTGAATAATGCTCCCTACAGCCTTCATAATCTGGTTTCTGATCTTCCTTTCACAAAGATATCAGGCACCGGGCACTGGCTGCAGATGGACCGGCCGGACGAATTCAACCGGATTCTTGATCAGTTCCTCCTCTCTGTAGAAGGCAGGGGGAAAATGGCAGGAGGATAGCGGTGGATAACGATGGATACGCAGTGGATAGCAGTGGATATGCAGAATATGACCACATACGGCATTATCGGCACCGGCCACCTGGGAAGCATGCTGGCAGAGGAATTTATTCGCAGGGGAGCGATCAAAAGAGATGAGCTCTGGGTGAGCAATCGCAGTCCGAGGAAGGCCCAGGAGCTGGCAGAGGAGCTGGGGGTGCGGGCTGCAGACAACCTGCAGGTGGCGGAAAAGGCGGATGTCCTGTTTTTGTGCGTGCGACCTATTGATCTCAAGGGAGTGATAGCGGAGCTTTATGACCTGCTCACCCCGGATAAATTGATCGTCTCGGTGGCAGTGGACTTCTCCCTCCGGCAGCTGCAGAATCTATGCCATGCCAGGGCGGCCCGGGCCATTCCCAGCATCGCCAGCGGTAAGGGGCAGGGGGTCACCCTTCTCGTCCTGGGCAATGATGCCTCAGAGGATGATAGATCTCTGCTCATTCGGCTCTTCCGGTCTATTGGCTGGCCGGTAGAGGTGGAAGAGGATCAGCTGGAGGTGCTGGCTGACCTCACCAGCAGCGGGCCCGCATATATCTCTGCCATCCTCAGGGAGTTCGCGCTGGAGGCCTCTATGCAGGGGGCAAAGGTGGAAAAAGATCTGGCCGAGCAGCTGATCAAAAAGAGCCTGATCGGGACAGCCAGTCTTTTGGAGGATATGAGCTTTGATGATCTGATTGCCATGGTGGCGACAAAGGGAGGGATAACTGAGGAGGGGGTTAAGGTGATCGAAGCGGGATCGCCGGAGATGTTCCGCCAGCTCTTTTCGGCGACGTCCGCCAGGCACCGGCTGGTAAAAGAGAGGATAAAAGATCTGGATAATAGATGATCTGGATGATAGGCGATCTGAAAAGTAGCTGATGCGCTTGATTGCAGTGATTGCATTGCCCTCGGCTACCCATCATCCTATCCTCGCGGTGAAGCGGCATCACGGTCTTTGTGCAGCAGGTCGCTTTGGCTTCAATGATATCGATATTATGGATGAAGCGGCCAGTATTTGCCATTCACCTAATATTCACTCCGTCGGGCAGTGGATGACCGGACCGCACAAAGCCGCAAAGTTTAAATAGATATTTGTACACTAACTAGAAGTTAGTAATATCAGGTATTAAGAATGATGATCAGAGAAATGATGTGGCCCAGGAATGCGGGCCTCAAAGGACGAACGGATGGTATTGCCCCTGAGGAGATCAACCTTAGCAGAGGAATGAACACCACACATGAATCTGAATAGCGGTAAAGATAAAAATCATTCAGGTGACGATAAAGCGATTAAAGACGAACTAAGTACCGGAGGATTCTGATGGCAGGAGATATCACGCTTAAGGTTATTGAAGCCCGCCCCACTGATGTTGGAAGAGGCATCGCCCGAGTTGACCCGCAGGTATTGAACGACATGGGCTGGCAGGCAGGAGACGTAGTCAGCATTCAGGGTAAGAAGAAGACTGCCGCTTTGGTCTGGCCAGGATACCCTGAGGACACCGGCCTTGGCGTCGTGCGCCTGGACGGGAACACCCGCCGAAATGCCGGAGTGAGCATAGACGACCGGGTTCCACTGAAGATCACCCAGGCCGCACCTGCCGATTCAGTGCTTTTCGCTCCCACGGTCCCCCTTCGCATCACCGGCGGAGAGGAGTACCTGAAGAGGTACATGGAAGGGCGGGTCATCACCAGGGGCGACATAATTGAGATCTCGGTGATGGGCAGAAAGATCGAGCTCATGGCCACCCGGGTCTCACCCTCCAAGGAAGGTACGGTGATCGGCGAGCGGACAAAGATCGACATCACCGATAAGCCAGCCAAGGAGGAGAAGGCCGGACCGCGTATCACCTACGAGGACATCGGCGGCCTATCCGCAGAGATCAAGAAGGTCAGGGAGATGATTGAGCTTCCCATGAAGCACCCAGAGCTCTTCGAGCGGCTGGGGGTTGAGGCTCCCAAGGGAGTCTTGCTCTACGGTCCGCCGGGCACCGGCAAGACGCTGCTGGCCAAGGCTCTGGCCTCGGAGACCAATGCCCACTTCGAGACTCTGAGCGGCCCGGAGATCATGTCCAAGTACTATGGCGAGTCGGAGGAGAAGCTCCGCCAGCTGTTCAAGACCGCAGAGGAGCAGGCACCTTCCATCATCCTGATCGATGAGATCGACTCCATCGCCCCCAAGAGAGAAGAGGTGACGGGAGAAGTGGAGCGCCGGGTGGTAGCTCAGCTCCTGGCTCTGATGGACGGCATGGAGACCCGCGGAAAAGTGGTGGTCATCGCTGCTACCAACCGTCCGGACTCCATTGATCCGGCCCTGCGCCGGCCGGGAAGGTTCGACCGGGAGATTGAGATCGGGGTTCCCAACAGGCAGTCGCGCCTGGAGGTCCTGCAGATCCACACCAGAGGAATGCCCCTGGCCAAGGACGTGAACCAGGAGAAGTTCGCTGATGTGACCCACGGCTTCGTGGGAGCGGATCTCGCTGCCCTGGCCAGAGAGGCGGCCATGCGCGCCATTCGCCGGGTGCTGCCGGAGATCGACCTGGAGGTCGAGTCCATACCGGTGGAGACCCTCAATAAGATCGAGGTCAACAACGAGGACTTCCTGGCAGCTCTGCGGGAGATGGAGCCTTCGGCCATGCGTGAAGTGATGGTCGAGTCTCCCAATGTGCACTGGGATGAGATCGGCGGGCTGGCAGAGGTCAAGCAGCAGCTGATAGAATCTGTGGAGTGGCCCCTGACCTATGCCCGGCTCTTCGAGCATATGGACGCCAAGCCGCCCAGAGGAATTCTGCTCTACGGCCCGCCGGGCACGGGCAAGACCATGCTCGCCAAGGCGGTGGCCACGGAGAGCCAGGCCAACTTCATCAGCATCAAAGGCCCGGAGTTCCTGAGCAAGTGGGTGGGCGAGTCGGAGAAGGCAGTGAGAGAGACCTTCCGCAAGGCCAGGCAGGCTGCTCCGTCAGTGGTCTTCCTGGATGAGATCGACTCCATCGCTCCATCCCGAGGAGGGATGAGCAGCGACTCGCATGTCACCGAGAGGGTGATCTCTCAGATCCTGACCGAGCTGGATGGACTGGAGTCTCTGAACGACGTGATGGTGATCGCGGCCACCAACCGGCCGGATATCATCGATGCCGCTCTCCTCCGTCCCGGAAGGTTCGACCGGCTGATTGAGATCGGTCTGCCGGATGAGGAGGCCAGAAAGGAGATCCTGAAGATCCATACTGCCAAAAAGCCCATGGCTGAGGACGTGGATATCGAGGACATGGCCAGGAGGACGGACAAGTTCTCCGGTGCAGATCTTGGTGCAGCGGTCAATGAGGCGGTTATGCTCGCCATCCGGGAGTACGTCCTGAGCGGCCAGTGCAAGATAGACGAGGAGATCTGCGAGTACAAGGTCTCCAAGAAGCACTTCGAAGAGGCCTTAAAGAAGGTCAGGCCCACGGCGACTGAGATGGACCTG
This sequence comes from Methanotrichaceae archaeon, assembly GCA_963813075.1. GTDB lineage: Archaea > Halobacteriota > Methanosarcinia > Methanotrichales > Methanotrichaceae > Methanothrix. Next base: position 117,884 of record CAWEXU010000010.1, read on the forward strand.
TACAAGAGGTTCGCATCCGGCCAGGGGGCATAAAGCGCGGGAAATAGAAGAGAAAGTGAGGCCGGAGAGAGGTCCGGCCTTACCATTTAATTTTTTTTGCTTCATTTATCGGATCATCACATTGCCCAAAGTGACCACAAAAAGGGTCATTATGAGGGCACTTCTGCTCGTCTTTGACACTAAATTGTTTCACATCCCCCTATGCACTCTCCGCCCTTTGTCACCGAATATCCGGCCATCTTGGGCGCTCTGATCATCCTATCGTCTGTATTTGTATCAGGTTGCCGCAGGTGTCCTCGAAGACGGCAATGGTAACATTCTCCATTACTTCTGACGGCTGCATTGTGAACTTCACCCCGAGCTTCTTCAATCGTTCATAGTCTGCGTGTACATCAGAGACACCGAAGTTTATTGCTGGAATGCTCTGCTCGAAAATTGCTTTCTGGTATGTTTTTGCTGCAGGATTATCGTTCAGTTCAAGTATGAGCTCGGTGCCGGTTTGATCCTCAGGCGAGACAACGGTCAGCCACCTGTAATCCCCCGCGATGATGTCGCTTTTCTTCACAAAGCCCAGGATTTGGGTGTAAAACTTCAGGGCTTTATCCTGATCGTTAACGAATACTTTGGTGTAGATGATTTTCATAATTAACCATACTATTATCTATGTTATTTAACTTGCGGCACCTCATTTCTCTGTACAATAAAATAGATTGCCGGCCTCCGCAGCTCAGCCAGGCACTGCCCTTCTCCAAAGGTCCTCCCCAAATCCACATCCACAGAGCGGACCTCAACTGGCACGCCCAACGCCGCCTGCAAATAGATATTCTTCCATTCCAGGGTCTCGAACTCGTCCCGCCTCAGGCGCGAATAGGCCGCTTTTGCCAGCTTCTGGGCATATTCGGGCGCATCCATCTTGTGCTCCGCTATTGCAAGCAAGACAATGAAACCGGTATGAAAAGCTGGAGCTTTGCAGGTGAAGAACTGAAGATACTATCAATCTCTGAGTTCGAGGTGCATCCAGTTGCGAAAGCTTCCGACTGCTAGTGGCGAGCAACTATATAATCAAGGTTCCTTGCAAATTAGGATATGAGATAATTCAGCAAAAAGGAAGCGATGTCCGACGGGGTAAACTTTAAAAATCTATATCAATTGGAAGACCCACTCTCATGAAAAACCGTGCAAAAGCCTGGGACAAATGTTCTCTATATGGTGGCATCAGCCTTAATCTCTTTTGATTACGTTTGGATAATTTAATCAAAAAATCCAGAGGGATACCATAAATCGTTCCTGAAATCGACAACATGAAAATCTGCAACGAATCCCTCCAAATCGCATCGGTTTAGGAGATGGTATCCAGGAAGGTTTCCCTGGCGCAGCGATTCTTTTCCTTTTCGGCTTTTGAAGAAATCATTTTCAGATTCCATTTCGCTAATCGGCCAAATGGGACTTACCAGGACGTTATCCAGCTTGTGATGAATGAGATCGCAGGATTGGCTCATGACAATCACATCATATTCAATTATTTCCGCAGATATCCTTCCTACCCCGATTGAAGAAGATGGGACGATGACAGGACATGAGCTTATGAAATCGCCTTGCATTAGGGCTTCGCCCGCGTCAACGATATCATACCATGGATAGTCTCTCATGAAAACAAGAACATTCACTGGACTGCTTCAGGCAAGACAACCTTCGGCTTTGCCTTGATGATTCCGCTTACATCTATCTCTAAGAAGTACCTTTTCTTGGGCGGCATGCGAACTATTACGTCATATTCTATTAAATTATCAAGATCGGTTTTATTAGCAAATGCTTCCTTTGAATCAACCTTCTCTTTGCACTCCGATTGTGGATATGATTTGGGTTGGCTGACGGACATGAGAGGCCTCTTTATGGATTGTATGTTTCTTCTTAGAATATATCCCTTTGCCAGGAATGTATTACTCCATTTTGAAGAAAATCAGTTGCATCACCGGCAGCCAATCGAACGCTCTTTCTGTCGTTGCCCCGGCCTGTGCTCATGCCCATCACCTGTGGGCTGGGCCATCAGGCCTGTTATGCTGTGTCGTCAGTGCGGGCTTGATTGCCCGGCAAGCGTTCGTTTGAGTGGAGAGGAGCGATGGTCGAGCCATCTTATCAGGTGAGGCTGGAACCGAGCTTAGGGATTTCTCAATAGCTGGAGTTTTTAGAAAGATATGTCCTCGCAGTGTAACTCACTAAATCGAAGCATTTATTCCTTTTAACGGCAATAGTAAATTATGCATATTGAGGATCTTCGGAATAATAAGAGAGAGGAGATTCTGAAGATTGCTGCAAAGCATGGTGCTCATAATGTCAGGATCTTCGGTTCCGTTGCCAGAGGAGAGGCAGATTCAAAGAGCGATCTGGATATTCTGGTGGAGTCTCTTCCAGGCTCAACCTTGCTTAGCCACTCCGCCCAGATCCGAGAGCTTGAATCACTCCTGAAAATCAAGGTCGATATAGTAAGCGACCGTGGACTGCGAGAGAGAATTCGAGATCGAGTTTTAAATGAGGCGGTTCCTCTTTGAGGGATGATCGAGAGCGTCTTCTGGATAATTGATCGTCTTCAGCTCATCGGCGAAGCTTCGAATCATTTCTCGGATGAGTTGATAAAGCAAAATCAGGACATCCCCTGTGCCGACATCGTGGGCTTAAGAAACATCCTCGTGCACCATTTAGGGAGCTCCTGCAAAAGATGAATGATGTATAGCGACCTTGTGAGGCACAGCTGCTAAGGTTCCTGCTGCGCTCTTGCCTTCCATCTGTGGTCCAGGCTGGGCCGAAGGCTCGATTTATTTGAATTATGGATTATATGAGTCCTGACTCTTTTGCCCACATTGCCCACCCATCTGGCTCCGGCCACAGGCGAGGAGCATTTTGATATATAATATGAGGATTTGAATAGCGCTAACTATTGGAGGAGTCAATCATAAGCGAGAAGAAGGGCAACGATTATGCCAGGATAGTACCATGCCTGGACATCAAGGTGGTGGACGGCCAGGCCTCTGTGGTGAAGGGCGTAAAGTTCGTGGACCTGAAAAGGCAGGGCGACCCGGTCCAGTTCGCCCGGCGCTATCAGGACCAGGGTGCAGATGAACTGGTCTTCCTGGATATCACCGCCTCTCATGAGGGCAGAAAGACCATGGTCGACGTGGCCAGAAAGGTGGCAGATGTCGTGGACATCCCCTTTGCCGTGGGCGGCGGCATATCAAGCCAGGAGGGCATCAAGCAGATTCTGGATGCCGGAGCGGACAAGGTGGGAATCAATACCGCAGCAGTCAAGAATCCCGATTTTGTAAAGGAGGCCTCCGCCGCTTTTGGATCAGACAGAATCACTGTGGCAGTGGACGCCCGCCGCAATACGAACATCATTCCGGGGGTCAATGTCTATGAACTGGAGGACGGCACCAAAGCCTGGTTCGAGCTGGTGATATACGGCGGCAGAGAGCCTGTAGGAGTCGATGCCATTGATTGGTGCCGGAAGATGGAGAGCTTGGGCGCGGGCGAGCTTTTGCCCACCAGCATGGACCGGGACGGGACGAATATCGGATATGACCTGCCCCTGACAAAAGCCATCTGCGAGGCAGTCTCAATCCCGGTTACTGCCAGCGGCGGGGCCTCCACCCCCCAGCATATCCTGGAAGCCTTCACCGTGGCAAGAGCGGAGAAGGCCCTGGCCGCAGGGATGTTCCACCGGGGAGAGTACACTGTGGGCCAGGTCAAGGACTATCTGGAAAGCAAGGGAATCCGGGTAAAAAGGTGAATTGATAAAGCCGACGAACCTGGGCGGTGAGAAAGAAGGATAAGAAGGGGATGAGCCTGATCTATGCCTCCCCTTCCATCAAAATTCACTGCGTGATGCTGTCTATTGTGGCCAGGTTATGTTCTCTACCTCGGAAAGAGTTCTTGAAGTGAACTTTTATTTCTTGAGATGTTTCCGGGCTGGAGTAAATGAAGGTATCATCAACCTCGTTCTCTGCAGTGATCACCTGGGAATCAACCACCATCCCGTCTTTGTAGAGCTCCAGGTACGCTTTATTTCCATCGATGTCTATGGACTGGATCGCTAGCTCGTATCCTTCCTCCAATATCAAAGGCGTCCCAGAAGTCACTGTCTGGGATCGGGGGTCGTCAATCAATATTTGACCGGGATTTACCTCTGAAGTCTGCCGGAGACCGTCTACTGTAGCCAGGTTCTGATCTGCACCTCTGAAAGCGTTCTTGAAGTGAACCCTTATTTCTTGCGATGTTCCCGGACGGGAGTAGATGAAGGTATCATCAACTTCTTTCGCTGGTATGATAACCTGAGAATCGATCATTATCCCGTCTTTGTAGAGCTCCAGGTACACTTTATTTCCATCGATGTCTATGGACTGGATCCCTAATCTCATATCCTTCCTCCAATATTAAGGGCAGTCCTTGAAGCCACTGTCCGGGATTGGGTGTCGTTTACCAGTATACGATCAGGATTGGCCTCTGAAGTCTGCCACAGGCCGTCTATCTGTAGCCAGGTTCTGATCTGCACCTCGGAAAGCGTTCTTGAAGTGAACTCTTATTTCTTGCGGTGTTCCCGGACGAGAGTAGATGAAGGTATCATCAACTTCGTTCGCGGGCATGATCACCTGAGAATCAACTACTTCTCCGTCTTTGACAAGCTCCAGGTACACTTTATTTCCATCGATGTCTACGGACTGGATCGCCAACTCATATCCTTCTTCTAATGCGATAGGCATCCCTGAACTCACTGTACGTGGATCGGGAGTCATCAATCAATATGCGACCGGGATTCGTCCTTCGAAGTCTGCCAGAGATCGGTCTATTGTGGCCAGATTCTGATCTGCAGCCTCGGAAAGCGTTTTTGAAGCGAACCTTTATTTCTTGAGATGTTCCCGCACGGGAATAGACGAAGATGTCATCAACATTCGTTCGCGCGGTATGATCACCTCGGAATCAACCACTTCCCCGTCTTTGATGAGCTCCAGGTACACTTTATTTCCGTCGATGTCTATGGACCGGATCGCCAGCTCATATCCTTCCTCCAGTTCTAAGGGCGTCTTGTGAAGCTCAATGTCATTGATCTGAGAGTCGTTTATCAAAATGCGATCGGGATTGTCTTCTGAATTCTGCCAGATTCCGTCTATTGTGGCCAGATTCTGATCCGCAGCTTCTGAAAGAGTTTTTGAAGTGAACTCTTATTTCATGAGATCGTTCCCGGTCGGGAATAGACGAAGGCGTCATCAACCTCGTTCGCTGGTATGATCACCTCTGGAATCAATCAATTCCCCGTCTTTATATAGCTCCAGATAAACTTTATTTCCGTCAATGTCCACTGACTTGACCACTAGCTCGTATCCCTCCTCCAATTCTAAAGACGTCTGTCTATTGTGGCCAGGTTCTGAGCAGCACCTCTGAAAGAGTTCTGAGTGAATGACCCCCTCACGGTCCTCCTGCTGGCTCCACATCTCTATCCTGCAGGCCCCCGCCCCAGCCCATCACCTCATCTGCCCCTCCGGTGAGAGCGATCCTTCCCCTCTCCAGGAGGCAGGCCCGGTCGCCGATAGAGGCCACATCCCTCAGGTCATGGGTGACTATGATGCTCGGCACATGGCAGGCGTGAATCCTCTCCCTCAATTCCCTTCTCATGGCAGCTTGCTTTCTAACGTCCAATGCAGATAGTGGCTCGTCCAGCAAGAGGATCTCCGGTTCGATGATCAATGCCCGCGCCAGCGCAACCCTCTGCCTCTGCCCTCCCGAGACCTCTGTCGCCCTGGCCTTCCTGATATCCCAGAGCCCGGCAGCCTTCAGGTGCTCTTGAACTCTGGCCTCAATAGCATTCCGGGAAAGCCTTCTCGTCCGCAGGCCGAAGGCCACATTGTCATAAACGCTCATGTGGGGAAAGAGGGCATAGCTCTGAAAGACATATCCGATATTCCTCTCTTCCGGGGCAACGCTAATCTTCCGGCCGGAATCGAATAGCGCCCTTCCATCCAGCGCTATCCTGCCCTCTTCCGGGTCCTGCAGCCCGGCCACTAAATTCAGCAGGCTGGTCTTCCCGCAGCCGTTGTCGCCCACCAGCATCAGGATCTCGCCTTCTTTGATCATTATCTGGACCTCAAGATCGAAATCCCGAAGCCTCTTCTTGACATCAATTTCCAGCATTCTTGTACACCCGCCGGGTCAGGATTTTCACCAGGACGATGATCACAAATGATATGGCCACCAGTATTATGGCTATACACAGTGAGACATCCAGATCGCCCTGCATGGCGGTATAAATGGCCAGGGGCATGGTCTGGGTCCGGCCCTGAAAGTTGCCGGCAAACATGATGGTAGCTCCAAACTCCCCCAAAGAGCGGGCGAAGGCCATGATGGCTCCGGAGATCAGGCCGTTGATGGCTATGGGCAGGATGACATGAAAGAAGGTGTAGACCCGCGAGGCTCCCAGGGTCCGGGCGGCATTCTCGAACGCCAGATCCACGTCCTCAAAGCTCGTCCTGGCCTGGCGGATGTAAAATGGAGAGGAGACGAAGACCTGGGCCATGATCACCGCCAGGGTGGTGAAGGCGATGCTTATTCCAAAGGCGTCCAGGTGCTGGCCCAGTATGCCCATCCGGCCAAAGGCCATGAGCAGGGCAATTCCGGCCACGGCAGGTGGCATGATCACAGGCAGGTCGATCAGGGAGTCGGCCAGTTCCTTGCCGAAATATCGAAATCGAGCGCTGACGTAGGCTATGGGAGTCCCCATGAATACCACAATGACGGTGGTCACAGTAGAGGTCATCAGGCTGAGCCTGAGCGCATCCATTACTATGGGATCATAGAGAGATCGAAGAGTGGTGTCCAGTGGGCTCCGGAGGAATAGCGCCACCACAGGCAGAGCTATGAAGGTCATGGCAATTATCAGCAAGAGGGCCAGACCCGCTTTCAGAGCCACTTCCCGTGCCCTGGAAAGGATGCCGATGCTCTCATTCTGCCGATCTACCAGTTCAGCAATGCCCCTCTCGCCGAGACGATTGATATCCATCTGATTGGAAGCCATTGGTCACCCGATCTTTTCTTTACCTATGGTGCGGTTTTCTCTCTATCCCTGGCCGGAAAGAAAGACCTTCCGGTTAAGCTGCTTTAAAGATCTGGGCTATCTGGCGATTGGGCGGATCGGGCAGAAATGGTCAGTTGAGGACCAGAGCTGAAAGCAAGCGAACGTCAGATCTGTGACCTAAGACCCTGATGGCAAAGACCGCCCAGTCCAGCTGCTTAATGGCCCCCCATAGGTCAAAGGACATCTTCATCAGGCCGTACTTGCGGTATAGCAGCTGGCTGATCTTGATCTCCAGATCTGCATCCACCCGCAGAGCCGTTCCCGCGATATTCACGCCATAGGCCTTTCCCAGAGCGTCGGAGGGAGCAACTCGGACCTGAGAGTTGTTGCGCATCCTTTTGACCTTGCCGCTATTGGCATAGGAGCGAACGTACAGCATACCGTCATCCACCACGAACCAGACAGGAGTGGCTACTGCCTGTCCGTTCTTCTTGAATGTCTCGAGCCGAATGTAATCCCGGTTCTGAAATTGCTCCAGCTTGCCGTTGTCGTTCATAATATCACCTTTGAATTCTCATCCAGCAGAGCATTGGTGATGGCATCCGCAAGCCGGGCCGCTCCCTCGTACCCAACCAGGAGCTGGCGCGTCGCTCCAACTCGATCGTGGTTGGGAAGCCCCACCCGCACCAGCGGTATTCCCTCTTTTCTCGATATCTGGCGACCATTGGAGGTGCCCAGCATCAGATCGATTCTTGCCTTCTCTTATTTCGTCGTGAATCTGGCTGAAGTCAGCGCCCAGGAGAATTCGGGCATCCTCAGACGCCGCCCTTACCTCCGCCTCAAAGCGGGAGCTGCATCGAGCCGGTGGCCACAACGGCCGGAATGGCTCCCGCTTCACAAAGGAACCTTGTCAGTCCCAGAGCGAGATCGGAATCTCCATAGACCGCCACCCTCACTCCAGCCAGGTATTTGTGAACATCCGCCAGGGTATCCAGCAGCCTGCCCCTCTGTGCCTCATACTTCCCGGGAAGACCAATGCCGGTCAGCTCCTCCATCCTGGATACAAAGAGGTCGGTATCTTTAAGGCCGATGGGCAGGGGCAGAGCCGTCTGCGGCACCTCGAACACTCTCTCCAGGAGCTCTCCGGCCGAGCAGCTCTGGAAGCGTCCGCCTATGGTCAACGTATGGCGTGAGTTGGCAGTGTCAACCACATCCTCTAAAGGGGTGCCTCCTTCTGCGATCCTGGGCGGGTTTTCCACTCGGGGAGCATCAAGGGTCTCAGATATATCGGGAAGCAGGATGAACTCGTCAGCAAATCCCCAGTCCGCCAGCATATCCTTGAGGTAGCGAACATCCGCCGGAGATATGACCGATCCGATCACCAGATTGGTCCTGCTGCCAGGCTCCGTTCTCCTGGCCAGGCTCTGAACCAGTGCCTGGAGCGCTCTGGCATATCCTTCCTCATGGGAGGCGGAGTAGCTGGGGGTGGACACCGGAATGATGGGGATAGTTCGATGCCTCCTCGACGCGGAATTCTTTTATGATCTGCACTATGTCATCCCCAATGGTCTCGGCAAGACAGGTCGTGGCTACCCCGATGGCCCTGGGGCTGTAGCCGGTGATGAGGTTCTTCAGACCCATCTTCAGGTTGGCAGAGCCTCCGTAGACCGTCCCCTTCTCGCTCAAGGCCGAGGAGGCGATATCCACGGGCTCCCGGAAGTGATGGGCCAGGTACAGGCGCATGTAGGTGGCACAGCCCTGCGAGCCGTGAAAGAGAGGCATGCAGCCTTCGATGCCCCGGAACGCCAGGACCGAGCCCATGGGCATGCACATATTGCAGGGGTTTATTGTGGAATAGCTCTCAGACATTGGCCTGTACACCTCCGTTTGCTACATTCTCGATAGCTTTCTCGATTTCTGAATCCTCAGGAACCTCGCAGAGGACTCGATCTATGCAGGGGCAGCCTCCAGACGGGACTGTTCAGGCTGACATCCAGCTCTCTGGCAAAGTTGACCAGGCCGTCATAGCCCTCAAAGCTCGTGGTTCGGTCGTGATTGAAGTCGCAAAAAGCGATTCCAAGCTTGTAGGCCAGGAACCTCTCTTTGACCCCTGCCACCAGCAGATCAGCCTTTTGCATTGCCAGCAGCTCTCTCAGCTCCAGAGGATTGGCATCGTCCACAATCACCGTTCCGTCCTTGACCATGCAGCTTATCTTCTTGTAGTCGTCCCGGTCTCCGGTCTGGGTGCCTATGATCACCACCTCCATTCCCAGCTCCTCGAAGGCCCTGACCAGAGAGACGGCCTTGGCGGCACCTCCCATGTAGATGGCAGCCTTCTTTCCCTGGACCCGGGAGCGGTGGTACGCGATCCTGGGCATGACCCGGGCCGTCTCGCGCTCGATTATCTCCTCTGCCTTCGCTGACATCCTCGTGTCTGCAAAGAACTCGGCAGCGCAGCGCAGGGCCGAGGCCATGTCTCCCAGGCCGAAGAAGCTGATGCGCCTGTAGGGAATGCCGTACCTCTCCTCCATCTTCTTGGCGAGGTAGGTCATGGAGCCGCTGCACTGGACCAGATTCAGCCGGGCGGTATGGGACCTTTGGATCTCTGCTACCCTGCCGTCTCCGGTAAAGGTGGCTACCACCTCGATGCCCATCTCTTCAAAGAGGGGCTTGATGGCCCAGAGGTCTCCGGCAACATTGTACTCCCCGAGCAGGTTTATGGTGTAGGGGCTGGCAGGCTCGTATTCCTTCATGCCGATCAGTTCGAATAGAGCATTGCAGGCGGCCTTGTAGCCCTCATTCTTGTTGCCGCGAAAGCCTTCCGACTGAACTGGTATGACGGGCAGGTCCAGCTCCTGGGCAGCGCTGCGGCAGACGGCTTTCAGATCGTCTCCGATGATCCCCACGATGCAGGTGGAGTAGACGAATATGGCCGGCGGGTGAAACATGGCCGCCAGCTCACGAATGGCTCTTGCCAGCTTCTTCTCGCCTCCAAAGACGATATCCAGCTCCGACATGTCTGTGGAGAAGCTATTCTTGTAGAGGTCCGGGCCGGAGGTCGAGCTGCCTCTGATGTCCCAGGTATAGCTGGCACAGCCTATGGGCCCGTGCACCAGATGAAGGGCATCGGTGAGGGGATTGAGCACCACCCGGGCTCCGGAGTAGACGCACGCCCTCTGGCTGACGGCGCCGGCCAGGCTCTCGTTGCTGCACGAGAGGGGCACGGATTCTGAGCCCTCTTTCTGGGCTATGTGCCCCTCTCTGCCTTCGAAGGTCTTGATCACGCTCATGGTAGTTTTTCCTACAGGATCATCTCGAAGTGAGTGTCGTCCGAGTCTCTGTCGCGTCTCTCCAGGAAGGCGTTGCCGATCATCTCCACCAGGCGGGCCGCTCCGGCATAGCCGATGATGGGGAAGTAGTGCAGATTGGCCCGATCGGTGATGGGGAATCCCACCCGCACCAGCGGGATATCCTCGGCCCTGGCGATCAGCTTGCCATAGGTATTGCCGATGAGCATATCCACCGGATTGTTCTTGATCTTCTGGTGCAGGAGGAAGGTGTCGCCTATCGTCGACTTCGCAGTCCGGGGCGACATTATGGACCTCCTCTTCGAACTTCTTGTCCGGTGTGCCCGTGAGCGCATATGCGGGGTTCATGCCCATCTCCACCGCCAGGCTGACCAGTCCTATGACCGTATCCGGATCTCCGAAGATGGCCACGCTCTTGCCGTGGAAGTGCGGATGGGCATCGGTCATCATGTCCACCAGCCTGCCTCTCTCGTACTCTATCTCCTGGGGGATGGGCACATCCATGAGGCTGGAGACGTTCATCACAAAGGCATCGGTGTTGCGAATGCCGATGGGCATGGGGCCGATGACGGCGGGAATCTGGAACTTGCCCTTCAGGACCACGGCTCCCGAGGCTCCGGCAGTCCTTCCCAGAGCGATGGTAGCTCGGGAGTTGGCGGCGTCCACCAGATCCGGGATGGTTGTCCCGCCCGGCGGATAGAGGCCGCCGGACTCGGGTGTCATGGGCGCGTCGAAGACGTCCGTGGTATCAGGGAATACGATATGGCGAACGCCCATGATGCCCAGTATCCTCTTGATCTCACGGATGTCTCCCGGGTCCACGAATCCGGGTATGACATTCAGCTTGCCATTGGGCGATCCTTTGCGGGCAAAGCTCTGGACGATGGCTTTGACGGCATTGTCATAGCCGGTGATGTGCGAGCCCACGTAGCTCGGAGTGCTGGCAATAACGACGCGCACGTTGGGGTCGAAGAACTCCTCTTCTTTGATCTCTTCCATGAAGGAGGAGACATCGTCGCCTATGGTCTCTGAGGAGCAGGTGGTATTGATGGCCAGAACGTCGGGATGATAGATGTTCACCACGTTGTTGACCGCCTCCTTGAGGTTGTTTCTGCCTCCGAAGACCACTGAGTCCTCGGTGAAGGAGGAGGTGGCAGCGAGCGTGGGCTCGCGGTAGTGGCGGGCCAGCACCATGCGCAGGTAGGAGCTGCACCCCTGCGAGCCGTGGGTGATGGGCATGCAGTTGTGGATGCCTTTGTAGGCCAGGATGGCGCCGATGGGCTGGCAGATCTTGGCCGGGTTTATGACCAGGGTCTCCCTTTGAGCCATCTCTTTTGGTGTGTAGTCAAGCATTGCTAGTCTCCCTCCAGGGTGGGTTTATGAATTTCCAGGTGGGGCTGTTCACAGACATGTCGATGTCTTTGGCGAACTGAACGAAACCCTCAAAGCCGGTGTAGGGGCCGCTGTAGTCGTAAGAGTGCATCTGGCGGGAGGGGATGTGCATCTTCTGGAAGACGTACTTGTCTTTTATTCCCGAGCAGAAGAGGTCCACTCCCAGTTCCCTTACCAGCCGCTCGCACTCGTGATGGCTGTAGTCGTCGATCATCACCTGGCCGTCTTTCATATGGGGCAGCAGGCCCTCGTAATCCATGAGCCTCGGAATCTTCTCCTTCTTCTTCTGGAGCGCTTCGTTGTCATATGGCGAGACGACATTCGGGTCGCGTTCGTAGTGGATATCCTCCAGGACTTTGGAGCGTCCGGTGTGGACGATGCTGGAGAGGATCTTTCTGCCCTCGTAGTCGTCCCGGTGGGCGAACTCGTAGCCGGCCACGACCACGTCCATTCCCAGCGTCTCGAACATATTCCGGACGTGATGGGCTCGTGAGCCGCCGACCAGGATCATGACCCTCTTTCCCGGCCAGCCTCTTCCGGTACATGTCGATTACCGGCTGGATTTTGGCCATCTCCTCGGCGATTATGGCTTCTGTTCTCCTGGTGAGGTCCGGGTCGTCGAAGAACGCGGCCATATCGCGTAACGTTTTGACGGTATCCTCCACGCCCAGGTAGTTGACCTTCAGCCAGGGAATGCCGTACTTCTCCTCCATCATGCGGTTGGTGTAGTTGATGGAGCGGTGGCAGAGCAGGATGTTCAGCTTGGCCTTGTGGGCTTTGGCGATATCGTGGAACGAGGCGTCGCCTGTGAAGGGGCTGACGATGCGGTAGCCCACCCTCTCCAGCAGGTCTTTGACCACCCAGTAGTCTCCGCCGATGTTGTACTCGCCGAAGACGTTGACGTCGAAGGGTCCCGGGTTCTCCAGGTCCTCTGTGCCCACCAGGTGCTCCATCAGCGAGTTGGAGGCGATGTGGTGGCCGGCAGATTGAGAGACGCCCCGGTAGCCTTCGCAGCGCACAGGTATCACCTTGATCTGCAGGTCCTCCTCTGCTTTGCGGCAGACCGATTCGATATCGTCGCCGATGAGGCCGATGGGGCAGGTGCAGAAGACCGAGATGCATTCCGGCTTGAAGATGGAGTAAGCCTCCCGGATGGCCTGGGCCAGCTTCTTCTCCGCTCCGAAGACGATGTCGGTCTCCTTGACGTCTGTGCTCAGGCAGTAGCCCGAGTAGCAGTCCCTGCCCTCTTCCTGGCTCATCAGATTGCGGCGCGTCCCCCAGGTGAAGTAGGCGCAGCCGATGGGGCCGTGGGTGATGTGCAGGATGTCTTTGATCGGCCCGAAGACCACTCCCTTTGGCTCCGGCATAGGCGCAGCCGCGGTTGGTCAGGATGCCGGCGATGCTGCGGTCGTTGGCCTCGATCTTCTGCTCGATCTCGCAGGAGTCCTTGACGACCACGTGCTTTTTTCTGATCTCGCCGGTCTTTTTGGGAAGGCCTTCCAGCATTCCCTCGACCGTCTGACGGCTCCTGGCGATGGTTACTGGCTCTCTCTCGACTCCGCTCATGATATGGCCTCGTTGCCGCGTTCTCCTGTTCTTATTCGCACCGACTCCAGAACCGGGCAGACGAAGATGCGACCGTCGCCATAGTTTCCGGTTCGGTTTACTTTGGTGATCACTGCCACCACTGCCGGAACGAATTCGTCTTCCACCATGACTGAGATCATCCTCTTGGGGATGTACTTCATGCTCTTATTTTCCGCACCGGCAAGCTCTGAGGGGTGGGGGATCACCAGTCCCTTCTGCTTTCCCCGTCCCGAGACCTTGTAGGCGGTGATGCTGGGAATGCCGATGATGTCCAGTGCGTCTTTGGTCGCCTCCATCCTGTTCATCTGGATGATGGCCAGGACTTCTTTCATTCTACAGCCCTCTCTGGCCGGTTCGGATGGTGTAGGCCTCGTCGACGGAGCTGACGAAGATCTTGCCGTCTCCGATGTTTCCTGT
>CAWEXU010000011.1:0-13444 GCA_963813075.1 Methanotrichaceae archaeon
TATCTGCAGTGTGTAGGAAACAGCGCTTGCTGAAAGTGCAGAAAAAAAAATTACGGCAAACGCCATAGTAAGCAGAACACTCGCGTGCTTATTCATGATATTTCCTCTTTGCATGCCCAAGTGACAGATCTTATTGGTATTAAAGTTTCCTATAATCGTATCAGTAAATGTTATAATTATAAAATCATTTATTAATTTATAGGCTCTATCAGATAACAATCATGCCATTAATGTCATTGTGAATCTTGAATAATTGCATGCGACTGTTCATATTTATATAATTAGAAATAAATGCAATTTCAGATCGTGATCTTGGACTGCCATACGGAGCAGGACTGGCCTGCGCCAAAGAACAATACTAATAGGGGAAAGACGATGAAGATCGCCATTTTTCCCCATATACTCATGCAGTCAACGGATAGGCCATAATGCATTTATTAACATCTATATCCAGATGCTGGAATTTGCTCACATACTCCTGATGGATCGCCTGCGCATCCGTATCCGCAAAGAGATCTGGATAGAGCCACTTGGCGTAGTAAAGGGAGCACAATAATCCTGAAGCTCCGCCACATTTGAGGAACGCATGTGAGATCATGTACACTCTCTTATTCTTGACGGCATCCACAGTGGCAAGCTCGGGTTTCTGCAAGAATGTATTGATATATTCGGCCACTTCTTTTGAATCATGAGCATCATATCCTACCATTTGGTTAGTTGACAACAGTATTACCTGCGGGTTTCTTGAGACAATCCATTCCGCATCCACATCAACACTTATGCCTTTGATATCGATCTCATCATTGATGGGTATTCCTCCGGCATTTCTGACCTCTTGGCAGTAGTGATGTTTCTTAGATGGCGTCGAGTATTTGCTAGTGCTCACATCGGGTAAGCCTACGCAAACATAGACCGAAACTCTCTTGGACTCAGGAATGCTCTCCACTTTTTCACTGATCTTTTTTTCCTGGTCATTCATCCATGATACATACTCTTCTGCCTTAGAAACCTCGCCGAAGATATATCCATACCTCATGGTGGCTTCTTTGGGATTGGTTATGTTCACATCCAGTGCAATTGTTGGAAAGTCTGGCGTTTTTGTGGGATCATAGTATTCAAGATAATCCGTAATGATGAGATCCGGTTTGATGTTATTGATTACTTCATAGTTGATCGCTTGCAGACCACCTAGATTTTCGACACTCAATAGCTCCGGGAAGTAAGTCTCGCTATACCTGCTTAAGCCAGGAGTAACATAATCACTATTGACACCGACAATCTTATTGGAGACTCCAATTGCTCTCAACGTCTCATAAACGAAGATATTATGCCCATGGTATACAAAGGAATCTATCGGTTCATCGACTCTAACAGTTCTACCCGCATCATCCTGGACAACAAGAAATTCTTCATCCCCTGCTATAATTTTTTTAATTTGCTCAATATCCTTTTCGTCCACAACATCGTCATTGTTAGCATCAGAGAACTCGGTTTTTTCCACTTCGCCTTTGATCAATTTCTCCAGATAAGTTAAATCCTCATCGTTTATCGATTCATCCATATTCGCGTTTCCGTGGATTTTCAGCGTATACGAAACGGCGTTGGACGAAAGCGCTGTCAAAAAAATTGCAGCAACTGCTACAGTAAGCAGAATACTCACGTGCTTATTCATAATCGTTCCTCTTTGCATGTCAAAAGTGACAGATCTTATCGGTATTAAAGTTTTCTATATTTGTACTAATAAGTATTATAATTACCAAAAGTTTTATTAATATGGGCATGCTCAGCAATTCATGTATCTATACATCAAATAGAGGAATCTAGAATGCAAGAGAGCAAGATGGAATTGATGATGCAAGGCCACGAGATCTGGCTGGAAAAGTCCAAAGCGGAAGGCGAGGAATTAGAGTTGGCCCTTGTGTACGGCCACAATATGCGTCAAGATGGAATAGCAGACGCCAAGAGACTTAGAGCGTTCAACTATCATCCAGACGGCAGCAAATCGGATCTGAACCTCATCCCTGAGGAGACACGCTATCTCCTGAAGTTCACGGCGGATAAAGAAGGATCATATGCTATCGTAGTGGACATGGAATCGTCGATACTTTGCAAGACCAAGGACGGAAATAAGAGAGGCCCGCGTTCTCAGTTCAAGGATGTCACATATGCCGGGGCCTTCCACCAGATGGCCAAGATCCTTTGTCCCGTAGGCGGTGATGGAAAATACAGTGGCCAGGTTGTGCACGGCATCCTCGAGGCTGTCCCAATCATGCCTTGGTGCCAGGTAGGCCAGGAGGCTGAGCTGCAGGTATTCTATGAAGGAAAACCGCTGGCCTTTGCAGAAGTCAAGGCGGTATCCAAGAAAGAGGGGAACGGAGATGGCTCTGGTCAAGGCAGATGAGCAGGGCAAGGCGCGCATTCCTATAACCACGGATGGAGAATGGATGTTCCTGGTCAGGCATAAGGACCCTTCCAAGAAGGTCAACGATATGTTCGATGAATCTGTCTTTGTCAGCACTCTGGTCATGGAAGCCAGATAGAAAGCGCATAATCTTCACAGGAAATGGCATTGCCACTATGATAATCTCTTTGGTATTCACGGGAGTCGCAGGCATCTCATCTCCTTTTCTTATAGCGCGATAAAGCAGTAGCTTTAAGGCTAAGACTTAGGACTCAGGCTTAAGGATCATTGGGCTCAACATAGCCCATGCGCGTACCTTGGGGAAATAAGCTCAATCTCAGCTGCAGAACGATTGCGCCTCCACCAGCCGGGCATATCTCCCTTTCCGGGCGATGAGATCCTCATGCCTTCCCTGCTCTACTACCCGTCCCTCATTTATGACGAAGATCCAGTCCGCATCCACTACAGTGCTCAGCCGGTGAGCGATCATGATGGTGGTGCGACCCTCTCTCCTTTCCATCAGAGCCTCTTTGATTGCCTTCTCGTTCTCTGCATCCAGGCTGGAGGTGGCCTCATCCAGGATGAGTATGGGCGCTCCCTTCAGGAGAGCTCTGGCGATGGCGATCCTCTGTCGCTCTCCGCCGCTGAGACGAACTCCCCTCTCTCCCACCAGGGTATCATACCCCTGGGGCAGGGTGGTTATAAAATCATGAATGCGGGCCCGGATAGCGACCTCTTCCACCTCGGCGTCGCTAGCTTCTGGCCAGCCTAACCGGATGTTCTCTCTGATGCTATCGCTGAAGAGGAAGACATCCTGAGAAACCACAGAAAACAAACGGCGCAACTCCTTCATGGGATAGCAGCGCAGATCACTTCCACCGAGCAATATTCTTCCCGCTTCCGGATCCCAAAAACGGAGCATCAGATTGATCACTGTGCTCTTTCCTGCTCCGCTCGTCCCCACCAGTGCCACTGTCGAGCCTGCGGGAATCTCCAGGCTGATGGAGCTTAAGATCAAAGGCTCATCCGGAGCATAGCGGAAGCTGACATCCTGCAGAGAAATGGATGGCTCTATGGATTCGATCGGAACTGCCGGACCCAGACCGGACTCGTCCCTTACCGCTGGCTGCTCATCCAATAGAAGAAAGAGTCTGCGAGCAGCAGCGCGGGTCAAAGAGAGCTGCTTGGAGATCTCCACCACTGAGGTTATGGAGAGAAAGACGCTTGAGGCCAGGATCATGGTGATGGGAAGAAAGCCTGGCGCAAGGGAATTCTGCCTGACCAGGATGCTGGCACATAGGAGCACGGCAAGAGTCCCTGCAGAGACGATGCTGATGCTTCGCTGCGCTTTGCAGCCCGATGTTTCTCGCCTGCCTGGCCTGCAATGCCAGCAGTGTGGCAGAATTTTCAGATAGCTCTTCTAATCTTTGTCTGCTGTAGCCGAAAGACAGGATCTCCTTCATTCCCTGAATGGTATCCAGCACCTGGGAGTTGAGAAGTGCCTGCTGCCCTCTCAGCCTCTCCCCTAGAGTTGTGCCCAGCCAGAAAGCCAGCCTGGGCATGAGGATCAGCAGGATGAGAAATATGAGCAATGCCTCTGCCAAAAGCAGGTTGATGGTTGCCAGGGCGATGAGAGCGATGATGGGGACGATAAATGCTACTACCGCTGGTCCTGCAGTATGGGCGAAGAAGAGCTCCAGCAATTCTATGTCTGATACTGCTGTGCTGACCAGATCGCCCGTGCGCCTTCTGGCAAGCTTTGCCGGAGCGAGGGGCTCTATGGCCCAGAAGAACTCGTCCCTCAGGTCGACCAGGATGCGGAATGCGGCCACATGAGATAGATAAGGGCCTAAATAGCCAAAGGTCCCTCTGGCCAGGCCGAGGATGATCATGGCGGCAGCATAGGGATAAAGCTCCTCGATGGCCGTGCCGGCCACCGCCCGGGCGAAGAGAGCTGCACCAAGAACGGCAACGCCGATGCCCGAGACCTGTCTTAAGATCTCGGATATGACGGCCAGGCTCATCAGTCCCAGATGAGGGCGAATAGGATAGATCAGCCGGCGCCAAACCGATCTGGAATCGAGAATGCCTCTTATCATGGCTGTCCTCCCGCCACAGCGGCGAGATTGCTGCCAATTTTCATGGGGAGAGCATTCTCGTCATCCCTGCAATCTGGCATATCCAGGGACTGAGCCGCCACCAGGTGGGCATAGATGCCTCCTTTAGCCAGCAGCTCCTCATGGCCGCCGGACTCGGCGATTCTCCCCATTTCCATGACTAAAATGCAGTCCGCCTTTCTGACTGTGCTCAGCCGATGGGCGATGATCATAACAGTGCGCTGGGCCTGCAGACGGCCGAGGGCCTTCTGGATGTCCTCTTCGTTCTCGGCATCGATGCTGGAGGTCGGCTCATCCAGGAGGAGAATCGGTGCCCCCTTGAGAAGGGCGCGGGCAATGGCGATTCTCTGCCGTTCTCCTCCGGAGAGAAGCACTCCCCTCTCGCCTATGATCGTCTGGTAGCCTTCAGGAAGCGCAACAATGAACTCATGAGCGTTGGCTGCTTTTGCTGCCCGGACGATCTCTTCATGGCTGGCCTTGGGATTTCCCAAGCGCAGGTTATTCTCCACGGTATCATAGAATAGGTAGGACTCCTGAGCAACCAGAGCCATTTGGCTGCGCAGGAAATTGAGGGGCAAGCTGCGAATATCATGGCCCCCCAGGAGCACTCTGCCCTCTTGGGGATCGTGGAAGCGGAAGAGAAGATCGATGACTGTGCTCTTGCCAGTTCCTGTCGCCCCAACCAAAGCCACAGTGCTGCCTGGCTTCACCTCAAATGAGATGTTATGCAAAACCGGCCTATCGCCGTGATAAGCGAAGTGAACCCCCTCAAACCTGATCTCCGGCTCAATAGCAGAAGGTGCTGTATCTTGGCCATCCCGGACCTCAGGCATCTGATCTAATAGCTCGAATATGGCGTTCGCGGTTCTTTTTCCCAGCAGGCTGTAGTGATGATATAAAAGCAGATGGCTGACGTGCTCGTAGAAGAGCGAGCCCAGCAAAAGGACCATGACCAGTTTGTCCATCGATAGGCTACCCTGGCTGAGGCGGAATGATGAGACGATCATGGTCAGGGAGTAGCCCAGAACTGGGACCACCTCGGAGACGAAACTGGCTCCGAAATAGAGCTGCAGGCTCTGCACCAATGCCTTCTCCAGGTTCCTGGATCTTCTATGAAGCTCTTGCCCCCGGCGTTCTGTCTGGCTGAAGAGCTTGAGGGTGGTCAGTCCCTGCAGGCTCTCGGCAAAGTAAGCGGATAGCTCCCGGTACGTCTCCCATGCCCTTCTCCCCACCTTCCACTCCTCCAGATTGGTGAATATCAGCAGGGAAAGGGGGACCAGGGGGACAAAAGCCATAAGCATCAGGGCGGAGATCAGGTCTACATAGATGGCAAAGCCCAAAAAGAGGAGAACGGGCATAACCAGACAGAGAGCCATATAAGGAACATAAAGCCCCACGTAGGCCTCAAGCGCCTCCACTCCATCCAAGACCGTGGTGGCCAGGGCGCTTGTGTTGCGCATCTCGACGAAAGAGGGACCCAGATCGAGAAGATGCTGATTGATCCTCTTTCGGACGCTGCTCTTGACCATGGCGGCGGAACGCTGGGCGGTGATATCTATGGAGGCCTCGGCAATGGCTCGCAGGCTTATGGCCGCCAGCATGCCTGAGAACAGATCCAGCATGGAGAGGAGAGTGCGACCATCATATATTCCCACGATGATCCTTCCCGCCAGGAAGAGGAGGGCGATGTTGGCAATAGATCCCATCAGGCCAGACAAGAAGGTGAGGGCGATCCAGCGCCTTGCACCAGGGGCGAACTTCAGAATCCGTTTGTCGATTAAGCCTTCCATGTTCTCCTTCTTTTGCCGCAGCCCTTCTCCTGCGCCGTAAAATTAAATCCTGTCGTGTTACACTCGTTAATAAATCTGTCGTAGGAGATATTATAAATTCATATTATTATCTTGCTTTGGAGGGTAAATGAAAATAAATTGGCTTCTGCTCGCTAGAGTTGGTAAGAGGGTATTCGTTTCCCATGGATTTTATCCATTCAGACGCTGATCGAATACCCCCATATTCTCCATCCGCCTGCATTGGATGGCTCACGACATACGCTTTAAATAGCACTTTGTGCAGAAAAGTTAATATTATATCATCACTTCATCGATTCCTGTGTAGGTGGTATATTTTGAAAGAAAAGAGGAATTTCGCCCTCCGAGATGCTTCGGGCAATGAGGTTGGCATCTATACGGGAATGGCACCCAGGCAAGCAGCCCTCAAAGTGGCGAGCAGAGGAGTCAAGGATATAAGGCTGAGGGAAAGGGGCACAAAAAAGGTCCATATCTATCAGGGCAACAGAAGAAAGGTCAAGAAGCCAAAGAACGCTCCTGCCTGGATGCCCGATAAGATCTGGAAGCCGACGGTAAAGAAGATTGGGATAGAGAAGCTGGAGAAGATCTGAACTCATCGTTACTCTGTCGGGGGCAGCGGCCAGCACATCTCCCGTGTTGGCCTTTTTATCTGCCTGAGTTCTCATCCTGTGCAGTAACAATTTTCTTATTTTGATTATGATTAAATTCTAATACAGGTTTGATTGATATGCCTACATGCGACCGCTATCTTCTCCTGCTTGCCGGATGGATCGCTTCGGCTGCAGGATGGAGGGCGGGGCAGAGGAAAGATGGTGATGATACCCTTAAAAGCACTAATGCTGGCCTTTGCATTATTGATGCTCTCTGCATCGGGCAATGGCTATGTACTGCATATATTCGGCAATGCCAATCTCGACGATGATATCAATGACCAGGATTTAGCATATCTAGAGAGGATAATAGAGGGAACCGAAGAGCCGACATGGCTCTCTGATGCGGACAATAATGGAGAGATCGACGAATCAGACATCTCACTAGTGCAGAGCATCATCAACGGAACCCCTAGCGAGATCACAATCGTTGATTCAGACAATAAGACAGTGACTGTAAAGCAGCCCCTGGAGAGGCTGGTCGTCTATACCCATCAGTGCGCTGAGATCCTCCAGCTCCTGGGAGCGGAGGAGAAGGTGGTGGGGGTCAGGGACACATTCGCTGAGCAGCCCAACAGGTTCCCGCGGTTGAGCAAGTACCAGAGCATAGGCAGTGGTGGAGAGCCCGATGTGGAGGCGGTCTTAAAGACCAATCCCGATGCCATCCTCGCTTATACCTGGTACCCATCTGAAGAGTCGCTGGACGATAAGCTTCCCCCAGAGGTTGAGGTCCTGCGATTCGATTGTGAGTGCAGCGGCCAGGGCCCCGACGACATGAGAGAGAGGGTCCGGTTGCTGGGAATCCTGATGGGTGCAAGGGATAGGGCAGAGGAGTATCTGCAGTGGCACGACGCCATCCTCGACCAGGTGGAGGATGAGGTCCGGAAGATCCCCCAGAATGAACGGGTGCGGGTATACCTGGAGAGCACGCCCGAGGGCGACCGGCCCATGAGTTCCCGAACGGCTATTGGCACCGGCCATGCAGCCCACAAGCTGGTGGAGATGGCAGGAGGTGTTAACATCGCTGCCGGCCGCCTTCCTGGATATGAGGATACAGCCTTCGAGTATGGCGAGATAGAGACTGAGTGGGTCCTCTCCCAGAATCCGGAGGTCATCGTAGGCCGGGCCATGGGCCCAGGGATCAGGCCTTATGAAAATGTCAATGACAGCCTCCTTGAAAGCTACGCCCAGGATATCAGGAGCCTGCCGGGATTCGATGAGGTCCGGGCCGTGAAGAACGATGGGATATACATCATAACCAATGACTATGCAATAACGCCCAACTACCCCTCTGCCGTCCTCCTTCTGGCCAGATGGTTCTATCCGGATCGATTCGCAGATATCGACCCCCAGGCGGCTCACCAGGAGTATGTGAATATGATGGGCTTGGACTATGATGTCCGAGAGAAGGGTGCGTTCTTCTTCTCTGAAGAGCAAGCAGAGGATCTATGACATTTTTCAGCTGAGATTGATGAATTCGACAGCTACCATGAGAAAGGAGATGCTATAATTGAGAGAAGATAAAATCTTTGTATTGGCGCTGGTTCTCCTCGCCAATATCATTCCCCTGTCATCGGGGTCAGGCTATGTACTCCATGTTTTTGGCAATGCCAATATGGACGGCACAATCGACCAGGAGGATATAGCCACCCTCAGAGAGATCATCAGCAATAATATGAGTCCCACAGACCTGGCCGATGCCAACCTCGATGGCGAGGTTGATTTGCGGGATATAGCCCAGGTGGAGATGATCATCAATGGAACGGAGAAGGATCTGAGCCTTCTGGACGGGAACGATTTGCCCATCACCATCAATAAGCCAGTGGAGAGAATCGTGGTCGAATACCTGGACAATGCCGATCTGATGCAGATTCTCAAGAAGACGGATAAGGTAGTGGGGGTGGACCTGGCAGTGGCCAAATCCCCGGCGGAGTTTCCAGAGATGTCCAACCGGACGTGCGTGGGAGCCATGCACAAGGAACCGGACTATGAGAAGGTATTGAGTCTTGATCCCGATCTTCTCCTGGTATTCTCCAATGTCACCCAGGAGAAGAATAAGAACCTGCCTGGAGTGCCAGTGCTCTTTGCCGGCCTGTACTATCCCGACCTGCTCAAACCTGAGACATCTGCTTTCACCGATGCAGTGCGCAAGCTGGGCTATGTTCTTGACGCGCAACAGGATGCAGAAGAGTATATCCAATGGCATATGAATTCGCTCAATAGACTGATTGAGACCACGGGAAGTATTCCTGATAGCGAGAGGCCGACGGTCCTGGTGGCCGCCTATCCCGAAGCTGATGAGAAGACCATCTTCACCTTTGCCCAGATAGATACCCTTACCAGCATGGTGGATCTGGCTGGCGGGAGGACGGTGGCGGCCGATCTGCCTGATTTTATGAAGTCCACCTATAGAATCGAGGTGGACCCGGAGTGGGTCTTGCAAGAAGATCCGGATTATATCGTTTTGCTGGTTGTTGCCACCACTTACAGCGGATTGGTGTTGGATCCGCCCAGCGGCTATGATGCCGATGATCCCACTGGAATGAAGGAGGCTCTGGAGGCCTTTATGAGCCGTCCGGAATATGCCAACCTCAAAGCGGTGCAGAACGGCGATGTCTACATATTGAGCGGCAACCTCAGAAACGATGCCAGCAAAGGCCTTATTGGCGCAGCCTACCTGGCGCGGATATTCCATCCAGATGAGGCGGAGATGGATCCCGAGGAGCTGCATCAGGAGTACTTGCAGAGGTTCCTGGGGCTGGACTACGATTTGGATGAGCACGGAGTATTCATCTATCCGCCCCTGATCAAGGGCTCCGGAGAGCTGGAGGGGGTGCCGGATGGTTATTATGCTGCTGTATCCTATGAAGGGGCTGCCAAAGCCTGAGAAGAAAGAGTCGACAGGGCACAAGCCCTGTCCAAATTTTTATCAATGCGGGCCAATTTTAGTAACATTTTTCTTTTGATAGTTATGATTAAATAGTAAAATATGCTGATAAGTATCATTGTGATAGAAAAAGGCTGCTTTTGATCGACCGATATGGTCTGCTCTGGCATGATCGAGCGGCCTGACATAAGGAGACTGGAAATGAAGAGATGCTTAATAGCAGTGATTATGCTCTGCGGCCTTTTGGCGCAGGCATCGGCGGGAGACTATATCCTTCATATCTATGGCAACGCCAATATGGACGGGACCATAGATATGAAGGACATAGAATATCTCCAGGAGATAATAGCAGGATCGGTTAATGCTTCTCCCCTGGCAGATGCCAATTTCGACGGTAAGGTTGATGAAAATGACATATCCCAGGTGGAGATGATCATCAATGATTCTCAAGAGAATATCACCATACTTGACGGAAATGGAAAGCCGGTGACGGTAAGGCTGCCCGTGGAAAGGGCCATCGTCGAGCACCTGGACAATTCAGAGATGATGATGATCTTGAAACGGACGGATAAGGTGGCGGGTGTGGATCTGGCCATGTCCAAATCAGAGAAGGAGTTTCCCGATCTGGTCAAAAAGACAAGCGTATCCGGCTTCTCTCCAGCCACAGATCCCGACTACGAGCAGGCTTTGAGTTTGAGCCCCGACCTCCTCCTCACCTTCTCCAACAAGACCGCAGAGAAGGAAGAGAAGATGCCAGAAGTGCCTGTTGTCTTTGCCGGACTATACTATCCTAACCTGATCAATCCAGAGAATTCCTCCTTTACCGATGCCGTGCATAAGCTGGGGTATATCATGCAGGCGAGAGAGCAAGCAGAGGAGTACATCGATTGGCATATCAGCAAGATCGATGAGATCAAGTCATACACCGAGAATCTAGCCGAGGAAAAGAGGCCTAGAGTGCTCATAGCCACCCTGCCAAAAGAGGGAGATAATTCGATATTCACCTATGCAAAGATCGATACCTTAAGCCAGATGGTTACTTTGGCCGGAGGCAGAAGCATCGCCGAAGATCTGCCCGCCTACCTGGAATCAAGCTACAGAATCGAGGTGGACCCCGAATGGGTCATTAAGAGCGATCCCGATTATATGATATTCATCACTATTGTTCTCACTCCGCCAATAGGATACGACTCTGATGACATCTCAGGCATTTCTCAAGCACTTTTATCATTCAAGAGCCGCCCGGAGTATGCCAATCTCACAGCGGTCAAGAACAACCAGGTCTACATCATCAACGGTAACCTGAGAAACGATGCCAGCAAAGGGCTTATAGGGGCTGCCTATCTGGCGCGGATCTTTCATTCTGACAATGTAGATCTGGATCCCGAGGATCTGCATCAGGAGTACTTGCAGAGGTTCCTGGGGCTGGACTACGATTTGGATGAGCACGGAGTATTCATCTATCCACCCCTGATCAATGGCCCCGGAAAGCTGGAGGGGGTGCCGGATAGCTTCTATGCAAATGATTCTGAGGCAAGAGCTCAATGAGGCTCCAGGCAATTCTGCGCCATTGTGCTCAAATTTTTTATAATTTTGAAAAACCCGGGGACCGGTCAAGGGAATTTCAGGCTTGATCGATGGCTGATTTGCACTTGCATGCCATTGCCGAATTCTTCGCCTCCAAAGCCCGTCTCTGAGCTATATTGCTACTAATAGCAAAAGTTTTATTAACTAGTAATATCTCTATAGGGAATACAGCGACAGAAAGCTGGTTGACCTCCTTTACCGTCGTCCGCCTGTCGTCGGTCTCCGGCCTCTGCCAGGGCCGGACTCCTCTTCTGAAAACAGCGGAGTTCATAGCGATTGAGGCTAATATGCCATGACCTTGCTTATGATCACAGACATAAGAAAAAGCATCTATGACAGTGGATCGGATATAGTCACTGCGGTATTTATGAATGGAGAGGTCCGTGGTGGCGACAAAATCAGGTCCCCGGATGAGAATATTCTTTTAGCACTGGAGAGCGCCACCGCACAAAAGGATATCCCGGCAATTGGGGTGCATTGCGGTGACCAGTACATCCGCCTGCGGGCCAATCCCGGCCACGGTCTGGCTGTCGGAGAAAGGATAAGCCTGGAGAGCATATAGAGCAAAGCCTAAAGCCTAATTCCAAACTCCGGCAGCCTCTCTCGCGCCTCTTCGCGGGCTTGCTGGTGCTCGTCAAGGAACCTCTTTATCCTCTCGGCCACATCCTTCTTGCAATTGCCGCACATCCTCCTGCCGCTGCGGCATTCAGCGTCAAGCTCCAAAAGCTCCTTGTCATCCTCAGATAGATGGAATAGAAGGAACTCATATATGGTGCACTTATCCGGCTCTCCTCCCAGCTTCTTCTGCTCTGCCAGGCTCTGCCTGCCGCCAGTGATGGCCCGCATGATCTTCCCTGCCGCCTCTTTGGGATCCTCAGTCAGAGCGATGTAGCTCTCCGGCTTGGAGGAGGACATCTTCCCCCCAGTAAGGCCGGTCATGAAGCGGTGGTAGATGGAGGCAGGGGGTATGAAGCCATACTCTCCGTGCTCCGTCTCCAGCCTTATGATTAACTCCTCTATCTCCTGCTGGGCCTCATCGATCCTCTGGCCCTCTCTCAGCTGGAGGTCTGTAATGTCGATATGCTCCTCATACCTCTTGACCTGTCCCAGCCCCGTCCCCCGCAGAGCCGATTCAGCCGCTTGCATCAACTCCTGGCTAGCGGCCTTGCCCCGGACGCTGATGTAGTCTCCTCTCCTCTCGACCAGAAACCTCCTCATTCGATAGGCGAGGTCGCGGGTGAGCTTGATATGGGGATCCTGATCTGCGCCCACCGGTATCACCACCGGCTTTGGCCCGCCGTACTCCTCGAGCTGTGGGTGGAGGATATCGGCGCTCTGGGCCATCACGCTCTCCATATGAGAGATGCAGGTCTCTCCGCTGAATCCATAGATGGCGCTGACCTCGGAGAAGTTGGCCTCTATCCCCAGCTCAAAGGCCAGGTTTCTGACGTGGTAGTTCTTGGACTGAAAATAGATGTGGCTGTTCTCTTTGGGCTGAAATCCCAGGGCGATGAGGCTGAGGATGTACTCCTCGATGCCAAACTGTCTGCACCTCTCCCAGCTTATCCCCCGTACCGCATGGGCCTCCATATCGGCCACTGCAGCGAAGGCATCCCCGCCCTGCTGCTGGTGCCAGATGATCTCATTCATGACCATCATGTGGCCGAAGTGAGCCCTGCCGGTAGGCATAAAGCCGCTCATGACGGCGAAAGGCCGGCCGCTTTTCATGGCCGCCAGCACAGCATCGTAGTTTCTGTGGCCGAATATTATCTTGCGCCTCATGTAGCGATGAGGATCTACCAGCTCGGGAAGGATATCATCGAAGCTCGATATCCCAAACTCCTCGAAGAGCTTGGTGTAATCTTCCACATGAACTGCACCCCAGGGATCAAGCCTCGTTTCCATGGCCGAAAGAGGAGGGAGCGCCTATATATCTATCTTCTCATCATCCCTCCGTGTTCCTCTGCACCGGCGATCAAAGGACGAAGTGCTGG
>CAWEXU010000012.1:0-41356 GCA_963813075.1 Methanotrichaceae archaeon
ATCCGAAAAGGTATAAAGGCATGAGATGCAGGCATGAGAAGACGAGTGTGATAGCGATGCAACCACCGACAAAGGGGGACTGTGCCTTCTGACTGAAGATCTCTGGGTCATATCTTTCATGGGCCGGGACAGATCCGGGCTCATACGCGACATTCTGGCTGAGCCCGCCAATCAGAATGTGAACATAGTGGACATGGATCAGAAGGTGATGCAGGGAATCAGCGTCATGACAGTGGTTGCCGATTTCCAATCAGCAAAAGTCACCCCGGAAGGGCTCAAAAAATGGTACCGGGATAATGCAGAGAGCCTGGCCATCGACTCCTCCTTCCTCCCCCTGGATAGGCACCAGGGCCGGCGTCAGGCAGCTAAAGAGCTTTACGTCGTCACCATCCTCGCCAAAGACAGGCCGGGGATCATTCGCGATGTAGCAGACCTGGCCGCCCGGAATGGTGTCAACCTGGAGAGGGCCTCGGTCACCGCCCGGGGTGAGCTCATTTCCATCGAGTTTTTGATGGACTTTGCCGACTGCACTGCAGAGGACTGCCGGGCACAGCTCAAGAGGGAGTGCGAACGCCTGGGGCTGGATGTCTTCATCCAGGACCTGGGCCGCTCCCGGAAGGAGAAGAGGCTCATCGTCTTCGATATGGACATGACCATAGTGGACTTCGAGATCATCAACCGCCTGGCCAGCTTCGCCGGGGTGGACGAGCAGGTGAAAGCGATCACCGACCGGGCGATGAACGGCGAGATGGACTTCAAGGAATCCCTCCGCCAGAGGGTGCGCCTCCTGAAGGGAATGCCCTTTTCCACCCTGCAGGAGATCGCCGCCGACCTGCAGCTCACCCCGGGCTCTGAGGAGCTCATCCACCACTTAAAGCAGGTCGGATACAAGATCGCCCTGATCAGCGGCGGATTCACTTACTTTACCGATGTGCTCAAAGAACGCCTGGGATTCGACTATGCCTTTGCCAACGATCTGGTGATCGAGGACGGAGTCCTCACCGGGGAGATCAAAGGGGAGATCATCGATGCCGAGGCCAAGGGGCGTATAATCTACCAGCTGGCGGAGAAGGAGAAGATCAGCCCGGACAACATCGTGGCGGTGGGGGACGGGGCCAACGACTGCCTGATGATCAAGAATGCCGGCCTGGGGGTGGCCTTCAATGCCAAAGAGGTGCTGAAGAAGGTCTCGGACGGATCGCTATCCAGAGAGAACCTCCTGGGATTGCTGAATGTCCTGGGGCTGGCGGAGAAGGAGAGAGAGGTTTAGCCGGGCATCATATTTAAACTGAAATGGGCGGCAATTCCCGCCTGACCGGCCACAAATCGTGGGAATAGATTTACTTTCTAGGGACACCACTAGTACGACAGATGAAGCCGATAAAGATAATAATAGAGAAGCATCCGGACGGTTATGTTGCCTATCCTATCGGCGTCAAGGGTATTGTGGTCGGGGAGGGGGATACATACGAAAAAGCCCTTGACGATGTCAAATCTGCTATCCAATTCCACATCGAGACATTTGGCGATGAGCAGATGATCGAGGCCCTGAGGGCATTGCGATATGATAAGGTCAGCGATCAATCATCAGAAATCAAAAAATAATGCACTTGAGACGTTTTACCTTATGCCTCCTCCCCCGCCCTTGACTGTCTCTGCACCCAGATACTTCTCCGGATTCTCATCAAAGGCCTTCTTGCACCCTGGAGCGCAGAAGTAGTACTTCTTGCCCTTGTACTCGCTCACCAGCTTCGCCGTCTTCTCGTCGACGGTCATCTTGCATATCGGGTCTATTGCCATCTTCCTCATCCTCCAGTGCCCGTAATCCTGATTGCTTTCTTTTTCGTTGCTGGCGGTATATACCTTTTGAGCAGCAGAGAGAGGGTGACCACAGTCACAGAGGAGAGGGCCATGGCCAGGCCGGCCAGCTCCGGCCGGAAGGTTATGCCATAGATCGGATACAGAACTCCCGCAGCCACTGGAACCAGCAGAGCATTGTAGGCGAAGGCCCAGAAGATGTTCAGCTTGATTCTGGATATGACCTTGCGGCTGAGCTGAATGGCAGCCACCGCATCCAGACAGGTTGTCTTTCATCAGCACGATGTCCCCGGTCTCAATGGCCACATCCGTGCCGCTGCCAATGGCAATCCCCACATCCGCCTCCGCCAGAGCGGGAGCATCGTTGATGCCATCCCCCACAAAGCCCACCCGGCTTCCTGCCTCTCTAAGCCTTCTGACCTCATGGGCCTTCTCCTCGGGCAGGACCTCGGATAGGGTTTTTCGAATGCCTATCTTCTCCGCCACTCTGGCCGCGCTGCGAGGATTGTCCCCGGTGATCATCACCACCTCCAGATTCATCCTCTCCAGCTCCTCTACCGCAGAAGCGGCCGAGTCCTTCAGCTGGTCGGATATGGCCAGAACTCCCGCCGCCTTGCCGTCCACCGCCACCAGCATAGCAGTCATTCCCTCCTCCTCGAAGCCTGAGGCCTTTCTGAGGAGGTCATCGGGCAAATCGATATTCATCTCCCCAAAGAGAATCCTGTTTCCAGCGACCACGCTCTTCTCGCCAATGCGGGCAACGACCCCCTTTCCGGGAAAGGCCTCGGAATTGCTCTGCAGCAAGGAGATCAACCCCATCCTCCCCGGCCCGGCGCACCACTGCTTCAGCCAGTGGATGCTCGCTGGGCTTTTCCGCCGATGCCGTCAGGCGCAGGAGCTCTTTCTCATCCATTCCGCGGGCGAATAGGTCGACCACATCCGGCCGGCCTACGGTCAGGGTTCCGGTCTT
Organism: Methanotrichaceae archaeon; assembly: GCA_963813075.1. Taxonomy (GTDB): domain Archaea; phylum Halobacteriota; class Methanosarcinia; order Methanotrichales; family Methanotrichaceae; genus Methanothrix. The sequence goes on from CAWEXU010000012.1 coordinate 2,789, forward strand.
GTCAAAGGCCACCACATCCAGCCTCTCCGCCGCCTCTAAAGCCTCGCCGCTCTTGACCAGAATACCCAGTTCCGCTCCTCTTCCAATGCCTACAGTAATGGCGGTGGGCGAGGCCAGCCCCAGGGCACAGGGACAGGCCACCACCAGGACGGATATCAGTGCGGTTAAAGAGAATAGGAGGGTATTGTGGGCGACGAAATACCAGTAGACAAAGGCCGCTGCAGCGATAGCCAGAATGGTGGGGATGAAGTAAGCCACTATCCGGTCTGCAATCCTCTGCATGGCGGGCCTTGAGCCCTGCGCCTCCTGGACCAGCGCTATGATCCCCGCCAGGACGGTATCCTTTCCCACCCTGGTGGCCCTGAAGGTCAATGAGCCGTTCTTGTTCAGGGTCCCACCCACCACCTTCTCCCCTGCGGCCTTGAAAGCGGGGACGGGCTCTCCGGTGATCATGGACTCATCCACATAGCTTTCTCCCTCCACCACCAGGCCGTCTGCCGGGACCTTCTCCCCCGGCCGGACCAGGACCAGATCCTCAACCATTACCTCTTCTGCCGCCACCTCGATCTGCCGACCATCTCTTAAGACCGTGGCCCGCCTGGGCTGCAGACCCACCAACTTGCGGATGGCTTCGGATGTGCGCCCCTTGGCATTAGCCTCCAGGTAGCGGCCCAGGGTCAGAAAGGTGGCGAGCATCACCGCCGTCTCATAGAACATGAAGTCAGAAGTGAGAACGATCCCGAATGTCCCCAGGATGCTGGAGGCGTAAGCGACGCCAATGCCCATGCCGTACATGACATCCATGTCCAGGATTCTGTTAGAAAGAGCCCTTACTGCCGCCTTGAAAATGGGATAGCTGACATAGATGAAGACTGGAAGGGATACGACTAGCATAAGCAGGTTCATGGGATTGGCGTCGAGAGAGGTGGCGATCTTGTGGGGGATGATATTGTGCAGAGGAAGGTACATCATGGCCATGAGAAGAATGCTGGCTGCAAAGCCGATGATGATCCGCCGTTTCTTAAGGGAGAGGTCTTTTTCACGCAGCTCCTGCTCTCTTTTCGCCGCCTCTTCTGTCTCCTCTCCGGCCACTCCCAAAAACTGGTATCCAGAGTCGATGATGGCCTTTTTCATATCATCCAGGCTGACCATGCCGGGATTGTAGGCGACATAGGCCTTCTCTGCCGCCAGGTTCACCCTGACGTCCACCACGCCGTCCAGATTGCCTAGAGCTGCTTCTATTGCCCCCACGCACATGGCACAGACCATGCCCCCGATCTTGAGCACAGCCTGCTCTTCGATCACCTCATAGCCCAGATCGCGAATCGCCTTTTCGATATCAACGAGCTTGAGCTTATCCGGATCGTACTCTACCGTCGCCGTCTCCCTTCCCAGATTGACCAGAACTAGAGAGACTCCATCCAGGTCCAGGAGGGTCTTCTCAATGGCTGATGTGCAGGCAGCGCACATCATCCCACCAACCTTCAGCTCCGCCTTTTTTCTCGCCATGGATAACTCTTGCTAGCTCTTGGTAGCTCTTGGTAGCTCTAAGTGGCTCTTAGGAGAAATAAGTAGCTCTGGGTGGCTCTAAATGAACCTCTCAAACCTCTCTTTGCCCGCTTTGCAGATGGGGCAGACCTCAGGAGGGCCATCTCTGCCGCAGAGGTAGCCGCAGACAACGCACCTCCAGACGGGCACTGAGAGCTTCTGGCCGGTGAGGCCGGCTCCACTTCCGGATGCCTGCGTTTGGGCCGTAATTTCTGCCTCTCCTCTAGTGGTGGCCTCCTCTCGGGATGGAACCCAGCTCCTGCTCGCCCTTCAGCACTGCTTTGGAGACATAAAGAGCGCAGTAGCAGGCCCCGAATTCTGTGACATCCGCATCTCTATAGTTGCAGGGGCAGATGATATCCAGGTCTTGAGCTTTGTCCTCTCCTGCCAGCCGGCAGGGGCAGGCCCGATAGCCGTACCGCCGCTCGTTTATAATCAGGCCCTTGACCAGACCCTTGACGAAATCCACATCGGGATTTAGATTATAACCTCCCTGCTTTGCGTCTTTGACCAGCTGGTTGTACAGCCGATCAATCTCCTCATTCGTGGGCTCCTCAAATTCGCTCATATCCCCAAAGCCTCCTTGATCTCTTTCTCCCGGAAGCCAATGATCGCCTTTTCCCCAACCACAAGAGTGGGAAAAGATAGGCTGCCATTGTATTTCTTAACATCGGCTATGGTCTTCGCCCTCTCCTCGCCCTTTAACAGATCCACATAAATGTAGTCAAAGGCGACATCCTTTGAAGAGAGGTATTCCTTGGTCTTCTTGCACCAGACGCAGGTGCTCAATGCATAGAGCATGACCTTGCCCTTATCCCTACCAGCCATATGTTCAAGACTCATAAAATCACTTATCATCAGAAAATAGGCTTAGGCAGATAAATAAGTGATTATTACAAAAGAATTGCCCGGCAAAAAGAGTGTCGCCTGCAGTGCAGAAGTGCTGCAAGCGAATTTGCTGGATATTTTCTGATCATAGATAGGGATTGTATGGCTGGCCCTGGGGAGGAGATGGATAGTCGTAGACTGATATGATCGGCCCATCATCGTGTGAGTAGGGGTAAGGATAGGGATATGGAGATGGATTGGGGCCGGGATTGGGGCTCACCCAGTTGCTCGGGCCGCTGACATAGATGTAGGCATAGTTGCTCCAGCCATTGCAGTAGAACTGGAGGATGTGCCAGCCAGGGACATCGGCGAAGAACCATCTCTTATACCAGCCTGGATAGTAGACATTTCCGGCATAGTTCGTCTCCAGGGCTCCATTGGGATACCACTCATAAAACCAGATGTTTCCCTTGCCGGAGATCTGCATCCATAAGGGCAGGTTGGCATAAAGATAGCAGCCTGCGACGGTCTGGGGAGCATAAGAGATATAGAGGTTGTTCTGGGTCACCACTCCCGAGGGATAGGTCGCCTGAGGATAGGTCGCCTTGGTAGAGATCGGGCCGGTTGAGGTTGATTTCAAGCTCTCCGGAGCAGAGGAATAGGCCGCCTGCTCGGTCGACCGGATCATGCCCTGGCCGCTCTCCTGCACAGAAGGAGACTGTCCTGAGGTGGTGGTAATTGCCGGCACCTCCAGCCCAATGGAATCTGGACTGGTAGGCGTGGCTGGTTTGGGAGCGCCTCCGGTCGTGGTGGTGGAGTAAGTGCCCTCCTGCCCTAATGATGCGGTGCATAGGAGCATGATCAATGCTACAGCCAATAGAGTCCAGTTTCATCAAAGATCACTTTTAGTAATTATTAAAACTGCTTATTTAAATAGGTTGTCGTCAGGAAGCGAATGATCTTTTGGCCTGAAACACATTCGCTCCGCATCCATCATATTTTTATCTGGACCAAAGAGAGATTACAGCGTGATCAAAGGCAAGGAAGCCTATCTTAAAAAGCTGACCTCCAGCATGTACATCCCATCTCAGGAGGTGGGAACGGAGCTGGATGGCAGCACCCCGCCCTCGGTCTTCATCGGCAGCTGGAACTATCCAAAGATCTTCGCTGGACCGATGATCGCTCCCCAGCATGGGGATACGGGAATCATGGACCGGCCGGAGTCCTGGATACCGGAGAAGAAGTCCCAGGAGGAGATCATAAGATACCGGCTGAACCTTATAAGAGGCAAGAGAGAGGTCAAAGTCACCGACCTTGGTGGCCGGTTCTCGGAAATGCTGCGCGACATCTCTCTTTCCAATTCGTCCATTGAGAGCGAGGCTCAGTTCATTAAGGCACCCAAAGGGATGTCCTTTAGCGATGAGCACACTCCCTTCGGCCCCAGCGCTCCCCTGGAGAGGTTTGAGATCGGCAATGCCAGATGGGATCCAGATCTGGAGAAGGTCTATTTTGACGGGGACCTGAAGGCGGCAGATGCAGTAGAGGACCTTCACCAGCGGGGCCTGCCCTTCTCCAGTATCCAGAAGGCCTTCTCAGTAGGGGCCATGGGCACCAAAAAGAGGAGGAGGCTGGTTCCCACCCGCTGGTCCATCACCGCCTGCGATAGCACTTTAGGAAACCGCCTTCTCCAGAAGGTCAGAGACTATGATCCCATTGACTGCTGTCAGGTGAGGGAATTCGCCAGCCTGAACAACTACTATGCTGTTCTTCTTCTCCCCACCCTCTGGCAGTATGAGTGGATGGAGGCCTTCCTGCGCATTATGGGAAATGAGGAGCTATTATTCTCCGATTTTGAGACCAACGGCGGCAAGAGGGGATACTCTCGAGTGGGAGGATGCTACTATTCCTGCAAGATGGCGGTCCTGGAGGCACTGGCGAAAGAGAGAAGTCAAGCCGGTGCCATCATCCTCAGAGAAGCCTATACCGGCTATGTGCCCCTGGGCGTTTTCAATGTCCGGGAGAACGTGAGAAATGCAATGCACCAGAAGCCTCTTGAGTTTGAGGACATGAAAAGCGCGCTGGGATACGTCTCCACAAAGCTTGAGCTTCCAGTTAAGAGGTTCATCTGCCAGAGCGATCTTCTCCGGGAAGAGCTGAAGAGCCGGCAGACCACGTTGAGCTCCTTTTCATGATGCTCTCATCTTTCATGGCATTCTAATCTTTCAGGCATTCCATCAATATATTTTCATAATATTCTTATCATATTATCCCGTTTATCGGAAACTTACTTTAAGTCATTGATCGAATTATCTGCCATGCCATTCGAAGCTAACAGGATTATGAGCGGCGATATGCCGCCAGAGCTCAGGGAGAGAGTGGACAGAATCGCAGAGGAGTTCGTGGCCATTGTCGATCGCCTGGTCGATGAACGCCACCTGCAGAAGGGAATAGCCAGAATTCAGCTGCCTTGCAGCATAGTGTTCATCCTTGACCGAGATTGGTTTTACATCCTGGGTCAGTTCAGAGTGGAGAACAGGATTACAGGCTACTATCATAGGCCGGATAAATCGATGAGCCCCCAGAAGATAGCCGACAACGCTAGGTGGGAGTTTGGCTTTGAGGATGCTTTTGTAATTCAACTACCTGCAGACGTGCTGGAGAAGGGCGCTGATGAGAGGCGCAGCTCTCTGCAGGAGATCGCCTCGAAGCATATAGATGAAGAGTTCCTGAGGCTGGCTCAACTTCTGAACCTGATACGTACCCGTCCCGTATTTGGCCCGGCCAATTATCCTGTGCAGTCAGGGAGCCTTCTCTTGCTCCTTCCCCGAGATGAAAAGGCAAGAGTGAATACAGATTTAATCAAAAGAGCGGTTGGGGCCAGCGGCCTTTTAGGCGAAGAGGCGGAAGATATCAGGAACGGAAAGGCTGCCGTCCGGGAGATATGGCAATCCATCAATCAAGCGGCAGTAATCCTGGCCGATCTGACTGGGGCTGATCCTCAGGTAATGTATTGCTTGGGCATCGCTCATACCCTGGGCAAGGATACCATCCTCGTTCACCCGCAAAGCTCAAAATACCTGATTGATATTCCCAGAACAGAAAGCATAGAGTATGAGGATAGCGCTCAGGGCAGGGAAAAGCTGGAGGAGCAGATCAGAGAGACTATGAGCTCCTTAACCGCTTCCCTTTAGAAATAAGACTTGGGCTCACCAGGATTCCGGGGCAGGCCATATTCATCAAAGCCTATAACGTTATATATGTCCTGCCTTTATACGAAGCTCCGAATCCTAACTCAGGTCTCCAGGCTTCACACGACCCAGGAGGGGAAAAGAGGTTGAAGAAGATAAGGTTGGCAATCGCGGGCATAGGAAACTGCGCAAGCTCCCTAGTTCAGGGGATTGAATATTACAAACATATTGATAAAGAGGATTGCATCGGGCTGATGCATTATGATATCAACGGCTATAGAGCTGGTGATATTGATGTTGTCGCTGCCTTCGACATAGATGCTCGAAAGGTGGGGAAAGATGTGAGCCAGGCCATATTTGCCAAGCCCAACTGCACCAATATCTTCTACTCTGATGTCCCCCAAAAAAATATTGAGGTCAAGATGGGGCCTGTATTAGACGGCATTGCACCTCACATGATGAACTATCCTGAGGAAAGGAGGTTCGTCCTGGCCGATGCCGAGCCTGTGGATGTCACCCGGGAGCTCGTCGACAGCGGCGCCGACGTGCTGGTGAACTACATGCCTGTGGGATCGGAGAATGCCACTCGCTTTTATGCTCAGGCAGCTCTTGATGCCGGGGTGGGATTTGTCAATTGCATGCCCGTATTCATAGCATCCAATCCCGAATGGGCGACGAAGTTCCAGGAGGCAGGGGTTCCAATCGTGGGAGACGACATAAAGTCCCAGATCGGAGCCACCATTGTGCACCGCGCTCTCACTCAGCTGTTCAAGGACCGGGCCTGCATCATGGACAGGACTTACCAGCTTAATATCGGCGGCAATACTGACTTTCTGAATATGCTCAATCGCGAGAGGCTCAAGTCCAAGAAGATATCCAAGACCGAGGCAGTTCAATCTATCCTGGACACACCGCTATGCGATGATGATATTCATATTGGCCCCTCGGACTATGTGCCATGGCAGAAGGACAACAAGGTCTGCTTCCTGAGAATGGAGGGCAGGATCTTCGGAGATATCCCCATAAACCTGGAGCTGCGCCTGTCGGTCGAGGACTCTCCCAATAGCGGAGGAAGTGCCATCGACGCCATAAGGATCTGCAAGCTGGCCAAGGATAGAAAAGTGGGAGGGCCGCTGCTGGCCATATCTGCCTATACCATGAAGCACCCGCCAGTGCAGTATCCGGATGAGCTGGCCAAAGAGATGGTGGAGCAATTCATTCGGGGCGAGGTCACTGAGCAGGAGATCGTCAGGCCGAAGATGCGCCAGGCGGTAACTTCCGATAATTGAGGCTTTTGGCTCTGAATGATTCTGAGATGAGTGAATTGTTCTACCGGATCGTTGATGCTCCTGAGGTGCAGATGGCACCGGGCCTAAGAAGACGCACCCTTGTGAGCGGAAAAGCTTTGATGATCTGCCGGTTCGATCTGGAATGCGGGGTTGTGATCCCGGAGCATTCTCATCCCCATGACCAGGCCGGCTATGTGGTCTCGGGCAGAGTCCGGATCACCGTGGATGGAAATAGCCTTGAGCTGGGACCGGGCGACAGCTACTGTGCTCCCTCGGGAGCGCCACACAGTGCCAGGGCATTAGAAGCGACCGTGGTTGTGGATACCTTCAGCCCGCCCAGAGAGGACTATCTCTCCTAATAGCCTCTTTCACTCACTTTCGCCTCGCAAGCACATCGGTTATAATCCATGAGGCACAATTATATTTGAATGGTCACCCTGGAGAAGATAGCTCACCTGGCTGCAGATTGCGTATTCGACTCTCTCGGGCCGGGCATAAATGTCAACCGGGAGAAGCTCTCAACCCTGGGAGAGGGAACTCGTCATGATGTATGCGCATCCACCTACTCCCCTCGCGATTCGCCCCTGCCCGGGATATGCCATGCCTTCACCCAGGATGGCAGGTGCGTGAGCCTCTTCAAGACCCTTTATACCAACCACTGCAGCCATCAGTGCAACTACTGCATCAATGCCACCAACTGCAGCCGCAGGGTGCAAACCTTCTCCTATACTCCGGATGAGCTGGCCAGGATCACCATCTCCCTGTACCGCTCTAACTACATCGAGGGCCTCTTTTTGAGCTCTGGCGCGGGCAGGGATGAGGAGCTGATCATGGAGAGGATGATAGAGACGCTGGAGAGGCTGAGAAACCAGTATAGCTTTTCTGGATATATTCATCTCAAGATTCTTCCCGGCTCCTCCCAGGCCCATATTCAGCAGGCGATGGAGCTGGCGGACAGGGTGAGCATAAACCTGGAGGCTGCGAGCGCCTCGCATCTGAATGAGATCTGCGCCACCAAGAGCTATGAGAATGATATCCTGCAGAGGCAGAAGTACATTCGAGACCTGAGGACGGATGGCAATCTGCCCGCGGGCCAGACCACCCAGATGGTGGTGGGAGCAGCGGGGGAGAGCGATCAGGAGATCTTCAAACGAATCCTTTATGAGTATGAGGAGATCGGGGTCAAAAGGGCCTACTACAGCGCATTTTCTCCCCTGTTGGGCACGGCATTCGAGTCCCGAGAAGGCCAGCCCCTCTGGCGGGAGCACCGACTCTATCAGATGGACTGGCTCTACCGGATCTACCACTTCTCTCCGGGCGATATTCACATGGCATTTGACGAGGAAGGCTTTCTCTCCAACTCCGACCCCAAGCTGGCCATAGCCAGGGAGCTACTGGATTCACCGGTGGATCCCAATGTGGCCCCCTACCGGGAGCTTGTCCGGGTGCCTGGCATCGGGCCCCGGAGCGCAAAGAGAATCGTAGCCCTGAGAAAGACGAAGAAAATCGTCGCGAAAAGAGATCTTCAGGCCCTGGGGGTAGTGATCAAAAGAGCGGCTCCCTTTTTGAATATCAACGGCTGGAGGGATGCCACCCTGGAGATGTGGTCAGGATGAGGATGCCCAATGATTATTCCCGCTACCTTTCCATGCATGAAAAATCAAGCGAAAGGCTGCTAATTCGGGCGGAGTCCTTCACCGCTCGTGAATTGGAGCTCTCGTCCAGATCCAGAGGCCGTGAGCCTGAGAAGGATGGTCTATGCGGTGATGGGGGAGGTGCACAGGATGAAGGCCTTCATCAGGCTCCAGCCCCTGGGGGACCGGGTTTTATGGGGCTATATTAAACCCAGACACCGGATCGGAAGGCATATCAGCGAGCACTTCGCCCGCCGGAATCCGGGCACGATCATCGTCCTGGGAAACGGCAGCGAGAGCTGGACGGCATTCTTCCGGCAGGGCAGGATATTGATAGATCGCGGAAGGGGATTGAATGAGACCCTGGATAGACTGAAATCTGCCCTGAAGATACCGGAAAAAGAGAAAGAGGCGGATGCAGAGGGTGCCGATATAGACGGTCCGGATGCAAATGGTCTGGATGCGGACGATATCTGGCAGACCTATTACGACAGCCAGTACTGCCCGGAAAGAAAGAACCTGCAGGCATTCCGCCAGAGGATGCCCTCAAGGGATCAGCAGTCTGCCGGTCTGCGGCTGGTGCAGAAGAAAAAGGAGATGACTTTGGAGGACTTCCTGGATCCAGGGAAGGGCAAGATCCACTGAGCAGCAGCAAGATCTCCAGCCGGGTCAAGATCCTGGAACTGGAGCCCTCCAGAGCCGCTGATGATTATGCCGCCATTCAGAAGGGCGTCCAGCCAAGCCGAATGGCTGCCATTCAGGTGTCCATCCAGGTCCATCCGGATACGATCAACTCTTTCTCTTCCTCCGGGCTCCTTCCACCCCCAGACATACCATGGCTAGAGCCAGTAATGCTCCAAAGCCTGGAGTAAACTCGGTGGCATCTTCTACCGCTCCACTGCTGCAAACTCGCTGACCTCCATCTCCTTGGCTTCTGCCACCTACTCTGCTACCACGAATCCGCCGGTCCTCGTCCCTCTGGTTGCCATCCTCTCCTTTTCGGTCAGCATGGTGGTGGCATTGAGAAGCACGCTATCCTGGCCCCCTCCGACGACGACAGAGTCGCTCCAGATCAGCACATCGACGAAGTAGTTGTATTTATCAGGAACCGTGAGGTTCACGCTCCTAATTTCCGTACCATCGGGAATGATATTTCCCGTGCTGCTCCACTGCTTGTCCGCCACCAGCCTGGAGTCCATGTCTGTGGCCTTTATCATTAGCTGGTAGTCCTTGCTGGTCTTGGCTCCCGAGTTTGTGACGTAAATGTCGCTTTGTATGACCACCTTCTCATCCGAGACCTTCCTCACCATAAAGTCGATTCCATCGATCCTCAGGCCGGTAATCATGGTGTCTGCCGGCAGGCTCTCCAGATTGTAGACCGTCCTGCTCCCCCAATCGACCTCTTTTCCGTCTTCGAACAGAGTGGCTACGAGCTTATAGCCGCCTTTCTTGGGAAGCACCAGCGTCTGAGTGGTGTTTATGGTCTGGCCGGAATTCATCTTCCCCAAAAAGGTCGATGTCTGGTTGGTCAGGAAATCCTTGCTCGTATCTGTGGCCTTCAATTGAAGGGTCAGATTCTTGCTGGTCCTGGGAACGGTGCTCTCTTTGTATTCGATATAAGTCGTGATGTTCAGCTCAATGGAGGAGGTTTTCGTCTCGCCCTGAACGATTTCCATATTCTTTACATTTAAGATAACCGGATTCCTCGGTGTACTCTCGAGGCATCCGCTGAATACGACCACTGTGACTAATGATATTATCAGCAGCAATGGTCCAAAATGATTTCGGATCAAAACAATCCCTATATAGTTATTCTTCCTGAATCTATTTAAAAACTTTCCTTGTGGGAAGAACGCTCGCTGCTATGCCCAGAATCGGGCCCAGGATCATTCCCGACCCACCCAGGAGAGCTATGGTTCCGATGACTGCCAGGAGAGATCTCTGCAGGATTCCGGCCTCCCCTCTGGCCAGGCGGATGCATCGCCACTCCGAGAAGTGCATGGAAGAGGATTATGGCCATGGTGATATAGACCTCCGGGCCAAAGGGAGCGCGGGTGAGGCTGTAGATCATCTGAGTGAGGACCAGAGAGCTGGTGGCAAGAAACAGAAAGCCGGCTAAAGTTCCCGCCAGGCTAAACGGGCTGCGGCGACTTGCCCCTCCAGTAGATGAGGCCTCCGGCGATCAAAGCCACCAGAAAGGGGATGAGGATCATGAAAAGGCTCTGCCCTTCCCAGAGGTAGACCGATGCGATCTGTATTGGCGCTATCATCCGGTCGGTGAAGCTGAACTCCTCGCGATAGCCCACCACCAGGCTGTAGTGCCCCTCTCTTTGCGCATCAACTGCCTCCGCGGCCAATGAAGCTACTTCTTTGCTGTTGTTCATGCCGCTTTCATAGACCGCAGCATAATAACGGCCTGACTGAGGAGCGGAGAGGTTGATCTCTGCCAGCTTTATGTAGCTGCTGGGCCCAAAAGGCTCATAGGTTGCCGTTTCCTCCCTTCCATCGGCTGCCAGGACTCCCAGATCCGTTCAGGCTCTCAGGAAGGACAATATTTTCCGGCAGGACGGTATTTTCTGGAAGAACGATGCCTTCCGGCTGCCCGGCAGTAGTGCTGCTGCTCTGCCCGATGCCCGGCCCCATCAAGACGAGCATTGGCTGAAAGCCCTCATCCGCTGGATCTGTGGACTTGAGAAGCCCAAGGTAGATCCTATCTCCTTCTTTGAAATCAAAGCTGAAATAATGTTCCGTTTCGTTATCCAGAGCGGCATAGACCGCCCAGGATTTGGCCGGATTAGAGATATGAATGGCTGTGGAGATATCCTCATTTCCTCCACCTATCAGTGGCACGTGGCCAGCGGCAGCGAATGAAAGCAGGAGCAGGACAAGCAATAGAGTGGAGACTACTTTCTGGCGGGCAACACATCCTTGAGCAACACATTCTCGCATAGCCATTCTATCAGTATTGAATATTTCGGCTTATGCAGAAGGTTTATCTTTTAGCCAGTTGATCAATTATTCAGTTAAATGAGTGGAGGTTATGATATGACAGGGAAAAACTGGATATTCCTGGGTCTGTTGTTCATTGCAGGATGGCTTTGCACGGGTTCATGCCTGGCGCAAAATAATACAACTGCCGATGGAGTTTTAGATGCAGCCGGGGAACTGGGCCTGACAGAGTTCTCAGAACTGATAGAAAGCACTGGATTTGCCAATACTCTGGACAACCAGGGCGTTCTTCTCATCGGCTCCGGATCATTTGTGATCTTCGCCCCCAGCGATGAGGCTTTTGCCGCTGTTGATGACATGGCTATGAACACTCTCGTGGAGAACCAGACGGAGCTATTAAGGGTCCTCTCCTATCATGCGGTCTGGAACAGCGGCGGCTTTGTGAACATCTCCGACATTGATAGCGCAAGGACTCTTCAGGGCGAGAACCTGAGCATCAACAACACCGGTGGTCTGATGGTGAATGGCGCCAATGTCACAGAGAGCATGGAGTATGATAACGGCATCATCTACGTGATCGACAGGGTACTGATGCCTGAGAAGAGTTCAATGGCCGGCGTGGCAGAAGCCGCAGAGAGCCTGGAGGCAGTGGACTTTGCCTCCGCCATTGAAGCTGAGGGTTTGGAGGAGAGGCTGAACGGCCAGGGCCTGATGGGAATTGCCACCCTGGCAGAAGGGCCGTTTACCATCTTCGCCCCCAGTGATGAGGCATTTGATGCTGCCAGGTCCGCCGTCGACTCGGTCAAAAAACAGGACATGGGAATGGTAGACCTGCTTGGCTACCACATGGTAGAGGCAAAGGACCTCATCAATATGACCGACTCCGGCTCTGCCAAGAGCCTGCAGGGAGAGTCTCTGGCAGTAGATTCCGCCAGCGGCTACGTGAGCACGGCCAGGGTATTGGGATCCGAGAGATACAGTAACGGCATCGTCTACCTGATAGACCAGGTTTTAGTGCCCATAAGCCTGAGCCTGTAAGCCTGAAAGGCGTTTAGCCGCCACAGGGGTTAATTCTCGGGATCGGGGACTGGGCCAGTGCCCAGCCCTCGATCCCGAATTTCAAAGACGTCATCAGCACTGATGGTCAGGGGCTTAGAGGGAGTGAAGCTCGGATAAACGGGGTCATAGCCCAGCCAACTGTAGGCTCCCGCATGGATAATGTCGTTGCTGCTGATGTTCATATTTTTTGATATATGGAACGTTCCGATGTACTCCTCTTCCAATTCCAGGGTGGGGTTCTTCCAGGCATTGGCCTTGCTGCCAGCAGCCTGACCCGACATCGACTGAGAGTGGTCTGCCTGAAATGCACCGATATTGACCTTACCTTCAGTAACAGTCTCATCGATCTTCATTCCAATGAACGTCGAGCTGACCTCTGTCGAATCGCCCTCCTGGTAGCTTCTTTCTGATACTATGTACTCTGCCGAGCCCGAGACCTCCCTGGCGGATTGGATGGAGTGATGCAAGGAGGCTGGAGACGAGCCCTTATTGACCACCTCAGTCCGGCTGGAGACGGGAGCAAAATAGGCGATGGGATGAGATGAATAATAGCCGTTTTCGGCGGTGATGTTCGCTGTTGAGTTGGTGTTGGAGTGGTTGATATTGTTTTGGAGTTGGAGATGAATGGATGAAGCGGAAACTCTATTCAGTTGATCCAGCTGATCCAACCGATCCTCTTGGGCTGCTGCACAGCCTATCAGGGCTATTTCGATCGCCACCAGGGCGCAGATGATGGCCATACACGGCACTGCTCTGGATCTACTGATCCGATGAGGAATGAGTGAAAATATCGCTTTTATTGTCATTTGTCCTTTAGCTCCCTCTTGGGCTCTATTGGCCCCTGAACATATATTTTGATCGGTTGGAACTGGACGGGATGCAATTCCAGGAGTAAGGTGCAAGACAAACAGAAGCGATTAAGGATTGTTGACGGATGGATAGATGACCAGATTTCTGTCGCGAGTTAAGATCGATGATATTATCCAGTCCATCAGGTCCGGCAGCCGGCAGAGAATGTGCTCGAGATTAGTGGATACGGGATACCCTCTTCCCTCCGAAGAACGCTTACCGTCAAAGCCATTCAAGATGGAATCGTTGATCCCTTCATCAAAAAGCGAGCTTAGCTCTCCTTTTCCGTTCAGAGCGAAACCGTCGATGATATGTGTCTTTATATCCTCTCCTTGAAAGTCGCAGGTTTGAATGCATAAAGCTGCCCGGCCTCCCTCAGATAGTATAAAGAAGTACCGTCCGGGATTGTCCAGGAGTTCATTTTGCAGCTTTTTGCGGCTGACCTCAATTCCAATCTTTATCATAATCCCCAAATCCCACATAGCCCGTAATATAACATTAAATAATTAACAATCAAGGGTTATATGTTTTTTGGTCGTCTCTTTATAAGCGGGATATATAGTGGAATATATATTCATCATTATTGCTAGCTGGCAGAGCTATTTTCTCCGGAAAATGCATAGAGCCTAAAATATTTTAAGGCATCAGGTGAGACGCACCGATAAAGGGTTAATATGGGTATAGGGGATAGCTCGATCTGGAGGATGGATTCGAACATCGATCCATGAGGATTCTGTCTTATGAGGCTGATTGAGATTTTTCGTTCAATGCAGGGCGAAGGCCCGGCCATGGGGAGGCCGGCCTTATTCATCCGGCTATCAGGCTGCAACCTGAGATGTGCTGGATGCGACACCGATCTCAAGCCATCCCTGGACCTATCCATTGCCCAGCTGCTGGAGAGAATTGAGGGCCAGGGGAAGAGAGTGATCATAACCGGTGGGGAGCCGACGCTGCAGATGGAGGAGCTATCGGATCTGATCTGCAGGCTGCACCGTCAGGGAATGGAGATTCATATCGAGAGCAATGGCACCAATATAATCCCACAGGAGACCCTGGAGAAGATCAGCTGCGCAGTGGTGAGCCCCAAGAGGGGATCGAACTTTCATCTCGAATTCTGGGCGAATAAGGAGAATGTGCATCTCAAATTCGTCCTGGGAAAGCCAGACTGGTGCTGGAGAGCGGAGGAATTGAAAGATCTCATCCCCACCCTTGACCGGGAGAGAGTGTGGATAATGGCTTATGGCGCCGATCAGGGAATGCAGAACGCTAAGGAGGCCTGGGACCTGGCACTGGAGCTTGAGGCCAACTACTCCGATCGCCTGCATATCAGATTGAAAAGAAGCTGAAATCAACAAAATCCGCTTCAGGAGAAGCTCATCTGCTGGTAAATAGGGGATGGACCCGCCCGCAGGGAGTAATCAGAAGGGGTTTAGGCTCGGGCGGTCTAACTCATAGTAGTATCGGTGGCTATGAATAGCTTGGCCGTGCAGGGCGAAAGTGAGGACAGTTGGAGGAGGAGCTTCATGAAGTCGATGATAATTGAGGTCGAAGGAAAGGGAAGGGCCCTGGCAGAGCTGGATGAGAGAAATCCGGGCATCAGAGAGGCCATATGGCAGGCGCTGCCCATAGAAGGCAGGGCGGTCATCTGGGGCGAGGAGGTCTACTTCGATCTCTCTCTGCAGATGAAGGACGAGAATCCATCCCCTTCCTCTGAGGCAGGAGACATATGTTACTGGTCGCCAGGTCCTGCTTTTTGCATATTCTATGGCCAGACTCAGCCTTATTCCAGGGTTAACCACATCGGAAAGGTGGTGCAGGGCCTGGACCTATTCGAGAGGGTCAGGGCAAAAGATCGGATAGTCCTGAAAAGAATCCTATAACATTTAAATATTGGGAGCTGAGATACGGGATAGCTGTCGCAGGGCATGCGACAGGGAGCGGCTGTGGTCCAGCGGTTATGACATGAGCTTCCCAAGCTCGTAACCCGGGTTCGAATCCCGGCAGCCGCACGTCTTTTCACTCTGATACCGCCTTCTTCCTCAGCAGCCGGTTATAGGCTATGGCGAACCTGTGCGCCTCATCCCTTATCTCCTGCAGATAAAGCGACGCCTTTTCATTCTTCTTGATATCCAGCGGCCCGTCCAGCCCTGGCACATATATCTCCTCCTCCCTTTTGGCCAGGGATATGATTGGGACCTTAACTCTCATATCCCTGAGCACCCGCAGGGCTGAGCTCAGCTGGCCCGAGCCGCCATCGATGACGATCAGGTCCGGAAACTGCTTGTTCTCTTTTTTCAGGCGGGAGTAGCGCCTGCGCACCACTTCGGCGATGGAGGCGAAGTCGTCCACTCCCTGCACATCCCTGATCTTGAAGCGGCGGTAGTTGCTCTTGTCCGGCTTTCCGTTCCTGAACTGGACCATAGAGCCCACAGTAAAGGAGCCGGCCAGGTGGGAGATATCAAAGCACTCTATGACCTCGGGCTTTTTGGGGAGATTCAATGCTTCCTGAAGAGCGAATAGCTTTGCCCGATCTCCATAGAAGCTTATCTCCAGATTCATTTGGGCGAGCAGGAGAAGCTCCTTTTTCTCTCCCTGCCTGGGGACGGTGACACGAACCTTCTTTCCCCTGACATGAGCCAGAAACTCCACCAAAGAATCATCGAATGGCTCCGGAACGATCAGCTCCTCTGGGGGCTCTTTATCCGAGTAGTACTGGACAATGAACTCCTCTAAGAAATCCTCGCTGCTGGGAAACTGATAAACCTCCTTTCCCTCCAGTGTGCCCCGGTAGACCTTGAAGAGCATGAGATAGACATTCTCGCCATCTATGGAATAGCTGAGGACATCCTGGTCGTACTTGCGGTTATGCTCGACCCTCTGCCTCTCCTGAAGGTGCTCGAGGGCATTGATCTCATCCCGCAGCTCAATTGCCCGCTCATAATCCTGCCGGCAGGCCCTGCTCATCATCTCCTCTTTCATGGAGCCGATCAGCTCTGCCGTCTTCCCGCTCAGGGCTGATTTGGCCCTCTCTACCCGGGCCTGGTAATCCTTCTCCGCTATCTTGCCGATGCAGGGACCTGAGCAGTGGCCGAGATGATAGCGCAGACAAGCTCTCTTAGGGAGGCGCTTGCAGGTGCGCAGGCCAAAGGCTTTGCGCACTATCTGGAAGACGAATCCCCTCTCTTTGGCGGATACAAAGGGGCCATAGAATGAGCCCTGGCCCTGGGCTTTGCGGGATATTCTGATCCGGGGGAACTGTTCATCAGTGAGGTGGATGGAGGCATAGCGGGAGGAGTCCTTGAGCTTGATGTTATAGCGGGGCTGGTGCTTCTTGATGAGGGTGTTCTCCAAAAGAAGGGCTTCAACCTCGGTGTTTGTGACGATGAAGTCCATCCCTTTTATCGCCGCCACCAGGGCTGCGGTCCTTGGGCCGTGGTTTTGCTTTTGAAAATAGTTGGCGACACGCTTTTTTAGGTCTCTTGCCTTGCCCACATATATGATATTGCCTATATTGTCAGGGCTGTCCCGGAATAGGTAGCACCCGGGGAGGTGGGGTAGGGAGTCCAGGGAGATCATCTTTCAATACCTGTTGGATGACTCAATTATTAAGCCTTCGCGCATAGCTCAGGTCGCATGCTGGAGACGAATGGGTCGGAAAAGAATTAAAGGTACCAATATCTATATAAACTTAGACTCCAATAGATTACTTGATGCCCAAGACCACACTGACCCTATCCGAGCCGGTGGCCAAGACGCTCAAGGTCTACACGGTGAAGTCCAAAGGCAATATGCATGCTCAGAGCCAGGTGGTGGAAGAGGCATTGATTGAGTTTTTCAAGAGGCATGGAATCCAGATAGAGGACTGAATCATAAGGGTAGGAATCCGGACTCTAGCAGCCAATATTGAGCCATTTTATTTAGATGATAAAAGAATCTTGGATCCCCCGATATCGATGCTAATGCATCTGTATACTTCATATTCAAAGACTTTATATCTTATTATTTCTAAAAAGAGGTTGACTATATCTAGAACAATATACACTGGATGGATAAAAATGGAATCGGATGATATTAATTCAGGGGAAAGATTCAGCGGAACCTATACAGATGCATTAGGTTTCATAAGAAAGAAAAGGAACAACATGGGCTTTTTTTTATGGATTGCAGTCGGTATTTCAGCTTTACTATTGAGATTATATGCCGAGCGATTATAATATTCTAGCATTTCTGTTCTGGCCCGTCTCTGCATATCTCTTGCTCATGGCCATAAAGATGGCAAGCAGCCACGATATTGATACCTGGAGAGGAACTCCACACGTCAAGATATGGATATTCCTGGCCAACTTGATCAGCGGATTGCTCGGATTGCTCGTATACGAGCTATTAAAGCGGCGGGAGAAAAATTATCTCAAAAAGAGGCTGGCACCATATAGGACCACATAACTGAGGCGGTTAGAATAAGCTCTTGAGGTGAAATATTACAGAAACAGCAGTAAATCACATATTGATACACTTTCCTCGGGGCATATCCGTATCAATCTTTCTGGCTTTCAGAACAGGTCCTGGAACCTCTTGATTTGGGCGGCGACGTCACTGCTGGCAACGACACAGGATATAGCGCACAGGCCGTCCGCTCCCGCCCGGATGACCGCAGGGGCATTGGAATGATCAATCCCACCAATGGCTATCAGTGGTATGTCAACCTGCTGGCGAATCTCTTCGATTAGAGTTATGCCCGCCGGCTTTCCTGCATCGGTCTTTGTCGCCGTCTTGAATATCGGCGAGACCCCCAGATAATCGGCTCCCAGCCTCTCTGCCTCCAGAGCCTCTGACAGGTTATGGACGGTCACCCCTATCACCTTCTCCCGTCCCAGCAGCTTTCGAGCAGTGGTGCAGGGCATATCCGACTGGCCCAGGTGGACGCCATCGGCATCCACGGCAAGAGCGATGTCTATTCGGTCATTGATCAGGAAGGTCAGATCCCGGCAGATCTCCCTCAGACGCAGAGCTTCATCATACATCTCCCGGGTCTCGGCATTTTTATTTCTGTACTGGACAACCTCTATTCCGCAGGCTGCAGCCTTCATCACGTCGCTGGTATTTCCCGCCCGGCTCAATCCCGAGTCGGTAATGAAATAGTATCCTTTCACCCTTAGTTCCTCTGCTTATTGATTCAGCAATTATGCCTGTTTGCGCAATGCGATCTCACTGGAACTCGATCTTCTGCATTCTCCTTATGGTCCCGGAATCCAGGTTGTAGACGGCATCATAAAGGTTCTCCTTGAAAGATCCCGGTCCGGCCGAGACCAGGGCGGCAACCTCGGCCGCAACCTCATAGCAGACCAGCCCGGAGACAGAAGCGGCAACCTGATCTGCTTCCACAGCCGCAAATGCACCAATCACCGATGCGGCCATGCACCCTGTGCCCACCACATTGGCCATCATGGGGTGACCGTTATGCACCCATACCGCTCTCTTCCTATCGGCCACAATATCGTCCTTGCCGGTGATGACCACAGTGCACTCTCTTTTCTCTGCCAGAGATCCGGCCACCTCCATCAGGTTTGCTTCGATATCTGCAGCATCAACTCCTCTGGTTTTAACGTCCTCTCCGGCGATGCGGGCGACCTCAGATGAGTTGCCTTTGATGATGCTTACATCCACCGCATCCAGGATCTCCAGGCATTTATCGTCCCGAAACTTCGTCGCTCCAGCGCCGCAGACGTCAAAGACCACAGGTATCCCTTTTTCATTGGCGCTCTTTCCGGCAATCAGCATGGCCTGGACGAATTCCGTGGTGAGGGTGCCGATATTCAGGACCAGAGCAGAAGCTATCTTCGCCATATCAGCCACTTCCTCTCTGGCATGGGCCATGACCGGTGAGGCTCCAAAGACCTTGACGATGTTGGCGCAATCGTAAATGGTAACCAGGTTCGTCAGGTGATGTACCAGGGGCTTATCCCTTCTCACCCTCTCAAGAACCTCTGCTGCATCTAATATCATTGGATCTCCGTTATTGCATCTATTTCTGTTGCATCTACTATTGTGCCTTATTGTTGCCTTATTGTGTGCCTTCCGATGCGAAGGGGGATGGGATGAGGATGAGGATGAGGCCCTCATCCAGCGCTCTTCCCCAAGGCACCAACAAGGGTCGGAAGCCGGCTTTACAGCTCCACCATCTTGGCGCTCTTAACTCCAGGAACCTGCAAGAGCTTTTTCATGACCTCATCGGGGACCATCTGGTCGACGCTCAATACCATGAGCTGAGGCTGGCCTTCATCTATGCGGCCCACATGCATTGAGCCGATGTTGATATTGCCCTCGCCCAGGACCACGCAGCAGGGCCCAATGATATTCGGCTTGTCATCGATGACGGCTATCACCATGTCTCCTTCAGTTGGGATATAGGTCCGGTAGAGATCAAACTGCACAATGCGCTTCTCCTTGTTTCCGGAGACCGTGCCCTGAACCATGCTAGTCGTGCCGTTCTTGGCAAGCTTCATGGTTATGACATTGCTATATCCATTGGCGGACTCGGTCTTGCTCTCCAAGAGCTTTACTCCCATCTCTTTGAGCGTTCTTGTGGCATTGACGAAGTTCACGCTGTCCTTGCCCATCAGGCAGCCCAAAAGACCCCTGATAGCGGATATGGTCACTGGCCTCGTATCCTTCTCGGCAATGGTGCCGCTGTAGACAATCTCCAGGCTATCAAAGCCGCTGCCCACTATCTGCCCGAGGAGAGATCCCATCCTCTCGGCCAGCATCATATAGGGCTCCATGACCGCCAGCGTTTCAGGCGATATGGCAGGCATATTGATGGCATTGGTGGGCAGGCCGCCTTTGGCTATGGCCAGGATCTGGTCTGCCACCGCTAAGGCGACATTGACCTGGGCCTCAGCAGTAGAAGCTCCCAAATGGGGAGTGGTTATGATCTTCTCCTGCTCGAGCAGGGGGTTCCCGGTGGGCGGCTCCTTGGTGAAGACATCGATTGCCGCTCCGGCAACCTTTCCCTCGGCCACCGCACGGGCCAAGGCGGCCTCATTGATGATCCCGCCGCGAGCACAGTTCACAATCCTGACCCCGTCCTTCATGATCTTGAACTCGTCCTCATCGATCAGGTTGCGGGTCTCATTGGTCAGGGGAGTATGGACGGTGATGAAGTCGCCCTCTCGCAGAACGGTCTCCAGGGGAGCGAGGGTTAGCCCCATCTGCTGGGCCTTCTCTTCAGTCACAAATGGGTCATAGGCCAGGATCTGCATGCCAAATGACTTCATACGGCTGGCAACCTCAGCCCCTACCCGGCCCAGACCGACGACGCCCAGGGTCTTGTTGAAGAACTCGACGCCTGTGTACTTTTTCCGGTTCCACTCCCCCTGGTGCAGGGCGGAGTTGGCCTGGGGGATGTTCCTGGCCAGGGCCAGCATCATGGCGATGGTGTGCTCGGCTGCGGAGATGGTGTTTCCGCCCGGGGTATTGAGAACGATGATCCCCTTTTTGGTCGCTGCCTCGACATCCACATTGTCTATGCCCACACCCGCTCTGCCTATCACCTTGAGCCTTTTAGCGGCATTGATGACGTCAGCGGTCACCTTGGTCCCGCTGCGGATTACCAGGGCATCGTAGTCTCCAATCCTCTGGATGAGCTCCTCTGGGGAGAGGTTGGTGATAACATCGACATCTGCTCCCGACTGCAGTCTCTTCACTCCATCCTCTGCTAAAGAATCACTGACAAGAACCTTCATGATCATTCCTTCTTCTTCTTCTTCCTCGGGGGCTAAAGACGTACAAGCATTTTATCCTTTCGAGAGACACCTCTGAAGATATGGCTTTATGACTTAAATCAGCGTCAAAATTCTATTGAGTCGTCCTCTGCCTTATCATCTCTTGAGCCGCTTTATAGTAAGCATCCCTGGGCATCAGCTCTCTATTCACTGCCTTCTCGGTATCCTCTGAGATCCTGCCCTCTCGTGCAAGCTGGTGGCCGGCCTCTCTGGCCGCGCTGAAGATGCCTTCGACCAGTCTGGTCTCCCCGGCCTTGATCATCTCGTTCATGCCCTCTGCCATGGGGCGGAGAAGCGCGCCGGCGAACTCGAATCCCTCCTGGGGGTGGTCGTAGATGGCCCTCATCTGCACCAGAAGCGGATCGAACATGGAAATCTCCCAGGCGGAGCAGGTGGAGACTAAAACCGCCTTCTGCATCTTAGATCTGGGTTGGCCCAATATATTGGCTGGCAGCTGCCTGTCCATCAGGGTCTTGAGAGGGCCGGTGATCCCTGCATAGTAGACCGGGCTGGCCCAGACGATGACGTCTGCATCTTTGATCTTTGGAAGGATGGTCTGCATGTCATCGTCTTTGGCGCAGGTGCCGGGATTCACAAACCAGCAGCTCAGGTCTCCGCTGCAGGGACCGATGTTCAGCTTCCCAGTGTAGAGCAATTCGACCTTTGCGCCCGCTTCCTTCAAGCCCTCCAGGAATGGGTTCAGGATCTTTGCCGTATTTCCCTCATTCATGTGAGGGCTACCGTTTATGGCCAGGACATTCATGATATATCACAATGAGATTATGGGTGGTCGATCGCTTATGTACATATCTGTGCACGGTTGCTGCCTTTGCCTGGGCATTTGGTCAATGATGATGTAAAAGCGTTTGATGATTTTAAGACATCGCGCGCACTCACATTTGCCCCACAGCTTCAGTCGGAGGTCGCTGATTGCCGTGATTGACATTTGGCGATGCCTATTTCCAGAACTGCCACCAGTGCTTGGCCTTTGTATTTATTTGTCTAGCTTCAATACCATTTATTCTTCCACTATCTCTAAATTCTATAAGTTCTTTTGCTATTTCTGCGGATTTGTTTGACTGCCAGATGCAATAAATCCCAAATAGAACCATTATTAAACCAACGCCACCTCCGGTCCATGGAAAGTCCGCGCCGATGAGAATTCCTAAAGAGACCCAAAATAAGTAGGCGAAAATGCAAATCATAAAATAATCTTTATTAGTTTTTGCTAAATATTCTGCAGCATCATATTGCACAGTCGAGATGATTGCATTCGGTATATTCGGGCATACCGCACTTACTCCTAACACTGCATGATGTCGGATACTTTTTGATTGATCCATTTACCAGCTCAAGATATATGGCCATATCCACACTCTTTTTTAGCCACGATCTAACAGCATAGACTCTGCAAGGTGCAATTACATCCTTAATCCTCTAAATACCTTTGTGGATCATGTTCAGGCGCTATTCGTGGATGGTTTGTTAAAGGATCTCGTAATCGTCGAATTTGGTCGTGCAGCATTAGCAGAATGGCAATACCATTAATTGCATAAAAAACTGTGATGAGCTTAGTGATACAATCAGGCAAACTCTGTCAGGGAATTGAAAAAACATTTTCAGTGATCTTTGCGAAATCGTGAATAATTTGATTTTTGAAATTTTAATACATCTCCACCACATAGTATTCAGATACCAGCAACTATAAATATCTATAACTATAAACAATTACAATAAATTGTTGAGATGATATTATGAAAACTCTTGCATTATTGTTGGCACTTCTCCTAGCAGCGATCCTGATACCCCAAGCCGCCAGCATATCGATAAAAACCAGTGGTTGCGATGCAGGAAACTGCTTTTCCGATTCGATGAACATCGATGCACCAATCGATGCGACAGTCAGTGGCAGGACGACTATCTCCGGAGCCAGTTCGGCTCAGGCGATCTCTGGCCGCGGATCTCTCCATAAAAGATACTTTGCAACCAGCCCTCAGGGCGATAATGCATCAATATCAGTCGACGTCCTGATGGCCAGGTCCTATGAGTACAACCAGCCATTTAGAACTCCGGGTGAGGCCAAGTTGAGCGGCTTTTCTCTGGATGCCAGCAATGCCCTTGCCATCAGCTGCGATGCCGATGCGGTGAACAGGGATGGTGCCAGGGCGAGCGTTCAGACGGATGTAATCATGGGCTCTTTAGATGGATACACCAGCTCCGCCCAGGCAGATGAGAGCGGTGCGAGAGCAGAGCAGTTGGCAGGACCGACATCTGGCGCTCTGGTAAGCTTCAGCTCATCCTCCTCCAACGGCGCAGATCTGCATTCAAATGCCAACACTCTTGCCGCTGGCGGGTCCTTCGGAGGCTTTTCCAGTGAGGCTAACTCCAATCCCCAGGAGGCCCAATCCCGCCAGGCCTTCTCCTCGGCAAACGGACAGATGATATCTGCCTTTTCATCGGCACTGACAGCAGAGAACCTGATTTCCGGCCAGACCACGGTCTCGCAGGGATCAATAGCCAGCTACAGCAGCTCTGCCAGCTCCAATACTTCAGGAGAAGCTGAGGTCGTCCAGGGCATGCTTGGCGCAAATGGGGAATCGATCCACGTCGCCGACACCTCAATCGGCCAGTCCGTAGCCAGGGTATCCACGGATGTGAAAGAGGGCAATGTACTATTCCTTGAAAGCCGCTCTTACGTCAGAACCATGCCGATGGGCGCGGAAGGCGAATACATCAGGATCCCTGATGCCTGGCACTATGCTACCGCTGCCGGCGAAGATATCTTGATCAGATCCACAGCAGCGAGTCTATTTTGCAATGCAGACTCCTCGACCAGTATCGATAATGGTACCATCTATGAATACCTGAATGAGGCAGCATCCCATCCATATGCAGGGATAGCGGCGCAGATTGCTGCCGCGGCGGATGGAGAGAATATACACCTCGAAGCGTCATCTGCAGATTATACGACGGCGTCATCTGCCCATGCACAGTCAAATATCCAGGAGGGCAGTCTGGAGAGCTTTTATAGCGGCACTGGAGCGAACATCGTTCTCAGCGAGACTGGCGGTATCCAACTGTCTCCAGGATCTTTGATCGCTGTGCAGAGGGCTTCAGACTTTACAGGGAATGTCAGCCTATCCGCCCGGGCGGACATAATGGACCTGAACATGACTTCGGAGCTATCTGTTCCTCCGGGGTTCAGGAGCTTTCTCCAGCTGGCCGGAACGCAGGACGGTTATCCTCCTCTGGCATTTCAGATGATCTCTCCACTTCCCGATGGCGTTCCTGACCCCTTTGCCGGCTTTTGGCTCCCCTGAGGAGCCCTCCTTTTTTCTGCCCGTCGATTCTCTGCCTTGCCACCCTTCTATCTAGCCACTCCTCTTCTATCTTCTATCGAGCCACCAGTTCTATCAGATCCTGATCGATGGGAGTTCTCTCGTCCACTGCGGAAAGGAGCTCATCGTGAATGGAACTCTCCGAGTAAAACAGGGTTACCAGTACGCCTGCATCCTTCGCCGCCTCGATGGCGGGGAGAAAATCGCTGTCACCAGTGACGATAACCGCTTTTCCGATCATCCGGCCGCAGCTCAGCCGGACGAGGTCCGCGGCCAGGGCGATGTCCACCCTCTTTTGCACGAACTCTCCTCCCACCCGGCCCAGACGGCCCAGCTTAACCTCGAATCTGGGGAGCTTTCGCAGAGTGTAGACGAACTTGTCCATGGAGGCGAACCTGCGGCTCTCCTCGTCGGTGGACGGACAGCTCTGGTAAGGCATACAATTATAATAATAGGTCCGAAGACGCTCATAGTTGCCGCAAAGAATATCAGAAAAACGAGCAAGGTCGATCTTCGGTTTTCCGAAATCGACATCTAATATCTTGGTTAGATAAGCACCATCGATAAAAACTGCTGCACGATCAGCCAAACTATTCACCTAAGTCCATAATTACTGCCATCCTCAAGGAACGGCAGTGATCATTATCTTTACTTACTTTCTCATCCCAATCTATATCTAATTTGCGTCCCAGGATAGCCTTTTCTATATAGAGAGAGGCTATCTTTGTATCTCAATATCACTGTAGTTCAGTTCCTATTGTCCTGACGGCTACTTGCTTTTCGTTATCTCCAGCAGCTTAATATCGAAATACAGCGTCTGCTCGACCAGGGGATGATTTGCATCCAGAGTGACTGTGGTCTCTGTCACATCTGTGACCTGCGCAGGGACAGAGGTGTCCTCAGAGACGCAGATCTCAAGGCTCATTCCTTCCACTGGGGCCAGATCTGAAGGGAAATCCTTTTTATCCAGGGTTATCGCCCGGTCATCCCGGTAGTGGCCATAGCCCTTTTCCGGAGGGATCTGGACCGTCTTGGATTCGCCCGGACTCATCCCCACTACCGCCTCTTCAAAGCCGGGTATGAATGAACCTGATCCGACCTCAAACTCCAGTGGATCGCATCCTTCTGATGTATCAAATATGACGCCTGTGTCAAGCTTCCCGGTGTAGTGCACCTTTACGGTGTCGCCAATTTTCGCCTGTGCCATATAATCCACCTCTTTATCCTTGACCCCTTTTCTTATTACCTACATATAGCTTCACCTATCCCATAGCCGCCCAGACGAAAGATAAAATCCATCGAATACATGATCCATCAGGAAGGTCCATATCTGAGTAGCGACAAATAAATGGCGGATACAATTAAGCGGCATATCAAGGGTGAAATTAAGATATGATTAGATGGAAAGCGGACAGGGGGCTTGAAGCCAGAATGCTGCTGACCATGGCCCTTCTGGCAGTCCTGTACCTGGCGTTTCTGGCAGTTCTCTTATCCCAGGGCGTTGACAATATTGTGATTATTCTATTCATAGGCGGGTTCATGCTTTTTCAATACTACTATTCCGATAAGATGATCCTGTCGAACATGGGCGCTAAAATGGTCTCTGAGAGCGAAGCTCCTGAGCTTCATCAAATCGTCTCCAGGCTCTGCGCCATTGCCGACCTGCCTATGCCAAGGATTGCCGTAGTGAACAGCTCAATGCCAAATGCTTTTGCCACCGGCAGGAATCAGAAGAATGCGGTGGTGGCGGTGACCACGGGCATTATGCAAAAGCTGGATGCAAGCGAGCTGGAGGCGGTGCTGGCCCATGAGCTGACTCATATTAAGAACCGGGATATGATGGTCATGACCATAGCCACATTTCTCTCCTCCGTCGCCCAGGTTCTGGTCAGAAATTTCCATTTCATGGGCGGAGGCGGTGGCCGCGGTCGCGATTCGGGAGGCAGCTTCATCGTGATCTTCGCCGTCTCCCTGATAGTATGGATTTTGAGCTTCATACTCTTGCAAGCCCTATCCAGGTACCGGGAGTTTTCTGCCGACCGCGGAGCGGCGATAATCACCGGTCAGCCCTCAAACCTGATGAGTGCATTGATGAAGATAAGCGGCTTTCAGGTGCCAACAGAGGATCTGAGAAAGGTGGAGGGGCCAGTCAGAGCTCTGTTCATAGTGCCTGCCCTCACCCGCTCTTCCATTATGAACCTCTTCTCCACCCATCCATCTCTGGAGGCGAGGATCGAAGCCCTGCAGAGGATCGAGCAGGGCCTGGAGATCTGAAGATGGGATTATTGGACTCCATCCTGGGAAAGACCCGCCTGCCCGAGGCCAAGACCGACCGGCTGTTCGCCATCTCCACCGCAGCGGTGACAATGGAGGCGAACCTCGATCTTAAGCCGGATGGACAGGCCGGGTTATGCATCAAGCCCATGGAGTCCTCTTACTATGAGTCTGCGAAAAAGGAGATCGATGACCTCCTCAAGCTGAGCTTTAAGGAGACGGGCACAGTACACAGCATCCAGAAGGATGAGTACGGCTACATCTGGGTAGTGCTGACCGACCCGGATTTTGAGGATCTGGTGGCTAATATCCAGATGATCAGCCAGATATTGATGGAGCAGGGATTCGGAACACAGCTCCTGGCGGCAGTCTACCGCTTCCGGGGAGCTACTGTTGCTTACTGGATATACAACTTCAAGCTGGGATCTTACTATCCCTTTGTGCCGAAATCCAGTAAGCAGCGCGACTCAGCAATGGAGTTCCGGCTGAGGTCCCTGATGCAAAGGGAGATACCGATAGAGAAGGATATGGCCAGGTGGTATCCCATGTGGGGAATGCCACTTTAAGCCGCCATTCTCATCGCTCCTCCAGGATTGGAGCCTTTGCATCGATTCAGACCTTTTCAACCTTGCAGTCTTACAGCCTTATAGTCTTAGCTCAGCCTTACAGCCTTACAGTCTCCTCAAACTCGCTCCTCTCAAGATGACGCGGCTCGTATTCTATTCCCTGATCCCGAAGGTCGGAAACATAAGAACGAAGGTGCTTTCTGGAGCCTGCCAGCAGTCCCTGATACATAGTCCTGACGTCCTCTTTTTCCGCCACCGCCAGCTCAGCCTCCAGGTCCATGATGCTTATCTCCTCGAATTCAGCCGCTACCATCAGGGCATTCTCATCCGACTCTAATCCCTCTTCCAGGAGGCGGTCGTGGATCTCCTGCAATGTCTGATTTTGGAACACTCCCGGCACATCCTCGGGGAGGGAAAGGTTGTACTTATCGATGACCGCCCTCGCCTGGTCCATGTGGCTGATCTCCGATCTGGTCAGATCCAGGAAGATTGTGAGATTATTCATCTCATATAGCGATGTGTAGATGTCTCTTGCTGCTTTTTCCTCCTCCCAGATGAAGACGAGACCATCTTCCTCTCCTGGGGTCAGCGCTCCCAGGACGGAAGCAGACGCCTCCCCACCCGCGCGGGTCAGGGAGAGGATGCCCTCGCCGTAGGCCACATCGTGCTTCTGGCTGATGTCGGGGTTGTCGGATAGCGCCCAGATGATGGAGACCGCCTGTCCAGGGGAGAAGGACTTGTCGAACCGGTCAGAGGACTGGAGCGACCTCTTCAGCTCAATAGTGGTCCAGCCAGCTGATTCGCTTCCCGCAAATTCCTTGATATCGGATGTACCACCCAACATGGTATCCTCGATATGCGGGCCGTAGTTGCCTGTGCAGTACTCGTCCAATACTATAGCCTTGCCCGTGTCCACCGAGGCCAGGATAATATCGGATTCTTTCATCCACTCCAGGGGCTCAAAGCCCAGGGCTAGCCAGCCGAGAGTGCTGCCGTTCAGGGCGAGGTAGAGATCCTCTTCGTCATTTCTCCAGGAGATCTCTATGTCCCCGCCGCTATAGCCCTGCCTGTTCGGGGCCTGGAGGAGCATGCTGCGAGTATATTCGCCTTCACTGACTATCCCATCGGCCTTCCATTCCTCTGTGGCCTCCTGCTCTGAGACCGCCGGGGCCTCTGGCCGCTCAACGCAGCCCGAAAAGACAAGCAGCAGAGCCAGGAGCAAAAAAGCAATGATCGCTCTCATATCCAAACACCATTTCAATACACCTGGACTGCAAGCTATATCAGGCTATTCCATCCGCAGCTTATTGTTTCCAATTCCTACCGAGCTATTATGAGAGGAAAACATAGATATATCAAAACATCACTATTAATTATTGTGATTGATCATGATAAGGCTCGTCATTGCATTCCTGCTATTGTGGCTGCTGGCGGCCTGGATTCTTGCCTGGCCAAGAAAAGCAACCAGAGCATAAATCTCCCTGTAGCCTAGCTATTGTGGTGAGTTTAATGTCAATGATAGCCGGCCAGCCATTGGAGGCAGAGTGATATTTTCATCTTTTCTATCTCTCATGGCTTTCCAGGATCTCTATCAGCTCCTTTGAGGTGAACCGGCTTATCAGATCCAGCGTCTTTTTCATCTCCCCATAAAACTGCAATGATTCCGCCAAACGAGCCTTTAGCTTCTCCTCTGTCCTGTCCCTCTCATCATCTTCTCTCTTGATCCCAGCATCCCTCGCACCCCTCTTCTCTTCATTCTCTTCATTCTCTTTTCTATCCAGGTTATCTCTCACCTGAATGAGGGCTTGCAGGATCAGATCGACCTCCTCTTTGGCTGCAGAGAGGATGACCTGCCTTTTGGCTTCGGCATCGTTCACCAATGCATATCGATGCTGCTTGATGCTATGATGCATATCCTGGGGGCTGACCACCCTACGAGCTATCCCCAGGTTCTCCAGCAGGTTCATGCTGGATCGGACGGTGGTTTTGCTGTAGCCGGTGCTCTCTGCCAGCATATCCAGGGACATGGGTTCGCTCTCCAGGAAGAGGGTGCCTCGAAGAAGTCCAATGGCATCACTCTTTCCATATTTCCGGGCTGATTTGATGCATGCCTCTATAATTGGCTTTTTCAGCTTCGGAGATTCCCTATCCATCACAGCGTTCCACTCGAAAGAGGCGTTTAAGTAATTTGCTCTCCCCGCAGCAAGGAAGCAAAGGGTTTTATGATACAAAGACCCATTTTTGCATATGAAATCAAGTCCATCTGGAAGCAGCGATCTGGAGCAGATGATAGGCAGTGCAGCGGTTGAGGTTGCTCGCATATCAATCCAGGCGGCAAAGAAGATCCTGGGTGAACTGCCAGGCGATATCGCTATGGAAAAGAGCCAGGATCACCCTCCCATAGATCTCATGGACATGGAAGGATGAGCTGGTCGCTCTTGTATCCCTGCCGGGGATGAGCAAGGATATGATCGACTTGCGGGTGACGGAGGACACCCTCACCATCAGCGCCAAAGCAGCGGTCAGGGAGGGAAAATACCTGCGCCATGAGATAGAGAACCGAAATTTAGAGCGTGAGATCAAGCTGCCTGTTGAGGTCAAGCCGGAGCAGGTTAAAGCGAGCTTCAATGAGGGAATCCTGGAGGTCCATCTTCCCAAGCTGGTGGTGGTAGACTCTCAGAGGATTCCGGTGGAGTGATCTCGAAAAATTATTTTTTCTCTGTAATGTAATTATCCGGCTCCGATTTTAATAAACTGATGACAACCCCTACCAAAGGCCCAAAGCCCGATCCCCGGACGGATGCAAAGACGAAAAAGAACGTCCTCTTATTGGGCTTTGTCAGCTTTCTCAACGACATCAGCAGCGAGATCATCCAGCCCATTCTGCCCCTTTTCATCGCTCAACTGGGTGGGGGGAGCATGGCGGTGGGCCTCATCGGCGGGGTGAGCGACGGCCTGCCCAGCATTCTCAAGGTCTTCTCAGGATGCTGGTCCGATCGTCTGGGCAAGAGAAAGCCGCTGGTGGTGGCTGGTTATGCCCTCTCGGCAGCCGGAAAGCTCTTCTTGCCTTTTGCCTCCGCCTGGCAGCAGGTCTTTTTCCTCAAGACCCTGGAGAGGAGCGGCAAAGGAGTGAGGTCCGCTCCCAGGGACGCCATGATATCCGAGTCCACAGATGAGAGCTGCAGAGGAAGGGGTTTTGGCCTGCACCGATCCATGGACTCAGCGGGTGCGGTCATCGGCTCGTTGCTGGCTTATCTACTCTGGCAGGGCGGCTACAGCTATACCTTTATCCTGGCGGTAGCGGGAGTTCTTTCCATTGTGGCTCTCATTCCCTTCTACCGGGTAAAAGAAAGCTTTCGCGCTCCTGATTGCAGCACCAGAAGTGCTAGCAGCACAAGCAGCGCCAGCAGCCCAAGCAGCAACAGAATGAATCTATCCTCTCTATCGCCTGAATACAAGCGCTTTCTATTCATAGCCTGCCTCTTCGCCCTGGGCAACTTCAGCTATATGTTCTTCATCCTCCGCGCCCAGGAGCATTTCTCCGGGTCAATGGCCGTGGCAGCGCCTCTTCTTCTCTATCTGCTATTCAATCTGGTCTATGCCCTCCTGGCCCTGCCGGTGGGCATATGGTCGGACCGGGTGGGAAGAAGGAGGATTCTGGTCCTGGGATACTCCCTTTTTGCCCTGACAGCAGTTGGATTTGCCGTCGTCTCCAGCCTCTGGGGACTGATCGCCCTTTTTGCCATGTACGGCCTGGTCTATGCCCTGGTGGACGGCTCGGAGAGGGCTTATGTCTCTGACCTGTGCCCGGCCGGGCTTCGGGGCAGCTCTCTGGGCATATATTACGGGGCAGTGGGGGTGGCCTCCATCATCTCCAGCCTGGTTGCCGGAGCCCTCGGGTCCCGGTGGGGCGCTGAGGCTTCGTTTCTATATGGAGCATCTGCTGCGGCTTTAGCGGCAGTGGGGCTATTGGCGATGATAAAGAGTGGTGATGAATCACTATAAGTTAAATTGTGTCTACTCCTGCAACTTTGAGCGGATGCATGCCGGCGTTCTGCATCTGAGAGAGCATTGCCTGGTCGACATTGAACACCTTCCTTGAATCAATCTTATATATGGCGAAAAAAAAAGGGATAACTTGCGCGATTCCATGCGAATGGCCAAACAGATGAGAGATCATAGGGATGTATTCAATCGAGACACGGGATTTAACCAAGAGGTTTGTGCTGTATAGAGGATTCCTGGATGCATTTAAAAAGTCCGGAAATAGAGATATTTTGACCACACTGGATAAAGTTAACATCAAAGTTCGAGAGGGGGAGGTCTTCGGCCTTCTCGGTCCCAACGGAGCTGGCAAGTCCACTCTGATCAAGATACTGTGCACCCTGATTCTCCCCTCGGAGGGAGAGGCATACATCAATGGCTATGATGTGGTGCGGGAAGGGCAGAGGGCCAGAGAGTCCCTGGGCTTTGTGACCACCGATGAGAGGAGCTTCTACTGGAGGCTCTCAGGCAGAGAGAACCTGCAGTTCTTTGCCACCCTCTACAATCTGCCTCAGAATGTCGTCAGGTCAAGGACAGAGGAGCTATTGGATGTGGTCCGGCTCAAACACCGGGCGGATGAGCCCTTCTATAGCTACTCTGCAGGTATGAAGCAGCAGATGGCCATCGCCCGCGGGCTTTTAAACGATCCTGCGGTCCTCTTCATGGACGAGCCGACCAGAAGCCTGGACCCGGGAGCGGCAAGGAATCTGCGCAATTTCATCAAGGAGAAGATCGTGGGAGAGAAGGGAAAGACCATCTTCATCTCCACCCATCAGCTGGATGAGGCGGAGGAGCTCTGCGATAGGGTGGCCATACTGGATGAGGGGAAGATCAAGGCCAACGGGAGCCCAGCGGATCTGAAGGCTGGCCTATTCCGAGGGCAGCACTCTGGGCGATGTCTTCAGCCATTATACCGGCAAGGCATCTCTTGAGGAGCATTCGACCTCATTTCCGGTAAGCGTCCCCAGGCAGAGGAGCAGAGGGCGGGGCATGAGCAGGAGGAGAGGAATATGATCTTCGAGAAGGCATTCTGGTTCATCAAGAAAGGCTATATGCTGCAGATGAGCTACAAGTTCGACTTCTTCTTAAGGCTATTTTTCATGCTCTTCAACATACTGACCTACTACTTCATCGCTAAATTGATCGGGGAGGGGGCAGCCAGGTACCTGGAGCCCTATGGCGGGGATTACTTCTCATTCGTTCTCATAGGCATGGCCTTCTCCGGTTATCTGATGATCTCACTCCGGAGCTTTTCCGAGAGCGTGCGAGACGAGCAGATGATGGGGACCCTGGAGGCCATGCTGGTGACTCCTACCAGCACATCGAGCATCATCGCCCTGTCATCTCTCTGGAACTTCATCTTCGCCTCCTTCCGGGTGCTGATGTATCTGATCATAGGCATCTTCCTGGGAGTGGATATGACCCGAGCCAATGTTGGCGGGGCGATATTGATCCTGATCCTCACCATAATATGTTTCAGCAGCATAGGAATATTATCGGCCAGCTTCATCATGGTCTTCAAGAGAGGGGACCCGATCAACATGCTCCTGATGGGCACCTCTGAGCTCTTCGGCGGGGTCCTCTTTCCCATCGAGGTCTTCCCGTCCTGGATGCAGAGCATCTCGCACATCCTGCCCATCACCTATTCGGTCAATGGCATGAGGCATGCCCTCCTGCAGGGGTACACTCTGGGCGAGCTGGCTCCGGAATTGCTTACCCTGCTACTGTTCTCGATTGTGCTGCTCCCACTGAGCCTGTTTGTGTTCGAGAGGGCGGTTCTGAAGGTCAAGGCGGAAGGGGGATTGGTGCAGTACTGAAGAGGTAGGGTCTCGATGCCTGCGGCTGATGGATGTCGTGCGATGGAGCTGAAACCACATCAAAGCCTGTTGGGGGGCACGCAAGGTTATTTGCGGGCGGTTGCCTCCCCCTTCAGGCTACCGAATCTGGATGCCAGTATTCGGAGGGATGGACGGGATTGCATTATGGTTAAGACTGATCTAGACAGGGTGTCTTTTTTAGTGGGCGCCGCGAGTCGGCCTGTCGGGCCGCGGCCAACGAGGTCCCCTCAACGCCGGGGTGGCTTGGATACAATTGGATGCAAGCCGTTGAAGGGTTGGGATGCATCGATAAGGATGTTCTCCAGATGCAGAACGAAAAGGCTATGGAATTCACGAATAAGGAACGCAGTGGTAGCTAGAAAATTTTATAATTAAAAGAGTATTCGCCAGGCGGGCACAAAGCAATTTGCCTTTATTCTCGAATGAATCCATAAGTATGGATCTGTCCCTGAGGATCATATGCCTGATAGCTATCGATTAGGAGCAAGATATAATCCTGATAGCTTTTTCGAGAGGCCAATTGAAGGGCTATTCTGAGGAAAAAGGAATCCAAATAGAATTAACTAATAGATATTTTATGAAGTGTTCTGGGAGGTGATACTGATTATTGGACAAAAAAAGATTTAAATGATGGATACTCGCCTTACAGTCGCTCAGGGATTAATACGGATTGCATGGATAGATTGTGAAAGTGGCTACATGCCCTTCGGGATTGCCATCGGTTTTCATCAGCTGGTAGTATAGATTAGTGCGCTTTACCCCTCCGCTGGCGGGAGGAATAACCAGGAATGAACCATCTTGGTTTACAATAGATATCACCAGCAGCAGGATTGGTGAACTCAAGATACCATGGATTGATGACTCCAAGATAGTTGCTATGAGCTCCAATCAGCCCATGGGCAGCGTCGCGTTCATTGTTACAGTTATTGATTATATACCCGCTCGGATTCCATGCCAGTGCGGATGGCATGGCCAGGACCATCACCAGAAAGATGACGGCCAGAACTGATCTCGTCATACTCACGCAATTAGTTTTTCATGTCTTAAATAGTTTTTGATAAATAATTTTTTGTACTAATTTAATTATTTATTATTGCATAAAAAGTTTCCAGACCGGACCTTTTGTAGTGGGCTTGTTAGTGCTCATTTATCCCTGCTCAGATCGGGGTGTTTTAAGGTTTACCGGCCATACTTGAATCTTGATTGCATTATTCTTGATTGCATTATGGTTAAGACTGATCTATACAGGCTCTTTTTTCAGTGGACACCGCGAGTCGGCCCTGCGGGCCGCGGCCAACGAGGTCCCCTCAACGCCGGGGTGGCTTGGATACCATATTCGGATGGATAGACGGGGTTGGTTTGATTTGCTTTTCCGGATGTTCAGGATATGGGTTGCTTCGGCCAGCGGCATTTTTACCGGAAGCGCTGGGTTTGAGGGTTCGCTGAATGGTGATATGGAGTCTGGAGTCTCACAATTATAGGAGGAGACAGATGGGGATTGTCCGTGGATTTTTATAAATTACTTGATATTCTCCGGGCGGGCCAGGGTCTTAGCTACCCCAACTGCTGATTGAAGGATCGGTTTGGATTTCGTCAGTCGATCTGGAATTGGCTGCGGGCATTCGAAGCTTACCGTTTATTTTGCAGTATCAGAGGAGCAATTTGCCGGTGAGGGTAATTCGAAGCTCCTTTGTCTTGCCCTTCGGCAGTACCTCCAGGGCCTGGATATCAGCCAGCCGGGCAACCTGTCTGGAGATGGTGCTCTCAGAAAGGGATAGCCGCTGTGCGATATCTGTGATGCTCGTGGGCGAGAACTCAGATACATCC
This sequence comes from Methanotrichaceae archaeon, assembly GCA_963813075.1. GTDB lineage: Archaea > Halobacteriota > Methanosarcinia > Methanotrichales > Methanotrichaceae > Methanothrix. The sequence continues at coordinate 37,801 of CAWEXU010000012.1, forward strand.
TTTAAGATCCTTATCTGCTTCTCATCAAGCGCTGAGACTATATTGGGCAAGCGGATTTCATTGAGGCTTCTGTCGATATCGCTGAAGTTGGTAGTCTTGTGGATCTTCTCTGGCTTGGAGATGCAGGCTATGGTGAATGCGAGGAATATCTCCCGCGGCCCTCCGGAGAGATTCGCGATGACCTCACCCTCCGCTTTTTCCAGGAGGTCTTTTAGAGAAAGTACCATCCCCTCGAAATCCTGATGGTTGACCCGGTAAATCTCTAGATTTATGGAGCTGTCGATCTGGCGGGAGAGATCTCGAATGGCCTGAGTGGTCAATTCTCCGCGCGTGTCCGGCTCTACTTCAGGACGGATAAGGACTATTCTATCCCCGCCTTCAATACCATACTTCACTATCAGGGATACTATCTGGGAGGAATCGAAGCCTGAGAGAGATAGGTAGGTTTTCATTGCTTAATATTGCAATTCCTAGCTTAAATTCTTTCCGTTGCATTCTTCTGAATTTATAGACTTATTATTGCAGAAATATGAAATTATTGCAATAATCGACAGATTTAAATGCAAGGGAATGTAATCTCTGATCGATGCCACAGAAGATCACACTCATACTCCGGCCAGAATCTGGATTTGATATTCCATACAGCGATGGTTACCAACTATATTCTTCATTGCTGGGGGTCATGCGGGAGGCGGATGAGACAGCCGCCATCCACACGCACGATTCTCCTATCAGCTCTATATCCTTGGGCCCTCTAGAGGGAAAATTTCTGCGCACTGATAGGTCAAGGCATAAAAGGGTAGACCCAAACGAAAGATACAGTCTCAAGATAGGGATAACCGATCCAAATGAGGTGGAGATCTTCCGCTCCATCATCCAGCCATTGGTCTTGAGAGAAAGAAACCTCCGCCTGGAGAGAGGAGATTTGCGGGCGGAGGAGGTTTCCAGCTCAACTACCAGCTTCCAAGATATTGTGAAGTCAGCGGGAGAGGTCAAAAATCCATACCTTGATTTTGAGTTCAAATCGCCGGTCTGCATTCAGTACAGGAACAGCAAGGTCTTTGAGATGTTTCCTCACCGGGAAGCGGTATTTCAATCTCTCTTATCAAAATGGAACTCGGTATCTCCAGAGGAACTGAGGATGAATATTGAGCGGGATGAGATGGCACGCTACATCGTAGAAAAGCCTCTGGCCTACGATACGCACAGCGTGGTGGTGAACACCGTGTTCGACAAGGTCAAAGGCCATCCAAGGCCGATAATGAGGCAGGGATTCGTGGGGCGTTGCCGGTACACCTTCGCCAGGGATGCACCTGATGGCATGAGGAATGGAATTGTAGCCCTGGCCATGTTTGCAGAATATAGCGGTGTGGGAAGTGCAGTCGCCCGCGGGTGCGGGGCGGCGAAGGTGATTGTGGGGGAGGTGGAGAGATGATTTCTATTTTGGATTCAGACGATTTGGAATTAGAAGAATATAATTCAGAATATCTGGAAAATATCTCAAACGAGAAGGTGGAAGATTATAAGGAAATAAAACTTCGTATCAAAGAGTATGTGAAAGAGGTCTTACCACATCTATTTAAAGAATCTGCTCAATTGGACGCAAAATTCAATAAAGCTCTGAGCTTTTCTGCTCATGTAATTACAGCAGTATTTACTGGATCAATTTTGTACATATATGATCGGATATCAACTGAGCAATCACTCCCAAATTCACATGACATGAGACTTCTTTGTACAGCGCTCACCCTTCATGATATCAATAAATATTGGAACGAAATAACTAATTCTAGAAATAAAGGAAATTATTATACTTTAATTCAAGATTATTTTAAAACAGATCCCTTCAATATAAAGACATACTTCCCGGAATGGGAAAGTGAGCTGGATGAGATTGTTTTTCTAGTTCAACACGCGGAGGAAAAAGATGTTTCGCAGTGTGAATCAAGATTCTTTCAGCCAAAATACGCCCGACTTCTACCATATGTAAAATTTGGGGATAAGGTCGCCAGTTTGGGTAAATCTGAATACCCATTGCAGGAAATTCAAAAGCTACTGAACAGCAGTGGATATAACGTGCACATCTTGCTACTTCCTGAAATGCCGCAGCAATTGCTATCGAGATTGTATATCGAAGCGCCAAGCAATATTTGGTCCAATCCAACGGGATTCCACTGCTCATATCTCCCCAGGGAATCTTATATCTATCTTCAAATAAAATAAACATTAATGCATCGGAGTTAAAAAATTTAATTAGCAAGGAACTTGTAAGAAATACGAATGCTAAACCAACATTAAATAACAAGAAATTCGATCTATCTCCGTTACTATCTATCCCGCTTGATACACAAACACGTTTTAAAGTTTATGTAGGATCAGTACGAGAGAGAACTGAAGCAGGCTTGTTGAGCGTTCTTGGAAAGACAATTTACCCACCAGAAGAAGATATCCAAGAAGCCCTAGCATGCATTTCTTATTTTATATATAATGATAAAAAAGGAAATGATTGGACAACATTTCCTAAATTGGAGAAGGAACTAAATGACGAAAAGTTGCGAAATGAATTAAAGAAGATCGGAGTTATCCGAGATACATTCGCGAATCAGGATGATGTTGGTGGGCAGAATTGCAAGTCATACACAGTTCATGAAATTGTTAATAATCAAAATAACTTGAAAGATACCTTGAGATTACTGCATGATCCTCTCAAAAAAGAAATTTTGTCTAAATTAGAGGATAATTCATCCGCCTTAGATCCAATAATCGAATTATTGTGCGCTCAAAATGGGGAAATATCCACCGGCCTTGTTGAGATGGTCGTCCCAAAAGGAAATGAAGATACTTGCTTTAAATGTGGTGCAATCGCAAAGAAGGAATACAAGCCGGGAAAGCACTTCATGCAATCAGGAGGCTTCACCAAACGTGCAACATTGAATGATCAATATAAGCGTGAATGCGATGTCTGCCAGATGGAGCATTTATTGATCGATAATATGATACAAAAGAGCGGATTTAGAATAACAGACGATGTTATTTTCTTCTATTTCTATTTTGATTCGATATTTGTGAACGTGGACATGTTCCATGAACAAATGAGTAAGGTGCAAATAAGCGTCCAAGGAACAAGAGACGGAAAAACTCGGCTTAACATTTCGGCTAGGAGACTTTGAGACACCATTTCATATTGAGCCTATGGCTATAAAACTGCCACCTGGGGTGCGAGAGCAATCAAGCAAAAGCACTCGTAGAGCACGAGCGATTCACACAGCTATAAAAGCTTGCTTGGACTGTGGCTGCAAATGTGTAATAACAAGTCCATACACCCTCATGCGAATGTACAACGAGGTATTTTACAACGAACGACCAACAACGCTCGAAAAGACCATGGGGCTAGATAATATTAAGGATTTTAGAACTGCGAGACTTATTGATCATAGACTTGACTTCATAAATCAATTAGATGGCATGAAAGGATTGCACCGCGTACAGAGCTTCGAACCTATCAATGTTATTCCTTTTGTAAAGAGAACCGTTGAGAATTTCGAAGGCTGGGTTA
>CAWEXU010000013.1:0-209236 GCA_963813075.1 Methanotrichaceae archaeon
AGACCCAGTACGTAATTCGCCGTCACTTCCTTCGACGAATCCATCGTCACAGTACACGCACCCGTACCGCTGCACGCACCCGACCATCCCGTAAACGCGTAATCCCCTATACCCGTCTGCGTCACCGGCACCTCGTACCCGCCGTATACCACGTCGTACCCGCGGGACTCACCGTCCCCGCATCGCCGGCCCCGTCTCGTCGTCAACCCGTTCTTCTTCACGTACCTCGCGGTCTACGTCTTCGGTGTGCTCCCACCCTGGACTAGCGCAGCAGTGACGTGCTCTCGTCCTCCCACTCCACGAACTCGTATCGGATACCCCCCACCACCTGCGGCGTCGATGCCTACAGGTAATGGTAGCTCCCAGGAGCCCGCCCGCGTTCAGACCCGCCGTCGGCAGCGTGTGCGTCAAACTCCACCGCGTCTCATCCCCACCGCCGGGTCCGTCGTCATCGTGTTCGATACGTCAAAGCCCGCCGTCGCCGTCCTCGGCCCATTCATCACCAACGGCGACGGATTCGCCTGTCCGGTCAATGCACCGTCCAGCCCGCAAAGCAAACCGCGAGACGCGCCCGCCGTCAACTGCACTGCGTCCTCCGCTCTCGTACCACCGGCTCCGTCACAACCTCACCCTACGGCGCCGGCGTCACACGTCCCGATCCGAGTCGTCACGCCCGTCGTAACTGGTCCTGCGTCGTAAAGTTCACCGTGCACGTCGCCCTCGTCTCCGGCACCGTCCCGTGTGCGTCTGATCTCCGCGATGGCTCCAGCCCTCGTACACGTATCGCGTCCCGTCGTCCCCGCCTGCGGAGACGTCACGCCTATCGTGTGCGTGCTCCCGGGTATCCACGTGAACGTCTTCGGCGACGTGTACGTCTGACCGTCCACCGTCACCTGGCGCCCCGCGGGATTCGTCTGAACCGTGTATTCAGACCCAAGTACGTAATTCGCCGTCACTTCCTTCGACGAATCTATCGTCACCAGACACGCGCCCGTACCGCTGCACGCACCAGACCATCCCGTAAACGCGTAATCCCCTATCCCCGTCTGCGTCACAGGAACCGTCGTACCCGCCGTCCACCACGTCGTCCCCCGGACGTCACCGTACCGGCACCCGCGGGCACCGTCTTCGTCGTCAACCCGTACTTCGTCGCGTACCTGGCCGTATACGTCTTGGGCGTCGCTCCCCCCTGTACCAGTCGCAGACGCCGTGCTCCCGTCCTCCCACTCCACAAACTCGTACTGAACACCACCTACCACCTGCGGCGTCGATGCACACAGATAATGGTAACTCCCCGGCGTCCAGCCCCACGTTCTGAGGCGGCGGAGCGTGTAGGTCACCCAGTCGATCCCCATCTGCATCCCTACCGCCGGGATCCGTCGTCACCGTGTTCGATACGTCAAAGCCGCGCCGTCGCATCCGCGGCCCGTTCATCACCAATGTCCAGGGATTCGTCATCCCGGTCAATGCCCCGTCCAGCCCGCAAAGGCAAAGCCCGACAGAAGCCCCGCCGTCAACTGTACCTGCGCTCCCGCTCCCGTACCAGAGCCTCCCGCCTCGCCCTGCGGCGCCGGCGTCACCGTCCCGCCGCCAACTGGACTCACCCCGGTCGTCAACTGGTACTGCGTCGTAAAATTCACCGTGTACGTCGCCCCCGTCTGGGGAACCGTCACCGTGTGCGTCTGAGTACCACCGTCGCTCCAGCCTGGTACACATAACGCGTACCCGTCGTCCCGCCTGCGGAGACGCAACGCCTATCGTGTGCGTGCTCCCGGGTATCCACGTGAACGTCTTAGGCGCCGTGTACGTCTGACCGTCCACCGTCACCTGGCGCCCACGGGATTCGTCTGAACCGTGTACTTCAGACTCCAAGTACGTTAATTCGCCGTCACTTCCTTCGACGAGCTCATCGCACCGACACGCGCCCGTACCGCTGCACGCCCCGGACCATCCCGTAAACGCGTACTCCCCTATCCCCGTCTGCGTCACCGGAACCGTCGATACCCGCCGTCCACCACGTCGTACCCCAGGCGTCACCGTACCGGCCCCCGCGGGACCGTCTTCGTCGTCAACCGTACTTCGTCGCGTACCTGGCCGTATACGTCTTGGGCGTCGCTCCCACCCTGTACCAGCCGCAATAACCCCGTGCTCCCGTCCTCCCACTCCACAAACTCGTACTGAACGCCACCCAACCACCTGCGGCGTCGATGCATATAGATAATGGTAACTCCCAGGCGACCAGCCCACGTTCTGAGGCCAGCCGTGGAGCGTCTGGGTCACAGATTCGATACCGCATCTGCATCCCTACCGCGGGTTCCGTCGTCACCGTGTTCGATACGTCAAACCCCGCCGTCGCCGTCCTCGGCCCGTTCATCACCAATGGCGACGGGATTCGTCAATCCCGTCAATGCCCCGTCCAACCCGCAAACGCAAACCCCGACGACGCCCCCGCCGTCAACTGTACCGTCACCCCGCTCCCGTACCACCGCGCGCCTCCAACACCTCGCCCAGCGGCGCCGGCGTCACCGTACCCGACCCCGATGGACGTCACCCCCGTCGTCAACTGGTACTGCGTCGTAAAGTTCACCGTGTACGTCGCCCCGTCTGCGGAACCGTCACCGTGTGCGTCTGAGCACCGCCATCGCTCCAGCCCTGGTACACATAACGCGTACCCGCCGTCCCCGCCTGAGGTGACGCAACACCTATCGTATGCGTGCTCCCGGGTATCCACGTGAACGTCTTAGGCGCCGTGTACGTCTGACCGTCCACCGTCACCTGGCGGCCCGCAGGGTTCGTCTCAACCGTGTACTTCAGACCCAGTACGTAGTTCGCCGTCACTTCCTTCGACGAATCCATCGTCACCGAACACGGCACCCGTCCCGCTGCACGCACCCGACCATCCCGTAAACGCGTAATCCCCCATACCCGTCTGCGTCACAGGAACCGTGCACCCGCCGTCCACCACGTCGTACCCGCGGGACTCACCGTCCCGGCACCCGCGGGAACTCGTCTTCGTCGTCAACCCGTACTTCGTCGGCGTACGTCGCCGTATACGTCTTGGGCGTCGCTCCCGCCCTGGACCAGGCGCAATAACCCGTGCTCCCGTCCTCCCACTCCACAAACTCGTACTGAACCCCGCCTACCACCTGCGGCGTCGATGCACATAGATAATGGTAACTCCCCGGCGCCCAGCCCACGTTCTGAGCGGCAGCGTTGCAGTCACCCAGTCGATACCCATCTGCATCCCTACCGCCGGATCCGTCGTCACCGTGTTCGATACGTCAAACCGCGCCGTCGCATCCCGCGGCCCGTTCATCACCAACGGCCCGGGATTCGTCATCCCGTTCAATGCGCCCGTCCAACCCGCAAAAGCAAACCCCGCAGACGCGTTAGCCGTCAACTGTACCTGCGTCACCGCTCCCGTACCAGAGGCCTCCCGCCTCACCCTACGGCGCCGGCGTCACCTACCCGTCCCGACTGGCGTCACCCCGTCGTCAACTGGTACTGCGTCGTAAAGTTCACCGTGTACGTCGCTGTCGTCTGCGGCACCGTCACCGTGTGCGTCTGAGCACCGCCATCGCCCCAGCTCTGGTACACATAACGCGTACCCGTCGTCCCCGCCTGAGGTGACGCCACACCTATCGTATGCGTACTCCCGGGTATCCACGTGAACGTCTTCGGCGACGGGTACGTCTGACCGTCCACCGTCACCTCACGTCCCGCGGGGTTCGTCTCAACCGTGTACTTCAGACCCAGTACGTAATTCGCCGTCACTTCCTTCGACGAATCCATCGTCACCGTACACGCACCCGTACCGCTGCACGCACCAGACCATCCCGTAAACGCGTAATCCCCGATACCCGTCTGCGTCACCGGCACCTCGGACCCGCCGTATACCACGTCGTGCCCGCGGGACTCACCGTACCCGCACCCGCAGGATTCGTCTTCGTCGTCAAACCGTACTTCGTCGCGTACCTCGCCGTATACGTCTTCGGTGTGCTCCCACCCTGTACCAGACGCAGTAACGCCGTGCTCTCGTCTTCCCACTCCACAAACTCGTACTGGATCCCACCCACCACCTGCGGCGTCGATGCATACAGGTAATGGTAACTCCCCGGCGCCCACCCCACATTCAGACCCGCCGTCGGAAGCGTCTGCGTCACAAACTCCACCGACATCTGCATCCCTACCGCGGGGTCCGTCGTGATCGTGTTCGATACGTCAAAGCCCGCCGTCGCCGTCTTCGGCCCGTTCATCACCAACGGCGAAGGATTCGTCAATCCGGTCAACGCCCCGCTCCAGCCCGCAAACGCAAACCCCGATGACGCCCCCGCCGTCAACTGTACCGTCACTCCGCTGTCGTACCACCGAGCGCCGTCAACGACCTCACCCAACGGCGCCGGCGTCACACTACCCGATCCGATGGCGTCACTCCCGTCGTCAACTGGTACTGCGTCGTAAAGTTCACCGTGTACGTCGCTGTCGTCTGCGGCACCGTCACCGTGTGCGTCTGAGCACCGCCATCACCCCAGCCCTGGTACACATAGCGCGTACCCGCCGTCCCCGCCTGAGGTGACGCAACACCGATCGCATGCGTACTCCCGGGTATCCACGTGAACGTCTTCGGAGACGGGTACGTCTGACCGTCCACCGTCACCTCACGTCCCGCGGGGTTCGTCTCAACCTTGTACTTCAGACCCAGTACGTAATTCGCCGTCACTTCCTTCGACGAATCCATCGTCACAGTACACGCACCCGTACCGCTGCACGCACCCGACCATCCCGTAAACGCGTAATCCCCGATACCCGTCTGTGTCACCGGCACCTGAGACCCGTCCGTATACCACGTCGAGCCCGCGGGACTCACCGTCCCCGCACTCGCCGGATTCGTCTTCGTCGTCAACCCGTACTTCGTCGCGTACCTCGCCGTATACGTCTTCGGTGTGCTCCCACCCTGGACCAGACGCAGCAGCGACGTGCTCTTGTCCTCCCACTCCACAAACTCGTATCGGATACCACCCACCACCTGCGGCGTCGATGCCCACAGGTAATGGTAACTCCCCGGCGCCCACCCCACATTCAGACCCGCCGTCGGAAGCGTCTGTCACAAACTCCACCGACATCTGCATCCCTACCGCGGGGTCCGTCGTGATCGTGTTCGATACGTCAAAGCCCGCCGTCGCCGTCTTCGGCGAGTTCATCACCAACGGCGCGGGATTCGTCATCCGGTCAATCGCCGCCGCTCCAGCCCGCAAACGCAAACCCGCAGACGCGCCGCCGTCAACTGTACCGTCGCTCCGCTGTCGTACCGCCAGCCGTCGGCACGCCTCGCCCGGCGGCGCCGGCGTCACTACCCGATCGCCGATGGACGTCACTCCCGTCGTCAACTGGTACTGCGTCGTAAAGTTCACCGTGTACGTCGCTGTCCGTCTGCGGCACCGTCACCGTGTGCGTCTGAGCACCGCCATGCCCCCAGCCCTGGTACACATAGCGCGTACCCGCCGTCCCCGCCTGAGGTGACGCAACACCGATCGTATGCGTACTCCCGGGTATCCACGTGAACGTCTTCGGAGACGGGTACGTCTGACCGTCCACCGTCACCTCACGTCCCGCGGGGTTCGTCTCAACCTTGTACTTCAGACCCAGTACGTAATTCGCCGTCACTTCCTTCGACGAATCCATCGTCACAGTACACGCACCCGTACCGCTGCACGCACCCGACCATCCCGTAAACGCGTAATCCCCGATACCCGTCTGTGTCACCGGCACCTGAGACCCGTCCGTATACCACGTCGAGCCCGCGGGACGTCACCGTCCCGCATTCGCCGGATTCGTCTTCGTCGTCAAACCGTACTTCTTGGCATACTTCGCCGTATACGTCTTCGGTGTGCTCCCACCCTGGACCAGACGCAGCAGCGACGTGCTCTTGTCTTCCCACTCCACAAACTCGTAACGGATGCCACCCACCACCTGCGGCGTCGATGCCCACAGGTAATGGTAACTCCCCGGCGCCCACCCCACATTCAGACCCGCCGTCGGAAGCGTCTGCGTCACAAACTCCACCGACATCTGCATCCCTACCGCGGGGTCCGTCGTGATCGTGTTCGATACGTCAAAGCCCGCCGTCGCCGTCTTCGGCCCGTTCATCACCAACGGCGAAGGATTCGTCAATCCCGGTCAACGCCCCGCTCCAGCCCGCAAACGCAAACCCCGACGACGCCCCCGCCGTCAACTGTACCGTCGTACTCCGCTGTCGTACCACCGAGCGCCGTCAACCACCTCACCCAACGGCGCCGGCGTCACACTACCCGATCCCGATGGCGTCACTCCCGTCGTCAACTGGTACTGCGTCGTAAAGTTCACCGTGTACGTCGCTGTCGTCTGCGGCACCGTCACCGTGTGCGTCTGAGCACCGCCATCACCCCAGCCCTGGTACACATAGCGCGTACCCGCCGTCCCCGCCTGAGGTGACGCAACACCGATCGCATGCGTACTCCCGGGTATCCACGTGAACGTCTTCGGAGACGGGTACGTCTGACCGTCCACCGTCACCTCACGTCCCGACGGGGTTCGTCTCAACCTTGTACTTCAGACCCAGTACGTAATTCGCCGTCACTTCCTTCGACGAATCCATCGTCACAGTACACGCACCCGTACCGCTGCACGCACCCGACCATCCCGTAAACGCGTAATCCCCGATACCCGTCTGTGTCACCGGCACCTGAGACCCGTCCGTATACCACGTCGAGCCCGCGGGACTCACCGTCCCCGCATTCGCCGGATTCGTCTTCGTCGTCAAACCGTACTTCTTGGCATACTTCGCCGTATACGTCTTCGGTGTGCTCCCACCCTGGACCAGACGCAGCAGCGCCGTGCTCTTGTCTTCCCACTCCACAAAATCGTAACGGATGCCACCCACCACCTGCGGCGTCGATGCCCACAGGTAATGGTAACTCCCCGGCGCCCACCCCACATTCAGACCCGCCGTCGGAAGCGTCTGCGTCACAAACTCCACCGACATCTGCATCCCTACCGCGGGGTCCGTCGTGATCGTGTTCGATACGTCAAAGCCCGCCGTCGCCGTCTTCGGCCCGTTCATCACCAACGGCGAAGGATTCGTCAATCCGGTCAACGCCCCGCTCCAGCCCGCAAACGCAAACCCCGACGACGCCCCCGCCGTCAACTGTACCGTCACTCCGCTGTCGTACCACCGAGCGCCGTCAACAACCTCACCCAACGGCGCCGGCGTCACACTACCCGATCCCGATGGCGTCACTCCCGTCGTCAACTGGTACTGCGTCGTAAAGTTCACCGTGTACGTCGCTGTCGTCTGCGGCACCGTCACCGTGTGCGTCTGAGCACCGCCATCACCCCAGCCCTGGTACACATAGCGCGTACCCGCCGTCCCCGCCTGAGGTGACGCAACACCGATCGCATGCGTACTCCCGGGTATCCACGTGAACGTCTTCGGAGACGGGTACGTCTGACCGTCCACCGTCACCTGGCGTCCCGCGGGGTTCGTCTCAACCTTGTACTTCAGACCCAGTACGTAATTCGCCGTCACTTCCTTCGACGAATCCATCGTCACAGTACACGCACCCGTACCGCTGCACGCACCAGACCATCCCGTAAACGCGTAATCCCCGATACCCGTCTGTGTCACCGGCACCTGAGACCCGTCCGTATACCACGTCGAGCCCGCGGGACTCACCGTCCCCGCACCCGCAGGATTCGTCTTCGTCGTCAAACCGTACTTCTTGGCATACTTCGCCGTATACGTCTTCGGTGTGCTCCCACCCTGGACCAGACGCAGCAGCGCCGTGCTCTTGTCTTCCCACTCCACAAACTCGTAACGGATGCCACCCACCACCTGCGGCGTCGATGCCCACAGGTAATGGTAACTCCCAGGCGCCCACCCCACATTCAGACCCGCCGTCGGAAGCGTCTGCGTCACAAACTCCACCGCATCTGCATCCCTACCGCGGGATCCGTCGTGATCGTGTTCGATACGTCAAAGCCCGCCGTCGCCGTCTTCGGCCCGTTCATCACCAACGGCGAAGGATTCGTCAATCCGGTCAACGCCCCGCTCCAGCCCGCAAACGCAAACCCCGACGACGCCCCCGCCGTCAACTGTACCGTCACTCCGCTGTCGTACCACCGAGCGCCGTCAACAACCTCACCCAACGGCGCCGGCGTCACACTACCCGATCCCGATGGCGTCACTCCCGTCGTCAACTGGTACTGCGTCGTAAAGTTCACCGTGTACGTCGCTGTCGTCTGCGGCACCGTCACCGTGTGCGTCTGAGCACCGCCATGCCCCCAGCCCTGGTACACATAGCGCGTACCCGCCGTCCCCGCCTGAGGTGACGCAACACCGATCGCATGCGTACTCCCAGGTATCCACGTGAACGTCTTCGGAGACGGGTACGTCTGACCGTCCACCGTCACCTCACGTCCCGCGGGGTTCGTCTCAACCTTGTACTTCAGACCCAGTACGTAATTCGCCGTCACTTCCTTCGACGAATCCATCGTCACAGTACACGCACCCGTACCGCTGCACGCACCCGACCATCCCGTAAACGCGTAATCCCCGATACCCGTCTGTGTCACCGGCACCTGAGACCCGTCCGTATACCACGTCGAGCCCGCGGGACTCACCGTCCCCGCACTCGCCGGATTCGTCTTCGTCGTCAAACCGTACTTCTTGGCATACTTCGCCGTATACGTCTTCGGTGTGCTCCCACCCTGGACCAGACGCAGCAGCGACGTGCTCTTGTCTTCCCACTCCACAAACTCGTAACGGATGCCACCCACCACCTGCGGCGTCGATGCCCACAGGTAATGGTAACTCCCCGGCGCCCACCCCACATTCAGACCCGCCGTCGGAAGCGTCTGCGTCACAAACTCCACCGACATCTGCATCCCTACCGCGGGGTCCGTCGTGATCGTGTTCGATACGTCAAAGCCCGCCGTCGCCGTCTTCGGCCCGTTCATCACCAACGGCGAAGGATTCGTCAATCCGGTCAACGCCCCGCTCCAGCCCGCAAACGCAAACCCCGACGACGCCCCCGCCGTCAACTGTACCGTCACTCCGCTGTCGTACCACCGAGCGCCGTCAACAACCTCACCCAACGGCGCCGGCGTCACACTACCCGATCCCGATGGCGTCACTCCCGTCGTCAACTGGTACTGCGTCGTAAAGTTCACCGTGTACGTCGCTGTCGTCTGCGGCACCGTCACCGTGTGCGTCTGAGCACCGCCATGCCCCCAGCCCTGGTACACATAGCGCGTACCCGCCGTCCCCGCCTGAGGTGACGCAACACCGATCGTATGCGTACTCCCAGGTATCCACGTGAACGTCTTCGGAGACGGGTACGTCTGACCGTCCACCGTCACCTCACGTCCCGCGGGGTTCGTCTCAACCTTGTACTTCAGACCCAGTACGTAATTCGCCGTCACTTCCTTCGACGAATCCATCGTCACAGTACACGCACCCGTACCGCTGCACGCACCCGACCATCCCGTAAACGCGTAATCCCCGATACCCGTCTGTGTCACCGGCACCTGAGACCCGTCCGTATACCACGTCGAGCCCGCGGGACTCACCGTCCCCGCATTCGCCGGATTCGTCTTCGTCGTCAAACCGTACTTCTTGGCATACTTCGCCGTATACGTCTTCGGTGTGCTCCCACCCTGGACCAGACGCAGCAGCGACGTGCTCTTGTCTTCCCACTCCACAAACTCGTATCGGATACCACCCACCACCTGCGGCGTCGATGCCCACAGGTAATGGTAACTCCCCGGCGCCCACCCCACATTCAGACCCGCCGTCGGAAGCGTCTGCGTCACAAACTCCACCGACATCTGCATCCCTACCGCGGGGTCCGTCGTGATCGTGTTCGATACGTCAAAGCCCGCCGTCGCCGTCTTCGGCCCGTTCATCACCAACGGCGAAGGATTCGTCAATCCGGTCAACGCCCCGCTCCAGCCCGCAAACGCAAACCCCGACGACGCCCCCGCCGTCAACTGTACCGTCACTCCGCTGTCGTACCACCGAGCGCCGTCAACAACCTCACCCAACGGCGCCGGCGTCACACTACCCGATCCCGATGGCGTCACTCCCGTCGTCAACTGGTACTGCGTCGTAAAGTTCACCGTGTACGTCGCTGTCGTCTGCGGCACCGTCACCGTGTGCGTCTGAGCACCGCCATCACCCCAGCCCTGGTACACATAGCGCGTACCCGCCGTCCCCGCCTGAGGTGACGCAACACCGATCGCATGCGTACTCCCGGGTATCCACGTGAACGTCTTCGGAGACGGGTACGTCTGACCGTCCACCGTCACCTCACGTCCCGCGGGGTTCGTCTCAACCTTGTACTTCAGACCCAGTACGTAATTCGCCGTCACTTCCTTCGACGAATCCATCGTCACAGTACACGCACCCGTACCGCTGCACGCACCAGACCATCCCGTAAACGCGTAATCCCCGATACCCGTCTGTGTCACCGGCACCTGAGACCCGTCCGTATACCACGTCGAGCCCGCGGGACTCACCGTCCCCGCACCCGCAGGATTCGTCTTCGTCGTCAAACCGTACTTCTTGGCATACTTCGCCGTATACGTCTTCGGTGTGCTCCCACCCTGGACCAGACGCAGCAGCGCCGTGCTCTTGTCTTCCCACTCCACAAAATCGTAACGGATGCCACCCACCACCTGCGGCGTCGATGCCCACAGGTAATGGTAACTCCCCGGCGCCCACCCCACATTCAGACCCGCCGTCGGAAGCGTCTGCGTCACAAACTCCACCGACATCTGCATCCCTACCGCGGGGTCCGTCGTGATCGTGTTCGATACGTCAAAGCCCGCCGTCGCCGTCTTCGGCCCGTTCATCACCAACGGCGAAGGATTCGTCAATCCGGTCAACGCCCCGCTCCAGCCCGCAAACGCAAACCCCGATGACGCCCCCGCCGTCAACTGTACCGTCACTCCGCTGTCGTACCACCGAGCGCCGTCAACAACCTCACCCAACGGCGCCGGCGTCACACTACCCGATCCCGATGGCGTCACTCCCGTCGTCAACTGGTACTGCGTCGTAAAGTTCACCGTGTACGTCGCTGTCGTCTGCGGCACCGTCACCGTGTGCGTCTGAGCACCGCCATGCCCCCAGCCCTGGTACACATAGCGCGTACCCGCCGTCCCCGCCTGAGGTGACGCAACACCGATCGCATGCGTACTCCCAGGTATCCACGTGAACGTCTTCGGAGACGGGTACGTCTGACCGTCCACCGTCACCTCACGTCCCGCGGGGTTCGTCTCAACCTTGTACTTCAGACCCAGTACGTAATTCGCCGTCACTTCCTTCGACGAATCCATCGTCACAGTACACGCACCCGTACCGCTGCACGCACCCGACCATCCCGTAAACGCGTAATCCCCGATACCCGTCTGTGTCACCGGCACCTGAGACCCGTCCGTATACCACGTCGAGCCCGCGGGACTCACCGTCCCCGCATTCGCCGGATTCGTCTTCGTCGTCAAACCGTACTTCTTGGCATACTTCGCCGTATACGTCTTCGGTGTGCTCCCACCCTGGACCAGACGCAGCAGCGACGTGCTCTTGTCCTCCCACTCCACAAACTCGTATCGGATACCACCCACCACCTGCGGCGTCGATGCCCACAGGTAATGGTAACTCCCCGGCGCCCACCCCACATTCAGACCCGCCGTCGGAAGCGTCTGTGTCACAAACTCCACCGCATCTGCATCCCTACCGCGGGGTCCGTCGTGATCGTGTTCGATACGTCAAAGCCCGCCGTCGCCGTCTTCGGCCCGTTCATCACCAACGGCGAAGGATTCGTCAATCCGGTCAACGCCCCGCTCCAGCCCGCAAACGCAAACCCCGACGACGCCCCCGCCGTCAACTGTACCGTCACTCCGCTGTCGTACCACCGAGCGCCGTCAACAACCTCACCCAACGGCGCCGGCGTCACACTACCCGATCCCGATGGCGTCACTCCCGTCGTCAACTGGTACTGCGTCGTAAAGTTCACCGTGTACGTCGCTGTCGTCTGCGGCACCGTCACCGTGTGCGTCTGAGCACCGCCATGCCCCCAGCCCTGGTACACATAGCGCGTACCCGCCGTCCCCGCCTGAGGTGACGCAACACCGATCGTATGCGTACTCCCAGGTATCCACGTGAACGTCTTCGGAGACGGGTACGTCTGACCGTCCACCGTCACCTCACGTCCCGCGGGGTTCGTCTCAACCTTGTACTTCAGACCCAGTACGTAATTCGCCGTCACTTCCTTCGACGAATCCATCGTCACAGTACACGCACCCGTACCGCTGCACGCACCCGACCATCCCGTAAACGCGTAATCCCCGATACCCGTCTGTGTCACCGGCACCTGAGACCCGTCCGTATACCACGTCGAGCCCGCGGGACTCACCGTCCCCGCATTCGCCGGATTCGTCTTCGTCGTCAAACCGTACTTCTTGGCATACTTCGCCGTATACGTCTTCGGTGTGCTCCCACCCTGGACCAGACGCAGCAGCGACGTGCTCTTGTCTTCCCACTCCACAAACTCGTATCGGATACCACCCACCACCTGCGGCGTCGATGCCCACAGGTAATGGTAACTCCCCGGCGCCCACCCCACATTCAGACCCGCCGTCGGAAGCGTCTGCGTCACAAACTCCACCGACATCTGCATCCCTACCGCGGGGTCCGTCGTGATCGTTGTTACTGGATAAATTGCCACCGCCAATCCGGTGGACCAGACAGACACCATATTGGTATCCTGCACGCAGCGCGCCCTTGCCTTCAAGGTATAATTACCGGTCTGATCCCACACCAGAGACTGTGAGACGGCACCCCACGGAGACAGCAGTGTCCCGTCACCCTTCAAATCAAATTGATACTCCAGCGCATGGCCTGCGCTTGAAGAAGCGCCTCCGGTTGTATAGGTGGAACCGACCCCCTGGCTGCCGGTGGCGGAACCCACCGGCAGCGTGGGAGCCGTTATGGTCTCGGTCTGAAAATCGATGAAGGAGCCGCCGCCGAGCGCCACATTCTGCCCGCCGTTGAAGCTCGCAGTGCCGGCAAACAGTTTCCTTCCGGTTTCTCCGGCGGGTGGCGTCGCTTTATAGGAAAGGGTCCTCACCGTGTTATCGAAAAAAGGCCCCCATTTGACCTTCTTGTTGACGGCATCCCAGGAACCGCTTTCATTGATCTCACTGATGACCCACCCGGTGGGGGGCGTATCCTCTACGGCATAGACCTGGACGTTTGCGTCAGTCGTCACCGCGATGGAGACGGTGACAGGTGCTGAAGGCAGATAGGTTTCGGGTAAGGTCCTGACGGCGCCCGGACTTTCCTGAGAGGATCCCATCGTTTCGATTGCAATAGAGGGATCGCCGTATAGATTGAAGTCAAACAGATTCATCAGCCGCGTCGCGGATTGGACATCTGAACGCACATCCACCCGGGCCAGACCCAGGGCCTTCGCCGCCGGATTGCCCTGGGAAAGCCTCCTCACATATTCGTATCCCATTCCGGAATTGGTGGAACTGCCGTCAAAGGAGCCGATCGTCGTATCCGTACTGTACCAGGAAACACGGGACGCCGAGACGGTGGCGATCCCGCCCTGTTTGAGAATAGCATATTGCAGATTCGTGCTGTTCTCCGGATATCCGTTGTCGCAGGAGGCTTGGTAGGTGAAGGCAGGACGGCTGTCGTTCAAGGAAGTCGTATAGGCGCTGTTGAAGAGAACACCGTCATTGCAGGAGGGACTGTAACCCACCGTTGTGGAGGTTATACTGCCGTGTCCCCACCAGGCGACAATGCCGTAGGTGTTACCGGCCCAGCGATCGCGGACCAGTGTCCCCCCTCGGAGTTCTTCATTGGCCGTGTAGGCAGACGACAATCCGCAGGAATTATTACCTTTCTGGTATAATCTCCAATAGCCGTATCCCTGATTGGCGTTGAGATAGTCCTGGAGCATCTGTTCGGCCAGTTGCGCCCCGTCATAACCCTGTTCCTGGAATCCCATGGGCAGCAGGACGTTTTTCCGCCAGGCTTTTCCGTTGCTTTCGTTCTCGTAATTGATGGTCTTTTGGAGAATGGCGTCCAACGCCGCATAATCGCCATTATATACAGGGATTCTCCCGACATGAACTTCCGGCGAAAAATCCACGCCGCCCGGGGCGAAATCCGCCCATTCGCCGTAAATGCCGTTGCCGTTGAGATCCCAATTCCCCGTCAGATCAGCATAAAATGCATCGGTGGGTGATGATTTATCCTCATCGCCCGCCGCCAGAGCGGGGCCAGCACATCTTCATGGGGATGTCCCCTTCGCCCGATTCATAGGGGGTAGGGTCCCCGATGAGGAGGACATATTCGATGCCGTAGTTCAAATAATTGTTTATCAGCCACTGCCGGATCTTCTCGGCGCGGCGGTTGGGCGCCTGTCCCTGCAGGCCGTTGAAGTCGGCCTCGGTCACCACCAGGACGGAGTGGCCTTTGGATTTCTTGTGATCGATGAATGAATTGAGCTTGGCGCTGCCGGCCTTTGTCGTACTGGAAGTGATGATAACATAGTCGTAAGCGCCGCTCGCCGCATCCTGGGCGCTGCGCGCATCCGCGGTTTGGGGGGTTCCGGTAGTGAGAGCGGACAATAGGGGCTCACCGTACCATTGGCTTGCGTCCTGAGCGTTGTAAAATCTCACCTGATCGGCGCCATTACCCCTCTTTGGTAATGTGGTCACTCCCTGGAGCCTTATCAGGTGCCGGGAAGAAAGAAGTACTTTCTGACCGGGCGAAGGGACAGTCATTACCCCACCATCCAGCTGCAGCGACCACCTGGACTTTCGGGGGCTGATGAGGATGATCGAGCATATATCGCCGGGAGAGATCCTGGTCTACGATCCGGCGCAGCGAGAGGGCGGGCCTTTTGGCCCACCACCTGGAGCAGTGCGGCATGGAGACGAGCTGCCTGATCTGATCGAGAGGTTTGTCAGGTAAAGAGCAGTCCAGAAGGCCTGTCCGGGAGCCTAAATTAGATCACGAAGGCGTCCTTAATTACATTTACATCTTCAGAAATGTATCACCAAGTGAGGATCTGATGAGCGACACCATCGAAGTCTCGAGGGATGTCTTCGAGCCGTTAACCGATCTGGTCAAGATCGGCCTCTTTAAAGATGAAAAGGAGGCTCTGAAGAATCTAGTCCTGGATCAGGCAAGAGCAAAGATACACCACCTTGATTCCAAGATCCTGGAGATGAAGTCAAAATATAATATGAGCTTTGAGGATTTCAAACGCCGCATAGAAACGCAAAAGGAAGACGAGGTCTTTGAAGAGTGGGACGACTTCATCATCTGGGATGCCTACGAGTCAGCTAAAAATTACTGGCTGAAGGTGGTTGGCAAATCATCGAGAAATCAGGGATGAAGACTCCGGAGTCTAATTGAGCTTGAGCCTCCTGTAACCCAAACCGCGAGGGCTTTTTATTATCTTACCTAAATTGTTCAATCTCCTCAGCGAATCCTCCACCGTCCAGTCGCCACGAAATTTTTTATCAAAAGATGGATGAAATTCGATGTCCATGCGAGAAACCCATTCTTTTCCCTGATCTTCTTCGATTTTGCGCATAATCCGAAGGATTTGGTGATCTAAGCGCTCCATTCTCTTATCTTGATTGGAGACTTCTACATTGGGGACCGTCCATGTTTCCCTATCTGGATTTTGGTCCACTACATCCTTCTTGAATTCGATAAAGTCGTACATAATTTCATCGAATTGGTGCTATATCGATCAAAAGAATCTTCATCAATCTTTTTCTCAGGTCCAGTCGACAAATCGCAGAAGCTACTTTTAAAGGCGAATAGCAGTCCAAATTCAATCCTGCGAAATCCTCATCAGAATAAGTCCTCTCATAGACTTGTTTTACAGTTCTCTCAATTTTTGGGATCATATAATCTTCGATAGGTGGCTTGATGATTAAAGCGGTGAGAAGGTACTCCAATACATCCAGGATCCAATTCATAAGATCCAGGAATAAATTCTGAATTGTATATGTACGTTGGTATATTTATTGGGGTCTCCGATGATGGTGGCGGCAATCTCCAGATATGATTATATGATACTCTCAGATATTGCACTTTTTAAACGATTATATTTTACTTTCTGATGCGTTCTTTATCCTCTATGAAGCTATATTGATATCGATTACTACCCTTTAGAAATTCAGTTGGCAGCAAATGTTTTATCGTCTTTTTGAGATCCTTAAGGGAGTTCTTTTGGTTCCAATTCCAGCAAGAGACCAGGTACCTATTCCACCCTTACCATGGATACCATCAGGGCAAGAGAGAAGCTGCAGTGCCAGCGAGAAATCAAGGTGATCCTGAGCTGCATTTTTCCACTTCATTGATAATCTATATCGAAAATCGTCAGCATTTAAATAGGGTTTTTGTATATCATGCTATCTCATTGATATCGTGTCTTATTACACCTACTACTTTATACCAATCTCTTAAAATCGCAAAAGCAGGAATCGCCCATGCGTCCTTTAAGTTGCCTAATGGGCTCCTTCGACCTCAAGTGTAACTAGATCATTCTCTGCAGGGCGCAGATCTAGATGGAACTGCATATTTTGCATGATCATCAAAAGGAGTAGCTCCTATAGGGTGATTTAAGAATGAATAGGAATTCGAGCTCCCTGCTGATAATGAACCCAGCCAGTATGTTTCATTTTGAGCAATCTGCCTTTCAATGGCTGCAAATCCAAAATAGAGGCTTTTTAATGATTTTACTGCCATTGATCACTCCTGAAAATGTAGTTATTATGGTAGATAGAACTCTAATGCAGCCTGAAGAGAAGAGACTTATTGGATGAGACAGTTCTAAAAATTATTTCAACAGCTGCCCTATTCAACTCTTTGATCTGATTCTCGAAATCTGATTGAGGACATTCTCTTCGAAATACTTTCGCTCCTTAAATATTTCGCAGTCGCTGCTATATGGGCAATCCTTCTCAAAGCATATAGCTATATCAATGTCTCTCCCAAATCTTCGCATCTCATACTATGTGGGGTTGCACTGTCAGCCATAAAGATTTCGCATCCTGATACTCTCTTTGTGGAGGTCCCGAATTCAGGACTTTATAATGAGAATTATCAGACCAAAAGATTCAAGATCAAAAACTAAAAAAATAATTTAAGATGGTAATAGTGAATGTCCAAATAGCAGATGATATAAGCCACTCATCCACCGCCTACGCAGAAAGATCTGCTCATATTCCTTCCTCCGATATCCTTTAATTCCCGCCGGCGTTCAATCTATCATGAATCCCGAGAGCTTTCCCTGTCAGCTCATAAGCTGGAATGAGTCCTATGAGCTGGGCCGAAGGCTGGCCTATGAGATCAAGCATTCCGGATTTCATCCCGATCTGATCGTGGCCATCGGCAGGGGTGGGTACGTCCCGGCGAGGGTGGTCTCGGACTTCCTCCTCTTCTGCCTTCTGGCCAGCATCAAGATAGAGCACTGGGTTACCGCCGCCTGCAAGAAGCCGCGGGCCACGGTGCGCTTCCCGCTGGCGGTTGATGTTCATGGCCAGAAGGTGCTGATAATCGATGACGTCACAGACACCGGTGAGACCCTCAGGACGGCTGTGGACTACGTGAGAGGGCTGGGAGCGGCGGAGATCAGGACCGGAGTCCTGCAGCACAAGACCGTTTCCCCCTTTGTGCCGGACTACTATGGGGAAGTGGTGACTGAATGGAGGTGGATAATCTATCCCTGGGCGGCTCATGAGGACCTGGTGGACCTTACGCAAAGAGTGCTCTTGAAGGAGGCTCAGAGCAAGAGAGAGATCGGGGAGCGGCTGAAGGAGCGATATGGTCTGGTCCTGGAGGAGAGCACTCTTTTGGAGGTGGTGGAGGAACTGATCCAGATGGGAAAGGCAGAGATCCGGGATGAGAGGTATAGGAAGATCTGAAGGCAGATCACGGCCTGCCCAGGTTCTTGGATGAAGGAATCACGAGAAAAGCGAAAAGAAGTCCTTCAAAAGAGAGGATCCGTCTCTGTATTTTAAATCAGATCGAAGCGACACTATGGAAGCGGTCTCTTCTATTTGCAAGCGCCAGCAAAGCCCATGTATCCGCGAAGATGGCGTTATTCATAGGCATATTTGTCGTGTCTTTCGGCAAGATCAGCCGGTCCCTCGCAGATACCAATGACTGTTGACAGGAGGTCTCCTTTAGCTTTCGATCCCTTTTTGCTCTTTTCATCCATTTGATCAAGGAAATCTGCCACTAGACGTCAAGCTTTCTTCGAAGAGCATCCTGATTTTGTCAATGATTTGATCTCGGCTAGCCATTTGACCACTTCGAATTGCAGTAGCTGACCTATTTCTGCGAGGGATTATAAAAATTTGTTCATCACCTTCGGATCTCTCTTCATAGTATCGGCACCTGCTCAGCAAGGATCCGATCTCTAAGCAGGGGATGAATCGATCTGTATGTGAGAAGGTCCACCGGTCTTTCCAGAGCATCCTCTAAATCAAGCTTAAGGCCGGCGAGATCAAGCAGGCTCTTGTGGCCTTCAAACTCCACCAGGATGTCTATGTCGCTCTCATCGGTCAATTCACCTCTGACGATGGATCCAAAGAAGGCAGCGCGAATGATACCTTTCTGCTGCAAAATCTCTCTTACCTTCTCCCTGGCAATTCTCATCTGCTCGTTCATAGCTCTCCTTTTTTGGATTTGTAATTGGTGCTGCAAATTCTATACGGCCTTCTATCAAGAAAAATTTATCGGATAAGGGACTGGGCAGCATCAAAATTATATTTATTAAATATATCTTATAATCAGTGGCAGCATCAATACTCCCATGGCATGGGTCCGATGAATGCCGGCCAGGGGGGCGATCAGCCCCACGATGGTTGAGAGGAAGAAGATGAACAGGCCGAATAGGCCGGTGAAGGCATAGGTCATGGCCAGCAGGAAGGCGAGCACCATAATGCAAAGCCTGGGGTAGTTCAGGCTGGATATGCTCCGGGCGGCGATATTTGCTGTTCCCACAGTGGCCAGATATGATGCCAGGACCACAACCACCGCCATGATCATCATCTGGGCCATGATGTTCTGGTCCAGGGTGAGAAGCTGCTGGATGGCCGCCGCCGCCCCGCTCCTGGGCCGGTCGATCACATAGAGGGCGACCAGGG
Source organism: Methanotrichaceae archaeon (assembly GCA_963813075.1). Classification (GTDB taxonomy): domain Archaea; phylum Halobacteriota; class Methanosarcinia; order Methanotrichales; family Methanotrichaceae; genus Methanothrix. Next base: position 19,222 of record CAWEXU010000013.1, read on the forward strand.
AGAACAGGGCATTGGCCGAGTTCACCCCGGCGATGGACACCAGAAACTCCTCCGCTGTTCCGGGTGACCCCAGTCGGGCGGCGATGGAGGCCACAGAGGGCGAGATCCCCGGGAATCCAGGCCACCAGCGATCCTCCCAGGCCGCCGGATAAGACCGCCTTGATCAGTGAGGGGCCGGGCACCTTGATCCTGCTCTCCGTCTGCCTGGGAATCTGCACCTTTGCCGAGAGGCTCAGGATCAGAGATGAGGCTCCGAAGATCCCGGAGAGGAGGGGGAGGAGAACCTGGGGCTCGAGATTCAGAGGAGAGGAGAGAAGTCCCTCATGCTCGAAGGCGAATATGCCCAATAGGCCGCTGGTCAGAAAGAGCATTCCTGCGATCAACCTGTACTTCCAGTGAACCAGACTGCCCTGGCCCTCGATCCACGGCCCCCTCTCGGACTTGATCATCATCAGGGCGATGGCCAGCAGGATGATGCCCACATACTTGACCAGATAATCGTAGTAGCCGGAGACGATCCAGGACAGGGGATATACCAGGAGGAGGGCGAAGGCGATCGAGCCCGCGCTTCCCAGGGCGGAGAGGCGCACCGCCTCAATCCCCCGGCCCTCCATCATCAATCTCTGGCCGGGCAGGACGGAGAGAGCAGTCTCCGAGTCCGGAGCGCCAAGGAAGATCGCGGGAATGGCATCGAAGAACGTCTGGGAGATGCTGGCGGAAAGGATAATCGAAGCCATCTGAAAGGGGGTCAGTCCGAGGAGGATGAGCTGGGGGGAGATGGCCAGGAGCATGGAGGCGAAGTTGTTCAGGTGCAGGCCAGGGGTCAGGCCGCTCAGAATCCCCAGGGCAAATCCTAAAGCTACACAGAACGCAAGGGTGGTGTCGATGAATTCGAGCATTAACTTCGCCCAGACTAACTTAGTCTTAATTTATAAGAAGTCTTCGACGGAGCATGCGGGAATATTAATATCACTAGCAATAATATCACCAGCTAATATCACCAGTCTAATATTACCCGCTAATCTAAATCTCTGCCACCGGCCACTATCCTGTGGCCGTATATCCTCTGGCAAACCCTTAAATACTGGTGCATAGTCGAGCTACATATTCCGCACAGGGATTATTATGCCCTGGGCGCATGAACCAGATGGTTCGAACGCGCACAAAACGCGTGAGTCGGCCTATTTCGGCCATGCGGAGGATTCAAATGACGTTTGAGAAAACAAACCCAAGGATAGTCCGCCTTATCGGCGAATTGAAGGCAGCCTCCCGCGAGACGGGCGCTCCCCTCTGGCGTGACATCGCCCGGAGATTGGAGAAGCCCAGCCGCAACTACGCTGCTGTGAACCTCAGCAAGATCAACAGGCATACCCAGTCAAATGATACTGTTCTCGTGGCCGGAAAGGTCCTGGCCTCAGGCGATCTGGAGCACAATGTGACCGTGGCCGCTCTTAACTTCAGCAGCCAGGCCATGTCCAAGATTCAGCAGGCCGGCGGGAAATGCATGCTGATTGAAAAGCTGGTTGAAGAGCACCCCAAGGGATCGGGCATAAAGATTTTGAGGTGAGAGCGATGATAGTAGTAGATGCAACTGGATTGGTCCTGGGGCGCTTAGCAAGTGTCACCGCCAAGACTCTCCTGGCAGGAGAAGAGGTTAATATCGTCAATGCCGAGAAAGCTCTCATCACCGGGGACAAAGAGCACATCTTCACGGATTACGGCCAGACCAGGGCGCGTGGCGGCAAAGAGAGAGGCCCCTACTTCCCTCGCCGGCCGGAGATGATCCTGAAGAGGACGGTGCGGGGCATGCTTCCCCACAAGATGAGGCGGGGAAGAGATGCATTCTCCAGGCTCAAGATCTATGTGGGCATTCCCAGAGAGTTCAAGGGAATGGAGTTATCCCAGCCTGATGCTGCTAAGATGAGGACGGAGAGCAACAACAAGTACATCGAGCTTGGCGCCTTGAGCAAGAGGCTCGGAGCAAACTTCTGAGAGGTTCAAAATGAAGATTATCAATACCTCGGGCAAGAAAAAGACGGCAACTGCAAGGGCCACTCTGAAGGAAGGAAAGGGCATCGTGCGCATCAACAAGGTGCCTCTTGGATATCCACGAGCCCAGGCTTGCCAGACTCAAGATTCAGGAACCGGTCCAGATCGCCGGAGACCTGTTAAAAGGAATGAACATCGATGTCGTCGTCAGCGGCGGCGGGATCATGGGCCAGACAGACGCCGTTCGCACTGCAATTGCCAAGGGCATTGTGGAGTGGACGGGCGATACGGCACTGAAAGAGGCCTATTCCGATTACGACCGAAATCTTCTCGTCAGCGATCACCGCCATAAAGAGAAGAAAAAGTTCGGCGGCCCTGGTGCCAGGTCCAAGTACCAGAAGTCCTACAGGTGAAATTGCTTGATACCAGTCAGGTGTTTTTCCTGCGGCAAAGTGATCTCCCATGTATGGGAGGAATACCGGGAGCGCATCAAGACCGAGCCTCCCGGCAAAGTCATGGATGACCTGGGAATAGACAAATACTGCTGCAGGCGCATGCTTCTTTCTCATGTAGAGATAGTGGACACGCTGAGGCGGTACCAGTAGAAGGGGGTTGTAGGGTAGCCTGGTCCATCCTACAGCGTTCGGGACGCTGTGACCTGAGTTCGAATCTCAGCAACCCCATCATACTCTTCCTTTTGAGGTGGCTATTTGAAGGGCGAGAAATATACCAGATATGAACGTGCGCGCATCGTAGGAGCACGAGCTTTGCAAGTTTTCATGGGCGCTCCAGTGTTGATCGATACTAAATATACCGACCCTCTAGAAATAGCGCTTGAAGAGATGAGACTGGGCGTAATTCCCATTACCGTAAAACGCAATCGCTATTAAGGTAGGTGAATTTAGTTGGAAGAAGATGAGGTGATGACGGTATCGGGAGAATATGAGACTCTCATACCAATAGATGAGTACCTCGCCGCGGGCGTACACATCGGTACTCAGCAGAAGACCAATGACATGATGCCTTACATTTATCGGGTAAGGTCTGACGGATTATATGTCCTGGATGTTCAATCCACAGACAAGCGCATCCGCATGGCTGCCAATTTCCTGTCCAAATACGATCCGGCAAACGTGCTGGTTGTATCCGCCAGACAGTACGGCCAAAGGCCCGCTCAGATGTTCGCCAAGGCCACGGGAGCAACAGCGAATGTGGGCCGGTTCGTGCCCAATACCCTGACCAATCCGGCCTTCAGGGGATTCATCGAGCCGGATGTGCTCATTGCCACCGACCCCAGCGGAGACGCTCAGGCGGTAAATGAGGCAGTGGATGTAGGCATACCGGTGATCGCCCTGTGCGACACTAATAATATGACCTCCAATGTTGACCTGGTGATACCCACCAACAACAAGGGCAGAAAGGCTCTTACGCTCATTTACTGGCTCCTTGCTCGCCAGTTGCTGCGTGATAGGGGTGAAGAGGACCGGTTCAAGTACACTATCTCTGACTTCGAGATGGAGTTCTGAAATCCCATGCGGCCTCCAGCTGTTGCCGGCCAGTTCTACCCGGGCGGCTCAGCGGAGCTTAGCCGCCAGCTGGATGAATTGATGCCTCCTGCAGAGGTGTTGCCAATAGTGGGCGGCGTAGTCCCTCATGCCGGATATGTCTACTCCGGAGGGATTGCTGCAACTGTCCACTCCCGCCTGCCAAAGAGAGAGACCTATGTGATCCTGGGGCCCAACCATCAGGGCATAGGCTCTCCGGTAGCACTATCTCGGGATTCATGGAGAACTCCCTTAGGGGTGGTCACTCCAGACCTCGAATTGGCCGATCTTCTGGCAGGGAGCATCATCGACCAGGACGAGACCGCTCATCAGCATGAGCACTCCATTGAGGTGCAGCTCCCTTTTCTTCAGAGGCGGTTTGGAGATTTCAAGTTCCTTGCCATCTCCATGGCAATGCAGGATGAAAAGACGGCAGTGGAGGTGGGCGAGGAGATCGCCCGGGCGGCTTTGAAGCTCAAGCGGGATTGCACAGTGATTGCAAGCAGCGATTTTACCCACTATGAGCCGAGGGATGTGGCAAGAAAAGTGGATTCACAGATAATCGAGGCCATATTGAATTTGGATATCCCCCAGATTTACTCCCGGGTCTATCGCTACAATGCTTCCTCCTGCGGCATTGGACCGATAGCGGCAACAATTGCTGCTTCCCGGCTGCTGGGTGCTGCCAGCGGCAAGCTGCTACGCTATGGCAATAGCGGGGACGTAAGCGGCGACTATAGCCAGGTAGTAGGATACGGGGCGATTGTCTTCACCTGAAGAGGGCCTCTTATGACGATGGCATCGGCTCCCGGCAAGATCATCCTCTTCGGAGAGCATGCCGTTGTCTCCGGCACTGCTGCATTGGGGGGAGCGATAGATCTGCGAGCCAGGGCGATTGTGCAGAGCCTGCCGGGAAGGGTCTTGATAGAGACTGACGACCTTTCACTGCGAGGCTTCTCTCTTGATTTCGCTACCGGTGAGATCAGGTCAGCCAGTGCGGCATATGCTACCCGATATGTATCTGCTGTTTTGAAGGAGCTTGATGCAAGGGATGTCAGGGTGAAGATCGAATCGGATATCCCGCCGGCAGCAGGCCTGGGGTCATCGGCGTCCATAGTGGTTGCCACGGTGGCTGCTCTGAATGATCACCTGGGCCTGGGCATGTCGCAAAAAGAGATTGCCCTCGTCTCCTACCGCATAGAGAAGGGGGTTCAAAAGGGGCGGGGCAGCCCCATGGATACTGCTTTAGCCACATACGGCGGCTACCAGAGAATTGCAGATGGCAATCTGCCCCTCGATCTTCCCCCTTTACAGATGGTGGTGGGATATACCGGACTGCCTCATGATACCTTTTCCCTGGTGGAGAAGGTCCAGCTCTTAAAAGAGCGCTATCCGGACCTGATCGAGCCCATATTCCAGGCTATAGGAGCCATATCCGAGAGGGCGGTCCCTATAATCCGAGAGCAGAGACTTCGAGATCTGGGCGAGCTGATGGACATCAACCACGGCCTCCTGGAGGCTCTGGGAGTAGGCTCTAGAGAGCTGTGCGAGCTGGTCTATGCTTCGAGGAATGCCGGAGGGGCCTTGGGGGCCAAGCTGACTGGTGCGGGAGGGGGAGGCTGTATGATCGCTCTGCCCGGACTGAAGGGAAAGGAGGCTCTATTGGTGGCTTTAAGGCAGGCCAGAGGAACGGCATTTGCAGTTATGATGGGCTGTGAGGGCGTCCGGCTGGAGGTTGCGTGAGCCGGGAGGGCGAGCAATGGTTCGGGTCTTGAAGATCGGGGGAAGTATTCTGACCGACAAGATCGGCGAGAAGGGAGCCCTGCCCGAAGAGATCGAACGGGTGGCCAGGGAGGTCGCCTCCAGGCCCAGGGATCTGGTGCTGGTGCACGGTGCTGGGTCCTTTGGACATATTCCTGCCAGACAAGTACGGCCTGCCGCAAAGATTCAGCCCGGAGGGACTGAGGGTGACCCATGAGTCGGTGGTCAGACTCAACCGCCTGGTGCTCGAAGCCCTGGCGGAAGCGGGAGTCGAGTCCCTGCCCGTCCATCCCCTGTCCTGTCTGACCCTCTCCGGGGGGAGAATCGAGAGCTTTGCCACTGAGCCGATGATAACGATGCTGGAAGACGGCATTATGCCCCTCTTGCATGGTGATGTGGCCATGGACCTGACAATGAGGTCGGGGATAGTGTCCGGTGACCAGTTGGTAAGCTACCTGGCCCGGGCACTGCGGGCAGAGGTGGTGGCGGTGGGCTGCAATGTGGATGGGGTACTATTCTCCGGCCAGCCTATGGCAGAGGTCAAGAGATCAGATCTTCCTCTGATCGAGAGTGCTATCGGAGGGAGTGCCGGAGTGGATGTTACCGGCGGGATGAAGGGAAAGCTGGATGAACTGCTGGACCTGGCGGATATGGGCGTAAGCTCAGTGATATTCAACGCCTCCAAAGAGGGGAATATCGTCCGGGCTCTCGGGGGCGAGGCCATAGGGACGAAGGTCTGGAGGCCGGATTGACCACCTCCAGCCGGAAGCTCGATCACATCAGAATCTGCCTGGACCATCCGGTGGAACCTGAGGAAGCGGTGGCCAGGCCCTTTGACGACCTGGTGCTGGTCCATAAGGCTCTGCCGGAGATCAATGAATCTGATATCGATACCTCCTGCCGGTTCCTGGGGAAAAAGCTGTCCGCGCCGCTCATGATCAGCGCCATGACCGGAGGCCACCCCAGCGTCAAAGAGATCAATGTGAATCTGGCTATGGCGGCATCTGAGCTGGGCATCGCCATGGGGGTGGGCTCGCAGAGAGCGGCTTTAGAGGACGGGAGCCTGAAAGATACCTTCTCTGCGGTCCGGGATGCAGCTCCTGATATTCCGATCGTCGGAAACATCGGTGCGGTGCAGCTGAAGCGGTCTGGACCCGGAATCTTAGACCAGCTGGCGGAGATGATAGATGCCGATGCCATAGCCGTTCATCTGAACTTCCTCCAGGAGAGCATTCAGCCGGAGGGGGATCTGAGATGCCTCCGGGGTGGTCCAGGTGTTAAGAGAGGCAGCAAATGGGTCGGTGCCCATAATCGTCAAAGAGACGGGAGCGGGCATATCCAGGGAGACGGCCACCAGTCTTGCAGATGCGGGGATCAGGATAATAGATGTCTCCGGTCAGGGGGGCCTCTCCTGGGCCGGGGTTGAGACCTACCGGGCGGCTGAGGTCGGCGACGATGAGCTGGAGGAGATGGGACGATTGTTTTGGAGCTGGGGAATTCCCACTCCCGTGAGCATCGTCGAGTGCCGGTCTGCGGGCCTGGATGTCATCTCCTCTGGTGGTATCAGGAACGGGCTGGATGTGGCTAAAAGCCTATCCCTGGGGGCGAGCCTTGCCGGAACTGCCCTTCCCATGCTCAAGCCGGCAACAAAAGATGCTAAATCCGTGGTCCGGGCCATGAGCCCATATCTGCGTGCTTTAAGGATCTGTATGTTCCTTACCGGCTGCAGAAGGGCGGGGGAGCTAAAACGAGTCCCTCTTGTGGTTCTAGGAAGGACCAGAGAATGGCTAGGGGCACGGGGTTATGATTTGAATGAGTTTTCTGCTTATAGAGAGTTGATAAAATGAAGGATATTGCGATAATCGCCGTCGGCGGCTACAATGAGATTGGCCGCAACATGACGGCGATAAAGATAGGAAAAGATATTGTAGTAATGGATATGGGGATCAGGCTGGATCGGGTGCAGATTCATGAGGATACCGATGTGGAATCCATGCGTGCCGCGGACCTGATCAACATAGGCGCCATTCCCGATGACAGCATAATGGAGAACGTTGATGGAAAGGTCAGGGCTATCGCCTGCACTCATGGCCACCTCGATCATATCGGAGCCATATCCAAGCTGGCCCACAAGTACCATGCTCCGATCATCGCCTCGCCGTTTACGGCTGACCTGATAAATCAGGAGATCAAGTCGGAGAAGATATTCGGGGTGAACAATCCTCTGAGGACCATGAACGCTGGAGAGCGATTTCAGGTCACGCCGGATATCGAGCTGGAGTTCGTGCGGGTGCAGCACAGCATTGTGGACTGCGTGTTTGCCGCCATTCACACTCCCAAAGGGGTCATACTGTATGCCAATGACTTCAAGATCGACCGCTCGCCGACATTGGGCGAGCCGCCAGACTTTGCCCGGCTGAGGGCTTTGGGAAAGGAGGGGGTGCTGGCTCTGATCACCGAGACCACCAATGCCTCCATCACCGGAAAGACGCCTTCGGAGAAGATCGCCAGGGAAATGGTGATGGACGTTCTCATCGGCACAGAGGAGTCCAGGTCCGGGGTTGTGGTCACCACCTTCTCTTCGCATATCGCCCGGATCAGAGCGATAATCGAGGCTGCCCATAAGATGGGGAGAAAACCGATTCTCCTGGGCCGGTCCATGGAGAAGTACTGGGGGACGGCTGTGCGGACCGGTTATGCCCAGCAGGGTGAGGTTTCCGTCTTTGGAAGGAGAAAGTCGGTGGACAAAGCCCTGAAGAGGATCATGAACGAGGGCAAGGACAAGTATCTGCCCATCATGACCGGACATCAGGGAGAGCCGGGAGCGATATTGAGCCGGGTGGCCAATGGAGAGACCGACTTTCTGGTGGAGTCCGGAGATCGAGTGATCTTCTCCGCGGGAATCATTCCCCAGCCTCTGAACGAATCCAACCGCCATACCACGGTCACCAAGCTGAAGATGAGGGGAGGCAGAATCTACGATAATGTGCATGTCTCCGGGCATGCCTGCCAGGAGGATCACTGGGAGCTGTTGCGGATGATCAATCCGGAGCACGTCATACCAAGCCACGGGACGCTGAGGAGTCATGGCAGCTATCTGATGATGGCTGAGGAGACGGGCTACTCTCTGGGGTCCAATATCCATCTGGTCAGGAACGGCCAGGAGCTGCTCATCGACTGAGATGCCGATTTGAGATTGTGGCAAAGACCATAATCTTACTTTAAATAGAATCAGGGGTTAGGGAGGTTGTGAGAAGGATGATGGAGGAAGAGCTGGAGGATCGTGCGGCTCTGGTGACGGCAACCATTGAGGAGCTGCTGCCGGTGATGCATCCGCGCGGCCTGTATGAGGCGAGCCGGCACCTGGTGGACTCCGGCGGGAAGAGGTTGAGGCCATCGATGCTGCTCCTTGCGGCTGAGGCTGCGGGAGGAGAGCCTACCGCCCTGGCTCCGGCGGCGGTATCCATCGAATTGGTCCATAACTTCACTCTCATTCATGATGACATCATGGACAATGCCGATGTGCGCCGGGGGCGGTCTGCAGTGCACAAGATCTGGGGGCAGTCGGGAGCGATTCTGGCTGGCGATACCCTGTACTCGAAGGCCTTTCAGGTTTTGGGGATGACTGCGGCCCAGCCCGGAGAGGATCCTGGGGGCGATGAATATGCTCTCTCGGACCTGCACGGCGATATGCGAGGGCCAGTGGCTGGATATGGAGTTCGAGTCACGGGAGCGGGTGACTGAGAAGGAGTACATGGAGATGATCGAGAAGAAGACCGGTGTTCTCTATGGCGCTTCTGCCGGGATGGGGGCACTCTTAGCCGGGGCATCGCCCGAGGTCGTCCGGGCGATGGACGAGTTCGGCCGGCTGACGGGGATGGGATTTCAGCTCCAGGATGATGTCATCGATCTCTTGACCCCGGAGAAGGTTTCGGGAAAGAGGCAGGGGGGAGACCTGATCGAGGGGAAGAAGACATTGATCATGATCCATGCCTTTGCCAATGACGTTGTGGTGCCGGTCTTCGGCAAGAAGGACGCCTCGGCAGAGGAGATCTCCCGGTCGATCTCGATTCTCCAGGAGAGCGGATCGATTGAGTATGCCAGATCCCGGGCAGAGGAGATGGTGCTCCGGGGCAAGAGGGCTTTAGATGTTCTGCCTCCCTCACCGGCCAAAGAGACGATGCTCCAGTTGGCCGACTACATGATCCGGAGAAGGTATTAGAGGGAAAAGAATTTGTGGACGTAGTGCAATATAGATCCCTGTGATCATATGTCAACGGTCGGAATAGACGGGGATTACCTTTACGGCCTGGATATGCCTGGGGCAGATGGATATTTCCTGGCCATCAAGGTCATCATCGTCCTATTTGTGCTCCTGGTTGCGGCTGTGGATGCTCTATCCACGATACCGGTCCTGCAGGTAGGCTTATCTGGGGTAGAACCGGCGGATTCAGGATGGTAATTGGAGCCTTGGACGGGCATGGGCCACGTCAAGATGAGCCAGGCCAGGCGTTCTTTTTCTCCTGCCAGGCTGATCATTTCCGTCCGGGAGCTTCATTTCTTCTTGGAATATATTAAGGCAAGAATTCTCCCGGCGGGCCCAGGTTAAAGTTTGAATTTGAACTGCTTTTGTAAGGATCTAAGGATATCGGTTTTGAGATCTAAGGATATCGGATATGATGTTTTCCTGAATCCAGGCTGTTCATCAAGGTTAATTCAGATACACACAGACTATCTTTTTTAGTGGGCGCCGCGAGTCGGGCCTTCGGGCCTCCCGCGCTATGCTCTGGTCCCCTCAACGCCGGGGTGGCTTGGATACAAACGAGGCAAGCCGTTGAAGGGTTGGGATGTGATAATGCGAATACTCTTTTGATGCGAATCCATTAACTGCCTATCCTCATCCCCCAAGCGTTGAGGTGCACAGAGGTATTTTTGCAGGATCAGTAACTGTCGGACTCAGCTGCGCAGAAATGATCCCGAGCCCTCATCAGCGGTGCAAGAGAGCCTGGACAAGCTCTCCCGGGATGCGAAGAAGGCGTCAAGTGCGGAGAAGCTCCTTGGAATCGAGGGGGCGGCGGCAGATCTTTACTTTGGCCGGCTGGATCACCTCCTCAAGGGGGATGAGGAGTTCTCCTTCCAGAGCAGGAACAGGCGTCCGCCAAAGGACCCGGTCAACGCTGTGCTCTCGTATCTATATGCCGTCCTGGCGAAAGAGATGTTTGTGACCCTGCTGGCGGTGGGCTTTGATCCGTATCTTGGGATTCTACCACCGGCCGAGGTACGGCCGGCCGGCACTGGCGCTGGACATGATGGAGGAGTTCAGGCCACTGATAGCGGACTCGACTGCAATTACGCTGTGTGAACTACCGCGTCCTGAAGGGCGCGGCTTCCCACGTCATCGCCAAAACTTGCATCACTGATATGTGGTGTAGTGGTTTTGGTTCTATGGACGCTGTGGGCTGTTCCATCCCTGCGAAGAGTATGTTCCTGGAAGCATTTTAGTCTCGATTCCGAGATTACACGAGAACCCACAATAAGGGCACTCATGTGCTCGTATCGACAGATCTTTCTTTACGATGCATCCACAAACGGAACACCTTTGAGTCGTGTTCCTGGGATCTACTTTTATCAGCTTTCGACCAGCACTTTGAGCCTTGTACGAGAGCATGAATATGAACTTTGACCAGGATGCATCATGAATGCTGCGATGCATACTATTATTATGGCCTTTCTCGATTAGACCTTTGACATCAAGATCCTCGACGCAAATGATATCGAAGTTATTGACATACATCCGGGAGAGCTTATGCAGGAAATCATCTCGTTGGCAGTTGATTCTCCTATGCAATTTGGCAATCTTATCCTTGATCGCTCTATAATTATTCGATCCCCGCACCGCTCTGGCCAGCCTTCTTTGCAGTCTAGCAAGCTTATCGTGAGATTGTTCTGCACATCTCGGATTCTCTATCTCATTGCCTTCAGAATCAACCACGAAGGAGGTCAGACCGACATCCAGACCTACTGCTTCTTCAGTTTCTGGTAACGGCTGTGGTTCCTGATCTGCCTGGACTATGGCGAACCATCTCTCGCCTTCTCTCTTGATTATGACGGCTTTGATACAACCTTCGATCTTTCGATAAATCTTGATCCGCATTTCTCCGATCTTAGAGAGATGTAATATATTATGATCTTGATCGATTTTGAAGCCTGATTGGTTGTAATTTAGGGTATTATACCAACCATATCCCTTGAATCTGATATGACCAATCTTCCGACCGTACTTCTTAGATGCAAAGAGGCCTTTGATGTTAGACCAAAGAGTGTAATTCACCATCTGAAGAACCTTGGAATAGACTTGGTTGAGTTTTGGATTCTCAAGCTTCAGAGAAGGAATCATATTCTGAGTATCATAGGTCTTGAGCTTGATGCCTTTTTCTTTTGCTTCGTTCAGGTCTTGGAGAAGCCGATTATAGAGCCATCTACAAGCATCTAAATTCTCCGCTAACTTCCATTGAGTGATCTTGGTCGGGAATATGGGGTACTTGTAGCTGATCATCAAACGAATACAGTAATGCATACCTAATACTTATATTAGCTGAGGACGACGTGAAAGTAATCATGGCAAAGGACTCCGCTTTCATCCTGTTGCGACTGCGTCGCAACTCCCCCGGACTCGCAGTCCGGGAGACCACCCTGAAGGATGGGGACTTCCCGCTCTGTCCTTCGCAATCCTAGAAGTTAACAAAAGAGAGCTGAATGAAAAGGACTTTATCAGGACGGGGCTGGGCATCTCCCTCACCTCGAAGGCCAAGAAGACGGTTATTGGAGGCTATGAAAGGCAAATGGAGGTTGAGATCACTCATCCTATCTTCGGCTACGCTGTCAGCTACCGGCGGATATTTGAGATTCAGGCGCAGACTTCTCTCCAGAGTGCTCTTTGGCGAGATAAAGGAGTATCCTGCGTTCAGCAGGAGGTGATGTATTTGTCTGGACGGAACTGTTATGTGGTAAGCTATGATATCATGGACCCAAAAAGGCTGCAAAGGGTGCATAAGACCATGAAAGGCTTTGGTGAGCCTATCCACTATTCCGTTTTTCGCTGCGATCTACGCCCAAAAGGCCGGGTGGAATTGGTGGCGGCCCTGACGGATCTCATCAAGCACGACCAGGACCGGATCATGATCGTTGATCTGGGACCGGCTGACGGCGGTGCGATGGAGAGGATTGAGTTCATCGGAGTTAGGGCGGAAGAATCCTCGCGCAAAGGCGGTCATAGTCTGATGTCATCAAATCATAATAATCGCTATCTATCGATGTGATAGCCTCATGGCAGGACCTGAGATCGCATCCCCAGGCTGCCAGATCTATGCCACTTTGGATTGAAGCACAATCAATAAATATACCCAGGGAAAATTGAAGGATTGTAGGCATCTGGCAAGCAGGCACCCTATTGCATAGGGCCATTCGCTCCAGACGGATGGGCAAAAATATAACTGTTTTTATCAATATTTCGATGCAAATTTCGCACGTCGATGTGGTGTCCAAAACCCTGGGAGATGCGCGAAAAGCCATTGCATATCGAAAATCGCTTCGAACAGAGCCCAACTTTCTGAAAGTATTCATCAAAGTTGACGGTATGTGCGAAAATCGGCTTTTTTTCGATAGCAGTAAAGGCCGAAAAACGGCCGCTCGTATCCATGTCTGAAAAGACGTGGCCCAATTGAAACTTCAAATGCTGAAACGACCGTGAAGAATGATCGATGCATATCCATGTCTGAAAAGACGTGGCCCAATTGAAACTTAAATGGCATGCTCCCCAGCGTTTGCGATGCCTGTTCCTTTCCATGTCTGAAAAGACGTGGCCCAATTGAAACGCTATTGCACCGTGAGCGTTCTGTGACATCGCATTCCATTTCCATGTCTGAAAAGACGTGGCCCAATTGAAACAAGTCAGCATATTGCGCTGTCCATTCTAATTGATTGTCAACTTTCCATGTCTGAAAAGACGTGGCCCAATTGAAACGATCTACGACGATTACAATGTCCAGTCTAACTTGACATCTATCCATGTCTGAAAAGACGTGGCCCAATTGAAACACGCATCTCGATCTAGCGCAGCTCTCGAAATAGCTCATGACACTATCCATGTCTGAAAAGACGTGGCCCAATTGAAACGGCGCTAGCCAGCGCTAAGTCACCTCATCCAAATCCACTATCCATGTCTGAAAAGACGTGGCCCAATTGAAACCTAAGTTGCACACGATAGTTCAGATTTCGCAGACCCTATTTCCATGTCTGAAAAGACGTGGCCCAATTGAAACCGTGACATCGTTACTAATAGCCTCAGACGTGTCCTCATCTATCCATGTCTGAAAAGACGTGGCCCAATTGAAACATGTATCATTGACAGCTATATCAGATTGCTTCACCAGCATCTATCCATGTCTGAAAAGACGTGGCCCAATTGAAACCTTCACTATCGGCGTTTCACAATCGTGATTCCGACTATCCATGTCTGAAAAGACGTGGCCCAATTGAAACTGTGGCAACTGCCACTATACATATGCTGATCCAATCCGAACTATCCATGTCTGAAAAGACGTGGCCCAATTGAAACACTTTCCGTTCTACGCGGGCGCGAATCAGTACGATCAGCTATCCATGTCTGAAAAGACGTGGCCCAATTGAAACAGACAATGTTTTGTGATTCTGATGATCGAGTGTTTACCTCTATCCATGTCTGAAGAGACGTGGCCCAATTGAAACTGCTACTGGATGTTCATCGGGATTCGGCCGATTGGGCAAGGATCCATGTCTGGAGAGACGTGGCCCAATTGAAACTGGAGAACGGATCCTTTGCCACGATTCGCAAAGCCAACTATCCATGTCTGAAAAGACGTGGCCCAATTGAAATGCAATGATCCCTCCGACGTATTATATTAGCCCTCCCTAAAATCTATGGGAAACTTATTTATTCATTAAGCTGTTCTTCGTATTGAATGAACGCAGTCCTTCTGGGCGCCCTGCTCCACGATTTAGGCAAAGTCGGCCAGCGGGCTGGCCTTTCTGGGAATTGCCATGAGATCGCCTCATCCCTTCTAAAACCACTCCTTTTGCATGGCATGGAGGATGCAATAGATTTAGAATCAGTGCCTGATGCCGGAGCCATTCTCAACTCGCCGGAAAATGAATCTGCCAGGGTCCTGATTCTGGCTGATTGGATCTCCTCCGGCAGAAGTGATGATACGCAAGCATTTGAAGCTGCATCTCCTCTGCAATCCCTTTTTCCTCTTGTAGATATTAAAAAAGGTGATCTTCCTGGATCTGCTTTTTACTCACCCAAATCTCTGAGCATTTCCCGTGAGGTGATTTTCCCATCTGACGAAATGCAGGATATCGCCAAAGCCTACAACCGTTTATGGAATTGCCTGATAAAAGATCTCGCTCTCGTCCAAAGAATCGAGAGATCACAGGCCTTATACTACTACTCTGCTCTATCTGCTAAAGCGGCACACCTGGGCCGTTCCCTTTGCGGTCACCAGGGCTGCAGGATATTTCCCTCTATGACCATTCCAGAATTACCTGCGCTATCGCCGCTTGTTTGATGAAAGAAGATGTGATGATGAAGTCTCACAGGACGATGCTCTCGGAAACGGCTGGAAAGGAGAGATTCCTCCTGGTGGCAGGCGATGTCTCTGGCATTCAGGACTTTCTTTACACCATCACCTCCAAAGGAGCGGCCAAGGGACTTCGAGGACGCTCCCTCTATCTTCAGCTCCTCTCCGAGGCCGCAGCCAAGTTTATGCTGCGGGAATTGGGCTATCCTCCGGCTAATCTTATCTATTCCGGCGGCGGCCACTTTTACCTCCTCATAAGCTCTGCTGACGAAAAACGACTGCAAGATCTAAAGCTGACACTGGAAAGAGCCCTTCTCAAAATGCATCATGGCGACATGTTTCTGGCCCTAGGCTGGACCAAGATGACCGCCCGTGATCTGCAGGGAACCTCGGATGGATACACTGTCTGGTCTCTCTACTAAATGGGGCAAAGCCATGAACTCCGGCAGGCATATCCAAGCTGCAACGATTCTCCTTGCTGGGTTCGGAGGCCTACCAGGAAATTTTCGGCCTGAATCCTGATGAAAAAGGTGGCAAGCGCTCCCGTCTGCGATGTCTGCAAGCGAGAGGGAGACTTTGTGGTATCGAGCTGAAGGGGGCTGGTACCGATGGCATTCACCCAACCCGGAGAAGGCCTTCTGCGATCATTGCAAAACCTTCGAGAAAATGGGCGAGCGGCTGCCTAAGACGAGAGTATCTGATTGAGGTCCAGGGAGGCCGGAAGGATGATCCTCTGGAAAAACGCCATCTTTGCACCTTCGAGCCCTTTGGAATTGAATACTACTATTACAGCCGGAACAAGGATGACCTTGATCACCTCATGAAAAACTTCCACGAATCAGAGGTTGACAGTCTATTCCCTGGGGCCGGACAATTTTATCGACGAAAAGCTAGCTAAGATTGCCGCCGAGAATCACGCCGCTCTCGGATTTCGCCTCATTGCCAGGACCACCCCAAAGACTGGCAGATGGGACGATTGCCGACCTGAGCGAGCTTGCCGAACGCTGCTGCGGCGTTCCCAGAATCGGCATTCTTCGCATGGATGTCGACAATTTAGGATTGGTCTTCTCCGAAGGTCTGGGAAAGAATGCCACGCTCTCGCGCATCTCTACCTTGAGCACTATGCTCTCCATCTTCTTCGACGGATGGATAGATAGGATCTGTCAGGAATGGCCAGATAAGGCATATCTTGATCTACTCAGGAGGCGATGATCTCTTCATTATCGGTTCATGGGATGTGATTCCGGAGATTGCCATGCGCATCAGAGAGGACTTCAGGGTTTTCACCTGCAATAACCCCAACTTTTCTTTGTCTGGAGGGATTACAATTGCTGATGAGAAGTATCCTCTTTACAAGTCGGCAGAATCAGCCAAGAAGGCATTGGACGATGCCAAGTCCAGAGAGAAATATGGTGTGGTGGAGAAGGATGCAATTTCATTCTTAAAAGAGACCATGGACTGGACTGAGATGCGCATCTCCTAGTGAAATTGCTGACCTACTTAAATTGTGTTTGAAAGTTGAGCGAAAGGGCAAAACACTACCCAGATCGGTCCTCTGGAATCTTTACTCTGCCTGGGATCTATATTGGAAAAAAAGAGACCTTCTGAAGAAAAGGATGCTTTCTCAAGAAGATGTTGAACGTTTAGCCCTCCACGACAGGTGGCGTTGGAGATTGATTTACTTCTTGGACCGGGCAGGAGGCAGGAGCAAGGGATTCGAGAGAGGATCTTGCCGAGATTAAGATCGCCATCTTGAAGAACGAATGGAAGGGGACTATCAGCCAGAGGGATTTGATCGAATACTTGGGAGTGCCGGCCAGGTGGGCCGAGCTGCTCACCAGAGAGGTAAGTCATGAATCAAAGCGGAAGAAGGGATGAGGAAAGGCAGCAAAGGGCCAGCATCGAGGATGAGGTTTCAAGCCATATCTCTAAGGTCGGCTCCTTTAAGGAATACACCGGGGATCTTCTAGTGAAGAGACGCAGAGAACCTCGCCGGATCGATCCAGGATCTTAAGACCGCTCAATTGCGCCGGATCTACGGTGAGGTCAAGAGAATGGAGATGGACTTCAACAAGGGCGAGGGCTCTTTTTCCAGAGATAGAGTGGTCATGCTCAAGCCTAGGCTTGCTTATGCCGCCAGCAAAAAGCCGGAGGTCATTCGCATCAAGAATGTATTCTCTAAATGCATCGATAAGATCCAGGGTCCTGAAGACTTCTCTCGATTCGTCAGCTTCTTTGAGGCCATTTTGGCTTACCATAGGTGATTACAAATGACAAAGCTTTTGGGCAAGATCATCATTGAGGGCAAGATAATCGCTCTTACCGGGCTTCATGTGGGCGGTTCGAGCACGGGCATGGAGATTGGAGGTGTGGACAGCGTGGTGGTGAGGGATTCCATAACTCGCAGGCCCTACATTCCAGGCTCCTCGCTTAAGGGCAGTCTGAGAAGCCTCATGGAGAGATCCGAAGACAAATCCATTCAATAACAAAGTTGCAAACTCCTGGATTCACATGTGCAAGGACCTAGCGGACTTTGAAAAGTGCAGCGTCTGCCGGGTTTTTGGTGTCACCGCTGACTCCATCAAGACTGCCCGAGTCGACTGAATCTGGCGAGACTGACAATACTATGCCTACCCTTACTCGTCTGATGGTCAGAGATGCCATGATGACTGAAGAGACTGCCAAGACACTGGAGAAAGCGGAGACTGATCTTCTCTTTACTGATGTCAAGACCGAAGTGGTCATCGATCGCATCACCTCCCAGGCGACGCCTAGGCAGATCGAGCGCGTCCCGGCAGGATCTGAGTTCGGCTTCGGCATGATCTTCAACATCTTCGTGAAGGAGGATTCAAATTTCCTAAAGCATGTCTTCCAGGCCATGGCACTCTTGGAGGATGACTCTCTGGGTGGTCAGGGATCTCGCGGTTACGGCAAAATAAAATTCGAAATTGAAAACGTGGCCTGGCGTCCTACAAAATTACTACGCTACAGGCCAGGGCGAGATACCGCATATTAACGCAGATATGAATTCCGTTGCCCTATCCGGGACGAGTTTGCAGACAGATCCAACAGCAGATCGATTGCTTGAATCTCGCTGGTGAGCCATGCCTGATTTTAGCTATTATCTTATCAAGCCCAATGCACCGTTCCATATCGGCGAGCGTGGCGTGGGCTTGGAGGAAACCTCGGCAATGCTCCACTCCGACACTCTCTTCGGAGCGATATGCTGGGCCTGGAGACTGCTTTATGGTGAAGAAGATCTCCTTGAACTCCTGGATTTGTACTGTCAGGCCAGACCACCCTTCCTCATATCCTCAACCTTCCCCTTTATTGGCAAGACGATGATTTTACCCAAGCCCTTGCATGGCCTGGGACAGGCTGGACAGGAGAAGAACTTCCGGCGGGCTTCATTGATCTCGCATTCCATATTTCAGAGCCTGGCTCAAGGAAAAAGCCTTCTGGATTGCAGTTACAAAATAGTTCGAGGAGATCCTGGAAATGTAATTGTCTCACCTCAAGAAGCCACCCAAATTCAAGATATGGTAGGCACAGGCTCAGCATGGACAGTAGGCGAGGCTCCCCGAGTAACCTTGGATCGTGACACAAGACGATCGGATATCTACTACGCAGGAGATGTCAGATTCATGAAAGATTGTGGTCTGTACATGCTGGTAGATTTCCTGGATGCAGCTTATAAATCTAAGTTGGAGGGCGCCTTGCGTCTTTTAGGTGATGAAGGGACTGGGAGGAGAAAGGTCTTCCGGAAGAGGCTCTTTTCTCTTTATCTTAGACCCAGGTTCACTGTCTTTAGGATCTGATGAGGGTGATGGGGCGATGCTTCTCTCCCTGTGTCGTCCACGAAGAGAAGAAACCGCTATTCTGCCCAGATCTTATTACGGCTTGATCACAAGAAGAGGCTGGGTGGCAGGCAAATCCGACAAGAGGAAGAGAAGCGTGAGAATGCTCGTCGAGGGTTCAGTAGTCCCTTGCGGACCGGAGAATTTGCTTGGTTGCATGGAGGACGTAGGTGGCGAAGGAACACGAAAAGGCAAAAAGAATCCTCTCTTATGGCCTAGCATTTAAAGCACCCATGAGGATGGGACAATGAGATATATTCTTCATTTCATTACGCCTCGTGCATGTGGGCAGCGGACTGAAGCTGGGCAAGATGGACTACGTTGTCAGAGGCGATCGGGTAATGATAATAGATCTGCAACGCCTCGTCTCTCTTCCCGAAAGTAGATCCGGAAGAGCTATCCGATGCCATGGACATGAGGAACTTTGATATTGGCGCTTATTTGCGCGCAAGGGCATCGATCCGGCACAGGTGGCATCATATTCAATACCCTGCGGCGGCCTCCTCAGGGCGAAATCATTTGCTGCCTGAAGGATGGATTAGGAAGTCCATACGTGCCTGGAAGCTCGCTAAAAGGTGCTCTAGAACAGCAATTCTCTGGGAGAGAATCAAGAACGATTCAAGCCTGATGAATGAGGCCAGAGATAAGATCGAGTCCGCAATAGAGCGTGCTGGACCGAGGAGTTCGCGGCCTGGGCAGCGCAGCCTCTGGAGAGATTGTTTTTGGGAAGAGATCCTGTCAAAGGAAATCACCCCAATTATGATCACCTTCGCGCTCTGAAAGTGTCAGACACCGACATCATACCCAAGGAGCAGCTCCAGTGCTTTGATGCAGCTGTGAGGAATCTGCAGCGGCGACAGACTTGAGACGAAAATGACGTTATGCGCCGAAGCCTTCCGGCCAGGTACAGAGACCCAGATCTCTTTAGACATAGATCCGTTCCTTCTCAGAGATGATATTCAATCAAAGCTTAATTTAAAGGTGGAAGATCTGAAGGACCTGGAAAAAATCGCTAGATCTTATTATTCTGATTATATAAAGTCTGAAATTGATTTCTTCTCGGAATATGATGAACCAGTTCCTTGTGATTTTTATAAGAAACTGCAATCCCTTAATGAAAGAAAGAGGCGGAATGCTCTTAAGGGCTGGATGGGGATCGGGTTGGCATGGGATGACTGTGGCCAGGCTATTTCCGGATCTTCTTGACGATATCCGTGATGCATTCCGTCTCGGGAGAGCAAATGTTGCTGAGTTTCCGAAGACCAGAAAGCTGGCGCTTATGGATGATGATCCAAAATACCAGATGCAACCCTTTGGATGGATCTTGGCAAGGCCGATCAAATAGAGGTTCTGGGGGCATCACCTTTGGAGGAAAGCGATCACGTTTCTCGGCATACAAAATTATGCTGAAACCACATATTTTCTGAATGAAAAGAGCTGCAGGACAAATCTCTTTCCAGAGGCTCTCAACAGTTTCTTTAGTCCAGAAGAGATTCTTGTATTCCTCACCAAAGATGCAGAGAACAAGTATCTGGAAATCCTATCAAATCGCCTAAAGGGAAAAACGTCATTACGTCCAATCTCCATCCCAGACGGAAAGAATGAAGCAGAGATATGGTCAATCTTCGAAAAATTGACTCAGAATGTGGACAGCGGCGACAGGATCATATTTGACATAACGCATGCCTTTAGGTCAATACCTTTCCTGGCCATAATAGCAGTCTCTTATCTTCGGGCTGCAAAAGATATGGAGCTTGAAGCCCTTGTCTATGGAGCATATGAAGCCAGAGTGGATGATAGAAGCCCCGTATTTGATCTGACACCATTTATCACGCTATTGGATTGGACAAATGCTACAGATAAATTTGTTAAGACTGATCAGGGTTCAGAAATAGCTCACCTCCTCAGAGATGCTCACCAGGTAGCTTATAAAATTCCCGAATCCAGAGATGGCCGACAGCCACCCAGAGAGCTGAAGAACATAGCTGCAGATATTGAAGAAATATCAAGGGCAATGCTCCTGGCCCGATCCGAGGAGGTTATGAACAAAGCATGGAAGATGTCCAACCGGCCAGACAGCTGCAGAAAGGAAGCAGATGATTGGGCCAAACCATTCTCGCTCTTGATAGATCGTATCAATCAGGAATTCAGTCCACTTTCTCTCCAGGATCCAAGGAAGGATATAAATCATCGTCTGGCTATAGAGCTTAAAATACAGAGGCGGCAGCTGGAAAAAGGCCAGGTCATACAGGCAATATTGCTATCAAGAGAATGGGTAGTGACTTACTACACATCGCTTATGGGCATGAATCTGCTGTCTGACCGAGAGAAAGCAGAGGACATGCTTAATAGCATGGCAAGATCTACGATCTCGACAGAGAACAGTTCAGAAGAAGAGTCTGAGCTGATTGGAATCTGGAGAGATCTGATCCAGTTGAGAAATGATGTCGCCCATTGTGGAATGAGGAGCAATCCTATGCAGTCAGGAAAGCTTGTGACAAAAGCAGAGGAAGTCGTTTTGAGGTTAAGCAAGATAAAGCAATTGCAGCCATAGCCATGATAATAATAAATTTCGCCCATCCACTTACCAATGACCATCTGGATCAGATTTCAGTGATAACAGGCGAAAATGTCGAGAAGGTAATTGAGATCAACAGCAACATACGGACCGAAGAGCCATTAGCTCCTCAGGCCATTGCATTAATCGACAATGTAGTCCTTTCTAAAAGAGAATGGCAGACTCTTTCCATTCTCATAAATCTGCCTTCACTCAACTACACCACAGCAATTTTGATTTCTGAAATCCATGGGAGATGTGGATATTTGCCTACCATTATCAGGATGAGGCCGGTAAAGGGAGCATTGCCAACAAGGTTCGAGGTGGCCGAGATCATCGATCTTCAAGCCCTGAGAGATGCAGCTCGCGCCAAAGGATTAGCCTAAGACCATAAACAATGCTATGGGCCTTTTTCCATTCTGAACATTCCATTGCCAATTGAAGCCCCCTTTCCTACATGAATTATTTGTCCGAGCGAAAGCAGGGCCATGATATCCTTTGAGAAAGATCCTCTGTAGACGATCTCTCCCAAAAAGTGAGGAGGCTGCCAGTGAGACTCATTTTGCATATCGGTTCTGGCGATGGAGATGAACCTCATCCACAAAGGCTGATACTTGCTCCACCTTTTCAGCCTTTTCCAGCATATCCTGGCATTCTTCAGGGCTGTAGAGATATCCTGTTCCATGCGAAGATGATAGCATATTGGCACGCAAGAGCAAATGCCCTAGAAGCATCCCAAAGGACGGGACGAGACGAATATCCACTCCCGTCTCCGATATGCGTTGGCGTTAGAAATCTCAAGGTTACAGAGCCATCAAACTTTTCTGCCTGCCCGAGAAGATCCAAATAGCTAAAAGTGCTTATCTTGCTCTGCAGATTGCCGTTATTGTACACTTGTTTTCTTTCCTGGGGAGACAGACTGTCATGCTGACTCCAGATCGAATCTGCCGCCTCCAATATGGCGATCTTGTCCTAGACCCGATTTCCCAAGATCTCTTAAGGCCAAAAACAGATATGGCAGACTATCCAAAGCGGACCCGATCACAGCAAAGCCAACCGTTGCGCAGTCTTCGGGACTGTAAGAGCCAGTAGCCGGCGGCTTGAGAATCAAAGGCAAAGGGGCCTCAAATGACCTGAGAGAATCATTTTGGTCTTCCAGAGGAAATGATGTAAATAGCCTGCCATAGCTGCAGCATTGAGATAATTGGCAATTTTTTCTGCAATGGCGGCGTTCCATTATCGCCTTTGAAGGCTCTTCTTGGATTATGGATATAAACGGCACAGACACGGTCTATGAGCTTATTGCCCAAGCCAGCCCTAAAGCCGTTTCCTGCCCATAAAGGAATATGGGCTTGGGTGAGGAATCTTATTCTCGCCTCCAGCAGACAGATTTGAATATCACCCTTTCTTTGGAAATTTGCACGAGCCAAAGGGTCTTCTTTGATGCCTCTTGATTATTCCATTTCCATCTGCAACAAACGACCCCATTCCAAAATGCGCCGCGTATCCCAACAGCCAGCGGCCCCTGCACCGGCTCTAGGAAGTGGATGCGAAATCCATAGGCTGCTCGGCTGGATGCTTTTATCCCATGGGAGTTATCATTGCGCACGCTCTGGAAGTTGGACCAGAATACCTTGCTCTCGCCCAGATTGCGTGCAGGGCACTCGCTCCACCATTGCTGGCACTGGAAATCCGCCCAGCTTCAATAGTCTTCTCAGCTCGTGCTCTGGGCTGTCGATCTGCAAGCCTGTGGCATCTCGCTTGGCAGCGCCCGCCCGCGTGATCTTGGGGTGGCGGGTGGGAACAAAAGGCAGGCGTGAAATCCATGTTCGGGATTTGGCTAGCAGTGAACACCGACCCAGCTCCAGGTCTGTTCCTCCAAAATCCTCTGGCTGGCCCATGCCCAATAGCGAAAGATGAACATCAGGAACACTTCCACCGTAGACATGCTCCAACTTTTGCAGAGCTTTCTGATCATGGGAACTGAAACCGGTCGAGGAAGAAACTGTGACATGAGTTATCTCTCCCTCGTTCCCCCTTCCCAGCCCCAGATTTGATTCGCAGAAGATGTATGCGTGCTCGTGGCCCTTTAAAGGCCGATGTGAGCTATCGCAGCCCGTGAATACACTGGAGCCATTGGAGAGCTCAACTAAAGCCAGATGAATTCTCTCTGCCAGGAGAAGAGCCATTGTCAGCTTTGGAGGCTGGTCGCCTGATACAAGAAATCTGGCCACAGATGGATCTTTAGCCATAAGACCCGACCTGACCAAAGATAGGCTACTTGATTTTAAAGTACGATTTGGTGATCTGGAATTAGGTTGCATAACTCTATAGTAGTCTCCTGTTGGGCGAAATGGCATTCAAAGATAAGTACTTTGGGGAGTCGCGGACGGAATTTATGACCCATAAGACATATATATTGACATTATAAATTATCCCTGTCTGAAAAGACGTGGCTCATTAAGCTTATTGTGAGATGTATGAATGAACAGGTTAACCCAATACTTCCGCGCCAACTGGGAGAGCATCTTGATTGAAGCCATTCTCCTACAATTCTTTATAGCAGGCATTCTCGAGGGTAATCTGATCTTTGCAACGATAGCCGCAGTAGGTGGACTGGCGTTGTTGGCATTAATCTATAAAACGATTGCTATATTCGGTCAATGCCAGAAGCCCTTACGCGGCCAGAATATCGCCTTTCAGGTGCCTCGACGTGGGTATGATTTTCACAGTTGGCCGCCAACCTGACACCATCCGAATGGCTCTAAAACATCAGAAAGCGGAGTATGTAGCTTTCTCTGCTCAGCAAGATCGGAGACGTGGCCAATCAGTTGATGGAGGAGTTCGCTCTCGATGAAGATCACTGTAAGAAAGAGGTGGTCGACCCGCAGAATATCGAGGAAATCCGACTGAAGACTGGCACTGATCCTTAACTGGCTGAATGCAAAGGGGCTCAGTCCGATTGAGATATCGCTGCAGATATCACAGGTGGTATGACGACAATGTCTGTAGGAGTCTTTTCTATGACTGAAGAGCGCAATGTAGATAGCCAATACATCTTCTGCCGCCAGTATGAGAACAATAGATGTGTGGATGGCACCCAGGAAGCTGTATTCGTCAGCCGTTACAATTAGGGTAAGTTATTGAGGAGGATGATGGATTGATCTCGTTAAGTGTCACAATTGATGCTCCTCTTTTTAAAGGTTCGGATATTCGAGAAGCAATGATGTATTGTCCATGTCTGAAGAGTCATGACCATTCAACGGCGAGCCTCGATTGTATCCAAGCCACCCCGGCGTTGAGGGGACCAGGGCATTAGCGCGGGAGGCCCGGAGGGCCGACTCGCGGCGTGCACAAAAAAAATAGTCTGTGTAAATCAATCTTAGCCTTGATAACAGCCTAAATTCGAGAACTCAACTATGATGACATTCGAGATCTTTCGATCCTCATCAAAGCAGTTCAAACTTTTCGCCTAGGCCCGCCTGGCGAATTTTCCCTTTAATATATCTCAATGCCAAAACCATCGACGGCTAATTCCGATCTATCTGGCTTTGAGGGGCCCCCTTTGCCTGCGTCCCGGTGGGCCGGCTCGCGGCGTGCACAAAAAAACAGTTTGTGTAAATCAATCTCAGCCTTGATAACAGCCCTGGATTCAAGAAATCGACTATAACGGTAGTCGAAATCCTTTCGAGCGTCATAAAAGCAGTTCAAGACTATGGCCTGGGCCCGCCTTGAGATTTTTCATTTAATTGCGTTATGATCAAGGCATCCCCAGGCGTTCCTTTATCGCCCTGATATCGGATTGCATCTGCTGGAAGTTCGAGACGTATCCAGGCTGGATGTCTTCCCTCATGCCCTTGATCTCCTCAAGGGTCGCATCAGTAGTTTTTCGCACTGCTCTGACCTCATCGAGGGTTGCGTCGGAAGTTTTCCGCACCGCCTTCAGATCATCTCTCATATCGAGGAGCAGCGGGATGGCCTTATCCAGTTGAACGAATGAGCAGAGCATGGCAACCTCGCTGGTTCGACCAACCTCGCCTTCGTAGGGCTCAGAGGTCACTTCAGTGACTTGAGCAAGCTCTGGCCTATCATTCTCAATCTTTTTGAGGAATGCTTTGATTCGAGCCTCATCCCCTTCTACCAGGGCAATCACTTGTTGCCTGCCGTCTCCTTCCCAGTTGTAGGTAGAAAGCCCTGGCAGGGCGGTGTTCATTGCGTTCTTGAGCAAGAACACCCGGTAGCCGACATCATGCACCTTTGGACCGGCGAGAGTGATCTTGAGTTTCATTTTCGATCCTTATGTCCTCCCTGATATGAAAGGATTTGGGTGTGATCTTCTGTCTCCTGCTGCAAAAGTACTTACGATTTTTCAGAACTGACATACGCATAAAAAATATGGTGCATCCGGCAAAAAGGTTTATCAACGGCGCATATATTCACCAGGGGGAGGTAAATTGAGCTTTCTGCTAGTCGAAAGTGAATTTTGTTCTGATTATTTCTTAAATGTAGTTGGCCAGGCCTTCATCTCTCTGGCGTTGAGGGCCCCCTTTGCCTGCAGCCCTGTGGGCCGACTGGCGGTGTCCCAAAAAAAGCGGCCTTGTGTAAATCAATTGGCCTTATTACAACATAGTGCTGAAACGCCCATGAGCCGGGGCAGGGGATCAAACGCGGCGGATAAAAATCGAGATGTTTCGACATCATGATCTTGATTTACATGCGAAAAGACGCCGTCCTATTGGATTAAATTTTAAGGGATACCAACACTTTAATACTATTGATTGCAGATAAAACTAAAGATGAGTTCCAGGCCCTGGACCATAAAGCTGGATGAAAATGGCAGGATTCAGCTCCCAGCAGACTTGAGAGCCATGCTTAACATGAATCCCGGCGATGAGTTCATTATAGACGATGCTACAAGCGATATGATACTGCTTAAGAAAATGGATCTATCTGCTATAATGAAGGGAATAATAGAAGAAGCCAGGAATGTGGATCTCGATAAGCTTGAAGGGGAGATCGAGGAAGAGGGCAATAGGATTGCACGAGAGAAGTACAAGATTTTTGCTGGACACTAATGTTTTCATCGCTGCCATAAGACGGGGATGGACGAGGTCAAATGATCTGGTTATAGAAAATACGCTAATGAATTTGGCGGTTTTGGCCAGATCTTGTTTTATCGTCTCCAGCAGAAGGTTGAGGTCTTGGAGTTATTGGATGACGATATCGCCAGATGCCAGCCGTTTTTTCCCAGAAGGCCAGGAGGCTGATGTCCTTCATGCAGCCACATGTTTGGGCGCAGGTGGAATCCTGATCTCAAACGACAAGCATTTTGAGAGGATTAGCAACGCCGGAATTGTTGAAGTATGGACGACTTCCGAAGCAATAAAAAGAATTATCTAGGATGGGGAAAATAAATCTCGAAATAAGGGAATGACTAAATAAATAATCACAAGAATCCCCATGTCTGAAAAGACGTGCACCATCCCGCCCGGAGAATTCAATCATGATTATAAAACAGTTGACATTCGGTCTTGCATATGGATATGAATTTTCACGCTGACTTTTCATTCCACATACAATTAATATTCATATTGTTACATCTCATACCATCAACGGCCAGCCTCGTTTGTATCCAAGCCTCCCCGGCGTTGAGGGGGGCCCAGGGCATTAGCGCGGGAGGGCCGGAGGCCCGACTCGTGACGTACACAAAAAAAAACAATCTGTGCAATTAAAATTAGCCTTGATAACAGCCTGGATTCAAGAATTCGAATATGATGACATGATTGTTATATAAAATACACAGAATATGCGTTTATCACGTCGAGATTTGACAAGCAAAAAAATAAAATGGCCGGACTTTCAAGGACGCTGCTCTCCATCTCGGCCTCTATTGGGGTCGTAGTTGTCTCCACCAGGCTCCGTTTTTGCCTACCCTGCCTGAGTCTTCGGATCAAACTTTATGGCTCTATCATACACTATCTCCGAGTAAGATGGCCCGGTCTTTGTAGCCTTTTCCAGGTACATCCTCCAGAAAATCATAAGAGGCTGATCCAGAGCTATGCCGTAGGCCCCAGGACCGGTGGGAACCTCAAGGCAATTCAGATCGCCATTGCAATTCCTGGCAATCTTGTAGACATAGAGGTATTTCGCGTTGGGATTGTCAGGGAGGTAATCCTCGGCAGTTCCATTGAAATTCGCATCGTGGACTGTCCCAACACCATTCCAACCAGCTGCGCCGTATATGGTAGCACTTGAATATGTTGTCTTTTCTGTGGCTACATGGTTGACACCGTAGATGATTATGAACTCATTTGGATCGCTTCCCAAAGTAACTGTGGGATGCGGTTGGAAATCATAGTATTTCGAGAGATCAGGGAATGAAGGTGTCGGCGAATAGGTAGTTAGGTTTGATGTCCATAGGTAGCATGCATCGTTGTCTGGCCCCATGGCATTGATTCCCCTCTGAATTCCATCTGAAGGGACTAGCATACTTGTTGGAAGTTCTGTAGCACTCAAATTGCTATATGTATTGAGAATCTCCTTCTTCAACTCTTCTAGATCATCCATAAGGTCAAACTCTGTAGTTCCCGTCCCGCGGACTCTTAGCTTTGGGAAATCATACGGATCCAGTTTCGTAGTTAGGTTGGGAGTAACTCGGAAAACAATCGCTGGTGTGTTATTGAGGTAGTCATCGCCCGCCTGTTCGTCTTTGTAGAAAGCTGGACGCATGGCGATAAGAAATTTGTCAGAGTTATTTTCTACGCCCAAATTCAGCATTGATGATGGAAGCACCTGGGTGTTGAACAAGTTGTCTGGATATCCTGCTGATATTGCAGCCGCCCGGATGCGTTGATCGATGCCCCTGTCGGCCGTAGCGACTATCACCGTGGTTTGATTGAATGGATTTCCGGCCGCTCCATTTGGCGTTCCTTCAGTATTGATAACTAGATTATTCACAGTGTCGCCTAAGTTGGAGAAAATCCATCTGGTCTCATTTCCATAGGTCCTTTCCACCAGTTGTAGATCGAAGCTGAAGTATCTGCACTCTGGGGGTGTCCTTCCCACGAATACAACGGCTTCATCAGGACCAAGATTCCAGAAAGCAGATGCGTTCAGGTCTATTCCAAGAGTTGCGGCAATTTTTGCAATCTCTTCAGGCAACTTCTGGCCAGGTGCCGGTGGGACAAAATATGTCAGGTATTTTGTGCTGGGGTTGTTTCCAAGTGCATTAGGCAGCACTCGCAAATCATATAACTTGATGACATCAAAAAAACCTACCGTGCCTTGCTGCACTGTGAATCCATCTTTTTCTAAAGCTTGTTGGAAGGAATTCACATCACCTATTTTCGGATCTTGTGCGAGGCCAGTTCCTATTAACACGGCCAACACAAATCCAAGAGTCATATAGCGTTTCAGTTTCATATACTAGAATCCTCCTTACCACAGGTTTGCTATAATTATTATCTATGCACTATCTATTAAAAACTTTGGTTAAAATACAGATCTCTTGGGTAGAATAATTTTGGATCGTGAGTTGGAAGGCCAAGCAGATAAAAGAACTAATAGTGCGTATCATTTGGCAACGGTAGGAGCTGACAACACGGACGGGAGGCGCGGGCTGCGCTTGGAGATCAATAAGGCCGCTTGTTTTAGCCCGCCGGGCGCATATTTGTCTAATTATTAAACTCTGAGGGCTTCTTCCGAAATCTACCAGTACAACGGATGAGATCCTGCCAGACTCTGATTGGACGAGATGTACAAAGTGATAACCTTTGAGCCTCATTCAGATTAGCCGCAAGACCAAGACTCATGCCACCAGTCTACCTCTGCCGCCAAGTAGTATCCAGTCCTCCCCGGCATTGAGGGGGCCCAGGGCATTACCGCAATTTTTCTGATATTCGGCATCCTTCGAGCCTCATAAAAGCAGTCCATCCTTCAGCCGGGCCCGCCTGACGAATTTTCGCTTTTAACAAGAAAGAATATATCAAAGAAATGCCGATGTTCTGTGGCGAGGACGGTTAGCGTTGGCGGACAAAAGCCAGAAATCAGCGAGCCCAAGACAGATCCCTGCCACACAGATCCTGGCGGAGATAGAGCAGGGCGTGCCCGCGGAGCACAATGAGGTTCAGATCAAGGGCGACCTGATCATCGGTTATGCCAACCTGCCGGTCGTTGAGGGGAAGCTTCGTGTCAGCTCTCCCATAAAGATAACCAACTGCCAATTCGAGGGAAAAGTGATCCTGGCACGGACCATATTCCTGGATTCGGTCGACCTCAGGGGATCGACATTTCATCAGCAGGCCAGTTTTAGCGGTTCCGTCTTCAAGTCGATTGCTGACTTGGGAAATGCCCGCTTTAGGGGTGAGGTCAGTTTCAACAAAAGCCAGTTTGAGGATGAGGCCAGCTTCAACCGGGCGGTCTTCGAAGAGAAAGCATTCTTCAGCAAATCGCTCTTCAAAAAGGAGTCCTACTTCAGAAAATCCGTATTCCAGGATGATTTGAGCTTCAACCGCTGCCAGTTTGAGGGGGATGCCTATTTCAAGGGCTCGGAGTTTCATAAAAAGGCCTTGTTCAGAAAGGCCAATTTCATTCACGATGCCGACTTCAGCCGCTCCCGCTTTATAGGAGAGGCAAACTTCGAATCCGCCCGCCTTTTGGGCGATGCATTCTTCACCGACGCCTCCTTTGAGGACGGGCTGGTCCTCACCCGGACCAAATATGAGAAGCTGTACATCCGCTGGAAGAGCTTAACCCGTCCAAAGTATCCATTCCCGTACCTGGAGCGCCTGGAGAGGATAAGCAAGCTGAAATTCGACAATAGCGATGGCGAGACCGCATACTTGCTCTTGATAGACAACTTCAAAAAGCTGGGCTTCTTCGAGGACGCCGACGACTGCTACTATCACTACCGAAATGTGCGCCGTCAGAACCTGCCCGCACACTACCGGCCCATCGACTGGATACTGATGGCCTCCTATGGCTACGGCGTCCGCCCGGTCCGTCCCCTGGTTCTTTCCGCAAGCTTCTTCCTGGCTTTCGCCCTCTTTTATGCCGCCTTTGGAGGTTTCTTCAGCCCCGCTGGGGCCCCAAGCCCGGCCGAGGCGGCAAACCTCAGCCTTACCCTCCTTCTCTCCGGCTCCAAGCTCATCTCCGATCCCAACGCTGCCGCCACAGGGGCTCTATACTTCATCTACACTTCTGAGAAGCTGATCGGCTCGTTCTTCTTTGCCCTGTTTCTGATCTCAGTGGGCAGGACGATAATCAGATAAGCTCACCAAAATAATCACCCATCAAGATCATCTTTCATTAAGATCATCTCTCATTTCACGGCCCGGGATCGGTCAGCCCCTGATGCTCGGGGCAATAGTAGCTCGTCCGCCCGCCAAGCTTCTCGTGATAGAGAAGTGCTCCGTCTCTGGGGCAGCGACCGCCAGGATGGCGGTGGCGGAGGAGATAGGAATCGGGCAGGCGGTCGAAATCCGCCCGGACGGAGATCGAGGTCCTCAGAACCTGCTGGATAATTGAGAAGAGGCGAGCTAGCTGCACCTCATCCAGGCTCCGGGAGCGGGGATGAATGCCGGCCTGAAACAGGGCCTCATCAGCATAGAGGTTCCCGATGCCAGAGATCAGCCTCTGGTTGAGCAGCAGGGACTTTATATTTCCCTTCCTTCCGTGCATGATCCTTAAAAATTCATCCCGCTCCACCAGCAGGGCATCGGGCCCCGTCTTTCCCTCTGCGAGGAAGGCGGCGGGGCTTTCTGTGAGACCCGCCTCCCCAAAGATGCGAAGATCGTCAAAGGCCAAACGGCAGCCGTTCTGAAACCGGATCAGCAGTCTGATGTGAGCGGGCTCTGCCTCATCCATATCCAGATAGATCAGCTTTCCCGTCATTCCCAGGTGAATTGTGAGCCACAGATCCTCCTCAAGCTCCAAAAAGAGCCTCTTTCCATACCTGTAAACCGATCGGAAGACCTTTCCTGCCAGGCATCGGCCAAGCTGGGCAGAAGTTGTCCGGCAGAGGATACGCTCGTCCATAACCCGCACCTCTTCTATGGGCTGAGCAAGAACTGTGGCCTCCAGATACTCTCTGGCCGATTCTACCTCAGGAAGTTCGGGCATGGAATTCATCCGTTTTTGTGGTGCAATGTGCCTTGGGCAGGGCAGTATACTTGGAGAAACAACTTAACATAAATACCTCCGCCTGCATATAAGGCAGTGGAAGATTGATTGATTGTGTTGGCAGCAAAAGGCGTGAGCATGAGCGACACTATGGCCGAAGAGGCATATGTTTTCACGGAGACGGACAAGACCAAATCCAAATGGGTGGCCAGGGTCTACCAGGATTTTCTGCGCAGTACCGGCCGGCCCAAGACCACGTTGAGGGGGCTCTTTTATCATGCCCTGCAGATGAAGAATTCAGAATATCCGATCTGCGGGGGATTTGTGGGCGAGATCAGGATCATGAGGCCCTACCACGAGCAGGATGGACCAAAGCTCTTAAAGTGGGCGCGCAAATCCAAAGCGATGGGATTCGTCCCTCCGGAGGCCATAATCGAGGAGACCTCTGGCGAGGGCAGCTTTCTGCCGGTGGAGGTGCAGAAGAAAGATCATATGAGTTCGCTCCCGGCCATCGAGGTCTGGCTTAATAAGCCCTCCCTCTCTACGCTTCTCATCCCCGTATGCAAAAAGCGTGGCATCGCTCTTATCTGGTTTGACCACCGTCCCTCTCAGGAGGCCATAGCCAGTCTATTCGCCCGCGCCTCTGCCCAGACCACCATTCTCACCCTTTCCGACCTGGACCGGAAGAGCGCCTTCTTCGCCCAGGAGCTGGCGGAGCAGATCGAGGGCTCATGGCCCGGGGGCTCCGGCGCTAGGATTGAGGTGAAATCGATCGGCCTCGTGCCCGAGCAAATCGGAGATCTCAAGATTCCTCTGGTGCGGGGCGATAGAGGCCAAAAGGAGGAAGAGGAACGCTACGGAAGATATCTGAAAAAATTCATCATTGATCCGAGAAAGATGGCCGAACTGGATGCCCTTGAGGTCTATTATCCCGGTGGAGTTGCCGCTTTTCTGAGTGATGCCCTGTCCAAATATCTGCATAGCGATTTCTGACTTTTTCCCGCCGCACTGAAGCCGCACTAATTGTCCCCCCATGCCATCCTCCCTTTGCCTTTCCCTTCCGTTCAGTTCGGGCGCGGAAAGTATTATAATAGTCGGATTCGCTCTTGAACTGATATGACAGAAGTTCCGGATATCCCTCTGGATCAGATCCAGCAGCGAGTGGTGGCCATGTGGATGGGAAGCTTTTATGGCAGCAGCGGCTACGTGGCCCGGAAGCTAGGCAAAAAGGGCCTGAGGGAGTTTCAGGATATCGGAGCCCGCCAGGTTGCGGCCACCTTCAAGCAGCTGGGTCTGGACGAGCCGGCGAGCGCGGCCATGGCCATGGCCACCAATGACAAAAACCTCTTCGGTAGCCAGGTAGAGGTGGCAGAAGGGGACGGCTTTGTGGAGATCAGACGGATTCGCTGCGGCCAGATGGAAGGGGCCAAGTCCTTTGCCCGGGTGGGGGCGAGCCTTATTGCCAAAGAGCACTGCAAGACCTGCATCGAATCCCACTGGCAGAGGGTGTTCTCTGAACTGAAGATGAAGCTGGAGGTCGAGCACACCGATGAGGGATGCATAATGAGAATATCAAAGCAGGAAGCTTGAAAATAGCATGTCGGTTAGAACTCCTGTCTAAGACAGCTTTGAAGATGTCTTGATGTGTTATTATCAGGCAGCCTATCTGAGTCTGCACTCCCGTCGCTCTTTATTTTTCACATAAGCCGCCGAGCGGGCCAATTCTCTGGTCTCCTCCTTTGCTTTCATCCGCTCCGACTGGGCCTGAGACCTCAAGGTTGAGGCTGTGGCCTTCGAGTCTGCTGCGGCAACACTGCGATCAGCCCTACTGGCAGCTATCTTTTCCGACTGCTCCATTCGGCCGCTATTAACTTCCTTGCTAATTGCATAAATTGCCGATCTGGTGCTCTCTTTTGACTCCACTCTCTCCTTTTGCGCCTCATTGCGGGAGATCATGGCCGAGGCCCTGGATAGGGATGCAGCATTCTTTCCCGCTTGTGCAGGAGGAGTGGATTGGGCAGGTGCCTGGCCCAGGCCGGCATTGCTGCCCTCACTCGTCTCGGAATCTGATGCTGGTGCGGATGGGGGCACAGCCGCTTTCTTGCTTTCCCCTGACCGGCTCTCTTGCACCTTTTTGCTCCTCTCCGTAGCTATCTGGCTCGCCTTCCTGGCAGATTCGCTCTTCTTTGCCAGGTCCCTCTCATTGGATGAGGATGACAAAACCCTCTCATTTGCCGCCTGGTCATAGCGTTCGGTCTTTTCCCTGGCCAGATTCTCAGTTTGCTTTGACCGGCTTTCCTGCCGCTCAAATGCTCTGGCAGATGCTGCTGAGCTTGCCTCTCCGGTGGCCTTGAGCTGGGTCTCGGTCTTGATTGGCGTTGTCTTGACCGGCGTCACAGCCCCGCTCATCGTCTCGGCTTCTGATGGCATTTCGGTCTTTGCGGTAGTCTCCGCCTTGACCGATACCTCTGCTTTGACAGGAGTTTCTGTCTTAATTGGAGTCTGCGGCTTGACCTCTGTTTCGGCTCTGGTTTTGGCTGGCGTTTCAGTCTTAACTGCCATCTCTGCCCCGGCCTGCATCTTGGCCTCAACCGGTTTCTCGACTTTACCTGGCGTCTGCGCCTTGTCCATAGTCTCGGCTTTTACTGGTGCCCTGGTCTTAACTATTGTCTCTGTTTTGACCGATATCTCTCGGTTGGCTGTCGTATCTATTTCAACTGCCATCCCCGCCGGCGTCTTCGCCTCGACTGGCGTCTTAGGCTCTGCTGGTGTTTCAATCGTTGTCGGCATCTCTGCATTTGCCTGCACTCCGGCTTTTGGAGCATCGTTTACCTTTGCAGCATTGTTTGCCTTTGCAGGTACCTCTTTATCTGCCAGCGTCTTCATCCTGGCTGCATCAGTCTCGCTCTTGAGGCGCTCAGATCCTGAGTCTGAATCTTTTCCTCCATCTGGATCAATCAGATCTTGTGGACTTTCATTGCGATATACGCCTGCTGGCGACTTGATTGATTGCAGCTTTGCGGTCACAGAATCAATTGGGATCGGGAGATTTGCAGAGCTGTTTATTGGCAGTTGAGCGATCGATGTTCCATTTGTGGCGGTTCCATTTGCGCTCTCATTATTGGGGACGGTTGCGCTCTCTTTATTCGCACTCTCATCTGTCTTATCCGATGAGGACCTCGAGCGGGATGAGCTTGACGAGCCTGATGAGCTATGGCTTTTGCTGCTGCTGGCAATTGTGCCGGACTTCTTTGCGGAATTATTGGTGCCTGCAGACAGGCTGGATGCGGAGCTGGTCCCAGACGAATTCGATGAATTCATTTGACTGTCGATGTCCTCACCTGGGGATGAGTTTCCATTAAGAGCACTATCCTGCACATCCACCGGCTCAGCATCCTTTTGGGCTGAACGATTATTTTCATTCTCGGCCCATTGAGCAGGCGATACATTGCCTCTCCCTGCTCCCAGAGAACCTATGCTGCCTTGAGTGCTCATATCGTCATAATCGAGCCCGAAAGACAAAATATCCGAAATCAGAAATGCCGAGGTGCCAGTCAATGACAGCAGAATAATTATCAGAATAAGGTTATATACCCTGGGATGTTTTCCCTTCAATCTCTCTTTTGCCAGACTGTAATAGGTGGTTCTCGGTCCCATGAAGTCCTTCATACTTAAATAGATATTTTTTAAAGTTTATAACCCTTGCGACTGGGTATTTAAATCCTTTAGGAAACAATCAATGAATTCCAATTTTAATAAGAATTCTCTTAGGTAAATTATATATACTGTTATCAACTGAATACCATCGTTGAAGGTGAGGAAATATGAAGAGGATCATCTGCAAAAATTGTGGAGTGGTGAATGAGGTCTCGGATGGAGCTTTGGGGGATGAAGATGACTGGCTGGAATGCACCCTTCCCGAGGGCTTTGAATGGATTCTGCCTGCGGGGAAGATAACCCCTGTAATCGGCGATCCGCTGTACATATCTGCCCTGGGTGAGCACCTCTCCTATCATGCCTATCTGGACAAATATGAAATCGATCCGGAGATTGCCTATCAGCTCATACGGGGGAGCAATCGCGCTCGATCTGCCTACATGGCTTATTCCAGCAAACAAAAGACTGAGGCTCAAGTTAGCTCAAAGGGAAGGTCGGAAAGCTGGCTTGACGAAGACGACTGGACCTCTTGAAGAGGCGAGATATTGGGGGCCCGGAATAGCTCTAATGATGCAGCCACCCATAAACAGCTACCTATAAAACAGCCACCCATAGGCTGCCAGGAGCCGCATCACAATCGCTCACAATATTATTCGTGTTTGCGGGCTTGAAACCACCCTTTTATCTGGCAAAAGGAATGACCCCGCCAGCTAGCTTGCTCTTTTCCCTTAAGCCTCGGCCAGTCTGCTATTTGTTAGGCGTTAGGCGAATTATTAAGGTGTTATTAGGTCATTCAGGCGTATTCGAGGCATAATTCGGAACTATTTCGCCCTTATCCATAGCTGAATAAAGATTGGTTTCTAAAGAGCTGATTTGCTGAGATAGATTCAAATATAAATGTGAGGCAGTCTCAACCCTGCATTACCTGTGGCCTGGATCTACTGCTCTGGACCATGAAGTTGGGATGCGCCGAGGAATGTGCATGAAAGAGACGCTTGAGGAGATAGGGACACGACTTCGTGAGCTGAGAGAGCTGAACCGAGTATCGCCCAAAGAGATGGCAGAGCACCTGAAGGTGCAGGTGGATACTTACAACTGCTATGAGGACGGAAAGCTGGACATCCCGGCCAGCATTCTCATCGGCATTGCGCGAAGGCTGAACGTGGACACAGGCCTCCTCTTAACCGGCATGGAGTCCAAGATGAACATCTTCGCCATAACCCGTAAGGGCGAGGGGGTAGAGGTGGAGCGCAGGAAGCAGTATCATTATCAGAGCCTGGCCAGAAAGTTCGCCAATAAGAAGGCCGAACCTTTTATCGTCACCATCGATCCCAAGAAAGAGAGCCAATCGCATCCAGTCCACTCGCTGTACAGCCATCCTGGCCAGGAGTTTGAGTACGTGCTTGAGGGCACCTTGAAGATCACCATCAATGATAACGAGGTCATCCTCAACGAAGGGGACTCTATATTCTTTGATTCAACATATGATCATGTCATGGAAGCCTTAAATGATATGCCCGTGAAGTTTTTGGCCGTGGTCATGTAAACCGGTTACAGAGGATTAAATATGACATCTTTATTGCCTAGGTATGTCTCGCGATTGGATTTCAAATCATACGACGACTTCAGAGAGAACCTGAAGATCCTCGTCCCCGAGAACTTCAATTTCGCTTATGACGTAGTAGACGTTTATGCTGCTGAATGTCCTGATAAGCGTGCACTGGTCTGGTGCAACGATCACGGAGAGGAGAAGTCCATCAGCTTCAAAGAGCTGAAGACATTAAGCGACAAAGCCGCCAACCTCTTTCAAGGGTATGGGATAAAGAAGGGCGATACAGTTATGCTCACCCTCAAGAGCCGCTGGGAGTTCTGGGTGTGCATGGTGGGCTTGAACAAGCTCGGCGCTATCGCCATACCTTCCACTCATATGCTCAAAGCCAAAGACTTCCTCTATCGCATTAAAAAAGCAGACCTGAAGCTTATCGTCTGCATCGGTGAGAACGGAGTTCCCTCCGAGTTCGATATTGCTCACAGCGAGGCGGGAAACATCTCGCTGGTCAAAGCCCTGGTGGGAAGCCGGGATCTGAACCGAGAGGGCTGGATCAACTTCGATCTGGAGCTGGAGCGGGCCAGCGAAAACTTCGTCCGGCCCACTGGGGACCAGGCCACAAAGAACGATGACATACTTCTGGCATACTTCACCTCCGGCACCACCGGCTATCCAAAGTTGGTCAAGCACGATCAGACCTATCCCCTGGGCCATATCCTCACTGCCAAGTTCTGGCAGAATGTGGAGGACGACGGACTGCATTACACGGTTGCCGATACCGGCTGGGCCAAATGCGCCTGGGGTAAGATATTCGGCCAGTGGCTGGCCGGGTCGGCCGTCTTCGTCTATGACTACGACCGCTTCGACGCCGGGAGGATGATGGACGAGATGGGAAAATACGGCGTGACCACCTTCTGCGCCCCGCCCACCATCTTCAGGTTCATGATCAAGAGCGATATGTCCCGCTACGACTTCTCCCGCCTCAAGTATGCAGTCACCGCGGGCGAGCCTCTGAACCCTTCGGTATACGAGAGCTTCCTTGAGACCACCGGCCTGCGGCTGATGGAGGGATACGGTCAGACAGAGACCGTGGTCTGCATCTCCAACTATCCCTGGATGGAGGCCAAACCGGGCTCCATGGGAAAGCCGGCCGCTGGATACGATATCCTCCTGGTGGGAAAGAACGACAAGGTCTGCGAGGTGGGCGAGGAAGGAGAGATTGTGATCAAGACGGACAGGGGAAAGCCGGTGGGCCTATTCACCGACTATCACATGGACCCGGACAAGACCAGCACTACCTGGCACGATGATTACTATCATACCGGAGACACTGCCTGGCGGGACGAGGACGGATACTTCTGGTTCATCGGCCGGACGGACGATATGATCAAGAGCTCCGGCTACCGGGTGGGGCCCTTTGAGGTCGAGTCGGCTCTCATGTCCCATCCCGCCGTCCTGGAGGTGGCAATCACCGGAGTGCCCGATGCCATCCGCGGTCAGGTGGTCAAAGCCACGATAGTCCTCACCCGGGGATTCAGCCCCTCTGAGGAGCTGAAACGGGAGCTGCAAGATCACGTGAAAAAGGTGACCGCGCCCTACAAGTATCCTCGAATAGTGGAGTTCGTGGATGAGCTTCCAAAGACCATCAGCGGCAAGATAAGAAGGGTGGAGATCCGGGATAAGGACAAGCCCTATCCGGTGATCAACTCCCTGGAATGCAAAGCATGCGAGAGGTGTGTTGAGGCCTGTCCGGAAGGGGTGCTGAAGATGGGCAGTGAGCTGAACATTCGCGGCTACAACTATGTGGTCTACTCAGGAGACGGATGCATAGGCTGCGCAGCCTGCTACTACACCTGCCCCGA
This sequence comes from Methanotrichaceae archaeon, assembly GCA_963813075.1. Lineage (GTDB taxonomy): Archaea > Halobacteriota > Methanosarcinia > Methanotrichales > Methanotrichaceae > Methanothrix. Next base: position 57,734 of record CAWEXU010000013.1, read on the forward strand.
GCCGCTGGCAATTGAGGTCCATGTGCCTCAGAAAGATAAGTCTGCGCAGGAGAGCTGAAAATGGCATCTCAGTTAATAGCGGGCAACAGTGCAGTGGTTGTGGGAGCACTTTATGCCGGATGCGACTGCTTTTTCGGCTATCCCATCACTCCGGCCAGCGAGATTCTGCATGAGGCATCCAGATTCTTCCCAAAGCTCGGGCGCAAGTTTGTCCAGGCTGAATCGGAGGAAGCGGCAATCAACATGGTCTATGGGGCGGCAACCGCCGGTCATCGGGTGCTGGCTGCCAGCTCCGGGCCGGGAATGAGCCTGAAGCAGGAGGGAATAACCTACATCGCTGGAGCAGAGCTGCCCTGTGTGATTGTGGACATCTGCCGGGCGGGTCCGGGCCTGGGCAACATCGGTCCGGAGCAGTCCGACTACAATCAGGCCTGCAAGGGTGGAGGCCACGGCTGCTACCATAACATCGTTCTCGCTCCGGCCAGCGTGCAGGAGATGTGCGACTTCACCGGCAAGGGCTTTGAGCTGGCCTTCAAGTACCGAAATCCGGTGGTCATCCTGGCGGATGGGGTTTTGGGGCATATGGTCGAGCCCCTGGAGTTTCCCCAGGAGGCAGTAGAGCATACCATCGATACCACCTGGGCGGTGGCAGGCAAAGCGGAGACTAGAGGAAATCTGGTCACATCCATCTCTTTGGACTTCGGCGACCTGGAAAAGCATAACCTGATGCTGCAGGAGAAGTACCGCCAGGTGGAGGAGAATGAAGTTCTGTGGGATGGATACCGGCTGGAGGATGCGGATGTGGTCCTGGTCTCTTACGGCATCAGCAGCCGGATCGCCAGATCGGCAGTGGACAGTGCCCGAAAGGAGGGAATCCGGGCCGGGCTCTTCCGGCCCATAACCCTCTATCCATTCCCCCGGGATGAGATCCGCAGGCTCGCCGACAGGGGCTCGAAGTTCATATCGGTGGAGATGAGCAACGGCCAGATGAGAGAAGATATTCGACTTGCCAGCGGCTGCCGGCCGGTGGAGCTTGTCTCTCGTTACGGAGGAAATCTGATCAACATCGACCAGATCATGGATAAGATCAGGGAGGTGGCATAAATGGCGGCAAAAGAGAAGCTGTTTGGCGGCCATCCGGGGATGTACGACGTCTTCCCGAGGAAGGGTGGGTCTGCCCCTACCGCCACTCATTACTGTCCGGGCTGCGGGCATGGCATTCTGCATAAGCTGATCGGCGAGGCCATGGCCGACCTGGGAATTCAGGACCGGTGCGTTGTGATAAGTCCCGTGGGCTGCGCTGTGTTCGCCTACTACTATCTGGATTCGGGACATGTGCAGGCCGCTCACGGCCGGGCTCCGGCCATAGCCACGGGCATATCCCGGGCAGAGGACGATGCCATAGTCATCTCCTATCAGGGAGACGGAGATCTGGCCTCCATCGGCCTTAATGAGACCATCCAGGCGGCCAACCGGGGGGAGAAGCTGGCGGTTTTCTTCGTCAACAATACCGTTTATGGGATGACCGGCGGCCAGATGGCGCCCACCACCCTGATCGGCGAGGTCACTCTCACCACCCCCCAGGGCCGAGACCCCCGGGATCAGGGCTATCCGATACACATCTGCGAGATCCTGGATACCCTCAGCGCTCCGGTCTTCATCGAGAGGGCCAGCCTCTCGGATATCGAGCATATTCGCAAGGCCAGGAGGGCGGTAAGACGGGCGCTGGAGATCCAGCGGGACAAGAAGGGCTATGCTTTTGTGGAGCTTCTCAGCCCCTGTCCCACCATCCTGAGGATGGATGCCCGGGGATGCGCCCGGTTCATCAACGAACAGATGGAAAAGGAGTTTCCCCTGAAGAGGTTCCGGGACAGGTCGGCTGAGGCGGAGCCCATCATCCGGGCGAAGAGCGACTATACTCTGCAGTCCCTGGAGAGGATCTTCGGCTGCGAGGACAATATCTGCGTTCAGTTCGAGAGGGACACGGAGTTCGTGCCCAAAGGGGTTAAGATCGCCGGGTTCGGCGGGCAGGGGGTGCTCAGCATGGGGCTGGCCCTGGCCCAGGCGGCCTTTGGCTGCGGTCGGTTCGTCTCCTGGTATCCGGATTACGGGCCCGAGCAGAGAGGGGGGACGTCCAACTGTTCGGTGATCATCTCCGGAGTGCCCATCGGCTCGCCGGTGGTGGACCATCCCGATGTGCTGGTGGCCTTCAACCGCCCATCCCTGGAGAAGTTCGCCCCCACGGTCAAGAAGGGTGGGGTGATTCTGTACGACTCACTGGCCGGCCAGTTCCAGGCTCCGGAGGGGGTTAAGGCCATATCCGTGCCTGCGACGGAGATCGCTGCCGACAAGGGAGCCAGTATGGCTGCCAATACCGCCATGTTCGGGGCCCTGATGCAGGCCGGAAACCTGGGGCTGCCCAGGGATGCTTACGGGAACGCCTTCCGGGTTACCTTCGCCAAGAAGCCCAAGCTCATCCCCAAGAACCTGGAGATCTTGGAGGCGGGAGCGCAGGCGGTCAAGGTGCTGGAGATGGCGGCGAGAAAGTAGGGCGGATTTGGGCAAGGTCGAAGAGATCCACTTAATGGGCTGGTGGATTCTCATTCTCTTTTTTTTGATGGGCAAAAGCCTCTTTCATGATCGTCATATTAATCTCAAAAGAGGTTAATGTCATACCAAAGGTGTCATCTCTATGTCTGAGCTGGAAGAAGTAATCAAAGAGCTGCCTTGTGATCTCCATCAAGAGGTTGTAGATTTCGCAAGGTTCCTGATGGAGAAACGAGGCTCAAAGCGGAAAGGTCGGATGAAGCTGGAGTGGAGGGGTGCTTTGGAGGATATGAAAGAAAAGTACACATCAGTAGAGCTCCAGCACAAGATCCTGGAGTGGAGAGGTGGATTGATGTACCTGCTGGATACCGGAATATTCTACTGGAACTGCTACTTAGAGTTACTCAATAGGTCCTATCGAGGAGGTCGAAGCCGTTCGGATATTTCAAGTCAAATTGCTAAAGATTTTAGTAATTTATTGAACAATGCATTAGGCAGGCCTTGCCACGCGGCATCTGCTTACCTTAAAGTCTTCCAGCATATTGCTATTCGCTAAATCTTAAATAGCTATACTTGGTATTATTGATTGAAGTACTTCGAAAAAGGATAACAAATATGCGTCCAGTCAAAAGCCTCCGGGATTTGAAAGAGTTACTTCAGGCAGGTTTCGAAAGCAATGAAGAATCTCTTGAAGCATTCGGTAAAACCTACTCAACTCAGCTTAAAGCCTATCTAATAGAGAGCAATAGGCCGAATCCCGGATATTTTAATATCCCACTGAGTTCATGGAAAAATATCGAATCAGTCGGTTGGTATGCAAGCCAGGATTCCGAATACTCGAATGCTCTCTTCATGGACTGTACGAGAGATCGCGTTTGGATTCTCTATAGTTTGCTGGATGCGTCAGAATCAGACTCGATTGTTGAAAAATGGGTCAAAAGCAATGATGGTCTGGATAGCTGCTGGCTGTCGAGAGGACACCTCTTGCACTGGGAAAGGTTGAATGGATGGAGTCGCAGAGGGATTGGAATCCGTTTCTCCGATGGATTATCTCCAGAAGAGTGCGCGGGGAATTTCAGCCTAAAGGCCTGGCATGGTGCAAACCGTTACGTTGAAGGGCTCAATGAGATTCTTGATATAGCACAAGATAGATTTGCCATCCACAGTGCAAGATTCCAGAAGAGATCTGGTGGATCTATATCTATATCCGCCGAGTGGTACAGTAATGGAAAGATTACCGTTAATCGTGCCACTGATGTGGATGAAGTGCTTATATCAATCGCAGAAATGGCTAATCGCTACGAGGATTCTCTACAAGAAGCAACCTATTTGCGAGATAAGAGCTTGGCTGCCTTTGAGATAGATTTCAGTCAATGCATTTCCCTTGATGAATTCTCAAGCACTGTCACAAAAGGGCAAGGCGATATGAATCTCTGGCTGGTCGAAGTTGAAGCAGAGCCAGATTTTCGTCGATTTAAAGGAATTGATCTTCATACGTGGGACAGAGTTCTACTTGACGTGGGGCCGGATTTTGTCTATCTGACCATACCCGGTAGCGGTTGCGTCAATGGTGCGCCCAGGCTGGCTGTCGTTCAAGGAGAAGATAACTCCGGAAAAGCTACCATTTATCATGACGGGGTGGAGGTATTTGCCTGAATTACGACGATCGAATCGTTCTATGGCGAAATACCATTCAGCTTTTCCACCAACATAATAGGCCCAGATTTATAGGTCCTTTCAAAGCCGCAAATATGAGCTACCTGATAGAACCTCGATTTTTGACCAAGAAAGGTGAAGATCGAACTCCTGATATTGTAGCAAGCGGGAAGGACGACTGGTTGGTTTTGGAGATTACTACTCAACCTGGTTCTAAAGAGCCAAATCTCCGATCTTATCTATCGATAGATCCCAGGTATCTAACCCAGCATGGTCTCATTGCCCATGATGGGCAGCCTGATGTTATGAGTAGTAGATTGTCCTTTGTGGATGACGGGCCTTATTGTCAGTTGATCGTAAAGGATCATCTTGATGTAATTAAACCGGAGCATATCTATAATCAATCACTTAGGGACGCGCTGATAAATTCTCAAGGAAAAAATCTTACAAGGCTTCCTGGCATAGCCATTACCTTGCTTCCTGAGATGAGGTCCCTGGAGATCCGCAGAGGTCTCATAGATATCGTTATGCATCTTTTTAAGCCTGGTTCTGAAGGAAAAAGCCTAATCGATATCGTGGATGTGGGCTTGGAAAGGCTGTCCTTGACGGTGAGTGTTCCTGCAAAGTCCAGGCTAAAGGACAACGTTAACAGAGAGATGAATGGATTGATCAAAGGCGCTCTGAATGGATTCCTGATTTATGATAAGGAACTTAACGTCTATAAATCAACGGATAAGTTTAAGCCTCATCCGAAGACGATGGAACGAATCTCTTTGGCATTGAAGGAGTGGGCTGGAATTGGCCCACAAAGCACCCTCGATAAATGGCTCATTGAATAAATATGCTCACATCAAGCGGTTCTCCTCTATCAATCATGCCCAATCCGCGGGTCTTTTACAGCTTCAGCGGCAGGAAGAAGAATGCCAGGCCCAGTATGCCATAGACCGCCAGGAGCATGGCTCCTTCCAGCCAGTTGGACTCCCATCCAGTGAGACGAGGGCAGAGATCATGGAGGCGGCGGTGAGGGCGATCAGCTCCAGCTGATTGAACTGCAGGGTCATCGGGCTGCCTAGAAGCAGTGAGGCAAATACCAGCACCGGGGTAACAAAGAGGGCGATCTGCAGGCTGGAGCCGAGAGCAATGGAAAGCGACAGGTCCATCTTGTTCTCCATAGCCGCCTGGACGGAGACCAGGTGCTCGGCCACATTTCCGATGATGGGAACGATTATAATGCCTACGAAAAACGGCGTCAGGCCCAGGGTATCGGTGACCGCCTCCACCGACGATACCAGCAATTCGCTCATCAGGGCGATGCCGGCCATGGCCAGGCCCATGATGACCAGAGATTTGCCCGAGCTCCAGGCATGCACCGGCAGAGCCTCTCTGACCGTTACCGCATCGCACCTTCTCTCGAGTGCAGCTTCTCAGGGTATAGATCACAAAGAGAATGTACAGGATGAGCATGGTGGCGGCGGTGGTCAGGCTAAGCTCTTCCACCCTCACAGAGTCTGCGATGTATAGGCTGAACAGAGATGGGACGGTCATGGCGATCAGCGCCAGGATGGTCATGGTGGCATCGATATCCACATCACGGCGGTCGAACATCTGTCTGCCGTTCTTGAGGCCGCCGAAGAGCATGGCAAAGCCCAGCACCAGGAGGAGATTTCCCAGAATCGAGCCGGTGAGTGAGGCCAAGACCAGCTGGATCTGGCCGGCACGGATGGCAGAAAGGGTGATTATCAGCTCGGCGGCATTCCCGAAGGTGGCATTGAGAAGTCCTCCTATGCGCGGGCCGGACTTGTCGGCCAAAACCTCGGTCGCCTCGCCCAGCAGCTTTGCCAGGGGGATTATGGCCAGGGCTGAGGTGGCAAAGATGGCAATTCCGCTTATCCCGGCCAGATGAGCCAGCAGGGCGACCGGCAAGAAGATGAGGAGCAGTAGCAGTCCGCGCATTGGATGGCCTCTATATTGTGGCTAGGATTTCAGCGTTCACTCTTGAGAGATCACAATATCCTGGGACTTACTTGCGTCCATCCTCATTGGAATATCCAGATTGGCTTTGACCATCCAGCGTATGGGCTTCTGTCCCGTGGTCATCTCGGCCAGAATCGAGCCCAGGCCTCCCAGCTTCTTCTCCAGCTCCTTATGAATCATTGTTCCGGGCGTATTCATCTTCAATATGTCCGACTGAATCTTTATCTCAAATGGGTATCTCTCACTGTAATACTCTTTTTCTCCATCAAGCGGCAGCTCGAACTCATAGACGGTCTCATCCCGAGTTTCCAGATCCCCATCAATGTCCCTTCTAGTGCTTTTCATCTTTCCAAGGAGGGCTACCACCAGCTTTCGCGCTTTTGTAGGTTTGTCAAGCTTCAACTGTACCGTTCCCCTGATGACATCATCCGGCCTGTAATTAGCCTCTTCCAGCTCCAATGACATCCTGTCTGGTCCTAACAGCCCCATTGGGCATTCCTCCTGATATTTTCCAGTAATAAATAAGGGCTGCTTTTAGAGTAAAAAAGTTTCTTCGCTTGCAGATCTGCTTTCTGCATACTCTTCTTTTGATTCTGATTATTATCTCACCTAAATCGATCCGGCTTCATCTATTCAGGGCAAACCGGATCCTCTGCAGGGCAGTGGCATTGGCCAGGAGCGCGGTCAGTACAATAATCATCATCAGCCACTGGATATTGAACAGGCCCAGAAACATCCCGAAATATAGCAGCATGAGCCTCTCCAGCCTTTCCAGGAGCCCGCCCATCCTCTTCAGCTCTCCGGCGTCCTTCACAATCCCCCGGTGGTCGGCATAGGCCCGGACAAAGCTGGTCATGAGGCCGCCGAATACCAGGATCACAATCCAGGCCTCATTGGGAAGGCCTAAAAACTCCCCCCTGCCCACATAAATGAGCAGCCCCAGGTAGAGCAACAGCTCCACATACCGGTCCACCACCCCATCGATGAACGCCCCCTTGTCTGTGACCTGATTGGTGACCCGGGCTACCGTCCCGTCCACGATATCGATGAAAGCTGACAGGGCGAACATGGCCAGGCCCAGGGCGAGCTGGTGCATAACCAGGGCTGCCAGGCCTGCCAGCGCCGGCACGAGGGAGATGAGGGTCCAGGCATTGGGGCTGAGCCCTATTGCTGCCAGGCCTCCTGCCAGGCGGTCGGTCTTCTCCGATCGAAGGGTGGCTTTGAGCATATCTATTTTCCTCACAGGCTCTTGATAAATATCTCCATCCGGTCCAAAGCCTCTATCAGCTCTTCTCTGCTGGTGGCATAGCTGCAGCGAAGGAATCCCTCTCCGCTCTCGCCGAAGACATTGCCCGGGACCACCGCCACCTTCTGCTCGTATAATAGCCTTTCCGCAAACTCCTCGGAGGAGAGGCCGAACCTCTGGATAGAGGGGAAGGCATAAAACGCTCCCTTGGGCTCGAAGCAGTCCAGGCCTATGCGGTTAAGCCCCGAGACGAAAAAGCGCCTGCGCAGGTCGTACTCATGCTTCATATGCAGCATCTCATCCTCGCCCTTCTGCATGGCCTCAAGAGCTGCCACCTGGGCCATGGTGGGGGCGCAGAGCATGGTGTACTGATGGATCTTGGTCATGGCCCCGACCAGCGCCGGGTCTCCCATCGCATAGCCTATCCGCCAGCCGGTCATGGCATGCGACTTGGAAAGGCCATTTAAGATGATGGTCCTCTCCTTCATCCCCTCCAGCTGGGCGAAGCTGGTGTGGCTTCCAGAATAAGATAATTCTGCATAGACCTCATCGGATATCACTATCAGGTCGTTTTCCACCACCACATCCGCCAGCTCCTCCAGGTCCGAGCGGGTCATTATCGCCCCGGTGGGATTGTTGGGATAGCTCAATAGAAGGCTGCGGGTCTTTTCGGTCACCGCCCGGGCGATATCCTCCGGCTGGACCCGGAACTCGTTCTCCAGGCAGGTGGGAACCGTCTTTGGCACCCCACCGGTCAGGATGATGTCCGGGGTGTAAGCCACATAGCAGGGCTCGGGCACTATCGCCTCCTCGCCGGGGTTCAGCGTCGCCCGGAAGGCCAGGTCCACCGCCTCGCTCACCCCGGTGGTGATGAGGATCTCCTCATTGCAGTCGTAGTCGATCCCCATACTCCTGCTGACCTCTTGGCAGATGGCCTCCCTCAGCTCAGGCATGCCCTTGTTGGAGGTGTAGTGGGTGTTTCCCAGCTCCAGGGAGTAGATGCAGGCCTCCCGTACATGCCAGGGGGTGACAAAGTCGGGCTCGCCCACCCCCAGGGAGATCGCTCCTTTCATCTCGCTGACCAGGTCGAAGAACTTGCGTATCCCCGAGGGGGGCATATCTCTTACCGACCGATTGATGTGACCTTCAGCATTCCAGGGGGGGACATTCTCGAGTCTCTGCTTTTTTGTCTGCTGCTTCATGGAGTTATCACCAATCTCTCCGGCTTTGGTTGCTCTGTTAGGATGGCCCCATGCTCCTTATAGCTCTTGAGGATGAAATGGGTGCATGTGGACTGGACGCCATCCAGGGGGGCGATCTTTTCCGCCACAAAGTAGGCGATATCCTTCATGGATTTGCCCCGCACGGTGACGGATAGGTCATGGCCCCCGGAGATCAGCCGCACCGACTCCACCTCCGAGAACCTGGCGATCCTCTCTGCCACGGCATCATAGCCCGTCTTTCTCTGCAGCGCTACCTTCAGCTCCAGGACGGCGAAGACGACGCTCTGGTCGAGCTTCTCCCAGTTGATCAGAGTGATGTACTTTCTGATTATGCCGGCATTCTCCATCACTTTGATCTCCCGCGCCACCTCCTCTTCGGATTTGCCCAACAGCGCTGCGATCTCGGAAGGTGTTGCCTTGGCGTTTTCGTAAAGGATCTCCAAAATCTCGTGCATGAAATTCTTTCTTTACCCTCTCCATTCAATTAAAGGCTTTGCGCTTGTGGCCATAATAGGGATAATCATATACAATCGAAAGTTATTAATACTCTTATTACAACTGTATTAATATGAAACAAATGAAATGCCCCAAGTGCCATTATGCATGGGAGACGAGGGTGACCAGACCTAAGGCCTGTCCCAGGTGCAAGACCAGGCTTGATGTGAAGAAGGCGAGGAAGGCCTAAATTATTATTCTGGCCCTAATATCGATATCTTCGGCCCAAAATGCCGCTCGCAAAACCGGGCCTTTGCCCCTATATTTTTGTCCCGAATGATTGGGTCCTAAGGAATGTGATTGGAAATCTGAATCTTTAGCTTTTCTTTACCGTTCTAATTATTTTAAGAAAAAGTCCTCTTGACTTCGTAAAATTTTAAAGAAAAGCCCCGAGCGTGATTCGAACACGCGACCTATTGATTACAAGTCAATCGCTCTGGACCAGCTGAGCTACCGAGGCACAAGGTCCGGTTATTTTTCATCATCACTTAAAGGCTTTGCTCTCGATCTTCCGGATCGATCCGTTTTCTCTAAATCTAACTTCTCCAGGCTGCGCAGCAGGGAATATTTCGTTCCCGGGTGGCGGGAATCAAAGCGGGACAGCTGCCTATACGCCTCCTTATACATCCCGTCCTCCATCTCAATCTCGGTGAAACACAGGCCATGCTGCAGGGCATAAAGCCGAACCTCCTTGCCCGGTATGCGTCGCAGCGGCTGGATGGTGGGGATTGTCCCCTCTTTTTCCTTTAGCCGCCTCATCTCAGGCAGCCCATCTAGCAGGCCACCTATGTTCCCCTCCAGGTAGCACATGAATATCCTCGTGGCCTTGTCATCCAGGTCACAACCGGTGGCTATAGCGTCCGCCCCGATCCTTTGCGCGAGGCCGGCGATCATCCACTCTTTTTGAGCCGTTCTGCCTGTATCCGGAGTAGGACTCGATCGTCTCCCTCCCCGCCACAGGAAATGCAGGCAGGCTCTCTCTTGCCATCCGGATCCCCAGCTGTTCGGCGGCAGTCCTGGCCGCCTTCGCCCCAGGGCCCTGGTCATCGAGGATCAGGGCGACAAGGTCGATATCCCTTCTGCGCGCGAACAGGTTCTTGATAATGCTGGCCATGACGGCGCTGCCCTTTCCTCCGTCCATATACAGAGCCAGTCGCAGGCCATGACCAAATAGCCCAGTCTGGCGCATGGTCTCCCTCACCTTGCGCTGGACGTCATCATTAAAGTGAGCGGGGCATAAGTGCATTCCGGAGTACTTCTGATAGATTACGGCAGGCATGGGGCATTTGCAGCATCTGGTCATTTCATCCACTTCTTTGATCATGCTATTTTGAACCTGAGCAGTGCCGCCACTCCACCCAAAGATTCCAGCCTGTCTCCGGGCTCGAACTCCGAGCTGAATATGACCACCTTGCCGCGGGCATTTCCCACCTCGCGCATGATTTCATCCACCCTCCCCCGGCGGGCGAGGTCGTCCAGCACCAGCAGGGTCTCGATGGCTCCATAATTCATCGCCTTCTGGACCTCGGCGGTGCCGTAGGCCGCTTTGCCGTCCGTGGCGATCTCTCTGAATAGATCCTCGATCAGCTTTGCCTCCCTGGCAATGCGGCTGGACTCAAGGACGCTCTTGACTGCTCCCCGGCGGAGCACCTCCTGAAAGCCCGATCTGCCGATGGAAGAGGCATCGTCCATGGCGACTCTTTCCCTGAGATCCGGGTAAGAGGAGTCGATCACTTTTTTCAGGTCGTCTTTGGTAAATCCCGGCCCCGCGAGGATCACGTCCGCTCCCCCCTGGGCGGTTTTGTCGATGGCCTCCGCTACCTCTCTCATGAATGAGGCCCGTGTGTCCTCGCCGCTCCCTTTGCCGCTGCTCATGCGAATCTCCGCTGCCATCTGCACCCCGAACTGGCGGAGAATGCCGATGGTGGCCTCGCCCTCCTCCACCAGGGCCAGCACCACCCTGGGCCGTTGCGACTCTTTCACCGCCTCATCGATGCGCGCAAGGAGGTCCGGCCTCCAGTGGTACTTGAGTATGGACAGGTCGGTTCCCACCTCGATATTCAGGGTGTGGTATGAGCCCACATCCATGCCCGATATTATGCGTCCGTGTAGCCGCAGCCAGTTGGAGTACATATGAAACTCGATATCCTCTATCTTGACCCCCAGGCGCACCGTCTTTCTCTCCATCTTCTCCGGCCGGGCCTTGTCAGCAATCGCCGGGACCTTCCTGTGGCTCAGGGCGAATACCAGGTCCCCCCTTTCCACCAGGTGGCGCAGGTGCCACAGGTCATCCAGGGACTCGGGAAGAAGGGCGACTTCCCCCTCCTCACCGCGCAGATCTTTCTTCAGGACGCGCATGGAATATGCTTTCAGATCAAAAGGCTTAAATCATTGTGCATCCAGGGTGGTGGTCGAGCCGCCATAACTCAGTTGGTAGAGTGTCTGGCTGTTAATTGAATAAGCAGCAACCAGAATGTCACAGGTTCGAGCCCTGTTGGCGGCGCATTCCTTCGGGCCTGTAGCTTAGTCCGGTTAGAGCGCTCGGCTCATAACCGAGTGGCCGCCGGTTCAAATCCGGCCAGGCCCATGTGGCAACCCAGATCCATTCTTTATGCTCTTTATTGGCAGTGTCTGCATGAGCATTTTTCTACTCATAATCCGAACAATAGCTTGCCAAGTTCAACCTGGGTGCACTAAAAGAACGAAAGCAGCTAACGGCAAGCAGGTAAATTTTCGAATACATGGGGCAGTGGATCAAACACGTAGAGTCACAGAGCGCCCAGAGGACGACAACCGCAGGGGGCTTCTCAAGATTGAATGGATGGAGAAAAGAAGATGAGCGTCTCAGCTCAGGGCTTTGGCTGCGCTCTTCCAGGCGGTGATCTTCTTCTCGGAGAGTCCCGTCTTGGCAGCGAGAGACTTCTCTTTGGCGCTCAGCAGGTCTTGGGATGTCCTGATCCCTGCCGCCGCCAGCTTCTCCAGGGTCTTGGGGCCTAATCCCGGCAGTCCGGCGAGCCCATCGCTCTTGCATTGGAGGCCTGCTAGCTTCTTCTTGGCACCTTTTGCTCCCTGCTGCTTTCTTGGCCGTCTTTTTGGCTGGCTTCGGTTTTGCCGCCTTTCCTTCTCCAGTCTCCTTGCCCTCGGCCAACTCCCGAGCCTTCCTCGCCTGCCACTCCAGGAAGTTGCAGTGGGGGCAGCCCAGGTCCCAGGGCCTCTTGCCCTTGTTTATGATGCGGATGTGGAACATGCCGTGCTCTTCGCACACCCTGTCCGTCACCAATACTGCTCCTGACCTGGGTAGGGGAAGGGTGAATCGGCATTCCGGATAGCCGGAGCAGCCGATGAAGCGCGATCCTCTGTGGCCGCGCCTGATTATCAATTCGGATTTGCATTTCTCGCAGGTTCCCACGATCTTGTCCGTCCTCAGGCCGTCCTTTAGCGACTGGCCAATCCCCTCCTGGTTGCAGCTCAGCTCGTCAAAGACACTGGTGAGCATGACCCTGGACTCCTCTATCACCTCATCCTCCTTGATCTTCTGCTCGGAGATCTGGGTCATATCCTTCTCCAGGGTCTGGGTCATCTCCGGCTTGGTGATGGTGGGTGCGTACTTCTGCAATGTGTCCACCACGGCATAAGCGGTGTTAGTGGGCCGCATGGGATTGCCCTGCACATAAGCGCGGGCATAGAGCTTGCTGATGATATCGTGGCGGGTGGACTTGGTCCCCAGGCCTAATTCATCCATCAGCTTGATCAGCTTCCCCTGGCCGTACCTGGCCGGAGGCTGGGTCTCCTTGGCCTCGACGTTGTGGCCTAAAACCCGCAGGCGTTCGCCCTCTTTCAGTTCAGGCAGGATGCGCTCTTCTGCTTTGCTGTAGGGATAGTAGTACCGCCACCCCGGCTCGACCAGTCGCGCCCCGCTGGCCCGGAAGGGCTCGGGACCGATGTCCACCTTTATGCTGGTGGCATCCCAGACGCAGGGCTCCGGCCAGGGTGGCGAAGAAGCGGCGCACCACCAGCTCGTAGATCCTCCACTGCTCTTCTTTCATCTCGCTTTTCTCGGCGAGAGCGGTTGGATAAATGGGAGGATGATCGGTGGTCGACCTCTTGCCCCGGGTGGGGACCATCTTTCCTCCGAGGAGTTTTTCTGCTTCTTTGGAGAATGGGCCTTTGGAGAAGAGGCGGGTGAGGGCGACCAGGTCGATGGAAGGAGGATAGACGGTATTGTCCGTCCTGGGGTAGGATATGAATCCGTTGATATAGAGCCATTCGGCTATCCGCATGGCGTTGGCTGCGGAAAAGCCAATGCCGCTGGCGGCGGAGATGAAGCTGGTGGTGTCAAAGGGAGCGGGCGGCTTTTCGACGCGCGGTTTAGTCTCGATGGAGCGGATGGTTCCCACCGGTCCCAGACGGGCCACAATTCCCTCCACCTCATCCTTCTCCCAGATGCGGCCCCGTGGCATGCTGGACGCGCAGGTCCCTTTCCAGGTCGGCGTATATCTCCCAGTAGGGTTTGGGCACGAAGGACTGAATCTCCCTCTCCCGATCGACGATCAGGGCCAGGGTGGGCGACTGGACCCTGCCAACAGAGAGAAACTCTTTGCCCAGCCGGCCGGAGGTAAGAGATATATACCGGGTTAAGGCCGCCCCCCAGACCAGGTCAATGATCTGCCTGGCCTCTCCTGAGGCCGCCAGGTCGTAGTCCACTTTGCCCGCGTTCTTGAAGGCGTTGAGGATCTCATCCTTGACGATAGCGCTGTAGCGGACCCTTTCTTCCTTAAGGCGGGGGTTTGCCTCCTTTGCGATCTTCAGGGCTTCCACCCCGATCAGCTCGCCCTCCCGGTCGTAGTCCGTGGCCACAGTGATGCGATCGGCCTCCTTTCCCAGAGAGCGCAGGGCATTGACGATCTTGTCATTGAGGGGACGGACGACTATCTCCGCCCGGATCAGCTCTTTGCAGTCCACCTTTTGCCAGTTGTTGTATCCGGGTGGATAGTCCACTCCCACGATGTGTCCGGAGAGGCCTAAGACCACCTTATCACCGAACTTGAAGGCCTCAACACCTCCTATCCGGTAAGATCGGGGCTTGCTGCCCGACAGAATCTGGGCAATCCTCTTTGCAGCATCGTGCTTCTCTGCTATTATGAGATGCATTCCTCAAAGGCAAAACATGGCATCGATTTAAGTTTTTCTCTAAAAAGATCGCTCTAAAAAGATCGCTCTAAAAAGATCGCTTCAAAGTAGCTGAGCTACCTTCAGGGACGATTCCGTTTAATTAAATATCGAATTTTCGATGTCCAAGATTATCTACGACTGACATGATTATTCGATAAATCCCAATTGTCCGTCTTTTGGCATTGACCAATAAAATCGCTTTTCACAGGACATTTCAATCCTCATAATGATCAATGCGTGTATATATTGAAATCCTGACTAAAATCAATTATTTTAAAAGTATATATCTATTTATCAATAATCAGAAATATTATCGTTCCTCTTTTAAGATCACTACCAGTCATCGCGATTTCCGAAAAGAAGAAAGGTTTCCTCCAAAGGGCTCAAGCTGGCCAGATGTCGAGAGGCATAGAATTGCACATTTAAAGGGATATTTTAGAATAAAAATTTATTTAAAAAATTTTTTGATTAAATCCTCTCAAAGGCCACAGATTCTTATAATATAATATGTAATAATAAACTCACGCAAAACCTTTAAGTATAAATGATGCATTGGGGAGGAAGGCGGGAGATTGTAACGAACTGAGATGATGCTGGGTATGATACCTTTTAGACTTGGCTGTCATGCCATCGCTCCAGTGTTATCCTTCGTTTCGGTCTGGCTGCTAAAAAGGTAAAGGAGGATAAAGAACGTGTCTGATAAGATAGACCTATATAGCGACCGCGGAGTTCTTTTGAAGAGCGACGTCGACCTGAGCGCCGTCAGCCCTCTCAAGAATGCGGCCATGCAGAGACTTATTTCTCTCACAAAGCGAACTGTAGCCGTCAATCTGGCTGGCATCGAAGGCGCCTTGAAGACTGGAAAGGTAGCCGGAGGACGCAGGCAGATCAAGGGACGGGAGCTCAACTACGATGTTGTTGCCAATGCAGGTGCCCTGGCTGAAAAGATCAAATCCCTGCTCCAGGTTGCCGCCGGCGATGACACCAACGTCCAGATTCTGGGCGGCGGCAAGCAGTTGCTCGTCCAGGTCCCCACCGCAAGGGTCAACGCTGCATCTGAGTTCGTTGTCGGATTGACTGGCGCAGCAGCAGCCACAACCGAGGCTCTGATCCAGCAGTTCAAAGCTACACTTATTGAAGCACCCATGATCCATGCTTCCGTCTGGGGCGAGTACCCACAGACAGTGGGCATGTCTGGCGGAAACGTTGCATCCGTTCTTAACATCCCCCAGAACGACGAAGGTCTGGGCTTTGCTCTCAGGAACGTCATGGCTAACCACCTGGCAATGATCACCAAGAGGAACGCCATGAACGCCGCTGCTCTTGCCTCTATCTACGAGCAGATCGGCGAGATGGAGATGGGCAATGCTATGGGCATATTCGAGCGCCACCAGCTCCTGGGCATGGCATACCAGGGCCTGAACGCCAACAACATGGTCTATGAGACCGTCAAGGCTAACGGCAAGACTGGAACCATCGGCACAGTAGTGCAGAGCATTGTTGGAAAGGCCATTGAGGACAAGGTCATCAAGGCCGGCAAGAAGCTGCCCTCTGGCTACGTCATGTACGAGGCCAACGATGTCTCCAAGTGGAATGCCTACGCCGCTGCAGGCGTCCTGGCAGCCACCATGGTCAACTGCGGCTCTCTCAGAGGCGCTCAGGCTGTGTCCTCGACACTGCTTTACTTCAACGATATCATTGAGAAAGAGACCGCCTTGCCCGGATGCGACTTCGGCAGGGTAATGGGAACGGCTGTGGGCTTCTCGTTCTTCAGCCACTCTATCTACGGCGGCGGCGGCCCCGGTGTATTCAACGGCAACCACGTGGTAACCAGGCACTCCAGAGGATTTGCCATACCCTGCGTGGCTGCAGCAGTAGCACTGGATGCCGGCACCCAGATGTTCACACCTGAAATGACATCTGGACTGGTTGGTGCTATTTACGGAGAGATCAAAGAGTTCCGTGAGCCGATCGTATCGGTTGCGGAGGCTGTGTAAAGGCGGAAGAAATGGTCACGGAATCAGACACGGAATCGATACAGGTAGAAATAACCCCCAGCAGATTTCTGATGCCGGCAACGGCTCAGAAGCTGCTGAACGAGATCTATGGAAATGGGGGCATCATCAGGATCACGATCCATGGCCCCAATCTTCCTAGAAGCGTGCCCTATGGCCCTGGAAAGGGCTCCCCCATAGATGAGAACAGAGATCTTCTCATCGAGGTGGGCGGGCAGGCCTTTGAACTCAGCGTAAAGGTAGGAAGGATCAGGCTTGAGCTGGAGAGCGAGAAATACTATGAGGGTCTAAAGGCAGCGTGTGAGCGAGCGCTGTCCATATCCTTCCAGATCAGACGCGGCAAGTTCTTTCATACCAGGCAAACCATCACCGATTATGCCAAGTATGGCACGGTGGAGGACACGCGCATCTTAGGGCTTATCGATCCCAAGGCCAAACAAGATAGATTGGCCATACTGTCTGAGGAAAACGTGGCCGTTCATGATGAGGAGAGATAAAATATGGCATACACACCACAATATTATCCCGGAAGCACCTCTGTTGGCATCAACAGAAGGAAGCATATGTCCGGCAACCTCGAGAAGCTCAGAGATATTCCCGAAGCTGATGTCGTAGCAGTTATGGGTCACAGGGCCCCTGGTGCTGACTACTCAAGCACTCACCCACCTCTCAAAGAGATGGGCGAGCCAGACTGTCCCATAAGACAGATCGTCGCCCCAACAGCAGGCGCTGCTGCAGGTGACCGTGTACGGTACTCCCAGTGGACCGATTCCATGTATTTCGCACCATCCATCCCATACTGGAGATCCTATTGGGGAGCCATCAACTGCAAGGGCTGCGATCCAGGCACTCTATCCGGCAGACAGATCATCGAGGCCAGGGAGAGAGATATTGAGGCCTACACCAAGGCTCAGTACGATAGCGAGATGACCGATGTCGCCCTCTGTTCCATGAGGGGCTGCACTGTGCACGGCCACTCCTTGAGGCTGGAAGAGAACGGAATGCAGTTCGATATGCTGGCCAGGACAGAGATGGGCAAGGACGGAAACGTCTATGCTGTCAAGGACCAGGTCGGCATTCCATTGGACAGAAAGATCAATCTGGGCAAGCCCATGACCGAGGCTGAGGCCAAGAAGAGAACCACTATCTTCAGGGCAGACGGCATTCCCATGTGCGGAAAGGTCGGCGCCAGGAAGTACGATGAGGCAGTTGATGCGCTTCATCATATGTGGGAGCTGCGCAGCAAGTGGGGATTCAGGCCGGAGTAAGCTGGGGTGATATAAATGGCAGTTAAACACACAAAGAAACTATTCGTAAGAGCACTTAACAAGAAGTTCGGAAAGGATTTCGACCTCGCAGGCCAGAAGACCGAGTACAAGAGACTGGGCCCTGAGCAGAACGCCCGCAAGCGGGAATTCATGGAGTACGCCAAGAAGCTAGAGGGCAAGCGCGGCATGACCGGCTACAACCCCTATGTGCACGCTGGCGGTATTCCCCTGGGACAGAGGCAGCTCGTACCCTACAAGCTCTCCGGAACTGAGTATGTGGTAGAGGGCGACGACCTGCACTTCGTCAACAATCCAGCCATGCAGCAGATGTGGGATGATGTCAGAAGGACCATTGTGGTCGGTCTGGACATGGCCCATGAGGTGCTGCAGAAGAGGTTGGGCAAGGAAGTCACACCTGAGACCATCAACAACTACCTGGAGATCCTCAACCACGCCATGCCCGGCGCAGCCGTGGTCCAGGAGCACATGGTGGAGACCCACCCCGGCCTGGTAGATGACTGCAACGTCCGTGTCTTCTCTGGAGACGATGCCCTGGCTGACGAGATCGATGACCAGTACCTGATCGACATCAACAAGATGTTCCCCGCCGAGCAGGCAGAGGCCCTCAAGGCCGCTATCGGCAAGACATCCTGGCAGGCCATCCACGTCCCGACCATTGTGGTCAGGTCCTGCGACGGCGGCACCACCTCCAGGTGGAGCGCCATGCAGCTGTGTATGACCTTCATCGATGCCTACAACATGTGCGCCGGTGAGGCCGCTGTGGCTGACCTGGCCTACGCCGCCAAGCACGCTGCTGTTCTGCAGATGTCCGAGATGCTGCCCGCAAGGCGCGCTCGCGGACCCAACAACCCCGGCGGACTGTCCTTCGGATTCCTGGCCGATATGGTCCAGACCTCCCGTGTGGCCGCAGCCGATCCAGTGAAGGTCTCCCTGAACGTAGTCGCCGCAGGCGCTGCGCTCTATGACCAGATCTGGCTGGGAAGCTACATGTCCGGCGGTGTCGGATTCACCCAGTACGCCACTGCAGCCTACACCAACGATGTCCTGGACGACTTCTGCTACTACGGCGTCGACTTCGCCAACGACAAGTTCGGCGGATTCGCCAAGGCACCCAAGCTGCTGGATACCGCCAAGGAGCTGGCCACTGAGGTCAACGCCTACGGTATGGAGCAGTATGAGGCATACCCGACCCTGCTCGAGGATCACTTCGGTGGATCCCAGAGAGCTTCCGTTCTGGCAGCCGCATCCGGTATCACCTCCGCCATCGCCTCTGGCCACAGCCAGGTAGGCCTTGCCGGCTGGTACCTCTCCATGCTCCTGCACAAGGAAGGCTGGGGACGCCTGGGCTTCTTCGGCTACGACCTGCAGGATCAGTGCGGTCCAACCAACGTATTCTCCTACCAGTCAGACGAGGGCAATCCACTCGAGCTGAGGGGTGCTAACTACCCCAACTACGCCATGAACGTAGGACACCAGGGCGAGTACGCCGGCATCTCCAGCGCCGCACACGCAGGCCGCATGGATGCTTTCGCCGTGAACCCATTGATCAAGGTAACCTTCTCCAACCCCGGCATGGTATTCGACTGGGCAGATGTCCGCGCTTGCTTCGGCAAGGGTGGAGCCCGCGAGTTCCGCGCTGCAGGCGACAGGTCCCTGGTCATGCCAGCTGTGTAGGTCAAGAGACCTACAACTTTTTTCTCTTTTTTTGGTTCTTAAAATACTAAAAATGCGCCATTGTTATTGTTAATTCTTAGAAACAGTATTTGTAGTTCGCCTCAGATACCTCCCTCATATGAGTGGTTGATGCGTTTAAGGAGGGTGGGCCGACACATCTTCTCTCTGAGCGAATCTCCTCAGGTGGAAATTGTGTCGGCTTTTTTAATGATTTTGGCTGATTTATGCCGTACCCTCGCCCTGCAGTCGAGCCAAAATCGACTTTACGATCTCCTCGAATGCCTTAGCGGCGGGGGTTTTACTATTGGCGAAGGTCTTTCCCATATCTCCTAAGCTTCCAATCTCTGTATCCAGAGGGATGGCTCCCAGGAACGGCACGCCCAGCTCCCTGTGCAGCTGATTGTCCTCCGCCGGTTTTGAAGACATCTATCTTCTGGCCGCAATGGGGGCAGATCAATCCGCTCATGTTCTCCACGATTCCCAGCATTGGCACATTCATCATCAGGAACATGTTGACCGCTTTCCGGGAATCCAGAAGCGCGACCTCCTGGGGGGTGGTGACGACGATCGCTCCGTCAAGGGCGGGTATCAGCTGGGCAATGCTTATGGGCTCATCGCTGGTCCCTGGGGGCAGGTCCACTAACAGAAAGTCCAGGTCGCCCCAGTTGACCTCTCCTATGAACTGCTTTAAGGCCGCCATCTTCATGGGGCCCCGCCAGACCACGGGCGAGTCCCGGCTCTGCAGGAGAAGGGCCATGGAGATGGCCTTGATCCCATCAGCATCCGCCGGCTCAAGGCCCGATGGGCCGGCCATGAGCTTCTGGTC
Organism: Methanotrichaceae archaeon; assembly: GCA_963813075.1. Taxonomy (GTDB): domain Archaea; phylum Halobacteriota; class Methanosarcinia; order Methanotrichales; family Methanotrichaceae; genus Methanothrix. Next base: position 77,851 of record CAWEXU010000013.1, read on the forward strand.
CTCGATTCCCAGGAGCTTGGGTATATCCGGGCCGGTGATATCGCCGTCCAGGATGCCCACCTTATAGCCCAGGCTTCTTAGGGCGGCTGCCAGGTTCACGGTGACGGTGCTCTTTCCCACGCCGCCTTTTCCGCTTGCGATCACAATCTTATGTTTGATCCTTTTCATGCGGCTCTCTGTCTCGACCTGCTGGGCTCTGGGGTCGTCACAGCTTTTCTTCTCCGCGCATGAGCTGCAGACGCCCTCGCAGCTATCTTTATCGTTTTTATTTGAAGTGGATGGATTCATGTCAACACCATAACATCTATTATTGCCGATTTCTTCTTCTTCTCAGCAGAAATATGAGCCTATGAGACCTTCTATTTAATTCTTTTCAGAGATAGCATTAAATCTGATAGGGACAATGATGGCTAAAGGTGAGAACTATGATGTATGGCAGAATTCTTCTTCCCCTGATATGCGCCGCCCTTTTGCTCCTGGTCGGCTCTTCTGCAGCCGACTGGCTGGAAGGGGGATATGTAGGGTCGATCGATCGCAATGAGATATTGCCCTATTTCTCAGATCCGATATTTTATATGCCCATTCCATCCTACAGTCAGAGCTACCCTTATCGTTCGCAGTATTACAATTACTCCCGGCCTGTAATCCAGCTTGGCAAGTATCCATATTCGGGATACCTGGGGGACATATCCTGGGGGTGAATATCCTCTCAGCGAGGAGCCTCGCAGCTCTGAGTTCAGGCAGAGTTCGCTGGCCAGCATGCAGTGGACGCCCTTCCAGAAGAACTGGACTGAGACGGTGAGCTATGCGAAAACCAGCTCCTCTCTCCGGGTGTTTCAGGGTGGAGAATGGAAGACCGCTTTATGATGGGATAATTGATCTATCTACCCACGACAAAAAGGAGCGAGAGAAGCTCAGTCCCTTTCCACGAGTGCTGAATCAGATTCAGATTGGGACTGGGCTTTCCGGTTTGTTTCAGGCATTTTTTCCCCTTTCAGTGTCTCCAATTTGGTGCTGAGGTATTCCAGCCTTAACCCAAGGAGAGCGATCTCCCTTTCCATGAGCGTCATCTCCTTCTGGTGCTCCTGGGACTCCGCGGCAGTTGATCCTTCCTCCCCTCGCAGGGCAAAGCTGCCTCCCTCGATTCTCAGGCCCATCCCGTAGACCAGGGCGGCAGCGATCTTCTTTCTGGCATTCATCAGGTCGTTCCAGAAGGCTTTCCTGGAGATGCCCATATAGAATGCTGCTTCCTGCTGGTCCAGGTCCAGGAGGTCCACCAGCCGCACCGTCTCCAGCTCCTCTAAGGTTATGGAGACGGCCTCCACTCTGGGGCAGCCATCGGGCAAAAAGCAGCGCACCGAGGGCACCTCTGATATCCAGCGCCTGCCCCTTCTTCTTCCTCTACAGGGAGACATGGCTCTTGTTATGCAAGGAGCGGTATTTCAACCTTGCGAACAGAAAGTTTTAAATATATTCTCTCATAGGTTACTATTACTTGGGCTGCATGCATGGTCGGCTCGATGTAAGTCCAAAGGACAATTGAGGTGTAAAACATATGCCATGGGGAGATTGTACGGGACCCTGGTGGTCGGGCTCCCGCGGGAATCGAGCAGCAGGATATAATCCCTGGTGCCGTCGGGCGGCTGGTTTCGGCAGAGGCGGCGGCAGGGGATTTGGCCGCTATCCAGGCGAGCCCTTTCGCCAGCTTACGGCCGAAGAGGAGAGAGATTATCTAGTGTAGCAGTTCCTAATTAACATATCAATACCCCGTCGTCCTTATCGACAACAATCCCTCCCGCCATTTTATCCATTTTGTACTTCCATTTAAATATTGTTGGAGTTTCATTCATGTCGTCTATGTATTGACTCATGCGATCCTTCAACTCTTTTTTGGATGATACACGAATCCCCCTCAGCATGCTTCGAGTCATTTTGCTGAATAGGCTCTCGATTATATTTAGCCATGAGGCATGTTTTGGTGTAAAGACAAAATGAAAGCGTTGCGGAACTGTTTTGAGATAGCTCTTAGTTTCCTTTGAGGTATGTACACTAACATTGTCGAGAATAATAATTATTTTTATATCTTTTGGATAGGCTGAATCGACACATTTTAAGAATTCAACGAACTCCTTACTTCTATGCCTATCGAATATCCTATAATGAACTGTGCCTGTCAAAAGATCAATTCCTGCGAGCAGAGATACTGTGCCATGCCTTATATATTCATAATCGCGGGAAAGCGTGGCATATTTGCCTAATGCAGGCATTAAATCCAAATATTTATTTTCAATAGCTTGGATTCCCGGCTTCTCATCATATGAAATGATAACCATATCGAGCGGCTTATTTTCTTTAGACATCTGTTGGAGCAATTCCACCTGCTTATAGGTATGTAGTACAACAACGCTTTTTGACTCAAATTCGGGATCGATTGGAGCAAGGTATGACGAAATTTTATGGGGCTTAACGTTGCTCGCGCCAAGTATTTTAGAGACTGTGCCACGAGATAACTTTGATAATTCTGGAAAACCATTATCCAAACAATGATTCCTGATATGTTCTGCTAATAAACGTTGTGTCCATAATTCGTATGGATATCCGTGGTCCTGTGGTTTTGAGCAAGCAAGAGACAGAATCCATGTTCTTGCGCCTGATGATATTTTTCGCGGTCTGCCGCTTCTTGGTAGATCTTCCAATGCGGCATAAATTCCATAAGCAAAGGCCTTGTCAATCGTACGCTCAACTTTGGGCCTATTGGTGCCTAAGTCTCGCGCAATTTGCGAAATTGATTTGCGCTCATAGTATTCAAGAAGGATCTTAGCACGCTCAACTGCACTTTCCGGTAGCGTTCTTGACTTACTAGCTCTATTAACGTACTCAAGATCTTCTTCAGTTAACTGCAAAGCAGGGCGAGCACTCACAAATGGCATGATATCAGATTGGGGTCCTGGTATTAAAATATTGCTATGTTATTTTGGAAGCTAAGCACTAGAGACAGTAGCCAGGAATCTGGAGGAAGAGCTAAAATCATTGCGTGCTCAGATCGATAAGCTGCAGTCCAAGCCTTAATTGGGCTCGGATTGCATTTTATTATAAATTTGATTTTATAGTTTTTTTAATTTTCATTCAGCGGTTTTTATTTGTTATTATTATGTGCCTTTGCAGTGGCTATGCAGTTTAAGATGACTCCTTATTCGTGGCGTTTTCTGGCACGTAGACCACCTGGCCGCTCTCAAGCTGGTAGGCTGTTCCCATCCTGGTGCCATGTCCTCCGGCGATCTTCTCGGTCATGTTCAGGACCTGAATCTGGTCCATGTCCTTGATTATGATCTGCATATTGGGGTCGCCCGGGTTTTTCACAATGGTAACATTGCTTTCGGGCTGGAGAAGCTCAGGGACATTGTAGGAGACCACCAGGGCAAGGAGTAAGGCAACTGCGAAGACCATGGCCGTATCGAAGAGGTTTGCCACTGCGCTCATGGGATCGCTATCATCTTCTTCCTCCAGCAATCCCAGCCTACGCCTTCTCATCCCTTCTGCCTCGGATAAGCTCTATGGCGTACTCCAGGTCGCTGAGATCCTGGCGGTACCACCTGCTTCTGATCACCATCGCTGCATAGCAGATCCCACCCACCACCAGCCCGATAACGGTGGTGGCAAAGGCGATGACCAGGTTATCTGCCATCGATTTGATATCCCCCTGGGAGAGGCCGATCAGAGCCGGCCCCATGGGAATAAGGGTCCCCATCAGGCCCAGAATGGGCCCTGCTCGCACTCCGATCCTCAGAGGCTCCAGAGCCCTGGCCATGGACAGCTCGGCATCCTGCAGGATCTTCTCGAACTTGAATTGAATTAGCCCCTTCTCAATAGATCTGCCCGTCTCTTCCAGCGCCCGGGCGAGCTGAAGGGAGCACTTGCAGCCTCTGAGGGCCATAGAGGCCTCCTTTGGTCTGCCCTCTCCGATCAGATCAGCCGCTTTCAGGCTGAGCTCCTCCAGCTCCTCTACGGCCCTATGCCGGGTGGTGTATTCATGAATCAGAGAGCCCAAGAGGGCCAATGACCAGGCGAAAAGGATGATGAGGGCCAGTATGTCCGGGTAGAGAAAGGCGGTAGAGAAGATGTAGAGAATCTGCACGCAGGTCTCATAAAGGATCAGAAGCTGACCCCCCATCTTCTGGCCAAAAAGCCCATGGCCATTATTGAGAGGATCAGCAGGTATGAGGGGATAGTCTCCGTCAGTTGGCTGCCAGCGACGAGAAATGAGATCTTCTGGCTCTCAATGTATGCTGGTATGAGCAGGATGGAGAGAATGTAGAACAGGCCGAGAAAGATCATGGCATTCCCCAGGGTGGAGGGAGAGCCCTGCATCCTTCCCAGAATGGTGGAGAAGGCGGCAATGCTGATGAAAAAGAGCAGGCCCACCAGGGCTCCTGTCTTCCAGGGATCGATATCTGCAAGCCCGGCAAGAAAGCTGCAGGAGATGAAGCTGGCTGCCAGGCAGGCGGGACAGGGCATGGACAGTGCCCAGAAGGTCCTGCGGGATATATCATGATGATTGCTATTCCATCTCCTGGCGGTCATGACTCCCAGGGCAACGAGCAGCCCCGAGACGATAAGGTGCACCGCCATTCCGGTATTCAAAGCCCCGTCCAGGGCGTTTTCCGGCATCAGCTCTATGGCCATGCCCATGAAAAGGGAGATCAATAGATACACTGCGGCAATGGAGACCATCTCCCTGCGGCTGAGGCTGGCCAGGCCACAGCCCAGGCTGACCTTGAGGGCGAATACCATTATTCCGGTCAGCACGCCAGCGATGGTAAGCCAGGTCAGATCCAATTAAGACACCTGCTAAAGTTAGCTGATTCGAAGGCAACTTCATTGGATTTAACTCTTGCGCAACTTTAGAGGTTCAATATCAATTCAACTTGATAATGAGCATTGAACGCAGTGAGGACCTTCCCAGGAAAAGCTTTAATTAAACTTAATTTGTATTAACTAAAAAATCATTGATTAGGGATCTTGGGAGGACTAGATTTGTGAAAACCATAAATGCAGTATGTTCAATCCTGCTCGCTGCCCTTCTGGCTTCAATCCTATTCGGTCAGGCAGGGCAGGCAGACGACTTTCCCACCTTTCAGGTAGATAATCAAAGGTCCGGCAACCTGAGTGGCTCAGGTCCGGATGAGGCCAACCTCCTCTGGAGCGCAAGCATCACCGGCCACGGGTACATCGGCTCGGCGGCGCTAGTCTCAGGGGAACGGATATTCGTCCCCAACTGGCCGGATATGACCTACAAGGGAGAGCTGGGCCTGGCCTGCCTGGACCGGGCGGACGGAAGGCGGCTGTGGATCAACCCCCTGGGGGGCAAGGGCACCGCATCCACCCCAGCGATAGATGATGGCCGGGTTTTCGCTGGTTCCCTTACAGGCGACATCTTCTGCCTGGATGCCGCCACGGGCAACACTCTCTGGAACCTGAGCCTGGAGACCGAACCCCGATGGTGGGGTGTGGCATCCTCGCCCCTGGTGCAGGATAAGATGGTCTACATCATGAGCTTCTCGAACGGAACCCTGCATGCTCTGAGCCTGGATGGTGAAGAGCTCTGGAACCTGTCCACGGGCGAGGTGAGCCCCTATCTTTCCCCTGCCTCAATTGATGGCAGGATCCTTTTGCCGGGAGGAGACCCGGCACTCTACTGCCTGGATGCGGCCTCGGGAGAGCAGATCTGGAAGCATCCCCTCACCACTACCATCGCTGCCACTCCTACCTCCGGGAATGGAATGGTCTTCCTGGTCACAAGGGACGCCATCATTTGCCTGGAGGGCGAGAGCGGGGAAGAGATCTGGACTAAGGAGCTCAACGGCAGCATATCCTCCCCTGCTCTCTCATCAGGCCGGATCTTTGTGGGCGCGGACGATCAGCCCACGGGCCACGTAAGCTGCTTTGATGCATGGAATGGTACCCTTCTATGGAGTGCGGAGGTGGACGGGCCGGTGAAGTCCTCGCCTCTGGTCTTGGGCGACCTGGTCTACTTTGGCACCAGCTCTGCAGAAGGGATGGTCTATGCTCTGCATGCAGAGAATGGGACTGTCGCTTGGTCATATCCCCTGGGCAGCTTCATCATGTCCTCGGCCTCGGCCTCAGACGGTGTGGTCTATATAGGCGCCGACGACGGCCGGCTTTACGCCTTCGGTTCACCGTCCGAGAATCTGTTGTGGCAGGGAGAGGTGCTGCTGGAGGAGGGCAGCCTCAATATCACAGCTGTCAGCGGCAAAAGCTACCAGGTCGACGGCAGATCGGCTCTGGGGGCGCTGCTCTATGCCTGCCAGGAGGAGAGCATCAGCCTAGGCCTCAATGACTCTCTGTACGATCTATACGGCCTGAGAATCGAGTCCCTGGGCGGGAAGAGCGCCGCCGGGGAGGAATCCTGGCGGTTCTGGATCAATTATCCTCAGGAGGCCGTGCCCACTTCCGCCCCGGACCTGATCTGTCTGGAGGACGGGGACCGGGTACTGTTTTACTTCGGCGACCGGCGGGCCAGGCCGGAGGACTCGCCCCATCTGAATATCACCGCTCGGGTCATCTCCCAGAGGCCCAAGGCTCTTTTTTGGTCGTGGGCAGCCAGCCTCAGATACGAGAGGCGGCGCAAAGCTCTGTTCTCAATGTGACCATGCTATCACCGCAAAATGCCCTCACATTCGACAACGAACCCTCAACCGATAATGCACTCTTGTCCGATAATATTACCTCAATCAATGCTCCTTCAATCGAAAATATAACGTACAATGAAAATAAAATATCAAAAGAAAATGCCCTGAACTTATCCTCATATGATCTCATATTTCTGGAAATGATCGGCTCTGAGGCGGCCACCCTGCTCCAGCAGCCTATAGCGGAGGCAAAAGCAAGAGGGATTCCGGTGGTAATCCTCAATTCCGAGGGCTACGATAGCCTGGGCAATGTGAACCTCAGCGATCATCCCTTCATCCAGCAGTACTGGGACTACGGCCGGGTGGAGAACATGAGACGCATGCTCTCTTACCTGGCTGCTAATTTCTGCGGCCTTGATATCGTGGTGGACGAGCCTCTCCCCGCACCTGGAGAGTACATCTATCATCCTGACTATCCCGATCTCTTCGAGAATCTGAGCTCATACCTGGATTGGTATGGCAATAAGAGCGGCTACCAGTTCAATCGCTCTCATCCCAGCATCGGCGTAATCAGCTATTATCAGGACCTGGACCATGCTGACAGAGCCGCCCTGGTCCGTGCCCTGGAGAGGAGGGGGGCGAATGTGATCGACCTGGGATTCTCCAGCCCCTCCTCGCTACAGGACTTTTTCAGGCAGAACAACAGCACAATCGTGGATGCCCTCATCCTCACCAAGTCCTTCCGCATCAGCTATGGCGATCCAGACCAGGGAATAGCGGACCTGGAAGAGCTGAATGTACCGGTGCTAAGGGGCATGAGGCTGTACTATCAGACTCCAGAGGAATGGCAGAACGCTACGGGGATCAGCCCCCTGGAGATCTACTTCCAGATCGCCCAGCCGGAGATGGACGGGGTGATCGAGCCCATTGTGATGGCGAGCAGGACCGACTCCGGATATCAGCCCATTGAAAGCCAGATGGACTGGCTGGCGGAAAGGGCTAAAGGCTGGGCCAGTTTAGGCCGGGTCAACAATTCGCTGAAAAAGGTGGCGATCATCTACTACAATCATGGCGGGGGCAAGGACAACATCGAGGGCTGCTACCTCAATGTGCCGCGCAGCCTAGAGAGCATCCTGGACGGATTGCGGGCGGCAGGCTACCGGGTGAACGGTAAAGTGCCGGAGGAGAAAGCCCTGGTCGACCTGCTCGCTCACCAGGGAACCAACGTGGGCTCCTGGGCTCCCGGCGAGCTCCAGTCCATGGTGGCCGCGGGCAATGCCACCCTCCTCCCGGCGGAGGTCTATGAAGAGTGGTTTGAGACGTTGCCCGGCGACCTGCAATCTGAGGTGATAGAGATCTGGGGGCCGCCGCCGGGAGAGGTCATGGTCTACCAGAATCAGAGCGGTATGTTCCTGGTGATCCCCAAGCTCTCCTTTGGCAATGTAATCCTCCTCCCCCAGCCGAGCAGAGGATGGTTGGAGAACAGCACCGTTCTGTACCATGATAAGTCAGTGCCCCCTCACCATCAGTACATCGCCTTTTATCTGTGGCTGGAGCGGAGTTTTGGAGCGGACGGCATAGTTCACCTGGGAAAGCACGGCACTCAGGAGTGGCTGCCGGGCAAGGAGTGCGGCATATCCAGGGACGACTGGCCGGCTCTATTGGTCTCTGATCTGCCGGTGGTCTATCCCTATATCGTGGACAATATCGCCGAGGGCACCCAGGCCAAGCGGCGGGGGGATGCAGAGATGATCACCCATCTGACCCCGCCCATAGTGGCCTCAGGGCTCTATGGCAACCTGACCAATCTGGCGGAGACGGTCTTCCAGTACAAGAGCGTGCAAAACGACAGCGTGAAGGAGGGCTACAAAAGAGAGATCATCAACATCAGCCGGGATATGCATCTGGATGAGGATCTGGAGGCGGACCTGAAAAACATCTCTATTAACCAGACCGACTTCAATCACTTCGCTGACCAGCTGGAGGGATACCTCTATGAGCTGAAAGGCCAGTTCATGCCCTACGGCCTGCACACCTTCGGCCAGCCGCCGGAAGATGAGCCTTTGGCCGGTCTGGTCGGATCGATGCTGGGCGAGGATCTCCGGCGAGAGGTGGCCAAAAGAATCTCTTATGATGATTATCCCAACCCCGCCCGCCTGGATATGGAAAATGAGCTGGACAACCGCACCAAAAGGCTTCTGGAGGAGGTGATAATCAATCAGACCGGCTGCGAGATCGCTCAGCAGACTGTGCTTGGAGGCTCGTCCGCAAACCTGACCAGTCTTTTGAACCTCTCCCTCCACTACGCCCGGGGAATTGAGAATTGCTCACAGGAGGTGCCAGCTTTGGCAGACGGCCTGAACTCCAGCTACATCCCGCCCTCCCCGGCCGATGATCCCATTCGTGATCCCGCTGTCCTTCCCACCGGCAGGAACTTCCGCTCGGTGGACCCGAGGAGGGTTCCCACCAGCGCCGCCTGGGAGGTGGGCTCGGATCTGGCGGAAAAGCTGATCGATAGCTACAGGCAGGATCATAACGGCACCTACCCCAGGAAGCTGGCGGTGGTTCTCTGGGCCTGGGCCATGACCGACCACGGGGTGGTGGAGTCCGAGATCCTCCGTCTGGTGGGAGCTGAGCCGGTCTATGATGCCTATGGCGGGGTGAGCGACGTCCGGCTGATACCTATGTCCGAGCTGGGCCGGCCCAGGATCGATGTGATCATCATCCCCTCCGGCCTGCACCGGGACCTCTTCCCGGAGAAGCTGCAGCTAATCGACCGGGCCGTTCGCCTGGCCTCCAATGACTCCAGCACTGAGTATCCCAACTATGTGCGAGAGAATACCCTGCGGATATATCAGAACCTGACCGCCAGCGGAAACATCAGCCAGGAGGACGCGATCATCCTCTCCGCCTCCCGCATATTCCTGGAGGAGGCGGGGACATACGGCCCCAACCTGGACAGCCCCATATCGGCCAGCGATACCTGGGAGAACGACACAAAGCTAGGTAGCCTGTTCATCAAGAGGATGTCCTATGTCTACGGCGATGGCATCTGGAGCAGCAAGCTGTCTGGCGGAAAGGATCTATCTGCACTGCAGGATGATCTCATGCGGGCCAATCTGGCAGAGGTGGATGCCGCTGCCCAGCACACCAACTCCAATCTCTATGGGTTCATAGACAATGACGATGTCTTCCAGTATCTGGGGGGGGATAGGAATGGCGGTGAGAACGGTGACCGGAAGGACGCCGGACATGTATGTCACCGATGCGGTAGATCCCGATAATAGCGATGTCACATCACTGCGATCCTTCTTCAGCCGGGAGTTGCGTTCGCGCTACTACAATCCCCAATGGATGGAGGGGATGATGGAGCAGGGCTACTCCGGGGCCCGAGAGATGGACCGATTTGTGGAGTATCTCTGGGGCTGGGAGACCACGGTCCCGGATCTGGTCAGCGAGAACACCTGGAACGAGGTGCATGAGATCTATGTCCAGGATAAGTACCAGATGGGGCTGGAGGAGTTCTTCGATGAGAACAATCCCTGGGCCTCTCAGGCTCTGGCCGGAAGGCTGCTGGAGACGGCAAGAAAGGATCGCTGGCATCCCTCCCCGGAGGTGAAAGAGGAGCTGGTAGAGCGTTATCGCCAGTCAGTAGAGATGCGTGGCGTCACCTGCTGCCATCACACCTGCGGAAACCTGGCCTTAGAGGAGTATATGCAGGGTGTGGCCCCAGCACAGGATAGCGCATCACAGGATAGTGCATCCTCTCCAATCTCAAAGAGCACTTCAAGCTCATCCAGTTCCAGCTCCTCCTCCTCCCGCCCTGAGCCCCAGCCGGGCAAAGAGGCGGCCAGCTCCAACCTGAGCCGATCGGAGGGATTTGGCAGCGAGTCGTCCCGGCCGGAGCCATCTGACTCTGGGGGAGTCGAGGTGCAGGGGTTTGTGATGGAGGAGGCAGAGGTGAGCAGCATGCAGCCTGTCTCTTCCTCCGCCCCCTTGATTGGGGTAGGTCTGGTGCTTACGGTCTTATTCGCCATCTGGATGGGATTTCGGAGGAAGGGATGATGGGGAAGTAGATCGGTCTTTTGATTTTATTCAGGGGATTGTCAATGGGACAGTGTAATTATCCCTGAATTTATCCAGGGGGCATTAATCGGGCAGGCAGGGCCGATCTGCCCTCTAAATTTTTATAATCTTCTTGCCGATATCTCGTTTCAGCTCTTTTGCCCTGATCAGAGCTTCATAGGCTTCTCTTGTGCGACCCAGCAACCGGAGAGCATTGCTTTTGTTATGCCATACATCGGGATCATTCGGATTGATCTCGATAGCCCTGTCCAATGCCACAACAGCATCCTCCAGCTTGCCCAGAATGCCCAGAGCTGCACCCATATTGAGCCATGCATCGGGATCTTTTGGATTTAGCTCAATCGCTTTAGAGTACGCCAAAATGGCTTCTTCCGGTTTGCCCAGCCCAACAAGAGCAACACCTTTGTTGTGCCATGCACCAACTGAGTCTGGCCTGATTTCGATGGCTTTGTCCAGCGCTGCAATAGCATCCTCAAACTTTCCCAGCTTTACAAGAGCGTTGCCTTTATTGAGCCATGCATCCGCAAATTGTGGAGAGATCTCAATCGCCGTATCAAATGCTTTTATAGCGATCTTCAATTTGCCTAAAATGTCGAGAGCATAGCCTTTTTTGTACCATACATCGGAGAGCCGAGGATTTATCTTGAGTGCTTTATCATAAGCTTTGGCAGCATCTTTGTACTTGCCCCTGGCCAGGAGAGAGTCTCCTATGGCTCTCCAGTCACGCTCTTTATTTTCTGTGGTATCCTTAACACTCATGCTTTTTCGCCTTTGAGAGGGGCTTGGACATCTGCCCACTCTGAGTCAAACTGCTGAACCTTGGATCTTCAAGAGATATAAATACGGCGAAGAGCGCCAATATAGGATAGGATCTATGGAGCTTCATCCAGCCGGCTTCAAGCTTAAGCCAAGGGAGGTATCTCTTCGCCAGGTCTACTCCTTTTCAAAGCTTAACTGCAAAAACTCTCCCGCCTCTATTATTCTCCTGTAATACATTGATATACTTGTAATACGAATGTTGTCCTGGTGATTCAAATTTCCACATCCGCCTCAGTTCGGCTTCCCGATGACATCGCCCGCGGCCTTGAAGACCTCGCCAGTGCGCTCGATCGTCCCAAGACTTACATCATCCGAAAGGCGATCGAGGCTTATCTGGACGAGTATGCAGATTACTTCATCGCTCTGGAACGAATAAATGACAAGGACGACAGGATCGTCTCTGCCGGAGAGATGAGGGAGCTTCTTGGCCTTCAGGATTGAATATAAATCTTCGGTCTGGCGAGACCTGAGGCATCTGGATAAAAATATAGCTAAGCGAATTCTCAATGATACGGAAGGGACACTAGCGTCTGACCCTGCTGCGGGAATCCCCCTTACCGGACAGTTCAAGGGCCTCTTCAAGCTGCGCATTGGTGATTATCGTGTCATTTACGCAAAAACCAGAGTTGGCGTACTCATTTTAAGAATTGGGCCTCGAAACAAGGTCTACAATAGATGATACCTCGCATCTCTAGCACCGGACATCAGCGATGCTGAGTGGCGGGCACAGGGCAACGTGAATGGCTCTTATCAGCGCTCGTATGGGGAATTATCCTTATTCACAGGCCGGGTGGCAGCCGACGAGTGATTGAGCCGGATGAAGTCCTAAAAAAGGGTGTGGATTATCCGAGATCATTTCCCTGATGTGCCCACTGTTCGTGCTACCGTTAGAGCGATGATGCTGGCAAAGGCCTCCATCAGCCTGCGCTGCTCCGGCGATAGCAAACGATCAGGGTCGCCCAGGCTCACGCCCATGACCCCGACTGTAACTTCTTTGGCATGCAATGGCAGATAGAATAGAGATGCAGATGATAGCGTATCCGTTCCCCTCCCCGCCATCTGGCCATTCTCATATACCCATGTCGCCACTCCAATCCTGTGCTCATCGAGGATCATATGCTCTCCCATCTCGGCGCGAACCAGGAGCCTTCCGTTCTCATCTGGCAGCAATATCATCACCTCGCAGCGAAAGGCCTCGGCCACCTTTTTAGCTGCATGGTTCAAAAGTGAAGTCAGATCTTCCTCTGCCATCAGATCTCGGCTGAAGCCATAAAGAGCAGAGATGAAGCGCTCCCTCTGGCGGGCGTTTTCTCTCTGCCATCTGAGCAGATCCGCCATAAAACTGGTGGCGATTCCGACGATGAAGAAGACGAAGAACATGGGAAGATAGCGCAGGTCTTCTATCGCCAGAGTCATTGGAGGGGGGACGAAGAAGAAATCCAGGATTGCCACGGCAAATATAGATGCAGCGAGGCCTGCGCGCCTCCCCCAGCTGATTCCGCTGTAGACCACAGGCAAGAGAAGCATCATGGCGGTGTTGATCAGTCCTAGCCAGGGGTGCAGCATCCAGCAAAGAGAGGCCATCGCGGCAACGCTTGCCAGGCCGCCGTAGTAAGGTCTCCAGCTTTTCGATTCCGCCAGCTCAGGCTTCGTCATACTTTCTTTTCTGGCTTCAGCTTCCGTGCTGCCTATGACCAGTACATGAATTGGGCCGCTCTTACGGATGATCTGATTGACCACCGAGCCTCTCGGCCATCCATTCCATAATCTGTGCCTCGGCAGGCCGACGACTATTAGAGTTATGTTTTGCTCCCTGGAAAAGATGAGGATCTCCTCCGCAATTGACCGACTGCTGAGGATCTGTGCCTTTGCGCCCAACTCCTCTGCCAGCCGCATGTTACGGGACAGTTGATCTTGATCTGATCGGGTCGCTTGCCTGTCCAGTGGCGATTCAACGTATACTGCGAACCACTCGGCATTAAGATCGGCAGCCATGCGCTGGCCTATGCGCACCAGACGCTCGGAAAGAGAGCCAGTGCCGATGCACACCAGGAGCCTGGAGCCTGCTGGCCAGGGGCCGAGAATGCCGTGTAGGTCCATATAGGAGCGCATGTCCTCGTCCACCTTGCGGGCGGTATAGCGGAGGGCCATCTCCCGCAGCCCCAGCAGGTTTCCCTTGCGAAAGAATTGGCGCAGGGCTTGCTCGGCCTTTGGGGGCACATAGACCTTTCCCTCATTGAAGCGTGCCAGCAGCTCTTCAGGCGGCAGGTCAACAACTTCCAGCTCGTCGGCCATCTGCAGAATTCTATCCGGTACAGTCTCACGGACTCGAATACCGGTGATCTGATAAACGATATCATTAAGGCTCTCGACATGCTGGATGTTCATCGTCGTGTAGACGTTTATGCCTGCACTTAGAAGCTCTTCCACATCCTGATAGCGTTTGGTATGTCGAGTTCCGGGAGCATTGGTATGGGCCAGCTCGTCCACCAGAGCAAGAGCAGGACGGCGTGCCAGCACACCGTCCAGGTCCATCTCCTCCAGGGTTATGCCACCGTGTTCAATCCCAATCCGCTGGATCGTCTCCTGGCCTTCCAGCAAGATATCCGTCTCAAGCCGTCCGTGGGTTTCCACCAGGGCAATGACGACATCAACTCCATCCCTTTTCAGGGATCGAGCCTCTTCCAGCATCTGATAAGTCTTCCCTATGCCCGCCGCCGCTCCTACGAAAATTTTGAGCTTGCCTCCTCCTTGCTCTGCTTTATGTTCCTTCTGCTTCAGCCGACGCAGAAGTGCGTCTGGATCGGGGCGGCTCTCTTGGGGCATTATATTCACATCCTTTCTGTCAGATCGTCCAATGCCATGTTGAGCTTTAGGACATTCACTCTCTCCTGGCCTAATATTCCGAATTGAGCCTGCTCTATGGTCTGATAGACGAGCAGCTTTACCTCCGACTGGGAAAGATTTCGGGCTGCCGCAATTCTCGGCACCTGCAGAATTGCACCCTGCATGCTGATGTGCGGGTCAAGGCCGCTGGCAGAGGCAAGGACCAGCTCTGCCGGAACCGTCACATCGTGCGATAGATTATTCTCTGTCCTGATCTGTTCAACCCTGCGATCCACTTCATCCATGAGCCGGGAGCTGGTCGGCCCCAGGTTGCTGGCGCCTGAGCTGTTGGCGGCATAGCTCACAGCCGATGGCCGCCCGTGGAAGTATCCGGGGCTGGTGAAGCTCTGGCCAAGGAGTTCGGAGCCTATGACCTTGGCCTCGGCCAGGATCAGGCTTCCCTCAGCCTGCTTGGGCATGGTTGTCTGAACTACAATGGTTATCAGCAGCGGGTAGATGAGACCTGTGACCAAGGAAAAGGCCAGGAACAGCAGAACCGGAGTTTTTAAATCCCTAATAATATCCTGCATTTTATCCTCACCCCAGGTGTAGCATAACTACCATGATGTCGATCAGCTTGATGCCGATGAAAGGAACGATCAATCCGCCCAGGCCGTAGATGAGCAGGTTGCGACGGAGAAGGACGGCTGCAGTCGTCGGTTGATACCGGACACCCTTCAGTGCCAGAGGAATCAGCATTGGAATAATGATGGCATTGAAGATGATGGCAGAGAGAACTGCGCTCGTGGGCGTCTCCAGCCCCATGATGTTCAATATGCCCAGCATTGGATACTGAGCGGCAAATAAGGCCGGAAGAATGGCAAAGTATTTGGAGAGGTCGTTGGCCACGCTGAAGGTGGTGAGTGCGCCTCGCGTAATGAGTATCTGCTTTCCGATTTCAACGATGTCCAGCAGCTTGGCAGGGTTGGAGTCCAGATCGACCATGTTGGCCGCTTCTCTTGCCGCTTGAGTGCCTGCATTCATGGCTACGGCCACGTCGGCCTGAGCCAGGGCGGGGGCATCATTGGTTCCGTCTCCGATCATCGCTACCATGTGTCCCTCTTTCTGATATTTTCGGATGGCTTCCAGCTTGGCCTCAGGACGGGCCTGGCCTATGAAGTCGTCCAGGCCTGCCTCTGCAGCTATGGCTGCGGCTGTGGTTGGATTGTCGCCGGTGATCATCACGGAACGAATGCCAACCGTGCGCAGATGAGATAGTCGTTCCTTGATGTTCTCTTTGAGCACATCCTTCAATCGGATGGCTCCGAGAACCTGGCTGCCCTCAGCAACGACCAGCGGCGTTCCGCCCTCTCTTGAAATGCTGTCCACTGCCGCTCTGATGCCTTCCGGCATCTTGCCGCCGTTTGCCTTGACATAATCCTCAATGGCGTCATGGGCACCTTTTCGAATCTCCCTGCCACTGCAGTTGATTCCACTCATACGAGTCTCAGCACTGAACGGAATGAATGATGACCCTTCAGGTGCTCGAATATCTCTGCCCCTGACACCCATTTTTTCCTTTGCCAGATCAACTATGCTCCGGCCTTCTGGAGTCTCATCGGCCAGGGAGGAGAGCAAGGCTGCTTCAGCCAGATCCAGGCTCTTACTATCTTCAGCAGGGATGAATTCAGTTGCCATTCTGTTTCCCAGGGTGATGGTTCCTGTCTTGTCCATCAGCACAACGTCGACATCCCCTGAAGCCTCAACCGCTCTGCCGCTAAGAGCGATCACATTATGGGAGAGAAGCCTGTCCATGCCAGCTATGCCGATGGCTGGCAATAGTCCCCCAATGGTGGTTGGCATGAGGCAGACTAACAGAGCTACAAGAACGGGAATGGTGATGCCAAGGCCCATATGCCCGGCAAAAGCTTCTAGCGTCACCACTACCACAATGAATAGGGCGGTAAGTCCAATGAGCAGTATCTCCAGAGCTTGTTCGTTGGGGGTCTTCTGACGCCTGGCACTCTCGACCATTCCGATCATTTGATCCAGGAAGGTCTCTCCTGGATCAGCAGTGATGAGGACGGTAATCTTTCCGGAGAGGATGCGCGTTCCTCCTGTGACGCCGCACAGGTTTCCCCCAGCCTCTCGAACCACTGGGGATGACTCGCCGGTGATCGCCGATTCATCCACCAGAGCGACACCCTCTGCGATCTCTCCGTCGCTGGGAATGATCTCACCGTCTGCGACTAGCACTCTGTCGCCCTTGCACAGTGCCAGGGCAGAGACCGGTTCAATGCTCCCGTCGGAAAGCAGTCGATTAGCTTTGGCCTCGCTCTTAGCCTGGCGAAGAGTCTCCGCCTGCGCTCGACCCCGGCCCTCAGCCAGTGCTTCGGCGAAGTTGGCGAATAATACAGTGAACCAGAGCCAGATGCTGATTTGTAGATCAAAGGCATAAGCCCTGCCGCGAAGGATATCGATTGCAGTGATCACAGTGGTCAGGATCGCTCCCAGCTCTACCGCTAACATCACCGGATTTCTCCAAAGCTTTCGGGGATCGAGCTTGGGTAGGGAATCCTTGGCTGCCTGAAGGATCAGATCGGACTGCCAGAGGCTAGACCTGCTGATTTTCATCTCTTTTCCCTCCTCAAAACGTCATACCGGCCTGCAGCTGCAAATGTTCCAGTATCGGGCCGAGCACATAGATCGGGAAGAATGTCAGACCGCCCACGATTATAATGGTGCCTACTAGCATGATCACAAAGAGCGGGCTTGCAGCCGGCAAAGTGGCGGAGCTGGCAGGAATGATCCTCTTTTGAGCCAGAGATCCGGCCAGGGCCAAAGCTGGCAGGATAGTGGCAAACCTGCCCACCAGCATGCCGAAAGCTGTGGCCAAATTATAGAAGATTGTATTCGAATTCAAGCCTGCAAAGGCCGAGCCATTATTGCCGCAAGCCGAGGCAAAGGCATAGATGATCTCAGAAAACCCGTGTGCTTCAGCGTCGCCAAGACTGGACTGGCCCTGGGGCAGAACTACAGCTATAGCAGCAAGGGTCAGCAATGCGATAGATGGTGCCAGCAGGCCGACGACGGCCATGACCATCTCGAAAGGCTCCAGCTTCTTGCCATAGAGTTCAGGCGTCCTACCAATCATGAGTCCTGCCAGAAACATGGTCATGATGGCGTAAAAGAAGATGCCAATCAGGCCTACGCCCACTCCCCCGAATATTACCTCGCCTACGGTCATATTAAATAGCAGCACCAGACCGGCCAGGGGCATAAGGCTATCATGCATGCTGTCAACGCCGCCACATGAGGTAGCAGTAGTGGATTGAGCAAAGATCACTGAGGGTATTATGCCAAAGCGGGTTTCTTTTCCCTCCATATTCATCCCATTGGCCACTCCCAGATCCTCTAGCAATGGATTTCCTGAAGTCTCAGCCCAAAGTCCAATGCTGAGGCCCATGATGTAAAGGAGCAGCATCGATGCGAATATCGCTCTGCCTTGCTGATAATTCTTGATCATGGATCCGAAAGCAAAGGGGAGCGAGGCCGGAATTAGCAGCATACCCAAAACTTGCAGGAAATCCGTCAAAGGTGTTGGGTTCTCAAAGGGGTGAGATGAGTTGGCATTAAAAAAGCCGCCCCCATTGGTTCCCAGGAACTTAATGGCCTCCTGGGTGGCTGCTGGACCTAGGGCGATGAGTTGCTCTGCACCATCAAGGCCATGGGATATGACATATGGGCCAAGGGTCTGGACGACCCCCTGGGATGAAAGCATCAGCGCCCAGACAACTGCCAGGGGCAAGAACAAATAGAGTACTGACCTGGTCAGATCGACCCAGAAGTTTCCAATCTCATCGATATTCTTGCGAGTAAATCCCCTGATGACAGCCATAGCTGCGGACAGTCCCGTGGCTGCTGAAAGGAAATTTTGTACTGTCAGCCCTAGCATCTGGGCCAGGTAGCTGAGCGTCTGCTCGCCGCTGTAGGATTGCCAATTGGTATTGGTGGCGAAAGATATAGCAGTGTTCAGGGCGGTGTCCCAGCGGACTGCTCCAAGGCCCTGGGGATTCAATGGGAGAAAACTCTGTATTTCCTGAAGTGAGAACACAGCCACAATTCCTAAGATATTGAAGAGCAGAAGCGATGATGCATAGGTCTTCCAGTGCATTTCTCGACTCTCATCAACTTCTGCAATTCTGTAAATCCCTTTTTCTATGGGCCGGATCAATGGCGAGAACAGAGTCTTATCGCCGCTGAATATCTTCGCTATGTATTTTCCAGTAGGAGCTGCCAACACCACCAGGGCACTGAGCAGAAAGGCTACATATGCAAATTCTGTTAGCATTATGCCACCTCAAATTAAGATATATTATTCTATGATCATAGGTTATTCGCAGCCAATAGTCTATTGGCTACCTTGGCCGCCTCAGCGTCAGCTTATTGGAAATCATGGTTTGATCTCCTTGCAGCAGGCCTGAAAATGGTCTCATCTTGTCCCTCTCTTGGAGACGAAATAGGATTGTTTTCATCACTCCAATCAATTTCTATGAAGCCCCTCCTATTCGGGAGTCGTATAAATATGTATTTGAGAAGGATTATGAAAAATAATCGTGCACAAATAAATATTGCGATTCCTCTGATTCGATCCTGAGTTTTTTGAGAGGCTGCGAGATAAGTTGTGGAAATGAGGCATCCTTGCTCTATCTGCCTTGTTCAGGCTAAATCTTTCTCATTCTCGCCATAAATTAATAGAAATAAGGTTTTAGAGGGCCAGAGCAGCAAATTGAAGTATATTCTCTCCATAAATCTATTGTGGAAGGCAATATCCTCATCGCCCTGGCTCTGACCCTCTTCGCCGGCCTGGCCACGGGAATCGGAAGCCTGCTCTCCTATCTGATCCCCAGGCCCGACATGCGCTACCTCTCGCTGAGCCTGGGCTTTGCTGCAGGAGTGATGGTCTACGTGGGATTTGTGGACCTCTTCTGCAGCTCCAGGCTCGTCCTGGGCTTCGGCTATGCCAATCTCTTCTTCCTGGTGGGTCTGGTCCTGATCTATCTGCTCGACCACCTCGTTCCCCATATCCATATGGACGGCCAGGTGGACTCCCAGTGCAACAGGCTTTACCGGAGCGGGATTATGACCACCATCGGCATTGCCATCCATAACCTGCCCGAGGGGATGACCGTGGCCCTGGTCTCCCTGGCCGACCTGCGGCTGGGGGTGCCTGTGGCCATAGCCATCGCCATCCATAACATCCCGGAAGGCCTGGCCTGCAGCATTCCCCTTTACTGCGCCACATCCGACCGGAGGAAATCCTGCCTGATCTCCTTTGCCGCGGGAATGACTGAGCCCTGGGAGCGATTCTGGCCATCCTGATCCTCTATCCATTCCTGAACGACTGGCTCATAGCTGCCGCCACCGCCCTGGTGGCGGGCATCATGGTCTTCCTCAGCTTTGACGAGCTGATTCCCATAGCCAACCGATATGGGGACGAACATACCACAAACATAGGCCTTATCGCCGGATTTTTGGTGATGATGGCGGGATTGGTCTTGATGGAATCGATATAAATCCTAGACCGATAGAAAGAGTGATGGTGAATGGAAATGAAATGGATATTCCTGTGCAGCCTATTTCTGCTGCTCCTGGCAGCCTCGAATTGGGCAAATGCATCCGATCAGGATCTTTTGATCTCTGAGGTCGAGAGCTCGAGCGGCGAGGTGAATGAGAGCGCTCTGGTGCTGGCCCTGGCTGGAGAGCCATCCGGAGAGCTTACCCGGGCAGAGGTCGATGGCCTGTTATTTATGATCGAGGAGGAGAAGCTGGCTGCCGACGTCTATTCGGCACTGGATGAAAAGTGGGATATGCGCGTCTTTGAGAACATCGGAAGGGCAGAATTAACTCATCAGGCAGCGGTAAAAAGGCTTCTTGATAGGTATTCATTGCCGGATCCCAGGATGGGGGAGGGAGAGTTTGCCAATGAAACCCTGCAGGACCTCTACAATGATCTGCTGGCCCAGGGAAGCGTTTCGGTCAGTGACGCCCTCATGGCGGGAGCGGCGATAGAGGAGATAGATATCTCCGATTTAGAGGAATATATGGCGCAAACGGATAAAGAGGACATACTGCTCGTGTATGCCAATTTAATGCGCGGATCGGAGAACCACTTCCGGGCATTTGTCAATAACCTGGAAAGGCAGAGGGTCGAGTACACTCCTCAGTACCTGTCGGAGGAGGAGTACCGCAGCATAATGGAAGCCTGAAGCTGACTGCAAAGGGTCTATGGCATCCAGGCAAGAGAGCGGCGAAATCGATCCCGTCCAGGCCCCTTCCGTGCTGAGAGTAGCCCTCTACTCTCTGCTCTTCAACCTGGCCCTGGTGGCAGCCAAGCTCACCCTATCTTTTCTATCCGGGAGCCTGGCCTTGCGAGCGGATGCCATTCACTCCACGGTGGATGTTATGGCCTCGATGGCCCTGATCCTGGGGGTGAAGATCTCAGAGAGGAAGAGCGAGAGCTTTCCCCTGGGGCTTTATAAGGTGGAGAACCTGGCATCCATCGCCATCTCCTTTTTGGCGAATCCGGTTATTTCGCCCTGATGGATATGGATTTCGAGGAGATGAGGCTAGTCCGCCAGGAGATCTTGGCCAACCCCATAAGGATCTGAGCAAAGGCAGGGGGCTGAAGGTTGTCCAGTTTCTTTTGGGCTTCAAGCCCGATGTCGTCATCTCTCGAGAGCGCCTGGAGGGCAAGGGACCTGGCTATGCCTTTGCCGAGGCGGGGGTGGAGACGGTGCAGACGGACGCCGAGACTCTGGTGGTGCTGGTGGCCGGTATATTGGAGGCAGAAGGGAAGAGTGCAAATCTTTAAATACAATATCGCATATAGGAGTAATTGCTCTTTCCCTCTCATCTACACTTGTCGGCAGGAGCAGAACGGCCCAAATTAGAGCATGATATGTTCGAAAAATCATAATCAGTGAGGTTTAATGAAAGTATGTATTACTGCAGGGGCATCAGGGCTTGATGCTCCCATGGATCCCAGGTTTGGGCGCTGTCCCTTTTTTGTGATTGTAGATACAGACAGCATGAGCGAGAACTCAATTGTTAACTCCAATGTCAATGCAACCAGCGGCGCTGGCATACAGGTCGCCCAGGAGATAGCCAGGCAGGGAGCAGCAGCTCTTATCACCGGAAACGTCGGCCCCAATGCCATGCAGACCCTCTCCGCAGCCAAGATCGATGTTTATCAGTACCAGGGAGCAGGTAGCGTCAGGGACGTGGTGGAGAAGTTCAAGCGGGGCGAGCTTGTAAAGATCGCTGATGCATCCGTATCCGCTCATGCCGGCATGGGCCAGGGTGGCCAGGGCGGCCAGGGCATGGGACGGGGCGGCGGCGCTGGAAGGGGCGGCGGTCAGGGCAGAGGAAGAGGAGGCGGTCAGGGTAGCGGCCAGGGTGCGGGCAGAGGAGGGCAGTTTTAATGAAGGTCTGCGTTCCCTCCATGGGCAATTCCGGCCTGGATGAGGCCATCTGCCAGCATTTCGGACGGGCTCCCACATTCACCGTGGTGGACCTGAACAACAATGAGATCCGCGTACTGCCCAATGTATCCGAGCACATGGGCGGGACGGGCCTGCCCACAGAGACCATATTTGCCGAGGGCGTCCAGGTGCTGATCGTAGGCGGCCTGGGTCCCAAGGCGGTCATGGCTTTCAGCGAGGCGGGAATAGACGTGTTCGTAGGTGCTACAGGCACCGTCAAGGATGCCATCGATGACTGGCATGAGGATCTACTGAGCCGCGCCAGCCCTGATAACGCCTGCCAGGATCATAAGCATTAGTCCTGCATAAGGGGGATGAGTTGAAGCTATCCATAGCTAGCGGCAAGGGCGGCACTGGGAAGACCCTGGTCTCCACATCGCTTGCTGCCTCTCTCCATTCCCGGATGGGTGGAGGGATCACAATCGCAGATTGCGATGTTGAAGAGCCCAATAGCTACCTATTCTTTCCGGACAGGACCCTTCTGGAAAAAGAAAGCTGCCAGGTTGCTGTGCCGCTGATAGATGAGAAGTTGTGCACCCATTGCGGCAAATGCAGTGATGTCTGCGCTTATCACGCCCTGGCCGTGCTCCCCGGAACGGTGCTGATCTTTCCCGAGCTCTGCCACGGCTGCGGGGCCTGCAGCATAGTATGTCCAGAGAAGGCCATAAGCGAAGGCTCTCGATCGATAGGAGAGATATTTCATGCCCGCTCCGATGGCATGGATATCATCTGGGGAGAGCTGGCCTTAGGCGAGGCCAGGACCACTCCTCTCATCAAAGCGGTAAAAGAGAGGGCACAGGGTGATACGGTGATCG
Organism: Methanotrichaceae archaeon; assembly: GCA_963813075.1. Classification (GTDB taxonomy): domain Archaea; phylum Halobacteriota; class Methanosarcinia; order Methanotrichales; family Methanotrichaceae; genus Methanothrix. The sequence goes on from CAWEXU010000013.1 coordinate 100,591, forward strand.
TCGATTGCCCCCCAGGCACCTCCTGCTCCATGGTGGAGTCGGTGCGGGGGAGCGATTTTTGCCTGCTGGTCACCGAGCCCACCCCCTTTGGCCTGTACGACCTGGACATCGCTTTGAGGGTGCTGGACAAGATGAACATTCCTCAGGCGGTACTGGTCAACAAGAGCGGTGTGGGTGACCGGAAGCTCTACCAATACCTCGGGGAGAAGAAGATACCCCTTTTGATGGAGATTCCTCTGGACCGGAAGATCGCCGAGATCTACTCCCGGGGAGAGATATTCGTCCTGGGTATGCCGGAGTGGAAGGAGAGGTTTGTCGAGTTGGCGAAGAGAATTGAGGAGATGATATTATGAAGCAGGTCGCTATAGTTAGCGGGAAAGGCGGAACCGGCAAGACCTCGATCATCGCCTCATTGGCAGCTCTTGCCCAGGGAACGGCAGTCTTTGCCGACTGCGATGTGGACGCCCCTGACCTGCACCTCATCCTCTGTCCCGAGATCCTGGAAAGGCGGGAGTTCTATGGCATCCAGAGGGCATTCATAGATCTAGAGAAATGCATCCAGTGCGGGATCTGTCAGGATGCCTGCCGCTTTGGTGCCATAAGCGATTTTGAGGTTGAAACTCCCCTCTGCGAGGGCTGTGGGGTATGCCAGCTGGTCTGTCCCGAGGATGCGGTCGAGATGAGGGAGGTCCAGGCCGGTGAGGCCTATATCTCCCAGACCAGATTCGGTCCCCTGGTCCATGCCGAGCTGTATCCTGGAGAGGAGGCATCGGGAAAGCTGGTGGCCATGGTCAGGGAGATGGCTCGCGACCTGGCGGCAGAGAAGAATCTGGATCTGATCCTCATAGACGGCTCTCCGGGCATAGGCTGTCCGGTGATCGCATCATTGACCGGAGTCGACCTGGCCTTGGTGGTGACCGAGCCCACAGTCACCGGGGAGCACGATCTGGTGACGGCTTTTGGATGTGGCCGGCCACTTCGGCATAAAGACCACGGTCTGCATCAACAAGTACGACCTCAACCCCCAAGCTGCGAGGCAGATCGAGGAGCTGTGCGAAAAGAGAGGGGTGAAGATCGCGGGAAGGCTGCCCTATCATACCTCGGTCATCGATGCCATGGTCCGGGCTCAGGCGGTGGTGGAGATCGGAGGGCCGGTGGCCGGGGCGATCGAAGAGATGTGGAAGGGCCTGAAGGAGCGGCTTTGAACTGCCTTCGGAAAGATGTCCAATCTTCGAGCAGCCGTTCCTGGAAAGATACCATTTCTGCCGGTTAATCCAGGCATTATATATGTCTAATATGAAGGTTGATTTTTTATTGCCTAAAATGAAGAGAAAGTATTGGGGGTTTTGATCAAGATGAAAGCAAAGTATCCTCTGGCCCGTGGGGCCATAATGGTCTGTCTGATAGCCTGCCTCTTCGTGCAGGCCCAGGCTTCCGATCCACTGGGAAGCGATATCTTTCTCATGCCCGGTGAGTCAAGAGGTATTGCCGGTCAGGATAATGTTTAGACCTATATCGATCCGTATGCCGATCCGCTGAGCATTGACCCGTTGATGCGCCCGATCGATCCACAGCATTCGGCGGAGTATCTGGATAAGGTCATTGGCCGGGAGTATGCCGGTCCCTTTGCTAATGTCACAGAGGATCTGCGGGGCAACTGGAAGATGAATCTTTATGGCAGCATGCCGGGTACAATGGATCTTATGCTCGTGCAGAACAGGGATGCGGTCTTTGGACGGGGTGTAATAACCTCTTTCGCAACGACAAAAGACCTATCCGCCAGCGGCTGGACGGCTAAGGATGTGCTCTATCTGGATATGGTTGATATGCAGAACATGATGCTCTACCGCTGCACTCTGACCATGAGCGAAAATAACCTCTCCGGCAGCTTCAGTGCCTATGATGCACAGGGAGGAACCTGGTCAGGAACCATACAGGCAAGCCGCCAGGCATAGATCGAATAGTCCGAGATCGTGGGGCCAAAATCGGCCCAGATGGGACTGGGCTGGACAGGACTGTACAAGGCTGGATAAGACTGAACAGAATTCCGCTCCCGGGACCTCCTGATCAAGATCGCTTATCAAGATTCCTTGATCGGGATATCACCGCGGATTTGAGGGCTGAATGGGCTTCGCTAAATATCCAGTGACTCTCTTATTCGGTTCCGATCTTATCCAGTTTCTCGGGGCGTCTCAAGTAGAAGCTATTGCCCTGATATTCGGTGCGGACGAGCTCCTTTTTCTCCACCAGCTCCTCTATAATATCCCAGCTATCTTTTGATTTTTCTAAAAATCCTCTAAGCGCCCCCTCTCTCATGGGGTGAACGGAAGCGATCGCCAGGATATCCTCTTTTGCGTCGCCGGTGAAGTCGAAGCTATCTCCCTCATATCCGACCAGAAGCTCGACCTTCTTCAGCCTCTGGCTGAATATCTGATGAGACCGGCACAGGCTCTCCGGGGAGGGCATCTGTACCCATGATTCTGCCGGAGGACGGATGGGAACGGAGATATAGGATACATCAGGATCGACCCCTTCCAGGAACTCAACTATTGCCTGGTGGCTGGCCTGGTCATCGTTTATGCCCGCTATAAGCATAGTCTCCGTGGCCAGCACGCCGTTATAATCCCGGGCGAAATCTTCGATTCCCTGGAGGATGGCATCAAGCCTGAGCCTCTTATGTGGCCGGTCTATTCGCCGCCAGGCCCTCTCGTCCAGAGAATCCACCTTGAGCGACACCCAGTCCGCTTTGGACAGATCCTCTCGAACCAAATCATCCCAGATCAGGGAGGCATTGCTGATCACGGCTATTTTTATGCCGAGAGGTTTGAGCATCTCTATCTCTTCGCCCAGGTTGCTGTCCAGTGTGGGCTCGCCGTCAGGAACAAAAGTCAAGTAATCGATTTTCAGGCCCAGCTCTCTTGCTTCTGCCACCTTCTCACTCACCTGGTCGAAGATCTGCTGGAGGGGATAGTAGGGATGGCGCTCTGCTGACAATTGCAGAGTTCTGCCTACCTGGCAGTAGGCGCAGGAATAGCTGCAGATCTTGGCCGGAATGTTATTGATCCCCAGGGATCGTCCCAGCCGGCGGGAGGGAACAGGCCCAAAAACTATCAATCTCTCCATCTCTATTATCCTTAAAACTCGATTGAATCTCCCACTGTCAGAGTCTGGCAGCTCTCGCCTAAGACCTCCTGCAGCCGGGAGAGTGCCTTCTGACCGGTGCAGTGCCCTGGCCGGACAATTGCCGGGTCCAGATCGAGCAGGGCCCTGGCGGTGGCATCTATGCGCTTATTGTCTGCGCCCATGAGGTGGAATCCTCCTATCACCGCATACAGCCTCTCTTCTCCGGTTATCCTCTGGGCGTATCTTATGGTGTTGATGATGCCGCTATGGGCGCAGCCGCTGATCACAATCAACCCCCTTCCAGGCAGATGTATGGCCAGTGATTGATCGTCAGGAATGGGGTCCGGAGAGTACTGCTCATCTCTCATGGTCCAGAATCCCTCCACCGTCTCGTAGGCCTCCACCCGAGGCACCTCGCCGGTGGTCATGACCCCCGGAGCCAGCGTTGCCGGGCCGCGGCAGGGGAGCATTATCGCCCCTGCAGCCTCCACTTGGTCCCGGGTGAAGGGAGCGCCTATGTACTTGAGATAAGGCCGGACCTTCAGCTTGGGAGCGAAGATATCCGGATGGGCAATAATTGGAATCGGAGCCTTCCTCCTCTGCAGCATGCCCATCAGTCCGCCGGTGTGATCATAGTGGCCGTGGCTGAGGCAGATCAGGTCGATCTCCTCTGGATCTATATGCAGAGCATCGGCATTATGGAGCATCACCTCCGGGGTTGCTCCTGTGTCCCAAAGCAACTTCATGCTCTCAGATCCTAGATTCATATCCAGATCCAGCAGGACGGACAGGCCATGCTGGGCCTGCAGATGGTCGTTCTCAAGGGAAGCGGAGTTTTCAACCACAATGGTCAGACCAAGGTCCTGGAGCATGGGTTGTTATATGGCTGCTGGGAGCTTAAGGATGACGCGCCAGGGCCGCTTTTGTCTCGCATTTCCTGTCTTTCCAGGCCAATTGACTGCCAGGCGCAATATCTTTATCTGCCTGTGCCCTGCAATATAAAGTAAAATTGAAATAGAGCAAAAAAAATTGATTAGATTCGATTTAGATCTGACTTGATTTGATCCGATCTGACTTGATTTGAATCGAAATGCAGCGATAGGTGAAGTGAATGAGGCATAATCATATTGGCTTGCTGGCGTCCATGGCGGTCATCTTTATCCTGATCTCTCTGGGTGCATCGGCTTTGGAGGACGGCACTTATCCCAAGAGCGTGGTGGACAGCGCGAATAGGTCGGTTTCAATTCCCCTGCCCATAGAGAAAGGATCATAGTGCTCAATTCAGATGCTGCCGAGGCGGTGGTGACGCTTGGAGCGGGGGATAAGATCGTGGGCATAACCCGGGCGATACAGGAGAGGAGCAGCCATCTTCCAGGTCTCGAGGATAAGCAGGTGATAGGGAGCAGTCAGATGGGCGGGGATGCGGACTATGAGCTGATTGCACCCAAGAAGGGTCTGGGTGATCTGATCACCTAAGGGAATGGCTCGGGGATGCAAGATCTCGTCCGGTCGGCCAGGGGAATGAATATTGCCGGAAAGCTGGAAAAATCGGCCCATGTCGAATGGGAGTGGGTGCTGACGGAGGACCCGGAGGTGATAGGTAATATCCGTTACCACAAGATCTATCCTGCTACTGCACATCCCTGGCTGCAGGCTTCCAGGATTCTTGCCAGCTCCTCAATATTGATCGGCTTGCTGATGTACTCATTCATCCCCGCCTCCAGGCACTCGTCACGATCTCCGTCCATGGCATGGGCGGTCATGGCAATGATCCGGGTGCTCAGTCCTTGATCACGAATGTGACGGGTCGCTTCCAGTCCGTCCATCTCCGGCATCTGCACGTCCATTAGGACCACATCATAAGGCTTCTCATCCAGGGCCTGCAGGACCTCCAATCCATTCTCTGCCACATCCGCCCTGTATCCCAACCGCTTGAGCATGCTGAGCGCCACCTTCCGGTTAACGGGATTGTCCTCTGCCATCAGAATGCGAAGGGGCCGGGCTTCCTTCTCGGCATCGTCCGGGCAAGCATTGCTTTTCTTTAATGTCTCGTTTTCTGAGTGCGATATGAGCTCCTCCAAAAGAGAGCGAAGTTGTTGGATTTTCACCGGTTTGGTCAGCCGTCCGTCGGCCGCAACCCTGGAGTTGTAGCCCTGGCCCACAGGCGCGAGGAGGACCAGCCGGATATCTCCGTATCTGCCGCTCTTGATCTCTTCGGCCAGATCCTGGGCCAGCTCATCATCCATCATGGCATCCATGAGTACATAATCGAATCTCTCTTTTTCCAGGAGGCTTTTGCCCTTCTGCAGGCTCGGGGCTGCACTGGAATCCATCCCCAGAGACCTGGTGGCACGAACCAGCATCTTCTGAGCACAATCATTGTCATCAATAATAAGTGCCCTCTTGCCTGCCAATATCGATCGAGAAGCAGTCGAACGGCAAATGGCCTTAGGGCAATCAGCAACAAACTTGAAGTTAAATACGCTTCCCTTTCCCTCCTCGCTCTCCGCCCAGATCTTTCCTCCCATCAATTCCACAATTCCCCGGCTGATGGCCAGCCCCAGCCCGGTCCCTCCATAGTTCCTGGTGTTGGAGGAATCAACCTGGGTAAAGGACTGGAAGAGCTTGGACTGGTTTTCAGGTGATATGCCCATCCCCGTGTCCCTGACCGCAAAATGAAGCTCAACTCTATCATCATTCTGTTCGCATGCACGGGAGCTGACAGTTAGCACCACCTCTCCTTTATCGGTGAACTTTACCGCATTTCCCAGGAGGTTGATCAGGACCTGCATCAGACGGTTGACATCGCCTACTATCCAATTTGGAACCCCTTCCTCCAGCAGATAAGCCAGCTCCAGTCCTTTCTCTGAGGCTTTTACCGCCACCATGTCCAGCGAGTCCTCTATGCAGCTCCGGAGGTCAAAGGGCACCTTTTCCAGCTCCAGCTTATTTCCATCGATCTTGGAGTAGACCAGGATGTCGTCGATGATGTTGAGCAGGGCTTTGCTGCTTTTTTGAATGGTCTCAAGGAAGTCCTTTTGCTCCGGTTTCATATCCGTCCCCTGGAGGAGACCGGCCATGCCTATTACTGCATTCATGGGCGTTCTTATCTCATGGCTCATATTGGCCAGGAACTTCGATTTTGCCTTTGCGGCAGCTTCGGCTTTATCCTTGGCCACCAGGAGGTCCTGATTAGCCGCCTCCAGTTCCTTAGTACGACGCTTGACTCTCTCCTCCAGATCTCCATTGAGCCGCCTTACCTTCTCCTCAGCTTTTTTTCTCTCCCCTATCTCCTGCTGGGCCTCCTGATACAGATCAGCATTCTCGTTCAGCACTATTATCTGGCGGATGAAGACCAGGCCGATTATCATCCCCACCCCAATGGAGAGGTTGTTAAAGGAAATGGCAAATTCGTGATTGCGGCTCCAGACGAGCATGCCGAAGGCTCCGGCCGCACATAGGTATGGCAGATAAAGAGGCCATCCGGTCCGGTCGTAACGCACTTTTGTATCCCAGGCAATATCAAATGCGCCCTTCTTTGCTGCCTCTCCCTGGGCGATTCCCGCCAGGCCCATGAACAGAAATCCTGCGATCCAGCCACTATCCAGAATTCCGCCCGGCTGGTAGGTTTCAACCAGAAGCTGGCCCAAATAGAAAGTATCTGTGGCTATCCATAATCCCGCTCCTAAAGCCAGGAACTTGAGCGCCTCGTTGCCGGGAAAGCTGAGCTTGCGAAAGAGCATTTCCACCACCAGGAAGACCAGGATCAGATCCATCACCGGATAGGTCACAACCAGAGCCATGGTTATGGTGTCCTCATTCAGGTTCTGGTGTATGGTGGGCTCCAGGATAAGGGACCAGAAAAATAGGCTAGAGGTTACGATCACAATGGCTGAATCCAGCAATATCTTGGTCCTCTCTCTTAAGGTGACCTCAACCGAAGGCAATAGAAGTATGCCTATTATGAAGAGGACATAAGTCATGAGCCAGCCAACATCTGACAGTGAGGGAAAGTGGGATATGTTCAGAACCGTCTCATTCCAGGCCAATATGAAATCGCCTGTGGTAAAGCAGAGCTGGCCGGAGGCCATCATCAGCCAGGCAAGGAAGATCTTTCGGTTCACCCTCCTGGACTGCCAGGCGCCATAAAACAGGCAAAGGGTCATGGAACTGCCAACCACAACCGCAGCCCAATCGGTGTAAAAGATGATTGCATTGGGGTCATTTCTAAGATGATATCCTATGATCATGTAAATTGCGTAGATAGCAAATGCTATAATGGTGAAATTCCTGATCTTTGAATCCCTCTTTTGGGCAAGAGCTGGCTTATCGTGTTGGAAATGCGGTAAGACAGCCATCTTAAATCTCCCCATCTTCATCACCTCTTGAGGGATAATCCTGAGAGTTATGATTCTCCAGATATGCGTTGATCCCACTCAGCTCTGTATGGATTGCTGATGGACCGTTTGTAGTTACAACTATATATCTTTTTGTAGGTTTAACCTCTCAGACTTCAAATTTGCTGGCGATGTTGTAAGGGTGCACTCTTCCATCTCTTGACATATCAGATGATGTTGTCTTATATTATTTTTTGGCATACTCTCTGAATCTGAATGATGGAGACAAAAGCCTTATTTGCCGGCGGATTCACTCCATTTCGGAGATACGAGTTTGAGAGAGGAATACGAGAGGATGACCTTCGAGCAAAAGGTCTCCTATCTGCTGGAAAAGGAAAACCGCGACGAACTGCCAGACGACCTGGCAAAAGAAGGCATATCAGTTCTCGCCCAGGCAGGAGAGATAGAATACGCGGCAGCCATGGCAAGAGATCGAGGAATGATCGATGAGGCCATCAGGATCCTGGTGGATGCCGGCGACTACCTCTGGGCCGCCCTCATAGCCAAGAATGCGGGCCGAATAAGCCAATCCCAGACGCTCTACCAGGATGGGGTAGAGTATTACGTCGATATGGAGATGTTTGGAAGGGCGGTGTCTGCCGCAACTGCCCTCGGCATGCCAGCTGACCGGATCGATGACCTCTTTCGCCGGGGCGTCGAATGCGAGAGCAGAAGTATGGATCTGGAGCATAGCAGGGGGATGATCGAATCCGCCCTGGAATCTCTGGATATCTCCCTGATCGGCAGGGACGATGAAGTGTCGGCCCAGATTATCAAGGCCTTGAGCGAGGAGCGGGAAAGAAGACAAAAAGAGGATGGCGAATTAAAGTGATTTGAACGAATCAAAATCCGATCTTCATTCATCTCTGAGCCTTATCTCCAGGGACATCAGATCCTCTGCAACGTCCGTATTCTCAAAGATGGACCTGGCCTCGTTCAAAAGCCGAGAGGTGTCCTCAGAGTAGCGGGAGCTTATGTGGGTCAGGACCAGGTGCCTCGTGCCGGCGCGCCTGGCCAGCTCTGCCGCCTCTTTTGCCGTGCTATGTTTCGTCTCCATGGCCCAGTCCGCCATATCGCTGGCAAGGGCGGAGTCGTGAATGAGCAGGTCTGCATCCCGGCTGGCCTCCTCCACCGATCGGCAGGGTCTGGTATCTCCTGTGTATATGACCTTTCTTCCCGGCCTTGCCGGGCCCATAACCTGCTGGGGCAAAACCGCTCTCCCTTCCACCACCACCTCCTGGCCGTGCTGCAGCCTTCCGAATAGTGGCCCTGGGGGAACGCCCAGGGAGATTGCAGCCTCGCGGTCGAATCTGCCGGGCCTCTGATCCTCTTCCAGGATATAGCCCAGGCTGGGTACGCTGTGGCGGGTCTCAATAGCCACAACCTGATATCCTTTCATCTTCACCGCATCTCCTGGCTCCAGCTCCTGGGCAATGACCTCAAAGTTGCGGGAGAAGTAGCATACGGACTTGAAGCATTCCACCAGTCGAGCGGTATGTATTGGCCCGGCTATGGTTATGGGCTCTGTTCTTCCCTGAAAGGCCATGGTCTCCAGGAGGCCGGGAATGCCCAGGATGTGGTCGGCGTGAAGGTGAGTCAGAAAGATGTAGTTCAAGCGCATCATGCCGGTCCTGGCGCGCATCATCTGCCTTTGGGTGCCCTCTCCGCAATCGAATAGGAGTAATTCCCCTTCGCGGTTGATAAGGATTGCAGAGGGATTCCTCTCCGGTGTCGGGAGCGATCCAGCAGTTCCGAGGAAGGTCACATTGAGCATCTCATGCCTCTTGGGTTTTCTCCCGGAAAAATAACCTCACCCCATATCATCTTTTGCATCCAAAACCTTTATCAGATAAAAGAGAAGGCACTTAGACGGTGTAGGTATGGATGTAATTACTATCGTGGAATGGCTTCAGGCTTTGTTGATACTGGTTATATTCCTGGCGATAATTGCGGTAAGCTTCAAGATCTGGCGCTGGAACTATGTGATTCCTCCCAAATAGGGCAGGAGCATTCTGAACCGGGTCCTGCAGCCATATTTGCCGCTCGAACCTTTTTCTTTTCTGGCAAGCGGGTTCAGCTCACGAAGTATATTCCCACCAGCACAACCATGAAGGCGATCCCCTTTTGGGCCAGAGACTCTCTGTCAGTTCTCTCATTCACCTCTTCGGCCAGCTTTGGCACCAGGGCTCCCAGGACCATAATCAGTATCACCGTCAGGATGGGTTGAAGAGCTCCCACGCTGGATACCAGTGTGACCGATCCTATGGCATAAGCGAATATGGAGAAGATCAGCCCCAGAAACTGGAAGGTTTCTTCGGATATCAATGCCCCCACAGCGAAGCTGCCGCGGCCAAAGAAGCTCTTTACCTCTTCGCGAATGGACTGTTTGCCCATGAGGGGTATTACCACTACCAAGGTGCCAAGTGACGACCAGATGTAAAGGTCCCATTCATCTATGGAGGTCAGGAGGTATTTGAGGGAGAGATAGTAGATGGCAGTCAGGACCCAGTAGGAAAAGAATGGCTTGATTGCGGGTGATAAAGCTATGACTCCTGCCAGAATTTTTGGACAGCTGCCGTTCGTTCTATCAAAGAGGCCGCCGTCCTTTTTATAGGATAAGAGGAGTGTTCCAAGTATCAGCAAGAGTCCTCCGGCGCAGCATTTGATGCTAAGCATCTCTCCGAAGAGAAAGATGGAGCCAATAAAGACGAATACAGGATATACGTACTCCATCGCGGAGACCTTCGAAGCCTCTTCGGTCTGCAGAGCCTTCATGTAAAAGAAGGCGGGAAATATCTGCAGACAACCAAATAGCATAGCGATGAGGGATCCGGGGTACGTGAATTCTACTCCTGCCAGCAGCAGTACCGGGATGACGAATATCTGCTGAACCAATGCCTGGCAGACTATATAGGCCTTTGAGTCATTTGTGCAGTTGCATAGCAGGAGCTTGTCAAGTACTCCTGCACCAGAAAAAAAAACTGTCCCCAGGAATGCGAATATGAGCCAATCCATTTAGACCCTCCCTCACAGTTTATGCATGCCGAGAAGCTCTGGAGATCTCTTTTCGGTATCTGCCAAACTGTTTATTTTAAACAATTAAGTAATATTTATGATACTAGTTATACTTATCTGAAGTACTAACCTTATAGTTTATTGGATTAAAATTATGTTTGTATAATTTATAAAACAATTATGGCGAATTACATCTAATTATGCTTTTCTTTTATGATGATAATGGGTATTAAGAATATCTCTATATACTACTATATTCTACTATTTATTTAAAATAAAGAGAATCGATTAACTACTGCTTGATTATCTCACAATCAAGATAAATTAGTAATTTTTATCAAAATTTTAGAAATTTAGTTCTTCCTACTTTTTAAAATTAATCACAACTTTTTTGTCATTTATATCAATTAATCGATGGGCAGAAATAATCATGATGCTGTGTAAAATTAATTGATATATTTGAAAATATAAAAATATGTTGAATAACTAAATTCTTACAAAGATTATTTATAACTTTATAAACATTTTAAATTTCAATCTCAATAAAATAGGATCAAGCTCATCAATGCATTCGCCTTGTCCATCCTATCAATCGCTTACCTAATAAAATTATTCGCGCAGGCCTTTTTCAACTCGCAGCAGCGCGGAGTCCCCATCGTTTACGGTGGGGAGGAGCGCGTACAAATATCTTCACTCAAGATAATCATATATAGCATTAGGTGAGTATACCAAATCATGCAGCTCACAAAGACCATTATCCTGAAATTAGATGTACCGGATAATGATCTAGCAGAATTGCTAAAAGCGTTCTCCCAAGGCATGAATTATGCCTCGCAAATCGTGTTTGAAATCGGCAAGCCTGTTGGAAGTGGACTTATCCAAAAAGCCACTTACAAGCATCTGAGGAGCAATCTTAACCTGAAATCTCAGATGGCTTGCAATGTGGCTCGCCAGGTTTCGGGAGCTTACAAAACACTTCAGAGTCAGATCGACAAAAAGGAATCGGAATGGCAATTCCTCGATTTCGATCCAACCTCGGCTACATTCTCGTTTGAACGCGATTTTGGCTTATCCAAAGATACCTTGAGCATAACCACATTAGCGGGGCGCAGGAGATATAAGCTCTTGAATTACCAGTATGCTCAGAGATACTTAGACGGGTCTTGGAAATATCTGGCATCCAAGCTTTGTTTACACAAAAACGGAGCTTACTTTTTCCATTTGGCCTGTGCGAAGGATATTCCTGACAAGAATATAGTTGATGCATCCACTTTCATGGGTGTTGATGTCGGTATTAATTGTCTAGCGGTTGCATCTACCACGGACAAGCAATGCAAGTTCTTCGCAGGTGGTGAAATCAAGAATCACCGAAACATCCGATCCAAGGAACGCCGGAGATTGCAGAAGGCAGGCGGTCGATATTTGGGCACTCGATCTTCTATGAGAACTCTTAGAAAAATAGCAGGTCGAGAGACACGGTTCATGACTGCCGTCAACCATAAGGTATCCAAGGATCTCATAGAATTTGCTATAGATAACGACGTTTCGGTAATAGGCATGGAAGATTTGACGGGCATCAGGAAGAGAACGGGAAACAAAGTCTCTACAGAATTCAGGTACGAGCATAGCAGTTGGGCATTCAGGCAACTACAGGCTTTCGTGGAATACAAAGCTAAAGAAGCCGGGATAGCGGTAATCTATGTAAATCCTGAATATACTTCCCAAACTTGCCCCAGATGTAACCACATCAGCCGAAATAACCGCTGCGGTGTAGCCTTCCGATGCGAAAAATGCGGTTACGAAACCCATGCCGACAGAGCTGGTGCTATGAACATAGAGCACCGAACACGAGACTTGAGGTATATCCTGGAGTCTCAGGGCGGTAATGTCAGCCCGCCAGACGCGACACGACTTTTTGCGTAGTCGCAAGCCGCGCCCTTCAGGACGCGGTAGTTGACTACTCTTGCGTTCATTCAGTGCATGGCCTTGGCTGACCTCACGGCTCCCGCGGCAAAATGCTGATCGAATCCCTTTCCGAAAAATTCTGCACAGATCCGGACTTCCTGGGGTGTTGATGGCCGGAAATCTATAAGCAGGATTCCGGGAATGGAATGAATATGAAAAGAGAGGATTTTTCGGATGGGCTAAAAAAGAAATTGACTCCACTGCAGCACCATGTGACCCAGCAGTGCGGCACTGAACCCCCCTTCCAGAACGAATTCTGGGATAATAAACGGCCCGGCATCTATGTGGATGTCGTCTCAGGTGAGCCTCTATTCAGTTCAAAGGATAAATTCGATTCAGGGACTGGCTGGCCGAGCTTCACAAAGCCCCTGAAAGAGGACAGCATCATTGAGAACATCGACACCAGCTACAATATGAGAAGGGTGGAGGTTAAAAGCAATGCTGCCCTCTCCCATCTGGGCCATGTATTCGATGACGGCCCCGGGCCGAAGGGCTTGCGTTATTGCATCAACTCCGCCTCGCTTCGCTTCATACCGGCAGAGGATCTGGAAAAGGAAGGCTACGGAGAGTATCTGCACCTCTTCTCTGAGGATAGTGCTCGATCTGGGCAGAAGGATGCCGAAAATGACAATCCTGGCTATGAGCTGGCGACCTTTGCCGCAGGTTGCTTCTGGGGGGTGGAAGCCCTCTTCGGCCAGGTTGAGGGGGTGCTGGAGACAACGGTTGGATATACTGGTGGGTCCGTCCCCAACCCGTCCTACGAAAAGGTTTGCACAGGGACTACCGATCACGTGGAGGCAGTGCTGATAAAGTATGATCCCAAGATCGTATCCTACAGGGAACTGCTATCCTTATTCTGGAGGATGCACAATCCCACCACACCCAACCGCCAGGGCCCTGATATAGGCACTCAATACCGCTCTGCCATTTTCTACCACAACGATGAGCAGAGGGTGGCGGCAGAAGAATCTCGAGAGGAGTTTGACCGATCGGGGGCCTATCCAAGAAAGGCCGTCACACAGATCGTTCCTGCATCTGCTTTTTATGAGCGCGGAAGAATATCATCAGGACTATTTCGCCAAGCAGGGATCTGGGTCGTGCCATGTGTTCAGAAAAAATAAAGAATAGAGCAGGGTTACTGATTAATCCTGCTTTCTTTTGTGTTCTGTGTATTCATTGAGTAAGCGACCGTCGGGGATCTGTATCTGGTCCGATGATCAAAGGAGGAGAGCTTCATGAAAGGTGGATACAATTAGCAGCTACTCCTCGATTTCAATTCCGTGGTTCTCAAAGAACTCTCTTAGCGCCTCTTCGATCACCTGGCTTTGAGCACGCATGCTGCTCTTGGTTTGGACCGTATAGACCTTCAAGGCTTTAGCGATTGGTTCTGATAAAGTTAAAGTAGTCTTGGGCATAATTCTCCATAACCAGTTCTTACACATATATACTTTATGGTATATTGATTTATACCTCATTGATTGCCCGTTTCATTGAGAATCAGGCTCTTCATATTATTGATAGGTGTGGCTTTGGATTATGCAAAGATACTGTACGCGGTTATTAGACGCCGGTGCCAAAAATCTTAAATTTAAAGAGAGATAACTACTATATGGTTGCCCGGATCTCAACGAAAGGACGCTAAAAGCCCGGCCACTTCTTTGCCGGTTAGGGTTCTTCAGGATCACTGAATTGGGCGACCAAAAATAGATGATAAGGAGTGTACAAAATGGTGGACTTACTTTATCTGGCAGTGGTATTCTTTGTAATAGCTCTGGTCTTGGGTGTGCTCGGCTGGCGGGGCGCAGGAATATCTATGGATATCGCTAAATGGCTGATTATCGTATTCATCATCCTGGCAATATTAACGCTTGTATTTGGAGGCTCAATCAGCCTGGCAATAGCGTATCTTGCGATTTAAACCACCAGATCCGCCATATCTATGCGAGTTATCTGCAGGGTATGGTTTGATCATATTTTTCCATGTTCTGAGAATCATGTTCTAGAATCATGTTCTGAGGGATCTGAAAAGCTTATCAATCAAGAGCGATTTGCAGAATGCATGAGACTCAACAACCAAGCCAAGGTCGGCCTGGCAACCGTCGTCTGCCTGCTCATTCAGGGATATATCTTCACCTATGTCCTTTTTGTCGAGCCTCATCCCATGCTCTCCATTGTCCCCCTTTTCCCCTACCTGGCTTATGTCTATGCGCGAGGGAAAAGGACGTGGTACTTCAATAAGCCGCTATATTGGATCGGATTAATTGTGGCTGTAACCATGCTGGATATCCTGCCCTTTGCAGTGGAAGCCATGCGCTTTTGATCACAGGGCGTAAATCCACGCCTTACTGGCGAAAAGCTATATATCCTGGATCAGCATAGGGGGGCGCTCGTGCACCGGGATATAAGCACTGAGACAGCGATCACCATTGCAGGCTTTTTAGGGGCGGTTTTGCTCCTTTTAGGCGGCGTGATCTTCAGATAGGAGTGATGAAAAGAGAAGCGGAATTTCAGGGAGGAGGATATAGGACCTGAAACTCCACTTCGATGCAAGATTTTATAAATTGGTCTGCGAGACTTTTGCTGTTTTCCCTTTATAGTAAAAAGGCACTTCATTGCATTTAACTGTATTGGTATATTAAATAAGTACTCATTATACCTGGCAGCGAATATCTATTAAAAAGGATACAATCCCCAAAAGCGAAGGGTAGATGTAGCAGCATTTCCGATTGATATCATCCGAAATTCTGGGAGGCTGAGCGGCATGAAAGAGGATGGCATAGCAGAGTATGAAAAGGCTCTGGAGATATGCGAGAGGATGCTGGCTTTCGAGATGAATCTCCTGCAGAAAAGCAATATCTACCGAAAGATGGGCGACATTTATCTTGAAATCTTCAAACAAGACCAAAATTTGCAGAGCTGCGAAGTTGCCATCCAGGCCTATCAGAAGGCGCTTTCTGTCTATACCCAGGATGGCCATCCCCATCTGCGCGCCAGGGTATTGAGAAGCCTGGGAAATGCCTATGCCGCCCGTTCCGATCTTCTGGATCGAGCGGAAGGCCTCAATCAGGCTATAAATTCCTGGGAGGAGTCTTTGGTCGTCTTTTCCCGGGCCACTTTTCCCCTGGATTATGCCTCCCTTCAGGATGATCTTTGTGCAGCCTATCGAAAGCTGGCTGAACTGGAGGATGGTATCGCCAACAGCAAAAGGGCAATCGAGGCAGGCAAAAATGCTCTCAATATCTTTGAGATCAAAGACCATCCTCAGGAGTTCGCGAGGGCGAGGACAAACCTGGGAAGCGCATATCTGACCCTGGCCCAGTTCGCTGAAAGGCCTGCGGATCAAGTGGATTGCTGCAAGCTGGCCATCGCCTCCTACCAGGATGCTTTAGGGGTCTACAATCTGGATCGCTTTGCTGATGAGTTCTCCCTGGTCAAAAACAACCTGGCCATAGCCTATCTATCACTCTATGAGGCAATAGGAAAAGAGGATAAGGTCGAGTGCTGCAGGCGGTCTATTCAGTCGTGCCGCGATGCTCTCCTCGTTCGAACCCGAGAGAGCCAGCCCCTGGCATATGCCGCCACCCAGAAAAATCTGGGCAATGCCTTCCTCGCCCTGGCCGAGGAGGAGGCAAGCCTGGAGAACTCTCAGTTCGCCCTGGAGGCCTTCAGGAGGGCTCTGGAGGTCTATTCCTGCGAGAGCCACCCAAAGCTTTATGCAGCTACCCAAAATTGCATTGGAAGCGCTCACCTGGCAGTAGCCCAGATCATTGATCGCGCCGAAAACTGCCTGAAGGCCATTCGTGCTGCTCGCGAGGCCCTGGAAATCTTCGATAAAGAGACTAACCCCGAGGATTATGCGGAATCGCAGGGGATCCTCTGGCTTGGCTACCTCATTTTGGCGGAGATCGAGTACCGGGCTGAGAACTGCCTTTTAGCCCTGGAGGCCTGCCAGGAGAGACTGGCTGTCTTTTCCACCAGCAGCTCCCTGGAGTATGCCTCCTGCCAGAAGGACCTGGCCATCACCTACAGCATGCTCGCGGATACGGAGTTCTCTGCTGAGGCCAAGGCAGAGGACTGCAGGAAAGGGGCAGAGGCATCATCAAAGGCGCTGGATATCTATAACGAATCCGAGTATCCATTTGAGCATGCTGAGGCCCAGCTCCTCCTCTGGGCAGCATTCTCCGCTCTGGCAGAGGTCGAGGACAAAGAGAAAAACTGCCGAAGGGCCATTGATGCCTGCCAGGCCGCCGTCCGGATATACCAGTCCTCCTGCCCGGCTGAGCACGCGGATGCTCTGAAGAGCCTGGGCTACAGCTTCATCACCTTAGCGGAGGTGGCAGATAAGGCAGCTAACAGCAGAAAAGCAATTGATGCCTGCTCTTTGGCCCTGGAGCATTATACCAAAGAAGAGGCACCAAGGGAGCATGCTGAAGTCTTAAGAGACCTGGCCTTCGCATTTGTCACCATCTCCGAGGTGGAAAATAGAGCGGAATGGGTCAGAAAGGCCCTGCGGACCTATAAGATGGCCTCCAGGATATTCGAGGGGCTAGCCCTGGAGCGTGAGCGGGAAAAAGATCCGGAATTCGCGGAAATGCAGAGCAATGCCGAGAAATGCCGCCGCTCCATGCAATCGTGCAAGGGCATACTAAAGGCCAGCCGGAAGAGAAAGTCAGAGGATCAGCCACTGGGAATCAGGTAACCATGAAGGATTTAGCAGAGAGCGATAAGATGGAGTACTTCCGCCGCTCCTACCGGGCGGTGGACGGTCTGTGGTTCATGATGATCGAAGAGAAGCGGGGATTTGATGAAGCTCTGGAGCTGGACCAGGCGGTCTGGAGGGTTCTGCCCAAGATCCAGGCGCGGGCAATCAAGTCCATGCTGAAGCTGGAGGATGGCCCCGATGGGCTGAAGGAGGCGATTGCTGCCCGTCTGGCCCTGGAGGAGTTCGACTATGAGCTGAAAGAAGAGGAGGGCGGATTTATGGTTGAGATCCGTCGCTGTCCCTGGCATGATATCATGATCCAGTCAGGCAGAGAGGAGCTCTCAGAAAAGGTGAGTGAGGTCATCTGCCAGGCGGAGAACTCGGTCTGGGCGCAGGAGTTCAGCGGAAAGGGCGTGGATGGAGATGGTATGGAGATAAAGTTCGAGCGGCATGATAGGCTCTGCCAGGGAGCCGACAGATGCAGGCTCTGGTTTGGTCGGTAAGATAGGTGCGAAAGTCTTAATGATATCCTTTTCGATCTTCGCCGTCAGCTATTCCGGGTCATGAAATCCGATCTTGATATGGCTGCCATCGCATAAGGGCTTTTTCTGGGAGGCTCCGCATCTGCAGAGGGCACAGGCTCCCTTTTCCGTCATCTCACTTCCATCTGTTTTGAGCAGACGAAAACTGCCTTCCACCATCAGTGGGCCGTTCTTCACCACTCTGATGGTGGCATCTGGCCCGTCTGACGCATCTTTTTCCATTGATTCCGGTGCCTTTTCCTGATAGGTCAGTGCGCCGGAAGGGCAGCGGTCGATGACCTTCATTATCTCCTCTGGACTTGCGCCCTGCATATTTATCCACGGCCTGTTATCGTGATTGAATACCCGGGGCAGTCCCTTTACGCATTCCTGCGCATGTATGCACTTCTCCGGATTCCACTGCACAACTAAGCCTTGGCAGGAGTACTCTTTCATTGCCAGTATCTGGTCTCTCTTTCTACTTGGATTTTCCGATAATTCCTGAGTTATTCGGTTCGGCCAAAAGGATTTATATCTTGGGCAGGAGAAAGGGTCAAATGTTTCATCTATTGGAGTGACTCTCTATGGGAATTATCAGTGAATTTAAGGAATTCGCAGTGAAGGGCAACGCCGTGGATATGGCGGTAGGCATCATCATAGGTGCGGCGTTCGGAAGCATAGTCAATTCGCTAGTGAATGATATCATCATGCCGCCAATTGGCATGCTGATGGGAGGCATAAACTTTGCCGACAAGTTCTTAGCGTTGGACGGGAACGCTTATGCTTCCCTGGCAGAGGCGCAGGCGGTATCCGCACCCACTATTAATTATGGTCTATTTATAAATGCTGTCATATCTTTCCTCATCGTGGCGTTTGCGGTCTTCATGCTTGTCCGTCAGATAAACGCTCTGAAGAAGGCCCCCGCACCTGCTGATCCCACCACCAAGGAATGCCCTTACTGCAAGGAGACAATTGCGCTCGGTGCGGTCAAGTGCAAGCACTGCACCGCCGACCTGAAATAAATTTCTCACCCTTTTTATATTTTTATTTTCTATTCGCTATTCTTAATTGTATCCTCAATATTCAGATTACATGTTTGCCCTCAAAAGACGTTGGTTTTCTATTCAAGGAAGCTATAAATAACCTCCAGATATCCTGTATTATGGAAATGAGACAATGAGATCACAATCTCAGGAAATTGCATGAATTATGAATAGACCGGATGCACCATCCTATCCCGGAAGGTATTAAGCCCATGTTATATGAGATTCTGATCATTCTAATTCTCATATTGGTCAACGGCGCCTTCTCCATGGCGGAGATGGCAGTTGTCTCATCGCGCAAGGCCAGGCTCCGACAGATGGCGGATGGTGGGGATAAGGGTGCCAGCATCGCCCTGGAGCTGACCAGCAATCCCAATCAGTTCCTCTCCGCCGTCCAAACTGGGGTAACTCTAATGGCCACTCTGATCGGAGCCTTTGGCGGCGCGACATTATCCGACGAGGTGGCAGGTAACCTGCTCGGCTTATATCCCGCACTAGCTAATTATAGCCAGGGAGTCGCTCTGGCCCTGGTGGTCCTGTCCATAACCTTCGTCAGCCTGGTTATAGGTGAGCTGGTGCCAAAGAGGATAGCCCTCTCCAATCCGGAGCGAATTGCATCCTGGTCAGCATCTCCCTTAAGCGCATTTTCCAGAATTGTTTACCCCGTGATTCTTCTCTTGAGCAAATCCACGGAATTCGTCCTCCATGCCCTGGGGGTCAATTCCAATGACGAGCCAGAGGTTACTGAAGAAGAGATACGAATCATGATTAACCAGGGAACAATGGCTGGGGTAATCGAGGAGGATGAACAGGACATCATGGAGAGGGTCTTCTCTTTGGGTGAGAGAAAGGTCAACTCCATCATGACCCCCAGGGGAAAGATAGTCTGGCTTGATATCCATGACAGCTTTGTGGAGATCCAGAGGAAGACCACCAGCGGGCCGTACACCATGCTACCGGTCTGCAGCAAGAAGCTGGATAATGTCCTGGGAGTGATTCAGGCCAAAGATATCCTGAACTGCGACCTGGCCAAAAAGCAAATCGATCTGAGGTCATTGCTGTTGCCGCCCCTATTTGTGCCGGAGAGCATGAGAGCCTTGAAGGTGCTGGAGAAGTTCAAGCAGACGGGAATCCATCTGGCCATAGTCCTTGACGAGTACGGCACAGTGCAGGGGATTGTGGCACTGGTGGACCTTTTGGAGGGGCTGGTGGGTGATATTCCCCATATCGATGAGCTGGGTGAGCCTCAGATCCTGCGCCGGAGTGATGGCTCCTGGCTGGTGGACGGGACAATGCCTGTAGACGACTTCAAAGAGGAGCTTGAAATCGACCGGCTTCCTGATGAGGATGAAGGGGCATATCAAACCGTGGGCGGCTTCATGATGACCCACCTGGAGAGGATTCCCGTTACTGGAGATAAATTAGAATGGGGTGGCTTTCGCTTTGAGGTCATAGATATGGATGAGCGCCGGGTGGACAAGCTGCTGGTGACCCCCCTGGCCGATGATGTTATAAGCTAGGGTATCAGGATGAGCAGCTCTATATTGAATGCCATCGAGATGGTGGAGATGAAGGCGGGATAGAAATGAAGGTGGTATGGAAATGAGGGCGGTTTTGATCTTCTCCGGTGGCCTGGACTCGACCACCTTGCTCTATAAATTGCTGGCAGATGGCTATCAGGTGGATGCTCTGACCTTCAACTATGCTCAGAGGCATAAAAAAGAGATCGACTGCGCAATCGCCATAGCCCGAAGGCTCAATGTCACTCATCATGTCATCGATCTCTCCCCTCTGGCCGCATTCCTGGGTGAGAGCGCACTTTTAGGCAAGAAAGAGGTGCCAAGCTGCCACTATACCGAAGAGGCGGCAAGGCAGACGGTGGTGCCAAACAGGAATATGATCATGCTCGCTGTAGCCGCGGGCTATGCCGAGGCCCATGAGATTCCAGAGTTGTTTTATGCTGCCCATAAGAATGATCAGACGATCTATCCCGATTGCCGGCCGGAGTTCGTCCAGGCACTCAAGCCCGCCATAAGTCTGGGAACGGCCTGGAATCCGGTCGAGTTGCAAGCTCCTTTTGTGCAGATGACTAAAGCGGATATCCTGAGAATGGGCCTGGAGATGCAGGTGCCATACGAACTCACCTGGTCGTGCTACCGGGGAGAGGATAGGCCCTGTCGCTCCTGCCCCACCTGCATAGAGAGGGAGGAGGCATTTACCCTCAACGGAATGACGGACCCGCTGATCAGTATGGACTGATATATTCTCACTCTCTAAGAATCTTCTCTCCCCTCAGACCAAAAATTTAAACAAGGAATAAAACCCGGGGCTATTATATGCTGGAAAGGCTCAAGAAATCATTGCTGGAAGCCCCCGTATTCAAGCGGGGAGAGTATGACTACTTCATTCATCCCATCACAGACGGCGTTCCGGAGATCAGGCCGGATCTGATCCGGGAGGTCACCGCCAATATCGTGCGGATCGCCAATCTGGATGTGGACAAGATAGTGACCGTTGAGGCCATGGGAATTCCCATCGGCATTGTGCTTTCCATACTCTGCGATATTCCGCTGGTGATAATAAGAAAGAGAAAGTACGGCCTGCCCAATGAGATTGAGGTCAGCCAGGTTACCGGCTACTCCAGGTCGCAGCTCTTTTTGAATGGCATAAACAGGGGGGACAGGGTGATCGTGGTGGACGATGTGATCAGCACCGGCGGTACCCTCCAGGCCACACTGGACTCGCTTAAGATGGCCGGAGCTATGGTTATGGATACGGTGATCGTGGTGGAAAGGGGAGATGGCGCAGAGCAGCTGAGGGCCAAAGGCTACAAGCTGAAGACCATGGTCAGAGTTAAGGTGGAAGGTGGCCGGGTCTCCGAGGTTGTGGAGCCAGATTTCAAAGGTCAATGATAAAATGGTATTCGAGCTCTGGATAAGATGACTGAAGGCCTGAATGGTGGTGAGCGGAGCCTGGAGGAGAGTCTATGCCACGAGACCGTCAAGTGGCAGGAGAAGGCAGAGGCGCTCTTCTCTAAGCTCTCCGGGGATGAGAGGTTCCTGGAGAACATCTCAGCATACCTATCTGATTCCCACTATTTCCTGGAGCAGAAGGATTTGATCAGAGCCTTCGAGGCGGTGATCTGGGCCTGGGCCTGGATGGAGATCGGCCTGGATGAGGGGCTTTTGCAGCAAGACTCTTCGATGGGTCCAATTTAAGCTAACCACAGGTTACTATTATATACTTAGACATGGCAAACATGCCAATAAATGAAAATTGATTATAGGACCCGGCTGGATGAGGCCAAATCCCTGGCGGACATATTTGAGGTGGTAAAGACTCTGGTAGAGAAGAGCACTGGCAGATGCAGGGGCGGACTGATGCTGGGCATGGCAAACCTGGGAAACGATCCGGAGGGCTTCTTAGGAGGCTTTTTCACCACCGGCTCCAATGTCATCGTCCTCAATAAGATACCGCTGCAAAGGATCATGGAAACTCGTCCCGAGCTTTACAAGCCCTATGTATTCCATGTCCTATTGCACGAGTATATCCATTCCCTGGGCTGCCTGGACGAGTCTGAGGTGAGAAGTAAGGTCCATGAGCTAACCCGAGAGGCTCTGGGCGAGGAGCACCTGGCAACGCAGATTGCTGTCAGCGCATCAGGATTCATCAAGCATCTTGCCTACCCCCATCTATCCTGGAAGGCGGATGATGAGGGAATCGAGCTGGTGGAGGGCTTTGACCGGTCCAGCGTCTCATATATCGCTTAGATCCTCTCACTTATCCCCTCATATTTTTAAGCAATCAGAGCCATAAGATTTCCTATATCATGAACAGCATGGAGAGATTCGATCTCATCGTCATCGGCTCGGGCGCAGGGACTCATGTCGCCTCCCAGGCCGCCCTGACAGGGATGAAGACAGCGCTGGTAGATCGTGGCCTGGCAGGCGGCACTTGCCTGAACAGCGGCTGCGTGCCATCAAAGATGCTCATCTATCCCGCAGACGTGATCAGAGTTATGCAGGAAGCAAGAGCAATAGGCGTTTACAGCAGTATAGATAAGATCGATTTCCCTTCGATCATGAGCCGCATGCATCAGGTGGTGAATGAAGGAAGGGCTAACCTGGTGGAGTCAATCAAATCCAAGACAAATCTGACCTATTTGCCGGAGCAAGCAGAGTTTATTGACGACTATGTGCTGAGAGCGGGAGAAGAAACACTCACTGCCCCAAAGTTCGTAATTGCTACAGGCTCCCGCTCTCTTGTTCCTCCAATACCTGGTCTTGAGGAGTCCGGCTATCTGGACAATGTTTCACTTCTCGCGCTGGAATCACCACCCAAAAGCCTGGTCATAATCGGTGGAGGCTATATTGGCTGCGAATACGGCCACTTCTTCTCCGCTATGGGAACAGATGTCACTATCCTTGGAAGAAGCCCCCGTCTTTTGGGCGGAGAGGATCCGGAGATCGCAGGACGGCTTAAGGAGTCCCTCTCCCGCTATTGCTGGATTGTCACCGGCCATGAGGTCGTCTCGGTCAAGAGGAGAGGGGAAAGCAAAATCGTCTCCACAAAAGGCCGAGAGGATGGTCAGGCGCGCCAGTTCAAGGGAGAGGAGATACTCCTGGCTGCTGGCCGCAGGTCCAACTCAGACCTCCTCCACCCCGAGAGGACAGGGATTGAGACAGACAGGCATGGCTGGATCAGAGTCAATGAGTATATGGAAACCAGCAAAAAAGGCATCTGGGCTGTGGGAGATGCCACAGGAAGGTACATGTTCCGCCATACTGCCAACTACGAGTCCAAGATCGCAGCCCACAATATTCTGAGAGCCAAAAATGAACGCGAGAGGCAGGCAGCGGAGTATCATGCCGTTCCTTACGCCATCTTCTCTCATCCTACTGTGGCAGCAGTGGGCATGAAAGAGGCAGAGGCCGTCGAGAGTGGCTTCAATGTGCTTGTAGGGAGGGCCAGCTATACTGATATTGCTAAAGGAAAGGCTATGGCTGAGGAGTATGGGTTTGCTAAGGTGATATTAGATGAGGACACAGGCAGAATCCTGGGTGCGGCAGTGATTGGATCTATGGCAGCAGAGCTTATTCAGCAGATGGTATATCTGATGAACACAGAGAGCCAGGATCTGACCACAGTCGTCAGGTCACAGGTCATCCATCCCACTATCAGCCAGGTGCTTACAAGGGCACTGACGTGGCTGGAGAGGTCAAAAGTGCATCGTTCCGACATTAAGGAAGGCCGCCAATGAGATCGTTCTCCCCAAGACAGGCTGCTAAGGCTCTATGGCAGATGAGGGGGAAGAGGAGGCCGTATGTCCTCTCCCACGGCATAAACGCCCGCTGCAACTTGAGCTGCTCTTTTTGCCAGTACTGGAGAAAGCCTGGCCGGGAGATGACCCGTCAGGAGATCTTTAAGATGCTCGATGAGGCCAGCTCCTTTGGCATCGGGGTCTACAATGCCTGGACCGTCGAGCCTCTGCTAAGAGAGGACCTGCCCCAGATTCTGAAGTATGCCAAATCCCGTGGCCTGATCACCGGCCTGGTCACCAACGGTCTTCTGCTCGCCAAAAGGGCGAATGAGCTCGATGACCTTGATTATCTCTCCGTCTCCGTGGACGGGATCAAAAGCTACCGAGAGCTGCGGGGAATAGAGCTGGAGAATACCCTGGCCGGAATCCGGGCGGCGAAAAGGGCGGGCCATGAGATTCTGATCAACTGCGTGATAAGCGGCAAAAATACAGCCGAGCTGGAGGATCTGGTTCATCTGGCCGAGGAGTTGGGCACCTGGATCTCCTTTGAGCCCCTGCATGAGTCCCCAGGGATATCGGACTCGGTCTGGAGGGATCTGGGAATCCGGGATCGGTCTGCCCATGAGAAGGCGTTGCACCGGCTGATGGAGCTGAAGAGAGCTGGCGCGCCCATCATCAACTCTCTGACCTATCTGGAGATGATATCCACCCTTAAACCCCAATTCAAATGCCATGCCAGCGACATCATCCTCCATGTGGCATCGGACGGCAGCATCGAGAACTGCCGGGTCCACGGCCAACCTTGGCCAATGTGTTGGGGGGGCTGGTGGAGGCCTGGCAGGCATCAAAGCAAGGGCGGGAGGAGATTGTCCGGTCCTGCCCAGGCTGCCTGTTCTTCGGATATGTGGAAAACAGCCTCCTATACGAGTTCGTGCCTGAGGTTTTGAGGCATTACGAGTGGATGTAGTCTCGTGGATAGGGCCCGGTGAGGGGGTCGGCACGGATGCAGAGCAGTTAAGATGAGCAAATCTGCACATGTGCCTGAAAGGGCATTTGCCCGGAGATTTTCAAACGAAGGCCGCCAGGTTAAGAAAGCTCTGCTTGAATTGATCCGAGAGGGCTACGTGAAGCAGCATCCAACGCGCGGCGAGATGATTTACGATCTGACTGACGAGGGCCTGACGGCTTTTAACAGCGGAAGACCCTCAAGGGCCGGAGGCCAATCTCCGCCTGAAACGAGAAGATGTATTGAAGCTGGCTGGGGAATCATAGGGCTTTCATGATCCTTTTTCAATCTGTCTTGCGGAATCAGCATCGACCCCGCTGTTACCCTCGGATAAATCGGTCCTCAGTGGTCGGTCCGATACCGCCAGATCCCGATAGGCGCTTAAACAAACGCCTTTTTAGATATCCTGCTTTTGAAATTCCTGCAGCTCTTCTTCAGTGAAGAATTCGGACCAATCCGCGCCGAATATCTTCAGAACGCTTCTTCCACCCCACATTCCGCACTTCGTATAAAATAATCCAAGAAATAGCCTGTGATTAAAATAGGAAAGATTATTTAATAGCAGCTACAGCTTCTTCCTAGAAGGGAAGCAGCATGGAGATGGATGTCCAATCTTACTTGATAGGCCACCTTGGCATTGTAGCAGGCTCATTCGATGCATTGAATCTCGTGGATGTAATTGATCGGGTTCTTCCAAAGAGAGGCTCGCGAAATCTTCCCCATTCAGTAATTATTAAAGCTATGATCCTGAATGGCTTGGGTTATACCGGTCAGCGGCTTTACCTCTTTCCTAACTTTTTCAAGACAATCCCTACCGAAAAGCTTCTTGGCAAAGGAATTTGTCCGACTGACCTCAATGATGATGTTGTTGGCAGGACACTCGATGCGATCTACAAATACGGTGCTACCGAGCTTTTCAATGAGATATCTTTGCACATCATGAAACAATTTTCCTTTGGAACTCAACTGCTCCATGTAGACACAACAAACTTCGGAGTTTATGGAAAATATAAAAATGATGCCCCCGACAGTACTGATTCTATCAAAATTACTTTCGGCCATGCCAAAGACGGTAGAATGGATCTAAAGAGGTTTGTCCTCGGCATGGTTACAAATCAGTTTGGCTTGCCTCTCTTCACTGAAGCTTACTCTGGAAACAAATCTGATAAGAAAAGCTTAATGGAGATGATACAAAAAACGCAACAAGCGATCGATTTCGACGATGATAATCTTTGGGTCGCTGACAGCGCTTTGTATACTGAAGAAAATATTAAACTTATGGGTACAGAAACAAAATGGATTACGCATATGCCTGCTACGGTTGCAGAAGCTCAAGAGCTCCTCAACTCCAACTTAAATATGATTCCTGGCAGCGATCCACGATACGCTTTTTATGCTACTGATATCAATTACGGCGGCGTCCCTCAGCGTGCAGTTGTTGTTTGGTCTAAAGAAATGAACGAGAGGAATGAAAAGACATTTGAGAGAAAAATTGAAAAAGAAACTATAGACGCAGGAAGAGCTCTCAAAAAGCTAATGAGAAAGAAATTTGCATGCATACCGGACGCTGATAATGATTTAAGATTATGGCAATCATCACATCCACATCATCTCCTCGATAATGTGCAGATTGTGCCTGTTATGGAAAAAGCAGAAAAAGAAACGAGGACGGCCGAAAAAAGATGAGCTTTTAACTGCGAGCTATATGATTCAGGGAGAGATCAAATTAAATGAAGAAGCTATAATCGAAGCTCGCAAGAACTTAGGTCGATTCGTTTTAGCCAGTAATCAGGTCGATCTTGATCCCGAGGTTATGCTAAATTATTATAAAGGACAGCAAGCGGTGGAACGTGGATTCAGATTCTTGAAGGATAAAAGTTTCCATGTCTCAGAGGTCTATCTCAAAAAAGAAGAGAGAATAGAAGCACTTTGCATGATTATGGTATTAAGTCTTCTAATATATTCATTTGCTGAATGGAAGCTCAGGCAAGAACTCAAGAAAACCGGCCAGACTGTGCCCAATCAGCTAAATAAACCAACACAGCGACCCACAATGCGCTGGGTCTTTGAGATTTTTATGGGCGTGATTGCATCGGCTATTATGGATGGTGAAACAATCATTTCCACCCTGCATCGATCTCTTTGTGTGCACCAGTCCCTCTTTCTCTAGCCTGCGAATGGACCCGTGCACTCTGCCGCTCGACCAATGCATCTCTTTGGCCAACCCATACACACTCTGGCCGGGATTCTTATCGATTACTTTATAAAGCTCATAATCGGTATCAAGTCCCTCTGTAATTCTTGCATCAATTGCTTCCTTGGGCATCCTTGCTGTAGAAGTGCTCACCAATCAGTCTCCTTTGTACTGGTTCGTCATATAAGGACTGTGCAATCAATCTATAAATACTTATATAATTCGTTTCATCTTAACTGAGCAAAAATTTTCCGTTTCTCAAGTTCTTCTGTTGAGAGTTTCCAGATCTGACCAAATGCGACCAGAAAGATAATCCGGAAATGAATAAATACCAGTCACCTGCAAATAACATCTATCCGGGTATTTAGCCAATTTCGAGCTGAAAACCAATCCTTAGGATGATCTCAGATTTTTGCAGATCTTCTGTAACAGATTGAGCTGCATTGCCTTGAGTCAATTTTTCTCTAAAGCATAAATGGTCAAGGTAGTACCTAAAAGTCAAATCGGTTATAGGTAATCGATATAATGCCTTGCAGGAATCTTTGTAATACCAATCGATATTCTAAATTACCAAATTGCTTCCCATAATGTACTCCAATAATTTCTGGATGTGCTATCGTTCCTAATGATCGCTTCCTTCACCTCTACCAACATACCAGCCGCTTGTCCAGCCAGTCGATTTGTGTACTGTTGCACCGAAAATCTTATCAACGCTCTTATCACAGATTCTTAATAAAAAGGATCTTTTTTGCTCTAAATTTAATAACCCTAAGTATATGCAATAATTCGGGGATGCCAGCCAGTCTTCTGTGTGAGGTGGGCAAGATCTTGCATCAGGCTCCACAAAATTGAAATCTACGATGGAAAAAGGACGAATTATCGTTATTATACTTTCTTTAAGATAATTTTTCGTTAACTTTTCGTCAATTATTGGGCGCACACATCTCCATCTTGAAGATAACCCGCAATGCATATTCTATTTTGGCTCATTTGAGTTAAATCGGTGATAACTAACGGTTTCTTCATGTTAATCAAAAATGTATTTATATAATATGTTTGATTTCAATGTTATGCCAATGTCTTCCTAATCTCTCAGCCACAAGTCTCCTATGACATTTTTCTGGTGTGGCCTCACTGCACAGCAAACAGCAATTCTTTTCCTCGAACAAGCGCTTATCTAATGAATTTGGAATATTTCTTTCATCCATTAATTCTTCAAATCGAGTAGCGTATTTGCTCCAATCTTATCATCTCGATACATAGATAATATCTCATCCGTCGGTGCTAACATTTTTAAATGATGATATTCGCAATTAAGTAGTTTAGAAAGGAAAAAAGATAAATCATCCTTTTTGGCAAATCCAGCAAGCTGACCCTGTGGATTTAGCCTGATATCCAGCAAGCGTTCTATATGATTTTCGTTCAACAAGTTAAAGAATCGTTCTGCCGATTTTTTGGTAAATCCTATTGTGCAGAGTTTCATGGATTTACACCGTTACAGCATAATCCCCAAGTCTATATTGGACCGGTTGTTTTTTCTTTTTAATAAGCGAGATTTCAGTCTCAAGAACACCAATGCCTCGAATGTGGCTAATGGTTATTCCCAATTCTATCAAGGTCTTAGTGATCAAGTATTTTCTATGACAACGATTTGGATTTTCCTCACTGCAAAGTATCGCTGTCTTATGATCCCTAGCGATATCTATAAGCTGTTGAATCCCTTGCTTATAAAAATCGCGTTTAGCAACTTCGTTATAATCGACTAATTCCAAATAATTCGCTTTTCCTTCTGGCAAAGTTCCATTCTTATAGCATGTAGGATCTTTTGGACGACCACCCAGACAGGATCCGAGGAATTTGTAATTGATTCCATAGCTGGTTAAGGTTTCAGATAGCGTTTTTTGATTAAATTGCGGAACAAATCGGCTATATGGAAAACTTCGCACATCCACTAGGGTATCAATTTGATACTTCCTTAGTAAACTTATAAATTCTTGATCTGTCCTATTGCTGTGGCCTATTGTGTATATTTCCATTTGTTGAATTTTAGCAGCCATCATGCCTAAACACCAGCAAATTGTATCTTATCTCTCCTTATTGATAAAGATACACTATAACAAGAGAAATGGACCAAGTAAATCGCGCAACAACCTGCGAGTTGTGATGTTTTACTTATTTTAAAAGTTAAGAATACATCTCTACGTTATTCCAGCTAAGGCTATCATTTCCCACCCGGGGCACATAAGCCTGATAGCTCTTCTTGACATCCTCAGCATCTATATGATAGTATTCATCGATTCCTCCATGGCATCTCCTCGGGTCCACTTCACATGATCTCGACTCATCCCGGCCCGGAGCAGGTGGGATTACCAGCCAGTGCCTGCAGCAGTACGGAGTGAGCCGATCGGCCAGTCTCTCCGAGGCCGAATTACAGCCCGACGCGAGCGGCATGCTTCCTGGTGCTAATAAACAGAGCTAATCTGTCACGTATATCCGGCTTGCCAAATAGGCATGTAGCATCCACGTCATCTTGTGGTCGAAAGAGCTGCCTATCACTTTTCTTTGCGGTGGCTTCAGGACCAGGGACATGTCTTGCATATCTAAGTCACTCACATCCAATTTTAAGGAGTAGACTAGAAACGCTTTATAACGGTTATGCAAGATGGAATTGATTAGCATGCTGCCAGATCCGCCTCAGACAAATTGGTTTACACTGTGACAGATCCCGCCTCGCCAGGTCTTCCCCATCAAAGCCGGGTCAAAGCATAAAATAATAATACCAGTATGCCCTTCTATTATTGGTGAACTTCCTTTGCACTTAAGCGAGTCCAGAACCATCTGGTGGGACGAAGGCCTCTGGCTTATCGATCAGACCCAGCTTCCCGAGAAGCTTGTTCCCCTGAAAATCGAGAGCATAAAGCAGCTGGTGGCCGCCATAAAGTCGCTGTCCGTCCGTGGTGCCCCAGCTCTTGGGGCCGCCGGGGCCTACGGCATCGCTCTGGCCGCAGAGAAATCCCACGCCAGCAACGCTTTTGATATGATCGACGAGCTGGAATTGGCCGCCGATATGATCCGCAGCTCCCGACCCACGGCGATCAACCTCTCCTGGGGGGTGGACAGAGCCCTGAAGGAGGCCAGAGAGGGAGTGAGCACGGAGGAGATCCGCGAGGCAGCGCTGCGATCGGCAGAGGGGATCGCTGAAGAGGACATCAGGGTCAATCGAGCCCTAGGAAAGAACGGTGCAAGGCTTTTGGAGGACGGGGACACCATTCTCACCCACTGCAATGCCGGCAGGCTGGCCTGCGTGGGCTGGGGAACCGCTCTGGGAGTGGTGCGCTCGGCGGTCGAATTGGGAAAGAATATCCGGGTATTCGCCTGCGAGACCAGGCCTCTGCATCAGGGCTCCCGTCTGACCGCCTGGGAGCTGATGGAGGACAAAATCCCGGTAACCCTGATCTGCGAGAGCATGTCCGGCAGCCTGATGCGTAAAGGTAAGATCGATAAGGTCATCGTGGGGGCGGACCGGATCACCAGGGATGCGGTCTTCAATAAGATCGGCACCTACAATCATGCTGTCCTGGCCAAATACCACAAGGTGCCCTTCTATGTGGCCGCGCCCCTCTCCACCTTCGACCGTACAAACGACGAGGAGGACATCATAATAGAGGAACGGGACCCTGAGGAGATCTGCACCCTGGGTGGAGTGCGTCTCGCCCCCCTGGGGGTCAACGTCTACAACCCGGCATTCGATGCCACTCCCCTGGAGCTGATCTCTGCCTTGATAACCGAGAAGGGCGTCTTTCGGCCGCCGCTCATGCCTCCAATATAGATTCATGGATATCTGATTGGATACCTCATATACCGATAGGAGACCTGATCGGATACCTGATCGGATACCTGATCGGATTGAAAGCCCTCTTTTTACAGAAAGGTAGTTTAAGATAAAAGAGAATCCATTCTTATGGATGCAGAAATCGCAGTCATCGGCGGAGTGGGCTTCACCTTAGAGGGGGTAGCAGATGAGGTGGACACGGCCTATGGTCCCGTCCCTGCTGTTCGCAGCCGGATAAAAAGCCAGAGGCTGGCCTTCATCCCCCGCCACGGCAATGGCCACCCTCCCCCTCATAAGATCAACTACCGGGCCATCATCTCTGCAGTCAAGAAGATCGGCGCTCAATGGGTCATATCGGTCAATAGCGTGGGAGGGATGGCATCTCAGCCCGTGGGGAGCATATTCCTGCCCAATGACTTCGTCGAGTTCACCAAATGCCGGCCCAACACATTCTATGAGGACCGGGCAGTGCATATAGGCCTGAAGGAACCCTACTGCCCAAGTCTTCGAGGCCATCTTTCTTCAGCAGCGCAGTCGCTTGATCTGAAGATATCGGAAGGGGTCTACGTCTGCGCTGAAGGCCCCCACCTGGAGTCGCCCGCCCAGATCAGAATGATGCGCCAGTTCGGGAATGTGGTGGGTATGACCGGCTATCCGGAGGTGGTCCTGGCCAGAGAGGCAGAGCTATGTTATGCCTCCATCTGCATCAGTCACCAATCCCGCCGCCGGAATGGAGGAATCGGAGAGCTTTTCCGCCAGCGATATCCCTGGGCGGATGAAAAAGTGCCACCAGGATGTCAGGGAGATGATATATCAGGCAGCTATAAAAATGGACGAAAAACTGGGTGAAAATAGATCCTGCCATTGCAGAGAATCCCTATCGGGAGCCACTCTATAAAGGTGGCTCCCCGCGGGCCTTGCCCAGAAAAAAGGCCGTTTGATAAGCTCACATCACCTCGACCTGAACACTCCCCTGCCCGGTCCTGCCGCTCTCGTCCATTGCCTTGAGGATGATGATATGTCCTCCTTTTTCCAGGTCGGCTGGATTCAGCTCGAACGACTTGGTGCTAGACAGCTTTCCATCGATGCTCGAGCTCCATTCGTAGCTCAGATCTCCTTTGCCCCCTTCTGCAGAACCGTCAAAGCTCATATCCTCATCTCCCTGGATGATCTGTCCCGCACCTGGTGAGGTGATGGTCACTTTTATCTCCTCAGAGCTGTCGGCTTCTGCCGGCGAGGCTCCAGCACTTTCTTTCGCAGAATCGTCGCCACTGTCTCCCTGCTCCATGCACCCTGCGGATAGAAGGGCAAGGAATGTTGCCAGTATGATTATCAGCTTCATGGAATGAATGGGTGCCATTAATAGAATATATCTTCTCCTATAGAAAATATCTTTATTAGAATAAAAGCAAAGCTAACCATACTGCAGGTTGAGAAATTCTCCGGCTAGCGCCCTTCCCACAGGGCAGGAAAGGCGCTTAGCTGATGCAGAACGATCCTTGAATCAACGATGGGCATAACTAATGGACATCGGATGATTCCAATGGGCTGGCCGTAAGGCTTATGATGCCGATGGCGCAGCGGGCGGGACCGGCTCAGGCGCTGAGATTATGCTGGGCTCAGTTCTGATCTCCGTCTTTCGCACCTCTACCCTCCGCAGGGGGTAGATCATTTTCGCTTCCTTATAGATATCCAGTGAGATCTTTCCTCCCACCACATCCTGGATCAACTGGTTCAGGTCCAGGTTCTTTGACCTCTCCAAAACCACTGTCTTTGAGAGATCTCTTATGGATTTGACCTGGTTAGCCCGTGCTCTCTTAACTGTAAAGCAGCTGGGCTTGATCCTGACAGTGTAGCCATCTGTGGTGGTTACATCGACTATGGAATCGATGCGAGAGGTCCTTCTCTTGACCAGTGAGCGCACATAATCTGTGGTCATCTCATGGCCCAGGAACTTGGTGTATGCCGAGTCGCCGGCCACACGGTCCACTCTGAACTTGAGCTTGGTATTCTGCTTGGAGAAGTTGTTTGTTAGGTCTCCCAGGGTGGTCTCAATGATCCTTCCCACAATCCTCTCTGGATCGTTGGCGATCGTCTCCCCAAAGGGAACCCTGCCGAACATCTCCGGACTTACAACCTTATACCATTGTTTGGCCTTTCTGCTATCAGCCTTTCTTTGTGATCTTCTAGCCAATAAACATCCTCCGAGGTAATATTAATCCGAGCTTCGTTCAAGCTCACTGTATTTAAACCGATCGCCCAAAAAAAATGCCCTGATCCTCTGGCAGTGACTGCGCCTGAATAATAAAAAAGGCAGCACTTCTTTATATCCGGGTGGTCTCTTGATGCGATTACAGCTGTTTTCTTTCATTCAACGATCTCTATCTGAAACGATCTCTCTTCTGAAGATTTGCTCTCCCACGGCCTTTTGTGGACCATGATAATCTCGGTCAAACCAGTCTTGACCGGAACAAAGGTGAATATTTCTATTCCGCCAGAGCCAACGGATTTTGCATCGGATGCTTTGAAATCCTTTTTCTTCAAATCCAGATAAGCGCTGTCAAATACCGCCTCCCAGACGTATCCCGTGGTAGGATTAGACTCCAGCGACAAATTGAATTCCACATTCAGGCTCGCATTCATTGCATCACCAGGAATGAATATAAAAAAGAATGGACTTTCGACTATTTATACTCAAACTGCCCGGTCTCAATCCAGGTTCCTTTAATGAGCGTCCACCAGTCATCTGCCTGCCCCGTCAGGACATAGTCATATGGAAGCCATCCATAACCCCCGTCGCCCCAGGATTCTCCCCAGGAGTTTCTTATGAGGAGAGCACCCGTGGTCTCGGTGCCGCAATTGGTGTTCTTGATCTTCATCTTATCGTCATAGCCCATGGCAACTATGGCATGGCCGCCCATAACATCCTCGTTCTTGCAGGGATAGGGGATCTTGCCGGTGGTTGCTGCCTGGCTGATTGAGTCGTAGACGGTGAATCCGAAGATCGCCGGAATTCCTGCCGCTATATTCGCTTTGATGCTGGAAAGAAGCTTGGTGGGCGAGATTCCGGGCGGGTCCAGGTTCACATACTTGAGGGCTTTGTAGTTCTCTGCAAAGCCGAAGAGAAAGGCGGAGGGCTCTTCATCGAATCTGGAAATATCATACGGCCAGTATTTCTCCGGCGGGACACCAAACAGCACCATCGCTCCCATGGTCGTGCGCAGATAAGCACCCGTGTCTCCTGTCTCTTGCATCAAGTTTCTCGTCACCTTGTAAAGAAACAGCCTGGAAGCATCGATGTGCTCTCCGAATGCCCTTCTCTCGAAATACTCAAAGACCCCAACACCGGCATTTGCAGTGCATGACCCCAACTCTCCCTGATCCTCTATGGGGGAGAACCATTTTTTGAGATCAACCGATGCGGGCAGAGTGGAGGCCGCTGCCTTGGAGAGCTTAAGCGGACCTAGAATATCAGCTATCTCGCTGGTCTGGATGGTATAGTCCCTCAAGTCAGGAAGCTCGGGGCGCCAGCCCATTCCTTTCGTCTTCTCGCCTTCCTTTGATTCCAACCCCAAATCTTTTAATAGTATAGACATTAACCTTCACCACTGTATAGTCTGCTAAGCTCTAATGGTCCTTTTCCTGCCATCTGCGGAGGGATACATCTGTTAATAATTTTTTATTTATCCAGCCATTTTTGGTATTTAGATATTATCACTTATTACTATTTAAATATTTCGAAGTGTAGGGATGGCTGTGTAGGGATGACTGTGTAGGGATGACTGTGCAGGGATGGCTGATAGGGATAAGCAATGGTCGTGGCTGAGAAATTATATATCGCTTCCAGCCATATCATCCTTGATGGCCTACTATGATACTGTCCGGCGCACTCTGATAATGATATTTGCGCTAAACATAACCGTCGCCATTTTAAAAGGCGGCTATGGCCTTCTCACCAATTCCCTGAGCATGAGTGCGGACGGTCTGCATTCCCTCTTCGACAGCAGCTCCAACATTATCGGACTGGTGGGAATCTCCCTGGCCTCCCGCCCTCCGGACAGAGAGCATCCATACGGCCATGCCAAGTTCGAGACCTTTGCCTCGGTGGGCATCGCCGTTCTGCTCTT
The DNA here is from genome assembly GCA_963813075.1 of Methanotrichaceae archaeon. Lineage (GTDB taxonomy): Archaea > Halobacteriota > Methanosarcinia > Methanotrichales > Methanotrichaceae > Methanothrix. The sequence goes on from CAWEXU010000013.1 coordinate 135,776, forward strand.
CGCCACCTGCTTTCAACTGATTATTGAGGCCATTGATCGCTTCCAAAACCCTTCCCTCCCCCAGGTGACCGAGCTTTCCTTTGCCATCATGGCGGTAACGCTGATCATCAACATTGCCGTCTCAGGATATGAGAATAAGATGGGAAATAGGCTAAAGAGCAGCATTCTGGTTGCTGACTCCAGGCACACCAGAAGCGACATCTTTGCCTCTGCAGGAGTAGTCTTGGGATTCGTGGCCATAAAGATGGGCTATCCCCAGGCCGATCCGGCGGCAACGCTTTTTGTCTGCGGTCTGATCATTATTACCGGCCTGGAAATCATAAGGGACAGCTCCAAAGTATTGCTGGACAGAGCGGTAATCAATGACAGGGTAATTGTCGATCTGGCCGGATCAGTAGATGGGGTCAACTCCTGCCATAACATCCGAACGCGCGGCCCGGCAGGAGAGGTGTATATGGATCTGCATATCGGTGTTGACCCGTCACTGTCCATGGATAGAGCTCATGAGGTGGGCAAAGCGGTCGAGCTGACGATAAAAAGCAGCATAGAAGGGGTCAGAGATGTGGTGGTGCACCTTGAGCCCTGGGATGAAGCCGGCCGTAAAAGAGATGAAAAACATATCAATGGATGAATTATTGAGGATGAGCAAATGCAAAAGGATATAGTAATTGAGGTTTGGGAGACAGGGACAGCTGCAGCCGGGACCCTGGAATTCAGAATAGCAGTGGAGGGCGAGGCGGTCGTGAACAGGCGACTCACTCCGGTTGAGGCGATGGAGGTCAGGGAGATCTCTGCCCAGTATGCTTCTTTATTTTCAGGCGGAAAGAAAAGCAACAGCAGCAGCTATCTTCACCTCCTGGGTGATGGCCTGTTTCGACTCTTTATTCAGCCGAACTGGCAGGAGCTGGGCCCCAAGATCCTCTCCGGTGGCAGGCTGCTTGTGGTATCGAGCATACCCCAGATCCTCCAGCTTCCCTGGGAGCTTCTCCGCCTCCCTGGCGACCAGGCAATCACCATTGGCCTCTCAGACGAATTTGCCGTCCTCCGACTGCCCCGGGAATGGGCCCCTCCCTCCGGCTCATCCCTTTCCCCTCCATCCCTTTCCCCTCCATCCCTTCCTGCTCCACCCCTCTCCCCGCCTTCCCATGAACTGAGATCTGGCCCCTTGAGAATGCTCTTTTTCTCCGCCGACCCCCAGCATTTCGAGGAGGAGGAGCTTTTCCTTCTCAGGGCGGTGCAGGGACTGGACATCCATCTGGAGATCGGCGAAAGCGCATCCTTCGAGGAGCTGAATCGGTGCATAGAATCCTTCCAGCCTCATTTGGTATACCTCTCAGGGGAGGCAAATCTGTCCATTGGAATCTCCGGAGGAGAAGCGCGGTTCGCTTTCATGGATCCTGCAGGCAAGCCTGACCTGAGGTCTGCAGAGGAGATAGCGGCGGTTTTAAAGAGCGGCGGGGCGGAGTGCATAATTCTTGGCGGGCGGAAGACGGAGCCTGATCCGGCCAGGGATCTTCTCTGCCAGAGGCTGGCAGAAGATCTGCCCGCGGCGGTAGCCTGGAATGGTTCCGTCGCCCCTCAGGAGATCATTCGCTCTCTTTCTCTGGGTGAGTCGGTGCATGAAGCCGTATGGAGCACCGCCCGAATGATGCTGAAAAAAGTCCTGGATGAAAATGGTGGAGTGGATGCGGCGATACAGGCCTATCCCTTTGTTTATGTCACACGGGAGCCGACAGGGCTCTTTGATCCCAGTAAGAAGAAAGAGGAGATACTAATAGGGTATCAAGAGCTTCCTCCAATGCCGGGGATGACGGAAGGGCATGCCAGGGGCTTTATTGACCGGAGGAAGGATTTGCTCCGCCTCTATCCCGACCTGAGACAGGGCGTAATAAACACTCTGATCATCACCGGCGAGCCCGGCAGAGGGAAGAGCGCTCTTGCCAACCGTCTGGCCAGAATGCTGGCCGTTTCCGGCTATTTTGTCCTGCCCCTTGGGGGCACTCCTCATAACCCCATAACCTCAGCCCGCCTTTTGGAGGCGGCAGGCCGGCAGCTGGCAGCGGCAGAAGAATATCTGGTGCAGGAGGGGACAAAGAGGCTCTCAGATCTATCGCTCCCGGTTAATGAGAGGCTGGCTGCATTGATGGAGCTATTCCGGTCCAATCGCATCCTCATATTCTGGGATGACCTCGGCCTGGATGAGAAGACGGGCAGGATATCCGATCCTTATCTTGGCCCGCTTTTTGATCAGATGACAAAGGGCCTGCGTTCCAGCCGGGCGATCGTCTCCTGCCCGCGGGTTCCAGAAGATGTTCCCATTCTGCCCCGTCTGGCCAGAAACTGGAGGCTGGATGGGCTCAATCAAGCCGCTTTTCTGAGGTTCATGCTCCAGAACAGAACGATAGCTGATGGCTACCGCAAAGGCGAGATCACATTTGATGGCCTGGTGGACTTCTATTCCCTTTACGAGGGAGATCCGTCTAAATTGGAGCTGATCCGCAGCGCTCTGGCAAGAGGTCTGCCCTCCGATGGCGATCCTCTGGCCTGGCTGGTCGAGAGCCTCAGCCCCGATTCTCTCTTTGCCCTCCAATGCATAGCGGTCTACGATGTAGCCATGAGCCCGGCAGGCTTTGCTGCCGCGGCAAGAATCGATGTGGAGAGGATAGCCGAGAGCTTGCCCCTCTGGGAGGAGCTGTCGCTCTGCTATAGGAGCGGTGATCTGTGGGCGGTTCATTCCTCTGCTCGCCCCATGCTTCGAGAGGGATCAAGCCCGGAGGAGAGAAGAGAGGCTCATATGAGGGCGGGCGGATTTCTGGAGGAGATGGCGGAATCGGGCCAATCTGCAGAGCTATCCCTGTTCCGTCTGGACGGCCTCATGGAGGCGCGGGGGCACTATCTTGAGGCCGGCGACCTGGCGGAGGCGAAACGTGTGACCAGCAGGATCAGCAGCTACCTGGATCGGCGGGGGTATTACAGCGAGCTGATCAGACTGAACCGGGAGATACTGGACAGGGAGCCGGACAAAGATTCGATGAACTGGATCGCTCAGGCCTATGCTCATCAGATGGATCAGAAGAACGCTATTCAGTGGTACAAAAGTGCCCTGGATATTGCTCCTGATGCCACCAGCTATCAGGGCTTGGGTTTGATACAGCTTGGCCAGGGCGAGTATGATCTGGCTGAGGAAAACCTGCAGAAAGCTCTGCAGATTCATCTTGACCAAAAGGACCGGCGGGGAGAGGCGGCAGTTCTGCATGCTCTGGCCACCATCGATATGGCAAATAAGAGCGGCTCTGCGGCAAAAGATAAGCTGGAGAGGGCTGCCCGGATCCTCGAGGATCTGGGAGATAAGATGGGGGAGGCTGCGGTCCAGCAGGATATGGCGAGTATTGATATGATGCAAGGCCACTACGATTCTGCCCGGCCCAGGCTGGCAAGATCCCTGGAGCTGGCCATAGAGACGGGTGACCGGGCAGGTGAGGCGGTGCTGCTCTTCAGTCTTGCCGATGTCGACCGGGAAAAGGGCGAGCTTGCTCGGGCAACAGAGGAGCTTGATTGTGCCCTGGCCATCACCAGGGATCTGGGCGACCGCAAAGGGATGGCCGCCAGCCTGCACGGACTGGGGATGATCAATTCACTGGCCGGTGAGAAGGAGGAGGCGGCGAAACATTTCCGGGAGGCTTTGCAGGTCTATCAGGAGCTGAAAGATCAGCTGGGCGAGGCAGGAGCGCTCTTTCAGCTCGGCGCCCTGGCGGTACAGATGGACCGGGTCCCGGAGGGGCTCCGCCTGATGGCCCTCTCTGCGGTGGTCTTGAGGAGCATCAAGAGCGATGAGGTCAGGAACATCGAGCCGGTGGTAGAAAGGCTGGCTTCTCAGCTCAACTACAGCCAGGAGCAGTTTATGGCCATGCTGCAGGAGGTCATGCACGGCTATACAAAAGACCGGGGCATGGAGCTGGTGAATAAGGCCTTGAGGAAGTAGGGCAGTTTGCTCGCCAGGACTTAGTGATCTCCTTAATTGAGGCAGATGATCAATATAAAAATATAAATGGAGATGTGCCTAACTTGTATAGCCCATCTCCCCGGCCCTGGCAATAGCGTCATCCGCATCAGAGTTGCGACCGAGAGCCTTCAATGCGAGGCCTTTTTTATACCAGATTTTTGGAAACATTGGGTCAATCTGTATGGCGCGATCATATTCGGTGAGGGCATCTTCATACTTGTCCATGGCCATGAGGACATCTCCCTTGCTTTGCATGGCTACAGAATAGTCAGGAGATATCTCTGTCGCCCTGTCAAAGGCATTGAGTGCATCATCGTATTTGCCCATATTAGCGAGAACTATGCCCTTTCCCGTCCAAGCTTTGGATGTTGATATTCCTGCCATATAATCTTTGGAGGGTTGAGCGGCATCGATGGCTTTGTCGTAAGCTTCAAGGGCTTCGCTATATCTTCCCAGTTTGTTGAGGGCATAGCCTTTGCTCGACCAGGCGTCAGAATCATTTGTTTTAGCCTGGATAGTTTCGTTTAGGATCTCCAGCGATCTCTTATAGTCTTTAACCGCATCATCCGATCTTCCTATATTATCAAGGGCATCGGCCCGGCCTATCCAATCACTGACCTTATCCGGTTCCGTCTGAATGGCCATGTCATATGATTCTATAGATTCGTTGTATCTGCCTAATTCTGCAAAAAGGAAACCCTGTGTGCTCCAGATATCCAACTCCAGGGGATTTAGCTCTATAGCCATGCGATTCGCCTCTATGGCCTCTGGGAGCTTTCCCATCTCTTGCAGAGCAATGGCCTTGCCGCGCCATGCAGCTACCTGCTCCTGGCTTGAATTGGCGAACTTAATGGCATTATCGAATGCAATAATACTTTCATTTAGGGATTGCTCTCCAATAAGCGCCTGGCCTTTATCTATCCAGTACTCCGGGGTGTTCTCCTGGGCCAAAGCGATTGTGCAGATCATGGCCAATGCCATTATGGTCTTAATCCAAATGTTGATCCGCATAGTTGATACCGATCTATTTTTTTTGATCATTTGAAAACGTCTCCTTCTAAGGTATGTCCTAGCGATATTAGGACTGAAGTACGACATTTATCGAATATAAACTTTCGTCCCCCTTTCATAGATTACCAAATGGGGGACTCAAGATTACCCATGCAAAACAGCCAAGGGCCTGAAAACGCGGCAAAATCAACCGCCGATTGACGATAAATAAAGGACGCCCGTTCCCCGTCCCCCTTCCAGGCCATTCACCGCAGCCACCCCGTCTATCCCGGCAGGCGGCGATCTTCTCTGCCTGCTTTGCCAGGACCTCTTTTTATTATCTCGCCCACGAACTTGATGTAGACAGGACTTTTGGGGGATAAGGGAAAATCAGAAAAGATGAGGATGATTGGTGTTCGGGATGAAGATGGTTACATTGCCTCTGCGCCCAATGCCGGTGCCTTCAGGGGAACCTCATCCACCGAGCAGGCGGCGATCTTCTCTGCCAGCTTCGCCAGGACATCTTTTCTCATCCCACCCACGAACTTGATGGAGCCCACCACCAGGTGTCCTCCCCCTGAGACCCCTCCATTGGGTATCTCCTCCATCAATTCCCGGACCATCTGGGGGATGTTCATCCTCACTCCCCGGCTGCGCAGCACTGCGAAATCCGGGCCATAGCCGATGGTGACCACCGGCTTTCCGTCGTACTTCTGGCAGAGGCGGTCGTGCACCTCTCCGGAGGTCTTGCCGGGCGGGGGGAAGGTGAACTTATGGGCGAAGTTCTCCACATCCAGGACGTTCATGATGATCCCATTGGGAAGCTTGGTGCTCTTGACATTGCCCATGCTCGCCCGGAGCTGCTCGTCTATGGCGGCATTGGCCTGCTCACAGAGAAGCTCGACGATCTTCTGGTGCCGGTCAAGCCTGCCCAGGCACAGGATATCGTTTATCAGGCCCCGACCGTCGTTAAAACGCTGCCAGAAGGCCTCATAGTCAAGAGCTAAGGCGATCTTTTTCAGGTCATCTCTCGGGAACCTGTCCTCTACCAGGCTGATGTATGCAGCAGCCTCCGGGGCCTCGCTGCGGTCGCCTATCGCGGATACTGCCGGAAAATGGCGGATCTTGTTCTCGACATCAGGGTGGATCATGCGGGCGATCTCCGTGGCCAGCATGCCCGTGGTCAGGCCGAAGTCCCCTCCTGCGTGAGCGGGGTTGACGTGGGCCACCAGGAACTGGTCCACGATCTTGTGGGGATGGTGATGGTCGACGACGAGCATCTCCATGCCGTAGACCTGAGCCTGGCGCATGGCAGGCACATCCTCCTCGGTGGAGCCGTTGTCCATCAGGATGATCAGTGGCATCTTCTGGCCGTGCCGGCTCTGGTCTTCCAGGGCGTATGTCAGGTCCTTGGTCACATCCTCCAGCTCGTAGAATGGGGCTTTGCTGGGGGCGCGGCGGTAGTTGTGGTACTCGGCATCCGGGCCGCTCACCTCGGCAATCAATGGGAGGACGGCCATCTCAATGGCCACTGCGGCGGAGATACCATCGGCATCGGCATGATGGCGGACCACAACCGGCCGGGACTTTAGGACGGCGCGGCGGATCTCTTTGGCCACCGCCTTCATCGCCGGACGCAGCCGGTCCATGATCTCGCTTTTGACCAAAAACTCCGTTTCTGCCGGCTCAGCCCGGAGATCAATGGCCTTCTCTATCTGGTCTTTCACTGCCGAGGCATCGCCTCCCCAGAGGCGTTTCATGGATTTTATCTCCACCTGAACCTGGTTGTTGCGCAGGCTGACCTCGCCGATTACCCGGACCATCATATCGCTATCAATTTCAGCGTAGGCCCGCACCCCGGCCCGCTCGAAGGCGGCGCCGAAGACCAGGCCGCTGTCATCGGCCAGGGTGAAGATGGTCGGACCGCCGGTCTGCTTGACCTGGATCACCTCTCCCTTGATCATGACCGTCTTGCCCACCTGGCTGTGCAGATCAGCCGCCTTGGAGAGGGGAAGGTCCTTTTCCACCTCGACGGTGTTGTACTCCTTAAGCTCCGCCGGTTCCAGCTCGATGTTGCCGTTGGGAAGGATGTTTCTCACCGTCACCAGTATGGTGTCGCCAGCCTCCGGACGGCTCTTGAGATATTTGTTGTGGGCAAGGCCGCGCACAGAATCGGTTAGATCGACAAAAGCCCCGAAGTTTGCCAGACCGGAGACCTTGCCCTGGTAGATATCCCCCACAGAAATGTCTCTGATGTCGCAGGCCGGATCAAGGATGTGGACCAGCGGCTTTTTGGCGCAGCGCTCACACAGCTCCTTTTTGCTGTCCAGCTTCGTCTTGCAGACCACGCAGATATATTCCCGGCCAAGGCCCTGGCAATCAGGGCAGCTCTCGGTGAGCGGAATCATGCCGCTGCCCTGGCAGACGGTGCATTTGGTCGAGCCGCTCTCGATCAGAGACTTCATGTCTTTATCCGAAGCCTCTCCCAGGGAGATGGACTCGGTCGTTCCCTTGCCATTGCAGTTGGGGCAGGGCTTCTCTCCAACCTTGAGCACTCCACGGCCCTGGCATCTCTCACACTGATTCATCGCTCTTCGGATGTTTTGGAGGAATTTATAGCTTCGGGATGAAGGCGGATGCCAATTTCCGCCCATCCCGTCTGGGGGGCATAGTAGAGCATGATCCTGGAAGGCTCTAAATAAGGGGGGGCCATATCTTTGCGCCCGTGCGAGCAGTGGTTTTGCGTCTGGGGCATAGGCCGGAGAGGGACAAGAGGATCACCACTCATGTGGGCCTGGTCGCCCGGGCCTTTGGAGCGGAGGAGATGCTTCTTTGCGGTCGCGATGCCCATGTGGAGGAGAGCCTGAATGATGCGGCCAGGCGGTGGGGAGGCAGCTTCCGCCTCAAACCGGATGCATCATGGAAAGGGGAGATCGTGCGCTGGAGGGAGATGGGGGGAAAGGTGGTTCACCTCACCATGTACGGCTCGAATCTGCCCGATGTGATCGATGAGATCCGTAAGAGCGAGGATATACTGATCGTGGTGGGAGCGGAGAAGGTTCCGGCAGAGGTGTACCAATTGGCGGACTGGAATGTGGCGGTGGGCAACCAGCCCCATTCCGAGGTGGCGGCGCTGGCGGTATTTCTTGGACCGGCTCTTTTTGGGCCAGGAGCTGTGCCAGCAGTTTGAGGGGGGGCTGAAGATTGTGCCCTCCTCCCGGGGAAAGGAGGTCATCTATCCGGAGTACGGCTCGAAGAAGGAGGAAGAGGATAGGGACGATGATGATGATGAGGTGGGGGATGATGACGGGGCCGCCCCTGGCGAGGCCGCTAGCCTCCTATCATGGTGATAACGATCTTATGAGAGTCATAGAGCGATGAAGCTTCTGGTAATTGGAATCAACATTCGCCATATCGCCTGTTCTGCCTGCCGGGCGGGGCATGAGGTCCATGCCGTCGATGGCTACTGCGACCTGGACCTGGAGAGCTGCGCTGGGGATATGGCATTCTTGTCCCGGGATGGATTGACAGGTTCTGATGGTCAGGACAGAATCGATGAGCAGATCTGCGAGCACATCGAGAGGGTTCGACCGGATGCCGTCGTCCTCGGTCCGGGGCTGGAGGAGGCCAGTGTCAAAGGGGTGCCGGTGCTCAATAATTCGCCCGAGAAGGCCCACCGGATCTCGGACAAGCTCTGGCAGGCCCGCTGGCTGGAGAAGAATGGCTTTCCCTCCATCAGGACATGGACCTCGACGGAGGAGCTGGACTTTCCGGTGATGGTCAAGCCCCGGCGGGGAGCGGGCGGGGTGGGCTGCAGAATAGCCCAATCTCGATCGGATCTTGATTGGCAGGAGGGATTGATTGCTCAGGAGATCGTCTCCGGCCGGCCGGCGAGCGTCTCGGTCATCGGCGACGGGAAAGATGCGCGGGCCCTGGCAACAAACGAGCAGCTGATCGGGGAGGGCTGGACGGGAGCGAAGGGATTTCGCTATTGCGGGAACATCACACCCCTGGAGCCGTTGCCCAAGAGTGATATAGCGAGCATGGCGGAGCGGATCGTCGCCCGGCTGGGTCTTTTGGGCAGCAATGGGGTTGATTTCCTGCTCACTGAGGATGGACCGGTGGTGGTGGAGGTCAACTGCCGCTTCCAGGGGAGCCTGGACACAGTGGAGTGCGCCACTGGAGTCAACCTCTTCCAGGCTCATCTGAACTCCTTCCGGGGAGTGCTGCCCGAAAGGCCGGCCATCAGTGCACTGCCGGGAGGGCGATAGTCTATGCACCACGTCACCTCGGAGATCAAAGGAGAAGCTGCTCTTTCCCTGGACGGCGGATGTCCCCCGTCCTGGATCGGTGATAGGAGGAGATGATCCCATCCTCTCCGTCCTGGCCCGAGGAAGAGATCGAGGGGCAGTCCTCGCCCGGCTGCAAGATCGGGCGGCAAAGGTTAGGGAATTGACAGCTTCATCAGGCAGATAGCAAAAGAAAAGATCCAGTACGCTGAAACAGCAAGAAAAAGGAATAGAAGAGCGCTCCGATCTGGGTAAAGAGTCGATACGAGCCGCTAGAATTTAATAAGCAAGATAGATTCCACTAAGAAAAGTACATGCAAAAAATTGCAAAGATTATACCGTTATTGATTGCCTGCGGAAAAGCCAAGCTACCAGGATATGAGTCTGTAGACCCAGTTGCTTAGCAGCGTCCAGACCCTGACATAACCAGACCCTTTTTCCAGCTTCTGCTTGTCCTTTTCAGAATATCTAACCCTATCCTTCATCCACGAGTCCATGGTAAGCTCTCACTTCTCTTTTGAATATAACAATATCGGTCTGCATGATGCGATAGGTCAGATCGATTGCGTATTGAATTGGGGATGGGATCGGATTGAGGGCGCTGATCATTGAGCGAATTGGATAAGATTATTAAGCAATTTACAGGAATGTACCTTCCGATATGGATATAAAAAGCTAATGCCAGATAAAGGTAATATAGCATAAGCGCGAAGATGTTGGCATAAGCATTGAGCGGCAGCGAGCAGCAATTGAGCAGAAGCATTAAGCAGAAGATTGAGCAGGAAAATACCAGAGGATGAAATGAAGTCGCCGGAAAGGATCACCATAGCACTGGACGAAGAGACCGCAGGCCTGTTCAAGAAGATGAAAGAGGACTCGAACATGTCCCAGAGCGAGCTGATGCGCGAATCCCTTAAGTTCTTTGGCAAGCATAAGATGCTCTTTGAGTACTCAGAGGACAACAAGGTCTACACCCATGCCGAGATGCTCGCTGCCGGGGAGCATGTCATCCTTGATATCGACCACTGGATAATGTTTCTCAGCTTCATCGAGACTCACCCGGAGAAAGAGAAGTTCTGGAGCCTGCATAAAGAGGTCAGCCGGGCTCATGCCGAGCAGTTCAAGCATAAGCTCTTCAATGCCGAGACCATCCTCCGCCGGCTGGAGATCTGCAACCTCTTCACCATGAATAAGACCGGCAAGAACGAGTTCACTCTGATCTTCGGATCGGATGCCCCCAAGAAGTTCGTGCTCAAAGAATTAGAGGAGATCTTCGCGGGAATGGGCTTTTTAGTGGAGATCAAAGAGGACTTCTCCAAGCTCAGAATAAAGGTAATTCACGATCTATAAGAAAAATTAATCCCCTAGAAGGATCATACCGCCGAAAAGATGAACGACGTTGCCCCTTCCCAGGATCTCATCTCCCTGGCAGAGGATTTCATTGCCGTAAAGCAGGAAGAGATGAGCCGGGATCTGGCGGAAAAATATCTGCTATCCTCAGACGAGGTCTCGGAGATAGTATCTTCATTTCTCGATGATTCTTATGGGTCGGCCATGGCCCGGGCAGAGGAGATTGCGAAGAGAGAGGGTTTGGTGCTGCTATTTATCGGCAGAAAGGATTGCAGCATCTGCCAGAGATGTCTTCCGGTTTTAGAGGATTTTGTAGCTGAGCACAAAGATCTGGAGCCGGTAATCCTCGACTACTCCCGGCCGGAGGGACTGCTTTATCATCTGATCCATAGAGCAAAGCAAGGGATGCTGCCATTAATTGCCTTTATCTTTCGCGGTAAGATCATGATGAAGACCTGTGGCGAGTGCGCCACGATCCACGTTTATGAAGAGTATTATCGCGACATGGATCAGGAGTGCAGGCAAAATTTATATGTCCACTGAAGTCGCACCGGAGAGGCGAGGAAGAAAATGACCATAATTGTGCTCAATTTCAAGACCTACCGAGAGTCTACAGGCCCCGAGGCTCTGCGCCTGGCCGAGATCTGCGAGGATATCGCTAAAGACTATTCTGTGCAGATGATCGTGGCACCCCAAACGGCAGACATCCATGCTATATCTCAGGAGGTTAAAATTCCGGTCTACGCCCAGCATGTTGATGGCGTCGGCTATGGCGGCTTTACCGGACACGTGACCGCAGCTGCCTTAAAGGCCGCGGGCGCGGCGGGTTCGCTCATTAACCACTCGGAGAGAAGGATCAAGCTGGCCGATATGGAGGCCTCCCTTTCCGCCTGCCGGGATTTCAGCCTCAAGAGCATCATCTGCACCAACAATGTGGCCACCACCAGGGCGGCGGCAGCTCTTGAACCCGACTATGTGGCAGTGGAGCCTCCAGAGCTGATAGGTAGCGGAATTCCCGTATCCAAGGCCAATCCCAGCGTGGTTAGCGATTCGGTAACCGCTGTCAAGAAGATCGCCCCGGGAGTGGGGGTCCTGTGCGGCGCGGGGATAACCCATGGCGAGGACCTGAGAAGCGCTCTGGAGCTGGGATCGGAGGGGGTCTTGCTGGCATCGGGAATTATAAAAGCCAAGGATCAGCGTCAGGCTTTAGAAGATCTGGTGACTGGGGCAAAATAGATGATGTCGGTGCACGTCAGGGTCTCTGGCCGGGTGCAGGGTGTATATTATCGCGCCTATACTCGCGACCGGGCCAAATCCCTGGGAGTCAATGGATGGGTGCAAAATATTCCCGGGGGGGGAGTGGAGGCGGTGCTGGAGGGAGAAAGACGACAGGTGGGCGAACTGCTCCGAGCCATGAAGTCCGGGCCTTCCGGTTCTGTGGTCCTGGGAATGGAGCTCTCGGAGATCGAGGTCAAAGGCTATAATGACTTTGAAATAAAATATTAAAAATGGATGTGATTTATTGCTTACCGTCAACAGATACAAGTGCTGCTACTGTGGTGCCTGCGTCAGCGTCTGCCCGACATGCGCCCTGGAGCTGGTGGAGACCTGGCTGGAGATTTCCGCAGACTGCAAAGAGTGCGGCATCTGCACCAAGATATGTCCGGTGGGTGCGCTAGAGGTCGAGGCATGAAATGTGATGTGATTGTAGTGGGAGCGGGGCCGGGCGGCTCTATGGCCGCGAAGAAGGCGGCAGAATCCGGCCTGAATGTGGTGATGCTGGAAAAGCGCCAGGAGATCGGCGATCCGGTACGCTGCGCTGAAGGAGTGGGCAAGAGGTCATTATGCAGTATGGTCAAGCCAGAGCCGGAGTGGATTGCCGCTGAGGTGAAGGGCGCTATGATCTATTCTCCGGACGGAAGCAGCATAGTCATGTCCGAGGACAGGAGCGGCAGCGAGGTGGGCTACGTTCTGGAGAGAAAGGTCTTCGACCGGGGCCTGGCCATGCAGGCCGCTCGCGCCGGGGCCAGGGTTATGGTCAAGACCCGAGCCACCGGCCTGTTGATGAATGATGGCGTTCCTTATGGCGTTAATGCCATGCAGGTGGGCGAGCCCCTGCGGATCGAGGCCCCGATCATCATCGGTGCGGATGGAGTGGAGTCCAAGGTGGGCCGGTGGGCGGGAATCGACACCACACTCAACCTGAAGGACATCGAGTCCTGCGCCCAGTTCCTGGTTTCGGATCCGGGGATCGACCAGGACTATACCAAATTTTACTTAGGAAACAGCATTGCACCTTCAGGCTACGCCTGGTCCTTTCCCAAGGGGGAGAAGCTGGCCAATATCGGCCTGGGTGTGCTGGGAAGCCGGTGCAAGCCCGGTGAAGCCATCCGCCTGCTGCGGGAGTTCACCAAAAAGCACTTTCCCAATGGCAAGATAGTGGAGATGGTGGTGGGCGGGGACCCCTGCTCCGGGCCCATCGAATCAACCACTGCTGATGGGGTGATGCTGGTGGGAGACGCTGCCCGCCAGACCGATCCATTGACCGGGGGAGGGATTCTCAATGCCATGGAGGCTGGGGTCATCGCCGCAGAGGTGGCAGCAAAAGCTATCGCCGCCGGCAACATCAGAAAAGAGGGGCTAAAGGAGTATGAGGACCGCTGGCGGGAGGGCATAGGCAGGCACCTGGCTCGCAGTCTGGAGTTCAAGGAGTTCTTTGTGAAGCTGACCGACAAAGATCTCAATATGCTGATCGGCTCCCTGGCAAAGGAGGACATATCCAAGATGGACCTGCAAGGCCTCTTGCGAGTGCTCTTCCGGTTGAATCCCAAGCTCCTCTGGGAGCTGCGCCACCTGATCACATAATCTGGATTCGGAGTCCGGCTTTCAGGTCCGGCTTTGGCCTATTCCAGGGTGGAGGTGCCATCTGCTTTCTTTGGCAGCCTCTCCAGGTCAAAGCCGATCTTCACCTTCTCTTTATCTGCATCCAGCGTCACCACACCCATGTGGAAAATGTAGCGCATGGTCCTGCGGCCATCGGGGATGCGCAATTTATGCTCCCGGCGGAGGATCATGGCGCTGGCAGTCTGCAGTGCCGGGCCGCTCTGCAAAAACAGCAGACCAGGAAGGTTGAGCCGCTGGTGGCTGGTCGTGGGATATCTCTCATCCATCAACTCGGCCAGCTCTTCGCGACGAATCTCGACCACTGTATCTTTGTTCTGGACACGAATGAGGTTTTCGTGAGCATGCACCTCATCGATATGAGAATGAAGGGCACAGAGCACATAGCTCTCCCCAAGCCCCTTGTTTTCCGGCGGCAGAAGTGCTTCCAGCTTATGCATAAATGGCTTGAGAAGAGGACTGGCGCCGGAAAAAAGTGCACCCGGCAGGTTTTTGACCTCTGTCTTCGTCAGCTCATTGAGATCTCTTTTGCTAATCTCGATGGCTATCATAGTGGACGAAATCCTCTCACGAGATATATCTATGTCGGTATATCTATGTCAATCGAGTAAATTATGATTATAAATAAAATTTCAAACTTATACTAAATTATTCTCCCTAAATTAATTATTTAACTCCATTTTGTAGTTCCTTTTGCAAAATGGCATAAAAAGGGCGTTAATCCAAGGAGGCTTTTAACTCTGCCAAAAAATTTTGGTAATTATAAATTCTTAATCTATCCTATTTTATCCTCAATAATCACCTAAATGCTAATATCAACTGCTTTTTGACTTATTATCTAAAGTATTAGTCTAAATTAGAAAAATTAAAAGACCAAGCCTTTCAAAACAAATTATTTATATCATTAAGTATTAGTGACAAGAAAAATATGGTGACGATTATGAGAGAGTCGACAGTAAAGATCCTGGATGACAAGGACATGGAATTCGTGGAGACGCTCCGCTCCCTGGGAGTGCCCCGCAATGTAGCAACCCTTATCACATTTCTGGCCAATGTGGATGAGGCCTCCTCAAGGGAGATCGAAATGGGCTCCGACCTCAGGCAGCCTGAGGTGAGCATTGCCATGAGAACCCTGCGCGATAACAACTGGATAGAGGAGAAGGAGATCAAACGCGAGGGCAAAGGAAGACCGATGAAGGTCTACTCATTGAAAGCGGGCATTGATGAGGTCATAAAGCATTTCGAGGAAGAGAAGCTGCACGAGTCCGCTCAGGCCATGGAGAGCATCCAGAGGCTCAAGCAGCTCATATCAACCTAAAACATCCGGGGTCTATTGATCGATGGGATGAGGCTTTCAGATCCGGATCTTGCCGGCAGGAGATGAAAGCACCTCAACCTCTATTTTTGCTGCTATTCCTCGACCAAGTGAGATCTTCGATCCATTAAGCTCGATTACCACCGGACCACCAAAGGGATGGCAGGCTATTTTGCGTACACGGCTACCTCTTCTTATCCCCATGGATTCAAACCTCCTCTCCCAGCCGTACTCGCCGTTCACGGAATGAATCTCCAGGGTCTGGTTGCAGGGAGCCTTTGAGAGCTCTATGTATCTCATCTCCGCTCATTCACCTCGTCGGCTTCATCTCCAGAACACTGGATAAATCTTGCGCAGCAATCATCCAAAAGCCAATCCCACATTATCTTCATTCATACCCGCACATTCACCCCATTCTCTTTCAGATACTTTTTCACACTGGTGACGGTGCATTCCTGGAAGTGAAATATGCTGGCCGCGAGAGCTGCAGAGGCATCGGTCTCTTCGAATACCTGCAGCATATGCTCGGCACTTGCGCATCCTCCCGAGGCGATCACTGGAACCCTGACCATTTTCGCCACGGTTTCGGTGAGGGGGATGTCAAACCCCAGCTTTGTGCCATCTCTGTCCATGCTGGTAAGAAGAATCTCTCCTGCGCCAAGGGAGACTGCTTTTTCCGCCCAGGCGATGGCGTCAACTCCGGTGAACTTTCTGCCGCCGTAATAGGAGCATTCAAACCAGCAAGGCCCGTTTTCGGTCTCGACCATATTCCGGCCGTCCTCCTGGGAATATCGCCTCTTGGCATCGATAGCCAGAACCACGGCCTGATTTCCGTATCTATCAGCGATCTCGCTTATGAGGTCCGGTCGCTTGAGGGCGGAGGTGTTTACGGTGACCTTATCCGCACCGGCGTTGAATGCCTCTCTTGCCTGCTCCAGGCTGCTTATTCCCCCGCCAACGGCCAGTGGCACGAAGACCGAGAGCGAGGTCTTCTTTATGACACTGGTCATGGTCTCTCGCCGGTCAGATGAGGCGGTGATATCCAAAAAGACGATCTCATCCGCTCCATCCTGGTAGTACTGGCCGGCCAGCTCCCAGGGGACACCAGCATATCTGATCTGCTTGAACTCAATTCCCTTGACCACTCGGCCACCGGGGACTCCCAGGTCGCAGTCCAGGCAGGGGATGATCCTTCTGGCTAGCATCTCGCAGACCTCACGAAGTTCTCCAGGATTCTCAGGCCCTTTGGCCCTGATTTCTCCGGATGAAACTGGGTGGCAAAGAGGTTATCCTTATGGACTGCTGCTGTCAATTCCACTCCGTGCTCTGTGGTGGCGGCGACTATCGATCGATCAATTGGCTGGCCATAGTAGGAGTGGACGAAGTAGAACATGTCCCCGTCGCTTATGCCATCCAGAATTTCCACCGGGCGCTTGATGGAGAGGCTGTTCCAGCCCATCTGGGGGATCATTACCCCATCCGGCAGGCGTACAACCTTTCCCTCTATCCAGCCCAATCCCGGCGCGCCCGGACTCTCCTCGCTCTCCTGAAAGAGCACCTGCATGCCCACGCATATGCCCAGCATGGGCACTCCCTCCTCGAAGCATGATCGGAGTGAGGCCGAGAATCGGGAGAGCTGATTCATGCAACTGCCAAAGGCTCCCACCCCCGGGACAACAATGCCATTTGCGCCGGCCAACTCCTGTGGATCGCGGGCAATCTCAGGATTGCCGCCCACATATTCCAGGGCGTTGTATATGGAAAACAGGTTTCCCATTCCATAATCCACTATGACTATTCTCATCTATTTCGTCCTTCTTGTTATCGTTCTTCTCGCAATCGTCTTTCTTGCTATCGTTCTTCTTGATATAATGCAATTCCAGCCGCTATAAATATCTCTATTTGCGATCTCTTCATATCTTTTCATAACGCCCGTTCGCCCGCCGGAACATACCTTCCTGCGAAGCATCGATCCGGGCAGGGGGTGACGACGACGAACTTTAACTATAATTTTTTTAAGATTATTTCTGATTTTTTCACAATTACGCATTCATAAAACTTCATATCAGCTTTGATTCATCTCCTCAGCTCTTATTTCTTACATGTAATTTATTTACAGCAAATGTTTAAATAGGCCGACAATTCAATTCCGCCCTTCTTTATCATTTATAAATTTGACCCATAATACTTAAATAGGCAACGATGGACATTTCCCTCCACCAGGTCACAAATAAAGATTTGGGTAGATGCTGAATGGAGATGCAATATAATGTCCAAATCGAATCCCTTTGAAATAGCTCAAAAACAGCTTGACGATTGTGCAAAGATCCTAAACCTCGATCCCGGGGTGCATGAGTTCCTCCGCCACCCCAGGCGAGAGTTCCACATATCGATTCCCGTGCGCATGGATGATGGCAGCATGAAGATCTTCCAGGGCTACAGGGTTCAGTATAACGATGCACTGGGCCCCTGCAAGGGCGGCATAAGATACCATCCGGATGAGACCATCGATACGGTCAGGGCTCTGGCCGCCTGGATGACCTGGAAGACCTCCCTTCTCGGCCTGCCCCTGGGCGGGGGCAAAGGGGGAGTGATCTGCAATCCCAAGGAGCTCTCTGCCGGGGAGCAGGAGAGGCTCTGCCGGGGCTATGTCGATATGGTCTGGCAGAACATCGGACCGGAGAGGGACGTTCCTGCGCCTGACGTATACACCACCCCCCAGATGATGGCTTGGATGATGGATGAGTACTCAAAACTGACCGGCTCGAACAACTTCGGCTGCATCACCGGCAAGCCGCTATGCGTGGGCGGCTCCTGCGGCAGGAGCGATGCCACCGCCCGGGGAGGCATGTATGCTCTGAGGGAGGCGGCAAGGGAATTCAACATCGATCTCTCGAAAGCCACAGTAGCCATTCAGGGATACGGAAATGCCGGCAGCTATGCTCACAGTCTGGCCAATGAGCTTTTCGGCAGCAAGGTGGTAGCGGTGAGCGACTCCAAAGGAGGAGTCTTCAATGCCGCTGGTATAGATGCCTGTGATGCAGTTGCCGTAAAAGTCCAGACCTCCACGGTGGCCAATATTCCAGGCGGCAAGAAGATCACCAACGAGGAGCTGCTGGAGCTGGATGTGGACATCCTCATCGCTGCCGCTCTGGAGAACGTGATCACCAAGGATAATGCCGGAAAGGTCAAGGCCAAGATCATTCTGGAGCTGGCCAATGGCCCCACCACACCCGAGGCGGATGAGATACTCTTCCAGAACAAAGTGCACGTCATACCCGACTTCCTGGCCAATGCCGGCGGAGTTACCGTCTCCTACTTCGAGATGGTGCAGAACATCATGCGCTACTGCTGGTCATTCGACGAGGTCTACCAGAGGCTGGACGAGAGGATGACCATGGCTTACCAGGGTGTCCTGGCTGCATCCAAGCAGTACAATATCAACATGCGCCAGGCAGCCTACACCGTGGCCGTGGCCAGGGTGGTAGATGCCATGAAGACCCGCGGCTGGGTTTAGGAGAATAAAAATCTTCAACTGATTGGTATTGAGGTCTGAGGTCCATTGCACTTTGCCAGAATTGGCAGGAGCCCGAGTTCTGGTGAGGCGCACAGATCTCATATCTTTCTATTTTGAGATTCAATCCCTTAACCTGCGTTGCTTTGGCAGCATGTTAGTGTCCCGATATGATGTAAAATAGTAGTAATAATCCTGGTGATGTATTGAATGCTGCTTTGATCGTGGCAGCATTCTGATCATTCTCCGGAATTATAATATGTTCTGTATCCATACTTGAATTGTTTCTACCACCCTTTTCCCCTTTCTTTTCTTAGTTGAATCAGTAGGATGCTATGGTCCGACTCCGTTCGGCGGTATTATGGGTAATGTGGATAAGTAGCACTATAAGGCCAGATCATTTTTGGGCGCGGTCACGTTGCCGGTCAGCCGCTTGAATTCGACCGGAAGCTCTACCGCAGCTTCACCACCGACAGTAGTCTCCACGGCTGTGCCCGCTTTGATATGGCCCAAATCCAATCCATCGAGGTTTAACCCCAACTGCCCTTCCAGATCCGCTTTCAAGGTTCCGCTGCCGGTCACTTTCACGGTGATCTTGATATCTTTGGCCACTTCTTCCGCCACGATGGTGATATTGATGGCCTTGCGGCCTTTGGTGATGGTCGCGACGATATTTGCTTCAATCGGCACTTCGCGCTTGGTCACGTGATTGCTGAGATCGATATTAAAGGCGGGATTGCCGGCAACGGATGGAATGCGCGCGATGGTATCCAGGGAAAGCGGAAGCCTGGTTCGAGTGCCCTTGATCTGGATGGTATACTCAGCGCCGGTTTGAATATTGACTTTGCCCGCGCCAACCCCACCGGCGGTCGAAGTAGTAAACGAATCGCCGATCGGCCCAATGAATTCTATGTTGAACACACCATTCAGCGGCCCGGAGATCGAATGCTTGAAGTTAATCGTCACCGTAACATCGCTGCCCGCCTTGCCTCCCTGCATCTGCTGGATAGCCTTTTTCACGTTTTCGTTGTTGTCTTGCTTGGTGATGGTTCCCTTTACGGCCTGGTTCTCGGATACTTTTATCTGTTGCTGCGCTTCCGCTGGGGAAATCGTCTTTTGCGACGGCTGTTGTTGGGCTGGTTGGCTCACCACCACCGGCGTGTTGGCGTTTTTGCTCGCTTTATGCTGCTGCTGGATTTCCTTGGCTTTATTGGACGCTTGGTTAATGTCGACGGATTTGTCTGCCAGTTTTTCAAGCAGGTCTTCCACTTCTTTACTCACCGACATATCGCGGAAGATGTCTGCTTTGCCCAGCAAGTTCAGCGCGCCCGCCATACCGGTTGGGTCGGGCAGATTTTGCGGCGCGACTATATTGACGATGGAAGCGGGCATCGGCGTAGGGGTCAGGTTCTGCGATACGTTGCGGGATTCGTTGATATTGAGGTTATCAATCCCCGGAGCCTCTTCCGTGATGGGTGAGGTCTGCCAATCCCAAAAACGGGTGTCGTCAATTTCTTCACTGATATTGCAGTGCCCGAGTTTGCCTTCCGCAAATACCCCACGCGTGGGCAGGGTCATCAGTTTCTCGACCTTGATCGGCTGCAGGGCGTTCAGGTCTTCATTTTCCTGGAAAGATTTCCGCGCCGGAAAGACTACGTAGTCCCCCAGAACGTCGATCGCGCGATTATCTATCATATCGAGAATGGACGTGCCCGATGAGACCACATCCTTGAAGCGGTAAGCTCTTTCGTTGGGATCTTCCAGGAGCCACAGCGCTTTTTGATAGTGGAAGGCATTTGCCGATAGGTGGCTCTTCAGGTCGTTAATGCAGCAACGTTCTGCTTCGGTCAGAAGGTCAGCGGGATCCTTGGGGATCTCGCGATAGGGGATTAGGTTAAACAGATGCTCTGCATCCACCGGGATATTGATCACATCCGTGCTTCTTACCATGACCCAGACCTTGTCGCCGCTGGTCGTCATTATTTGCACGCCCTCGATCTCCCATGGTTCAGATGGGCCGGATGAGCTGCCCTTATCCTGGCTGTTTACCCGCAGGATGATGCCATCGATATCGTTCCACAACACTTTACGGAAAGGCTCAACGTTGAAAACATTTTCCTGCCCGGCCTGCCGGTAATTGGCACTGACCAAATAGGTCGTGCCATCATCGACGAAATCTGGGAGAGATAAATCGGTATGAGCCAAACGAAACCCGCTTGCCCAGAGCGGGTCTTTTTCCAGGCAATTTATCCTCTCGCCGCTCTTTGTTTTCACCGCTACGGATGGGAAACCATGCGTTGCTGTCTTTGTTTTAATGACCAGTTTGATCGGGCCTAACTCGTTGACGTTATTCAAATCGGGCTGCAATGCCGCCTGGGCGGTTTTCCGGGCAAACTCAAGGGTAAAGCAGACCAGTTTTTGCACGGCATCGAAACAACCGGCGTAGCGCGAATCGAGCAGCACACTTTCCAGAATCTTGCGATATTTGTAGATAATATTGGTGTCCAAAAAATCCACAGGCAGGTACTGGACCAGCAAGGATGGCCTGAACCGCATATACTGGGTGGTGACCTTATAGTGCCGCAACACCTCGTAGTACAGTATGGTCAGGGTGTGAGAATGGTTGTGGTTGGCTACCACCCTGGTTTCGGCTTTGGCCTGCTCCTGCTGATCCGATTGGACCACGATAGTGCTTCGTAGCTCTCGCACCGCAGAGCTGGCCTGAGCAAAGGCGTCCGAAATTTGCTGCGCAGTAGAAGCGTGGATATTCCGGTCGCCTGAGCTGGTGGAATAGCCGCCGCCAAGCGCGCCGGAAACTCCCATACCACCTCCTCCATACGAACCAGCTACCCCACCCATAAAGCTGCCGCCTCGCTGCCATTCGCGCAAGGCCGCATCCACCGTTTCGGACACGCTGCGGTCGCGGTGCGTATTGTGCGCTAACTGCTCCTTCACGGTCAGGTCTTCATCCCTTGAATCGATCGATTTTCTCGCCCAATCGATCACCGCCATTTTTCTCGTTTCTCCAGGCGCTAAAGGCAGGCTGTAGATAATTTGCCCCAACGTGTGCCCCAGCGGCTGCCAGGAAACCAGGTACTCTAGCGACCACCCCGTGCGAACCTCGGGTTTCACCAGAATCTTTTTTGTGATGACCTGATTGCCAACCTGGGATTCTTCGTCCCTCGTTTCTGCGGGGATGATAATTTTGCTGCCGCGCAGGATCTGGAAGAAACGGAACTCGTGGGTAGCGAAATTGGCCGGATATAGATTTTCGCATCCGTCGACGCCGATAAAGAACGCCGGATTGACTGCGAAGGAACCGGGCGAAAGGTACCAGTCTTCCAGGCTGGGGTTCTGCATCGAAGGCAGGTTGACCGCCTCAAGGAAATGGTAATCCTCTGGGACGTCGAAGTGAACCTTGCCAAAAACCACGTTCGGGGTAAAGCGGGCCTGCTGGGAAACATCGATGATCATATCATCTTTGCCCAGCGGGTAGACGTTAAACGCAACGCTACTGGCGACAAACTCTTTGCTGCGGGTCAGCTCCTTGAATCGGGCCAGCGCATGGGTCAGGTCATACGACAGGTAGCCAGCCTGATCGCTGGCCAATGTGCCCAGTGGATAGGTGTACAGTGTTATTTTGTTCGGCTGCGAGCTGGTGGGAACCTGAAAATGATCCAGCCGGTCTTTGACGATGTCTCTGACCAGGCGTTTCTTATTTTCCTCGGTTTCGGAATTGACCCAATTTCCCTGGATTTTTTCGAGGATGTCAATATAAAATGCTCGCTTGTCTGGAATATTATTGAAATCCTCCTCTGTAACGCTGGCAGCAATGGCTTCATTAATCCACTGCAATAGATAGGTGCGGCTGGAATACCACTGGCGGATCGAAGATTCATTCTCCAAAAATTCGATCGGCTCGTCGATGTTGTACGGCGGCTCTTCGGTGGTGATACTGATTTCGGCGTAGATAGGGATGTTTTTCAGTAAAACGCTGGTGGTTTTGGTAAATAAAACCAGGCTCAGGTGGGTTTGCGTGAACTCCGCAATCGTGGGCATATAAGTTCCTCCATAGATATCGGTTGATTGAGGCTCTTCCAAAATTGCGTCATTTGACGTATTCAGACCACCATATGCAGTGGTTTCCCAAAGAATGTCACACATGATGCGCAATTTTGCAACTGGCCCGTTTTTCCAATTTGTGTGATCACTTCCGTTGTCCGAACTTAGAGCAGACAGTTTTCTCTTGTCGAAGCCGAAGTTCGGCATGCTGCCGTAGTCCAAGCCTAAGCCGTCGTCTTTTTCCTAATTTCTTTTATTCCCTTTTCGCATGGCTATGGCGGTGGATGATCATTGTCAAACCCTCAGCGGCGCGGCGTCGCAGCATCTGCTGGAAGGTCTAGTGGGGATTCTGACCCTCAATACATCTACATTTGATACTATTCCATAGATTTAAAGCTATTTATAAGTATTTAAGAGGACTCCTATGAACCTACTTTCCTTAGCTATCGAAAAATTATATAATAATAAAACTATCCATTAAAATGAATTTGCTAACAGCTCGGGGCCTCCGAGATGCCCAGAGAGCTTCAGAAGTCCTGCAATAATAAAGTTAAATTTGATTGTCGGTATTTATAAGTAATATAAAAGCTATATAATGATTAATCAAGCAAAAGTTGTGGAGGCTACATATGACAAATACGGCAATCAAGCTCATGGGGCTGATTGTTCTCTTATCCTGCAGCTGCCAGTCGGCTTATGGCATAAGCTTTGGGGCATCGAGCAATGGCGTATCGAACCAGTTCGATGTACAGGCTGATGAATCATCCAGCATCAGCGGAAGTATACTACTGGACAACATGGGATTGGAGACAGTCTTTTCTGGAAGCAATATCAAGAAGTTCAACCATACTTATGAGTATCCCGATTCAGAAGGGAATAAGGCTATTTTATCGGTTGACCTGGAGAAGGCAAAGAAAGTTCATCTCTCCGTTTCTCCAGCCGTGGGCTTTGCCGAAGCCTCTGAGACCTTGAGCGTAAAGGATGCAGATTTGATAAAGGCTGGATCACAAGCCATTACCTCAGAGGGCGATAGCGCTAAGGTGGAACTGAAAATTATTGAAGGATCTCTTCAGGGATACGAGAACTATGCCAATGCTAACCTGATAAACGACTTTGGCGATAGGGTATTTGTCGCCTGGCAGAGGGCAGATATTGCTTCTGGAGAGATGGTTGAATCCAGCTCACAGGCCGCTTATGGCCCAGAAGACTCTTCCCTTCCACCTGTATCCCAGGTAAATTCTAAGATGGTGGTGACAGACGGACAAATCAGTGATCTATTCAGTGAAGCGGGAAGACGTACGGCTTTCTATTCCTGGGATAATGAAAACAATAACGGGTTTAGTACCTATAATCAGATATATGCAAGCCAATCTGCAAGTGCCATAGGCGCAACCGCACGCATGGGTAAAAAGCCCTCAACAATTGCGATGGTCTTTAAATCAGAGACTTCCTCCATTGATTCAGAGGGGAATACTGCAGGACTAAGAACATCAGTGCTGGAGGGGACCATTAACAATTACAGCATTGAGGCCTATGTAGGTTCGCAAGTACGCTCAATTTTGTCCTCTGATGGTTCCTACAGCAATCATGAACTCGATAATTACACGTCTACATGGCAGAATACGGGCAATATATCTTCAAATGAATTCAAGACGCAAGTGATCGCTGCGGAAAAAGATAAAAATACCGCCATGCTGGAAACATCTTTAATAAACGGTACAGTCAACGGTTACAGCAATGGAGCCGGTGCAGACTCAAGTTACCATTATAATTCTAACGGCTATTTTGAGGCCGCAAGAAATGCAAATGCAGATTGGTCTGCTGCGGATGCAGATGCAAGCGATTTTAAAACATTTATGTCCGCTGAGAACGCTGATGGTGATAGAGACATCCTAATGAATTCCTTGATTGATGGTGCATTCAATGATCTTTGGAGCAGCAGAATACAGGCATCCACTTATTCATATTTTAATCCGGAAGAGGGTTTCCATAAGCATAAAGAATTAAGCTCAGAGCAGATTATTGGAGCCTTAAACGCAGGCAGTCTCACAAGCTCTTTGATCGCTTCAGGTACAAATAAAAGCAAGTCGATAGCCAGTTTAAATGCATCGGATGCATATCTGGAGAACCTATATTCACATAGCATAGTCTCAAATGATGACCCTTACGAAGTCCCAAATACTGAAACCTATAATCAAGCGGATTTTATCTCCGGAAGCCTGATAGAAGCATTGTCTTATTCTCGAGATCAGATGAACAATGCTACATATGCAGCCATGCGACTGGAGGGCACTGATGATGCAGATGGATCGACTGCAGTGTATCGCCAAATTGCCCTGACCGCTGGTCCAACTTTCGAGTACTATCCAATCACATTAAGCTGGATAATATCCGTAGAATCAGCTTCAGGAAACGGAACATTCTATGCTGGGGCCACTGATGGAATGGCAACGAGGAAGCTTATGGTGAGCACAATCCTCGAAAACGAGACATTCACCACCTTCGGGAGAGTGAGAGACAGCAGTCCTGGCACTTACTTTAGCATACCGGATACGGGGGTCGATCCATATAACTATATTTTTTAAATTCGAAGCTCTTTTGGGCTTAAGGAAGTGGCATCGGGGCAGGGCAGGACAATACAAATGGGAGGGTTGGGCAAAGTCGATTGAAAACCAGGTAGGAGGAAAAGATGGTCGTGATGGTTGTGGTCGACTTTCGCCCGCTCTATACTCGTCATTCAACGATATATAAATCTATGGTACAGATCGAGCAAGACCATCAACTAAACAACGCTGACAACTACAAACCCGATGACAAAAATCATGGTGGAGAGGTACAGCTGGCGGATCCTCATCCTTCCTTCCTCCGCCCTCCGGCTCGCCATAAGCTTTGAGGCAAAGTAGAGGATGGCCAGGTCCATGGGCACAAAGACGAATAGCAGAGAGCTTCCAATCCAGCCCATCAGGAATGGAATCATGCTTATCAAGACAAATAGGGAGAACAGCAGGCCTGAAAGGCGCAGGGCGTTCTCCCTTCCGTATAGAAGGGCAATGCTCCGGGCTGATCGCTTGCGGTCACCCTCCATATCCATCGCTCCGCCCGCGATCTCCTCTCCCAGGTCGAAGACGAATACCAGAGCGGCAAAGGTCCAGAGCATGGGATTGTCCAGCCGGCCCACCGCCACTCCACCGAGGACGAAGAGCTGAGAAAGGCAGAAGGCCACCATCATGTTTCCAAAGAGGCCCGTCTCCTTGTACCGCCAGTTGTAGAGGTTGCTTACAATCCACATGACTAAAGCCAGAGCAAGGGCGATGGGGCCCAGAAGTCCCGCCGCTACCAGGCCTGCTGCAGAAAAGAGCAATGCCAAAATCATGACCTCATTCGCTGATATCCTTCCGGATGGAAGGGGCCTGGTGGGATGATTCACCCGGTCCACCTCCAGATCGAAGTAGTCGTTGGTGATCATGGCAGTGCCGGAGATGAAAAAACCGACCAGAAAGCCCGGAATTGAGATGGATATGTCGGGCAGTGCCCCTGATGCGATCACCTCGCCGACCACTACGCACACCCCTGCCGCAACCGGCAGCTCGGGCTTGACCAGATCGTGCAAGGCTATCGCTTTTGCTGCAACTCCAGTGCCAGGAGAATTGTCGCTCATAGTCTTTCGTCTTTATTCCGGCTTAAGAGAGATCTAATGTACTATTATGATCAATACATATAAGTTTAGCTCATGGATCATGCTCTTTTGATCTTGACTGTTCTGTCTAGGGGCGATACAAAAGGGAAAAGACCTTATCTTTTCGTTCGTTATTGCCGGTTCTCAGATGCAGAACCACCATCCAGAGATGCCAGGGCAAAGAGATATATCCAATGAGCCTAATTATAATCCGATGAAACGACTCAGGGCCTTCGTCTCCGGAAAGGTGCAGATGACTGGCTATCGGGCAAGGGTGGTAAATCTGGCAAATTTTCTCGGGCTGGTGGGATTTGTGCAGAACCTTCCTGATGGCAGGGTTAAGGTTGTTGCCGAAGGCGAGGAGTCCGTTCTTGAGCGTTTTCTTCACGATCTGCGGATCAATGATCCTCTGATCGATGTGCAGGATATTGAGGTTGATTACACCGGCGCTATGGGCGATTTCTTAAGATTTGAAAAGATGGTGGGAACTGGAGAAACTGATCAGCGCCTGGATAAGGCAGCAGAGCTGCTTAGCGAGCTGATTGTCGTTAACAAGCAAATCGTAGGCCAATTGATCGTAAATAATGAGGTTCTAAAAGATGTCCGGGAAGAGGTCAAAGGATCTCGCGAGGACATAAGGGCCGTTTATGATGCGGTCAAAGGCGTTCATGAAGAGGTCAAAGGCGTCCGGGATGAGGTTAGAGGATCTCGAGAGGACATAAATAAAGTCTACGAATCCACCCAGGATATCGCCCAAAAGATCACATCTTCCAGTGAATTGATCGCTGAGAAGATTGACGATGCCAGAGAGGAGATCATCAGCGAGGTCAAAGAGCTTCGCTCAGATCTGAAGGATGACCTGAAAGAGAGACTGGTCCGAATGGAAGCAGATGTCTCGCAGATAAAAGCCAGAATTGGTCTATAGAGAGTTTGAGAATCTGCCTACCATGTCCTATTATTGAGGGATACAAGGCGTAAAAAAAAAGACTGGATTTCCCGAGTAGCCTCAGGAAACCGGCTCAGAGATCTGGTAGACAATGGAGATCGAGGCCTCCACAGTAACATTTCTGGGCTGCAATGGTATTGAGATGCTGGAGATCGTATCTTCTGCCTCAAAAACCGCATACTCTGCAGCTGCTGCGTAAGATCTATAGCCCTGGTCGATATTCAGCACTCTGATGATCTGCACACCGGCAGACGAGGCGATGATATCTGCCTTATGCCTGGCATCGGCCACTGCTTTGGCCAGGGCTTCATCTCTATACTGCTCTGAGTCCTTCAGGCTGTAGCTCACGCTCTTCACGCTGTTAGATCCGGCTTTTATGGCTGCTCCCAGGATCTTGCCCACATCTTCGCTGGCATTCATGGTCACAGTGACCCTGCTGATGGCGGTATACTCCATTGGCTCTTCCACTCCGGCGATAGCTTTTATCAGCTCCTCAGATTCAGAGGGCATGGCGAGACTGTACCGGCTGGTCTCAACCTGATCCTCTCGCAAGCCTGCCGAGAGCAGTGCATTGATCGTCTGGTTCATGAGGATTGCATTCTCTGCAGCAGCGGCATCAGAGCTGGTGTTCTTCGTCTCTACCCCCAGCACAATGGTCACCAAATCAGGAGGTACCGATACCTCGCCGCTTCCACTGACACTCAATTTTGGCACTATTTCATTCGATGCCATCTCATCGGTCTGCGCATATCCGGGAATGGCCAGGACTATCAGCATCAGTCCCAGGAGTGCTATAATAGATTGTCTCATAGATATCCCAACTAATATTCTGATTGAACACTATTAAGTATTATGGTATTTATTGATTCATATGGATTTTGTGAATCGATGCCTTCAGAAGTCAATCGTTCATGATTTTGCCAGGGCAAAGGAGCTGATGGCCAAGTAAAGCAGTGTTATTGAGGATGTAAAAATATGGAAAATAAGGGTCAGTGCGTATTACTTCTCGCACCACGTCCCATCATTTAGCAGCCAGTGGTCCATGTCCGCGGCAGCGATCTTGCCCGCACCCATGGCGCTGATCACTGTGGCTCCGCCGGTGGTGATGTCGCCGCCTGCCCAGACCCCCTCCATGGTGGTCCTGCCCTTCTCATCCACCACTAAGGTTCCCCATTTGGTGGTCTTCAGTTGAGGGGTGCTGGAGGCGATAAGAGGATTGGGCACCGTTCCCACAGCGATGACCACGGTATCCACATCCACCATATGCTCTGAGCCTTTCTTCACCCGGGGGCTTCTCCTGCCGGAGGCATCTGGCTCGCCCAGCTCCATCTGGACCACCTCCATAGAATTGACCATCCCCCGGTGGTCGCCCAAGAACCGGGTGGGGTTGGTGAGGAAGTCGAATATCACCCCTTCTTCCATGGCGTTCTCCACCTCCTCAAGCCGGGCGGGCATCTCCTCCCGGGAGCGGCGATAGATGACGTGCACCTCATCTGCCCCCAGGCGCAATGCCGATCGGGCGGCGTCCATGGCCACATTTCCTCCACCGACCACCGCCACCTTCTTGCCCTTTTTAATGGGGGTGTCATAATCTGGGAACTTGTAGGCCTTCATCAGGTTGACCCGGGTGAGGTACTCATTGGCCGAATAGATGCCGCTCAGGTTCTCGCCCGGTACATTGAGAAATCGCGGTGCTCCGGCTCCGATCCCCAGGAATACCGCATCGTAGTCGCCCTTGAGAAGCTCATCGATCTGGACCTGTTTTCCCACCACCGAATCCAATTCCAGCTCAGCGCCAAGGGATTTGACATACTCGATCTCCGAGCGGACGATTCCCTTGGGCAGGCGGAACTCGGGAATGCCGTAGACCAGGACTCCTCCCCCCTCATGCAGGGCCTCGAAGATGGTGACCTTATGGCCCATTCTGGCCAGGTCTGCAGCGCAGGTGAGCCCGGCGGGACCCGATCCCACGACTGCGGCGCTCTTGCCTGAGGGAGGGAGCAGCTCGCAGGGCGGGCACTTTTTCGTCACCCTCTCCCAATCGGCCACAAATCGCTCCAGCCGACCTATGGCTATGGGTGCGCCCTTCTTTCCCAGGACGCAGCGGCTCTCGCACTGCACCTCCTGGGGACAGACCCGGCCGCAGATTCCGGGGAGGCTGTTCTTGCCTTTTAGCGATAATGCCGCTCCGGGCATATCATTATCCCGCAGGGCGAGGATGAACTCGGGGATGTTCACGCCCACCGGGCAGCCTTCAACGCATTTGGGCTTCTTGCACTGGATGCACCTTTTCGCCTCTTCCGCCGCCTGCTCTGGAGCGTATCCCAGGGCAACCTCCTCGAAATTGCTCTTCCTCTTCTCTGGAGATTGCTTGGGCATCTCCACCCGGTTTAAATTCAACTTTTCTGCCATCTCTTCCACACCGCGCCTCAGAGGCTGTGATCTCTTAAGGCTGAGCATCGCCCTGCTATATAAAAAAGATTTTCCTTTCAGAGCAACCTACTAATACGATCAATCCGCATCACCTTCTGGCGCGGTTGGGAACATGTCGGAAATTAGACTCACCATTGATGGTCAGGAGGTAGTGGTTCCAGAGGGTTCTAGCATTCTTGATGCCTGCCGGAAAGCGGATTCATATGTGCCGGCGCTCTGCGATCATCCCGACCTCGAAGCCCATAGGCTCCTGCAAGCTCTGCATAGTCTCGGTAGAGGGGATGGACGGCTATCCCACTGCCTGCAACACCCCGGCAGTTGAGGGAATGGTGGTGCAGACGGTGACCGAGGAGCTGCAGGATATGAGAAGGCACACCCTGGAGATGATCCTCGCTCTAACCAACCATCCCATCAGCTGCCTGGTCTGCGAGAGGAAGAACGAATGCGGTGACCTGCGCGAGTGCATGAGAAAGTTCCCGGTCACTGTGGGCTGCAAGTACTGCCCCAAAGACGGCGAATGCGAGCTGCAAAGGGCAGTGGAGTTCGTGGGCCTGGAGAGGGTCCGATACCAGATCTCCTTCAAAGACAGGCCAGTCTTGAGAGAGCCTTTTTTCGATCGCAACTACAACCTCTGCATCCTGTGCGGCCGGTGCGTGCGCGTCTGCCAGGAGGTCAGAGGGGAGGGAGTGCTATCGACCAACCCAGATTTCCACCGCTTGCACTGGATAGGCCCCGAATCGCTGCAGGACTCAAGACTGCAAGTTCTGCGGGGCATGCGTGGACATCTGCCCTACCGGAGCCCTTTACGCCCGGTTTGAGAAGTGGCAGAGGCCGGAGAGGACCACGGATACCATCTGCCCCTACTGCGGTGTGGGCTGCCGGATAGAGGTGGGAGTGCAGGATGAGAGAGTGGTGAGGGTGAGGGCCAAGAGGGACTGTTACCCCAATTTCGGCCAGCTCTGCGTCAAAGGCCGCTTCGGCCTGGGATTTGTGGATAGCCCGGAGCGCCTCACCGTCCCCCTCATCCGGAAGGACGGCAGGCTTGAGCCGATAACCTGGGAGGAAGCCCTCAGTATCCTGACCGAGAAGCTGAACCAGTACAAGGGAGACTGTTTTGCATTCCTGTCGTCGGCCAAGTGCACCAACGAGGAGAACTATCTGGCCCAGAAGTTCGCCAGGCTGGTGATGCAGACCAACAATGTGGATCACTGCGCCCGGCTCTGCCATGCCTCTACCGTATCCGCCCTGGCCCTGGCTTTCGGCAGCGGCGCTATGACCAATTCCATCTCTGAGCTTCCCGATGCCGGCTGCATATTCATCATCGGCTCGAACACCTCTGAGCAGCATCCAGTGATCGCCCTGAAGATCAAGGAGGCCAAAAGAAGAGGGGCGAAGATAATCGTGGCCAACCCCCGCTGGATCGACCTGTGCAAGATCGCTGACGTCTGGCTGCGCCAGACCCCGGGAACGGATGTGGCTCTGGCCCTGGAGATGTGCCGGGTGATCCTGGAGGAGGGGCTAATGGACGAGGAGTTCATCTCCCAGAGGACGGAGGGATTCGAGGAGTTCAAAAATTCCCTTCTTCAGCTATCCGGAGATGACGCAGCAAAG
The DNA here is from genome assembly GCA_963813075.1 of Methanotrichaceae archaeon. GTDB lineage: Archaea > Halobacteriota > Methanosarcinia > Methanotrichales > Methanotrichaceae > Methanothrix. Next base: position 166,866 of record CAWEXU010000013.1, read on the forward strand.
ATCACCGGCATCAGCTCTGATCTGATCCGGGAGGCGGCGAGGATCTATGCCCGGGGCAATCCCTCTTCCATCATCTATGCCATGGGGATCACCCAGCACTCTCATGGGGTGGAGAACATCTTCGCCCTGGCCAACCTGGCCATGATGACCGGGAACGTGGGCCGGCCATCTTCCGGCATCAACCCCCTGCGGGGCCAGAACAATGTGCAGGGCTCCTGCGACATGGGAGCCCTTCCCAATGTATTCCCTGCCTACCAGGCGGTGACCAATCCCAGATCTGCGCCAGAAGTTCGAAGAGGCCTGGGGAAGTGTCCAGCCTATTCCGGAAAATCCTGGCCTCACGGTGGTGGAGATGATGAACGCTGCCCATGAGGGAAGTATCAGGGCGATGTACATCATGGGCGAGAATCCGGTTGTGAGCGATCCGGACAGCAGCCACGTGGTAGAGGCCCTGAAGTCGCTGGAATTTCTGGTGGTGCAGGACATCTTCCTCTCCGAGACTGCAGCTCTGGCGGACCTGGTCCTGCCGGCGACGAGCAGCCTGGAGAAGGACGGGACATTCACCAACACCGAGCGGCGGGTGCAGAGGATCAGAGAGGCCCTGCATCCAGTGGGCGAGTCCAGACCGGATTGGGTAATACTGTGCGATCTGGCCGCCCGGATGGGCTACAAAGAGCAGTTCAGCTACGTTGATCCCGGCCAGATCATGGCCGAGGCAGCCAGGCTCTCACCCAGCTACGGCGGCATCAGCTACGACCGGCTGGAGAAAGACGGCCTGCAGTGGCCCTGCCCCAATCCCGATCATCCTGGGACCCAGTTTCTGCATAAGGGCCAGTTCACCCGCGGCCGGGGCAAGTTCAATGTGGTCGACTACCGGCCGTCGATGGAGCTGCCGGACGAGGAGTATCCGTTCATCCTCACCACCGGAAGGATTCTGTGCCATTACCACACCGGGACCATGACCCGGAAGGTGAATGACCTCAATGTTCTCCGGGACGAGGAGCTATTGGAGATCAATCCACAGGATGCCCGAAATCTTGGGATCGAGGATGGCGAATTGGTAGATGTGACCAGCCGGCGGGGCAAGGTTCGGGTTAAGGCCAGGGCCACGGAGAAGTCCCCGGTAGGAGTGGTGTTCATGACCTTCCACTTCTCTGAGACCCCCACCAATGTCCTCACCAATCCCGCTCTGGATCCGATAGCCAAGATCCCGGAGCTGAAGGTCTGTGCCGTGAAGCTAGATAAAGTTCGAGGAGGCTAGATGTACGAGATAGTAACCAAGGAGACAGTGGCTCCCAATATCATCCATATGAAGTTCAAGGCGCCCAAGATCGCCAGCAGCGCAAAGCCCGGTCAGTTTGTGATCATCAGGGTGGACGAGAAAGGGGAGAGGATCCCCATGGGCCTTGCCGGCTGGGACGAGAAAGAGGGCACAATAGACATCGTCTTCTATGTCCTGGGGACCAGCACGGCAAAGCTGTCCACCATGTGTGAAGGCGATTCTCTGGCCAACATCGCCGGCCCCCTGGGCAAGCCCTCGGAGATCGAGAACTTCGGAAGGGTGATATGCGCCTGCGGCTGCTTCGGCGTGGGGCCCTCGCTACCACTGGTCAAGGCCCTCAAGGAGAAGGGCAACTATGTGATCACGGTGGTGGAGGGCCGGGGTCCTGATTTCGTATTCTGGACCGACAGGCTGGGCGAGTTCAGCGATGAGGTTCATGTGGTGACCGGCTGCGGCAAGACCGCCTGGGCCAATGACTTCATCGAGCAGGAGCTGCAGTCCGGAAAGAAGATCGACCGGATCTTCGCCCACGGCTGTCCCTTTATGATGAAGGTCTCTTCAGACGCCTCCCGGGCGGCGGGAGTGGATACCACGGTGAGCCTGACTCCGATCATGGTGGACGGCACTGGCATGTGCGGAGCCTGCCGGGTGGAGGTGGGAGGAGAGACCAAGTTCGCCTGCGTGGACGGACCGGAATTCGAGGGGCATGACATCAACTGGGATGGCCTGGTCTTAAGGCTCCGCCAGCTGATACCGGAGGAGGACAAGTCCTTCAATATCTGGGAGAGGGATAACTGGCACAAATTGATGGACTGCAGGCATAAGAAGAGCTTCAACCCGGCGAAGAGGATGAACGTCGAGGAGATTGAGCATAGCGAGGCCAACTGCAAGCTGGCAGGGGTATAAAGGCCAGGGATGCTGTGGTTCTGCAGAAGCGTGATCGATTTAATTTTTAATTATTTTTTTAGCATTATAAAAATTTAATAAATGGGTTAGCGAGATCTGTAGTATTTATGGGGCTCATCCGGTAGCGAGAGAGTGGATATCTCCATCAATCCCTGTACTATCTCTTCATCGGATAGGGTAACATCGGATTTATACGATCTCATTTGATCCTCTTCGATGGGTCAGTGCTATCCATCATCAAGTTTGCCTTGAGCAATAGGAGGGCGGTGAGGACCTGAGCGTATTCGGCCATTCGCATGACATCGCCATCGTAATCGGAGAATTTGATGCTGGAGACCTCTGCTCCGGAGGGCTTTTTGGTTTCTGCATACTCCTTGAAAGCTTCAACCTGGCTCTCCTTGCCATCAATTACGATATCGACCACCTGATTCTTGCCATCGGTCAGGTTGCTGGCATCGAATCCCGGCAGGTGCAAGCCCATGGCTCCGCCCAGCAGGAGATACCTGTAGCCCACATCGTGCACCCTGGGGCCGGTGATGGTAATCCTGAGCTTCATCATGGAGATATTAGGTCTGTTCTGGATTATAGTCTCTGCCCTTCCCAGGATTGGCTTTGATCGTGAGCCTGGTCAGAAGACTCCGAAATGTTTTTATCTGTATAATACTTAAATATGTATATTCCTGCAGTGCGAAGGGCGCCGTATGAACAGCTCAAGGAGACAACATAACGATCGAAATCTACTTCGCTTCGATTTGATAGGTTAACAGCAGAGGTTAGTTATATTTGAAAATACTATTTTGATTGCGATGAAGGTCCTAAAGTACCACGTTATGCTGAGATGGGAACCGGAAGATGAGGTTTATACCGCATGGGTTCCATCACTTCCGGGATGCGTTACCTTTGGAAAGACCATTGATGAGGCCCTCGATATGGCAAGAGATGCTATTGAGGGCTATGTGCAGATATTGATTGCTCATGGCGAAGAAGTCCCAACCGACGAAGATATCATTGATCGCACTGTAGAGATCGTTGCCCATGCCTAAGCTGCCTTCGGTCTCTTCTCAGGAGCTTGCCAAAGCTTTGGAGAAGGCAGGTTTTATTCTTGAGCGGACCACGGGAAGCCACAGCATCTATTACCATCCACAAACCCGCAGGAAAGCGGTTGTACCCATTCACAGTAAAGATGTTCCGAAGGGAACGTTGTGCAAGCTTTTGAAGGAAGCTGGAATTAGTAAGGAAGAGCTAACGGATCTGCTATAGGCATTATTGCCATAAGTTTGCAGTAGCTCTTTCTGTTCCGATGAACCGGGCTTAAAGAGGTCCGGTCTGCCTATGGCTACGGATCGGCTAAAAAGAGCGGTTGCAGTGCTGCTCGTAAAGATGCCAAAATGTTTTTATCTGTATAATACCTAAATATCTTCATTGTTTGTTATCTTTAATCCGAGCCTGAATGCCAGCCCTGCATAGCCGAGGCCTTTCGCAATCGAGCTGACAGCAATTAGGCGTGATAAAAATGAGCGGAAAAACAGGCGACCTGTTCGCCCTCCTGATAGGAATAGACTGCTATCTGCCCAATAGGCTCCCAGGCGGATACTACTACTCCAATCTCGGCGGCTGCGTGAGGGATGTGGATAATGTTCACCGCGATCTTCTGCAAAGAAGGCTGAATATACCAGAAAGCAATGTGATCAAGCTCACATCGACCGCCTCCGCTGCAGGTCAGCCACTTGAGCCCCAGGATCTGTGGCCCACATATGAGAATATGGTGACGGCATTCAAGAAGATTGCCGATATGGCCAGCCCGGGCGATCAGGTCTATATCCACTATGCCGGCCACGGCGGCAGGACCTGCGACCATCGATCAGAGGCACAAAGGAGAGTACGGAATCGATGAGGCACTGGTGCCCATGGATATCGGCAACACCGAGGCCAGATACCTGCGAGATATAGAGCTGGCCAAGCTCCTCAATGACATGGCCAAAAAGGGGCTCATAGTTACCGCTGTCCTGGATAGTTGCCACTCCGGGGGCATGGTCCGGGGCCGGAATGCCGTGTCCGGTAATGTGGCAGTTCGGGGCCTGAGCATCGTTGACACCACCCCTCGCCCAACTGAGAGCCTGGTTGCACCTCTAGAAGAGCTGATTGGCAACTGGGATGATCTTGGGGGTGGATTTGGCCCCACACGCAAACTGGCTGTAGGTAGCGGCTGGCTTCCCGTGCCCAGGGGTTTTGTCCTTTTGGCCGCATGCCGGCCCTCTGAGTCCGCTCTGGAGTACGACTTCGATGGAAAGGAGAGGAACGGCGTCCTGACCTACAACCTTCTCCGATCCCTGGACGACCTGGGACCGGGCTTGAGCTACAAGACCCTCTACGACCGGATAGTCTCCAGGGTCCATAGCAAATTCAGAGAGCAGACACCACTCCTGGAGGGCGATGGCGACAGGGAGGTCTTCGGGAGCGAGAGGATCTCTCCCTATTATGCGGTCAATGTTATGGAATACGATGCAGCGGGCAATAGAGTTCTCCTTGACGCCGGCCAGGCTCATGGCCTGCGCAAGGGCGCTCAGTTCCGCATCTATCCTTCTGGAAGTGCCGATCTCTCCGTCATGAAAAGGGGCCTGGCCCTGACGGAGATCACAGAGCTTGGGGAGACTGAGTCCTGGGCTAAAATAGTTGATCAATTCAGGGATGCGGCCATAGAGCAGGGGGCGCAGGCAGTCCTGCTGGCAGCCAATTCCCTCGACCTGGTCAGCATGATCCATTTGTATCAGCGCCGCGATCTGAGCCCGTCCATCGATCAGGCCCGGTTCCTGGAGGCGGTGGGCAAGGTGGCAGAAGAGAACAGATGGCTCAAGTTCGTCTCTGAAAAAGAGAGGATAGACTACCAGGTAGCAGTCAACGATGATGGCTACTATGAGATCTGGGATCCATCGGGCAGGAAGATCGAGAATCTCAGGCCGGATCTTTTGGCTGGAGAGGCCGGGGCCGCTGCGGAGGTGGTCCGCCGCCTGGAGCACATGACCCGGTTCAATGCAGCCAGAGAGCTGAGAAACCATGATCCCACATCTCCTCTGGCCAGAAAGCTCATCGTCGAGTTCGTGGGCAAAGAGGATAGCGACTACGATCCGGTAAACGAGGCCCATCCCAAGGCCTTTGACAATCCAATGCTGCCCGAGGTGAACAACGGAGAATGGGCTATTGTGAGGATAAAGAATGGCTTTCCAGAGCATCAGCCGAATAACGTCCTGAACATCACCGTCCTTGGCCTTCAGCCGGATTGGGGCATCACTCAGATATACCCATCAGGTGCTGCTGAGTGGTTTGTCCCTCTTGATCCAGGAATGGAAGTTCTCCTTCCCCTTCAATCCATTCTGCCCGAGGGCTATACCGAAGGTATCGATACCATCAAGGTCTTTGCCACCCTTGGAGAGAGTACCACGAACTTCCAGTGGCTGCAGCTGCCTTCCCTGGACCAGCCTCCCAGAAGGGCGACGACGAGGGGCGAGAGTCCAAAAGATCCCCTGGAGGAGATGATGGTGGCGATAACCTCGGAATTGCCCACCATGAGAACTCTGGAGCCAGCCCGTTATCCCAGCAAGGTCTGGACCACTGCTCAGATTGAGCTGAGGACTAAAAGCATAAAATAGAATAGACGCATTATAGAATAGTGCAGGAGAAGAAAAAATGCCAGACGATAGTATTTCTCGTAATCTCCGCCTGCCGAATACTGTAATTAGCCCAGCAGGCCCCCAGGCATATTACGAGAAGAGCTGGGCTTTGGTCATTGGCATTAATGATTACGAAGGCATGCGTCTGGGAAATGCCAGGAACGATGCTGAGGCGGTTGCTGCTCTCTTGAAAGAGAAATACGGCTTTGATGAGGTCATCTCTCTGCTGGACAAGGACGCCAGCCGGGAAAATATCCTCCGTTATCTGAGGGAAGATCTCCGGGATCGGGTTGGTGCTGAGGACAGGCTGATAATCTTCTTTGCTGGACACGGTGAGAGTCAGCCCAGCAAAGGCGGTGGGAGGATTGGCTATATCATCCCCCAGGATGCCCGAAAGGACACCTCGATTGATCACATCGATATGGATGAGCTGAGAAAGGCCTGCGATAGAATCCCGGCCAAGCATATCCTGATAATTCTGGACTGCTGCTTCAGCGGAGTAGCAGCCATCACCTCCCGGATTCGAGGAAAGCCCGAGCAGTCTCCCAAAAAGCTCACTGATATGTATTTGCGCAAGCTCACTGAGAAGAAGTCCTATCAGATAATGACCGCAGGAGATGTGGATCAGCCCATAAGAGATAGTGGCTGTGTCCCTGGGCACTCCGCCTTCACCGCTGCATTGCTCGATGGCCTGCGGGGAGATGCCGATCGAGATAATAATGGCCTGATCACAGCAACCGAGCTTTACGATTACATCCAGCCCAGAGTGTCCTGCGAGACATCTGCAGACGGGGCGGAAGGCCAGATGCCCTTCCTTGATTATATAAAAGGCGTTGATATTTACCACCCTGGAAACTTCGTCTTCATGCTTCCCAATATTATGGTAAGCAATGGAGATGAAGAGAGAAAGGATGGTATGCAAAGTGATGGGCAGAGAAAGGATGAGGTGCGAAGTGATGCCCTCTCCAGGAAGGTTGAGAATCGATATTCAAATGTGATTGAAAAGAGATTGCCTATTTTAGCGGCTGTGATCGTTTTGATTTTAGCTCTGGTTACAGTGAACTACTTCTATCCATTCTTCCCAGTTCCTCCTCCAGATGGCAATATAAATCAAATTCAAACCAACACTCCATATTCCCCTTCGGAAACATCTCCCCAGAAGCAGATGGACATGCCTGCAGACCTGGTTAATTCCTATTCCAGGATCAATAGCCTGGTTGAGAAAGCGTGAATTCGTAAATGCTTTAGATATTATAAATAATGTAATTGAAAAGTATCCGGAATACAATGAATACAATCTTCTTTTAAAGGGCTGGGCTTTAAACAAGAAGGGTTTTTACGAAATGCAGAGCAATTCGGAAGACGCCGACAATACATTTGCAGAGGCAATAGATGCATTGGAGCTGGCCTATGCGCTCGATCCTAAAAATGAAAAGGATCCGCCTAATGTATATATTTTAAATGAAAAAGGAAACGCCTATCATTACATGGGCAAGTATGACCTGGCTATTGAGTGGAACAATGCAGCGATTGAAATGGACCCCAATATGGATTTTGTCTGGTTCGACCGAGGGCTCATATTTCTGGATCAGAAGAAATGCAAAGAGGCAATCGAAGCCTTTGATAGAGCCATTGAATTGAATCCAGATGATACGCAGAGCAAAGATCTGCGGGAAAGAGCTATCCAATGCGCTCAGGAGGCAGATTCCTAGATCATACCGATCCTGGGCGGCTGATTTGCCGATTCTGCTACCCAGTAGCTGATCCGCTGCAACCGCAACCCTTTTACATAATATCCCGGCAAGCATTGGCCACCATAGCGGGTGAAGCTGCAGAGCAGGTTTGGAGAGATGCTCCTAAAAGCTCCCTTTCAAGGCCAAAAAAACCTGAAAAGGAAATTGGATGCTCCTGGCCGGGACTGCACTCGCCCGTCCAGGAGGGAGAGATCATATCATTCAAAGTTCCCGCTGATATCGCTAAGGCAGCCATAGCTGCCGGATGCACGAAATGCAATATGACCTGGCAGAAGCTGCTGGTGCTGGGCTTCCTCGCCGGGGCCTATATCGCCTTTGGAGCCCTTTTGAGCGAGATTGTGGCTGGAGGCCTATCGAATGGCACCATCACCGGCCCGGACGGCGAGATCTGGAAGATCGCTATCCCCGGGGGCCTGGTCAAGTTCGCCGCCGGAGCGGTCTTCCCCGTGGGCCTGATGCTGGTCGTGATCGCCGGATCGGAGCTGTTTACCGGCAACTGCATGTTCGCCCCCATCAGCGTCCTGAACGGCGAGGCGAGCTTCCGGGGCCTGGTGAAGAACTGGTCGCTTGGTCTACGTGGGCAACCTGGTGGGATCGGTCTTCGTCGCCTACTTCCTGGCTTACCAGTGCGGCTTGTTCGACAGCCTCCCCTGGGCGGGCTGGGCGGCAACTGTGGCCAACACCAAATGCGGCCTGGACTTCGGCACCGCCTTCCTGCGGGGGATCGGCTGCAACTGGCTGGTCTGCCTCGCCGTCTGGCTGGCCATCAGCTCTGAGGACATAATTAGCAAGATCTTCTCCTGCTGGTTCCCCATCATGGCCTTCGTGACCATCGGCTTTGAGCACAGCGTGGCCAATATGTTCTTCATTCCCCTGGGCATCTTCGCCGCTAATGATCCGGCCATTGCTGCAGAACTTGGCTCGGCGAGCGTGGCCACGACAAACCTTGTCGGCGGAGCAGGATGGTACAACTTCTTCATCACCAACCTGATCCCGGTCACTTTGGGCAACATCGTCGGAGCGGCCCTGTTCGTGGCGGCACTCTACTGGTATGTCTATCTGAGGGGGCCAGTCTGCGTAATAAAAGAGGAGAAGCCGACAAAGAGATGATGAACCTGGTTTGATGTTGAGGATCAAGACTCATCGATCCTCGAATTCATATTTATACGTTTATTTTTTTTTTATAATTATAACTCTACTCCGTCCAGTCCAGGACCGCCAGCCAGTCGAAGTCGGTGAAGCTCTCCGGCCCCAGGGGGAAGTAGGTGGGATTCTTCGCGCTCCCGGACCGGCGGGGGAGGGAGGCGATCTCATCTGCAGGAAGCCCCTGACCTTTGAAGGTAGGGATGAGTCGCGCCGGTCCGGCTGAGGCGGTCAGCCGCGCCTCCAGGGTACGGTCCTCGGGTCTTCCGATGCCATTGGCATCTGACATCCCAACTGCTGTCCCTATGACTGCATAGCCTGGGCCCAGGATCTGGTCCAGGTGCGAGCCCGCCGGCCACCAGGAATAAAGGTCATCCAGATATTGCCATTCGGCCCGACCTCGCTGTAGATGGCGGTTATGGGCGAAGGCCAGCACCCGTCCTCCTCCGCAGCCCTCCCGGGATGCTATGTAGGCCAGGTTTTCCGCCATCATGACATCACGAATGCCAAGCAGCCTGCTCGTCCGGTCGGTCGAGTTGCCGGCAAGCTCGGCATGATAGCTGAGCTGTTGCCGGGCAAGGGCAGCATAATGCACCGCCTCATGATAGCGAGCGCTATCGCTTCTGGCCACCAGCTCGGGCCTGCGAACGAGCAGCTCCTCATTCAGATCCTCCGTTTCTGCTCGCAGGGCGACCGCGTTGGGAGAGCGGCCAACGGACTTGGCCGGATCGATCAGATGCATCTGGATTATCCCAATCGGAGTCCTGGCCCAGGAGCGGATCGATCCTTTGCCGGTGCTGCTCGCACTGGGCAGTGTCGATTGAGCCCAGGTAGTCCAGGACGAAATGCACCAGCTGCTTTGGGCTGTCGCTGCCCATCATCTCCGTCGGGCTGTCAAAGCCGTAGAAATGGAGCTTGTGGGGATGAGACGGATCGGCATTGTACTCTTTCATCCACTCCACCAGCTCTCGATTGGCATCGATGCGGCCAAAGCCGTGGCTGAATCCCTACTCCAGGATTTCGTCGTATGATTCCGGGCCCAGGCCGGCGATATACTCGTCCACCAGCCGGCCGCGGGGAAAGCTGCTCTCAATGGCGATGGCCGCAAAGCCGTGCTTTTCCACCAGGCGAATGAAAAGCCGGTTGCGCAAGAGGAGGATGTCGCGGCTTCCGTGGAGGGCCTCTCCCAAGCCCAGGAGCCTCACTGAGCCTCCTATCCTGGTCATCGCCTCGTCTATGGCATAGTTGAGCGTTTCTATTGAATCAAGAGAGAACGGGACCGCCTTGGCATTGATCCATTCGTCAAGGGTGGCATACTCTGGCTCAAGGCCGTTTTTTCGAGATGATCTGACCATTAAAAAGAACCTCCGGCATATCAGGATTACACATCGATATCATAAAGTGGATGTCATGAAGGCGGTTATTCTTTATGGTAATTGAACCCGAATGACACAAAATAAGAACCATATCACAAATCAAGCATCAAATTCGCTTGCATCTTACTTCATCCTGACTTTTTTTCACTAAATAGTATCCCGCAGCAAGAGCAAGGATGATAAATCCGATGCCCACAAGAGTTAAACTCTGCATCTCTTTAGAATCTAAAATAATTACTTTTCTGGCCAGAGCGATCATAGCGACTAAGAAGACGACCTGCACATTGATAGCATGTTCTTTAAGATAAATTCTAAACGTCTCTAAAAGCTCGATGCCTATTAAAATCAGCAGAAAATACCCAAATATATTAAGCAGCTCATTTGCATCTAATAGAATAAATGGTGGGGATAATATATCCAGGGCCATGATGTAAACCAGCTCCAAAGTAGCCAGCAGCAAAATAACTGCCATTAGAGCTGTTAAAACCGTAATAATTGTCTTATGGAATGTATCCAGGTAGCTCATAAGCATCACCATTATGCAGCGGTTACGATTATGTATATCTATTATAAATATGCATAATACCTTGGAATATAGATGTGCCGCCTGGAGTGGTTTGATTGAAGCATTCCGATTCCGAGAGTGCGACCTCAAGCTATCGGGACTCAAGACACCATCAGAACCGATTATGGAAATAATGGAATGCAGAAGAATGGAGTGCAAGGGACTCAGATAAAAAAGGAATAAGGAAAAATATAAACTGTATAAAAAAGATCACTTCTTTTTTTTCTTGCTGAAGAATTCGATCGCCTCGGCCAGTTCCCTGTGATCCTTCGCATAGTCCGCGATGTCGATCTTCTTTATGTAGGCCTCGCATGCCTGCACCAGGGCCATCGCACCGGCGCGTGTTCCTCTCGGGTGAGCGTGGCAACCGGCGCCCATGGTTGTGATGAAATCGACTCCGCCCATGACATCGATGAAAGGCTCGAGAAGCGTCGGGTTCAGTCCTCCAGAGATGATCGGGCAGCATTTCTTGAGGCCGCGCCAGGAGTCGTCCTCCAGGACAACCTGGTGAGCATCGTCCATCTCCACCATCTTGATGGCATCCTCGTCCTGCGGCGGGATCCTTCCCCAGTTCTGGGTGAAGAAGTGACCTTTGCCCTCGACTTTCAGGATGTTCCTCGCCGCAGTTACGTCCTCCTCGGGGCTGCCTGCCATCTTGCCGACGCCTGCCGTCCCGGTGTGGATACCTGATGCGCCTGCCAGCCTGGCAAACTTCGAGAGCACGAGCACCGAGAAGCCGATGGGGTTCTCGGTCTGGTAAAGCCACCGTGGCCCGCCCGGTGGAAGTGCAAAAAGACATCCGGATACCTCCGCCTGAGCGTCTGGACCGCCATCCACCCGGCGGTGATGCCGTCTATGAGGAAAGCGTACGAACCCGGCTCGAAGCCCGCCTCCCTGATCATCTCACACCTTTCGATCATGGTGTCGAAATCGGCTGAGGATACATTGAACGAGTGGACCTTCTTCTTCCCCGTCTCCTTGACTGCCTTGTCCATGGCCATCTTGACATACTTGACCATCTTGTCGTAGGGGCAGAAGTCCTGGTCGGCTTGGGGCTCGTCGTTCTTGACGAAGTCGCCTCCGCCCACCCAGAAGTCGTAGCAGACCTCGGCGTACTCAGACGAGGTGAGTCCCATCTTGGGCTTGATTATGGTCCCCAGTATCGGCCTGTCGTGCACATTGAGGTAGTTTCTCATGTCGTCGAGTGTGTAGCTTGGGCCGTCGTACTGCTCCAGCATGGACGGGGGGAACCAGATGTCCAGGAGCTTGAGAGCCTTGATCTCCTTCATGCCCAGGGCGTTCCCGGCAATGTAGGTCATGATGTTCTGGACGTTGCCGTTCCTATCGAACAGGCGCCAGGGATAGGCGATCCAGACCAGGTTCTTCTCGATGTCCACCTTGTAGACCAGGGCGTTCATCACCCTTGAGAAGGGAGTCTCGGTCTTCACGGGAAAATTGGTGCCTGTTGAGCTCTCGGATGCGACCTCGGCGGCGGCTTGCATGATGTTGAGCTCGCCGCCGGGGATCAGGTGAAAGACGGCCAGAAGATACTCGCCGTTCCTCGGATCAGGAAGGTCCATCCTCGTGTACTGGACCTGCTTTGGGTTGAGCGTTTTTAGGAGTTCTTCTTGAATCATTGAAAAAACCTTCCGGTTCTGCATACAGGCCATTGCATATATTTGTTTGTCATCTAATCCAAAAAATCGGGCCGCTACTTTCAGCAGATGGATTTTCCAATACAAAGCATTCTGCGGGCGAAAGAATGCGGGGTACGGGATTCGAACCCGCGAACTCCTGCGAGACAGGATCTTAAGTCCTGCGCCTTTGGCCAGCTTGGCGAACCCCGCGACCTATGTTAAGACCGCCGCTCATAATAGGATCTGATGGATAAATAGTTTCCCCGAATGGTTCTCTGAAAAAGGAGAATTGCTGTTTAGAGGCAAAGGGAAGGCCTTCTCGGCCTGCTCTTTGCCGATATCGCATCAGGGGTCGGCTTATGCCTAAAGCCCAAGCCTATGCCAGTGCTTGTATACTCTCTTACTGGTCGTATCTTGATATTATTGATTTATCGTATTGCTCATTCCGGAGGCAGAACCTGTCCGCTCTCGCTCTCTGCTGTCGCCTCGCCCTTGGCCACCTGCAGGCTGTTGACCAGGTTCATGGTCACATCCTCGGGGAAAGTGGAGACGTATACTTACGCTGGTTTTGCCCACCGAAACCGGTCCACATTCGCACTTCTCGCCGTCAAGCCAGTAAACAACCTCATAACGGGTGATACCCGCTGGAGCCATTTCGTTGTATGAATTGGGGACTGCGCTGACCATGAATCCTTCCTTCCCATCTATGGTAATGTCATCCACACTGGTTACATTATACAAGTTGAGCAGAGCGGTCAATGCGGATATTTGTTTTTGAGGCACAAGTGTTGCATCTATCGGCTCGTTGTACTCGCTTATAATCACGCTCACCCAGGTGGTGTTGTCTGCAGATGCCTGCAAGACATATGTGGTGGCAGATTCAGCCACATTTGGCTCCAATTCAGCCACTTCGTACTGCAGATCAGTATTCATGTCGAAGTTAACTACATACGGTCCAAGCTGATGGCTCTCCGGCGCAGCTGTAGCCAGAGAGGAGAGCATCAGCACCAATGCAAATGCTAATATCGTTCTCACTCAATTCACCGAGCCATCCATTGCTCTTCATCCTAGAAAAGTCTTGCTTTGATATAAATCTCGTATCATCCCTACAAAAGAGCATTAGTATCAAATAGCGATAATGGCGAACGGATTCACATGAGATATGGCTGCGAGGGGCCGGGAATCTACACCCTTATCCTCTCCCTGCACAAGTGCGAGCAGATCGGCATAGGATCACTGGGTAAGATCGATTTCGCCCCCGGATACTATGCTTACACCGGCTCTGCCCGGGGGCCGGGCGGCTGCAAGAGGGTGGACCGGCACATAGAGATTTTGCAGGGCACAAGAAACACCCGGAGATGGCATATCGACTACCTCCTCGCCCAAGCGGGTTTGGTGGAGGTATTCATAACCAGGACCTCGCGCGACCTGGAGTGCAGCATAGCAAGGGTGGTGGGAGAGCATCTGATACCGGTCAAGGGCTTCGGCTGCTCCGACTGCCGCTGCATCAGTCACCTTCATTATGGCAGGGATCTGGAAGGCACGAGGGCTGCTGTATCTCTGGCTCATTCTCTCGCCCATTCTCAGGCTGCATCAACGGCTTTGGAGCTCTCGCGAGATTGATAAAAAATGGTAATCCGGCTTTTATTATAGGCCGTTATGCACCTGTGGTCCGCGACGCTTGCCCGCAGGAGGGGTCTATTTATAAATCATATAAAATGAAAAAGTTAGTATGGAATAAGCATAAGTTCCGCAGATGCTGATATATCACTTACGCTATAAATCCAGAAGTATGCATGCACCGCCTTTTTTGCTCAAACATCCGAAACGCATTTATAGATTGAAATATAAAAATTGCTCAAAAGGGAAATAATCATAATAAATTAGCAGGGAACACCAATCACGATCTATTGAAGGGATAGATCAGATATAGAAAGGGAGTAGTTGAATGAGGAGGGGGAGCTCCAGGCTCAGACTACCTCGGGGGAAGCGTAGTCCGAAGGCAAGCCCTGTGCTTATGGGCATCGCCATATTTCTGGTTATTCTAGTCCCAACTATATTCTATCTATTCCCCGGAGGAGAAACCGGAGGGGTGGACTCCCAATCCTCCAATTCGCTCTCCTCTGACCAGGATTCCGGGATCGGAAATCCCGCTGCCGCCTCCCTGGCACCAGAAGAAAAAGAGGATCCAGAAAGCCGTCCCTCTGAGCCGATTCTAAGGGTTGCCTCCTCAGACGTCTCATTGCTGGCACATGTCAACTCCACTCCGGAGCTCTCCCAGGTCTATCTGGAGAACAACGGCATTACCAGTCTTCATAAGATTATGGTGACGGACCGGGATAGGTCTTTAGGCACCCTCTCTGAGCTTGACCCGGGGGAGAAGAAGGTCTTATCCTTAAGCGGCAGGGCGGAGAAGGTGGCGGTCTTCGCTTTAGACCCAACCGGCCTGGAGATTCAGGGACGGGTTTTGTACAACTCCACCAGGGAAGAGAAGAATGTACCAGACGTTCTGGCCAAAGAGGGGATAGTCGAGCCGGTTTTATTCCCCATGTCCATTCCCGCCGGAGGGGCCATGCCGGTGGAGGCTCCGGCACCAATACCTGAAGAGCCGGCCAATCCAGCCGTCGCCCAGAACTCCAGCCCATCTCTGGCCCTGAATTTATCTGTTAATAGATCCGCCTGCCTGGCAGGGGAAGTGATAAGCTACCGATGCCTGGCCTCCAACATCGGCGAGGATGAGCTCTCCCGTGTCCTCATTACCTGCGGGGGCAAGGTCGCCTCTACCAGTTTCCTCACCCCGCATAAGGAGCTTCAGCTGGACGGCATTCTGCGGATCGAGAATAATACCCGGCTTACCGCTCAGGTCAGCGCCAAAGATGGCAAAGGCAATAACCATACCAATATCACCAGCATCGATGTCCGCATGATCTCTCCCCAGATCGACCTCCTTCTCAAGGCTCCGGAGCTTGTTCACCGGGGGGAGAACGCCTCCATCCTGATCCAGATCGAGAACAGCGGCAAGGATGACCTGACCGACCTTGAAGTCGACGATGGATTTGGAGCGGTGGCTAAAATCCCCGCCCTCGGGGCAGGAGAGGTCAAGACGGTGCAACAGAGGAGGATAATTCTCCAAAGCCTGCCCTATGAGGTCACAGTCTCCGCAAGGGACGAATTGGGGGGAGAGGTCTATGCCAGCCAGATCCAAACGATTGCCGTGATGAACTCCTCCCTGGAGATTCAGAGCGATAAAGCAGAGGTGGCCGCATACCCCGGAGAGCCGGCAGAGGTCACCTGGGTCCTGAAGAACACCGGCCAGGAGATCCTTAAAAATGTCACATTGCAGGGCGACGGAACGGACTGCATTCTGCCCCAGATGCTCCCGGGAAAATCGGTGCGGATGGCAGCCATCTACCGCAAGAATTCCACTACCGTAATCAATGTCACCGCCCGGGGAACAGATATCCGCGGTTTTGAGACCGCGGCCAATGCCAGTGTGCTTATAAGGGCCATCCAGCCTGGGATAAGCTTGAAGGTCATGCCCGAAAATATCGAGGCCGCCCCGGGAGACACGGCAGAGATCAGCTGTCTGGTCAGCAACACCGGCGAGGACCAACTTCGTGGGGTGGTCATCACCCTGGATGGCGCAGCTCTCAGCTCGCTGGGCGACCTGGAGCCGGGAGAGTTCAGAGTGGTGGCGGCCGAACCGCTGATCGAAGAGAACCGCACCCTGCAGTTCGCAGTTTCGGGAGAGGACTCTCTGGGTGTGGTCTGGTCGGACCGGGTGGCCGTCGAGGCAAAGACGGTCACAATGGCGATCAGGGTCTTCGCCAGCGCCTCGCCCTCGGCGGTGGCCCCCGGAGGCACCAGCAGCATCACCTGCACGGTGGCCAATCCGGGCAGCGTGCCACTGTACAACATCTTCGTGATCAGCGAAAGTCTTGGCCCGCTGGGCAGCATAGACTTCCTCTCCCCCAAGCACCAGAAGACGATCACCGCGAAAAAGACGGTCAGCAGGGGAGGAGAAGACACCATAACTGCAGAGGGCTTCACCATGGACCGGAAGTCAGTGCGGGGTGAGCACCATCTGAACCTGGTCATAATGGAGGGCGCACCTGCAGAAAGGAGTGCTGAGCCGTCGGACGATTATCCGGAATACAGCGTCAGAATGGTTCCGTCTCGCGTCAGCTATGGAAACCAGAGCCTGCCCTTCAACCTGCCGGAAGAAGAATCGACCATCACCCAGGTTTCGGGAACGATGGGCAGGGATCTGGAGAAATCAGCTCAAAAGTCCAACAACGCCGTGGTAGAGGGAGTCTCAAACCTCCTCCGCTATGTGGAAAACCTCCTGGGCCTCTCCGGCGAAAAGGGTGATGATAGAGTAATGACAAATGATTCCGAAGCGAATGATGAAAACCTCAGCTCCGACTCTCCACGCGAGGACGAACAGTTGCCCATGCCCTCCATCCAGCCCTCGATCAAACCTGAATTTCAGGAGAGGAACCTGTCTGGCTCGGAGAACTATGAGCTGAGCATCGAGGGAGTGAAAAGCTCTGAGCACGGGGCAATCGCCATTCTCGATGTGAACGCCCAGCCCAGCCAGCCGGCGGCAGAGGAGGATGTCAAGGTCACAGTTCATATCAGGAGTTCAACTCCGGTGGAGGATGCCTCGGTGAATTACGGGCTCTCTGATGCACCTTTAACCCGACAGAGCATGATAGGAATTGACAGGGTCTATGAAACCGAGCTGGTCCTCGAGTCGGGAGACGAGATGGATGGATACTGGAGCGGCACCATACCCGGCAGATCAGCAGGCACCTACATGCCTCTCTCCGTCTGGATAACTGATGGATCGAGCACGGCAGAGGGCGGACCCTACCTGATCCACTGGAGCACCGTCAACGTCGCTGCTAGATGCAAATAAAGAGGAAAGCGTCTCTACATCTTTAAATAAGAAGCTCTTCATTGAATCCTCCTCGGTAAAAGGCGAGGGAGAGGTCTCCATAAAGGAAAACTTCAATGGTGCGGCCATGCACTACAATGAAAAGATGATGGGCAACGGATCGATATCCATGGAGACCGAGAGGAGCATTGATAGAAGTCAATCAATAGACAGCTTCACCGAGAACAAGGACCTGGTTTTCACTGGCGGCAGCCTCAAAGGCCACAAGAGCGTCGAATCGCCAAGGTTCGATGGCGGCATGGGGGCCTCGGTCAGCGAGAGGTACAACCTCAGCCATGTGGACCGGTCTGAAAGCTCCAGCGTCTCCAGCGCCGGTTACGCCAACAACTCTCTGAACTTCAAGACCGAACAGGCCTTCAATGGAACCTGGAATATTCAGACCAAGTACGCCAAGCTCTTCAAGAAGGTCAAGGCGGATCAGCAGTACAAGGGCTCCTTCCAGACGGAGAAGGATATCCAGTTCCAGGACGCCAAGTAAAATACGGACTCATGATCCGATTCTGATATGATGCTCTGATATAATTGTGGCTATTAAAAAATCTATAAATGGGACCGGGCTCTTAGCCCCGTCTGGCTCCTGCCGCCCCTCTCCAGATCTCGTCGTAATTGTCCAGGGACTCGATCTGATCGTGAATATCGATGCGGCGCTGAACCTCAGCCGCACGCAGGGTCTTTTCCATGGAAAGCCGCATCAATTCCCGGCTCTCGTCTTTTAGGCTCTCCGCCTCCTGCCAGAAGCTCTCCGCCAGCTCGGCATTAACCGGCCTGGTTTCTACGGACTTGCGGCGCAGCTCGATCTCCTTCTGGTTGAGTGCCTCGCTCTTCTCTCTCTCTTCCCTGGCCTGAGCTTGCAGCTCTGCTACCTCTTTCGCCATATCCTCTATGCTTCTGGCCACCAGATCCTTCTCCGAGAACATATTAAGCCTCCAGCATCTTTAAAAACAACTGATGAAATCGCATATCATCGGTCAGCTCAGGATGAAAGGCAAGGGCGAGCAGGTTCTTCTCCCGCACTGCCACCGCCGCTTTTCCCACCCTCGCCAGGACCTGGACATCTCCACCCACCTCGGATACCGCAGGAGCGCGGATGAAGACTGCCCGATAAGGACGGTCCATGCCCACTACATCCAGGTCCGCCTCAAAGGACTCCCTCTGAGGGCCAAAGGCATTCCGGCTGACTTTGATGTCCATCAGACCCAGGGGCTGGACATGCCTGTCGCCCTCTATCTCTTTGGAGATCAGCACCAGACCGGCACAGGTGGCAAGGATGGGCTTGCCCGAGGTCGCTGCTGCCACCAGCTCCCCGACAAGACCTGAGCTATTCAATTGCTGGAAGATGGTGGTGCTCTCTCCACCGGGCAGGACCAGGGCGGAGCAGGACTTCATCTGGCCGGGCTTTCTGACCTCCAGCACTTCGATTCTCTCCGGAATCTTCTGCAGAGCATTGACATGTTCCCAGACGTCGCCCTGCAGGGCCAGTACACCTATTTTTAGCACCTACCAGCCTCTCGTCTGCAGGGCTTCAGCTTCGGGAATGCTCGCAGCATCAAGGCCCTTCATGGCTGCTCCCAGACCCTTTGAGACCTCGGCCAGGTGAAGTGGGTCGTCATAATGATGCACTGCCTCCACTATCGCTTTGGCCATTGCCTCCGGGCTCTCGGACTTGAATATGCCCGAGCCCACGAAGACCCCGTCGGCACCAAGCTGCATCATAAGAGCGGCATCTGCAGGCGTAGCCACTCCACCGGCAGCGAAGTTGACCACCGGGAGGCGCTGCATTTTGGCGCACTCTTTGACCAGATCTAAATCGGCCTCGATCTCCCTGGCCACCTCCATCAGCTGAAGATCATCCATTCCCTTCAGGCTCCTGATCTGGCCCAGGATCATCCTCATATGCAGGACCGCCTGGCTAACGTCTCCAGTTCCTGCTTCGCCCTTGGTCCTGATCATGGCCGCCCCCTCTTTGATCCGCCGGCAGGCCTCTCCCAGGTTCCGGGCACCGCAGACGAAAGGAATGGTGAACCTGGTCTTTTCGATATGAAATTCGTCCGCAGGGGTCAGGACCTCGGACTCATCCACCATATCCACGCCCAAGGCTTCCAGTATCTGAGCCTCGACAAAGTGGCCGATCCTGGCCTTTGCCATGACCGGGATGGTCACCGCCTCTATGATCCCCTCAATGATCTGAGGATCTGCCATTCTGGCCACCCCGCCCATCTTCCTGATATCGGCGGGAACGGCATGCAAGGCCATTACGGCTACCGCGCCCGCTTCTTCCGCTATTATGGCCTGTTCAGGGTTTGTGACGTCCATGATCACTCCCCCTTTCTGCATCTTTGCGAAACCGCGTTTGAGCAGTTCCGTACCAAATCGAAGATTTTCAAGTTCCATGAATTGCCCCAAATGTTCTTAAGGGGAAAGCTAGGCCTAGAGAATAAATAAACTTTGCCCCGACGGACTGCGATATCTCTTGAAAAAATGAGATGAAAGCGGAAAAGATCGGGGAGAGAAAAAGAGCCATAAAAGGAAGGAACTGGGCCCTTCCTATTCTCTCTTATGGCATATAGTTTTCGTAGATGTATATATCTTTGTCTCCGCTGCGATCATCCGTCCAGACGATCCTCGCCGCCCTTATGCGCGGCTCCATCTGATTGCCGGGATCGGTGCAGATGGGCGTCTCTCGGGCCACATTCAGGTCGTAGACATAGATATCCGATTCTCCATTCCGCTTATCCTGCCAGACAATGACCCCGTTCTCGACATCGGGATTGATCTGATCGGCTGAATCGGTGGTTATCTGCACCTCCTCGGCTCGTGTTCAGGTCGTAGGCATAGATATCCCAGTTTCCGTTGCGATTGTCCTGCCAGACCACAGTGCGACCGTCCGTTGAGGCATTGATCTGGTCGGCAGCATCAGTGACAATCGCCTGTGGCTCGGCTCCCCTACCCTGCTTCCAGAGGAGGATATCCCAGCTTCCCGCTTTGTTGTTCTGGTAGACCACGTAATCCCCTCCCGCCCGGGCATTGATGCCGCTGGGAGGCGATTCGGGAGCAACCTCCTTCTCGTAAAGTGGTCGGGAGTAGACCATCCAGCCGAAGTAGGTCTTTCTCAAATAGGTCAGGTAATCATCGCTCAGAGAGATGGGGGTGGCATTCTCCAGGCCGTAGACCAATTCCGTCGAGTTGTCTATGGAAACGTCAAATGTCCTGATGCTCCAGTAATCCTCAATCTGGTATTGATTATTTGGATTTCTGGCCACCCAGGCGATGATGCTTCCTCTTATGTCCGGATACATGTCCTCGTAGGGACTGGCAGCCAGCGGAAGCTCCAGCTCCTGAGCCAGGCTGTAGACGTAGATATCTGGATTGCCGGTGCGGTTGTCCATCCAGGCCACATAATAGCCCACCTGATCGTTTCCGCCTACAACCGGATGGCTCTGGTCTCCGGGGACCTTGCTGATAACGCTGCTCTGGCCGGCGGTAACTGCCACTGACCTGGGTTTGCCGCTGTGGGTATTGATCCAGACCAGCTTCCTGTCCATGCTCGGTTTGGCCTGGCCGGGACCGGCCTGGACCAATTCGTCCTTCCAGCTGGCCAGGTCCAGCTTTCTTATGGAAGTGTCCTCGCCCGAGCCGTCCACATAGGCGATATAATTACCCGATACCACGGGGTTGGACTGCTCACCTTCTCGGGGATAGGTCTTGCCCCATTTCTTATCCCAGAAGTAATAAGAGATATCACTCGTCTTGGCATCCTGCCAGGCAATGGTGTATCCGGAGATGTCCGGATAGAGCTGATCACCATCCTCAGTGAGCTTGGTCTCGGTTCCATTGACAAGGTCTTTTACATAGATATCGAAGTTGCCATTTCTGTTGTCCTGCCAGACCACCAGATCGCCGCTGATGACAGGATACATCTGCTGGCCTGATCCCTTGTAGATGGGCGTTGTCTTGTCCGCGGAAAGCTCTTTCATGTAGACATCCCAGTTGCCGCTGGAGTTGTCCTGCCAGACCACCTGGTCTCCGGAGATGGAGGGCCACATCTGATCGCCCTTGCCCGTGGCCACAGGGGACTCGACTCCGGTGGCGATGTTCGTCATATAAATATCCGAGTCTCCGCTCCGGTAGTCCGAGAAGACCACTATATCCCCGGAGGACCGGGGGTAAAGCTGGTCGTAATCCCCTCGGGTTATGGGCTTTTCCGATCGGGTGAAGAAGTCAAAGCCGTAGATATTCCAGTTGCCCCTCCGGTTGTCGCTCCATACCAGCAGGCTGCCGTTGGTGCTTGGATAGTCTGCATCCAAAAGCAGAAGCGGATCGGAGTTTATGTATCTCATCCTGATCTGCGAATGGCCGTCGCTGTTGTCCATCCACACGATCTTGTTGTTGCTTATGATCTTGCTGGAGAGATAGGGCTTGACCTGGTCTGGATCGCCCTTGCCGTCGTTAGGGGTCTGCTGGTTGGGCAAAGTGGATATGGGCACCTCCAACCCCTTTCTCAGGTCAAACAGATAGATGTCCGAATCCCCCTGCCGGACGTCGAGCCAGGCTATATAATTGCCGTGGACAACCGGATTTCCCTGATTGGAGGGGTCGATCACCACAACTCTCTCCGTACTCGTGACCAGGTCATAGGTATAGATATCCCAGTTCTCATGTCTGCCGTCCGCCCAGACCACAGTATTGCCCCATATCCAGGGTTGAGCCTGACGCGACGGGTCGGTGCAGATGGCGGTCTCCTTGCCCGTGGTGAGGTTAATGAGATAAAGGTCCCATTTGTCCTCGCCGCTGCGGGAATCGATCCAGACTATTCGGTCTTTATCGATCACCGGGGAGAGCTTCATGGACTGGACGGTGGTAACCTGCTTTTCCTGGCCGGTGGTGATATCATAGAGGTAGATCTGCTCACCGCCTGAGCGCTGATCGATCCAGATGATGTTATTTCCATCGATCATTCCATAGCGGTGGTCGGACTGATCAGTGGTTACCTGCTTGGTCTCCCTGGTAGACAGGTTATAGAGGAATATGTGCAGATTGCCCTGACTCTTATCCGTCCAGATCACATTTCCGTTGCTGATATCGGGGCTGCTGTGATCGAAGCTGCCCTCGGTTATCTGCGTCTCCTTTTCGGTGGTGGTGTTGAACAGATAGACATTGAAGTTGCCGTCTCTGTTGTCCGTCCAGACGACATCATCCCCTGAGATCGAGGGATTGGTGTGATTGAAGGGGCCGCTGGTTATGGATATATCGGCCAGCATCTTGAAGTCCAACATCTGAATGTCCGGGTCAAGAGTCCCCTTTCTGAAGTCGGTCCAGACTATGCCCCGATCGCTGATGGCCGGTTCCATCTTGATGCTTCCAGCCGCTATCGGGAAGTCACTGCCTGTTTCGATATCATAGAGATTGATGTCCGTGTGGTTGTTCAGGTAGGTGATGTAGTGGCCATAGACCCTGGGGTCGGTCTGCATGCCTGGTTTGCTGATGGTGGTCTCCTTGCCGGATCCCAGGTCCTTGAAGGCGATATCGGATTCGCCAGTGCGATTGTCGGCCCAGGCTACAATGTCTCCGCTCGCCGAGGGAAAAGACTGGTCACCGGCACCTGTCGAGACGGCAGACTCTTTGCCCGAGGCGATATCAAATGAATAGATGTCGAAGTCGCCGGAACGCCTGTCCATCCAGACAACCCGGTCATCGCTGATCCTGGGCCTGATTTGCTCACCATTTGCTGAGGATACGACCGTCTCTTTCTGGGAGGGCAGGTCCATGAGGTGGATCTGATAGGTTCCTGTGCGGTCGTCCGCCCAGACCACCCTGTTGCCGCTGATGTCCGGTTGGGTCTGGTTTCCTTCAGCGATAGTTACCGCGGACTCGGTCTTGTTGATGACATCATACATGTAGACGTCTCCATTTCCAGAGCGCATATCCTGCCAGACGATGCGCTCGCCGGAGACGGCAGGACTGATCTGGAAGAAGGGATCTATGCAAACCCATCTCTCCAGGCCGGTCTCCAGGTCGTACATGAATATGTCGAAGTTTCCGCTCCTGTTATCTGACCAGGCGACAACATGTTCGTCTATTGCAGGCTGCAGCTGTTCTGAGCCTGCGATAATGGCTATGGGGCGCTCCTTTCCAAAGTCCGCCCCGCTGGCAGCTCCCGCCAATAGGAGGGCCGCCATCATGATCAAAAGCCTAATTGCCTTATGCATCTCATCACTCTGTGATCGATATATTATGTTCTTCCTCGATACTCGTCTGATGGTTTTGGCGAACCACTATAAGGACTTTTCTCGACGTTTGCCGTGATCAATCCGAAAGGAATTTGGATGCTAACGGATCATCGTTCTGCCCAGGGATACGAGGAAGAGGGCGAGGAGTAGCCATCCCAGGATGGACTCGACCGTGGCCAGGTAGCGGTAGACTCCTACCGGGTACCATTTCACCTGGGTCTTGGCGGTAAAAACCATAGCGCTGAAGTAGAGGTTGTCCAGGAATGTGAGCGACGCGCTCTGCCCCTGAAGGTATTCGGAGCCATTCAGCGGCTCCACTACGATTCCAGCTCCCTGCCAGTATAAAAATGCGAACAGCAGGATGAATAAGCCGCTCAGGAATACCGTGTGTCTGGGTCGGACCCCGTATCCGCAGGAGATCCAGGCCAGGCCGTCCAATAGCTTTGACCAGTTGATCTTTCTCTTTTCTCCTTCCTGGATGGTAAATTCCTTGGCCGATTGGCTCATCCGACGGTAGTGGTAATAGCAGTCATCAGCATCCTCGAACCACTCCAGGTTCCGGTAGTTCCTGGCCAAAGAGAGGTATGCTTCGCCATCATATGTCAGGTGATTGCACAGCAGTGGCCACCTGGCCTCCAGGCGGATGAATTCGCAGTTATGAAGCGACATCTGCCCACGGATTTGCGCTTTTGTTAGGCGCATCTTATGGATGCTGGCGCTGGCAAGAGAGATGTCCTTGTGAAAACTGGCGGCCTTGAGATCCGCGGTCTTCGTGAATGCCGTCCCCTCAAAGAGAGCATCCTCCATAAAGCATGCCGTGACCAGACTGACATTTGCCATGAAAGCGGCCTGAGAGAAGGTGGCCGATCCACGAAAGAGAGTGTTCTCGAAGCACGCATCCCCCTGAAATGATGATCCCTGCCAGGAGGATCCGCCCCTGAACTGAGCACCTTTGAAGGTCGCCATGCCAAAGGTGGCCCAGGAGAACTGGGCATCCTTCTCTATGGTTGCCTCCTGGAAGTTCACATCGGAAAACTGGGCGCGAAAGAAGTTTGCATTGCCGGATATGCATGTACCGATGAATATCGCATCCATTCGAAACAGAGCGAACTCCATATTCAGCTCCTCTTGGAAAAAGGTAGCTCGAAAGTCAGCATTACCCGAGAGAAGGGCTCCTTGAAAGCTGGCGTAGCCAGCGAATTTTGCCCCCTGAAACGAGGCTTCGGCATGAAAATACGACTTCCAGAAGCTCGTTGATCCATCAAAAGAGACCAGATTGAAGTTGGCGGTCCCTGAGAACCGGGCCCCTGTCCAGTCTGCGTCCCTCCGGAAGGAGGCCTCCAGGAAGTTGGCGCACAGCTCGCTGAATGTGGCAGAGACGAAAATGGCCGGGCAGTCGAAGAGGGCTTTGCCGAAGTTTGCTATAGCGGAAAAGCTCGCCTCCTGGAATCGGGCCTCTTTTAGGAATCCGGCATCTCTGAAGGAGGCGTATCTGAGAAAGCTGGTCCCCTCGAATCTGGCACCATCCTCGAATGTTGACCCTTTAAAGCTTGCCTCCTGGCAGAAGGTCGAGCCGCCAAGGTCCAGAGGCTCGCGGAAGATGGTGTTGGCTAAATTGACCTTCCCCTGAAAATCTGAGTTCCTGATCTCTATCCTGGAGGCGACAACATGAGCCACCTGGGACTTATCTTGCGATCGCTGGCTGTGAACAAAGGGCAGTTCGAGCTTTGATATGTCCACATCACCTGCTATCGCTACATGCTCATAGATGACCGGCTCGCCCTTTTCAATCCTTTCCAGGATCTCACGAGCCTCAACAACGGGGAGAGGTGGTCCTTCTGCCATAATGGTTCGCCTTCATAATCATTTTTGAAAGCTTCTTTGCCCAAATCAGCAATGACTATATATTCCTTCCGTCAACCCCCTGAACACACCGGGAGGAACTGTAGTTGAAGGATTATCTCACAATGGATGATGTCAAACTTGATAATAAAAGGGTCCTGGTAAGAGTCGACTTCAACTCCCCCATGGACCCGAGCGGAAATATCCTGGATGACAAGAGGATCAAGAGCCATTTGGATACTTTACGCAATCTGGAGGATTGCCGGGTGGTCCTCATGGCCCACCAGAGCAGGGCGGGAAAGAAGGACTATACCACATTGGAAGCCCATGCCCGGACTGCGACCAGACTCCTTCGACGCGATGTCACCTATATCGATGATATTTTCGGCTCTCATGCCCGCGAGACCATAAAATCAATGATGAGAGGGGAGATTCTTCTCCTGGAGAACACCCGCTTTTATGCGGAAGAGAACATGACCCGCACCCCCGCGGATCATGCCAAAAGCCATATGGTAAAGAAGCTGGCACCACTTTTCGATCTATTTATCAACGACGCTTTTGCCGTCTCCCACCGTTCTCATTGCTCTGTGGTCGGATTCACTGAGGTTCTGCCCAGCATTGCCGGCCTTCTGATGGACAGAGAGATCACAGCACTGGATAAAGGCATGAAGGGCGACGAGCATCCCACAGTCTATTCTCTGGGAGGGACCAAAGCGGACGACTCCATCAAGGTGACGGAGAATGTGCTCCGTCGCGGCGGAGCGGACAAGATTCTGACCTCCGGGGTGGTGGCCACGGTCTTCATGATGGCAGCAGGAATCGATGTTGGTGAAGCCAATCGCAAGTTCGTAGAGGATCAGGAGTATCTTGAGCAGATACCGATCGCCGCAAAGCTTCTGGCCGAGTATCCGGGCAAGATCGCCATGCCGGTGGATGTGGCTCTGAACAAGAATGGTGAGAGAGTCGAGGTTGCCGTTTCCGGACTTCCCACCGACCTGACCATAGCGGACATCGGCCTGGAGACCATAGTCGACTATTCCAAGGAGCTGAAGGAGGCCAAAGTGACGGTCATGAACGGGCCGGCGGGCATATTCGAGCAGGAGAAATTCAAATTGGGCACATCTGAGCTCCTGAAGGCTGCAGCTGAGTCGAAATACTCCATTGCCGGCGGAGGGCATAGCGTGGCCGCTATCGAGCAGCTGGGTCTGGAGCCCAAGTTCTCTCATGTGAGCATGGGCGGCGGGGCGAGCATCACTTACCTCTCGGGTGAGCCACTGCCGGGAATCGAAGCCCTGAAAAAGTCCGCCCTAAAATTGCGCAAGGCTTAGAAAGCAAATCATGGCAGTCTCTCTGCCACCTTTTCCCTGCACTCCTGCAGCAGGGCACCGGGGTCGCCGCTGGCATCAAGAGAGGCCGCAGATTGGTGGCCTCCGCCATCGCCGCCGTGAGTTCTTCCGATATCTCCCAGGATCTCGTTCAGCTTCAGGCCCGCATTAGCTGCTTTGCGGCTGGACCGGGCGCTGATCCGGACCCGGTCGCCATGCCTTCCGGCGACAAAGGCCACATCCGCCCCCTGATCGACGAGCGCTGCTGCTGCGGAGCCCTCAAAGGAGTTGATCCTGGAGGTAACGATCAGCCATTCTCCCTGGCGCTCGATCTTTGCTCGGGAGGCGGCCTTGAGGACCGCTATTCTCTGAGAGATATCCTGGGGAAGGGATAGGACCTGCAGGGCCTCATCGTAATCAAATCCTCCCTCTATAAGCAATTCAGATGCGGCCATAAACGATTCTGTCGTGGCCCTTTTAAACCGTCCAGTGTCCGAGATAATCCCCACCAGTAGCCCCAGGGCCATATTCCTGTCAGGCTGCCGTCCATTCTCCTTCAGGATCTTCCAGACGATCTCCGCAGTGGATTTGGCCGGCCTCTGGATGTAAAATTCCGCTCCCTCCACGAGGCCATCATCCTGGTGGTGGTCTACCAGGCCGTATCTGGACAGCTGGATCTCCCCCAGCTGCAGCCGGACAGAAGTGTCCACCACCACGATCAGATCCCAATCCTCTGGAGAGGGATTGATCAGGATATCCGCTCCTATGAGATCGAATAGGGCCTCTCCAGTGCGGCTCAGGTCATCTATCGCCCCCACTGCACCGCCGAAGGCTCCGGCCAGGGCAAAGGCGCTGCCTATGGCGTCCGGGTCGGCGTTGCGGTGGCACAGGTACAGGACCTTTTTATATCTGCCAATATAGTCGCCGAACTGGGCCTCAGAGATGAGCATGAAATCTCGATGTTTATGGCAATTGATATAGATTGTCTTGCGGCAAATCCAAAGATCTAAGTTCTTTCCCGGAGAATAATTGGTCATGCGCTTTGAGGATAGATCCCAGGCAGGAAAGATGCTGGCCGGAGCCCTGGATGGATTCCGGGGCCAGGATGCCGTGGTCTACGCCCTTCCGAGGGGCGGAGTGGTCCTGGGCTATGAGGTAGCCCGACATCTTGATGCCCCTCTGGACCTGATCATAACCAGAAAGATCGGTTATCCCGGCAGCAGAGAATGTGCCGTCTGCGCAGTATCCGAGGACGGGGAGATGATATGCGACAGCCTGGGCGCAACCCGCCTGGATCCCGCATGGCTAAAGGGACGGGCAGAGGAGGAGGTGCAGGAGGCGAACCGTCGGCGAAGAGTCTATCTTGAGGGCCGCCCACCCCTGAATGCAGGAGGGAAGGTGGCTATAGTGGTTGACGACGGCGTGGCCACCGGGCTTACCATCCTCCTGGCCATTATGGTGCTGAAAGGTCAGCATCCAAAGAAGATCGTGGTGGCCGTTCCCGTCTCTTCGCCGGAGGCGGCTGAGAGGATCAGGGCAGAGGCAGACGAGCTTGTGGCCCTGGATGTGCCCGACAATTTCAGTTCCGTATCGGAGCATTACGAGGAATTTGCGCAGCTAGAGGATGAGGACGTCATCCGGCTGATCAAAGCGTCGCAAAACCGGTATAGAACCTTTTGACCGGCTTATTAAGAAAATGGAACGTTATACTCCCTGTTAAGCCCCGCATTAGCCCTGATGAAATCGGCACAGCAGTAGTTCGTTCTGCACCACCTTTTTATAGCGTTCATTATTAGCCCTCTTTGGCGGCATCCATAGCTGCATAAAATCCGCAGAAACGAGAATAGGAGCGTAGAAATGAGGATAAAAATACTTCTGACAGCTATCTGCTTGATGAGCATAGCAATAGCTGTGGCACTGGCCAATGGTGAGACAATTGAGTTGGGGCCCGCCAGCATAACCATGGGCCTGGAAGAGCTCGGAGCCTACGATATTGTGATGGGTGAGAGAACCTCTACCGAGCACAAAGATCCGGATTTCGTCTATGAGATCATACCTCTCAGCATCCAGATTGATGGAATAGATGAGATGGTGCAGATCGAGGTCCACAGGATGAGCACCACCGAGCCCCTTGACGGTCCAATCTCCGGAAAGCATCAGGAAAGCGGTCTGGAGCATTGCATCGAAAGATCATATTTGGTGCCTGTCGGAGAGGACATCGATACAAAAGCGTATGAGATTGACGGCCAGCAGGGCTTGATCGCCACAATCGAAGATGGAGGCGACTCGCAATACATCGTGGCTTACAGCCCTGACCAGGAGAACGGGTCGGGATCTATTGTATGCATAGTGGCATCGAGATTGCCCTGGGAGACTACAGAAGAGCTCTTCCGTTCGATCAAGACAGAGGTTGGCTAGAGGCAAAAAGCTGCGAAAATAGTGGAGTTTTCAGTGTAGTATGTGAGATGCTCTCTAATTTGGCTTAACGGAAGTGGCCTCTGTGGCAGTGATAATAGCAGCATCATTATCATCGAGGATCTTCTCATAGCGCTCCACGATCCTCTCCACTATGTCCATATCGTAGGGCTGGTGGACGGGCACCTGGATCTCCGCCTCCATCTGGGCATAGCCGGGCGCTGCCCTCAGCCCGTCCTCCTGGACATCCAAACGGAGATCGCGGGCAATATCCTCGATCATTGGGGTCAGGGGCTTGATCGGCCCTGACTTTTTCGCCTTTTTGCGGAACCTTTTCAGGAGGCGGTCCAACTCTCTTGCCAGGGGCTCCACATCCCCCGAGCCTGACGCCTGGACGATCAGCTCTGCGCTCTCTTTGAGCTGGGAGAGGGTGCGAACTCCTGCCTCGATGATGTCTCCCGAGTAGTTTTCTCTCACCCTTTCCAGGTAACCGGGGGCGATGACCAGAAGGTCGATCTCCTTGAGCCGGGATAGGTCCTCTTCCTCGGGTTGGTAGGGGTTGACCACCAGATAGTCCAGGCCCAGGCGCACGGCCAGGCTGCTGTACATGGGACTGACCCCCACCAGCTTCTTGTTCTGCAAAAGAGCCTTTCTCACCGCCTCTGGATTGGAGGAGGTGATGCCGAAGTAGTCGGCAAATCCGGGGGTGGTGGTGAGAAGCTTGGTCCGGCTGTGCTTGACGGCGTTGATCAGGCCTCTTTTCTCCAGCTCCTTCACATGCTCGTAGCTCTTGTTTCCTCTGATTTCCACCAGCTCGCTCTGCTTGATGGGCTGCTTGTAGGCGATGATGGCCAGGGTTCTGATCAGCGGGGCCTCGATCTCTTTAGGGGCAAAGGAGAGGACCCGTCTGGCCAGGAGGGGTTGAACCTGCATGGAATAGCCGTCTCCAACGCTCTTGATCTCTATTCCCGAGCTGCGGCCGGCATACTCCTGCGCCAGGTCGCGGGCCGCTTCCTCGGCCATCTCCGGGGACAGACCGGAGATATCCGCCAGCTCCTGGGGGTTCAGAATCCTGCCGGCTGCAAAAAGAGCGGCTTCGATAACTGCTTTGGCGCTGGAATCCGTCATCAGATCTACCTGAAATAGATCTCTTCCCGAGGGATTTAAGTTTTGGCCAAAGATTTGCTGTGGTGGACTTACTGCGAATTGTATTTAAACATAAAGAGACAATATTATAATTACGAGAGGCTGGCGGAGTGATGTTAGATGAATAAGATGACTCCCGGATGGTTCTGCCGGTTTACGCTTTCAATCCTGATTCTTTTTTCAATATCTTGTGCCCTTGCGCAGGATTATCCGAGCAGGATTATCCCGATTTTGTCGGATACGTGAACGATTATGCCCATCTGCTCTCAGCGCCGCAGGCATCGAGCCTGAACCAGGAGCTGAGGGACTTTGACAATCGGACCACGATCGAGCTGGCTGTGGTGACTGTGAACTCCATCGGGGAAGATAGCCCCCAGAGTTATGCCGTCGACCTGGCCAACTATTGGGGAATTGGAAAAAGGGACAAGGACAACGGGATCATCCTTCTCGTGGCCATGCAGTCCCGCGACATCTGGATTGAGACTGGCCGGGGTCTGGCAGGAGAGATCTCCGACCGCCAGGTCCAGGGGATCGTGGATGATATCATTATACCGCGAGTTTCGTGCCGGGAGGTCTGATCAGGGGATAATCGATGGAACAAGAGCGCTAATCAATCATTTTGACGGATCGGCTCCGTTGACGACAGGAATCACCGCGCCGGCTGCGCCAGAAAGATCCGCTTCCCCATCGCCTCAAAGCCAGAGCGGGGAGGACCGAAGCATCATCATCTGGATTGCTGCCGCCGTTGCGGCTCTCATCGCTCTGCCCGGGGCATTCTTGGGCATAATTAATCCCAGGCGTACTCAGGCTAAGAAGAATAAGGCACAGCTTGAAGAGATCAGAAGAGAGCTGGACGGGATGGTGGGAAGCTCGACCGCTGCCATCGGAGCTTTGGAAGAGCTCAAGGCCAATTATGTCCCGTCAATCTGGAAATCAGCAGAGGATAGTTTCAGCATTGTGGACCTGGATAAGCTGGAGCTGGACTATATCGAAGCGGAGAGGGCATCGAGCAGGGGATGGATCAATGCCCCTGCGGCCCAGAAGCTGATAGATGATCTGGACCAAAGCTCAAGATCGCCAAGAAGAACGTCTCCCTTCCCACGGAGAGGCTGAATGAGACCAAGAAGGCAAAGGGGGAACATCAGTCACGCCTGGCAGGGCTTGACCTGGCATTCAAGCAGGCAGAAAACGAGGTTGCAGGTGCACAGATATCCATGACCACGATGATGGAGCTGGAGAAGGCAAAGCAGCTCTATCGCGAGGCGAAGGACATGGCCGACAAGAGCCCGGATTCGATCGACTGGATTAGACTCCGGGATAAGATCCAGACGGCAGAGGAGGCAGTCCGGCAGGTCAGCCAGAACGCAGCCAGAGATAAAGCAATAGCGGCAAAGATCCAGGGCCAGGATCCTGAGGAGATGCTGGCGAAGATCAAAGACTCTCTGGAGGCTGGGGAAAGGGAACTTAAAGGTTCCTATTCTGCCCGGCCTGATCTGGAAGCCAGCAGGGAGGAGTATGAGAGGGCGCAGGAGTATCGCTCGGGAAATATCAATGCCATCGACCTGTATATAATCCTGGACACGGTCGGACAGGCATGTCGATCATGGACATCAGAGCCGTCAGAGGGAGATGGAAATCGGCCGCCAGAGGGCAGAAGAGGTTAGAGAAAAAGAGCGGGCAACATCTGTTAGCCACGATGGGTTTGGAAGCTCAGGCTCAGATAGCTTTGGCGGCGGCCGTATGGGCGGAGGCAGCACGCGGCGGAGGAAGCAGGGCGGAGGCAAGTGGTAGGGGTAGGTGAAGTCGCCACCATTTAATAAAATAACAAGAGAAAAAAGGAGAAAATCGCAGTTACTCCGTATCCACAAACCGATCTTTCAGGCAATTCATCACATGGGGCAGGGTGGTGTACTCCATCTCCTCCATGGGCAGCCGGTGCGGCTCGAAGGGGCCGTGCGCTCTCATGTAGTCGGTGATCTCCAGACACCTCTGCCGGACCCGGTCGAAGGCCACATCATTGAATAGATCGACCGGCCCCACGAACTTCCCCTCCGCCATCTGGAATCCGGCGGCTATCACCCGGGGCGGGCCGTCGAACCTGGTGGGGTGGGCGGTATCAAATGAGCAGGGCATGATGGGACCGTTATGGCTGCCGCGCATCCATCCGCTCACCAGGTGGCCGATGGAAAAGGGCTCCAAGACCTCACCAAGTGCGGGCAGGCCGGACTGCGACCTCACTAAGGCCACGGGGTCGTCCTTGCCCACATACTTGCCCGCGGTCTGGTAGAGCTTCTCCGTGCTGATCACCGCCACCGGCTCGCTCTCTGGAATCTTGCTGCCCGGCTTGCAGTAGACCCTCTTGATCACATAGCGGCTTTTCGCCCCGATCAGCGCCAGCATATCGTACATCTCCTCCGGGCAGTTCATGAGGATCTTCTTGTGCTCTCTTATATCCCAGACCTCGAAGGCGAAGCCGTGGTGGAAGGAGGGATCTATTATCAGGCCGGCGGTGTTGAAGGGATCGGCAAACATCTTGAAGATAGGGAAGATTG
Organism: Methanotrichaceae archaeon; assembly: GCA_963813075.1. GTDB lineage: Archaea > Halobacteriota > Methanosarcinia > Methanotrichales > Methanotrichaceae > Methanothrix. The sequence goes on from CAWEXU010000013.1 coordinate 199,664, forward strand.
AAGGCCCCGGGCTCGGTCTTGTCCATCATAAAAGCAACTATGGGCTCTGCCGTGCGCTCGGTGATCTCCATCTCCGCCACCCCCGGCCCCATTCCCTTGATGTTGCCGGAGAAGGCGTCCGCCAGCAGGTCCTGGCCGTAGCCATAGAGCTTGAGGCCCCTGGCAACCTCGGTGGCTGCCTCGAATGTCTCCCAGGCCAGGCCGTGGATGTCGCCGCAGTCGCAGCCCGAAGTGTGGCTCATGAGCAGCTCCAGGTCGTCTCCGCAGGCCATCACCCTGTAGTCCACCAGACAGCCGGACTTTTTGGCCTCTTCCAGCTTCTCCTCTGCAGTCTTTATCAATTCTGGATGGACCGAGCAGTGGCCGGGGTAGCCGCCTACATCCGCTTTTATCAAACTCAATGTGATCTTTGTCATATCAATCCCATCTGACGCTCTTTGAAGAAATCAACTAATATCATTATTATCTCTAATAGATACGATATATTATGACTTTTGCGGTCATAAACCTATGGACTAAAAACCTCTCCTGCAGGATTTCCTGAAAAGAGAGCGGCTGGGAGTTCTCTAGATCATTCCTGATGTTCTCGGACCCAGCCGCTTATGCCGACTTTGCTCGATAGATGACTCTCAGCCTTTTAGCGTCTGCTGGCATTTCCAGCGGCACGTCAATCAGGCTTGCTGAATTGATCCAGCACTGGCCGGGTGCCGTTGACTTTGAGCTTGTCAAATAAGAAGGCGAATTTCCCTTCCAGCTCGGCGCATATTTCATCGCGGACTTCATTCGGCAGCTGCCACAGCTCCAGCTTGAACGGTCCAAAGCCCTTCTTGCGGCTCTTGTAGATGAACTGCTCTTCTGTATCCTTCTCCTTCCACTCTCCCTTCAATTCCGCCCGCAGGTGATCGTAAATCTTTGCCCGCAGCGGGTCAGGGAAGCTCTTGCTGTCATAGATTATGTTCTGAAAGCCGGTCGCCAGGTGAATCTCGGCCGTACCGGTAGCAGGAAATCGGTCAAAAGCCTCATCGGGCAGAGTTGATGCCCCGTGCTGAACCGCTCCTGACAGTCCGTATTGAGTGCGGGCGGTCTCCGATAGCTTCTCCAGCACCTCAAAGTCGATTTTAACCTTAGCCACAGTGCCGTCGGCCAGGGGCACGCCGCCGTGCGTCGTCCCGGTCTGCACGCTGATCTTGCTGATCCCCTTTAAGGCCGTGCCTCGCTTCTTCAGCTCCTCTAAGTAGCCGTCCATGAAGGTCTGCAATTCCTCGACAGTGCTGTTCTTGCCGCCAACCTCGCCTATCTCCCCGCCCACGGAAACAGTGATCCCTTCCGGCTCCAGATCTCGAATCAAGGCGGTCAGCTCCGCTGCCAGGGTGATAGTTCATTCTCTGCTGATCTTTGATGGTGGGCTTAGAGAGATCAACCAGGGTGGAGGTATCGATGTCGATATTGTAAAAGCCGGCCTGGATGGCTTCCCGGATCAGATCCTTGACCGCCTGGGTTTCCTTTTCCCCGTCCGCGGCGAACTTTTTGGCGTTAATCTGAAAATGGTCGCCCTGCAAGAAGACCGGGCCGCGCCAGCCGGATTTGACCGCTGCCGCCAGCACATTGCAGGCGTACTCCCGCGGCCTTTGCCTGGTATAGCCTATCTCCGAGCGGGCGATCTCGAAGATAACCGGACCTACATTGCCTTTTATTGCCGCCCGGAATACCGCCTGCGCCACATGGTAGGTGATGCCCCGGATATTGATCGCCGGAACGGTAAACCCGCTGACCTCTTTTCTGCCCATGGCCTCGTACAGGGATTGGATCGATGCAGGCATGATTCCCAGATTAGCCGCTCCCCGGCGAATAAGAAATGCCGCTGCTTCTTGAATAGCCGGGTCGGGGCTGAAGACGGCAGTATAGATCAAATCATCGATTAACTCATCTCGAAAACTGGGTTTCATCCAGGACGCTCGAACATCACCTTCTTCACAGGCGAGTATGGATTCGCATCCCCTTTTCAGCTGATCTTCATTCTGGTAAATCATTGCTGCACCTTTCCCTTTAGGAATTCTTTCGCCATCGTCACTTCCGCCCTCGAACCGATGTAGATAGGTGAGCGCTGATTAACGGAATTCACTTTGAGAGAAAGTATGTCCTCATTCCCGTCAGTGGCCATGCCTCCGGCCTGCTCCATGATGAAGGCCATGGGCTGAAGCTCAAAGAGCAACCGCAGCTTTCCCTTGAGGTGATTTCTTCAGGGCCGGATAGGTGAACAGACCTCCCCGTTTGATGATCACCTGGTTGATATCGGGGACGAATCCGCCGCTGTAGCGCAGTTTATAGCCATCTGCCTCCAGCCTATCGATGTACCTGCGGTGATCGTCCGTCCAATCTCTGCGCAGGCCGCCAGGGGAAAAGATCGGAGCCTCTCTCATTGAGGCGGATGTTCTCCTCGGAGAGGACATACTCTCCCTCGCGATCCAATACGAACTCATGCACCCCCTTTCCGGCAGAATAGATCATGGTGATGAGCGGGCCGTAGGTGATATAAAGAGCGGCGACCATTGAATTTTTGCCGCAGTCGAATATTGAATTTTTGTGGATGCCGATGATCGTCCCGATGGCCAGATTGGTGTCCACCAGAGAAGAGCCGTCCACCGGATCGGCGGTGACGATATACTGCTCCTGCCCCTGGCCGATGGTGAGGATATCCTCCTGCTCCTCAGAGGCATACTCGCGGACAAATCCGGAGTTCCGCAGCATATTTTTCAATATGTCGTCGGAGATGCGGTCCAGCGCCAGCTGGTCCTCGCCATAAACGTTCTTGAAGCCAGCCAGCTTGCGGTTGGATTCGTGAATCTTCGCGGAAATGTACTTGCCCACCACGGCAATCTGCCAGATGAGCCGACGCAATTCCACCTCGATGCCGTCCATCCACATGTGCCGTCTCAGATCTACGATGAATCGAGTGTGGTCATTTATGCCGTCAACCATGGATTCTCCCTGATATTTTTTAGCAGTCTGCAGGTTTGATTTTCGATAATAAAAGTGTTCCCCCTCATTGAAATGTGCTTTCAATCCTCTAATTGCCGTTTTTGGATATGCCAGGGATATCCATCTGCGGAATCGGCCAATGAGGCTCAATGCCCCTAATGGCGGGCAATTTGCTCGGGGGCAGGAAGGGCCGAATGGCTTTGATTGATAACCAGGAGCGGCAGTTATGGAACTTGAAGCAAAATACCAGCGTAGAAACAGACCTCCCCACCAGAAGGCCGCAGCGGCCATTGCTGCCGGGCAGTCGACCGGCACCTGGACCCGAGGTGCGGGGCCAGGACAATCCCCTTGCCGCCTGGGTGATATCCGCCCGGGGAAGTGAGGTCGAGATCGGCTTCCCGAGGTGCTCTTCGAGCCGGGAAATGTGCCCAACATTTCAGGTGTGGCAGGAAACCTCTTCGGCCTGGGAGCTTAAAGAAGGTGCGCCTGCAGGATTATCGTCATCTTTCCCACGAGCATAACCCATGCGCATAAGGGCCCAAGATTCGGGAAAGAGGACGCGCGCAAGATTTTGGGCGTCTACGACCGGCCCCTCTCCCCTATCGTCAAGTCCAGGGTGGGCCTGGACCCGGCGGGTACGGCTGCAGTGGCAGAGGCAGCAGGTGCGCGGCGGCCTGGACCTGGTCAAGGATGACGAGACAATCAAAGATGTCTTTAGAGTGGGAGGAGAACGACCTGTGCCGCGACTCCCTGCAAGAGGAATGGGCATGCTACAAGCGGGTCTTCCCGTGGCCTCAGCCGGGGTCCGGCCAGGGTCCACGGAACCTGGATATATGGCATAGACTGCATCGTCCTGGCCGGCGGTGGCGTGCACGGCCATCCCGATAGTACCACCGCTGGAGCGCGGGCGATGGTGCAGGCAACGGAGGCCTGGAAGAAGCATATTGCTCTTGAAGAATATGCAAAAGACCACAAAGAGCTGGAAGTTGCCCTTAAATTTTGAGGATGTTGAGCTGAGAGGGAATTTCCTCTCCTCTCTACAAAGCAAAACCGAAGAGTTTATATTGGTAGATGAGGATGCAAAAGAGCGTTTATCACGAGCCAAAAGTGATGTAGCGCTGTTTGAAAAACAGGAGTGGTGTAGTGAGGGAATATGTAGAGGGATCAGATGGCTAGAGACGATATCTTATCGAAAATCAAATCGGCAGAGGCTGAAGCCAGAACTGCAGTCCAGCAAGCTCTGGAAGCGAAGGAAAAAAAGATAGCCGATGCCACTACTGAAGCAATGAATCTCGTCAAATCGGCCGAGATTGAAGCGCAGGACTACTATGACAAGAGCGTTGCCAAAGCAGAGAGCGATGTAAAGGTAAAGAAGCAGTCGATCATCCAGAGCGGTGATAAGAACGTCACCTCAATGAGCGGCAGCGCCGGCGCCAAGCTGGACAAAGCAGTTGAATATTTGTTAAAGGAGTTTACGGGGTCGTTACATGCTTAGACCCGTTGAAATGAGTCGTGTAGTCGTAGCCGGGTCAAAGGACGTAATATCTCCAGTAGTAGAAAAGCTGCATGAGTTGCGCTTATTGCACATTGTGAATTACAATGGCAACCAGCCTGAGTTTGATTTGGGAAAGCCCATAGGCAAAGCCAGGGAGTACTCTGAGAATCTCATTAAGCTCAGATCTGTCACCAGATACCTTGATATCAAGAACAAGGCTCCTGAGAAGACATATCCTGAGTCCCAGGTTCTATCCGAGATGGACAATCTTCTAAACAACGTGGGGGCCGATGTTACCGCCACCTTCGAGCGAATAACCGAGGTCGAGGCGGAGATCAAGTCCAAACAGGATCAGATCAGGTCTTTAACTCCATTGTCTGTCTTGCCGTTGCCGTTGGAAGCTTATCATGGTTATGATTCTCTGGCGACATTTGTGGGCACGGCAGCCACGCCTGTAGAAGCAGACGTTGCCCGGGTCTCTCCAGTGAACGAGGTTTTTACTGGAACCGCCAAGAACGCATCTTATGCGGCCGTATTTGTCCCTGTAGAAAAGGCCAGCGAGGTATCTGCGGTCCTTTCCGAGCACGGCTTCCAGGAGATGTCCGTTCCCAAGCTCGAGGGCAGCGTCGATTCGGCTATTGCTTCACTTAATGGCAGCATAAAATCTCTGGAAGGCGAGCTAGCTCCCCTTCAAAAGAAGCTTGCCGATATGAAGAAGCAATACGAAGATCTGATGCTGGCGACGGATGAATACCTCTCCATGCAGGTCAACAAGGCAGAATCCCCTCTCAGGTTCGCAGAGACGGAAAATGCCTTTGTCATCGACGGCTGGGTCCCAAGCGATCAGTACAGCCGGCTTAAGAGCGAGCTGGAGAGCGCTGCTGGAGGAAAACTGGACGTCCAATTGATCGCCGATAAAGAGGCAGACGACCTGGTTAAAGGCGGCGAAGACGTACCGACCAAGATGGACAATCCAAGCCTTGTCAAGCCATACGAATTGATCACGAGGCTGTTTGCGATTCCTGAGTACAAGGAGTTCGATCCGTCTCTGTTGATATTCGTCTTCTTCCCGATCATGTTCGGAATGATCCTGGGAGATGTCGGCTACGGTGTTATTATCTTTCTGATTCTGGTTATGCTCAAGAAGAGGTTCAGGACAGAAGGATGGCAGCAGCTGATCAACATCGTCATGATTGCGAGCGTATGGGCAATCATATTTGGCATAATTTACGGCGAGATCTTTGGTCCTCTCGGCCTGTGGAACTATATGATGGGAATGCTAACCCACCACGAAATGGTCGAATTGCAAAATGCCGGCCTGTTCTTTGGCGAGGGCGTATACGGGTCTCTTGGACGGACTCGGCCCATTGGGAGTCTTCCCGATTGTATCGATTGGCCACAAATGCGGTTCTGCTTTTAATAGGCGTCAGTTTGTTCATCGGCGTTATTCATTGTTCTGTTGGTTCCATCCTGGGAATCAAGACGGAACTCAACTATGGTGAGAAGAGGCATGCCTATTTCGAGCGGCTTCCTGTGATGCTTTTCCAGGTATTCTTCGCTATCGCGTTGCTTGGATTGGTCATGGGACAGATGATCATGGTGTACATCGGTGCCGCAGTGATCGTTGCATCCGTAGTGATGATGGTCATGGGCCCAGAAGGCGCAATGGGACTGGCTCACACCCCGTCTTATGTCAGCAACCTTATCTCCTACCTCAGGCTTCTGGCCATCGGCCTGGCCTCGGTCGGATTGGCATATGCGGCAAATCAGCTGGCATTCTACGTCATAATGCCCATGCTGAGTGGTGGAGCGACAAATAGTGCCGATTTCTCCATGCTTGCGATAGTCGCAGGCGTAGTGATATTGGTAGCAGTGCACTTCATCAACATCCTGCTGGGAATCCTCTCCCCATTCATGCATCCTCTCAGGTTGCATTACGTGGAGATGTTTACCAAGTTCTACAGCGCACATGGCGGTGGAGTGGAGTATAGCCCCTTCGGACATGTCCGGAGGTTCTTGAAGGCATGAAAATTAACTTTCAAATCAGAAAATTGAACACAGACGGTAATATTCATAAAATGGAGGATTGAGGAAAATGGTAGTTGTAGCAGATGCGGGAATACTGTATGGATTGTTGGCTGTCGGCGCTGGCCTTGCAACTGGATTAGCAGGCATCGGAGCCGGTGTTGGTGAACAGGGTATCGGAGCCGCTGTGGTGGGCGTTGTGGCTGAGGAGCCTGGATTCCTGGGTAAGGGTCTCTTCCTCATGCTTCTGCCCGAGACACTGATCATCTTCGGTCTCGCTGTATCGTTGATCCTGATGTTCGCCTGGACGCCCTTCTCTGCAATAGTGACACCCTGAGCTGGCCATTTCCAAAGGGTGAGAGGCAATGGCACTAGATGCAGTGGTTGAGTCAGTCCTGGCAACCAGTAGGGACAAGGTCGCTCAGATAGTGAGCGAAGCGGACCTTGAGGTTGCAAGGATACTCAATGAAGCTAGGGAACGTGCCGCTGAAATCAAATCCAGAAAGGAAGTAGAGGTCGGACACGCCATAGAGGCTACCGAGCGCAGAGAGATCTCCAGCGCCAATCTCGAAGTCAAGAGATCGGAGCTTAATGTTCACAAGGATCTCCTGGAGAAAGCAAGGTCAAAGCTCCTTGAGAAGATCGCAAGTCTTCCCAAGAAGGATAATGAGGCCATGCTTAAAAAGATGCTCGAGTCCTACGACCTCAAGGATATGAAGGTCTACTCCAACAAGCGAGATGAGGCCTTCGTATCCTCTCTCGCCCCAAATTACGGCGGGAATCTGGATATCATCGGCGGCGTTGTGGTTGAGAGCAGTGATGGAGCTCTACGTTACGATTTGTCATATGAAACTCTTGCGCGTGAGGTCTTTAATAACCACATGAAAGAGGTTTCCGGGATATTATTCGGGTGAGGACAATGCCTGTACTACGTTTGCCGAAGTTCGGTTTACCGGTGAAGTACGCTTACATCACGGGCAGAGTCCGGGCAATGAAGACCAAGCTCATTCCTGCGGAGATGTATCCCCGCATGATGAACATGGAGATGTCAGAGATCGCTCGATACCTGGAAGAGACCCAGTATAAAGAGGAAATCGACGCGCTCGCCAAGGATTACTCCGGTGTGGATCTCATCGAACACGCCACATTCGACAATATGGCGAAGACCTTCAGGAAGCTGGCGGAAGTCTCTATAGACGAGCCATCCTTCCTGATACTGGAGTATCTGAGGCGCTGGGATGTCTGGAACATCAAGACGCTTCTGAGAGGAAAGTTCTCGGGCGCCTCCGACACAGAGATCATGAAATATCTCGTGCCGGCGGGCGAAATATCCCCGGAGCACCTTGAGGAGCTGGCGAAGAAGGATAGCATTCAAGATATAATCGCCTCCTTTGATGGGACCGACTATTCCAGCGCTCTGGCACAATATGATGGCAAGAATCTAGCATCTCTGGAGAATGCACTGGACAAGCTCTATTACTTCAGGATGGAACGTGCTGTAGGCGGCACATTATCTGTAGGTGGTGGACTGCTGCTCAAATACGTCCGCAGGGAGATAGACATCAAGAATCTGATCACTCTCTTCCGGATGAACAAAGCAGGCATCGATGCAGCCGTAATACAGGAGAACCTTATTCCTGGAGGAAAGCTGCACGATGAGCTGTCCCGCATGGCAGGTCAGCCTTTCGGCGAGTTTCTGCGTGGCCTGGAGGGATACCCCTTCTGGTCGTCAATATCCGATATCGCAACATCAGATCTTGACGCTGTAAGCAGAGTCGAAGCCAGGTTGAAGGCTTATCTCATACGGTATGCATGGGCTCTTTCCAATTATCATCCGTTATCCATCCTGCCAGTGCTCGGATACATGGTAAGCAAAGAGACAGAGGTTTCCAACATCAGAAAGATCGTTAGAGGCAAAGAAGCTGGACTCCCCTCTGAACTCATAGAGGAACAAGTGGTGGTGGCTTAAAATGGAGATTGCTTTTGTAGGTGGAAGCGAGAGTGTCCTCGGGTTCAATCTGGCAGGAGTCAAGAAATCTTATGCTGCCAACACAGAAGATGAGATGGTCTCAAAGATTGGCGATGTCATGGCCGATTCCAATGTAGGAATTCTGGTGTTGAAGCAATCGGATTATAACAAGCTCCCAAAGAGGCTTCAGGAGCAGTTATCCGAGTCTATCAAGCCTACCATGATTACCATCGGAACCGAGCAGAGCACAGAGATGAGAGAGAAAATTAAAAGGGCAATAGGTGTTGATTTATGGAAGTAGGGAAAATAAAGCGAGTTGCCGGACCACTAGTTCAGGCTACGGGTCTGAAGGCTTCCATGTACGACCTGGTGTTGGTCGGTGAGGAAGGCCTGATGAGCGAAGTCATCGGCATTTCCGGCAACAAACATATCATTCAAGTATACGAGGATACGGGCGGCGTCAGGCCTGGCGAGCCCGTCAAGGAGACGGGAGCTCCACTCGTAGCACAGCTGGGTCCAGGCATTCTGACCCAGATTTACGACGGCATTCAAAGGCCGCTACCAAAGCTTGCAGAGGCATCCGGAGATTTCATCAGCCGGGGTCTGTTCGTGGACGGCATCGACCACAAGAAGAAGTGGGAGTTCAAGTCCGTAGTGAAAAAGGGCGATACTGTCAAGCCCGGCCAGGCCATAGGCGAGGTCCAAGAGCAGCTTCTCATCAAGCATAAGATCATGGTCCCACCCAACCTGAAGGGCGGTGTGATCAAGGAGATCTATGACGGAAACTTTACCGTCGATGAGACCATTGCGGTCTTGGATGACGGAACCAAGCTCTCCATGATGCATAAGTGGCCGGTAAGAATGGCCCGACCGGTGACAGAAAAACTGGCACCAACCATTCCCCTGAGAACAGGACAGAGGGTTATAGACGGATTCTTCTCCCTGGCCAAAGGCGGAACTGCAGCCATTCCAGGAGGATTCGGCACTGGAAAGACGGTTATGCAGCAGACTCTGTCCAAGTGGGCAGATGTCGACATTGTGGTCTATGTGGGCTGCGGCGAACGCGGCAATGAGATGGCAGATCTCTTGCACGAGTTCCCAGAGC